>CAVUIV010000010.1:0-389156 GCA_963741595.1 uncultured Alphaproteobacteria bacterium
CGGCGCTGGTGATCGTGCAGAATTGGCCGGCGGCCGCCGCAGCCGTGATGGCTTCGAAGTCGGGGCCCTGCCGGCTGATGCTGGTCAGGTTGCTGCGGGCGGACAACTCGCCGCCCAGCACCGGCTGGCCGAACACGTATTCGTGGTTGACGACCGGATGGACGATCGGGCTGTGCTTCGGATCGTCGACGCTCGTGAACCCGTAGAAGTACAGCGCGCGGATATCAAAGAAGCTTCTCGCGCCGCGTCCCTGCAGATACGCCTGCGACATCACGTGGTCGGGCGTCGATCGCAGCAGGTCGGTGGCCGCGTATTTGAAGAAGCCGTAGTCCTGATAATAGGACTTGTCGGAAATAATCGTGCCGTCCCAACCCCAGGACCATCGGTCGGTGATGCGGAACTGGCCGGTGGTGTTGATGTCGCCGCGCCATTCCTGATGGCCGGGCGTGCCGGCGAAGGCATCCTTGTCGAGCTGGAAGATGCCGGACGCGCGGATGGTGTAGGAGCCGTTCAACAGGCGGTGACGCCACTCGCCCTGGACCAGCGGACCCTGCCGGGTGGTGACCTTGGGCGTGAGCGTAAAATCGTAATTCGGCGCGAGCGCCCAGTAGTAGGGAACCGACACCGCCACGCCATAGCGCGAGCTTGTGGTGAGGGTCGGTACCAGCACGCCGGTCTTGCGCTTGGCGCTCGGGTCGGGCGTCGAGAAGAACGGCACATAGGCGAGCGGCACGCCGAAGAATTCCAGGCGCGCATCTTCGAAGTAGATCGTCTTCTCGCCTTGATGATGGATGATGCGGGCCGCCTTCACCTGCCACTTGGGCGGCTTCCTCGGGTCGTCGGCGCATGCTTCGCACGCGGTGTACACGCCGCCTTGCAGGACCGTGAAGTTGCCGTCGGTCCGGTCCGCGCGGGTCGCGGCCATGCGCGTCTGATCGGGCGCGTCGAGGCGCAGCGAGTCGACGAAGCCGTCGCGGAAATCGTCGCTGAGATCGATGATCTCGCCGTAGGTGATCCGACCGTTCGTTTCGGTCAGCGTGACGTTGCCTTCGCGCGTGCAGCCGCTTGGTCTTCTGGTCGTAGATGACCTTGTCGGCTTCGAGCGTCGCGCCGGAATAGTAGATCTGCACGTTGCCGACGGCGGACACCCGCTCGTTGGCGTAGTCGTAATTGATCTCGTTGGCGCGCACGAGCATCTGCTCGGAGCCTGAGGGCTTCGCAGGCGCGGGGGCGGCGATGCCGCTACGGCCGGTTTGGCCTTCGGCCGTTTCGGGAACGTGACCAGCTGGCCTTGGGCAACGGAAAACCCGCCGTCGAGGATGCTGGCGGCATAAACGGCCAGCACGCTGCCAATGCAGGCAGCGCGCCAGAAAGGCGCCCACGCGACAACGCTCGTCCTCGGCAGGGCGGGAAACGCATCACCCGTCCTCCTGATACAGAAGCGCCAAAAAGCCCATCACGCCCACCCACGATGGCAGGCAACATCGCCGCCACGGCCGGAGCCAGCAGGCTCGCCTTGCTCAAATCTCCGCTCACCTTGGACAATACATAAAGCAGAAAGCCCGCCACGACGCCGCCTAAGACCATCTTCTGTACGCCGCCCAAACGGAACAACCGCAGACTGACCGCCGCGGCCAGAAGCACCATGGCGACCAGGTAGAAGGGCAGCGCCAAAAGCTGATAGTACTGCAGGCGGTAGCCGGCGGCGGCGAGGCCGGCGTTCTCGGCCAGGTCGATTAGCGACGACAGTTGCCAGAACGGCACAGTCTCCGGCGTCGCGAAGCTTTCGCTGACCTGCGCCGGCGTGAGGTTGGTCTTGAGATCGTAGGATGTCGCGCTCGCTGCGGCGGCGTCCGCCCGCGTAAACGCGGGCATCCTCGAGCCGCCAGTAGCCGGGCTCGCAGCGTCGCGCGCTTGGCCTCGATCGGCTGAGGAATGGCCGTCGGCATGGTCGAGGGTGAAGATGCTCACGTCGGACAACTCAACGCCCTGTTGGCGGCTGCTGCCGGCATTGATGATCGACTGTCCGTCCTCGTTGCGCTGGCGCAGCCAGAAACCGTCATGCCGACGCCCGCAACAGGTCTCGCTTGTCGCTGCTCGACAGCTCGGCTTCGAGCTGTTCCGATCGTTCGCGAAGTTCGCGGAGATCGGGTTGTAGACCGTGGTCACGCCGATCCCGATCAGCAGCGCGATCACGATGGCAGGCGCGATGAACTGCCAGGCTGACATGCCGGCTGAGCGCGCCACCACGAGTTCCAGCCGGCGCGACAGGCTCAGGTAGCAGACCATCGCGCCGACCAGAACGGTGAATGGCATGATGCGCTCAGTGATGTGAGGGAGCCCGGTACAGCGCGATTTGCGCCACCGCAAAGGCCGACACATCCTTGACGTCGCCGTGACGCCGCAACAGTTCGATGAAATCGATCATCACGATCAGCGCGAACAGGCTCAGGAACGTGCTCGCGACCACGCTGAAGAATCGCATGCCAAAATAGCGGGTGAGGGTGCCGGGCATCATGGATGCTGCCCCGCGGCGGCTGCGGTTCGCCGTTTGACAGCGTCCGCGATGGCGTTCGCCAAATTGGTGAAGATCGCCGGAGGCTCCAGCGCCGCGCCGCGGTGGATGGCCACCGCACCGAGCAAGAAGGCCGCCGCCAACCCGATATACGGCACGGCCAGGGCAAGGGGGGACTGCGAGCCGGAAATCGTCCCGACGAAGCCCAGCCCGCGCACCAGCGCCACCACCGCAATCGCGCCCGCCAGCGAGGCCGCGCGGCTCTGACGCGTCGTGCGCGGTGTCCCCAAGAAGGCGAACGTGACCAGCAGGAATGCCAGCGGGTAAAGCGGCATCGTGATTCGGTCATGCAACTCGGCGCGGAACGCTCCCGGGAGCCGCTTGAACGTCGGATCGTCGGCGCGCGGGTTGATCAGATCTCCGGATCGATCGTTCGTGAATTGCGAACGTCACCGGTCCGGTGTTCGGGGACAGACGCGACAAGTCGAAGGCGTATTCCTTGAAGCGAACGATCACCGGATCGCGCTTGCCGTTTTCGTGCCGATGCACCGCGCCGTTCGACAGCGACAAGAAAATGCCGCGCTCGGTGTTGAGCAGATCGCCCCGCTCGGCAAAAATCGTTCCGCGCTCTTTGGCATCGCGCTGGTCGTCGACCATGATGCCGAGCAACTGGCCGTTCGGTTCACGCGAGCGGATATGCAGCGTGAGCTTGCCGTCGATGACGATGAAACGGCCCGGCTGCACATTGCTGGTGACAATCTCCGCCCGCACCTGCGTCGCCCAGCGGCGCAGTTCCTGAAGCGACATCGGCGAGATGTAGAAGCTCAGCCAGCCGACGAACAACGAGACCAGGATTCCGAGCGCCAGAAACGGGCGGAACACGCGCCAGGGCGCCATTCCGGCGGCATTCATGACGATGAGTTCGGAGTCGTTGCTGAGCTTGCTCAGCACGTGGGCGACCGCAATCATCAGGGCGATCGGAGCAATGATCATCACCAGCATGGGGATGATCAGCCCGGTGATCCCGACGAACACCAGGATGCTCTGGCCCTGGTTGGTCATGAGGTCGAAATTGCGCAGCGCCTGCGTGATCCACATCAGCGTCGTAATGCTGATGAGCACGACCAGGAACGCACCCAGTGTAGCGCGAAAGATGTAGCGCCCGATCGACCCCATGCGCGCGTGCCGTCCCCCGTCCAGCGCAACCGTCACAGACGCCGGGCCCCCTGCCCCCGACGGCGTCTTGCGTGGTTTGTCCGCCCACGTCCCGTGGAGGGAATTGATCGGCCAACAAAATGGCTTCGCCAAGGCAAACCCATTGAGTATGCACAACAAAAGGTTACGCCCCGGGTTTGGGACCGGGCCTGCAAAACCGGCCCTCTCGCCGACCATCAGCCGCCATGTGAGGGGGGCTAGGCATGGAGGTCCGGACCGGTCCATATCTGAGGTCGGTTTGACGCCTTTTCGGCCGGCCGCGGCCGGTCGCCCTCCAAAAGCAGGTCCACGGAATGTCCGCCACTCTGACCATCGACCTTCTGCCCCTGAGCGCATCGCCCAAGGGCGTTCTGATTCTGTTCTGCGACGACCAGTTGAAGTTCGGATCGGCGGCGCGCGAACTGCTCGAACCGAGCGGCGACCTGATCAAACGCGCGGCGGAAGCCGCCCAATTCAAGGGGAAGCATGGCTCGACCCTTGAATTGATCGCGCCCGCCGGGCTCCGCGTGCCCCGCTTGGTCGTCGTGGGGGTGGGGAAGACAAAGGAGCTCAAGACCGAATTGTGGTTGAAGCTTGGCGGCGTGGCCATGGGCAAGATCGCCAACGCCGCGGAGGCGACCATCGTCGCGGAACTACCGGGCGATGCCGTGAAGCCCGATCAGGTTGCGGACCTGGTGCTTGGTATCCGGCTGCGCGCCTATTCATTCGATCGCTACAAGACCAAGCGCAAGGACGAGGAGCAGCCGCCGTCACGGGTGAAAATCGGCGATCGCGGTCGCAAGCGTCGCGCCGGTGCAGAAGGCCCGTCGCGGCGCGCGACGCGGTCGCCGAGGGCGTGGTGATGGCGCGCGATCTGGTCAACGAGCCGGCCAACGTGCTGTATCCGGAGGAGTTCGCGCGCCGCTGCAATCGCCTCAAGAAGGTCGGCGTGGCCGTTGAGATCTTCGACGTTGCCGCGATGAAGAAGCTCGGCATGAACGCGCTGCTCGGCGTCGGGCAGGGGTCCGAGCACGAGAGCCGCGATGGTGATCATGCGCTGGAACGGCGGCAAGAAGAGCGCGCCGCCGGTGGCCTTCATCGGCAAGGGCGTCTGTTTCGATACCGGCGGCATTTCGATCAAGCCGGCGTCGGGCATGGAGGACATGAAGGGCGACATGGCGGGCGCGGCCTGCGTCGTCGGGCTCATGCACGCGCTCGCGCACGCAAGGCCAAGGTCAATGCGGTCGGCGCGATCGGGATCGTCGAGAACATGCCCGACGGCAAGGCGCAGCGCCCCGGCGACATCGTCACGACGATGTCGGGGCAGACGATCGAGATCATCAATACCGACGCCGAGGGCCGCCTCGTGCTGGCCGACGTGCTGCACTACGTCAACAAGCGTTTCAAGCCGAAGTTCATGGTCGATCTGGCGACACTGACCGGCGCCATCATCGTGGCGCTCGGGCAGGAATATGCCGGGCTGTTCTCCAACGACGACAAGCTGTCCGAACGCCTGCTGAAGGCGGGGCTGGCAACCGGCGAGAGGGTGTGGCGGATGCCGCTCGGCCCGGAATACGACAAGAAGATCGATTCGAAGTTCGCCGACATGAAGAACACCGGCGGGCGCTACGGCGGCGCGATCACCGCCGCGCAACTGCTGGCCGCGCTTCGTCGACAAGACGCCGTGGGCGCATCTCGATATCGCCGGCACCGGCTTGGGCTCGCCGCAGACCGACATCAACAAGAGCTGGGGATCGGGCTTCGGCGTGCGGCTGCTCGACCGGCTGGTCGCGGATCACTACGAGGATTAATCTGAGGCGGTGCCAACACGGGCGAACGGGCGCGCAATCGGAATGACCGAAGTTCTATTCTACCACCTGCAGCGCCAGCCGCTCGAGCGGGTGCTGCCGACGCTGCTCGAAAAATCGCTCGAGCGCGGCTGGCGCGTGGTCGTGCAGGCCGCGTCGGAGGAGCGGGTCGAAGCGCTCGACGCGCATCTGTGGACCTACCGCGACGACAGCTTCCTGCCGCACGGCACTTGGCGCGATGCCGAGGCGCGCGAGCAGCCGATCCTGCTCACCATCAACGACGACAATCCGAACCAGGCGAGCGTGCGGTTTCTGGTCGACGGTGCGGCGGTGCCGTCCGACGCGGCGGCGTATGAGCGGATCGTGCTGCTGTTCGACGGCGACGACCCGGAAGCGGTGGCGGCGGCGCGCGCGCGCTGGGAGGAGGCAAAGGCGAAAGGCTTCGACGGCGACCTATTGGCAGCCCGACGAGCAGGGCCGCTGGCAACGCAAGGCTTGAAAGCGCGCGGCCGGTCGCGGTAACTGTCCTGGTCTTGCCGTGAAGCCGCCGCAAAAGGACCCGTTGATTCAACGACATCGATTGCGCGATAGTGCCAAGCCTTCAGGCCGGGATCACGGCAGTTGCCGGGGACGACGGGATGCGGATTTTCTGGAACGGTTTCACCATTGTTGCGCGGTCGCGGTGCTCGCGCTGGGCGGTGCGTTGCGCGCCCAGCCAATTGACCGAGATCGGCAGCGTCAATCTGCTGCCGCGCGTGGGCAATCTGTCCCGCCCGGATTGGATGACGTATTCGGGCAGCAAAAACGAGTTCAACTTGCGAGAAGTGACGGCCGCCGATCTGGTGAACGCGACGGCAGTGTGCGGCGGCGGCCGACCAGGCGACTCCGGCCGCCAGCGCGGATGGTGATGGGGCGCCGGCGGGGACTTTGTCGGGCGGCATCGCGCTGCAGATGACCGAATGCGACGTGGTGCGGCGCGCCGGCGCGCCCGAGCAGGTGCAGATCGGCACCAACGAGCGCGGCGAGCGGACCGCCGTCATCACCTACATCCGGGGATCGCGGCCGGGCATCTATCATTTCGCCGCGGGCCGGCTGACCTCGATCGAGCGGGCGCCGGAGCCGGTCGGCACACGGCCGCAGCCCAAAGGCAAGTCGAAGAAGTCCGCCGGCTCCTGAGCGCGGTCGGCCGATCAGCGCTCTAGCGCATCGCCGCGTCGAGCTGCTCGCTCGCGGCGAGCCAATCATCTTCGGCGCGTGCGAGCGCCGCCACCGCATTGGCGCGATCCTTGGCGAGCTTGGCGGCGCCGGCGGGATCGCGCGCAAACAAGCCGGCGTCGGCGAGCTGCGCTGTCGATGCGCGCGATCTCGTCGTTCAGGCGCGTGACCGTGGCTTCCGCATCGGCGATGCCGGCGTCGCAGCGGCGCAAGCTCGACCCGCAACTGCGCGGCGGCGCGGCGGGCGTCGCCGCGGCTGGCGCTCTTGGGCCGCTCGATCACGGTCCTTCTCGTCGCGGCGCGCGGCGAGCACCAGGCGGCGGTAGTCGTCGAGGTCGCCGTCGAACGGTCGACGACCTGTGCCGTCGGCGACCAGCCAGAGCCGGTCGGCGCAGGCTTCGATCAGGTAGCGGTCGTGCGACACCAGGATCACCGCGCCGGGAAATTCGTTGATCGCCTCGATCAGCGCGGCGCGGCTGTCGATGTCGAGATGGTTGGTCGGCTCGTCGAGCATGATGAGATGCGGCCCGGCGAAGGTCGCGAGCCCGAGCAGCAGCCGCGCCTTCTCGCCGCCCGAGAGCGTTGCCGACCGGCGTGTCGGCAGCTCCGCTCCGAAAAGCCGATGGCGCCGGCGCGCGCGCGCACCTTCGCTTCCGGCGCGTCCGGCATCAGGCGGCGCAGATGCGTCATAGGCGCTGCCGTCGGGATCGAGTTCGTCGAGCTGATGCTGGGCGAAATAGGCGACCTTCGAGCCGTTCGGCGCGCGTGACCTGTGCCGGACATCGCGGGCAAGCCGGCCGGACAGACAGCTTCACCAGCGTGGACTTGCCGTTGCCGTTGGCGCCGAGCAGCGCGATGCGGTCGTCGTGGTCGATGCGCAGCTTGAGCCGCCGCAGCACCGGGCGGCCCGGCTCGTAGCCGACCGAGACGCCGTCGAGCGCGATGATCGGCGGCGACAGCGGCTTCGCCGGCGGCGGGAATGACGATCGGGCGCACCTCGTCGGTGACGATCGCCGCGATCGGCTCGAGCTTGGCCAGCAGCTTGAGCGCGCGACTGCGCCTGGCGCGCCTTGGTGGCCTTGGCGCGGAAGCGGTCGACGAAGGCCTGCAGGTGCTTGCGCTGCGCCTCCTGCTTGTTCGCGAGCTTGGGGTCGAGCGCCTGGCGCTCGCGCCGCTGGCGCTCGAACGCGCTGTAGCCGCCGCGATAGAGCGTGAGCTTGCCGGCCTCCAGATGCAGGATCCAGTCGACCGCGGTGTCGAGCAGGTCGCGGTCGTGGCTGATGACGATCGACGGTGTGCGGATAGCGCGCGATGTGCTCCTGCAGCCACAGCGTGCCTTCGAGATCGAGATAGTTGGTCGGCTCGTCGAGCAGCAGCAGATCGGGCTCGGCGAACAGCGACGGCGGCGAGCGCGACCCGCATGCGCCAGCCGCCGGAGAACTCGGAGCAGGGGCGTTCCTGATCGGCTGCGAGAAGCCGAGGCCGGCGAGGATCTCGGCGGCGCGCGCCGGCGCCGCATGCGCGCCGATGTCGGCGAGCCGGGTCTGGATTTCGGCGATGCGATGCGGATCGCGTCGCGGTCTCGGCCTCGGCCAGGAGGCGCGCGCGCTCCGTCGTCGGCGGCGAGCACGACCTCGATCAGGCTCTCGGGGCCGTCGGGCGCTTCCTGCGCGAGCCGGCCGATGCGCGCAGCGCGGCGGCAGCTGGATCGTCGCCGTGCTCGGGCGCGATCTCGCCGGCGATGACGCGGAACAGCGTGGTCTTGCCGGTGCCGTTGCGGCCGACCAGCCCGACGCGCGCGCCGGTCGGAATCTGCGCGCCGAGGCCTGTCGATCAGCAGGCGGCCGGCGATGCGGACGGACGATGTCGTCGATGACGAGCATGGGGCGCTATTTGGCCGACGGCGACGGTCGAGGCAATGGCCGAGCTCAGTTGCAAGAGCGGCGCCGACGCGGACAAGCTCGCGCCAGCACTGCTCGATCGCAGCGACGGAGGCCGTCATGTGCGTTCCCGGATGCCAGGAGACGGTGCGCGCATGCGCTCTCGCGGCGCGGCTTCTTCAGCGCGCCGCCGCGGCGCTTTGCCGCCACCGCCGTCGCTCCGGTCGGCGGCGGTGGCCGCGCCGCGCGCCGTTCCGGACGGTCGGTCGATCTCACCCACACCATGTCGCCGGACTTCCCGACCTTTTCGGCGTGCCGGGCATCGAGATGCAGAAGAGTAAGGACTTCAAGAAGGACGGCTACAATCTCTACTGGTGGCGGATCATCGAGCATGCCGGCACGCACCTCGATGCGCCGATCCATTTCTCCGAAACCGGCGCCACGGTCGAGCAGATTCCCGCCGACACGCTGGTGGTGCCGCTCGCCGTGATCGACGTGGCCGACAAGGCGGCGAAGAACCCCGACTACCAGCTCTCGCGCGGCGATCTTGCGGCCTGGGAGACGCAGGCACGGCCGGCTGCCGGATAAGTGCTGCGTCGCGATGAATTCCGGCTGGGCGCGGCACGTCGGCGACAAGGCGAAATACGTCGGCAAGGATGCCGGCGGCGTGATGCATTTCCCGGGCGTTCGATCCCGAGGCGGCGGCATGGCTGATCAAGAGCGCAAGGTCGTGGGGCTTGCGGTCGATACGCTCTCGCTCGACCACGGCGCGTCGAAGGACTTCAAGACGCATCTGACGTGGCTGCCGAGCGGCCGCTGGGGCCTGGAGAATGTCGCCAATCTCGATCGCGTTCCGGCGGCCGGCGCGACGCTGGTGGTCGGATTGGCGAAGGTCAAAGGTGCGACCGGCGGGCCGGCGCGGCTCCTTGCCCTGATCTGACGGCCCTGATCTGGGCGATCTGCCGGCCAAATCGCCGGTCGCCTTGCGGCGCTTCCGCTTGCTGGCGGCCCGGGCCGCCGCTATAAGCCGCGCGAACTCACCCCATCCGTATCCTCCCAACGCAGAAACCTTGTCCCATGGCGATCGAACGCACCTTTTCAATCATCAAGCCCGACGCGACGGCGCGCAATCTGACCGGCGCCGTCAACGCCATCATCGAGCAGGCGGGGTTGCGCATCATCGCGCAGAAGCGCGTGCGGATCACCCGCGAGCAGGCGGAGACATTCTACGCCGTGCATCGCGAGCGCCCGTTCTTCGGCGAGCTGGTCGACTTCATGATCTCGGGGCCGGTGGTCGTGCAGGTGCTGGAGGGTGAGAGCGCCATCGTCCGCTATCGCGACATCATGGGCGCGACCGATCCGGCGAAAGCGACAGCGGGGACCATCCGCAAGGTGCACGCGAAGTCGATCGGCGAGAATTCCGTCCACGGTTCGGACGCGCCGGATACGGCCGCCAACGAAATCGCCCAGTTCTTCGCTGGCAATGAGATTGTTGGCTGATCGTTGCGCAGGGCAGTTTGTTTTTGGGTGCTGCCAGTGCTCGCGTCGGCGTGTCCGATCATCATCTGAAGTAGAGCGCGCCGCGCGCGCCAAGGACGGCCGCTGCGACCGTGATCAGACTGAGCGTCAGCAGCACGACGTGGAGCCGCAGCACCAGCCGGAATGTGCCGTCGGGATCGCGCGTGGCGCGTTCGTGAAACCACCGGTGCAGAAACAAGGGCTCAGCAACGAACAGCACGACCGTGAAGATCGCCCAGATCGCGACCATGGCGTGCATCCACCAGAACGCCGGGTCGGCGAAACGGTCCCACGCTGACAGGCGATGCGTCATGTAGAAGCCGGTGGCGCCGGCCAGCAGTGTCGAAATGCGCGCCTGCCAGGCGAAGCGGCCTTCGATCATCTCGAACAGCGGAAGCCGCTGGGCAGGGGGCACGTTGCGCAGGAGGCCCGGCAGCAGCACCAGCGTCACCATGGAGACCCCGCCAATCCAGTGAACGACGGCCAGAATATGCAGCGCGCGTGCGATCGAAAGATCGTCCATGGATGACAGCCTCCTTCAGTCGCTGGTGTCGGGAGCATCCGGACGGGTGAGGACAAAGGCGGCGACGGCGATGAGCACGAGCGCCTGCACGACGACGATCTCGCTCCCAACGCCGGCCGCTACGCTCAGCGCCAGCGTGGCGATCATGACTGCGGCCGCAACGAGTTTGGTGCGGCGGCTGATCGCCCCGTGCGCCTGCCAATCGGCAATCGGTGGGCCTAAGCGGGGATGGTTGACGAGCCAGTCGTGCAGCCGCGGGGAAGAGCGCGCAAACGCAAAGGCTGCGAGCAAGAGAAACGGCGTGGTCGGAACCAGAGGCAAGACCACCCCGGCAATTCCGCAACCTGTCGCGAGGAATCCGACGGCCAGCCAGAGCGCGCGTGCGGACAACATGGTCGCTCCTTACGGCAGTTCTACGAAACGCCTTTCTTCAATCTTACGACGTCTATACTTATTTATCAGCTATGAGCAGCACCAATCAGGACCACGACGCGAACGCGCGGCGCGCCGCTTTCGCCGCCGAGGTTCGACAACGAACCGGGATCGACGAGCGCATGATCGAACGCCTCGTTCACGCGTTTTACGACCGCGTACAAGTCCGACAATGTGCTCGGGCCGATTTTCGTCGCGCGCATCGCCGACTGGCCTGCGCATCTTGAGCGGATGTGCGCGTTCTGGTCGTCGGTCACGCTGATGAGCGGCCGCTATCACGGACGTCCGATGCCGGCGCACGCACCGCTTCCTGTCGATGGCTCGCATTTCGACCGCTGGCTGGAATTGTTCGCGGCAACAGCGCGCGACGTCTGTCCAGACGCCGCGGCGGACCTTTTCCTCGACAAGGCTAAGATGATCGCCGAGAGTCTCGAACTTGGCATTGCGGCACACCGCGGGCTGATGCTTGCCAAGGGCGAGCGGCTATGCGGGGGATCGGTATGAACACCAGCGCGGAACAGATTCGCACGTTCGAAGGCCCGGCGCTTCTGAGCTACGGCTTTCGGCCGTTCTTCCTGTTCGGCGCAATATGGGCCGCGATCGCCGTTGCCTTGTGGCTGCCCATGCTGGGTGGGCACCTCATGCTGCCGACGGCGTTCGCGCCCATCGCGTGGCACATGCACGAACTCGTCTATGGCTACGTGCCCGCGATTGTTGCCGGCTTCCTGATGACGGCAGTGCCGAACTGGACCGGCCGTCTGCCCGTGGTCGGCACACCGTTGCTGGTTCTCGTGCTGATTTGGGTTGCTGGTCGCACCGCCGTTCTGGTGTCGCTCTGGATCGGAGCCCGGCGTGCCGCTGCCATCGACCTCGCATTCCTTGCGGCGTTAGCCTTTGTCGTCACGCGCGAAATCGTCGCCGCCGGCAATTTACGCAATCTCAAGCTCGTCGTCGTGGTCGCGCTCCTTCTTCTCGGAAATGCGCTGTTCCATTTGGAGGCCATCGCGGCGATTGGAAACGGTCATGGCATTCGGCTCGGCATTGCCGCGACGGTGTTGCTCATCACGATCATCGGCGGGCGCATCGTTCCAAGCTTCACCCGCAACTGGCTGGCGCGGCGTGGCCCTGGCCGGCTGCCCGCGCCATTCGACCGCTTCGATGTCGTCATTGTCGCGACAACCGGCGTTGCGCTGGCGAGTTGGGTCATCGATGCGGATGCCGTGACGACCGCACTCCTCGCGCTGCTCGCGGGGATCCTCAACATGGCGCGGCTTGGTCGCTGGGCGGGCGAGCGAACGACTGCCGAGCCGCTCGTTCTCATCCTGCACGTCGCCTTCGCGTTCGTGCCGCTGGGATTTCTATTGCTGGCGCTCGGCATTCTTGCGCCGGCCATCGTCGCGCCGTCCGGCGCTATCCACGGATGGACCGCAGGCGCCATCGGCCTGATGACGCTCGCCGTCATGACGCGTGCGAGCCTCGGACATACCGGCCGGCCATTGACGGCGACATGGGCCGTCCAGCTCATCTACGTCTTGGCATTGATCGCGGCGTTCGCGCGGATCGTGGCGGCGTTCGGCGTCCTGCGCGAGCCGATGTTGCATCTGTCCGCGACCGCATGGGTATTGGCATTCGCCGGTTTCGCGGTCGTCTACACGCCGCTGTTGGCAAAGCGCCGCGCGTGAAGGACGATTTGATGTCTAACCGCGGGCGCGGTCTTGCGCGACTTGGCGCAGCGCCTGCGGATAAATGCGGTGCTCGGCTTCGAGCACCCGCGCGGCCAAGGTGTCGGGCGTGTCGCCTTCGAGCACCGGGACTTCGGCCTGGAGGATGATCGGGCCCGAATCCATTTCCGCCGACACGAAATGGACGGTCGCGCCATGGGTCTTCGCGCCGGCAGCGAGCGCCCGCTCGTGCGTGTGCAGGCCCTTGAAGGCTGGCAGCAGGGCAGGGTGGATGTTGAGCATGCGCTCCGGCCACTGCCCGACGAACCATGGCGTCAGCAGACGCATGAAGCCGGCGAGGCAAACCAGATCGATGGTGTGGGCCACCAGCACGTCCTGTAACGCGCGCTCGAAGGCTTCGCGATCCTTGCCGTAGCGGGTGTGATCGACCACGGCGGTCGCGATGCCGTGGCTGCGCGCATGGGCGAGTCCGGGCGCGTCCGGCCGGTTGGAAACCACCAGCACGATCTCCGCAGGATAGCCGTCGGTCTTCGCCGCCTCGATCAGCGAGGCCATGTTGGAGCCGCGGCCGGAGATGAGGATGGCGACGCGCTGCTTCGCCATCGCCATCACCAGCTAAGGTCGAGCCGGCCCGAATAGGCGACACGCGGTGCGCCTGTGGCAGGCTTGGTGACGGCGCCGAGTCGAACCACCGTTTCGCCGGCGCGCGTCAGCACCTCCACGACACTATCGGCGCTCGCGGGGTCGACGATCGCCACCATGCCGATTCCGCAATTGAAGGTCCGCAGCATCTCCGGCTCGGCGATGCCGCCGGTCGCCGCCATCCACTTGAACACCGGCAGGACTGGGACGGATACCAAGTCGAGCGCCACCCCGGTGCCCTCGGGGAGCACGCGCGGAATATTGTCGGGGAAACCGCCGCCGGTGATGTGCGCGAGCCCTTTGAGCCCGTTGGCTTGACGCATCGCCGCCAGGCACGACTTCACATAGATGCGCGTCGGCGTCAGCATCGCTTCGCCGAGCGACCGGCTCTTGTCGAACGGCGCCGGTGCGTCCCATGGCAGCCCCGACGTCTCGACCACCCGCCGCGCCAGCGAATAGCCGTTGGAGTGGATGCCGGACGATACGAGCCCCAGCACAAGGTCGCCCGCGGCGATATTGGGACGCGGCAATAGCGCGTTCCGCTCCGCCGCACCGACCGCGAAGCCGGCGAGGTCGTAGTCGCCGTCGCGGTAGAGACCGGGCATCTCCGCGGTTTCGCCGCCGATCAAGGCGCAGCCTGCCTCGCGGCAGCCCGCGGCGACGCCTTTGACGATCAGCGCACCGGTGTCCGGCGCCAGCTTTCCACAGGCGAAGTAGTCGAGAAAGAACAGCGGCTCGGCGCCCTGCACCACGAGGTCGTTGACCGACATGGCCACGAGGTCGATGCCGATGGTGTCGTGGCGTCCGGTTTCGATGGCGATCTTGAGCTTGGTCCCGACGCCGTCGGTCGCGGCGACCAGGACCGGATCTTTGAACCCGGCGCGCTTGAGATCGAAAAGCCCGCCGAAGCCGCCAATCTCGGCGTCCGCCCCAGGTCGCGCGGTGGCGCGGACCAAGGGCTTGATCAGCTCCACCATCCGGTTGCCGGCATCGATGTCGACGCCGGCCTCGGCATAGGTGAGGCCTTTGTCCGCCATGGCTGTCCTCAGTTGTGCGGCCCGTGTGGCGGTTCAGAAGTTCGCCATACCTGGCCGCGGGGTCGGAGCGAACTTCTGAACCGAAGCCACACTGGCGAAGCTATAACTTGCCGGTGTCCCTCTAGAATCCCAAGTCCGCAGCAGGATTTGCCGCACGGTTGTGCGAACTTCGGATTCCGGACATCGGGGGTGTTACGGCGGAATCGTTGACTGTGCAATGGCCCGATCGCCGCTATACTGGACCGGTGGACGACGCGCCGGACGCCGAGGGCGAGGCGCAGGGACGTGGCGCGCTTCGCGGTTGAGGTGCTGCCCGTCAAGTCGAGCGGCCGGGGCGCAGATTTGAGTATTCCGAACCTAATTACGCTGGCGCGGATCCTGCTGGTTCCAGTGATGGTCTGGGCGATCGCAGCCGGCGAGATGCAGGTTGCCTTCGTGCTGTTCCTGTTGGCTGGGCTCAGCGACCTGATCGACGGCTTCCTGGCCAAGCGGTTCAACATGGCGACCGAGCTCGGCGCCTATCTCGATCCGCTGGCCGACAAGGCGCTGATCGTCTCGATCTACGTGACGCTCGGCATCGCCGGCGCGATCCCGCGCTGGCTGGTCATCCTGGTCGTCTCCCGCGATATCATGATCGTGAGCGCAATCATCTTGTCGTGGCTGGTGAACAAGCCGGTGCGGCTCAAGCCGCATCCGGTTTCCAAGCTCAATACCGTCGCGCAGATCCTGCTGGCGCTGGTCGTGCTCGCCTCGCTTGCATTCGCATTCGACGCGGCTTGGCCGATCCATGGGCTTGCCGTGCTGGTGGCGGCGCTCACGCTGGCGTCGATCACCGTCTACATCGCCGAATGGGCGCGCCACATGAACGGGACCGAGGCCGGCCCCCCATGACCGTCGCGCGAGGCCCTCGGCAACTTACCTTGGACCTCGATCATGCGGAGAGTTACGCCCGCGACGACTTTCTGGGCGGTCCATCAAACGCCGCGGCGTTGACGCTGATCGATAGTTGGCCCGATTGGCCGAGCCGGACCGTGGCACTGGTCGGGCCCGAAGGTTCGGGCAAGAGCCACCTCGCGGCGATTTGGGCGCTCCAGGCCGGTGCCCGCAGTGTCGCTGCGCGCACGCTGAGGGATGCCGACGTTCCTGCCGCGCTCGCGACTGGGGCGCTGGTGATCGAAGACGCCGCTCCTTCGGAATTCGACGAGACCGCCATGTTCCACCTCCTCAATTTGGCAAAGGAGGAGACGGCGTTCGTGCTGCTCACGGCCCGCACGTCACTGGCGACGTGGATGGTCGGAACTCCCGATCTTCGGTCCCGGCTGAAGGCGGTCCCGGCGGTCGCGCTGGCGCCGCCCGACGATGCGCTGCTTCGAGCCGTGCTGGTGAAGTTGTTTGCCGATCGCCAGCTCGCTGTCGACGAACAACTCGTCGGTTACGTGGTGACCCATATCGGAAGGTCATTTGCGGAGGCGCGCTCGGCGGTGGCGGCGCTCGACCGTGAGGCGATGGTGCGTCAGCGACCGTTAACCAGAACCCTGGCCACCGAAGTTTTGCGTGCACTGGGTCATTGAATTCATTGAAAATTCGTTTTCCACAATCGTTTCTGGCAGACCCGAGGGCTTTGGGAGCGAACTGGCAAGCTATCCATGCTAGTGTCATCGTGCCGTCACGGATGGCGGCGATCATCATGCTGAATACAGCTATGGACAGCGCTCAAGTCATTGTCTTGCAACAGGAAACGCCCGAGAAGACGCGGCCGGTGGAAGCCCAGGCCGCGGCTGCGGCTTCGCTTTCGAGCAGCCCCGATCGGTTTATCAACCGGGAGCTGTCGTGGCTGCATTTCAATCGCCGCGTGCTGGAAGAGGCGGAGAACCCGGCCCATCCGCTGCTGGAACGGGTCCGGTTCCTGTCGATCTCGGCCAACAATCTCGACGAATTCTTCATGGTCCGCGTGGCCGGCCTGCGTGGCCAGTTGCGCGCCGGGATCACCACGCGCAGCCCCGACGGTTTGACGCCGGCCGATCAGTTGTCACGCATCGCAGAGGCGGTATCGGCGCTCGCCAGCGACCAGCAGGCGCGGTGGCGGAACTTGCGCGCCGAGCTTGCGGCGGCGGGCATTGTGTTGGTCGATGGGCCCGAGGTGACGCGCAAGGAAAAAACCTGGCTGCAGGACCACTTCCTGCGTCAGGTGTTCCCACTGCTCACCCCGCTGGCGATCGATCCGGCGCATCCGTTCCCGTTCATCTCCAACCTCGGCTTCACGATGGCGCTTCAGTTGGCCCGCGTCAGCGACCGCGAGGCGATGAATGCGTTGATCCGCATGCCGAACAAGATCGAGCGGTTCGTTCGCTTGCCATCCAAGGATGGAGCGGCGGCTCGCGTCATCACCATTGAGCAGGTCACCGGGCTGTTCATCGGCCAGTTGTTCCCGGGCTACACGCTCAAAGGGCAGGGCGGGTTCCGCGTCATCCGCGATTCCGAAATCGAAATCGAGGAAGAGGCCGAAGACCTGGTGCGCGAGTTCGAGACCGTGCTCAAGCGGCGTCGGCGCGGCTCGGTGATCCGGCTGGAGTTGGAAGCCGCGATGCCCGCCGAGCTGCGGCGCTTCGTGCAACATGCACTCGCCTGCAGCGACGATGAGGTGTTCCTGGTCGACGGCGTGCTCGCGCTCAACGAGCTGTCGCAGTTGATGAGCCTCGATCGGCCCGACCTCGAATTCGTGCCCTACAACCCGCGCTTCCCCGAACGCATTCGCGACCACGGCGGCGATTGCTTTGCCGCCATTCGTCAGAAGGACCTCGTGGTCCATCACCCCTATGAATTGTTTGACGCGGTCGTACAGTTCCTGCAGCAGGCCGCGCGCGATCCCGATGTGGTGGCGATCAAGCAGACGCTCTACCGAACCTCGTCTGAATCCCCGATCGTCAAGTCGCTGGTCGAGGCGGCTGAGGCCGGCAAGTCGGTCACCGCGCTGGTAGAGCTCAAAGCCCGTTTCGACGAAGAGGCCAACATCCGCTGGTCGCGCGCGCTCGAGCGCGCCGGCGCGCAGGTCGTGTTCGGATTCATCGAGCTCAAGATTCACGCCAAGCTGTCACTCGTCGTTCGCCGCGAAGGCGGCTCGCTCACCACCTATGTGCACGTCGGCACCGGCAACTATCACCCGGTGACGGCGCGCATTTACACCGACCTGTCGTTCTTCACCTCCGACCCGGTGATCGCGCGCGACGTCGCGCGGGTGTTCAACTACATCACCGGCTATGCCGAGCCCGCGCAACTCGAGCGGATGGCGGTGTCGCCGCTGACCTTGCGCAACCGGATCGTCGAGCACATCGCCCAGGAAATCGCGAACGCGCGCAGCGGCAAGCCGGCGGCGATCTGGATGAAGGACAATTCGCTGGTCGACCCCGATATCATCGATCTCTTGTACGACGCGTCATGCGCCGGCGTGCAGATCGATCTGGTGGTGCGCGGCATCTGCTGCCTGCGGCCGGGGATCCCGGGTCTGTCGGAAAACATCCGGGTGAAATCGATCGTCGGGCGCTTCCTCGAACACAGCCGAATCTACTGCTTCGGCGCCGGGCATGGCCTGCCGCATCCCAAGGCTGCGGTCTACATTTCGTCCGCCGACATGATGCCGCGCAACCTCGACCGCCGGGTCGAGGTGTTGTGCCCGATTCTCAACCCGACCGTGCACGAGCAAGTGCTCGATCAAATCATGATTGCCAACTTCAAAGACAATGAACAGAGCTGGAAACTGTTGCCCGATGGGACATCGAATTGCATAAAAGCCGCTGAGGGTGAGGAGCCCTTCAACGCCCACAAATACTTCATGACCAATCCGAGCTTGTCTGGACGTGGCCAATCGCTCAAAGAATTGTCGCCGCGCAGTCTTGTACGCCGCGCCGACCGCGGTTAAGCGGCGAGCGACTGCCATGCCGGCAGCACAAGGGCGTATTGACTATGGCCAGCCGGTCGCGGTCATCGACATTGGCTCGAACTCGGTGCGCCTCGTTTGTTACGAGGGGCTGACCCGCAGTCCAACCCCGATCTTCAACGAAAAAGTGCTGGCCGGCCTCGGCCGCGAAGTGCATTCCACCGGCTTGCTCGCCACCGATGCGGTGGCCAAGGCGCTGGCAGCGCTGAGGCGTTTCCGCATGCTGTGCGATCGCATGCAGGTCGGTGCGCTGTGGGTCGTCGCCACCGCCGCCTGCCGCGACGCCAAGAACGGCAAGGC
The DNA here is from genome assembly GCA_963741595.1 of uncultured Alphaproteobacteria bacterium. GTDB lineage: Bacteria > Pseudomonadota > Alphaproteobacteria > Rhizobiales > Xanthobacteraceae > VAZQ01. The sequence continues at coordinate 18,681 of CAVUIV010000010.1, forward strand.
CTTCGTCACCGAGGCCGAGCGCATCTGCCGCACCAAGGTCGAGATCATTTCCGGCAAGCGCGAAGCCGAGTTGAGCGCGCTCGGTGTGGTGTGCGGATTTCATCGCCCGGACGGTCTTGTCGGCGACCTCGGCGGCGGTTCGCTCGAGCTTTCGGAGGTCCATGGTCACAAGGTGCACACCGGCGTGACGCTCCCGCTGGGTGGCCTCGCACTGCAGGACGTCACCGACAAATCGATCAAGAAGGCCGAAAAGCTGGTGCGCAAGGCGTTGGGTGACGCCAAGCTGCTCAAGGCCGGCGCCAATCGGACCTTCTATGCCATCGGCGGCACGTGGCGCGCGCTGGCGCGGCTGCACATGTGGCAGACCGGCTATCCGCTGCACGTGATGCACGGCTATGTCATTCCCGCCCGCGAAGCTTACGACTTTTCCGGTCTCGTCCATCGCGTGAACGTGGAGACGCTGTCGCAGATCGAAGTGGTGGCCGATGCGCGGCGGCCGCTGCTGGCTTATGCCGCGGTGGTGTTGGAGCATCTGATCGATATGGCGCGTCCGAAGGAGATTGTGTTCTCCGCACTCGGTGTGCGCGAAGGGCTGCTGTTTTCGATGCTGAAGCCCGACGAGCGGCGCAAGGATTTACTGCTTGCTGCCGCGGAAGAGCTCAACGTGCTGCGTTCGCGGACCCCGGCGCATGGCGAGGAATTGATCGCCTGGACCGATCGCTTCCTGGCCTCGACCGGGCTCCCTGAAACCGCTGAGGAGCGTCGCTTGCGTCACGCCGCTTGCCTGCTCGCGGATATCGGCTGGCGCGCGCATCCGGACTATCGCGGCGAACAGTCGCTCAACATCATCGCCAATGCCGCATTCGTCGGGATCGATCATCCCGGCCGCGTCTTTCTCGCGCTCGCCGTGTTCTTCCGTCACGTCGGGCTGGTCGACGAGGAGCTCTCGCCGCGCATTCGCGAGCTCGCGTCGACGCGCGTGCTGGATCGCGCCCGGGTGCTCGGCGCGGCGCTGCGGGTCGCCTACCTGGTGTCGGCCTCCACGACCGGCGTGCTGCCGAAGACGCCGATGGTGGTCGAGCGCGGCCGCCTGATTTTGCGCTTCCGCAATGGGCTGAAGGACCTCGCCGGCGAGCGCGTCTTCGTTCGTCTGCGCCAGTTGGCGCGGCTGATCGGCCGCGAGCCGGTCATGGAGCTGGAATAGCGCGCTGTCCGCTCCGTCGCGTGTGATTGTGTAACCTCCGCCGCGCACTTATCTTGGAATTGTACAATACGAAGGTGTCTGATGGGCGCGGACTGTTGCGGCTCCACTCCCGTGTTCGAAGGTTTGTCGGCGGACTATAGACGCCGGCTGTGGGCCGTCATTGCGATCAACGCCGTGATGTTCGTCGTCGAGATGGGCGCCGGTGCGTTCGCCGGATCGCAGGCGCTGCAGGCGGACGCGCTCGATTTTCTCGGTGATACGCTGACCTACGGCATCAGCCTTGCCGTCATCGGCTCGGCGGTGCGCGTGCGCGCGTGGGCGGCATTCGCCAAGGCGGTGAGCCTCACGCTGATGGGATTGTGGGTGCTCGGCACCACCGCCTACCACGTCCTCGTTCTCGGTATCCCGCGCGCCGAGGTCATGGGCGTCGTCGGGTTTCTGGCGCTCGCCGCCAATGTCGCGAGCGTCCTCTTGCTGGTCAAATACAAGGACGGTGACGCCAATGTGAGCTCGGTGTGGTTGTGTTCGCGCAACGACGCCATCGGCAACGTGGCCGTCATGGTTGCGGCCCTGGCGGTTTGGGCGACCGCTACCAAGTGGCCGGACCTGATCGTCGCGGCGATTATGGCGGGGCTGTTCCTCTATTCATCAATGATAATCCTTCGGCAGGCGCTCGCCGAGTTGCGCAGCGGACAAACGTCCAGCATGTCGTTGTTCGAACATCGGCACTAGAGCATGATCCCGAAAAAGCCTGCCCCGGACTTGATCCGGGGTGGGAACCGGTTTTCGGAAAAGCATGCCCTCGGGCTCGACCCGAGGGATCATGCTCAATCAAGAAGCTAAAGCGTGATGATTCAACTTAAAGCAATCACGCTTTAACGGGGAAGCGGGCAGGGGCGTGGGTCTCTTCATCGCCGCATGCATCGCGACTGCGCTGGCGCTCTGCGGCGCGGCGATCCTGTTGCAACGCGCCGCCGATCGCCGCGCGCTGCTGCTGGCGTTCCTGATCGCGCTGCCGCTCCAGCCGCTGATGTTTTACGCGCTACGCTTGCCGGTCGACGGCTTGTTGCGCAGCACGTTCGGAATTGCCGCGCCCTGGGTCACGATCGTGTCGTTGTTCTATGCGCCGCTGACCGAAGAGCCAGCCAAGTGGCTCACGGCCGCGGTCCCGACCGTGCGGCGCGCAATCGTGGAAAATCCGATCGGCGTGGCGCTCGCCGCCGGTGCGGGTTTCGGGATCGGCGAGATCTGGTTCCTGGCGCATGCGCTGATCAGGTCGCCGAGCTATCCCGATCTGCCGTTCTGGATGTTCGGCGGATTCCTGGTCGAGCGGCTCGAGGTCTGCTTCCTGCATGGTGCGCTGCTGGTCCCGCCGTTCTATGCGCTGGCCACCGGACGATCGTTCCTGCTTGGCGGCGTTGTCGGGATGGCGATGCACTTCCTGCTCAATTTCCCGATCTATCTGGCTTCGATGAATGTGTTCGGTCTTGGCGAGAACTGGAAACCGCTCCTGCTGCTCTGGGTTTTCTTGTTTGTCGTGCTCGGGGCGATCCTGGTGCTGGCGCTGCCGCGTCCGCCGACCGCAGCGTCGCGAGGGCAGGTCACAGAACAGCCCTGAAGGAGGCATCTTGTGCGGGTGCCGTCGGTCGCTCACCATGGCGCTATCGAGGCTCCACTGCAGGAGACCGTCCGTGAACGTTAGGTCGATTGTGCTCGGCGTCGTGCTCGCATGGGGCGTGGCGCTGCCCGCAGGCGCGCAGTCGGCGCCCCCGGCGTCCGTACCAAGACCGATGCCGCCAGTCCCGGCCGGAAGCATGCCGGACCGGGCCATTTCGCCGAGGCTCAGTCCATCCGCGCCGATGGCGACGCCGCCGAGTGTTTCGCCGCCCAGCGAACTGACGCCGCCCTCCGAGCGAACGCCGGTGACACCGATCGAACTCCGGCCGTTCGTCCGGCGAGCCCGATCCGGTTCGACCGGGCGCGCGCTGACGCCGCTCAAATCGGGCCGACCCCGCCATAGGGCACGCCGGAGAGGCGCGCCATCTCGGCCTTCCAGGTGGTCAGGTCGTCGGGGGAGAATTGGTTGAGATGCGTGTGTCCGCACGCACGCGCGAGAATCTTCATCAAGTCGACCGACGTCGTCAGGAAGCGCGCCAGCCGTTCGGCGGACTGCGCCACGTCGATCCGTGCCGTGAGGCGCGGATCCTGGGTGGCGATACCGACCGGGCAGTTGTTGGTGTGGCAGGCGCGCATGCCGAGGCAGCCGATCGCCTGGATGGCGGAATTGGCGATCGCCACCGCGTCGGCGCCGAGCGCCAACGCCTTGGCGAAATCGGCCGCCGTGCGCAATCCGCCGGTGATGATCAGCGTCACGTCCTTGCCGCTGTTGTCGAGATGCGCGCGCGCCCGCGCCAATGCCGGGATGGTCGGCACCGAAATGTGATCGCGGAAGATCAGCGGCGCGGCGCCGGTCGCACCGCCGCGGCCATCAAGGATGACATAGTCGCAGCCGATCTCGAGCGCGGCGTCGATGTCCTGCTCGATGTGCTGGGCCGAGAGCTTGTAGCCGATCGGAATGCCGCCGGTGCGGCTGCGCACCTCGTCGGCGAAGGCGCGGATGTGCCGCGGCTCGGTCCAGTCCGGAAAGCGCGCCGGTGAAATCGCGTCGGTCAATTCCGGCAAGCCGCGAGTCAGGGCGATCTTGCCGACGTTCTTGCGCGCGGGCAGGTGACCGCCGGTGCCGGTCTTGGCCGCTTGTCCGCCCTTGAAATGAAACGCCTGCACCCGCATGACCTTGTCCCACGCGAAGCCGAAGCGGGCCGAGGCGTATTCGTAGAAGTAGCGGCTGTTGGCTGCCTGCTCCTCGGCGAGCATGCCGCCTTCGCCGGAGGCGATGCCGGTGCCGGCGAGCTCGGCGCCGCGCGCGAGCGCGACCTTGGCCGGTTCCGACAGCGAGCCGAAGCTCATGTCGGACACCAGCAGCGGAATTTTCAAGCGTGAGCGGCTTCTGCGCGTTTGGCCCGATCACCACGTCCGTGCCCACCGGCTCGTCGTCGAGCCGCGGCGCCGTCGCAAGCTGCGCGGTGACGAATTGGATGTCGTCCCAGGATGGCAGCTCCTGCCGCGGGACGCCCATCGCCGCGACCGTGCCGTGATGGCCGGTCTTGCGTCAGTCCATGCGTCGCATAGTGCTGGATGTGCTGGACGTGCGGTTCGACCGGATCGGCGTGCACCTCGGCGTAGAGACCGAGATAGGCGTCGCGCTTGTAGGGTTGCGGATGGTCTTTCTCCCAAGCCGCGATCTCGTCGGCATCGACCACGACCTTGCCGCCGTCAATCCAGGCACGGAATTTCGGCAGCGCCTCCTTGTTGTTGTATTCGCTGATGCCGGTGTCGATGCGGTAGTCCCAATCGTGCAGGCCGCAGATCAGGTTGTCGCCATCGACCCGGCCGTCAGAGAGGAGGGCGCCGCGGTGCAGGCAGCGTCCATACAGCGCTGAGACTTGGTCGCCGTAGCGGACGATCACCAAATCGACGTTGCCCACCAGCGCATAGGTCGGCGTGCGATCCTTCAGCTCCGACCAGTCGGCAACGGCGATCGTGTTCATGGTGTCCCCGGTTGTTGCCCGAGGATTGCCTCAGGGGAGTGACTTGTCCACCGTCACCACGCGGCCTTTTTCAATCGCGAGCGCGAGTTGGCCATGCTTGAGCGCGAGGGCCTTCTCGCCGAACAGGTCGCGGCGCCAGCCGGATAGCGCGGGCACGTCGGCATGGTCGTCGGCGGCGATGCGGTCGAGATCGTCGACCGTGGCGATCACCTTGGCGGCGACGCCGTGGGCTTCCGAGGTCATGCGTAACAGGACCTTGAGCAATTCCACCGTGGCTTGGCCGTTGACGGCCGGCTTCGGGCGGTCGAAGCGCGGCAGCGCCTTGGGATCGCGCTCCAGCCCGGCCTGGACCGCCTCGATGATCGCCTCGCCCCATTTCGAGCGCTCGAAACCCTTGGGCAGCGAGCGCAGGCTGGCCAAGCGCTCGATGGTCGTCGGAGCTTGGATTGCGATGTCGCCGATCACATCGTCTTTGAGCACGCGGCTGCGCGGGACATCGCGGGTCTGTGCCTCGCGTTCGCGCCAAGCGGCGACCTCGATCAGCACCGCGAGCTCCTTGGGCTTGCGCGCCCGCGTCTTGAGCCGCTCCCAGGCGCGCTCAGGTTCCATGCGGTAGGTGTCGGGGGAGGTCAAAATGCGCATCTCGTCGCGCAGCCAGTCGGCACGACCGCGCCGCTCGAGATCGGCCGACAGCTTGAGGTACACATCACGCAGATGGGTGACGTCGGAGACTGCATAGACAAGCTGCGTGTCAGACAGCGGGCGACGGGTCCAGTCGGTGAAGCGGCTCGACTTGTCGAGGGTGTCGCCGGTGATGCGCTGCACGAGCTGATCGTAAGAGATCGAGTCGCCATAGCCGAGCACCATGGCGGCGACCTGGGTGTCGAACAGCGGCGCGGGAATCATTTGTGCCGCGTGCCAGCAGATTTCGATGTCCTGGCGGGCGGCGTGGAAAACCTTCATCACGCGGGTGTCGGCGAGGAGTTCGAACAGCGGCGCAAGGTCGATGCCCGCCGCCAGCGCGTCGACCACGACCGCCTCCTCGACGCTCGCCATCTGCAGCACGCACAGCTTGGGATAATAAGTGCTTTCGCGCAGAAATTCGGTGTCGACCGTTACGAACGGATGCCGCGCAAGGCGGGCACAGGTCTCGGTCAGTGTTTTTGTATCTGTAATCAGCTGCATCCAGCGGCTAGATAGCCCAGGCTGGCGCGTTTGTCACAGGTCTTGTCCTCGGGTTGGGAGTACTGCGGTGCAATGAACGATTTGTCCCCCGATCAGTCGGCCGAAGCGACGATAACCTATGTCGTGCGCGCCAATGCGCTGGAATACGAGGGGTTCTGGCGTCTGCGCCCGGACGTGCTCGAATTGCAGGGTGGCCCGACGGCGGGACCGGAGGTGGTCTTGCGATATCCGTATCGCGACGTCGTGGAGGTTCGTTTGTCCTATGCGCCGTCTCGCTTCGACTCGGCCCGCTATCGCTGCGACCTGAGCATGCGTTCGGGCCAAAGCTTGCGATCCTCTCGACCCACTATGCCGGTATTGCAGAGTTCGAAGACCGAGCCGCAGCCTACGGCGCCTTTGTCCGCCGGCTGGTTGCCCGCGTCGCCACGGCCAATCCGAGCGCCCGCTTCCGCAGCGGCAAGAGCCCTTTGACGTATTGGGCGGAGCACGTCTTTTTGCTCGCGATGGTCGTACTCCTGGTGGTCGTGCTATCGGCGGTCGGATTGGGGTCGATCAGCGAATCCGCCTGGACGAAGCTCCTGATCATCGTTGGATCTGTGCCGTTGCTGCTCGTCTACACGCGCAAGAATTGGCCCCGCCGCTTCAAGCCGGACGCGATCCCTGCGGACGTGCTGCCGGTGTGAGCAATCGGCGGGATCACGCCCCATGCGGCGTGCGGCGTTGTGGGACCTTCTGCATGAATTCAGCGGCATCGCCCTTTTGTCGCCTTGCTAGGGGTGCTGGGGTAGTCGTTGGATTGCAATCTACAAATCATTTTCGTGCTCGGGCTAAATTCGGTGATGGATCATTTTGACGCCCTGGCACGGAGCCCCGAGGATCGGGACGCGACGATACGCTTCGTCGAAGACAAATCGTCCGATTGGGTGCGCGTTCAGGAGCTCCTAGGGCGCTCGGCACGCGCCGGACGGTGGGCGAATTTCGGTCCGGTGCAGCAACATTTTACAGAGGTCGTGGCGCGAATGCTCGATCTCGATGCGGGCCGTGTGGTGGTGTCTGCATCATCGGCGACGGCGGCCCTTTTTGCCTTGGCGGGCGCGCATGCCGAGCAAGCCGGTCGACCGATGGTCTGGGCGGTCTCGGCCTTCGGCTTCATGTCGACCGCGATTGGGCCGCTGATGGACCGGGTGCGCGTCGTCGATTGCGATCAGAGCGGCATGATCGATATTTCGGCGCTCGCGGCGCTGCCGGCCGGAAGTTGGGATGGGCTACTGGCCACCGATGTGTTTGGCGGGCGGGCGGATTTTTCCGAGCTCTCGCGTCTTTGCGTGGCCGCCGGCAAGCCGATGATCATCGATGCTGCCGTATCCTTTCCGGCCCATCGACCCTCATCGGTATGCGCCAGTGAAGTCGTGAGCTTTCACCACACCAAGCCCTGGGGCTTTGGGGAGGGCGGGTGCGCGGTCGTCGATGCCGCGCTCGCGCAGAAAGTCCGCGCGTTCCTCAATTTCGGTGTCGGCACCGATCCGTCGCTGCGGGCATTTGCCGGCAATGGGAAAATGTCCGATGTCGCCGCAGCGCTGATATCGCAGCGGCTTGAATGTATGCCGACTTGGGCGGACGGATATCGCCAACAGCGCCGGCGGATCACCGACCTGGCGCTGTCACAAGGGCTCCGCGTGCTCGTAGAGCCCCCGGCGGATGTTGTCGTTCCCCATGTTCCGGTGTTGGCGCATCATGCGGTTGCGTTGTCCGAACTGCCTCCGGCGCCATTTGCCGTCGCCAAATATTATCGTCCGCTCAGCACGGAGTGCCCGGTCGCGGCGCAGCTTTATTCTCGTATTGTCAATGTTCCGTGCCATCCAGGGATGGCGCAGATCGACGACGCGGCGCTCCGCCGGTTCTTCGGCGCTCTCACTGGCGGCGAATTCGCTCAGGAGCAGGCGAGGCCATGACGAACCCCATCGTCATCGTCGGCGCCGGGAGCCACGGACGCGGCGTTGCCGATGTTCTGGCGAGCATGGACGCAGCCCACGTGGTGGCGGGCTATCTGGACGATACCAAGCCCGTCGGTGACATGATCCTGGGCCATCCCGTGCTCGACGGATTTGGCGCCATGCGGGATCGAGCGTTTGTCGCCGACCACGCGTGGATCGTGGCCATCGGCGACAATCTCATTCGCAACGACTTGTGCCGGACATTGGCCGATGCGGGCGCCACCTTCGTCAATGTTATTCATCCGTCCGCTCAAATCTCGCGGAGCGCCACGCTCGGTCGTGGCCTCTATGTTGGAGCCTGCGCCGCCATGGCGACAGGTTCAATCGTCGGCGACTGGGCGCTGATTGGCGCGCATACGTTCATTGGGGTCGATGCGCGGGTGGGCGAAGCCGCTTTCATCGGTCACGCGACGATCGTCTCGGCCGGGACGTCGGTCGGTGCGCGCAGTTTTCTCGGGTCGGGGACCATCCTGTCCATTGATGCATCGGTGGGCGCCGATTGCGTCGTCGGCGCGAGCTCGCTGGTCACGCGCGATCTGCCGGACGGCACCACGGCCTATGGCGTGCCCGCGCGGCCCGCACCGCTGAAGCGGCAGCCGCTCAGGCGTTAGTGCGGTTTCTCCGCGGCGTTGGTACGCAAGCGCTTACGATGCGGTCTTCCGGGATTTTGGCAGTCCGAAGTGGTGTTCGACATCGGCCACAAAATCAAGAATCCGGCGGTCGATGTCAGCGGCCTGCGCAACATAGTGCGGCGGGAACGCTGGTGCGGACGCGGTCGCGCGAGCCAAGCCGTCTTGATCGAAGCCGATCACCAGCCCATAGCCGCCAAAAAATGAGACCAGCGCCTCGTATGCGAATTCGCGATGCGGAATGATGATGACCGGGCAATGGCAATGCAGCGCTTCTGGGATCGCCGCCGTTCGTTCGCCTACGATCAGGCCGCGGCTGCGGCGATAGAGATCGGCCAACGCCGGTGGGTCACGCGGTGCCTGCCGTGAAATGATTGTGTGGTGATCGATCCAATCGGGGAAACTGTCCACGTCCGGGCGATACCGATGGCTATAGACGAGGAATCCGTTGCGCGCTTGTCCCGGTTCCGGCGGCGTGAAGACACTGGTGTCGACCAGCGGGAGCCGCAGTGGCTTCGATCGCAGTCCGGGCGGCCGAAATTCCTCGGCGAAGTGGATGCAATAGTCGTTGGGACCGTAGGGATTCCGTGCCAACGCCACTGAAAAATCCGGGCTTGTTCAGGAGATAGCGGACGACATGCCTGGCGCCAAGTGGATTGCCGGCCGTGACTTCCGGATAAACCACGATCGATCGATCGAGGATCGAGGGATCGGACAACAGAATGCGACGACGAAGCTGCGGCGTCTTCGCGCGCGGATCGACGACCCGGCATGTCACGGCGGCGCTGACGCCCAGCCGGTTCAGCCGATCGCACAGCAAATGCAGACAGCGAATACCGGAATGCAGGTGAGTATAGTCTGGCGCATCGATGACCAGTCTCGGAGGACGCCAGCGCGCAAAAGCTGTCGTGGTCCAGCGTCGCAGCAACGCGCCAACCATCAATCCGTACTCCGTCCCAACGAGCGCTTCGGCAAGCGGGCACCGAAGTATCGCATGACGCCGGCGTTCGGCGGCAGTCCTTATCGAGCCGGCTGCCTATCGTGCGGCATTGGGGAAGCTTGTCGCCCAGGGGGGCTTGTGCCTAATTGGACGGTACAAAAATCAGGCGGAAATTCGTGTGCCGCCAATAAAGACAAGGGTCCAGGGATGCTGAAGTTGGTGAGTGCGCTCGCCGCAACCGTGCTGTTGACCGGCGCGGCCGCGGCGCAGGACGTGGCGAGCTTTTACAAGGGCAAGACGGTTCGCGTCATCGTTGGATTTTCGGCAGGTGGCGGCTACGACCACTATGCGCGGGTCTTGTCTCGCCATATCGGCCGCCACATCCCCGGCCAGCCGAATGTGATCGTTCAGAACATGCCGGGCGCCGCGAGCCTGAATTCGGTGCGGTATGTCGCCACCGCCGCGCCGACGGACGGGACTGTGATCAATGCCTTCAATCCGGGGTTGATCACCCAGTCGGTGACGGTGCCGCAAAAGATCGGCGCCAACTTCCTGGATTTCGCTTGGCTCGGCAGCGTCACGGAGGACTTCCGCGTCTGCCACACCTGGAACGGTACCGGCATCAAGGACTGGCAGGACTTGCTGAAGCGTCCGCAGGTCAACTTCGGCGTCACCGGCGTCGGCACCGCCTCCTATATCGACAGCAAGATACTGAGCGATCTGTTCGGCGTGAACGTCCGCCAGGTGACCGGCTATCCCGGCTCCACCGAAAAGCGGATTGCGATCGAGCGTGGCGAGCTGGACGGTGACTGCATCGGCTGGACCAGCGTGCCGGAACTGTGGGTTCGCGACAAGAAGGTCACGGTGCATTTGCGCTTCTCGCGCACGCTGGTTGGGGACATGCCGGCGACATCGCTGGTGGCGCGTGATCTCCTGACCGACAATCGCAAGCGGCAAGTGCTGGACCTGCTCACCGCGTCGTCGGTCGTCGGACGGCCCTACATCGTTCCGAAAGCGGTGCCGGCGGACCGCTATGCCGCGCTGCGGGCGGCGTTCGAAGCGACGTTGAAAGACCCGGAATTCGTTGCCGAGATCACCAAGCAGCGGCTGACCATTGCGCCAATGAATGCGCCGGAAATCGAGGCGTTTTTGAAGGAGATTTACAAGACGCCGACCGATGTGATCGAGGCGACAAGGAAGATATCGGGCGACTAGCAGCATGATCCCGAAAAAGTGGGAAAGACCGGTGTTTCGGAAAAGATCATGCTCAATCAAGAAGCTAAAGCGTGATTGTGATTTAACTTAAAGCAATCGCGCTTTAGCACGCCTGTGTCGTCGGTTCTCGTCGCACGGCGGACGTGTTAATCGTGGTTCGCAAACACGACCCGCGGCCGGACGCTTGGGTGTCACGCGCGGCAATGAGAAGTCGTGAGTTCGGGGAGAGCGCTCATGCGGTTTGGATCAATTCCAATGGCGACGTTCGCGGCGTCCGCCGCGTTTTCGTCAGTACCGCGTCCGCCGGCGCGCAAGACGTCGCCGACTTCTATCGCGGCAAGACCGTGCAGTTGATCATTCCGAGCAACATGGGCGGCTCGGTCGGGCTCTACGGCAAGCTGGCTGCCGATCACATCGGCCGCCACATCCCTGGCCATCCGACTGTCATCCCGATTCAGATGCCGGGCGCAGGCGGGCTGCAGTCGGTTGAGTTCATGTCGCAGGTCGGGCCCAAGGACGGCACGGCCTTCGGCGAAATTCTGAGTCCCCTCGCTGCTCGTGCCGTTGATGCGCAACACGCGGTTCGATCACAACCAGTTGCAGTGGCTCGGATCGCTCACGGCGCGGCCGGGCGTGGTCGCGGTGTGGCATACCGCCGCCGCCACAACGCTGGAAGGCGCCAAGACAGGTCGAGCTTGCCATGGGATCGACCGGTGTCGGCTCCGGCAACTACTGGATCCCGACGCTCGCCAACGCGGTGCTCGGCACGAAGTTCAAGCTGGTGACCGGCTATCGCGGCGGCGCGGATATCAATCTCGCGATCGAGCGTCGCGAAATCGACGGCCGCTCCAACTACTGGACCGGATGGACGACGGTGAAGGCGGATTGGATCCGCGACAAGAAGCTCATGTTCCTGTTCCGCACCGGGCCGAAGGCGCCCGACATGCCGGACCTGCCGGCGTTCGAGGACCTCGTCAGCGGGCAGGAGCGCCAGATGGTGCAGATCCTCGATGCGCCGGACGCGGTGGGCGTCGGCTTCTACATGCCGTCGGGCGTCCCCGCTGACCGCGCGGCGGCGTTGCGCAAGGCATTCTGGGAAATGATGCACGATCCGAAATTTCTGGCCGAGGCGGCCCGGCTCGAGGCGCCGATCGCTGCCGGTGCACGGCCGACGACCTGCACCGGGTGGTGGCGTCGATCTATGCGACCCCGCCGGCGGTGGTCGAGCGGCTCAAGCAGGTCATCATTCCGAAAAAATAAGTTGTTCTCGGCCACGATCGAGAGAAGGATATGCGTGGGTGAAAAGCGGCAGTAGTGCTGAACGGACGATGATTGCTGGCCCTTGGCCGAATGATTCCCGGACAGAATGAAGAACAACCATGCAGGGCGGCTGTCGCCGCTCGCGCAAATGTCGTGTGAGACCAAGGAGAAGTCGATGAACGAGCAGGCCAATCAGCGTTTCCTCGAGCGAGTCGCCGGTCAATCTTCCCGCCAACCGCAGCGAGGCGCAGTACTGGTCCGACGCGATGGTCGATCTGCTCGGCCGCTTGGACATCGACTACGTCTTCCTGCTGCCGGGGTCGAGCTATCGCGGCCTGCATGACTCGCTGGTCAATCTACGGCCGCAATCACAAGCCGAAGATGGTGCTCACCACGCACGAGCAGATCGCGGTGTCGATGGCGCACGGCTATGCCAAGGCCACCGGCCGTATCGGCGTCTGCATCCTGCACGACCTGGTCGGCCTGATGAACGGCTCGATGGGCGTCTACAACGCGTTCGGCGATCACGCGCCGGTGCTGGTGCTTGGCGGCTCGGGCCCGCTCGATCCGGCCGACCGTCGCTGGATCGACTGGCTGCACTGCGCCTCGACCCAGGCGACATCGTCAAGAACTACGTGAAGTGGACGGAAGAGCCGACCACGCCGCAATGGCATCTCGACGCCATCGCCAAGGCGCACAAGGTCGCGCTGATCGCAGCCGCGCGGGCCGGTCTACGTGACGCTCGATTGCGGCATCCAGGAGCAGAAGATCGAGGGACCGGTATCGATGCCGGACCCGAAATACTTCCAGCCGGCGCCGCCGGTCGCGGCCAATCCGGATGCGCTCGCAAGCCGCTGCCGATGCGCTGCTCAATGCAAAATTTCCGCTGATCGTCGGCGGCCGTTTCGGCATCAATCCGGCGGTGACCAAGCCGTTGGTCGAGCTGGTGGAGCTGACCGGCGCGGCCTATCGCGAAGACAACGGCATCATCGCGTTCCCGACCGCGCATCCGCAGAACTGCAGCGGCGACCGCGAAGATCGTCAAGGAAGTCGACGCCGTGATGGCGATCGACTGCCGCGATCTGTCGAGCCTGCTCGACAGCTACACCGAGCTGTAGGAAAATGTCGGCTCCGGGCGCCTGCGCGCCAGGCCGCAAGGTCATCGACATGTCGTTTAACGACTTGTCGCCAAGCTCGTGGTCGTATCTGCGCGGCGCGGCGCCGCTGGTCGACGTGCAGATCAACTGCGATCCGCTGTTCGGCCTGCAGCAGCTCAACGCGGTGATCCGCGAGCGGCTCGAGAAGGACGCCGGCGCCCGCGCCAAGGTCGAGGAGCGCCGCAAGCGCGCGAACGAGCGCCACACGGCGCTGCGCGCCCGTCAGGCCGAGAATGCGCGCAAGGGCTGGGACGACAAGCCGATCCGCCCGGGCCGCATGGTGAGCGAGCTCTGGAACGCGGTGAAGGACAAGAACTGGCTGCTGGCGATGCGCAATTCGGCGAGCTTCCCGGAGGGCATCTGGCAGTTCCCCGGCGCCGGCTACTATCTCGGAACCAACGGCGGCGGCGGCGTCGGCTACGGGCCGGGCGCGATGGCCGGCGCCGCGATCGCTTGCCGCGACATGGGCGGTTCTGCGTCGGCTTGATGGGCGACGGCGACTTCATCATGTCGGCGGGCGCGATCTGGAGCGCGGTGCACATGCGCGCGCCGATGCTGCTCGTCATCAACAACAACACCACCTGGGGCAACGACGAGAAGCACCAGATGCACGTCGCCGAGGATCGCCACCGGCCGATGGAGAATGCCTGGATCGGCCAGCGCATGGTCGATCCGGACATCGACCACGCCACCGTCGCGCGCGGCTACGGCGCCTGGGCCAAGGGTCCGATCTTCGATCCGGCCGAGCTGGCCGGCGTGTTCAAGGAGGCGGTCGCCGAGGTCGAGAAAGGCCGCGTCGCGGTGGTCGAGGTGCGGACGATCTTGGCGTAGCTGAAACGTGCTGCGGGCAGGAACGCTACTGTGCCCTCTCCCCCTTGCGGGAGAGGGCGAGGCGACGAAGCAACTGGCTCGATCGGGTGAGGGGTTCTCTTGTCAAAGCTCTTGCGAAGAAAACCCCTCACCCATTCGAATTTGCTGGCATTTCATTGCCCTCTCCCACAAGGGGGAGAGGGCACAATATCAACGCCCGCGTGCAGCGACCGTTCAGCCCCGCACCTTTGGCAGGTGGAGGAATTCCCACGGCGACGGCAGCGGTCCGACCGGCACTTCGATCAGCGTCGGCTGGTCGCGGCGCTTGAGCGCGCGGTTGAGGGCGGCGCGCAGTTCCTGCGGATTGCGCGCGCGCTCGGCCGCCGCGCCAAAACTTTCGGCGAAACGCACGAAATCCGGATTGGTCAGGTCACTCGCGATCACGCGGTTGCCGTAACGCTCCTCCTGGATGCGTCGCACATTGCCGAAGGCGTCGTCCCTGAACACCACCACCGTCAGCGGAATGCGGTGATGCATGGCGGTCGCCATCTCGGTCGCGGTGAACATGAAGCCGCCATCGCCGGAGATGGCGACCACGGGCTTGTCACGCAGCGCATCCTGCACGCCGAGCGCGGTGGCGTAGCCCCAGCCGAGGCTGTCCTGGAATCCGGGCGAGATGAACGTGCGCGGCTTGTAGACCGGGTAGGCGAGGCGGGCGGCGAAGCCCATCTGGGTGACTTCTTCGACCAGCACGCCGTCCTCGCCGAGCTCGTCGCGGATCGCCTCGAGGTAGCCGATCTGGGGCGCGAGCTTCTCCATGCGCTTGCGCCATGTCGCCTGCCGCTCGACCATCTCGTCGTGCCGCGACGCGCGCGTGTGACCGTCGAGCGCGGCAAGCAGCCGGCGCAGGATCGGTGCGGCGTCGCCGACCAACGAGACGGCGGCCTTGCGGAAGCGGTCCGGCTCCTCCGGGTCGGCATCGACGCGGATGATCGACAGCTTGTCGTCGACGCCCCATTGCTGGAAACCGTTGAACAGCCGCGTGCCAATGCCGAGCACCACGTCGGCTTCGCCCCACAAGCTCGTGGCCCAATGGCGACGTCACCGCAAACGGGCTGCGGCCGTCGAGCACCCCCCGGCCGCGCCGGAATGAATACACCGGCGCTTGCAGCAGCTTCGACAGCGCGGTGACCTCGGGAGCGGCATCCTGCGCGCCGCCGCCGGCGACGATCAGGATGCGTTTGGCGGCGGCAAGGCGCTTCGCCGCCGCAGCGACCGCGTCCTCGTCGACCGGCTGGTCTGGAGCCGCCTGGATCGTTGGCGCTGCGACCGGCCCGCTGCGGCCCCACACGTCGATGGCGCATTCGAGCGCCGCCGGCCCCGGGCGGCCCGAGCGCATCGCGTGGAAGGCCTCGGCGACCAGGGCAGGGGCCTCCGCCGGGGCTTTAATTCGGGCTGAATAGCCGACCAGGCGGGAAATGATACCGGCCTGGTCGCGGATCTCGTGCAGGTGGCCGTAGCCGCGGCCGATATCGGCCTGGGCGATCTGGCCGATCAGCGCCAGGACGGGCGCGTTGGTGCCGTGGGCGTTCAACAGGGCGGTCGCCGAATTGAGCAGCCCCGGCCCGGGCACCACCGCATAGGCCTGGGGCTTGCCGGTCGCGAGCGCCGCGCCGAGCGCCATGAAGGCGGCCCCCTGTTCGTGGCGCGCATGGACGGTGCGGATGCGGTCCTTGGCCTTGAACAGGGCGTCGAACAGGTGGTCGTTGTGGACGCCCGGCAGCGCGTAGATGGTGTCGAGGCCGTGCGCGATCAGCGCCTCGACCGTGGCCTCGGCTGTCGTCATGCGTTGCATCGCGTCACCTGTCCGACCGGCATTCCATAAGGCTCTTTAGCCCAATGGGATGATCCCGTCCTCCGCCGTCCGTCGCCTTGACAAAGCACGGCCTGCATGTGCTTTTCGCGCCACTTCAGCGAATTGGCCGCGATTCAAACCTCTCCGGGATTTCGCATGCACCGCTATCGCTCCCATACCTGCGGCGCACTCCGCGAGGCCGACATCGGCCAGGACGCGCGGCTGTCCGGCTGGTGCCACCGCATCCGCGACCACGGCGGCGTGCTGTTCATCGACCTGCGCGACCACTACGGCCTCACCCAGGTGGTCGCCGATCCGGATTCGCCGGCCTTCAAGGTCGCCGAGACGCTGCGTTCGGAATGGGTGGTGCGGATCGACGGCAAGGTGCGCCGACGCCCGGACGGCACCGAGAACCCGGATCTGCCGACCGGCGCGGTCGAGGTCTATATCCGCGAGATCGAGGTGCTCGGTCCTGCCGGCGAATTGCCGATGCCGGTATTCGGCGACCAGGACTATCCGGAGGAGATCAGGCTCAAGTACCGCTTCCTCGATCTGCGCCGCGACAAGCTGCACGCCAACATCATGATGCGCGGCCAGGTGATCGACTCGATCCGCCGGCGCATGAAAGAGTTCGGCTTCTTCGAGTTCCAGACGCCGATCCTGACCGCCTCGTCGCCGGAGGGCGCGCGCGATTTCCTGGTGCCGTCGCGATTGCATCCCGGAAAGTTCTACGCGCTGCCGCAGGCGCCGCAGCAGTTCAAGCAGCTCGTCATGGTCGCGGGCTTCGACCGCTATTTCCAGATCGCGCCGTGCTTCCGCGACGAGGACGCGCGCGCCGACCGTTCCCCCGGCGAATTTTATCAGCTCGACCTCGAAATGAGCTTCGTCACCCAGCAGGACGTGTTCGACGCGGTCGAGCCGGTCGATGCGCGGCGTGTTCGAGGAGTTCGCCAACGGCCGGCCGGTGACGCCGAAGTTTCCGATGATCCCGTATGCGGAGGCGATGCGCGCCTACGGCTCCGACAAGCCGGACCTGCGCAACCCGATCAAGATGCAGAACGTGAGCGATGCGTTCCGCGGCTCCGGCTTCAAGATCTTCGCCACCATCCTCGCCAACGATCCGAAGGCGGAGGTGTGGGCGATCCCGGCCAAGGGCGGCGGCAACCGCGCCTTTTGCGATCGCATGAATTCATGGGCGCAAGGCGAGGGCCAGCCCGGCTTGGGCTACATCTTCTGGCGCGAGGGCGAGGAGAGCGGTGCCGGTCCGCTGTCGCGCAACATCGGGCCGGAACGCACCAAGCAGATCGCGGATCAGCTTGGCCTCGGCGTCGGCGATGCGGCGTTCTTCATTGCCGGCCGGCCGGATCAGTTCGTGAAGTTCGCAGGCCCCGCGCGCACCAAAGTGGGCGAGGACCTTGGGCTGATCGGCAAGGATCGCTTCGAGTTCTGCTGGATCGTCGACTTCCCGATGTTCGAGTGGAACGAGGAAGAGAAGAAGATCGACTTCTCCCACAACCCGTTCTCGATGCCGAACATCGAGGTCGATGCGTTCCTCAAGCTCGATGCCGGCGACAAGGACACCATCCTGGGGCTCAAGGCGTTCCAGTACGACATCGTCTGCAATGGCATCGAATTGTCATCGGGCGCGATCCGCAACCATCGCCCCGACGTCATGCGCAAGGCCTTCGCCATCGCCGGCTACGGCGAGGATGTGCTGGAGCAGAAGTTCGGCGGCATGCTGCGCGCGCTCTCGCTCGGCGCGCCGCCACACGGTGGCATCGCGCCCGGCATCGACCGCATCGTGATGCTGTTGTGCGGGGAGGAGAACCTGCGCGAGGTGGTGCTGTTCCCGATGAACCAGCGCGCCGAAGACCTGATGATGAGCGCGCCGTCGGAGGCGACGCCAAAGCAGCTTCGCGAACTGCACATCCGGCTGGCGCTGCCGGAGAAAAGCTGACGCGCGGTTTCGAACCAGCCGAGCTGTCATTGCCGGGCTTGACCCGGCAATCCATCGTTCTTCGCAAAAAGAGGATGCCCGGGTCGAGCCCGGGCATGACGACTGCGTGTGTGGCGTCAGCCAGCGTCAAATCTTGATGTTCGGAAACATCTTCAGCGCGTTGCCGTTCTCGATCGCCAACTGGTCGGCGGCCGAGAACTTGTACCCGACCACCCCGTCGACCGCTTCCTTGGCCTCGCGGAACGGATAGTCGGAGCCGAACATCACCTGCGAGATCGAAACGAGCTTCATCAGGGCGGCAAGCTGCCCTGGCGTGTTGCCCTGCGCGACTTCGTAGTAGTGCGTCTTCATCACCGCGATGACGTCTTCTTTCATTTTGCGTTCCCAGGCATGGCGGACGAAGCGGCTGGTGAGGAACGGAATGGTCCCGCCCCAGTGCGACCAGATCCAGCGAATGTTCGGGAACTTGAAGGCGGAGCCCGGTTTCTCGAACATCAGGCTGGCGACGGTGCGCGTGGTATCGGTCGCGTATTCGATGGCGCTTGGCGGCACTGCGGGGACCACCGAGCCACAACAAGCCGCCGTCGTTGGGTGGACGTAGACAACCGCCCGGCGGCGATTGAGCTCCTCCAGCACCGGCACGAAGGTTTCGTTACCGAGATACTTGCCGTCGTAGCTGGTCCAGAGCGCGATGCCCTCGGCCTTGAGGGTGCCGTAGGCGTATTCGATCTCTTTCATGCTGCCCTCGACGTCGACCGGCGCGATCGCCGCGAAGATGCCGAACCGGTTCGGATGGTCGCTGCGCAGCTTGGCGGCATAGTCGTTGCACTCGCGCGCCAATTGCCGCGACGATTCTTCGATCTTGCCGTACCACGGCCCGGGATTGAGGATTGAGGTGATCGAGTAGGCGACGCCGCCCTTGTCCATGTCGTCGAGCGACATCTGCGGCGACCAAGCCGGACCGCCTTTCCCGCCATTGCGCTCGATGTTCATCTTGCGCTGCGCCGGCGGCACGATGTGGTGATGGACGTCGATCCGGTGCGGCTTGGCCGGCGCGGCGATTGCCGAGGACGTTCCGATCGCCGGCGCGGCCACGCCGAGCCCGGCCGCGGCGCTACCTGCAAGAAAGCTCCGGCGGCTGACGGCCGTGCTCGCAAATCCGCCCACCGGATCGCAGCCGACACACCCGCACAAGCGGGTGCTGAAGTTCGTGGTCATGGCGTCTCCCTTTGTTCTCTGACGCGGCAATGGTTGATGGAGGCCGCCGGAAGGTCAAGAGCTTGTAGCCGGCAGCGTGTCGGATTCACGGCGACATGCCGCCGCGGTTTGTGACGGATCGCTGCCGCAGTCTTAACAAGACACGCGAGCGCAGCAGCGATTCGAAGGGCGGATTTCGGATCACCATGTCCAGCGCATTTGGATCGCTGCGTTCAAACGAGCGTGTGCTTTACGCTGCAACGCAGAATCCTCTTGAACTCCGGGTCCGCACGCCTTATTTGGGGGACTTGCCGCTGTCATCAGTCCTTTATGCGGGCTGTGTTGGCGGCTTTCGCTTTCCGTGGCGCCCGTTGCGGCACTCGGGTTGGATCACTGGTTGGGGAGGACGGCTATGCGCCAGAACGCCCTCTTACGATCGGATAAGAGCTTGGAGGTTCCGAGCTCCGCCCGAAAGAGAGACACCAAAGTCGCCAAGGTCGCGGTGGTCAAGCCGATCGCCGACGATGAGCGTCACGATCATTTCGCCGTTCGCAATGGTGTGCGCTGCGCCGGTGTCCACCTGATCGTGGATCTGCATGGCGCAACCGGTCTCAACGATATCGATCTGATCGAGACGACGTTGCGCCGCTGCGTGGCTGCCGCCGGCGCCACGTTGCTGCACATCCACCTGCACCATTTTCAGCCCAGCGGCGTGTCCGGTGTGGCGGTGCTGGCGGAGAGCCATATCTCGATCCACACGTGGCCGGAATCCGGCTACGCCGCGCTTGATATTTTCATGTGCGGCCAGGCCGATCCGGACGCCTGCATCCCGGTTCTGCGCGAGGCGTTCAGGGCCAATCGGGTCGACGTCGACGAGCTTTTGCGCGGACGGGATGTCTAATCGGAGCACCCGCGACCGGGCGCAGGCAAAGCCGGTTCGGTCGCGTTTCTTGGTCGGCGGAGTTTGGATTTGACATTCGCATCGCGTACCTGCTGCTAGGTGGGTAGCGAATGTCAAATCCACTCCACTAGATTATTTGATCATGGCCGAGAAGCGCTGGATTCCCGAGACTCTGTTCGATCCCGAAGGCTTCCGGATGACCTTCGAGGTTGAACGCGTGCTGCACGAAACACGCACCGAGCATCAGCATCTGGTGCTGTTCCAGCACCGGTTTTTCGGCAAGGTGCTGATGCTCGACGGGGCGACCCAGGTCACCACCAAGGACGAGTTCGTCTACCACGAGATGATGAGCCATGTGCCGCTGTTCGCGCACGGCAAGGCCAAGCAGGTGCTGATCGTCGGTGGTGGTGACTGCGGCATCGCCGAGGAGGTGCTCAAGCACAAATCGGTGGAGCGCCTGACCCAGGTCGAGATCGACGCCTCGGTGGTCGAATTCTCCAAAGAGCATTTCCCGGAGTTCACCAAGTCCGTGCTTGGCAACAAGCGCTTCGATCTGGTGATCGATGACGGCATGAATTTCGTCGCGACAACCGACCGGCGCTTCGACGTCATCATCGTCGACTCAACCGACCCGATCGGACCAGGCAAGGTGCTGTTCAGTCCGAAGTTCTATGCAGGCTGCAAGCGCTGCATGAAGCCCGGCGCGGTCATGGTGACCCAGAACGGGGTGCCGATTTTGCAGCAAGGCGAGTTGACGACCGGAATCACCAAATTCCGTCGGTTATTTGCCGATGGCTATTGTTACATTGCGGCCATCCCGACCTATGTCGGCGGTCATTTGGCGATGGGCTGGGCGACGGATAACAAGGCGTTACGACAAACGCCGATCCCGACCCTGGCGGCACGTTATCGGCAGGCCGGTAGCTTCAAGACCAAATACTGGACGCCGGAGGTGCACAGGGCGGCCTTCGCCTTGCCGCGCTTCATCGCCGAACTGGTCGACCGCGCCAAGGGCCGATAGCGGCCTCAGCGTCGGACGCCGCCGTCAGCGGCATCCCCGCGCTTTTCACCGCAAGCCGATCGC
This sequence comes from uncultured Alphaproteobacteria bacterium, assembly GCA_963741595.1. Taxonomy (GTDB): domain Bacteria; phylum Pseudomonadota; class Alphaproteobacteria; order Rhizobiales; family Xanthobacteraceae; genus VAZQ01. The sequence continues at coordinate 39,677 of CAVUIV010000010.1, forward strand.
GCATGATTCACATTTCGCTAACCATTGCGGCAGCCTCTGGGCCCGCATGACGCACAATCTCCCCGCGCTTAAGGCCGGTTTTACGCCCGCTTTGGCAGGTTCCTTGCTCAGCTGACGAGGCGTAGGTGGCGCGGTTCAAAACCGACAAGTTGTTCGCGACGGTACTGGGTATTCTGGTTGTTGCGGGCCCAGTGCTCTGGATTTCGACCTGGCTGCAGAAGCGGGGCGAGGCCGAGATATCTGTGGCCGCCAGCTGGACGCTTGGCAACTTCGAAGCGCAAATCGACCGCACCGTCGCCGTGCTCGATGAACTCGCCGAGCGCGGCATCGAGGATTGCGGAGCGGCCGCCCTTGAAAAGCTTGGCCGTGGTCTGTCGCTGGCGCCCTCGGTGAAAGAGTTGGCGCTTCTCGCCGATGACGGGCGGATGCTGTGCACTGATCGCGGCATTTCGATTGCGCGCGCCGAAGTCCTCGCCTCGGTCGCAACCGCAAACCCGGACATCCTGCTCGAAGTCGTTCGCCCGGTGGCGGGCGCGGAGCCGATGTTGCGCGTCCGTCGCCTGTTGTCAGCGGCGCAGGCGTCGCTGGCGGCCTATCTTCCGACCGAGCTGCTGCTGCCTCAGGTTGCGCCGGATGGCACCCGTTTCGCCGGCTATGCCCGTATCTCGCTGGCCGATGGCACGGTCGTCGGGACGACCGAATCCGACCCGAGCGCGCTTGCCGAAATGCTCCAGGCCAGCCGGATCCAATCCGAACGCTATGGCGTGGTCGTGTCGGCTGCGACAGTGGCGGATCGTGCGCTTGCCTCGTACGACGATCTGCGCCGCGTCGGCATGGCGGTGACCGGCCTGCTTGGGCTGATCGTTCTGGCGGCGACCGTGATGTTGCCCTGGCGGGATCGACAGCACCACCCTTTCTACGATCTCGACCGTGCGATCGGCGCCGGCGAGCTTGTTCCGTTTTACCAGCCGATCGTCGACATCAAGTCCGGCGCGATCGTCGGCGCCGAAGTCTTGGTGCGCTGGCGACAGCGCGACGGCTCGCTGGTGTTGCCGGTTACTTTTATTCCGTTTCTTGAATCGACAGATGCCGTCATCGACATGACGCGCTCGATCATGCGACAGACATGCGAGGAGGTCGGGGCGCTGCTCGAGCGTCGACCCAACATGTACCTGACGTTCAATATTGCGCCGCGCCATCTTGCGGGCGATATGCTGGTCGACGATATCGGCTCGATTTTTGTCGGGGGGCCGATCAGCACGTCGCAAATCGTGCTTGAAATCACCGAGCGCTATCAGATCGAGGATCTGGCGGCGACACGCGAGCTCATCATGTCGTTGCAGGGGCTCGGCTGCCGTGTGGCGATCGACGATGTCGGCACCGGCCACAACGGACTGACATACATCCTGAAGCTCGGCGTCGACATCATCAAGATCGACAAGATCTTCGTGGATGCGATCCGGACCGAGGCGCATTGCCGCGCTATCGTCGACACGCTGGTCGATCTCGCCCGCAACTTGCGGATGGTGATCGTCGCCGAGGGCGTGGAGGACTTCGAACAGGTCGAATTCCTGCGCGATCGCGGTATCGGCCTCGCGCAGGGTTATGTGTTTGCGCCGCCGCTGCCGGGATCGGCGTTCGTCCAGTTGATCGAAACCATTGACCCGATGGTTCAGACCGCGCCTGATTTCGTGATCGCCGGGGAAGGCCCGGCGCCGCAATTCGCCGCCGCCTAGCGGTCCAATTCTAACATTTGCATCCCAAGTCCGCGGGTGACTTTGCGAATGTTGGAATTTAAAGGACCACCAGCCCCAAAGCTGCCGGAATCGAGCGGTGAACTCGTCGCATTCCCAAGATCAGAAAGAGCACCATGAACACGCGATTTCGGCCCGGCGTTCGTACCGGTCTTTCCGCCCTCGCATTGGGGCTCGCAATGGCCGCCTTGCCGGCAACGACCGCGCCGGCGCAGCCGATCAACGGCAGCGCGCGCTGGTGCGTGACCATGAGCCACTTTGGCGGCACGCTCGACTGCGCCTACCACTCCTTGGAGCAGTGCATGGCAACTGCATCGGGGGTGAGCAACCAGTGCTCGCTCAATCCGTGGTACGAGGGCGGTCCTGAGCCCCGCAGGAGAAGGCGCGATCTGCGCCGCTAGTGGAGTGGATTTGACATTCGCGACCCACCCAGCAGCAAGCGCGCAACGCGAATGTCAAATCCAAACTCCACTAGCAACCCTATACTTGCTAGTGGTCCTTTAATTCTAACATTCGCAAAGTCGCCCGCGGACATGGGATGCGAATGTTAGAATTGGACCACTAGCTGAGATGTCAGCCCGCGGCGGCGAGTGTCGGGCCGGCGGGGCGACCTTTCAGGCGGGTGCGATAAAATCCGAGCACCCGACGGGCGGTGCCGATCTGGAGCTTCTCGTAGGTCCGCAACGCGGTGTCGAGGTCTTGCGCGGAGATTCCGCGATCTGCCGTCTTGAGCAGCAGAAGCGCCTTGGCCGTGGTTGAGGAGAAGCCTGCGATCTTGGCAAGGATCAGCGCAATCTCGTGTCCGCGATCCTGCAGCGCGCGCTCGACGGCATCGAGTTCGACGCCACACAGGATCGACAACGCAACAGCGGCTTCCTCGAAACGGTTCTCGCGCGCGTACTTGTAAACCTCGGACTCGTCGAGGCGGCCCGCCTGCTGGAGCCTGCTGACATCGGTGGTGGCGGTCGCATATTGACGAGAAATTTTTCGCGTTTCGCTGCGGATCCCGCCCACCACTTCGCCGAGCACCCCTTCCATGGTCGCGGTCGCAGCCGGCTTCTCGTTGGCGAGGCGGGTGCGAACCGTGGCCGAGGCTTGCTCGAGCAGGTGCAGAAAGTGCTGCCGCGGCAGGTCGCGGCGCACGCCGATCTGCATGGCCAGCGCATCGTCGCTTGAGGACCTTTGCACGAGCAACCGGAAGCCGGCATCAGAGAAGCGCGCACCGGTGTTGCGGACGACTGATTGAACCACCTCCCGGTCGCCGCGCGACACCAGGACATCGGTGACCGCCTCGCTGAGCGAGCGTCGCTCCGAAATGGCGGCGAGGTGGAGCTGGCTCTTGCTGCTGGCAGTAGCGACCAGATCGGCATCGTTGAGCCGTTCGGATTGCTTGAGGACCGGCCGCGCCACTTCGATGTCGTCATCGAAGGCGAGCATCCGCACCACGCCGGTCGGCGCCGTCGGCACGTCGGCAAGCCGGATCGACAGCTTGGCACGCGCCTTTGCTTCGATCGCGGTCGCAAGCTTGGTGATCACTTCGTCGAACAGGTTGACCTGTTCGGTCGAGTAACGGTTGGTGCCATCCAAGAACAGGTCGGTGATGCGCGACAGCATCTCGTCGCGCTGCGCTTCGTTGCCGCCCGCCAGCGCGCTTTCGAGTTCTTCGATGAGTGAAATCTGCTTCGTCATGGCCTGGTGGCGCGTCTCTCCTGCTTGGCACAAACGGCCTGCGAAGCGTCCGAGACCCATGGGGCGTGCCAGAAGGCCTTGCCACCCGGATCGGACGGGCAGTTTGGGGCACTGCGGGTAGCGGACGCACAGAATGACGACCAGTCGTGAAAAAACGATTGCCGTTTCGAGACGGATTGGCTGACAAATGCACTCAAACAGAACGGGCGGCCCAAGGGCCGCCCGAGTTGATCACGCCACGCGGGGAGGAACTGTGACGGGGTCGGCTGAGGACGCCGCCGGCCCCGCGTGTGTCAATCCGATCTCCCCAATCCCATCAAACCGCTGATTCGTCAATCAATTGGCGATCCGGCCACGTGCGCCGGGCCAAGTGACATCGGCACGCCGGCCGCCCGGGCATAGTTAACACTTTGGTATCGCGCGCAATTCGGCCTATCGCCGGGCGCTAGCAGTGCCAGCTGACCAGGGTCACCCCGGCGGTGGGATCGAGCACGCGGCGCGGGCCAGGTTTCAGGCCGTGCTCGGTCAACAGGTCCTCCGGGGTCCGGTTGGGCTCAATACCGGGGAACACGGGGCGACCGCCGGGCAACGTGACGCCGGCCACGCGCGAGAGGTGAAAGGCGTCGTAGCCCAGGTCGAGGAAGAGCTGATTGACATCTGCGCCGCCGATCACGGCCAGCATGCCGTCGGGGGGCGCGAGTGCGGCCCAGGCGTCAGCCAGCGATGCTCCCTGCGGATTCCACAGTAATGCCTTGGGAAGCGTTGGGTGCGGCGCGAGCGACGGCACGCTTCGCGTGATCACCAATCGGTGGCGGCTGGCGGCACGCGGGCCACCTTCGTGGGAATGGCGGCCGTGCACGACCACGGCGGCGCGCTCGAGACTGTCATGAAAAAATCGCTGATCGGCTTCGACCACGAGCGCGGGTGGGATGTGCCGGTCCGCGTCGGCAAGCATGCCGTCTTCGGAAACGATCGCAAATCCTTCAATGCTGGTCGGACCCGGCATGGGGCGGGAGGCATCCTCAGAAGATCGCCACCGCTCCGAGTGCCCGCAACAAGTAAAGCACCCCGATGACAATGACGATGACGCGCACGATCTGTTTCGCGCGTCCGTCGATCGGGAGCATGTTTATCAGATAAAGGACGAGAATGATGACCAAAAATGTGATGAGCACACTGATGAGGAGGTTCATCGGGCCAATTCCTTGAGGGTTGACGACAAAACGGTTGGCGTCGATCAATTTGGTCAATACGCGGCGGCTCGAAGCCTACCGCATTCCGGGGCCCGTGCGGCAGCCAGCGAAGCCACCAACGCTGGGCGCCCCGAGAAGTTCCATGCGCCCACGCCGCGGCTTATGGAGAGCGCGAAAGCTCCTTGGCGACGGCATTGGCGACCCGCGCGTCCATCGGCTCGACAGCGGTGGCGAAAACCGCTGCGATCCGTCCATCGCGTCCAATCAGGTATTTATGGAAATTCCAACGGGGCATCTCGAGTGGCCGCTCGGCGGCCGCCCAGCGATAGAACGGGTGTTGATCGGGGCCACGGACATTGACCTTCGCCGCCATCGGAAAATTGACGCCGTATTCCTTTTCGGCAGTCTGTGAAATGTGCTGAGCGTCGCCGGGCTCCTGACCGCCGAAATCATTCGACGGCACGCCGACCACCACCAATCCGCGATCGCGGAAGCGGGTCCACAGCTGTTGGAGCCCGGTCAATTGCGGCGTGTATCCGCAAAGCGACGCGGTATTGACGATCAACATCGGCTTGCCGGCATGGTCCGCCAGCCGGATATCGGATCCGGCAAGGCCGGCAAAGGTAAAGGCGTACGCCGTGACGCGGCTCATGGGTGTCGACTGTGCTCGCGCACGCGCCGGGGCGGCAAGCACGGCCAGCAGCGCCAGAAACGATCGTCGGTCGGTCGGCATGGCGCCGCGTATTATTGCCCGTATCGGACCAGCACGCCCTGACAGGACCGGCTGATCTGCTTGCGGTTGTCTTGCAGGCAACCGAGCACCCGCAATTGGTCGGGAATTTGCGACTTGCAATAGCGCTGGACGTCCGGTTCGCACGCGGCGCGATCCTCCGGCGTGCCTTGTGGTAACGGCAGGGGCAACGGAAGCGGCAGCGGCAAAGGCAGCTGCGCGAGTGCGATCGTCGACCCGGCGATCGTCGCCGCAAGCAGGATAGCAATCTTATGAAGCATGCGTGATCCTCCCCAACATGGTCATCATAGGTGCATGGCCGGACGGTCACAATGTCGCGGAAGCCACACTGCGCAGAAAACGATGAAGCCGGAACGCAGGCGCCAAATCCCGCGGCGCTGCGCTCTGCGGTTGTGGCCGCGAGCTGCCCGTGCCCACTGCGCTCAAGGAACATAACCGATGGCCTCGACTTCCAAGCCGCAGTCCATCGGCGTCCGGCCGGCCTGCATGCGCGTGCGCGCGGGCAGCGTTTCCGTGCTGGAAAAATAGCCACGGTAAATCCGATCAAATTCCTCCTGCTGGCGTTGGTCTTTCAGCCAGACGATCACCTTGAGGAGGCAGTCCATGTTTGAACCAGCCGCCTCCACCAGCATCTTCATGTGGTCCATGACGATGCGGACCTGGCGCTCGAAAGGAATGTCCGGAAACGGTGGAATGGGCAGGCCCTGGGCCCGTGCATCCCGCAATTTGGATGCATAGCCCTCGTCGAAGGGAGGCAATCCCGAGATGAAGATCATGTTTCCGTATCGAACGCAGAGATTGAATGGTCCGGCGGTTTCGGGAACGCCCGCCTTGATCACTTGCTTTTCCATGGTCGCCCCGCTCGCGTTGTGCTGCCACACATCCGAGCACGGCCGTGCGCGCCTGTCGATTGCCTATGCGTTGCGCGCATCGCAACCGCGCGGGAATCGTCACCGGTGCGACAAACGATTGACACCATCGTTCAATCAAATGTGCGTGGGGGGAAGGACCATCGCAGCAAGAGCACAGCAAGGAGATCTTCCATGTGCGATTATAGTCTGCAGCATGTCGCCTCGCGGCCAGCCAAGGTCCAAGACAAGCTCGTCACGGCGACGTTCCCAAACTCCATCACGCGCGGCTTTGCGTCGGTCGACCAACCGGCGGTCGCAGTGTGCCTGCTTCCGGGCACCGAACTTGCGTTCGACAAGGATGTCGAATACCGGCCGGTATTTTGGCTGCTTCGGTCTCGCAGGGCAGGACAGCGATTGGCGCGTTTCCGGCAGATCGATGCCGACCAGCCGAGCACGCATCATGATGCGTTGGAGTTTCCCAATGGGCAGGTCGTGCTGGTGACGCGGCTGACCTCGGGCCAAACCGCAACGGTCCTGCAGTTGCCGGCGGCAGCGCGTTCGGAAACGCGGCTTGCAACAGCGAAGCAGGTCGAAACCGTCAGCGAGCCACTGTAGCGGTACGATTCCAGCATTCGCAAAGTCACCCGCCGCAATGGGATGCGAATGTTGGAATCAAAGGACCACTCGCTGCTAGTGGAGTTGCCACGTCAAAGAGCCATCGCCTTCGACGGCTCTTTGACGGCGATGAAACGCGGGTCACGATTCCGCAAAGACGACGATCGTCTCGAACTGATAGCCGCAGGCATCGCAGACCCACAGATGCCGTACCTGCTGCTCGCTTACGTATTCAGACCATTCCGGCAAGAACATCAGCTCGCCGCATTGGGCACACGTGTTGCTGAGACGGGGAACGCGGGTTTTGTGGGAGCGCGTCCTTAGCTCCATGGCGGTCCTCCCTATACACTGTATTGTTACATTGCATTGTTGACCACTATCCCCCGATAAGGTGAGAACCCTAACGCAATTCTGCGCGCGATGAAGCAGTCACCTTGACCTATTCAGCACGCAGTCGCGCGCACGCAGCCGATTCACCTGCGACCAATCACGACAAGTACGTGATCTCATTTGGCGGGCGGTGTCGGCATCGCGAACCATTCTGCGGTCGAGCCGATGAAGACGACGATCATCAGACCAACACCGACAATCGTGGTCGCATACGGCTTGATCGGACGTTTGGTGAAAATGCTGATGGTGTAGAGACCGAGATAGAACATCCAAATCAACATCAACAACGCGATGCTGTGACTGACCAGCATCGAGAGATCGTCGACTCGCGCAGGATCGACGATGCGGTCGGTGGTTCGATGTAGCCCGGGCAAGAATATGCGCTCGGCCACTCGCTCTGAGAACGCCAGCACGGTGCTGAGCACGACATCGCGCGGGATCATGTAGCGCCAGGGCAGGTATTGCGGCGTTTTCAGAGACACGGATCGGACCTTGCTTGCGAATTGAACGTCTGGCTTGCGGGGTTCGTCGCCGAAGGGCGCGAGCCGCCCACACTCCATAATGCGGCCGACGCCACGGCGCCACTCTCCGTTTATGGCTCCCGGGGCGCCCCCGTTTGCGGGGGAGGGGATTGCCCGCCGGCATCCGGCCTGGGCTATAGTGCGCTCATAGCAACAAGGAGGCGGGTATGCCGGAAGTCTACGTTCACGTGGTGAAGGGGCGCACGTTCGAGCAGAAGAAAGCCTTGGTCCAGGACATCACCAGCGCGGTCATGAAGAACATGAACGCGCCCGCAGACGCGGTGGTGGTGACCATTATCGAGGCCGAAGCCGATTCCAAGGGCAAGGGCGGGGTGATGTTCAGCGAGCGGGGGCGCTAAGCTGCTTGTGGAGTTTGGATCTGACATTCGCGTCGCGCGTGTGCTGGCAGGTGGGTCGCGAATGTCAAATCCACTCCACGAGTGGTCCAATTCTCATCGCAGCCATTGCTGGCGCCATGATCGTGATTGGCCCGCGGCCAGGGTTTGAGCCGGCTGGTGCCTCGCCGGCTCACATGTTCCGGCCGTCGAATGGGGTCAGCGAGAGCGATTGGGGATCGACGCCCTCAAGACAGCGAACGTTGATGGCCACCATCTCTTTGCCGTCAGGCGCACGGCCGCGCGCAAACAACTCGATCCCGCAATCGGGGCACATCAGGTGATGAATCACTTTCTTGTTGAATTGGTAGTCGGTCAGTCCGTCACCTCCCGCCACGATGGTGAACTTGTCCGGGGTTACGAACGTCAGCAGCAGGCCCCGCTTGCTGCAATGCGAGCAGTTGCATTCCATCACCATCCCGAGATCGGTCGTCACTTTGTAGCGTACGCGGCCGCAATGGCAGCCGCCGGAAAAGGTTCTGGTCTCGGGCATTGGTCTAACTCCATCACAGGTAGAGCGATCCAGGGGACTTGCCTTACTTTCAAGACCAGCTAAACTAGTGTGGCGGTTCAGAAGTCCGCATCATTCTCGCGGCAAGTCCAACATGCGGACTTCTGAACCAAAGCCACACTAGATTAATAGGTTGTTAGTGTCCTTCGATTCCGAAGTTCGCAAACGAGGGTGCCGCGGAACGATGCGAACTTCGGAATCGGGACACTAGCGCGAAATAAGGAACGAGAGGGAGGACGATCGTGGCGAACGAATCCGCAGTCATGCCAACCAGCACGGCGGCAGTCGAGCCGCAGATTCTCAGCTTGCGGACGCAGCTTGTGAGCCAAGGCCACACGCGGGTGCTGCTGGCCGAGACCGACAATTCGACCTTCCGCATCCATTGCTACGGCCCCAAAGGCGGCGAGAACGGGTTGCACGCCCATACCGACGAAGATCATATCTTCGTGGTGCTGCAGGGGGAGGCGCAGTTTTTCGATTTGAATGGTCCACTGCCGGCGTTGCGCAAGCATCAGGCGTTGATGCTGCCGAAAGGTTGCTTCTACTCCTTCAGCAACGAGACCGACGAGCCGTTGGTGATGTTGCGGTTCGGGGCCATGGAGAAGACATTTTCCGGTGACCGGCTGGACCCGAAGGGCAAGCCGATCCCCGGACGCGGACACGCCGTCGGCAGCAAGCCGCCCATGTTCATCGACAACGCATTTTTCGAGTAAGTCGGCGCTTTCGCAAAAGTCAGGGCCGTTCGGCTTCGCTCTCGCGGATCAGCGCCGCGCAGGCGGCGACTTGCCGCGGCAGAACCGCGCGCGCGGGAAACAGCGCATCGGGATCGGCCGCCGCGCGGCGACAGTCGAGCGCCGCCGCGATGAGGGGGACGTCCAGGCCCGGAATGACGTGGCCTTGCAGCCATTCCACCGCGTCGTCGTTCGATCCCATGCGGCCGGTCATGAAGCTGAAGACGAACCGCGCCGGATAGAGATGCGCCCGCAAATAGGACTTATGGGACTTCGGCTCCAGCGACTCGATCGCCGCAAACTGGTCCGCGCTTCGGGCCCAACTCTCATAGGGTTTGCCGCACAGATAGCCGCGGATCTCGTCGAGCGCCGGCCGGTCCGGCATGATCCGTTCGCGTCCGGTCAGCGTTACGCCGTGGTCGAGGAGGTCGACGCAGTCAAGCGGCGGGAAGCGCCCGACGGCGAATGTCCGGTCCGTCCAGAAGATCGACAGCTTCCGGGCGAGCTCCTCCGAGATCGCAACGGCGGTCGCCCGGAGCTGATCGAGCTCCGTCGCGCTGAGGCCGGAATTCGGTGACGATCGCCACGTCGATGTCGCTGTAGCGCCGCGAAAATCCGCCATGGGCGAGGCTGCCGATCAGGCTGACGTTGAGCAGGCTGGTGCCGAGCTGCGACTGCCAACCCGCCGCGAGCGCAGCGGCGAAAGCGCGGGCGGTCGCAGCGGCATCGGTATCGGGCGGTGGGCGGTCCATCATTGGAAATCAAGCGACCAGTAAACGTGATTTGTCACGGACCTTGCCGAACTTTGCGCTGGATCAAGGCGACGGCGCCTGCTTCCCGCAACTTTAAATCATAGCGTCACGCTTGGAGCGCTGCCATGCGACGGATATCTTTTTTTATGTTGCTGGCGCTTTGCGCCGTGGTCTGTGCCTCCGGGCCCGGGGCGCAGGAGTCGGGCGAGCCCAAGCGCGGCTTGGCGGTCGCGCGCGAGAACTGCGCCAGCTGTCACGCGGTTGGACGCGGCGAGCGAGCCTCGCCGAATCCATTCGCTCCACCATTCGAGGATATGGCCAACCTGTCGGGCATGACCTCCATTGCGCTCAATCAGCTCTTGCACTCGTCGCATGAATCCATGCCGCTTCTCGTCCTTCCACCGGACGACCAGTGGCACATCGTCGCCCACATTCTGAGCCTGCGCCGGCAAGAGCGATCGCCCGAGCGGCGCTAGTCGTCTAATTCTAACATTCGCATCTCATTTCCGCGGACGATTTTGCGAATGTTAGAATTAAGGACCACTAGCAAGTATAGGCTGCTAGTGGAGTTTGGATTTGACATTCGCATCGCGTGCTTGCTGCCAGGTGGGTAGCGAATGTCAAATCCACTCCACTAGAGCCGTTTTCAAACTGACAATCTGCAATCGTGCAGCGTGTGATGTCGGTCACATCACGCAATCATATGTCGTGAGATGCTCACTGCCGAGTGGGGGCGGTCGGTTTGACGCATCACGGCTGCTGTATCGCGTCTGCCGTGAAGACCCCCTCTCGGTCGCATGAGAGGGCGGGTGAGGGCGAGCTGGAACGAAGACCATCCCGAAGCGAACCCTCACCCGGCTTCACCCGCCAGCGCTCCGATCAGCAGGGCTCCGATCAGCATGGCTTCGATCAGCCGGGTGACAGGCACTTCGCCTTGATGGTCGGTGCAACTTCGGGGCCAGTGACAAATGTCAGATAGGCCCTGGCTGCGGCCGCGTCAGTCGAGGCCGCGCCGACGCTGCCGATGAACACGATCGATCGCTGCAGCGCCTTCGGATAGTCCAGAAATGCCGCGCCCGGCACGCAACGGATCTCGTGCTCGGCTTGCACCGCCAGATCAGCCTCGCCCTTGACCACGCGCACCGCGTGGTGGCCGCTGCCACGATTGGGGATCAGTTTGTCTTTCATCGCTTCGGCGATGCCAAGCTTGTTCAAGACCTCCATCAGATGGACGCCGCTGATGCCGCCGGTCGCGGGATCGGTGATGAGGACTCGCTTGGCCGCCAGGAAAGTCTTGCGCAGCGCATCGGGCGTGCTGGTATCGGGCATCGCGCCATCGGCGCGCACCGCCAGGCCGAAGTTGACGCGGATGAGCGGCGCCGTGCTGCCGGCTGCGATGCGGCCCGCCTTCAGGAAGGCATCCGATGCGTCGCTCGGCACCATGATCACGTCAAACGGCTCGCCACCGAGCACCCGTTTGCGGATCGCGCCGGTTTCGACCACGGTCACGTTGAGCCGGTGGCCGGAGGCGGCCTCGAAGCGTGCTTTCGTCTCGGCGATGACCTCACGCATGCCGTTTGCTGAAATGATTTTGATTTCCGCGGCGTGAGCCGTCGCGGTGGCTAGCATGACGAGGGCGGCAACGATCGATGTCCTGATCATGGTCAATTCGCCTTGATGCCGCCTGACTCGCGGATGATGCGTGCGTAGTCGTCGACCTGCCGGCGCATGAAGTCGCCGAACGGTGCGCCGCACATCCCGATCGGGAACAGGCCTTGTTGCGCGAGCCGCGGCTGCACCTCCGGCGCTTTCAGCGCTGCGCTGAACCAACCCGACAATTGGCTGATCGCGTCGGGCGGCGTCTTCGCCGGCGCCACGATGCCGTAGAAAATATCGGCGTCATAGGTGCCGACGCCGGCTTCGGCGAAAGTCGGCACGTCCGGCAGCGCCGGGTTGCGCTTGGCCGAGGCGGTGACGAGGCCGCGCAAGGTGCCGGACTTCATGTGGCCGACCACCGTCGGATAGTCGGCGAACACCGCGGTCACATGGCCGCCCAATAGCGTATTGATCGCGGGAGCGGTGCCGGGGAACGGCACGAAGGTCATGTTGATATTGGCCGCACGCTTGATCACCTCGAACGCGACGTGGAGCGAGGAGGCGGGCGCTGCGCCGAGCGACAGTCCGCCGGGTTTGGCGCGTGCGGCGGCGATCAGGTCGCCGAGGGTTTTGTAGGGCGATGCAGCCTGGACCACGAGCACCATCGGCGTCGCCGCCAGATAGCACACCGGATCGAAACTCGTTGCGACATCGTAGCTCTGCGGCTTCAGCGCCGGGTTGACCACGAACGAATTGGCGACCAGCAGGACAGTGCCGCCGTCGGGCGCGGCGCGCGCGGCAGCCTCGGTGCCGATCACGGTCCCGCCGCCCGGGCGGTTCTCGATCAGCACAGTCGCGCCGTGCATTTTGCCGATCTGTTCCGCCATCAAGCGGGACAGGATGTCGGGGCCGCTCGCGGGCGGGTACGGCACCACGATCTTGACCGTCCGCGCCGTCTGCGCGGCGGCGGCGACCACCAGCGCCAGCGCCATGGTTCCGGCCGCCGCAAGGCCAGCCGCTCTCTTGAGGTTTCCTCGGCTCATCGCGCTCTCTCCGGACGCTGTTGCAAGCCAGCAGCCAGAGTGGGCGGTTTTGGCGAACTCGGCAAGATGCTAGATTGAGCGCCGACCAGCGGCTCTAAAGGCGCGCGCCGTCATGAGTGAGAAAACCGTCGTCAAGCCGAAGACCGGCAGTCAAGCCGAAGACGCAGCGGCCCAAGCTGTGGAAGGTCATCCTGCTCAACGATGACTATACGCCGCGCGAGTTCGTCGTGCAGGTGCTCAAGGCGGTATTCCGCATGAATGTCGAGCGGGCCTATCACGTGATGATGACCGCGCACCGGCGCGGCGCCTGCGTGATCGCGGTCTATACCAGGGACGTGGCCGACACCAAGGCCAAGGAAGCCACCGAGCTCGGCAAGGAGAACGGCTATCCGCTCTACTTCACCACCGAGCCGGAAGAATAGCGTCGCTTACTGGCCGAACAATTCCTTCAGGTAGCGGGTGGAGGACGCGATCGACTGCGCGTTGGCGCGCTCTTCCGCCGGGTTCTGTGGCGTGGAGAAGCCGTGGTCGGCGCCGCTGTAGAGCTCATACTGGAACCCGACTTTGGCCTTGCGCAGATCGGCGATGATCTTGTTCACCTCGGAGAGCGGCGATACCTGATCCTCGGCCCCATGCAGGATCAGCATCTTGCCCGTGATGTTCTTGGCGTCTTCGGAGGTGTGGTCGCGGAACGTGCCGTGGATGGTGACCGTCGCCGCGAGCGGCGCGCCGGCATAGGCCATTTCGATGCCGACCGTGCCTCCGAAGCAATAGCCGATTATCGCGACGCGCGCGGGATCGACCAAGGCATTCTTGAGCAACGCATCGAGGCCGGCCTGCGCGCGCGCTTTCATCAACGCGCGGTCCTTGTAGTAGATTTGGATCTGCGCGGTCATCTCGGGCACGGTCTTCGGCAACACGCCTTGGCCAAAACCGAACATGTCGACGGCAAACACCGCGTAGCCGAGCCGCGCATAGAGATCGGCGCTCTTCAGCGTGTTCTCATCCATGCCGTTGCGACGATGCACCAGGAACACCGTCGGTCGCTTGCCGGCGGTTTTGTCGTCGGAGACCAGGTAGGATTTCAGCTTGGTCGCGCCGTGGCTGTACTCGACCCATTCCGTCCGCAGGTCAGCCCGTGCCGCCCCGGCGCTGAGCAGCAGCCCCAGGGCCGCTGGAGCCAGCCGCGTCGCGATTTGCCGATACAAGTAACAAGTCATGGCCCAAAGACCTCGCGCAGCGTTCGCGTCGTCGCGGCGATCGACTGCGCGTTGGCGCGCTCGTTGTCCGTGCCCTTGGGTGTGGAGAAGCCGTGGTCGGCGCCGCTATAGACCTCTAATTGGAACGGGACCTTGGCGGCACGCAATTCGTCAATCACGCCGGCGACGGTGGTGAGCGGGTAGCCTACATCCTCGGCGCCGTGCAGGATCAGGAAGCGGCCCTTCACGTTCTTCGCCCATCCCGGCGCGTATTTGTCGAACGAGCCGTGGATCGCGACATTGAGCAAAAGCGGCGCTCCGGTCGAGCCGAACTCGACGCTGACGTCGCCGCCGAAGCAATAGCCGATCGCAGCGATCCGTCCCGGATCGACCAGCGGATGCTTCGCCAATGCGTCATAGCCGGCCTGGGTGCGCGCGCGCGCCAGCGGACGGTCCTTCCGGAAGATCGTGGTCTGCGCCAACATCTCGTCGACATTCTTGGGCAGGACGCCTTCGCCGTAGCCGAAGATGTCGGCGGCAAATGCGACATAGCCGAGCTGGGCCCACATCTCGGTGAGCTGCTGTGTTCTCTGCGTCATGCCCTCGCGCGCGTGGATCACAAGGACAGCCGGCCGTTTGCCGTTCTTGGCATCGTCATAGACGGCGTAGCCTTTCAGCCGCTTGCTGCCATGGGTGTAGTCGAGCCATTCCTTTTTGATCTCGGCCTGCGCGGCGCTCGCGGACAGCGCGAACGCGGCGGCCAGAATGGCGGGCAGGATACGCTGTGATGATCATGGAGCCCTCCCTAGGCATCGTTTATTTGCGGCAAGCTTCGCGCAGCGGGAGGGCGAAGTCCAGAGGGCGCAGGGTCACGCCGGCTGCATGCGTTCGGCGAGCATCAGCATCGGCCGCATGCGCAGTTCGAGTGTCGCTTCGAACTGCCTGGTATAGGAGCGCCGCGCCAGTGCGACGCCAATCCGGTGCAGCCATCGCACGGGTTCGAGCTGGCTCGTCAGCGTGACGCGCGCGCCGGCCGCGAACGGCTCGATCAGGTATTCGCTGCGCGCGCGGAACTGCCCGGCTTGGTCGGCTTCGATCGTCAACGATAGCCGCGGATCGGCCGCCACCACGCGATAGGTCATGTCGACGGCCCGCGTTCCCGGTTTGGCGACGGTGCGGATGGTCGCGCCTTCAACCAACTTGCCGTCGGGCTCGATGCGCGCCTCGACCAGATCGGTCAATACCTCAGGCCAGCGCGGCGCGGCTTCCAACGCATCCCAGACCGCCGACGGCGAGGCGGTGGTGGAGAACGTCCGGGTCACGGTGAGGCGGCCGAGCATGGCTGTTAGTCGTGGCAGATTCTGCACCGGTTCAGAAGCGGGGGATGAGCTGACGGGTGGGCGGGATCGCGGGTGATGAACGTGAAATTTGACCTAGCGCAACGACGGCCGGGGGCTCGATTCCGTTGAAATGGCGCCGGATTCCTGAGGTGACCCATGACCAGACCCATTCCCGACAAGGCCGAGGTGGCACTCGAGTATCCCGACAAGCTCTACATCGGAACGTTTGAGCGGACCGCCCGCTTCGATGCCCATCTCGATGACGCCGGTATTTCGCTGTCACTGCACCGCACCGGCGATGCCGACACCCGCAAGAGCATTCGCATGCACTTCCACTACGGGCTGTTTGCGGAAATACTCAACGATCTGGCGCGGACCGTTGCCGCGGTGCCGCTGGACGATCTGTTGCATCGGGATGCGCTACGAGACGGCGCGCGGGCCCTGTGGCTTGCGCTCGAGCCGAACGCAAAGGGAAGCAAGAATTGACGGTCGCCGGCGGTGCGTTGCGTCTTTCCGTCGTCCTTGGCTGGGCGCTGGTCGCGTCGGCGATGCCGGCGCTGGCACAGTCGCAACCGCCGCGCTTCGTGATGGCCTGCGCGCCATGCCATGGCTTCGACGGTGTCGGCCACGATCCGTCAATACCCAACCTTGCCGGACAGAGCATGATCTATCTCTACAATCAGATGGCGGCGTTCCGTACCGGCGCGCGCAAACATCCGGAGATGAATTTCTTCTCGGGCCAGATGAGCCAGGAGGAGATGCAGGCGATCGCGGAGTTTTATTCCAAGCTGGGGCGGTGATGCGCTCGCCGGGCGGTCGCGTTGTGCGCCACGGAGCGCAACGGAATGCCGAGACAGGCGTTGTGGTGACCATGGTTGAATCGCGCCTTGGCCGGGACCTCGGATGGGCCGCACTCGCGCTCGGCGCGGTCGTGGCGACCTCGGTCGTCGGACAGATCGCGACCTATCCCAATCTCGCGTCCTGGTACGCCGGCCTCGTCAAGCCGCCGTTCAACCCGCCGAACTGGGTGTTCGCGCCGGTCTGGACCTCGCTCTATGTGCTGATGGCGTTCGCGGTGTGGCGCATCCTGCGGCTGTCGGCCGACACGCCGGGGCGGGCCGCCGCGCTCGCGGCGTTCTTCGGTCAGCTCGTGCTCAATGCGGCGTGGTCGTGGATGTTCTTCGGCGCCAACAGCACGCTCCTTGGCCTTCTCAACATCGTACCGCAGCTCGCGCTGATCGTGGTAACGATCGCGCTGTTCCACAGGGTCGATCGGATCGCGGCGTGGTGCCTGGTGCCGCTCGCGGCGTGGGTTGCCTACGCGACGCTCTTGAACGGGTCGCTGTGGTGGCTCAACCGGTAATCATCGAAAAATCATTCTATGGGTTCCGCCATGCGCTGTTCCTCCGTCGTCGCTCTCTGGTTGCTGGTTGCGCTCGGCCCATCGGCGGCGGAAACAGCCACCGACGCCTACAAGAAGGGCTGCGCGGGTTGCCACACGTCGGAAAATACCGTGCTGCGCCGCATCCCGCGCGGCGACGACGAAGGCCGCCGGGCTTGGCTGCAGACGTTCATGGCGCAGCATCCATGCGAACGCGACGACTTGAAGCCTTTGATCGTCGACTATCTCGTCGATCGCTCGCGGCGTTAAACGAGCGCAAGGTTGCAGACACTTTGAATAAAATTATCGGCGTTACGCATCGGTCTTGTTAGGCCGGGCTACGTCAATATCAATATTCTAGATCAACATTTCAGCACGAGGTGACAGAATTCGATGTTCCGGGGTGTGAAATCCGTTTTGAAATCGGTTCTATTTGGACACAACGCGTCGACACTTCAGCAGCACCAACTCGTCATCGGGTCTTACAACATTGCCGGACGACGGGATCCGCGGACCAAGCAGCGCATCTTCTACGCCTGCGGCGCGGAGCGGGTGACGGCGTATTCGATGAGCCTCACGGTCCCTGTGATCGGCGATGTCGGCGAGCCGATCACGGTGCAATTCGATCAGTTTGGCGAATTGAAGGGCTCGATCGCGACGGTGATGGATCGCGGCTTCAACTTCAACATTGAAGCGAACGATGACGATCGCGCCAAGCTCGCCGGCAAGATCGACTGGTTTGAAAAGAACTTGCGCGAAGAGGTGCCCGACGTCCGGATGCATGGCCGGATGGTGCCGCGGGAACCGCTGTCGACGCTGGTGTTCGCCGACGGCAGCACCGCACGATGTTTCATCATCGACATGTCGCGTTCCGGCGCCGCGGTCTCGGCCGGCGTCGTCCCTGACCTCGGCACGCCGCTGGCGGTCGGAAAACTGGTCGGCCGGGTGGTGCGTCACTTCAATGGCGGATTTGCCGTTGAATTCATCGGTGACCAGGAGGTCAAAAGCCTCGAACGCCTGTTGATCAAGCCGTCGCTCGCGCCGTTGCTGGGCCGCAGACGGGTGCGTCCATAGCCGCTGCGCCGCGGAATTTGCGCGCTTTGCCAACGGGTTGCTCCGCTGCGTCGTGCTGCAGCCGTGCGCCTCTCCGTGGTGTTCGCACGCTTTGAACCTTCCACAGGCCGACCGCGACGAATGGACAGAAGGCGGGGTGCAAACGCCCGTCCGTACGCTTGGGGGACGTCATGAATGCCATCTTGTTCGAGACCAGCGCCGGCAGCCCGATCGCGGTGCTGCTGATGTCGACGCCGACCGCGCCGGTGCGCGATGGCGTGTTCAATATGGTGGTCGTCGACAGCGAGACCTTCGACAGCCGCGAAGGCCAGGCGATCCTGCCCGAGCACCCGTCCGAATATGCCTGTCGCTATGCCGAGGGCGGCAATGGCGTGTCGGTCGCGTTCGAAAACCAGAATGGCTGGCGCTTTTCGGTATCGCTCGATCCCAACCGGCGTCAGGGCGGCTGGTTGGCCGAAAAGGACGGCGAGTGGATCACCGGCCAGGCGGTTGCACTCTGAGAAGCCGGCGCGACGTCGCGGTCCGCGATCTCGGCCTGGCAACACCTTGAACAGCCATCCAAAATCCAATCGACGCGATTAACGCGACCGGTTTTGCGGGAAGCGGCGTATGATGCCGCACGATGCCCCAATTCGCGACGCCGCTGGGACTGATCCTCGCGACCATCATCCTGTTTGGTTGCGCGAGTTCGACGTCCGTGGACACCACGCAGTATCGGCTTTATCGCCCGGGAATGGAATCCGAGGCCCCACGTCGCGTTGGCACGGCGCCACGGCGGCCGGCGCCTGTGCTCGCGCGCGACGCCGAGAGCGAGATTCCGGTCACCGGCACCGTCGCACGATCGTCGGCGCAACCACCGGGGCAATCGACGGCGCATCGGCCGTGGCCGCGCGTCGGCACGCCGGAATGGCAGCAGCTTCAAACCGACGATGCCGAACGCGAGCGGCGCATCCAGGACGCACTCCGCAACATTTGCCGCGGCTGCTGACGGGTGGGGCGCAGGCGCAGTGGTCCCGGAGAAAGCGGGTGGGCACGATTCGCATGCCCACCCGAACGCGAGCCGCTACGCGCGCCGCCCGGAGGGCAGCCGGTAGGCAAGACGCGCATGGCCCGCGCAATAGGAAATTCCTGCGATCACGTCGTTGCCGCAGAAGCCGAAGTCGTGCTTGCCCGGATCGCCGAGCGGCCAGCGGCAATCGCCGCTGGCGAGGTCGAGCAATGAACGGCGCCGCGCGCTGTCGACCGGCGGCAGCTCCATCATCGCCGCCGTGGTCTCAAACGGCGTGACGGTGGTGGTGTCCGCGAATGCGCGCAACAGCCTGGCGATCCGCGTTTGCGGCCGTCGCGGTTGCGACCGCACGCTGCGCATCCGCTGCGCCAGCGCCGACGGCCGTCCCGGCGGCCGCGTGGGCGACAGGCCCAGGCGGTGGATCTTGCCGATGACGGCGTTGCGGGTGACGCCGATCTCGCCGGCGATCTGGCTGCAGGTCAGCCCGGCGGTGACGTAGTTGCGGAGCTGATCGACGCGCTCCGTGGTCCATGTTGCTACTCCCGCACAGGGTGTCCCTGCACAGGTTGTTCCTGTGTTCATGACTGGCCTCCTCAAGCGGCCGGCTGGGCCGCCGACAGGGCGAAGGCTTCGCGACGCACCGTCCACGGTGGTCGCACGCCCGCTCAGCGCGGGAACGGTGCGCACGGCGCATGACGCCGCGATCACCGAGCCGCATCCGCGCTGTCGCAGTGCACGCCCGCCGCTGTTTTTTGGACACCCGTTCGCCGGGGGTCGCCTTGGAGGTTCGTTGAGCGAAATCCTTATCGCCGGCATTAACCGTTCCACGATTCGAGTCGCCTGCCAAGAGTTAAAACGATATTATAACCTGGTTTTAACGCGGTGTGATTCCGAGTAGCGGCCCCGACCATGATCCGGGGTGGCAACCCAGTTTCGGAAAAAATCATGCCCAAACAACAAGCTAGAGCCTGATCCGGTTCGATTGAATCGGACGACAGGGTCTCGCGACTGTGTTGCAAGGAGGCGTTCGTGGCCCGACCTGAAAACCGCTCGGAGGCGCGGGCGCTCAGCCTGACGCTGCCGATCGAGACCTTCAATTATCTTGCTCTGTTGGCCACGCTCGGAAAGCTCGGCCGCACCGAAAACGAAGTCGCGACCCACATCCTGGTGCGCGAGGTCTATGCGATGCACGCGCGCGGCTTCCACGAGATGCGGATCGCGCCGCCGGAGGATGAGGGAAAGTAGCGCGCTGGTGTTGCGCTCAGGCCGCGCCGTTCCTGAAAAGCGACATCCGCACGCCCCGCCAGGGTGAATAGCGGTAACGACCTACAGCGTGATGAGAAACGCCGCTTGAGCGCCATCACAGCCTGCATACCCTGTCACGACTCAGCGGGAGCAGGGCAGGGCGATGAGCAATTCTCCGAGCGACGCTAAAGAGCGCGTGCTGTTCGAGGGCCAGCGGGTCACCATCATCGCCAATGCGGCTGGCGCGCTGGCGCTGTTGGCGTTCCTGCAAAGCATCTGGATGCAGGCCGGCGCGGTCTCGCTCAAACGCGCCGTGCTGTGGGGATCGCTGCGTTCGCGATCGGCGCGGGCGTTGCGCTCGCGGGCTACGTCGCGCGCTATTGGGCGCTGAGCAAGAACCAGGTCACTGCGGGCCTCTACTATCAGATCGCGCACTTATGGATTCCGCTGGTCGCGGTCGTCTGCTTTGTGCTGGGCCTGATCATTCCCGTCGTCGGCGGATTGGACTCGGTCGGCGGCCAGACCGAGCGTCCCGCGCAGGCCGTGCCGAAGCGGCGGTAGGGCTATTTCTTCTCGATCGAAATCCCGCCTGGGCCGATCTTGATCTGCACGCCCTCCGGCTGGCGGCGCTCCTGGTAGAGCTGATAGCCAAGGACCGCGACCGCGACGATCAGCGCGCCAAGCACGAGATAGATGACGTTGTTGCGCGTCATGCGTCGCTCTTTCTAAAAAAACTAAATTCCAACAAAACGAAGCCCTAACCAACCAAAACATCAGGCGCGGCCGAACCAACGTCCGGCCGCGCCCAGAAGATCAGCTACACCCCGTCGTTGATCCGCACGTGTCGCACTTGAGGCACGTGCCGTTGCGCACCAGCGTGAAGTTCATGCACTCCGCCGCACATCTCGCCTTCGTAGCCTTTGGCCTTGGCTTCGGCGCGCCGCGCGGCGGCGGTGGCCTTGGCGTCGGGGCGGTCTTGTTGGCGTTCTTGCGGCTTGGCGAACGGCAGCTGCGTTTCGAGCTGCTCGGTCGGCGAGAGCCTGGCTTCCAGCTCGGTCTTGAGCGCGGTGGCGCCGGCGGCGAGGGCGGTCACGCGGCCACTTGTGGGAGCGGAGGCGCCCGAGGTCGCGCTGCCGCCGCCCGGCATCACCACCAGCTTGTCGGTGCGCGAGCGGGTCAGTCCGCGCGACACGTATTGCGTCGCGCCTGACGGCTTGCCTTCCTCGACGCCCTTGCCGAGCGCATCGAAGCCGACTTCGGTCGGATCGACATGCGCGAGGTCGAAGCGCTCCATGTAGCTCACCGCCAGCTCGCGGAACACATAGTCGAGGATCGAGGTCGCGAACTTGATCGAGTCGTTGCCCTGCACCGGGCCCGAGGGCTCGAAGCGGGTGAAGGTGAAGGCGTCGACATACTCCTCCAGCGGCACGCCGTATTGCAGGCCGAGCGAGACCGCGATCGCGAAGTTGTTGATGAAGGAGCGCAGCGCCGCGCCTTCCTTGTGCATGTCGATGAAGATCTCGCCGAGCCGGCCGTCGTCGTATTCGCCGGTGCGCAGATAGACCTTGTGGCCGCCGACCACCGCCTTCTGGGTGTAGCCCTTGCGGCGGTCGGGCATGCGCTCGCGCTCGCGCATCACCACGATGCGCTCGACCACCTTCTCCACCACCTTTTCGGCGAGCGCCGAGACGCGCGCCGTGGGCGACTTCTCCAGGAACATCTCGACGGTGTCGTCTTCGTCGTCCTCGTCCTCGATGAGCTGGGACTGCAGCGGCTGCGACAGCTTGGAGCCGTCGCGGTAGAGCGCGTTGGCCTTGAGGCCGAGCTTCCACGACAGCGTGTAGGCCTGCTTGCAATCCTCGACGGTGGCGTCGTTCGGCATGTTGATGGTCTTGGAGATCGCACCCGAGATGAACGGCTGCGCCGCCGCCAGCATGCGGATGTGGCTTTCGACCGAGAGATAGCGCTTGCCGGTGCGGCCGCACGGATTGGCGCAGTCGAACACCGCGTAGTGCTCGGCCTTCAGGTGCGGCGCGCCTTCGACCGTCATCGCGCCGCAGACGTGGATGTTGGCGGCGTCGATCTCGCGCTTGGTGAAGCCGACGGCGGCGAGCAGATCGAATTTCGGATCGTTGATCTGCGCCGGGTCGAGGCCGAGCGTGTTGACCAGGAAGTCCTCGCCGAAGCGTCCACTTGTTGAACGCGAACTTGATGTCGAACGCGCTCGCGAGCTTCGCTTCCACCGCGGCGATCGCCTCGTCGGTGAAGCCCTTGGCCTTCAGCGTCGTATGGTTGATGCCGGGCGCCTGGCCGAGCGAGCCGTGGCCGACGGCATAGGCCTCGATCTCGGCGATCTCGGCCGGCGTATAGCCGAGCACGCGCAGCGCTTCCGGCACGGCGCGGTTGATGATCTTGAAGTAGCCGCCGCCGGCGAGCTTCTTGAACTTCACCAGCGCGAAGTCGGGCTCGATGCCGGTGGTGTCGCAGTCCATCACCAGGCCGATGGTGCCGGTCGGCGCCACCACCGAGACCTGCGCGTTGCGGAAGCCGTAGCGGGTGCCGAGCTCGACGACGCGGTCCCAGGCGCGCTTGGCGTGGTCGACCATGCTGGCCTGCGGGCAGGCCTTGTGGTCGAGCGGCACCGGCGGCGTCGCGACCGTCTCATAGCCGGTGCGCTCGCCGTAAGCCGCGCGGCGGTGGTTGCGCATCACCCGCAGCATGGCGTCGCGGTTCTTCTTGTAGCCGGGGAAGGGGCCAAGCTCCTTCGCCATCTCGGCCGAGGTCGCGTAGCTGATGCCGGTGAGGATCGCGGTCAGCGTGCCGCAGATCTGGCGGCCGGCGTCGCTGTCATAGGGAATGCCGGCCGACATCAACAGGCCGCCGACATTGGCGTAGCCGAGGCCGAGCGTGCGGAACTCGTAGGAGCGCAGCGCGATCTGCTTCGACGGGAACTGCGCCATCAGCACCGCGATCTCGAGCACCACCGTCCACAGCCGCACCGCATGCTCGTAGCCTTCGACGTCGAACACGCGCGGCTGGCCCTCGCCCAAATCCTTGGCCAGGAACGCGAGCAGGTTCATCGACGCGAGATTGCAGGCGGTGTCGTCGAGGAACATGTATTCCGAGCACGGGTTCGACGCGATGATCGGACCCGAGGCCGGGCAGGTGTGCCAGTCGTTGATGGTGGAGTGGAATTGCAGGCCGGGATCGGCCGAGGCCCAGGCGGCGTGGCCGATCTTCTCCCAGAGATCGCGCGCTTTGACTGTCTTGGCGATCTTGCCGGGCTTGGTGCGCCAGGTCAGGTCCCAGTTCTTGTCGGCTTCGACGGCTTTCAAGAACTCGTCGGTGACGCGCACCGTGTTGTTGGAGTTCTGGCCGGAGACGGTGAGGTAGGCCTCCGAATCCCAATCGGTGTCGTAGATCGGGAAGTCGATGTCCTTGTAGCCCTGCTTGGCGAACTGGATGACGCGCTTGATGTAGTTGTCAGGCACGTGGTTGCGGCGCGCCGCTTTGATCTCGCGGCGCAGCACCGGGTTCTTCTCCGGGTCGAAGCAATCGTCGCCCGAGCCCTCGCAATTGACGCAGGCCTTGAGCACCGCGCGCAGGTGCTTCTGGTTGATCTTGGAGCCGGTGACCAGCGCCGCGACCTTCTGCTCTTCCTTCACCTTCCAGTCGATGAACTGCTCGATGTCGGGATGGTCGGTGTCGACGATCACCATCTTGGCGGCGCGTCTGGTCGTTCCGCCGGACTTGATCGCGCCGGCGGCGCGGTCGCCGATCTTGAGGAACGACATCAGGCCGGACGACTTGCCGCCGCCGGCGAGGCGCTCGCCTTCGCCGCGCAGCGAGGAGAAGTTGGAGCCGGTGCCGGAGCCGTATTTGAACAGCCGCGCCTCGCGCACCCACAGATCCATGATGCCGCCCTCGTTGACGAGGTCGTCGGCGATCGACTGGATGAAGCAGGCGTGCGGCTGCGGATGCTCGTAGGCCGATTTCGACTTCATCAGCTTGCCGGTCTGGAAGTCGACGTAGTGGTGGCCCTGGCTCGGGCCGTCGATGCCGTAGGCCCAGTGCAGGCCGGTGTTGAACCATTGCGGCGAGTTCGGCGCCGCCATCTGCATCGCCAGCATGTAGACGAGCTCGTCGAAGAAGGCGCGCGCGTCGACTTCGCCGTCGAAATGGCCGCCCTTCCAGCCCCAATAGGTCCAGGTGCCGGCGAGCCGCTCGAACACCTGCTTGGACGACCGCTCGCCGACATAGCGCTCCTTCTCCGGCAGCGCCTTGAGCGCGTCTTCGTCGGGCACCGAGCGCCACAGCCAGGACGGAATGGTTTCTTCCTCGACGCGCTTGAGCCGCGCCGGCACGCCGGCCTTGCGGAAATATTTCTGCGCGATGACGTCGGCGGCGACCTGCGACCAGGCGGTGGGCACTTCCACGTTCTCGGCGTGAAACACGACCGAGCCGTCGGGGTTGCGAATCTCGCTGGTGGTCAGCCGGAACGCGATGCCCGCGTACGGCGACTGGCCCTCTGTGGTGTAACGACGCTCGATCCGCATTTTCTTCGCCCCTTTTCTTTGGGCCGGTGGCCGGCGGACCCCTCCGCCGTCAATATAAGCCACCGACACCTGTTCTGCGCGCGGTCCCTGTCCCGATCCGCGCTTTCAAACGGCTCGTCTCTGACGAACGCCTGTCCCGCTATATCCAGGCTTGTCAGCCTGGTTCGTTGCGGCGCGCCCGGGGCGGTCTCCGAGGGACGAAAAATCCGCCTCCGGCGCCGATGCGGCAGCGGAGTGGCTACGCCGAACCCTGTCAGGAGAGCGCCCGGCGGGTACGAGAAACCACTTGCGCCGAACAGTCAGAGGCTAGGACGGCTCTGCTGTTGTCGTCAAGACCTAGCGGCAGAGTCTGAATCAACCACTAAGGCTTGTACGAATTTGTGGAATGCGGGGACAGAATCAAGGGGGCGCAGGAAGTATCGGTTTTCTGCGGCGGATTCGGAAGTGCGCCATCCACAGGGCCGTCACCGAAGCGTCGCATGCCGGAAGTCAAGGCGAAAAAAAGGTATTTTGGCACCTGTGAGGACCGGTGGACGGACCGTCCGGGGCGCGCGTAGGCGGTGCAATGCAACCAGCGGCAGCCGCTGCGCGGCCATTCGGCCGGGTGTCTGGCGGCTCCGGCCGCTGATTCCAGGCGGCATTTTCGCCGGGTGAGCAGTGATTCTATCTGTCGAATCAAAGAATTGGGGCGCGATTCGCGCCCTGATTCTCCACTTGAGGCTGGCGCGCTAGTCGGGCTTCACGCCTGCGCTCGCCATCAGCTTGGCGGTATCGCGCACATCGGCGTGGAAATAGGCCTCGAATTCAGCAGGCGACATCACCAAGGGCTCCTGGCCGATCTTGGAGAGCCGCTCCTGCACCGAGGCGACCGCGAGCGCCTTGGTGGTTTCGGCGTGCAGCTTGGTGACGATGTCCTTGGGCGTCTTGGCCGGCAGGAACAGCCCGTTCCAGAACACATAGGCCGCGTCTTTGAGGCCGGCCTCGGCGGTGGTCGGCACGTCGGGCAACAGCGCGGCGCGCTTCGACGTGCTCACCGCCAGCGCGCGGACTTTGCCTTGGCCGATCAGGTTGAGCGCGGGAGCGATCGGCAGGAAATAGAAATCGATGCGGCCGGTCATGACCTCGGTCAGCGCTTCGACCGGGCCCTTGAACGGAATGTGCTGCGCCTGGAAACCGGCGCTGATGCGGAAGCGCTCGGCGGCGAGATGCGACGCCGCGCCGATGCCGGCGGATGCGAAGTTGAGCGCGCCGGGCTTCGCCTTGGCGGCCGCCACCAGTTCGGCCAGCGTCTTCCAGGGTTTCGACGGCGCCGAGACCAGCACGGTCGGCTGGAAGCCGAGCGGCACCACCGCCGCGAAATCCTTGAAGGTGTCGTAGGGCAGGCTCTTGTGCAGCGAATAGGATGCGCTGAACGACGACGAATGCACCAGCATGGTGTGGCCGTCCGGCGTCGCGCGCGCGACCGCGGTCACCCCGATGGTGCCGCCGCCGCCGGCGCGGTTTTCCACGATGATGGTTTGGCCGAGCTGCTTGGAGAGCTGGTCGAGCACGATGCGGCCGACGATGTCGTTGGCGTTGCCAGGGGCAAACGGAATGACCGCGGTGATGGTGCGGTTCGGCCAAGCCTGGGCATGCGCTTGATGAGCCGTGGTCGAGGACAACAGCGCCGCCCCCAATACATAAGCGGTCGCTCGCAGCCGTAGACATCCTAACGCATAAAACATGTGTATCTCCCTCATGTAGCGTCCGCTCCGCTCATGCCCGCGAATGCGCCAGAGTTTTGTTTTTCTAGTCTTGCTGGGTCCCCGCTTTCGCGGGGACGAGCGGAAGAACCTTAGTTACATCGTGCCCGCGAGCCCGAGCTTGCGCACCAGGTTGCCCCACTTCTCTTGTTCCGAAGCGATGTATTTCTGCGTTTCCGCGACCGATGGCGGATTGATGGGAAGAAGGCCGACATTGGCGGCGCGCTTCTGCATCTCCGGGTCCGACATGATCGTGGTCATCTCGCGGTGCAGCCGCTCGACGATGTCTTTGGGCGTTGCCGCCGGTGCAAACAGCGCATGCCACGACACCGCTTCGAAGTCCGGCGCTTTGGCGGCGGCGGCGAACGTCGGCACCTCGGGCAAAGTGGGCAGCGGTGTCGTTGACGACACCGCGAGCGCGCGCAGCTTGCCGCCGCGGATCAGCGGCAGCGACGCGCCGGCCTCGGCGAAGCCGAAATTGACGTGGCCGGCAGCGATATCGGACACCGATTGGGGCGTGCTCTTGTAGGGCACATGCGTGAAGTTGAGACCGAAACGCTGCGCCATGAACTCGGTCGACAGATGCTGGAACGCACCGGCGCCCGGCGTGCTGTAGGTCAACGGCTTGGCGCTCGCCTTGGCGTATTGGATCAGTTCAGCGACCGACTTGATCGGCAGCGCCGGGTCGACCACGAGCACCAGCGGCGATTTCACATACAAGGAAATCGGCACGAAATCCTTCTGCGGATTGTAGTTGATCTTCTTGTAGAGCGCCGGGCCGATCGCCATCGGGCCCGACGTCAACACGCCGATCGTGTGTCCGTCGGGCGCCGCCGTCGCAATCGCCACCGCACCGAGCGCGAGCGCCGCACCCGGCTTGTTCTCGACCACCACCGGACGGCCGAGCACCGCCGAAAGCTTCTCGCCGTAGAGACGCGCCACCGTGTCCATGCCGGTGCCGGCGGCGAGCGGCACGATGATCGTCACGGGCTTGCTGGGATAGCTTTGAGCCGCGGCGGGCGCGCTGGACAGCGTCGCGACCAGCGCCAGCGCGGTCAATGACATGAGCGTGCGAACCATCCTGACATCTCCTCTGTGGGCGATCTGACCTGCAATTGCGCCGGCTTGTGCGCCGGCGCATCGGCTGTCGCGCCTTATTGGCCGGGAGCATAGGGCAGGGGGTTCCGTCTCCGCAATGCGGCATGGCCGTCCGCCGATAGCGGTTTGAGTGGTGCGTTGTCCGGCCTGCAGGGGGCCGCGCGCCCTGGACTTCGTGCCGGCCTGATGGCATCAACCGGCGATCGTCGCGCCCCGACAGGCGCGCGCCCCGGCGGAACCGACATGAAGACTTTCCTGCTCCGCTTCTTCACTTGGTGGAACGGCCAGACGTTCGGCACGCAGCTGTGGACCGCCCTCTACGGCGAGGCAGTCGGCGCCGACGAGTTTGGCAACCGCTACTACCGCACCAAGGGTGGCAAGATCGATCGGTCGCTCGGGTTCGAGCGGCGCTGGGTGGTCTACAACGGCGTCGCGGAAGCGTCGATGATACCGCCGGCATGGCACGGCTGGATGCATCACATGGTCGATGTGCCGCCGACCCAGGATCGGGTGGAGCCGCGCCCGTGGTGGAAGCCGCATCGGCCGAACCTCACCGGCACGCCCGGTGCGCAGCGCCCGACCGGCTCGACCCTGGCGCAGGGGCGCCGGCCGCGGGCGACGGGCGACTACAAGCCCTGGAACCCTGGCCGCTAAGCTGCCGGTGCGACTGCGTTTCTTGGGTGCCCTTTCTCCGCCGCATTCCGTGTGTTAACCGAACCACTTAAGTTGGCGCTTCGGGCGCCGCGGATACTGCATGGCCGGACCATTCCTGAGAGCCGCACCGATCCTGCGAGCCACACTGATCGCGGGCGTGGTGACGTTCGGCGCCGGCACCGCCTTTGCGCAATTCGGGTTCCTGTTCGGCGACCCACCGCCGCGGCCTCCGGGCGATGTTCGGTGGTGGTGCAGGTCCCGGGGGGCGGCAAGCGATGCCGCCGCGCCAGTCTCCGCCGCAGTATCCACCGCCGCCGCAGTATCCTCCGCAGAATTATCCGGCGCCGCCGCCTGGCGTGCAGACGCGTCCGTTGCCGCCGCCGCCCGATGGCACGGTGCCGCCGCGCGGGCCAGCCGTCGCCGCGCCGCCTCAGCGCCCGCCGGTTCGCCAGCCCGGCGAGATTCCGCCGCCGCCGCCGGATGAAGAGGTGATCGCCGGGCCGCCGGCGCAGCGCATCGTCCATCCGAGCGCGCTGTTTTCCGGGCTCGACAAGATCACCGGTCGCATCATCAATTTCAGCGTCGAGATCGGCGAGACGGTGCAGTTCGGCGCACTGCAGCTCACGACCCGCGCTTGCTACACCCGGCCGCCGACGGAAACCGCGAACACCGATGCGTTCGTGGAAGTCGACGAGGTGACCTTACAGGGTGAGGTGAAGCGCATCTTCATCGGCTGGATGTTCTCGTCCAGTCCCGGACTGCATGCCGTCGAACATCCGATTTACGATCTTTGGCTGACCGACTGCCGTGGCGGGACCCAGGTTGTTGCCGCCGATGGGACGCCGCAGCAGGAGCCGCCGGCGCGCGCGCAGGCGCAGCCCAAAGCGCAGCCGAAGCAGAAGCAAATTCAACAACAGCCGAAGCGCCCGCCGGCGCAACTGCCGCCGCCGCAACAGGGCTATCCGCCGTTCCGGTGAGGGATCGCGAGCTGCGCCAGCACCTGCGCGCCGGACGCACCGCTCTTGTCGAGGGCGGTGAAGTCGCCTTCGCCTGACAGCGCGGCTTCCAACAGCTTGTGATATTGCCGACGCGGCACCTCGATCGCGCCGAACAATTTGAGGTGGTCGGTCACGAATTGCGTGTCGAGCAGGACGAAGCCGCCGGCCCGCAGGCGCGCCACCAAATGCACCAAGGCAACCTTGGAAGCGTCGCGGACGCGGTGAAACATGCTTTCGCCGAAGAACGCGCGGCCGAGCGCGACGCCGTAGAGCCCGCCCACCAGGTCGTCACCGACGTAGACTTCGATGCTGTGGCAATGCCGGCGCTCGTAAAGCTTGCGATAGAGCGTGCGGATGCGCTCGTTGATCCAGGTGCGCGGCCGTCCGGGCTGCGGTTCCGCGCAGCCGTCGATCACGCCGTCGAAATCGCGGTTGACGGTGACCGTGAATTGGTCGGAACGCACGGTCCGCGCGAGCCGCGACGACACATAGAACCGATCGAGTGGGATGACCCCGCGCAGATCCGGCTCGATCCAATGCAGCGATGGATCGTCCGCGCTTTCGGCCATGGGGAAGATGCCGCAGGCATAGGCCTTGAGCAGGACCTCAGGCGTGATTTCCACAAACGCGGATTCTCGGTTGGCCATGGGTCCGGACCATGTCGTCGCGTCGCTTGTGCGTCGCCGCGAGCGGCTCGATTTGTCGCGCACATATAGCATGCTAATATGGGCCGCGAGAGGATGATGTGCGCCATTTCATTGCAGCCCTGCGCCAACTGAGGCTGCCGCTGGTCCTGCTGGCGGCGTGCGTCTTGGCGCTGCAGGCCCTGGTGGCAGGGCTCGCGAGCGGACAGGCTGCGGCACAGATCGCCAGCCTCGGTCCCGATGCCGTGGTGCTCTGCCACGGCAACGGCGCGGATGGTTCCGTCCCCGACCAAACCGCCACGCACAACTGTTGTGTGTTTTGTACCGGGTCAGCGCCGGTCGCCGTATCCACAAGCGTTCCGGTGATTGCGCGGTTGTTGCCCGAGCGCCGCGCCGGGCAAGCCGAAAATCCTGCCGATGTCCGTTCGATCCGACGGGCCATCCGCGCTGGCCCGTCGCAAGCGCCTCCATTTATCGCCTGAACCTGGACTGACGAGAACAGGCCGGCCGCGTGCCGGCCTCACGGTTCATTCGCGACATCTGGAGATTTGCATGTCTTGGAAATTTGCTATTGGCGCCATCGGCGCCTGTCGTTGGCCTATTGGTGGCGTCCATCCCAACCGTCGCCCACGTCACGTTGGAACGCCAAGAAGCCGCGGTGGGGTCTTCGTACAAGGCGGTGCTGCGTGTGCCGCACGGCTGCGCCGGCTCGCCGACGACCGCCATCCGCGTTCGGTTGCCGGCCGGTCTCATCGGGGTCAAGCCAATGCCGAAGCCGGGCTGGGAGCTCAGCACGGTCAACGGCAAATATCCCAAGCCCTACACGCTGCGCGGCGCGCCGGTATCCGAAGGTGTCACCGAGATATCCTGGTCGGGCGGCAAGCTGCTCGATGCGCATTACGACGAGTTCGTCTTCACCGGAGCGATTGCGGAAGAGCTCGGCGGCGGCCAGACCATCTACTTCCCGGTGGTGCAGGAATGCGAGAAGGGCGTTCATCGCTGGATCGAGATTCCGACCGGGAAGCCGTCCCACGGACACGGTGCGGAGAGTTCTCAGCCGGCAGCGGCATTGCGCTTGCTGCCGAAACGATGAGCCTGCGCTCGCTCGCTTTCATTGTCGCGTTGTTGACCGCGCTCGTGCAATCGGGCGCGGCGCTCGCCCACGCGTCGCTGGTGCGGGCCGAGCCGGGCGACGGCGCGCTGGTGGCCGAACCGCCGGCGATGCTGCGGCTGATGTTCAACGAGCCGGTGACGCCGCTGGTGATGCGGCTGATCGCGCCCGACGGCACCGCGACGACGCCGGCGGTGGCCGCCTCGAACACAACCGTCACCATCACGCCGCCAGCGCAGCTTCGTCGTGGCACGCACGTGTTGAGCTGGCGCGTCATCTCTGCGGACGGGCATCCGGTCGGCGGATCGCTGGTGTTTTCGGTCGGCGAGGCGAGTGCGCAGCCGGCGCAAGGTCTGCTGGCGGCCGGTGATCCCATCGTGCGCGCGGCATTTTGGGCGGCCAAGATCGTGACCTATCTGGCGATCGTCGTTGGAATCGGCGGCGCGTTCGCTCGGATGTGGCTGTCGGAGCGGCCCCCGGCGCGGCTTGACCGAATGCTGATCGGCCTCATCGCCGCCGGTCTGATCGTGACGCCGTTGTCGATCGGCTTGCAGGGGCTCGACGCGCTCGATCTACGGCTGCCGGCATTGGTGCAAGGGTTGGTTTGGGAAACCGGCTTTGCGACGTCTTATGGAATGACCGCAATCGCCGCCATGGTTGCGTTGTTCGCCGCGTTGTTTGCGTTCGAAGCCGCGGCGCGGGCCGGGCAACCGGTGGCGCGCGGGTTTGTCGCTTGCCGGCTTGATCGGCGCCGGTTTCGCGTTGACGCTCAGCGGACATGCCAGCAGTGCCACGCCGCAGTTGCTGACGCGGCCGGCAGTGTTCGTGCATGCGGCCTGCGTGGGGTTCTGGATCGGCGCGCTGGCGCCGCTGCTGGCTGGCCTGAAGAGTGGCGACGGCGGAGTACTCGCGCGTTTCTCGCGCATCATTCCGATCCCGCTCGCGCTCTTGCTGATCAGCGGCGTCGTGCTGATGGTGGTGCAACTGGACCGCGTCGACGCGCTCTGGACGACAAGCTATGGACTGGTGTTGTCTTGCAAGCTTGCCGCCGTTGTCGTCCTGCTCGCGCTTGCCGTCGCCAACCGCACCATCGCGACCCCGCGCTACCGGCGCGGCGATGCCACCGCGGGCCGCGCACTGTCACGAGCAATTCGCTTGGAGCTAGGCCTCGCCGTCGTCATCCTTGGCTTGGTTGCACTGTGGCGGTTTACGCCACCGCCGCGGGCGCTGGCTGCGGCCGAGCCGATCGAAATCCATCTGCACGGCGCGCGTGCCATGGCGCAACTCTCGCTCACGCCGGTGCGGGCGCGCAATCCACAAGCGGACATTCAGGTGCTCGATGGTGAGTTCCAGATGCTGCCGGTCAAGGAGGTCATGGTCACGCTCGCCAGCCCGGCGAGCGGCATCGAGCCGGTGCGCCGCGCAGCGACGCTGGTGCGCGCCGGTCACTGGATGGTCGAAGGACTACGGATTCCGGTCGCCGGGCAATGGATCGTGCGGGTCGAATTATTGATCAGTGATTTCGAGAAGATCGTCCTGGAGGACGACGTCAGATTGCCACGCCTGCCGTGAGTGGCGGCATGCTTTGCGTCAACGCGCTAGCCGCCCTGCGGGCCGTTCTTGGCGAGGAATTCTTCCAGCCAGTGGATATGATAGTCGCCGTCGATGATGTCCTTCTCGCGGACCAGCCGACGGAACAACGGCAGAGTGGTTTCGACGCCATCGACCACGAATTCGTCGAGTGCACGCCGCAGCCGCATCAGGCATTCGCCGCGCGTCTTGCCGTGGACGATGAGCTTGCCGACGAGCGAGTCATAAAACGGCGGGATGGTGTAGCCGTGATACACGGCGGAGTTGACGCGCACGCCGAGCCCGCCGGGCGGATGGTACGCGACGATCTTGCCGGGGGAGGGCCGGAAGGTCTGCGGATCTTCGGCATTGATGCGGCACTCGATGGCGTGGCCGTTGAACTTCACATCGGCCTGGGTGAGGTCGAGATCGCCGCCGGCTGCGACGCGGATTTGTTCGACCACCAGATCGATATCGGTAATCGCCTCGGTTACCGGATGTTCGACCTGGATCCGCGTGTTCATTTCGATGAAATAAAACTCGCCGTCTTCAAACAGAAACTCGACCGTGCCGACGCCAAGATATTCGAGGTCTCGCATCGCCTTCGCCACGGTCGCGCCGATGCTGTTGCAGGCGGCAAGATTGAGCGCCGGGCGAGGGCCCTTCCTCCCAGATCTTCTGATGGCGTCGCTGCAACGAGCAGTCGCGCTCGCCGAGATGGATGGCGCGGCCGCGGCCGTCGCCGAGCACTTGGATTTCGATGTGGCGCGGCCGGGCGAGATATTTCTCAAGGTAGACGGCGTCGTCACCGAACGCCGATTGCGCTTCGGAACGGGCGGTGGCGAGCGCTTCCGAGAGGTCGTCGGCGGTCTGCGCCACTTTCATGCCGCGGCCGCCGCCGCCAGCCGCCGCTTTGACCAGCACCGGGAATCCGATCGACTTTGCGACCGCCAGCGCTTCTGCATCGGAGGTGACGCCGCCGTCAGAGCCAGGCACCACGGGAATGCCGAGGCGCTTGGCGGTGCGCTTGGCCTCGATCTTGTCCCCCATGAGGCGAATGTGGCTGGCTTTGGGGCCGATGAAATGGATGTTGTGCTCTTCGAGGATTTCCGCGAAGCGCGCGTTTTCGGACAGAAAGCCGTAGCCCGGATGGACGGCATCGGCGCCGGTGATCTCGCAGGCAGCCAGCAGTGCCGGAATGTTGAGATAGCTGTCGCGCGCAGCCGGAGGTCCGATGCAAACGCTTTCGTCAGCGAGCCGCACATGCATGGCGTCTGCATCGGCTGTCGAATGGACGGCGACGGTGGCGATGCCGAGTTCCTTGCAGGCGCGTAAAACGCGCAGGGCGATCTCGCCTCGGTTGGCTATGAGAATTTTCTCAAACATGTTGCTCGCAGCGAAGTCGGAGAATAGCCGAATAGCGAATAGAAAGGAGACTTGTCTTCATCCGGCGTGTCGCTATCTACTATTCACTGCTCGCTATTTCGCTATTGCCAGGTTACTCGATGATCATCAGCGGTTCGCCAAACTCGACCGGCTGGGAATCCTCGACCAGGATCTGCACCACGCGTCCCGAGCGCGGCGCCGGGATCTGGTTCATGGTCTTCATCGCTTCGATAATCAGCACAGTCTGGCCGGCCCGCACTTGGCTGCCGACTTCGACATAGGGGCGCGCGCCTGGTTCGGGAGCCAGATAGGCGGTGCCGACCATCGGGGAAGGCACGGTGCCGGGATGTTTGCCGACGTCGCCGTCGGGGGCCGTGGACATGCCAGCGGTTGCGGTCGCGACCGCTGCCGGCTGCGGCGCCGCGACCACCGATGGATCTGACGCGCGATCCGCACCCGCATGCCACCGCGCTCGAACTCGATTTCGGTGAGGCCGGTCTCGTCCAGGAGCTGCGCCAGTTCGCGGATGGCGTCCGTGTCGACGGCTGAGCCCTGGGCGGCCTCGTCCTTGGGTCCTTTCGCCACGGTTCAGCTCCTCTGCTTGGTTCCGGCCAGTGCGGCCAGCCCGTCGATCGCGAGCCCGTAGCCCGTGATCCCGAATCCGCAGAGCGTCGCTTTCGCGACCGGAGCGATATGCGAGAAATGGCGGAAATCCTCGCGGGCGAAAATATTGCTGATATGCACTTCGATCACCGGAATGTTCACCGCCGCGACCGCATCGCGAATCGCGACGGAGGAGTGGGTATAGCCGCCCGGGTTGATGACCAGGCCGAGCGCTTTCTTGGCTCCGGCCTCATGAATCCAATCGATCAGTTCGCCTTCGTGATTGGATTGATGAAACGAAACCGCGATCTTGTGTCGCTTGGCGGCGTCGCGGCATAACTTTTCCACATCCTTCAGGGTCGCGTGGCCATAGGTTTCAGGCTCGCGCGTGCCGAGAAGATTGAGGTTGGGGCCGTTGAGAACGTAGATCGTTTTCGCCATCGGTGCTGCCGGAACGGGGTCGCCCGTTATAGGCACCTCGAGCGGAAAGGGGAAGCCGGAGCGGCGATGCTGCGGACTATTGCCGATTTTACGCGTCTAGCAGGTGGCTTTGCCGCACCGCGCGGTGTTGATTGCCTCGCGGAGCTTTTCGATGCCGACGGCGCCGACCACAACCTGGCCGCTCACCACGTAGGTCGGCGTGCCGTTGATCCCGAGCGCTTCGGCCAGCTTGAAGCTTTCCTCGAGTGTCTGGCTGACCTCGTCGCTGTTCATGTCTCGTTCGGCCGCGCTGCGTCGAACCCGATCTCGCGAACACCGCAAGTGCGCGCGCTTTGTCGATCTGACCGCGGCTGGAAAACATCTTCTGATGGAATTCCAGGTATTTCTTGCCGCCGGTCTTGTCCTGCATGCGCACCGCGACCGCGACCTGTGCCGCTTGCGTGGAGCCTTCGCCCAGCACCGGAAATTCCTTGAGCACGATCTTGAGCTTTGGATCGGCCTTGATCAGCTCCATTTTGTCCGCAAGCGCCTTGCGGCAGAAGCCGCAATTGTAGTCGAAAAACTCAACCAGCGTGGTTTCACCCTGCGGATTGCCGATCACCACCTGGCGTTTCGAATTGAAGATCGCGTCCGCATGCTCTTTGATCGCCTGACGGTGCCTGTCGGCGTCCGCCTGCACCTGGCGGCGTTCCATCTCCTGGATCACCTCCTGCAGCAGCTCCGGGTTGCGCAGCAGGTAGTCGCGGATGATTTTTTCGATCTCGCCGCGCTGCTCGGACGAGAAGTTCTGCGCGGGCGGCAACGGTCGGCGCGGCCACGGCAAGCACGACCAGGGCTGCGGCCAGCGGCCGAAGATAGAATTTCATCGTTCGTGTCCTTTTCGGGATTATCGGCGTATCGGCTGCGGCGGCTTGTAGCTGGCGATGTCGTCGGCTCGACCCATCCGGGCGAGCCGACCGGGAAACGGCTCTTGGCCCGGCCGGCAAGCTCGCGGGCGGTCTTGAGGTCGCCGCGCGTGAACGCGGCCTGCGCGGAGGCGAGGTCGGCGTGGGCGAGATCGCCCTTGCGGCCATAGGCCAGCGCCATCTGATCGAATGCTTCCGGCGATTCCGGCTCGCGTCGCGATGCGGCTTCGCAGCAGCGTCACCGCTTCATCGGCAAGCGCCTTGTTGTTGGACGCCAGCAGCGCCTGGCCGAGCATGATCTGGATCAGCGCGGGGTTGGGCGCGAGCTGCACGGCCCGCCGCAGCGGGGCGACGGCGTCCGCCGCCCGGCCGGCTTCGAGCAGCGCTTGGCCCTTGAGCTCGTGAAAATAAGGATTGTTGCGGCTGCGCCTGGATCAAGCGCATCGATCTGCTGCATGGCGGCCGGAGATTTCCGAAGCGATAGGTCGCGATGGCGCGCGCGTAGCGCGCGGGAAGGCTGTTGTCGCTGATCGGGTAGCGGCGCGAGACGCCGTCGCCGCGGATCGATGAAGCCGAAAAGCTTGGCGCGCGCCATATCGTGCCGCGCCTGAAGCGCCGGCGAGTCCGTCTTGTCCCAGTGCGGGCTGGACTTGGCGAGCCCCTCCAGCGCCCGCACCCGCTCGCGCGGGAGCGGATGCGACTGCATGTAGGGATCGATCTGCGCGCGACGAATACAGAATCTGATCGGCGAGCCGCTTGAAGGTGTCGTACATGCCCTTGGCCGATTGGCCGGTCGCGGTGAGGAAGCTCACGCCGGCGCGATCGGCGCATCCTCCTGCGGTGCGAACATAGGCGAGCAGCGAATCTGGATCACGGCCTGCGGGGCCGAGAGCGCCGCCATGCCGGCCTGTCCGCGTCGGGGTTGCCGCGAGCGCGACGGCGGCCACCATGGCGCCGGCGCCAAGCAGGATGGCGATGATCGATTGTGTCGTCGCCGCTTGCAAGTTGTTCGCGCAGGCGCGACAGGTGACCGCCGGCGATGTGGCCGGTTTCGTGCGCGAGCACGCCGATCACCTGGTTCGGCGTCTCCGCGTCCATCAGCGCGCCGGCGTTGATGAAGATGCGCCGGCCGTCAGCGACGAACGCGTTGAACGAGCGTTGATTGATGATCACCACCTGAATGTTCTGCTGCGCAAGGCCGGCGGCCTTCAGGATCGGCTGGGTGTACTCGCGCAACAATTGCTCGATTTCGGCATCGCGCACGATCGGCGGCCCGGAATGCCGCGCGGCTGGGCCTGCGCCGGGCCGCGCCGACAGCCAATGGCTGGCTGCGATCGCGCATGCGACGGCGACTGCGACCGGCGCGAGGGGCGCCTGCGACGTGCTGTGCGTCATGGATCGGGCCAAGGTCATGCGACTTCTGAGGTCATGCGACTTCGAGGTTGCGGGGCCGCCATGTGCACGGCTCGCTGACAGCGATTTCGACGCCGCCATCGATATCACGTCAGGTTGCCGCGCGCATCCCTGACGTGGACACTGGTCCACGCTGGAACTGCGCCCCATTGCAGCTTGCCCGGCAAGTTGGTACGGCGCGCAAGTCCGGCGGGCGGCGCAACCGAAGCCGCCGAATGCGGCAACAGCGGGGCGGGGCCGAATGCCGGTCACGAAACGGTTGAATTGATGCTCGATGCGGCGAAACGGCTGATGGCGCCCTCGGCGCGCAGCGACGTGCCGCCGTTCATGGTGATGGATGTGATGGCGGCGGCGGCCCGCATCGAGGCGGCCGGCGGCCGGGTCATCCACATGGAGGTCGGCCAGCCGGCGGCATCGGCGCCGACGACCGCGCTCGACGCCGCGCGCGCCGCGCTCGGCGGGCCGGCTCGGCTACACCGAGACGCTCGGCATTCCGTCGCTGCGCGCGCGCATCGCGCGGCACTATGACGAGGCCTACGGCATCGAGGTCGATCCCGGGCGCGTGATCGTCGACCACCGGCTCGTCGGCCGGCTTCATTCTCGCCTTCCTGGCGATGTTCGAGCCGGGCGACCGCGTCGCCATCGCGGTGCCCGGCTATCCGCCGTATCGCCACATCCTCAAGCGCGCTCGGCTGCGAGCCGGTCATGATCGAAACCACGCGGCGACGCGCTTCGCGATCACGCCCGACATGCTGCGCGACGCGCATCGCGCGCACGCCGCTCGCCGGCGTGCTGGTCGCAAGCCCCGCCAATCCGACCGGCACCATGATGACGCGCGAGGCGCTCGCCGACCTGATCGACGCCGCGGAAGGCGAGGGCATCCGCTTCATCTCCGACGAAATCTATCACGGCCTCGACTATGCGTTTCCGGCCGAGACCGCCGCGCGATTGTCCGGCAGCGCGCGTCGTCATCAACTCGTTCTCGAAATATTTCTGCATGACCGGCTGGCGGGTCGGCTGGATGGTGGTGCCGGAGCCGCTGGTGCGGCCGATCGAGCGTCTGCAGGGCAATCTCGCGATCTCGGTGCCGACCCTGTCGCAGATCGCCGCTGAGGCGGCGTTCGACGGCCGCGCACGAGATGGAGGCGATCAAGCACGGCTATGAGGAGAACCGGCGGATCCTGATCGACGGGCTGCCGAAAGCCGGGCTCGACAAATTCCTGCCGGTCGACGGCGCGTTCTATCTCTACGCCGACATGTCGCGGTTCTCGGACGACAGCTTCGATTTCGCCAAGCGCATGCTGAACGAGACCCACGTCGCGGCAACGCCCGGCGTCGACTTCGATCCGGTGCGCGGCACGGCATTTCGTCCGCTTTTGCTACGCCGGCTCGGCCGCCGAAATGCAGGAGGCGGTCGAGCGGATCGGCGCCTGGCTGCGCGCGCCGGTAACAGCTGCAATCGCGCAGATTGCAGGCGCGGGCGTCGGCTGGCTACGCTGGCCGCGGTTCGGCGCGCTGAACGTCGTCGAAGCTGGGAGGACGCGATGACCCTGAGCCTGTCGATGTACGCTTGCTGGCGCTGGTGCTGTCTGGCTGTCGCGGCATGGCGATGGCCGTCCGCTGGCGCTTGTCGCAGGGCAATTCCCGGACAAGCCGATCCGGCTGATCGTCCCGCAGGCGCCCGGCAGCGCCACCGACACGGTGGCGCGCTCGTGGCGCCGAGCTCGAGCCGAGCTCGGCCAGAAGATCATCATCGAGAACAAGCCCGGCGGCGCGTTCACCATCGGCCTCGATCTCGTCGCCGAAGCCGCGCCCGACGGCTACACGCTCGGCATGGGGCCGATCGGCGCGCTCGCGATCACCCGCCACATGGTGGCGAAGATGCCCTACGACATCGAGCGCGACTTCCAGCCGATCGCGCTGTTGACGCGCGGGCATCTGCTGCTCGCGGTCGTCGCCGAAGATCCGATCATCAGTCGGTGCAAGGAGCTGATCGACTAGGCCAAGGCGAATCCCGGCAAGCTGACCAACGCCTCGTCGAGCAACGGCTCGCCGGGCCATGTCGGCGGCGAGCTGTTCAAGTTCATGACCGGCACCGAGATCGTGCACGTGCCCTATCGCGGCGGCGCGGCGGCGATCAACGACCTGATCGCCGGGCCGCGTGCATCTGATGTTCGAGAGCCTGAACTCGATCGCGCCGCACGCCAAATCCGGCACGGTGCGGGCGCTGGCGGTCAGCGGCGCGCGGCGCTCGCCGGGGTTCCCGGACCTGCCGACGGTCGCGGAGGCCGGCGTGCCCGGCTACGACGCGCCGACCTGGAGCGGCGTGATCGGGCCGGCCGGGGTGCCGCGGCCGATCGTCGACAAGCTCAACGCGGCGATCAACAGGCGATCGAGTCGCAGGCCTTCATCGACCGCTTCGGCTCGATCGGCGACGAGCCGGCCGGCGGCACGCCGGAGGGAATTCGGCGAGGTGATCCGGATGGAGCTCGCCAAGTGGGCGGACGTGGTCAAGCGCACCGGCGGCGAAACTTAGGCATCTCACCGCAGCGCCGCCGCGATGTTGCCGCCGTCGACGGTGGTGATGTCGGCGGTGGTCTTGAGCGCGAGCGCCTGCGCCAGGAACGCCTGCGCGACGTCGTCGGCCGTGACTTCGCGATGAAGCAGGTTGCCGCTCATGTAGTCCTTTTCCGACACGCCGCGGGCCTTCGAGCGTTCGGCGATGAAAGTCGTCGGTGAGCAGCCCGGAGCGGATGCGGTCGGCATTGACCGCATTGGCGCGGATGCCGTCGGCGCCGTAGTCGACGCGCGTATTGGCGCACCAGGAACAGCGTCGCCGCCTTCGGCAATCCATACGGCCCGAAATTCGGTCCCGGGTTCACCGCCTGCTTCGAGACATTGAACAGCAGGCAGCCGCCGGTGCCTTGCGCCAGCATGATCTTCACCGCTGCCTGCGCGACGCGCTGGTGGCCGAAGAAATTCAGTTCAAAGCTCTGGCGCAGCGTCGCTTCGTCGACCTCGCCGATGCGGCCCTGCCAGGCGGCGCCGGCGTTCGACACCACGATGTCGACGCCGCCGAAGGTCTCGGCGATCCTTGTCGAAGGCGGCGCTGACCGATGCTGCGTCGGTGACGTCGCAGCGCACCGCGAGCGCCGCGCCGCCGATCGCCTTGGCTTTCGCCTGCGCCGCGAGCCTATCGACATCGAGCAGCGCGACCTCGGCGCCGGCCGCCGCGAACGCCTTGGCGGTCGCAGCGCCGATGGCGCCGGCGGCGCCGGTGATCGCCGCGACCTGGCCGGCCAGCGGCAATTCCTTGGCGGCGCCGAGCTTGGCCTGCTCGAGCGACCAGTACTCGCAGTCGAACATGTCGGCTTCGGAGATCGAACTCGAACCGGCCGATCGCTTCGGCGTCGGTGATCGTCTCGATCGCGGCTTCGGCGAGGTCGGCGGCAACGCGGGCATCTTTCTTCGAGCGCCCGAGCCCGAACAGGCCGAGCCCGGGCACCAGCACAACGCGCGGCAGCGGATCGAGCGTGCTTCTTGATCCCGCCGACGCGCGCATTGTTGCGGGCGAAATAGGCTTGGTAGCGTCGATGAAGTCGCGCGGCCGCGCTGCGCGGCGCGCTTGAAGTCGTCGAGCTTGCCATCGGCGGGGGCGGGCAGGACAAGCGGCCAGTTCTTGGTGCGGATGGTGTGGTCGGGCGTGACCACGCCGGCCTGGCTGTAGCGCGCAAGCTCCGCGCCGTTGACGAAATCGAGCACGGCGTCGCGTCCGCGGAAATCGAGGATGAGGCGCCGCCACGCGCCTTCGATCTTGTCGTCCTTGAGGCTCGCACGCGCCGCGCAGCATCGGCGCGACGGCGGCGCACGGCGCGACCGCTTGCGGCAATTGCGCGGTGACGAACACCGCCTTGCGATTGCGCGCGAGCCGCTCTTCGGCGAGCGTCACCAGCGCGATCATGCGCTCATAGGCTTCGCGCGCGCTGTCGCCGAAGCTGAAGATGCCATGCTTGTGCAGGATCAGCCCGTCGACGTCGGGCTCCGTGCTCGAAGACATCGGCCGCGGCTTTTGCGCAGCGCAAAGCCCGGCATGATGTAGGGCACGATACCGCGCGCCGGCCGATAGACCTCCGCGCAGATCGCTTCGCCATCGGGCTGGTCGACCAGGCTCAGTACCGCGGTCGAATGGGTGTGGTCGACGAATTTGTGCGGCAGGAACGCATGCAGCAGCGTCTCGACCGAGGGATTGGGCGCCGCCGGGTCGATCAGGTTCTCGCGCTGCACGCGCACCATATCCTCGTCGCTCAGCGCGGCGCGCGACCGCAGCTTGCGCAAGCGATCGAGCCGCACCGCCGGCAGCCCGGCGGGCTCGATGTCCGCCATGTCGCCGCCCGAGCCCTTGATGCAAATGACGTCGGTG
Source organism: uncultured Alphaproteobacteria bacterium (assembly GCA_963741595.1). Classification (GTDB taxonomy): domain Bacteria; phylum Pseudomonadota; class Alphaproteobacteria; order Rhizobiales; family Xanthobacteraceae; genus VAZQ01. The sequence goes on from CAVUIV010000010.1 coordinate 81,257, forward strand.
GCCTCGCCGAGCAGGTCGGGGAGCGCGGTCTTCACCGACGTGTTGCCGCCGCCGTGCAGCACCAGCTTGGATCGCGCCCGAGCAGCCGCGTGGTATAGACGCGCAGTGCGAGATCGGTCGCCGATGCCGTCGCGTGCGTAGCGATCGACGATCGCTTGCGCGTCACGATCGATCCACGCGCTCTTCATGGCATGCTCCCGCCGCGCCAGCGTCGGCGTTCCGGCCCGATGCTCGCGTCGCCATCAGCTACCGGCATCAAGCGTCTGCGCCACCAGCCGGACCGCCGCGGCTGCTCGCCTGTCTCGGCGGTTGCCGCGACGACAGGCTGCGGCAGGTCGACGGCTGCGGCGGACGGGCGGAATAGCTCCGCTGACCGCGACAGGGGCAGGCTCGCGCACCGTCGAACGGCGGCGCGGCGGCTGCGTCCTCCGATGGCGCGGGCGCGGCACGGGTTCCGCTTCGGCCGGTGCCGGCGACGATGTCATCGGTTCGGCAGAATAGGTTTCGGCGCGAGGCGCGGCGGGCGCGGAATATTGCTCCTGCCGTTCGAACGCCGGCTCGGCCGATGGGCCTTGCTCGCCGCGCTCGGCATCGTGCTCGCCGCTTCGAAAGCGGCGCCTTCCTCGGCGGCGTGCCGCGCTGTCGCCGTCGCGGCCACGCCGGTTCCGGCGTCCGCCGCGGCGACCGCGTCGCCGCCGCCGGCCGCTCGCCGCCGTTGCGCTCGCCTGCGTTCTCGGCGGCTCTCCGCGCTTGCTTCCGCGGCCTCTTCATCCGCCGGCTGGCACGCCTTCGTCATCGGCGGCGTGAACAACCGCGTGCTCCGCCGCGGTTTCCTGCGTCAGATCGCCTTCGCGGGCTTCACCGCGTCGGCCGCGCCGCCGCCGCCGCCGGCCGCGCCCAACGCCTTCGCGCGGGGCAGCATCATCGTCCGGCTGGGCGTCATCGCGCGTGTCGGCGGCTTCAATGTCGGCTTCGCTCTCCTCGCTCGACTTCCTCGTCGGCGCCGACGTCTGCTTCGTCGATGATTCCTCGTCGTCCTCATCGATGATCGGCACCGCGGCGATCGGTTGCGCGGCGATCGCCTTCGCCTGTTCGAGGCTATGGACCTGCTCGCCCTTTCGATCGATGAAGGCGGTCTGGCCGGAGATGGTCGGCATCGGCGTTCACCGTGATCGTGATGCGGAAGCGCTCCTCCAGCGTGCGCAGGTGCGCGCGCTTATGATTGAGCAGATAGAGCGCGACGTCGGTGCGGGTGCGGACGATGAGATTGTGCGTCGCGCCCTTCAGCAGCATTTCCTCGATCGAGCGCAGCAACTGCAGCGAGACCGAGGACACCGAGCGCACGTGGCCGGTGCCGCCGCAGTGCGGGCACTTGTCCGTCGAGCTTTCGAGCACGCTCGGTGCGGATGCGCTGCCGCGACATTTCCAGCAGGCCGAAATGCGAGATGCGGCCGACCTGGATGCGCGCGCGATCGTGCTTGAGCGCTTCCTTCAGCCGCCGCTCGACCGTGCGGTTGTTGCGCTTCTCGTCCATGTCGATGAAGTCGATCACGATGAGGCCGGCGAGGTCGCGCAGCCGAAGCTGCCGCGCGATCTCGTCGGCCGCTTCGAGGTTGGTCTTGAGCGCGGTGTCCTCGATATGATGCTCGCGCGTCGCGCGGCCGGAGTTCACGTCGATCGCGACCAGCGCCTCGGTCTGGTTGATGCACGATGTAGCCGCCGGAGCGAAGCTGCACCACCGGCTGGAACATGGCGTCGAGCTGGCTCTCGATGCCGAAGCGGGTGAAGATCGGCTGCGTGTCGCTGGAAGGCTTCACGTTCTTGGCATGGCTCGGCATGAGCATGCGCATGAAGTCGCTTGGCCTCCTGGTAGCCGTCCTCGCCGGCGACGAGGACTTCGTCGATGTCCTTGCTGTAGAGGTCGCGGATCGAGCGCTTGATCAGCGAGCCTTCCTCGTAGACCAGCGTCGGCGCCGTGGATTTCAGCGTGAGATCGCGCACGTTCTCCCACAGCCGCAGCAGATATTCGAAGTCGCGCTTGATCTCCGTCTTGGTGCGGCGGCGCCGGCGGTGCGCAGGATGACGCCCATGCCCTCCGGCACTTCGAGATCCTGCGCGATCTCCTTGAGCCGGCGGCGGTCCTGCGCGTCGGTGATCTTGCGGCTGATGCCGCCGCCGCGCGCGGTGTTCGGCATCAGCACCGAATAGCGGCCGGCGAGCGACAGATAAGTGGTCAGCGCCGCGCCCTTGGTGCCGCGCTCTTCCTTGACCACCTGCACCAGCATGACCTGCCGGCGCTTGATGACTTCCTGGATCTTGTATTGGCGGCGGGCGCGTGCGCGCGCTCGGGCACTTCCTCCATCGCGTCGGCGCCGCCGACCAATTCGATCACCTCGTCTTCGGCATTGGTCTCCGTCCCCGAGACTTCGGTGATGTTGGCCCCATCGCCGTTTGCCTCGTGGCCGTTGCCGGTTTCGGCCGTCGCGTGGTCTGCGAACGCGGCCGGCGTTTCTCCCTCCGCCGCGGGCATGATCCGCGCCGTCTTCGGCTGCGGCGTCAATCGATGGCCGTATCGGCGGCAGCAGTCAGCGGCAAGCGCTTCGGCGGGACTGACATCCGACGCCGACTCGCGCGCGTATTCAGGTCTGGTCGCTCGTGCGCCGCGCTCGGCCCCGCGGCGGTGAACTCGTCGTGCTGGTCGTGGCCGCGGCCCTCCGGGCTGTCGGCGTCATGGTTCTGGCCGTCGTGACTGTCGCCATGCTCGTCGTGGAGCGGCTCGCTCGCGATGCGCTCCCGCCGCTGCGCGGCTGGTTGGCCGCGTTCGGAGCGGCGGCGCGCATGATTGTCAGCCTCGGCGTCGGCCTCGCGTTGCGCGCGCTCTTCTTCGTCGATCAGCGCCTGCCGGTCGGCGACCGGGATCTGATAGTAGTCCGGATGAATTTCGCTGAAGGCGAGAAATCCGTGGCGATTGCCGCCGTAGTCGACGAATGCGGCCTGCAGCGACGGCTCGACGCGCGTCACCTTGGCGAGATAGATGTTGCCGCGAAGTTGTTTACGACTGGCAGACTCGAAGTCGAATTCTTCGACGCGGTTGCCGCGCAGCACCACAACCCGGGTCTCCTCCGGGTGGGTGGCATCGATAAGCATTTTGTTTGCCATTGAACAATCTCTTGCGCGCCGGTCCGCGCGCGCCCGTCAAGCAACGCCACGCGGGCGAAGCCATACGGCGCGACCTGGAACCGGACAGATGGGTGATTGGATGAGCCTTTAGCGCACGCGAAGCGCCTGCAAGGTCGTCGGTCCACGACGCAGCCTTGCCGGAGTGGCGATATTGGTTTCGCTCAATGCGCGGTCGAAGCATGACCTCGGCCCGTTGCGAATGCATTGGCGCGCTCGCGCCGCCGCGGGTTCTTGGCTGACGACCCTGGACGGAATAACGGCATGATCGTGGAGCCGCCACACCCGCCCGAGAGCTCTCGTGCGACCCGGTTGTCCTCTACATGGGCATCGGCTGGTCGGCCGCGGCGTGCCGGATTGGGACGCTGCGGACGCATTCACCCGTCCGATGACAGTCCCTTCGATCGTTGGGCTGTCCTGAAAACGGGCCGGCCGGATGTCGAACGCGGCACAACCGAAACTATAACCGTCAGCACGTCCTTCTTACGGCCGCAGACTTGTGTTGGCAAGGAGCGTGTCAGTGGGCTCCGTGGGGCGGTACAACCTGGGGAATCACTTAAGTAACGATTAACCGCCCGCTCCTAATGGAGTAAGAGGGGGTTCAGGGGGCTCGGGGTTCTATGCCAATCCGCGCGGCACGCTGGGCTGTCGTCTTCGCCACCATCCTGCTCGGCAGTCTGGGGCCGTCCGAGCACGCCGCAGCGACCGGTGCCACGGCAAACGGGTTCCCGGTGGCCACTGCGGTCCGAGTCGGCGGCAGTGGGACGCAGACCCGGCTGGTCGTCGATTTCAGCCAAAAGATCGATATCCACGCCTTCACCTTGGCCAACCCCTACCGGGTGGTCATCGACATGCCGCAGGTCAACTTCCAGTTTCCCGCTCGGACCGGCGAAATCGGGCGCGGATTGATCAAGGCGTTCCGCTACGGCCTGGTCATGCAGGGCGGCTCGCGCATGGTGATCGATCTCGCGAATCCTGCTCGGATCGAGCGCGCCTTCGTCCTGGAATCGTCGAACGATCAGCCGGCGCGCCTGATTCTCGACTTGGCGGCGGTCGACCGCGAAACGTTCCTGCGCGCGATCGCGCTCGAGAACCGGGCTGCGGATTCGTCGCGGCGTCCGCCTGCGGCTGCCGCACCGGACGAGAAAGAAGATCCGCGGCCGTTGATTGTCATTGATCCGGGGCATGGCGGAATCGACAACGGGACCCGCGCTGCCAGCGGCGAACTTGAGAAGTCGATCGTCCTGGAGTTCTCGCTGCTGCTGCGTGAGCACATCGAAAAGAGCGGAAAGTACCGCGTTTTCATGACGCGCACCGATGATACCTTTGTTCCGCTCGGCCGAACGGGTCAACTTGGCGCGCGCCCGGCAAGCCGGGCTGCTGATCTCCATTCACGCCGACGCGCTGGCGCGTGGTGATGGCGACGCACAGGGGGCGACGATCTACACCCTGTCCGACACCGCATCCGACGCCGCCTCCGCACGGCTGGCCGAAGCGAGAACCGCGCTGACGCGATCGCGGGGCTCGATCTGTCGGCTGAGCCCGACGACGTTGCCGGTATCCTGTACGATCTGGCGCTGCGCGAGACCAAGACGTTTTCGGTGCAGTTCGCCCGCGGGCTGGTGGCTGAGATGCGCAACGCCGCGCGCATGCACAAGGACCCGTTGCGCTCGGCGGGATTCCGGGTACTCAGGGCGCCAGACGTCCCATCCGTTTTGGTCGAACTCGGTTTTGTGTCGAACCGGGGCGATCTCAAATTGCTGACGTCGGATGCGTGGCGGAGCCGCACGGCAGCGTCGATCGCGCGCGCCATCGAGACTTACTTTGCGAAGCGTGTTGCGGGCGGCGGCCAGTAGCGCTTAATCTATAGATAATTCAAGGAGTTATAGAGTGTCGCTGCGGCCTCAGTTTGAACATAAAACAGGGGGAGTTGTGTCTCTCAAGAGAGCAGGGGCGGGTTATCGGCCATGAGACTGTTACTTCGCTTCATGGGCTGGATTTTCGCCGGCGGGACCATCATGTTCCTGGTCGCCGTTACGGCGACCGCTGGCCTGCTCTGGCATTTCTCCCAAGAGCTGCCGGACTACTCCCAACTCCAAGACTATGAGCCCGCGGTGATGACGCGCGTGCACGCGTCCGACGGGCAGTTGCTCGCGGAGTATGCGCGCGAGCGCCGGCTGTACCTGCCGATCCAGGCGGTGCCGAAGTTGGTGATCAATGCCTTCATCGCTGCCGAGGACAAGAGTTTCTACGAGCACGGCGGCCTCGATTTCAGCGGTATCGCGCGCGCCGGCTTGGCGTATGCCCAGAATTATGGGTCCGGTCGCCGCCCGCAGGGTGCGTCGACGATCACGCAGCAGGTCGCCAAGAACTTCCTGCTGACCAACGAAGTGTCGATGGCCCGCAAGATCAAGGAAGCGCTGCTCGCGATGAAGATCGAGCGCGCATTCTCCAAGGAAAAGATCCTCGAACTCTATCTCAACGAGATCTATCTCGGGATCGGCGCCTACGGCGTGGCAGCGGCGTCGCTGCTCTACTTCAACAAGTCGGTCCATGAGCTCACTCTTCCGGAGGCCGCCTATCTGGCGGCGTTGCCGAAGGGGCCGAACAATTACCATCCGTTCCGCCGTCGCGACGAAGCGATCGTGCGACGCAACTATGTTCTCGACCGCATGGCCGAGGATCGCTTCATCACGCCGCAGGCCGCGGAACAGGCAAAGCGCGACCAATTGGTTGTGACCACGCGTCCGACCGGCGCGCAAATCGCCGCGTCTGAATATTTCGCCGAGGAAGTCCGCCGCTACGTCAACGACAAGTACAGCGAAAAGAAGCTGTACGAGGGCGGCCTCTCGGTCCGCACGACGCTCGACCCCACGCTGCAAAAGGCCGCGCGGAAGGCGCTGGTCGACGGTCTCGTTCGCTACGACGAGAGCCAAGGGTATCGCGGCGCGATCCAGCGGATCGAAGTCACCGGCGACTGGGGCGCTCGAAGCTCGCCGACATCAAGGCGCTCGCCGACATCGCGCCGTGGCGTCTCGCGGTGGTGCTTGAGGTGACCGACCAGGCGCGCGCGGATCGGCTTCCAGCCCGCGCGCGAGCCGGGCGGCGAATCTGGTCAAGCAGCGCGACTACGGCGCGATTGCGGCTCGATGGCGTGCGATGGGCCAAGCCGGCCTCGGGCCCGGCGCGTGGCCGCGTCCCGGCCCGGGTCGGTCAGGTGCTGGAAGTCGGCGACGTGATCTACGTCGATCCGATCGATGGCCGGGACGGCCAATTCCGGCTGCGGCAGGTGCCCGAGGTTTCAGGCGCGATCGTCGCGCTCGATCCGCAAACCGGCCGCGTGTTTGCGATGGTGGGCGGCTTCTCATTCGACCAGAGCCAATTCAACCGTGCGACCCAGGCGCTGCGCCAGCCCGGATCGTCGTTCAAGCCGCTGGTCTACGCCGCGGCGCTCGACAATGGCTATACGCCCTCCAGCGTGGTGCTGGACGCGCCGCTCGAGATCGATACCGGCTCGGGCGTGTGGCGACCGGAGAACTATGAAGGCAAATTCTATGGGCCTTCCACGCTGCGGTTCGGCATCGAGCGCTCCCGCAACGTGATGACGGTGCGGTTGGCGCAGGATCTCGGCATGCCGCTGATCGGCGAATACGCCAAGCGGTTCGGCATCTACGACAATCCGACGCCTTACATTTCGTTCGTGCTGGGCGCCGGCGAGACCACGCTGCTGCGCATGACCGCGGCCTACGCCATGTTCGACAATGGCGGCCGCCGGATCACACCGACCTTGATCGACCGCATCCAGGACCGCTACGGCCGCACCGTCTATCGCCACGATCAGCGCGAGTGCCGCGGCTGCGGCGCCGATGGCTGGTCCGACGCCCAGCCGGAGCCAACATTGGTCGATCGGCGCGAGCGGGTGCTCGACCCGATGACGGCGTATCAGATCACCTCGATGATGGAGGGCGTGGTGCAGCGTGGCACCGCGACCGTCGTCCGTGAGGTCGGCAAGCCGATTGCCGGCAAGACCGGCACCACCAACGACGAGAAGGATGCCTGGTTCATCGGCTTCTCGCCCGAGATGGTGGTCGGCGTCTATGTTGGCTACGACAAGCCGCGCCACCTCGGCCGCGGCGGTACCGGTGGCCAGCTCGCGGCGCCGATCGTCAAGGACTTCCTGAAGGTTGCGCTTGCCGAACGGCCCGCCGTGCCGTTCCGCGTGCCGGCCGGAATCAAGCTGATCCGGGTCAATCCGCGCACCGGCATGCGCGCCGGGCCCGGCGAGCAGTCGATCCTGGAAGCGTTTAAGCCCGGCACCGCTCCGCCCGACGGCTATTCTGCCATCGGTGTGACCGATTCCGAAGGCCGGCCAGTCGCGCCACAGCAACCGCCGACTGCGCCTCCGCCCGGGCTGTTCTCCTCGGGCACCCGCGGGCTGTACTGAGCATTCGATCGACCGCTACCGGCCGGCGCTGCTGTGCGACAGCAGTTGCGTCGGCGCCGACCAATCGCTACATCCGCCGACCAAGACCCTCGCCAACGAGTGCTTCCATGCGCGCCGAAATTCAAACCATCGTCGAAGAGATCAAGCAGTCGGTCGGGCTGCTGAGGAGGCATCTTTGACTTCGATACGGCGCGCAGAGCGTTTGGAGGAACTCAATCGGGAGGCGGAAGATCCCAAGCTCTGGGATGACCAGCAGCGCGCCCAGCGCGTGATGCAGGAGCGCACCGCGCTCGAAGACCAGCTTACCGCCATTGGTCGAATCGAGCAGGAGCTCGACGACCAACTGACCATGATCGATCTCGGCGAGTCCGAGAAGGATCAGTCGGTGGTGGATGACGCCGAGGCGGCGCTCAAGAAGCTGAAGGCCGAAGTCGCCCGGCGCGAAATGGAAGCGCTGCTCTCGGGCGAGGCCGATGCCAACGACGCCTATCTCGAAGTCCATGCCGGCGCGGGCGGCACCGAAAGCCAGGATTGGGCCAACATCCTGCTGCGCATGTATACGCGCTGGTCCGAGCAGCATGGCTACAAGGTCGATTTCATCGAAGAGACCTCCGGCGAAGAGGCCGGGATCAAGTCGGCGACCATTGAGGTCAAGGGCCGCAATGCCTATGGCTGGTTGAAGACCGAAAGCGGCGTGCATCGCCTGGTTCGGATCTCGCCATTCGATTCCAATGCGCGGCGGCACACCTCGTTTGCGAGCGTGACCGTCTATCCGGTGATCGACGACCGCATCGTCGTCGACATCAAGGAGGCTGACGTGCGCACCGATACGCTGCGCGCGAGCGGCGCCGGCGGCCAGCACGTCAACAAGACCGAATCCGCGATCCGGCTCACCCACATCCCGACCAACATCGTGGTCTATTGCCAGACCGATCGCTCGCAGCACCGCAACCGTGCGCAGGCTTGGCAGATGTTGCGCGCGCGGATTTATGAGATGGAGCTGAAGAAGCGCGAGGCGCAGGCGGCGGCCGATCAGGCGGCCAAGACCGACATCGGCTGGGGTCACCAGATCCGCAGTTATGTGTTGCAGCCCTATCAGATGGTGAAGGACCTGCGCACCGGCGTGCAGACCTCCAACACGGGCGGGGTGCTCGACGGAGAACTCGATCCGTTCATGGAAGCGGCGTTGGCGCAAAAGGCGTTCGGCACGGGCCCGGCGACGGTCGAGGACGTGGAGTAGAGCCGCGGCGGGCGCATCGGCCTCAAATTTCACCAGCTCGCGGCGGTGTCTGTTCGCATTTGCTCCTGCGCCTTGCGACAGGCGGTCGCGCGCGGACTGAAGGTCGCTTTCCGTGCCCGACCGCGCCCGTCGTGCAGCGCCGCGGCCCGATCGACGCGCGGCATGGGCCTCGAACGGCGCTCTGCTCGGCGTCGGCGACGCTATCCTCGGACTTCGGCGTCCTCGGCTCGCCCTGGTTAGCGCACTGCTCGTTGTCGCGCGCGCTTTCGGAGCGTTGTACTTGCAGCCTCGGCCGCCGCGAGCCGGGCCAGCAGTTCGCTGTCCTTGAGGCGGATCAACGGCTCGCCGGCGAAGACCGTGTCGTTGACCTTCACCAACGCTCTCGACGATGCCGCCCATGGCCGGCGAGCGATCCGGATCTCGCCGGACCACGGATTCGACGCGTCCGGGCGCGACCGCGAGCCAGCGCTTCTCGGTCCAGCGCTTCGCGCGGTCGCGCGGCGGTTCTTGACGCGATCGTGCGTCGCTGATCGCAGAGCGCGAGCAGCGCCGCTGTGCAGCACCGCCGAAAGGGCGGCTCAGAGGCATAAAGGCTTTTGGTTCATGGCATGTCAGACATGGCCATGATCGTCTCCGTGGCAGTGCCGCCGACCGTATCATTGCAGCTTGCGTGCTTGCGCGCGTTCTTCGCCGACGATCTTGCCGTCCTCGATATGGACGATCCGGTCGGCGAACGGAACGAGCCGCGGATCGTGGGTGACGACCAGCACGCCGCGGCTGCGGATCCTTGGCGATCTCCGCCAGCATGGTCATGATCGCCATGCCCGTTCTCGCTATCTAGCGCGGCGGTGGGCTCGTCCGCAAGGATGGCCGACGGCATTGCCGACGATGGCGCGGGCGATCGCCACCCGCTGCTGCTCGCCGCCGCTCAGCTCGCGCGGATACGGATGCCAGTCTTGTGCGACAGCCCGACCACGGCCAGCGCTTCGGCTCGACCTCCGCCTGGCGAGCGCGCGTACTCGCCGCGGACGTCGAGCGCCAGCCGCACGTTGTCGAGCGCCGTCAGCGTCGGGAACAGGTGGTAGGACTGGAAGATGAAGCCGATGTGATTGCGCCTAAGCTTGGCCAGGCCCTCGGGGTCGGCGCCCGTCGGTCGAATGGCCGCCGACGCTCGACCTTGCCCTCGGTCGGCGTCAGCATGCAGCCGAGAATCGACAGCAGCGTGGTCTTGCCGCTGCCGGAGGGGCCCATCAGCAGCGTCAGCTCGCCGCCGCGCAACGACAGGTTCACGCCCTTGAGCGCATGCACCTGCCCCGCGCCGTCGCCGAGGACCTTGACGGACGTCGACCGGCTTCGATGCACCGGCATCGGTCATCGCGTGAACACCATGGCCGGATCGATGCGCGTCACCTTGACGATGGCCGCGATCGCCGAGACCGACGCACATCGACGACGGTCAGCAGCGAACAGCCCCACGCGTCAGCCCCGGCGTGATGACGATCGGCAGCGCGGATGTCGGCGGTCGACAGCGCGACGATCCAGCCCGATCGCCGACGGCAAGGCCAAAGCCGATCACCGCGCTCGATCAGCGCCTGGCAAATGATCACCTTGTGGATGTAGCTGCTCGACGAGCCGATCGCGCGCAGCGTCGCGAATTCGTTGAGGTGATCCTTGGTGCTGGAATAGAGCGTCTGCGCGACGATGACGGTGCCGACGATCACGCCGAGCAGCGCGCCCGCAAACAGCGCCGCGCCCGCCCCGGTGCCGAACAGCCAGAATCGAGCGGCTGCGACTCGCGGAACTCGGCGGAGGTGAGCACCTCGACGTCGGTCATGCTGGCGACGCAATTGCGTCGGCGCACCTGCATCGACGTTCGGACCCTGCGCCGACGCGGACCAGGAAATACGATGGCCTTGTTCGGCGGCGATGCCGGTGTAGGCGCGCGCCCGGTCGACGTCGCATGAACACATAGGGCGTGGTGGTGAACGAGCGGATGCCGTTGGTGATCGCCGCGCACCTGCACGGTTTGCTCGCCGATCTCGGCGCGGTCGCCGATGCCGCGTCATGCCGAGGCGGTCGAAGTAGGAACGGTCGACGGCGACGGCGTCGGGGATCGCCAGCGATTCGACAGCGGCCTTCGACCACGTTCCAGGGATGCAGCCCGCCGGCGCGCAGGTCGGAGCCGATCACGAACACCGGCGTGGTCCCGCCCGAAGCGGCGTGCGCCAGTTGCGCAAAGCCGATCACCACCGGCGCTGCCTCGAAGCGACGCCGACTCGATCGGCCAGCGCGCGGATAGCGCTCGCGCGTCGTCGAGCAGCGATGGGTCCTCGAAGCACTTGGTGCCGCGCGGCACGATCCAGAGATCGGCGTCGGCATGATCGATCATGGTCGTGACCATGCGCCCGAAGCCGAGGTAGAGGCCCATCTGGACGGTCACCAAGCACGATCGAAAACACGATGCCGATCAGCGGTCGCGATGAAGCGAAGCCGATCATGGAACAGATTCCGAAAAGCCAGCGTTGGGGACGAGCGGCATGCGTGAGTTCGAATCCGAACGATCGCGATGATGATTGTCTAAGGCGACTTACGGTAGTGGACGCGGCTCTGGCTCCCGACAAGACGGGCGCCGAAGCGGGACGCTACGCTGAACGCCGAGGACGACGGCCCAGCTCAGCTGCAGCCGTCACGCAAAACACGATCGCGGCCTTGGCAACGGCCGGACAGCGCGACGTCCAATAGCGCATACTGCATCCAGACCACAAACGACGTAGTGCAGCAGATACATGCCATAGGCATTGGCCGAAAGGCTGATCGAGACCATGCGCCGCCGCTTGGTGGCGAAACGAAGGCAAACCGCCATCACGGCACAAGCAACCGCTCGCGCACGCACACCACGAACCCAGAGCCGGCGAGCGAGTCTGTAGCCACAGCGGACCGTCGTTGCCGCTGTCCAGCATCAGCGACGGTCGGTGCCGCCCACAGCCCGAGCCGCGAGCGAGGCCGCTAGCCAGGCGGCCCAGCGCCGCGCCAGAGAACCGTCGGCAGGCGAGCAGCCCGCGATCGAGGCCGTGCGCGCCGATCGCAGAGCCGGCGAAGAAATAGACCAGTGTAATGCAGCGGCCGGGACTGATTGAAATCGAGAACGGCACCGAGTTGAGAACCAATCCCAGGGCGAATAGATCAGCGCCAGCGGCACGTAGGCGAGCGCGGACGCCGCCATCAGCAGCACCACGAACCGAACTGGATCGGTGCGCGCGGGCGCCGCGAACTGGCCGAGAGCGCATCGCCCCAGCCCGGCGCAGAACCGATACAGCGCCGCCGCGAGGAGGTTGAGCAGCGAGGAGCTGCCACAGGAACCACTGCGGCCCGCACGGCCAGAACGGCAACGCCAGCCAACTGGCTGCCAGTAGGCTGCTGACACTCGGCTCGCTCGTCGGAGACGCGGTAGATCGGGATAGTAGCGCCAGCGGCATCAGCACGAAGACCGACGAGGATGAACGGCAGGCCGATGCGCAGCAAGCGGTCGGAGACGAATGTTGCACGGCGTGGCCTTGCGCTGAAGGCTCGGCCACACGAACAGGCCCGGACAAGAAGAACATCAACGACATCAGGCTGACGTCGTTCCAGGCGCAGAACAGGTCGAAGCCGAACCAGCGTTGGCTGTCGATGATCGGGAAGGTCTGCCAATCATACGGCGCCGCATCGAGCCGGTGCGGCTCGTTGGGCAGCGACCCGAGATAGGCCATGACCGAGTGGAACCCCAGCACGATCAGGATCACGATGGCGCGCAGATTGCTGAGTGCCAGGCGCGTTCCTGACGTGCGCGCGTCGGCCCCCGAATCGGCGATCGTGTTCCACTCCCATTGCCCCCGTATTTGCGACATCGATCACCGGCGCGGATTTTAAGCAACTGGGGCGGAACTTGTGGAGAATTCTGTCGCGTGTGACTAAGTCGCATGGTTCCGACGTGCCAATTCTTTACGGCGCATGCCTCCCCCAAATCCGCGAAACGGCCATATTATAGGTGGATTGGAAGTCCATAAGGAAAGCCTGGATCGCCAATAACTGGGTCGCCAACACCATGCATGGAATGTCGCCATTGAAACCGAAACTCGCCATTCTCGGTCTCGCCGTCCTGTCGGCGCTCGCCGCATTTCCAGTCGCTCGCTCTGTCGCGCAGCAGCAACCGTCGGTGGTCGGGCTCTGGCAGAAGCTCGATGACAACAAACCGGTCGGGTGGTTCCTGTTCGTCGATCGCGGCAGCGAATACGAAGGGGCCATCGCCAAGCTGTTCCCGCGGCCGAAAGACGACCCGAATCCGGTCTGCGGTCAGTGCGTCGATGATCGCAAAGATGCGCCGGTCCTCGGCATCTCCCTGGTACGCGGCATGAAGCGGGCAGGGCTTAAATACGAGGAGGGGACGATCCTCGACCCGCGCGATGGAAAGGTCTATCGCGCCGTCATGACGCTGAGCCCCGACGGAAAAACTCTCACGTTGCGGGGGTATCTCGGCATCCCGCTGCTCGGGATGGACGAAGTTTGGCAGCGCCTGCCTGATACCGCCTATGCGCAAGTTGATCGCGGGGTGTTGGAAAAGTACATGCCCGAGCGCGTGGCTGCCGGAAAAGGCAAGGCGAAAGCGCCGCAGCGTTGACGCCTCGCGCGCGATGCATCAATGCCGAGCGCCGAGACGAATGCCGGCGCGCAGGAAGCGCCTGGGATCGACGGCGTCGCCGCTGATGCGGGTCTCGTAGTGCAGATGAGGGCCGGTCGAGCGTCCGGTCGAGCCCACCTTGCCGATGATGTGGCCGGCGCGCACCCGTTGACCGACCTTCACGCCGATGTCGGATAGATGCGCGTAGCGTGTGGTCAGGCCGTTGCCGTGATCGATTTCGACCATCTTGCCATAACCGCCCTGCGGTCCCGCCACGGTGACATTGCCTTCGGCGGTCGCGCGAACCGGGTCGCCGGTGTCGCCGCGGAAATCCATGCCGGTATGCATCGCGGGGGCACGGATGAACGGATCGATCCGCACGCCAAAACCTGACGACACCTCTGGCTCGCCGAGCACCGGTATGCGCAGCGGCACGGACGACAGCGTGCGCTCAAGGCGGTCGGCTTGCGAACGCGCGATGTGGACGCGTTGCACGTGTTGTTCGAACGAGCCCGCGTTCGCCGGCGGGCGCGCCAAGACCAGCGGTCCACCGACCGCCGAATCCCGTGCCGCGATTCGCGCCGTATCGAGTCCGAGCTCGGCAAGAACACCGCGGATGCGACGCATCTTGGCGTCGTAGCGCTCCTCGATCGAGGCAAGCAACTCAGCTTGCCGCGCTTCGACACGATCGAGCGAGGCCTGCAGGCGGGCGAGAACGGTGGCAACATTCAGATTGCGGCCGGTCGCGCCATTCGGCATCAGCAGGTTGGAGGATTTGTCATTGACCGGGGACGGCCGATTGGGGACCGATCGCGATTGCTCGCGCGTCGATTTGGTCGAGCCGGTGATAATCGAGTTCGGGCATCGCCTGGATGGCGTTGGCGCGGCTTTCCAACGCCGACTGCCGCCGGATGATCTGGTCGAGCTTCTGCTCGTAGTGCTCCTGGTTGAGGAGTTGTCGGCTCGACATGCGATCGATCGTGGCGCGCAGGTCGGCAATTCGATCTTCGTATGCGTATTGCATGTCCGCCTGACGAGCGATCAACCCGGTCAGCACGTCATCCCGGAAGGCGAAGTAAGTCGCGGTGATGACGGTCCATGTCGCCATGATCACCAAGGTGCCGACCGCCGCCCAGAACACGATCGGCCCCACGCGAAGCTGCCGTCCGGCATGCGCGAGCATGTAATCGGTGCGGGGCACGGTCGCAGCGACCGGCTGCCGATAAGCGGCATGTCGATGCGAAACGCCGGGGTGGGAATGCGACGGAACCTGACGATGAGACATTGACGCTTTTCCCGCCGGTATTGGACCGAAGGCCCGGCGCTACGACGCCTAAGTTCAAGCGTGATATGGTTAATTTTCTTCAAATAAGTTGTGGAAAATTGTACTTGTCGCCGTCGTGGCTGACGGCGCGTTAAAGCGCTTTGGCAGCGGCCAGGACGTCCTCGGCATGGCCGTCGACCTTCACCTTCGGCCAGATGCGGGCGACAGTGCCGTCCGGGCCGATCAGCACGGTGGTGCGAATGATGCCCATGAACGTCTTGCCGTACATGGATTTTTTGCCCCAGACCCCATAGCCCTCCAGGGCCTCGCGATGTTCATCCGACAGCAAATCAACCTTGAGTTTGTGCTTCTTCTTGAAGGCACCTTGCGCTCGTACCAAATCCGCCGAAATCCCCAACACCTCTGTCCCGCATTTCGCAAAAGCGGCCTTTAGCTTGGAGAATTCCATCGCTTCGCGGGTGCAGCCCGGTGTGTCGGCACGCGGGTAGAAGAACAGAACGAGCTTTCGGCCTTTGAAGTCGGACAGCGACACGGTGCTGCCCGAATCGGTCGGAAGGTCGAACTTGGGAGCCTTGGAACCTTCCTTCAATTCTCCCATGTGCCTTCCTTTCGTCCCTTTTTTCAGGTCAATTATCCACTTGAAACGCCTACGGTTCGGCCGATCTCACACCAATCGGCGATCTGCGGCAACAAGCCCGGGACCGTTGCAGTGCGGCAGGTCTACGGTCGAGGGGGCACCCGGGGTGGGGGGCGCCCAATCGAGGGGGACGCCCAGTCGGGGCATGGCGGCGGATCAACCCACGAATCCGGATATCGCGGCCCTGCGCAAGCTCGAGGCCAGCGTTCACCTTGACCTGCTGGAGCAGGCCGCGGTCGTGCGCGGCGAACGCTGGCAGCACGCCGATCTCACGCCCGCTCAACTGGGTTTGACCTGCTGGCGTCTGACCGTGCTGCGTTTCTGGTCGCGCTGGCGGCGCGTATCCATCGGATTTGGCGCGGCGGCTGGACTGGTCTTGGTTGCGATGCTGGCGCTGTGGTGGCGGCTCGGCAGTGGGCCGATCGATTTTGATGTCGCGACGCCATGGCTCGCGGCCGCCATCGAGGAGAACTTCGGCAGCCATCATCGCATCGCGGTCGGTGGCACCCAGCTCGAGCGTGACGCTAGCGGCCGCACGGCGTTGCGCATCCGCGACATCGTCGTCCGCGATGCCCATGGCGAGATCGTCGCCAGCGCACCGAAGGCCGAGGTCAGCTTTTCCGGCACCGGCTTGATGACCGGCCGCGTGCGCGCCAAGCGGTTGAGCTTGGTCGGAGCCGAGATGCAGATTCGCATCGAGCCCGACAGCAAGGTCACGGTCTTCGCCGGCACCAACCGGCAGCCGTTTGTCACCGCATCGGCGAGCGAGCCCGCGCTGCGCGCCGGCGTTGTTGCCGACACTGCAAGCCGCGAGCGCTCGACGCCGGCGGCAGCGAGCCGCACCAGCACCGTGCCCGATCTTAGTGCGCTGCTGGCATGGATCGACAGTCTCGGCGCCACCGGTCTGGACGGCCGCGACCTCAGCGAGCTGGGACTCAAGAACGGCAATCTCACGCTGTTCGATCAGCGCAACGGCAAGCATTGGGAATTCCACGACATCAATCTCAGCCTGACGCGGCCCGGTGGCGGTGGCGTCGCGCTCACCATCAGCTCGGAATCCGGCGAACGTCCTTGGCTGTTGCGCGCGACCGTCTCGCGCGAGGAAGGTGGCGTTCGCCGGGTCGAGATCGAGACCGAGCGATTGTCCGCCAAAGACCTGCTGCTGGCCTTGCGTGTCGGCGACGGACAGTACGAGCCGAACATCCCGGTTTCCGCGCGCGTGCGTGCATCGATCGGCGCGGACGGCATTCCGAGGATGATTCAAGGCCGCATCCAGCTCGACAAAGGATATATTCTGGATGCCGATGACCCGCTCAGCCGGATCGACATCGATCGGGGCGAGATCGAGTTGCAATGGGACGCGGCGCGGCAGGTGTTGGTGGCGCCGTTCCAGATCCTGTCTGGCGGCAACAGGCTGACGCTGTTTGCTCATGTCACGCCGCCGCGCGAAGGCACCGCCGCCTGGGCTGTCAAAGTCATGGGTGGCAGCGTTGTGCTGGCGACGTCGGCGCGCGATCCCGACGCGCTGGTTCTCAACCGCATTCAGGTGGGATTGCGGATCGACCCCGACAAGCAGCGCATCGATGTCGAGCAGGGCGAAATCGGCAACGCCGATCTCGGTCTCGCGATCTCGGGCGGTCTCGACTATTCATCCGGCGAGCCACGGCTTGCGCTGGGGATCGCCGGCACGCGGATGTCGGTCGCGGCGATGAAGCGGCTGTGGCCGTCCTTCATCAGCCCCAAGGTCCACGCCTGGGTTTCCGAGAGCATTCTCAGCGGCACGGTCGAGCGCGTCGTCATCGCGACCAACGCGCCGATTGCCACGCTGAAGACCATCGGTCCGCCGATCCCCGAGGATGGGCTTGCGATTGAGATTTCAGGCAACGGCGCCGAGATCCAGCCGGTGCAGGGGCTGCCGGCAATCCGCGATGCCGATGTTCGCGTTCGCATCACCGGACGAACAGCGACGGTCGATATCGGTCGCGGCAACGTCGAGGTGTCGACCGGCCGGCGGCTGACGATCTCCAATGGGCTGTTCGAGGTTCCCGACCACTACATGAACACGCCGGTATCCCGGGTGCGGTTTCGCGTCGACGGTTCGGTATCGGCCGCTGCGGAGCTGCTCAACCGCGAGCGTCTGCGCGATTATGCCGGATCGCCGATCGACCCCGCCACCAGCCGCGGGACCGTGACCGCGCACGTGACCATGAGCATGCCGCTCAAGCCGGATCTCCCGGCGGGCTCTGCGCAATATGCGATGAATCTCGAGATCGCCAACTTCGCTGCCGATCGGCTGGTCATGGGGCAGAAGGTCGAGGCAGCGGCGCTGCGGGCTCGCGCCGACAACGAAGGCTATGCGTTGCGCGGTGACGTGAAGATCAACGGGATTCCAGCGCTGCTCGAATACCGCAAGCAGCGCGATCAATCCGAAGCCGAGGTGCGTGTCGCTGCGACGCTTGACGAAGCCGGGCGCGCGCGAATGGGATTCAATCTCGCCGGATATGTCAGCGGTCCGGTCCCGGTCAGGATCAATGGCCGCGTTCCGATTCAGGGCGGTGACAGCCGCTACTCGGTCGAAGCCGACCTGACGCAAGCGCGCATCGACCGATTGCTGCCGGGCTGGATCAAGCCGGCCGGGCGGCAGGCGCGCATGTCGTTCATCGCCACCAGCAAACCGCAGTCCACGCGTTTCGATGATCTTGCCATCGAGGGGACCGGCCTTTCGATCAAGGGCTCGGTGGAGACCGACGGCGCCGGCGATGTGATTGCTGCCAACCTGACCAACTTCGCGCTCTCCGATGGCGACAAGGCAACGCTGCGCGCCGAGCGCGGCGCTGACGGTACGTTGCGCGCGACGGTGCGTGGCGAGGTTTTCGATGGTCGTGGATTTATCAAGTCCACGGTATCCGGTCCGACTCCCGCGCAAGCAAAAAATGCCAAGCTCATGGACATTGACGTCGATGTCCGTGTCGGCACGGTCGCGGGCTTCCATGGCGAGACGCTGCGCAACGTCGACCTGCGGATGTCGCGCCGCAACGGCAACATCATGAGCTTCGCGCTGGCGGCACGGCTCGGCCGCGACGCTCAATTGGTCGGCGAATTGCGTGGGCGCGCCGGCGGCCGGAACGTCATCTATGTCGAGGCCAAGGACGCGGGTGCGCTGTTCCGCTTCAGCGATACCTACCCCAAGATTTTCGGCGGCGAGATGTGGGTCGCGATGGACCCGCCGACCGCCGGGCTCGCACCACAAGAGGGGATCCTCAACATCCGGGACTTCACCGTGCGTGGCGAACCGGCGCTCGATCGGGTCGCTTCCGGGAATGCTGAAGTCACCGCGTCCACCAATGCATCCAAACCCGGCGTCGAATTCTCCCGGCTGCGCGTCGAATTCACAAAAACGCAGGGTCGCTTCGCAATTCGCGAAGGGGTCGTGCGCGGTCCGATGATCGGCGCGACCGCGGAAGGCCATATCGACTATCTGCGCGAGGAGGTTCGCATGCGCGGCACGTTCGTGCCGTTCTTCGGCCTCAACAACATGTTCGGCCAGATCCCGGTGTTCGGCATCTTTCTCGGCGGCGGCAGCAATGAGGGGCTGGTCGGGCTGACCTTCGAGGTCGTGGGGCCGCCGGGCGCGCCGGTCTTGCGCGTCAACCCGATCTCGGTGGTGGCACCGGGGCTGATGCGCAAGTTCTTTGAATTTCCGGCGAGTGGCCGCACGCAGAGCTTTGGCGACGCCCGCTAAGTATTGCGCCGAACGGTGCGCTCGAACTAGACCGGCTTCAGCAGGATGTGGCGCTTTCGGCCAAGCGAAAGCTTGATCACGCCTTCCGGCGTCAGCGCTGAAGGCGTCAGCGCCATCTTCTCGTCCGTGACCGTGACATCGTTGACCTTGATGCCGCCGCCTTTGATTTGACGGCGGGCTTCGCCGTTCGACGTCACCAGGCCCGCTTTGACAAAGGCGGCCAATACGCCGAGCCCGCCCTCGAGCTCCGTGCGCGCGAATCTCGATGGTCGGCAACGTCTGCGCCAATGCGCCTTCTTCGAAAGTGCGCCGCGCCGTCTCAGCCGCGGCGTCCGCGGCATCGCGGCCGTGCAGCAGTGCGGTCGCTTCGGTGGCGAGGATTTTCTTGGCGTCGTTGATGTCCTGGCCTTTCAGCGCCGCGAGGCGGCCGATTTCCGCCAGCGGCAACACCGTGAACAATTTGAGGAAGCGCACCACGTCGCCGTCCTCGGTGTTGCGCCAGAACTGCCAGTAATCGTAGGGGCTCATCTGGTCGGCGTTGAGCCACACGGCGCCGGCTGCGGTCTTGCCCATCTTGGCGCCCGACGACGTGGTAATCAGCGGCGTGGTCAACGCGAACAATTGCGCGTTGAGCATCCGGCGGCCAAGGTCGATGCCGTTGATGATGTTGCCCCATTGGTCGGAGCCTCCCATCTGCAGCACGCAGTCGTAACGCTTGCGCAGCTCGACGAAGTCGTAGGCTTGCAGGATCATGTAGTTGAATTCGAGGAACGAAAGCTCCTGCTGGCGATCAAGCCGCATCTTCACCGAATCGAACGACAGCATCCGATTGACCGAGAAATGCCGGCCGACGTCGCGCAGGAAGTCGATGTAGTTGAGCGAATTGAGCCAATCGGCGTTGTTCGCCATGATGGCGTCGGTCGGACCGGCACCAAACCGCAAAAACTTGGCGAACGTCGCGCCGATACCGGTCAGGTTGGCGGCGATCACCTCATCGGTGAGAATCCTGCGGCTTTCGTCCTTGCCGGACGGATCGCCGACCCGTGTCGTGCCGCCACCCATCAGCGCGATCGGGCGGTGCCCGGTCTGCTGCATCCAATGCAGCATCATGATCTGCACCAACGAACCGATATGCAGCGACGAAGCGGTGCAGTCGAACCCGATATAGGCGGTGATCGTCGCGCTGCGCGCCAGCGCGTCCAGCGCCTCGGGCTCCGAGACCTGGTGGATATAGCCCCGGGTCGCCAGGACGTTCAGGAGGTCTGACTTGTAGGCGCTCATCGGGAGGCGCTCATGGGGCGAAACCAGGTTGGCGCCGGTGCGCCGGATTGTCGGATGGGCGCAGGCGGCCTCACCCGCACGGGTGGGCGACCTTTCAGCATCAAATACACCCCCGGGCAAGGGTATTCGAGCAAGGGTATTTCAGAGGTCGGCGATGGCGGTTCCGAGCCGGCGGCGCAGGTCGGCGGTGCCGGCGGGCTGGAGATCGCCGGCGAAGGTGACCACCGCGGTCCAGCCATTGGGAAACTTGACGACATAGGCGCCGCCCCGCTCGCGCAAGGCGACCCGCCCGCTATGCGACAGGATGATACCCCGCTCGTTTCTGACGATACCGATGCCGAGCCCATAGGCGCGATTGCCGGTGCGTGTTTCTTGCCATTTGCGAGCGGCGGGGCCGAGCCGTTCGGACCCGGGCTCGAACACTTGAACAAAACGCGCGTAGTCGACCGCCGAGACGCGCCAGCCGCCACTCGAAGCGCGCGGCCGCAGTTGCGGGTCAATGGTGCCGCTCACCTTCATCGGCGCGAGCGCGGCGTTACGACAATAGCGTTCATAGTCGCTGCCGGTGACAGCTTCCACGACCATGCCCAGCGCCAAATAGCCGATATTGCTGTAAGCCATGGCCCCGCCGGGCGCATCGGCCAGCGGAGTCGCCAGCGACCTGATGAAACTGTCGGCGAGGCTGCGTGCCGGCGGACCGGGAAGCGGTTCGCGCGCCAGCCCTGCGCGGTGCATCAGCAATTGCTCGATGGTGATGGTCTTAAAGCGTGCATCGGCTGGCTGGCCGAGCCGTGCGAAAGTCCCCGCCAACACCGAGCCGAGCGTCGTGGTGAACGATAGCCGCCCGGCATCGACAAGCTGCGCGATGCAGACCCCGGTGATGGCCTTCGTCAGGCTGGCGATGCGGGCCGGAGCGGCGGCGGTCATGCCGCCGAAGCCGGATGTTGACATCAGTTGGTCGCCTTTCATGATGGCGATGCTCGCCGCCGGGATCCGATGGAGGGACATCCAGTCCTGGAGCGATGCGCCGACATGAGGCGATGGGTTCGCGGCGACCTGCGCGCTTGCCGGTGCGCCACAGGGTGCGGTCGTCAGCAGGAGGCCGGCCAGCACGGCGATACGGCGGTAGGCCATAGGCAACCTTTCTGTGAGTCTAAGGTTTGTAGCGATTGCGGGAGTCGAGGTTCACAGGGCCGGGCAGCCGGGATAGCAAGCCAGCCACAACGCGCGGAGCCATCGTGAAACAGCTTTCGGCGATCGGCCTGATGAGCGGCACGTCCTATGACGGTGTCGACGTCGCGTTGATTGAAACGGATGGCGAGGATATCGGCCGCATCGGGCCGACCGGCTATCGTGCCTACGATGACAGCGAACGCGCCGCGCTGCGTCGCGCCATCGCCGCCGCGGTCAATCTGGATGATCGGACCCACCGCACCGATGTGCTCGCGGAGGCCGAGGCCGTCGTGACCGCGGCGCATGCGGACGCCGTCACGACATTCCTCCGTGCCAACGGCTTGTCAGCTCAGCGCCGTCGACGTCGTCGGTTTTCATGGTCAGACCGTCCTCCACCGCCCGGATCGCCGGCTCACGGTCCAGCTTGGCGACGGTGCAGCGCTTGCGCGCCGCCTCGGCATTCCCGTGGTCTACGATTTTCGCGCCGCCGATGTCGCCGCAGGAGGTGAGGGCGCGCCGCTGGTGCCGGCCTATCATCGCGCGCTGGTGCGGATGCTCGGTCGGCAGCAGCCGGTTGCCGTGCTCAATCTCGGCGGCGTCGCCAATGTGACGTCCGTGGACGGCGACGACCTCGTCGCGTTCGACACCGGGCCGGGCAATGCATTGATCGACGACTTCATGCGGCTGCGCACCGGCGAGCCACACGATGACGAAGGACGCCGAGCAGCGGCGGGGGCCATCGACGAGCAGGCGGTCGAGCGATTTCTGGCGCATCCGTATTTCGCGCGACGTCCGCCCAAATCGCTCGATCGCAACGAATTCCGCAACTGGGTCGCGGAGGAGGGGGGCCTTGCCAACAAAAGCGTGGAGGACGGCGCGGCGACGCTGACCGCGATGACCGCAGCCGCCATCGCCGCCGCGCAATCGCTGCTGCCGCGTCGCCCAGCCAGCTGGATCGCGGCCGGCGGCGGCACCCGCAATCCGACACTGATGCGGATGTTGGCGGAGCGGTTGGCGCCGGCTCACATCGAGACCGCCGATAGGGTCGGCTGGTCCGCCGACGCGCTTGAGGCGCAGGCCTTCGCTTATCTGGCGGTGCGCAGCCTGCGCGGATTGCCGCTCACGTTTCCGGGGACAACGGGTGTCGCGGCGCCCCTGATCGGCGGCGTGACGGCGCGGCCAGAGACCGCGGCGTCATTGCCGTAGCGAGCGCTGGCGCTCAGGCCGGCCACTTGGCCTTGGCGCGCAACGCCGCCGCGGCCTCCTGCGCGTCGCGCACGACCTTGGCGTGATCGAGCGACGTGAACTTACCCGCTTGGCGCAGGACACGGCCATCGACAATCACGGTGTCGACATTCGCCGGCTGCGCCAGCGAGACCAGCGCCTCATAGGGATCGCCGACCGGCGTCATGTTGATGTCGGTGGTGCGCACCAGGATGATATCGGCGCGCTTGCCGGGCGTCAGCGAGCCGGTCTTGTCGGCGATACCGAGATCGACGGCGCCATCGAGCGTTGCCAGTTGCACCAGCCGCTTGACCGTCAGCGGGATTTTCGGGCCGATCCGATGCTGATGCAGCGCGAACAGGACGCGCATGGCGACGAACGGATCGCAGTTGTAGTTGGTGGTGTGGTCGGTCGACAGGCTGACCTTCACGCCCGATTCCAGCAATTCGCCAAGCTGGATGACGCCGACGGTGGCCGGGCGGCGTGCCTCGCCGGTGGGAGCGATGGAATAGCTGACGCCGCGCGCCTTCAGGATCGCGCGCTCCTCCGGCGTGGTGAGCAGCGCATGGATGAGCTGCACGTCGGGGCCGAGCAGGCCGGCGGCCTCGAGTTGCTTGATCGGGCTCGGGCCGGAGGTGTGCAGCGTGATCGGCAATCCGAGCTTGCGGGCGCCATCCCAGTCGCGCTTGGTCTGCTCGATCGTCAGCACCCCGCGCGCGGCGCCGCCGATGCTCATGGCGCCGACATTGCGCGAGCAGATACCCATGGTGAGCACGCCGTCGCCCGGCATCCAGTCGCGTTTCACGCGCGCCATGCCATCGAAATCCATTGGCTGGTCGTCGGGCATGCCTTGCGCCGGACCATAGGCGAAGCGCCCGCGGATACCGGCGTCGCGCATCGCCGAGAGTTCGCCGTCGGCATGATCCGCCGACCGCACATTGTGCGCCCAGTTGTGCACCGTCGTGACCCCGGCGCTCAGCGCTTCGGCGACGCCGAGGATCACCGCACGGTAGCTGTCCTCGGGCGCCATCAACTGGCCCAGGCGGTTGCTGACGGGGAAGTACCCAACTTCGGCGACATCGGCCTTGACGAACGGCCGGAACAGGCTGGTCCACAGATGCCAGTGGGTATCGACGAAGCCCGGCATGCAGATCATGCCGCGGCCTTCGATGGTCTGCGCCTTCGTGTCGATCTTCGGCGCAACCGCGACGATCGCACCGTCGCGCACGTGCACGTCGCCGCTCGCCAAGTCCGCGAGCTTCGGATCCATGGTCAACACGGTGGCGCCGCGGATCACGAATTCGCCGCGCGGCGGCAGCGGCGCGCCCGGACTCTTGGCGGATCGCGAGGGCGCCTGCTGGGCGAACAGCGCTCGCCTGAGGCGGCGACCAACGCGCCCAGCGCGGTCGCCCCCTTGAGCACCGTGCGTCGGCTCATATGACTGCGCGGCATCTTCGACCTCCCATGTCGCATTGTGTTCTTGCGCGGCAGCATAGTGCCGATGGGTGGCGCTTGGCCAGAACCAGCCCGGCCACGTGACGATGCGGGATACTGCCCACTGCGGCGGCTGGCGCTCGACCAGCGTCGTCTGGCCGATGAATTACGGCCGATCAACGCGACGATTTTGATTTCGCCGCGGCAAAGGCGTCAGGCCGCCGGCTTGCGCTCGGGGTCTTCAGACGCTTGTCGAGATAGGCGCTGACCGACTGCATCAACGGCTCGATCTTGCCGTCGAAGAAATGGTTGGCGCCGGGAATGACCTTTTGGTCGATGATGATGCCCTTTTGGGTCTTCAGTTTTTCGACCAGGCCGGAGACGTCTTTGTACGGCACCACGGCATCCTTATCGCCGTGCACGATCAGGCCCGAGGACGGGCAGGGCGCGAGGAACGAGAAGTCATAGAGGTTGGCGGGCGGCGCGATCGAGATGAAGCCTTCGATCTCCGGGCGCCGCATCAGCAGCTGCATGCCGATCCAGGCGCCGAACGAGAAGCCGGCGATCCAGCATGAGCGCGCTTCCGGATTGATCGACTGCGCCCAATCCAGCGCCGAGGCCGAATCCGACAGTTCGCCCTGGCCGTGGTCGAATGATCCTTGGCTGCGGCCCACGCCCCGGAAATTGAACCGGAGCACCGAAAAACCCCGATGCACGAACTGGTAGTAGAGTTGGTAAATGATCTGGTGGTTCATGGTGCCGCCGAACTGCGGGTGCGGATGCAGGACGATGGCAATCGGTGCGTTTTTCTGGCGTGCCGGGTGATAGCGGCCTTCGAGCCGACCCGCCGGGCCGGTGAAGATGATTTCGGGCATTGCGTCCCTCGGTTGGGTCGGGTGCGAGCCGGTCATCCGACGCGCTCAGGGCGCGCTTGACGGAACTGGTCGGCACGCGTAAGTATTTAGAACCATTCTAGTTTTTGGCAAATTGGCACGAAACTTGTGTCGTTCGGGCCAAAGCCAGTGATGGCGGCAGGGCGCTTTTATCACGAGTGAAGGGCCAAAGAGCAAGTCTTTCCATCAGCGTTCGCGTCGTCCCAGGTTAAGCTGGGAACCACGCCACCGGACAACGATACCGGACAACATCATGTCGGAACGGGCCTATTTGGATTGGAATGCCACCGCGCCGCTGCGGCCGCAGGCCCATGCCGCCATGGTTGCGGCCATGGAGCAGGTGGGCAATCCGTCGTCCGTTCATGCGGAAGGGCGCGCGGGGCGCAGAATCGTCGAGGAGGCGCGGGAGCGCGTCGCCGCTGCGGTCGGCGCGGAGCCGCGCCACGTGATTTTCACGTCGAGCGGCTCCGAAGCCAATGCTCTGGCGCTCGGCCGTGCGGTCGAGCAGGACCGCGTCGGCGCCTGTGACGTGGCGATTGTTTCGGCGATCGAGCATGTGTCGGTGCTGGCGGGCGGCGATTTCCCGGCTGTCGAACGCTTCGGCGCGGGCCGCGATGGCGTGGCCTCGATCGACGACCTGTCGGAGTGCCTCGATCGTGCGGCGGCGCACGGCGCCAAGACGCCCCTGGTGGCGCTGATGGCCGCCAACAATGAAACCGGGGTGGTCCAGCCGGTGCGCGAGGCCGCTGAGCGTGCGCATGCCGCGGGCGGCCTCCTGCACGTTGATGCGGTTCAAGCGTTCGGCAAGCTTCCCCTGGCGGTCAGGGAGCTGGGGGCCGACCTCATGGCGGTTTCAGCGCACAAGATCGGCGGTCCGATGGGCGTCGGCGCGCTGATCCTCGCCGGCGACGGCGTCCATATCCGCGGTTCCCGCTTCGGCGGGGGCCAGGAGCGCAATCGGCGCGGGGGAACCGAAAACGTGATCGGCATTGCTGGCTTCGGGGCCGCCGCGACGGAAGCGGTGCGCGACTTGGCCGGCGAGGCGCAGCGGCTCGCCAGCCTGCGCCAACGGCTTGAAGCCGGTCTCAAGGCGATTTGGCCGGACACCATCATTTTCGGCGAAGCCGTGCCGCGTGTCGCCAATACGCTGCAGTTTGCGGTCCTGGGGATCAAGGCCCAGACCGCCTTGATGACGCTCGACCTGGAGGGGATCGCAGTCTCCTCCGGTTCCGCCTGTTCCTCCGGGACCATGAAGTTCTCGGAGGTTGTCCGGAGCATGGGCTACCCGCTGGAGGTGGCCGAAGCCGCTGTCCGCGTGAGCACCGGCTGGGGGACCGTTGAGGCCGAAATCGACCGCTTTTTAGAAGCTTGGATAAAACTGGCGCAACCACTACTTAAGGCACGAGATATCGCCGCTTAGCGGCTTAACCCTGAGGTGGCCCTCGCACCCGCGACGACCATAAACCGACCGATCCAACCCGCGGTCCTTGAAACCGCAGCGGAGGGAAGAATGCCGGCAGTACAAGAGACGGTGGACCAGGTCCGCCGGATCGATGTCGACCAATATAAGTATGGGTTCGAGACGCTGATCGAATCCGACAAGGCCCCCAAGGGCCTGAACGACGACACCGTTCGCTTCATTTCCGCGAAGAAGAACGAACCGCAATGGATGCTGGATTGGCGGCTCGACGCCTATCGCCGCTGGCAGACCATGCGCGAGCCGACCTGGGCCAAGGTCCACTATCCGCCGATCGACTATCAGGACCTCTACTACTATTCGGCGCCCAAGAAGAAGGACGGACCGAAGTCGCTCGACGAGATCGATCCCGAAATTCTGGAGACCTACCGCAAGCTCGGGATTCCGCTGCGCGAGCAGGAGGCGTTGCTGGGCGTCCAACGGGCGCCAGGCGAGGCCGGCGAAGCCATCGCGGCCTCCGGCAAGAAGGTTGCGGTCGATGCGGTCTTCGACTCGGTCTCGGTCGCCACCACCTTCAAGGAGGAGCTTGGCAAGGTCGGCGTGCTGTTCATGCCGATCTCGGAGGCGCTGCA
The DNA here is from genome assembly GCA_963741595.1 of uncultured Alphaproteobacteria bacterium. Classification (GTDB taxonomy): domain Bacteria; phylum Pseudomonadota; class Alphaproteobacteria; order Rhizobiales; family Xanthobacteraceae; genus VAZQ01. The sequence goes on from CAVUIV010000010.1 coordinate 108,493, forward strand.
GGAGCACCCCGATCTGGTGAAGAAGTATCTCGGCTCGGTCGTGCCGGTGACCGACAACTTTTTCGCGACGCTCAATGCGGCGGTGTTCTCCGACGGCTCCTTCGTCTACGTGCCGCCGGGGGTGCGCTGCCCGATGGAGCTCTCCACCTATTTCCGCATCAACGAGCGCAACACCGGACAGTTCGAGCGCACGCTGATCATCGCCGACAAGGGCTCCTATGTGAGCTACCTCGAAGGCTGCACCGCGCCGTCGCGCGACGAGAACCAGCTCCACGCCGCGGTGGTCGAGCTGATCGCGCTCGACGACGCCGAGATCAAGTACTCGACCATCCAGAACTGGTATCCCGGCGACAAGAACGGCAAGGGCGGCATCTACAACTTCGTCACCAAGCGCGGCGACTGCCGCGGCCCGCGCTCGAAAATCTCATGGACCCAGCTCGAGACCGGCTCGGCGATCACCTGGAAATATCCGAGCTGCATCCTGCGCGGCGATGACTCGCGCGGCGAGTTCTACTCGATCGCGATCTCGAACGGTCACCAGCAGGTCGATAGCGGCACCAAGATGCTGCATCTCGGCAAGAACACCGTCAGCCGGGTCATCTCCAAGGGCATTGCCGCCGGCAAATCGCAGAACACCTATCGCGGGCTCATCTCGGCGCACCGCAAGGCGACCGGCGCGCGCAACTTCACCAATTGCGATTCGCTCCTGATCGGCGACAAGTGCGGCGCGCACACCGTGCCGTATATCGAGGCGAAGAATTCCTCCGCCGTGATCGAGCACGAGGCGACCACCTCGAAAATCTCCGAGGACACGCTGTTCTACTGCATGCAGCGCGGGCTTTCGCAGGAGGAGGCGGTGGCGCTGGTGGTCAACGGCTTCGTCAAGGACGTGCTGCAGACCTTGCCGATGGAGTTCGCGGTCGAGGCGCAGAAGCTCATCTCGGTGAGTCTGGAAGGCAGCGTGGGCTAGCGAAGCGGCGCAGGAGATAAGTAGGAAGACTGTTGCTCATGGCTCTGCTTGAAATCAAAAACCTGCACGTCAAAGTCGACGGCAAGAAAATCCTCAATGGCCTCGACCTGACCGTCGAGAAGGGCCAGGTCGCGGCCATCATGGGCCCGAACGGCTCGGGCAAGTCGACGCTCGCGCATGTGCTGGCGGGCAAGGCCGACTACGAGGTGACCGACGGGCAGGTGTTGTTCGACGGCGAGGATTTGCTGGCGCTGTCGCCGGACGAGCGCGCCGCCAAGGGCGTGTTCCTGGCGTTCCAATATCCGCTGGAGATTCCGGGCGTCGCCACCATGACGTTCCTGCGCACCGCGCTCAACGCCCAGCGCAAGAAGCGCGGCGAGGAGGAGCTGTCGGCGCCCGACTTCAACCGGCGCGTCTTCGATGCCGCCGGCAAGCTCGGCATCGAACGCGACATGCTGCGCCGCGGCGTCAATGTCGGTTTCTCCGGCGGCGAGAAGAAGCGCAACGAGGTGCTGCAGATGGCGCTGCTGGAGCCGCGGCTTTGCGTGCTCGACGAGACCGATTCCGGGCTCGATATCGATGCGCTGAAGGTGGTCTCCGAGGGCGTCAACCGGCTGCGTTCGCCGGAGCGCGCCTTCGTCGTCATCACCCACTATCAGCGGCTGCTCGACCATATCGTGCCTGATGTGGTGCACGTTCTCTCCCGTGGTCGCATCGTGCGTACCGGCGGCAAGGAGCTCGCGTTCGAGCTCGAAGCGCAAGGCTATGCCCAGTATCAGGGAGAGCTGGCGTCATGAACGCCGAAGTCCGCCCCATCAAGACGGCGGCTGAGACGGCGCTGGCGACCGCCTTTGGCGCCGCCAAGGCACGGCTGCCTGGTGCGGGCGCGCTTCGCGAATCCGCGTTCACCCGTTTTGAGGCAACCGGCCTGCCGCATCGGCGGGTCGAAGAATGGAAATATACCGATCTGCGCGCGCTGATGCGCGACGCGAAGCCGCTCGCGGCGCCGCCGGATGATGCTGCGAAGTCGCGTGCGCGCCAGGCCGGTGCGGCGCTGGCCGCGATCGAAGGCCGGCGCATCGTTTTGGTCGATGGCGCGTTCGTGCCGGAGCTGTCGGACCTCGCGGCGTTGGAGCCGGGCCTGCGGATCCGTTCCATGGCGCAGGCGTTGACGGCTGGCGACGCGGCGGTCACCCGGCGCCTGGGCGCTGTGGTCGCCACCGACGACACCGCCGTTGCGCTCAACACTGCGTTCATGGGCGACGGCGTCGTGATCGAGGTGGCCGAGGGCGTGGCGTTGGCGCGACCGCTGCTCATCGTGTTCTTCAATGCCGGCAGCGCGCCGGCGTCGGTGTTCACGCGGTCGCTGGCCGTGATTGGCAACGGCGCCAGGGCGATGCTGATCGAGAGTCACGAAGGCGTTCCCGGCAGCGACTACCAGGTCAACGCAGCGTTCGAGCTCGAGGTCGGCAACGATGCGCATGTCGATCACGTCAAGATCACCGGCGCGGGCGGCGGATCGGTTCACGTCTCGAGCCTGATGGTCGACATCGGTGCGCAGGCCCGCTTCAACGAGTTCCTGTTCACGACTGCATCGGCGGTCGTTCGCAACCAGTTGTTTATCCGCCTGCGCGGCGAAGGCACCGTTGCCGGTATCCGCGGCGCGACGCTGCTGAGCGGGCGGCAACACGCCGATACCACGCTGGTGGCCGATCACACCGCCGGCTCCTGCGTCAGCCGCGAGGTCTTCAAGTCCGTGCTCGATGACGAAAGCCGCGGTGTGTTCCAGGGCAAGATCATCGTCCGGCCGAACGCGCAGAAGACCGATGCCAGGATGGCGGCGCATGCCCTGCTGTTGTCGGACGATGCCGAAGCCGACAGCAAGCCCGAACTCGAGATCTTTGCCGATGATGTGCAGTGCGGCCACGGCTCGACGGCCGGCGCGCTCGATCCGGATCTGTTGTTCTATTTGAAGGCCCGGGGCATCCCGGCCAAGGATGCGGAAGCGTTGATGATCCAGGCGTTCGTCGGCGAAGCCATCGAGGGGATCGAGCATGCCGGTCTGCGCGACACGCTGATCGACCACGTCGCCGAATGGCTCAAGAATCGGAGCTGAGCCCGTGCATCCCGCAGTCACCAATGGCAGCTACGACGTCGCCCGCATTCGCGAGGACTTCCCGATCCTGTCGCTGCAGGTCTACGGCAAGCCACTGATTTATCTTGGATAACGCGGCCTCGGCGCAAAAGCCGAAGGCGGTGCTCGATCGTATGCAGCATGCCTACACCGCCGAATACGCCAATGTTCATCGCGGGCTGCACTATCTCGCCAATGCGGCGACCGAAGCCTACGAAGGCGCGCGCGAGAAAGTGCGTGGTTTCCTCAATGCCAAGCGTGCCGAAGAGATCATCTTCACGCGCAACGCGACCGAAGCGATCAATCTCGTGGCCTACACATTCGGCCGCGAGCGCCTGAAGGCGGGCGACGAGATCGTCCTCTCGATCATGGAGCATCACTCCAACATCGTGCCGTGGCATTTCCTGCGTGAGCGGCAGGGTGCGGTGATCAAGTGGGCGCCGGTGGACGAAGACGGCAATTTCCTGCTCGATGAATTCGAGAAGCTGTTGGGCCCGCGCACCAAAATGGTCGCGCTCACCCATATGTCGAACGCACTCGGCACCATCGTGCCGGTCAAGGAGGCGGTGCGGCTTGCGCATGCGCGCGGCATTCCGGTGCTGATCGATGGCAGCCAGGCCGCGGTGCATCTCGACGTCGATGTCGCCGACATCGGCTGCGACTTCTATGTCTTCACCGGTCACAAGCTGTACGGGCCGTCGGGCATCGGCGCTCTTTACGGCAAATACGAGCATCTGGCCGCCATGCCACCCTTCAACGGCGGCGGCGAAATGATCCGCGAAGTCTTCGAGGATCGCGTGCTGTACGGCGACCCGCCGCACAAGTTCGAGGCCGGAACGCCGTCCATTGTGCCGGCGATCGGGCTCGGCGCGGCTATCGACTATGTCGGTTCGATCGGCAAGGCGCGAATCCGCGCCCATGAGACGGAACTCGCCGACTATGCTCACGAGCGGCTGCGCGAGATCAATTCGCTGCGGATCATCGGCGCTCCGAAGGAGAAAGGCGCGATCCTGTCTTTCGAGATGAAAGGCGCGCATCCTCACGACGTCGCCACCATCATCGATCGCTCCGGTGTCGCGGTGCGCGCCGGCACCCATTGCGCCATGCCGCTGCTCGCCCGTTTCGGCGTGACGGCGACCTGCCGTGCATCCTTTGCGCTCTACAACACCAAGGCAGAGGTCGATCGCCTGGCCGAGGCTCTGGCCAAGGCGCGGGAGTTTTTCACATGACCGACCAACGCGAGACCAAGACCACGGACGACACCGTGCCGCCGGCCGATACCGTGGATGCGGGAGCCGGCGCGCAAGTTTCCAGCACGCAAGTCTCCAGCACGCAGGCCTCCGGCGCCTTGCCGGAACCGGAGATCGCGCGCCTGACCGACGACATCATTGCCGGCCTCAAGACCGTCTACGATCCGGAAATCCCCGCCGACATCTACGAGCTCGGCTTGATCTATCGGATCGACATTTCCGACCAGCGGGCGGTGACGATCGACATGACGTTGACGACGCCCAATTGTCCGGCGGCGCAGGAGTTGCCGGTGATGGTCGAGAACGCGGTCGCAAGCGTGCCGGGTGTCGGCGAAACCAAGGTCAACATCGTGTGGGATCCGCCGTGGGATCCGAGTCGGATGTCGGACGAAGCTAGAACGGTTCTTAATATGTGGTGATTGCGAACAACGCGCAGGATGCCCATTTCACATGTAAAGCGTCTGACTAACGTCGCGGAGCTGACATCCGCTGCAACTGGAATTCAAAGGTAGGCTCATGGTTGCCCCCCGTCCGAGACCGCAGGTGATCCGTCTCTCCGATGCTGCCGCCGAGCGGATCAAATATGTGATGGCCAATGCGGAAAAGCCGGTGATTGGCGTCCGCGTCGGCGTCAAGAACGGCGGCTGTGCCGGAATGACCTACACCATGGAATACGCGCAAGAGGTCGGTAAATCCGACGAGGTGGTCGAGGACAAGGGTGTGCGCGTGCTGATCGACCCGAAGGCGATCCTGTTCCTCATCGGCACCGAGATGGACTACAAAACCGACAAGCTCGCCTCGCAGTTCGTGTTCAACAACCCGAACCAGACCTCGGCCTGCGGTTGCGGCGAATCCGTGCAGCTCAAGCCCGCCGCTGCTCCGAGCGCCACCTGATAGTGCGCGCGTGGCGCCCGAGGATATCGTCGAGCTGTTTTCAACCTTCGGTCCGGTCGACGTGCGCCGGATGTTCGGCGGGCTGGGCATTTACGCCGACAGTACGATGTTTGCCCTGGTCGCGGACGGCACCATCTACCTGAAGGCCGGCGACAGTAACCGCGCGATGTTCGAACGCGAGGCGCTTGAGCCGTTCAGCTATTCGAGGGGAGGCAGGGCGCAGGTCATCATGTCCTACCGCCGCATGCCGGACCGTCTCTACGACGATCCCGATGAGTTGGCGCAGTGGGCCCGCGCCGCGCTGGCGGCGGCGCATGCGAAGAGCGTCGGAAAAAGGGGCGCGTCGCGCACACGGCAGGCGCGCCGGCGCTGATCGCCGCGGGTCAGGCCACTTTCGGCGGCGCCGGAGGTTTGACGAATTCGGGGTCAGCCTCGCTGATGACGCGATTGCGGCCATTGCGCTTGGCGGCGTAGAGGCAGCCATCGGCGCGTTCGATCAAAGACTGGGGCGTGTCGTCCGGGCGCAGCATGGCGACGCCGACCGAGATCGTCACGCGGCCAAGGTTCTCGCCGGTCGAGCGCTTCGTTAGGTCCTTGCTCATCACCGCGCGCCGGATGTGGTCGGCGACCGTGATCGCGGATCGCAGCACGGTATTGGGCAGCACGATGGCGAATTCCTCTCCGCCATAGCGGGCCGCGATGTCCTGCCCCTTGATGTTCTGCTTGACCGACATCGCCACCAGCCGGAGCACCTGATCGCCGGTGAGGTGACCGTAGCTGTCGTTGAATTTTTTGAAGTGATCGATGTCGGTCATCAGCAGCGACAGATGCTCGTTGTTGGCGCGCGCATCCTCGATCGCTCGCAAAAAGTTGTCGTCAAACGACTTCCGGTTGGCGAGCGCGGTCAGTGGGTCGGTCAGGCTCTCGGTGCGCACCACATCGAGGTGCTCTTGCAGCTGATCGATCTCCTGCTTCGAGGCCGAAAGGCGTGCTTCCAGCGTCTGGTTGTTATGCTGCATCTCCTTGGTGGATTTCACCAGGTCCTCGACGATCGCTCGCACGGCAGGATCATCGGCTTCGGAGCCGAGCTGCTGGGACACGTTGACGAGGTTCTGCGAGTAGTTCGACGCCTTGCCGGCGGCGGCGCCGATCATGGCCATCACCTGCTCGATCTCGTCCATGACCTGCGAGCCGACCTGGTCGATCTGATCGGTGATTCGGCTCGGCGAGAGATAGGTCTCGTAGATGTGCTCGACGTCGGACTCGTTCAGGATGTTGTTATTACGCGCCAGGGTCTCGTTGATCGCCTGGTTCAGCGCTGCATTCTGGCCGGTCGCATAGGCGTACCAGAGCTCAAAGTTGCGCGGAGAGGCAACCTGTCGAAGCGCCTTGATCTGGCGAAGAGCGATTTCCGCGAACGCCAAGGTACGCTCGTGATCATCGGAAGAGGACGTCATACCTTGGCTCCGCCCGCCGGCGCAGGGAGGCCACGCCGTCATCGACATTGCGATGTGTCAGCGCTGCCCCGACAGGAAAACAACGTTATTTTACAGCGGTGAACGGGGAGTAAACGAAGGTAAATTTGTCAACAATCCACGGCCGCTGGGAGTGGTATCACGCCTTCACGCGCGTCGGACGCAACAGGAAGGCCGGGAGATGTGATTCGCCCTGAGGCTCGGGTTGCGAGGCTGGCTTGGCGCTGCGTCGGTTGCTGCGTTGATCGTCCAAGACCGTCACAGGGGCCGGAGCCGGCGGCCGCCGATTGCCATGCTTGGCATCGCGTTGGACCTTGGCATCACCTTGGCCCTTGGCGCCACGCTGGTCCTTGGCGCCCGCTGGTCGCGCCCAGCCGGGCGGGGCCGTTCGCGGGAGGCTGGCGCAGGCGCTGCGGATGGCTCGGTCGCGCCCGGCGGTTCGCCCATCCATGGAATGGTTTGCCCGGTCAGCTTCTCGATCGCCGCCAGCGACTTGGAATCGATCGGGCTGACGATGGTGATGGCGGTGCCGCTCTTGCCGGCGCGGCCGGTCCGGCCGATGCGGTGGACATAGTCGTCCGCATGATGAGGCACGTCGAAGTTGAAGATGTGGCTGACGTCGGGGATATCGAGCCCGCGAGCCGCCACATCGGAGGCGATCAGCAGCTTGACGTCGCCTTTGCGGAACCGGTCGAGCGCCGCCATCCGGGCCGACTGGTCCAGATCGCCGTGCAACGCCGCAGCGGAGAACTCGTGACGCACCAGGGAACGGTGGAGCTGGGCGACCTCGGTCTTGCGGTTGCAGAAGATGATCGCGTTCTTGAAGTTGCCGGCGGAGCGGATCAGCCGCCGCAGAACATCGCGTTTTTCATGCGGCTTGCTTCCGCACTTCACCAGGTGCTGCGAAATCGCCGCCACCGTCGTGGCCGGGCGGGCGACTTCGACTTTCACTGGATTGTGCAGGAATTGGCCGGTGATGCGCTGAATTTCGGGCGGCATTGTCGCCGTGAAGAACAGCGTCTGGCGCGTGAACGGCACCAGTTTGCAGATGCGTTCGATATCGGGGATGAACCCCATGTCGAGCATCCGGTCGGCTTCGTCGATGACGAGCAGCTCGACACCGGTCAACAGCAACCGACCGCGCTCGAAATGATCCAGCAGACGGCCGGGCGTCGCGATCAGCACGTCGACGCCGCGCATCAGCTTCATGTCTTGTTCGTCGAACGAAACGCCGCCGATGATCAGCGCAACGTTGAGCTTGTGCTTGACGCCGTACTTGTTGAAGCTCTCTTCGACCTGCGCGGCGAGTTCGCGCGTCGGCTCGAGGATGAGGGTGCGCGGCATGCGCGCACGCGCGCGGCCAGTTTCCAGGATTGTCAGCATCGGCAGCGTGAAGGCGGCGGTCTTGCCGGTGCCGGTCTGCGCGATGCCAAGCACGTCGCGGCGCGCCATGACGTGAGGGATGGCTTGTTCTTGGATGGGGGTCGGAGCGGGGTAACCGGCTGCTTGAACGGCAGCGAGAACCTTGTCGGATAAACCAAGTTTAGAAAAGGGCATATAACCTCGAGTCAAAACCTTTCGCTGCAGGCCCGCGCCTTGCGAACGAACAACTCGATGAAAGTTGACGCGGGAAATGGGAAAGGTCGATTCTTACAGGACCATTCGCCCCGGAACATAAGCGCCAAAGCGCGAAAGTCAATCCTTTCGCAGTGCAATAAGTATCAACCAATCCTTAAAAATCCCGGGTTTTGCGGCGCCCGCGACGGTGTCCAATCCAATCCCGGTTACGTCCCTTTTGCCGCCTGACGGTATCGCGTAATTGGGCGCAAGGGTGGCAAGGGCGAGGATTGATGCGCACGCAAGTTGGGATCGTCGGGGCCGGGCCGGCCGGGCTGATGCTGTCACATCTCCTGCATCTTGAAGGCATCGAGTCGGTCATCCTGGAGAACCGCAGTCGGGATTATATCGAAGGCCGGATCCGCGCCGGTCTCATGGAGCACTGGGCGCGGGATCTGCTGATCGACACCGGTGTGGGTGAGCGGATGCAGCGTGAAGGCCTGTTCCATCACGGCCTGCATTTCTGCTTCGACGGCACGCTGCACCATATCAATTTCCAAGACCTGGTCGGGCAAGGGGTCACGATCTACGGTCAGCAGGAGGTGGTCAAAGACTTGGTGGCGCGCCGCCTTGCCGACGGCGGCACGATTTTGTTCGAGGCGGCAGATGTCGCGGTGCACGACGTGACCGGTTCGTCGCCCAGGATCACCTTCAATCATGACGGCAAGGAACAGGAACTCGCCTGCGATTTCATCGGTGGCTGCGACGGATTCCACGGCATCTGCCGGCCGAGCATTCCGCAGGATGTGCTCACCTACTACGACCGCGAGTATCCGTTCGGATGGATCGGCATTCTGTCGGAGTCGCCGCCGGCCGATGAGGAACTGATCTATTCCTATCATGATCGCGGTTTTGCGCTCTACACCATGCGTTCGCCTTCGCTGGCGCGCCTTTATGTGCAATGCGCGCCAAACGAGGACATCGCGAACTGGCCGGATCGCCGGATCTGGGACGAGCTTCACCACCGGCTTGCGGGCACGCGACCGCTTCAGGAGGGCAGGGTGGTCGACAAGCTCCTCACGGCGATGCGCAGCTTCGTGGTGGAGCCGATGCAACATGGGCGCCTGTTCCTGGCTGGGGATTCGGCTCACATCCAGCCGCCGACCGGCGCCAAGGGGATGAACCTCGCGTTGGCCGACGTGGTCGTGTTGGCGCGCGCGCTCACCGCCTATTTCCGATCCGGCCGCAGCGACTTGCTGGAGCACTATTCGCAGACCTGCTTGCGTCGCGTCTGGAAAGCGCAGCGGTTCTCTTGGTGGATGACGCAGATGTTTCATCTGCATCCCGACGACAATGCCTTCGACCGTAAACGCCAGTCAGCGGAACTCGCCTATATCGTGGGCTCGGAAGCGGCCAAAATTACGCTCGCCGAAAATTACGTCGGGTTGCCGGTGGAGGCCTGAGCGGCGGCTATTCCTGCAGCGCGCTCTGAAGCGGCCGATTGAAGGCCAGGATGACAAGACCGGCAGTCGCGGCAACAGCCGCGATCATCATGAAGAATGTCGTCTTGTCCATGATCGTCCAGAAGCTGCCGAGCCAGCCGCCGATCAGATTGCCGACGAAGCTCGTTGCAAACCACACGCCCATCATCATCGAGACCACGCGTCCGGGCGACACCTTGGACACCAGCGAAAGGCCGATCGGCGATAGATAGAGCTCGCCGATGGTGATAACGACGAAATAGGCGAGCAGCCACAGCCAGCTCGCTTGCGGGCCACCGTCCGCCTGCCAGACCGCCCCAACCATGATCATGTTTGCAAGCGCGACGCCGAAGCAGCCCAGCGCCATCTTGGTGATGGTCGAGGGTTCGCGACCGCGCGCCGCCTGTCGCGACCACAGCATCAGCACGAACGGGGTGAACGCGAAGATCATGAACGGGTTGATCGCCTGAAACCAGGTCACCGGAATCTCGCCGCGCCAAATCAGCAGGTTGACGTATCGGTCGGTATAGCCGTCCGCCCATAGCGGGATGGTGTTGCCTTGCTGCTCGTACGTCGCCCAGAACAGGCACACCGGCAGCAGCAGCACCACCAACGCCAGGATCGAGCGCCATTCCCCGCCGCTCAGCGGCCGCCGCATCTCGCCCGATGTCACCACCCGTTCCCGTTCGTCGGCCGGTAGAACCTGTGCGGAGGACAGGTAGACGATGAGGCCGATCGTCATGCCGACCCCGGCCGCGCCGAAACCGTAGTGCCAGCCGACTTCCTCGCCGAGCGTTCCGCAAACCAGCGGGGCGAGGAACGCGCCGAGATTGATGCCGATATAGAAGATCGAATAGGCGCGATCGCGGCGCGGATCGCCCGGCGCGTATAGCCCGCCAACTTGTGCGGAGATGTTGGGCTTGAATGCGCCGTTGCCAAAAATCAGCACCAGCAGCGCGAACAGGAACAGCGATTCGAACGCCATCATGAAATGGCCGATCGCCATCAGGGAAGCGCCGAGCACAACGGTGCGACGCTGCCCGAGCACGCGGTCGGCGAGCAGGCCGCCGAAAAACGGCGTCGCGTAAACCAGCGCGGTATAGAGGCCGTAGATGTGCGACGCAAAGGGCTGCGTACCGAGCGGGCCGAAGATCGAATTCGTAGACGCTGCGCAGCGACGCGAGGCCGATCACGGCTCCGGCGTTCTCGGGCAACAGCAGAAACTTGACCATGTAGAGAACGAGCAGCGCCCGCATCCCGTAATAGGAAAAGCGCTCCCACATTTCGGTGGTGAACAGAAACGTGAGCCCGCGCGGGTGCCCGAACAGGTCGCGGTCGGCGAGTGGATGCGTGCCGGAGATTGCCATCGCGCTACTTATCCCGAACCGTGCTGGCGCCGATCAACGGCCGATGGCCGCCTTCGCCTTGTCGATCACGGATGCCGGATAGCTCGCGAATTCGGCCAGCAGGCGACCGACGTCATCGGCGGTCGCGACGTCGATGTCCAGATTGAATTTCTTGGCGTCAGCCAGGAAGTCCGGATCTTTCATGGTCGCCAGGAACGCCGTGCGAAGCGCGGCCAGGCGGTCAGCAGGAAGGTTCGGTGATGCCGCGAACGGGCGGCCCAGGATGGTTTGCTTGAAATGGAATTCGAGGACCTTGCGGTCGTCGTCGGTCTTCACGAAGTCGAACACGTTGTGCACCGGGCCGAACTCGTCGGAGACCTTCGGCCCCATCTGCAGGAACAGCTTGAGCCGGCCGGCCTTCACGTCCGGCAACCACTGGGCCTTGATCGACGACACGAACAGGCCGCAAGCGCCGTGAACCTCGCCCCGCTGCATCGCGAGATTCACCTGCTTCTGGCCTTCATAGCCGGAGATGACGCGGACGTTGGCGCCGAGCACGTTCTTGAGCACCAGCGGATGCTGATGGCTGATGGCCGCGGGTCCGGCCGAGCCGAAAATCAGCTCCTTGCCGCCCGGCTTGAGCAGGTCGGGAAACGACGCGGGTAGCCCGGGCGCCTGCCAGACGCCGCAGAACGAGATGTCCTGGTTCATGCTGCCGATCCAGCCGAACTTGGTCACATCGAACTTCGCCTGGTCATTGCCCATCATCGGCTCCACCGCGGTCGAAGCCGAGAACAGCCCGATATCGACCGGGTCGCGGGCGCCAAGGTTGAAGATGTGGTTGGCGGCGCGCAGCGAGCCGGCACCGGGCATGTTCTTGGGGACGACGTTCGGATTGCCGGGGATGAAGCGGCCGTAGTGCCGGGCAAGCCCGCGTCCATAGGTGTCGTACCCGCCGCCTGGCCCGTAGCCGATCTGGATCGAGATGGTCTCGCCGCGGAAATCGGCCTGCGCGTGTGCGGGAGTGGCACTGAGCGTCAACGTGGGGGCGCCGAGCAAGGCGCAAAGCAGGGTCGTGGTGGAGATTCGCACTGTGAAGGTCATGACTGTCGCCATCCCCACCCTTGAGGCTGCTCCGAAACCGGCTGCCGATATGGTGAATTGTCGCGGTGCCGGCGTCCGACTTCAGAAATCGATGCTATCCGGATTTCGGGGGCGCTGGTAGAGTGACAAAGTTGCGTATAACGCGACCAGAAACCGCACTTCGGAGGGATTACGCCCATGCCATCGATTGGCCTTCCCCGCAATTTGTCCAGCGTCGTGGTCGGCGCGGCTCTGGCGTTGGCCGCCACGGCCGGTCTGTACCCCGCGCAGGCGCAGGACGAGGCGGCGAACTACCCGAACAAGCCGATCCGCTTGATCGTTCCGTTCGCAGCGGGCGGTGGCAACGATATCTTCGCGCGGCTGGTCGGGGCGAAAGTGTCGGAGATTCTCGGCCAGCAATTGGTGATCGAGAACCGGCCTGCCGCCGGCGGCCGTCCCGCGGCGGAGTTCGTCTCCAATCAACCCGCTGACGGCTACACGCTGTTTATCGGCGCGAGCGGCGTGATGTCGATCGCCTCCGCGGTGTTTCCGAAACTCGCCTATCATCCGACCAAGAGCTTCATTCCGCTGTCCATGATCGCGGACTTCCCATTGATCGTGGTCGGCCAGATCCAAAACCCAGCGAAGACGGTGCCGGAGCTTGTCGCGTATGCCAAGGCCAACCCCGACAAGGCGAACTACGGCACGACGTCGCCGGCCTTCACGATTTCGACCGAGCTCTTGAAGCTCAAGACCGGAATGCCGGGCGTCGCGATCCCGCTCAAGAGCAGCAACGAAATGATCCTGTGCGTGATGCAGCAACAGTGCCTGTTGTCGATCTCAGACGGTCCGCCGGCAATCCCGCAGATCAATGCTGGCAAGGTGCGTGCGTTGGCGGTCACTGGCGCGGAGCGCTCACCGCAACTTCCGAACGTGCCGAGCATGGCGGAGGCAGGGCTGCCCGAAGTCAACACCAAGCTATGGTCCGGGTTCTTTGCGCCGGCCAAGACGCCGCCGGCGATCGCGGCGAAGCTCGAAGCGGCGCTGCGCCGCGCCATCACCGACGCGGGCGTGGCGCAGAAGCTCCGCGAGATGGCGGTCCGCCCCGGCGGCATTGCGTCGGCAGACTTCCGCAAGATCATTGACGCCGACATCCAGAACTACGTCGCCGTGGTCAAGGCCGCGAACCTGAAGTTCGACTAACACGTCTGGGCAAGGACCGCCGCCGACGAGGCCGGCGGCGGTCAGCGTCGTCAATCCAGCGGTTCAAGCTTGATCAAAGCGGCACCGTGATTGTTGCCGATCCAGAAGGTCGGCGGTGTGGTGTTGTCGTCCACGAACACGCGGCGGATGTTGGTCGAGCGAGGCAGCGGATACTCGGTCACCTCGCCACTCTCGGTGCTGATGCGAAGGATCCGGTCGGTATTCATTCCGCCGGTCCAGAGATTGCCAAGCTTGTCTTGGGTGACGTCATAGGGCGCAAAAAAGCGTCCGGGAACCTGCCATTCCTTGAACTGCTTGGTTCTGGTGTCGAACATGCCAACGCGTTCGCCGGCGAACTCGGCAAACCAGACCCGGCCGTGATCATCAATCCGGCCACGCCGCGGCCGCGACCCGCGTGTGAGCGTCGGATACAGCGTGATCTGGCCGTTCTTGGCGTCAATCGTGCCGACGTGCTCGCCGCCGAAGTTGAGGAACCAGGCGTTGTTCTGCTTGTCGGAAAAGACGCCATAGGGTGAACCCCTTGTCTTCGCAAACGGCTCGAACAGCTCGGTTTGGCCGGTGGTCAAATCCATCCGGTAGATGCCGCGGCGGGCTGGATCTTGCAGCCAAATTCGGTTGTCGACGGTCCAGTTCTGCACGCCAACCATGGCCTGCTGGGAGTCGGCCTTGAGCATGTGCGGCGGCAATTGAATCATCTGGAAGGTTTCAGTCTTACGATCAAATTTCGCCGCGCCGGCCTGGAACATCAGCCCAAGCCAGAGATTGCCATGAGGGTCGGTCTGCAGGTCGAGTGCGCCGGTCGGCCACCCAGCGCGCTGGAGGGGGACCGGATAGCTCTTGTGCGCAAGCGTTTTGGTATCGAAGCGGCCCAGGATTTGACCGCTAAAGTCGCTATGCCAGACGATGCCGTCGGCGTCGACGATGACATCGTGGGGCTGGATGGTCGGGTCGGGAAGATCGTATTCGGTAATGATCACGCGCGTGCCGGAGCCGCTGACGCGGGGAGCGGTCTTGAGCTCCCAGGTCCAATCACCGGAGCTTCGATTGATGCTGGCGAAGTAGGCCGCGACCTGTTCGGCATTGGGCACGAAGCGGTCAAGGTCCCGCGCTTCCTTGCGCACCTGCGGTTTCAAATGGAAGCTGTTGTTGGAATAGGTCGCCATCCGGCGGATGACGTCCAGAAATGCCGCGGCATCGTGCTTGGAGTTGATGACACGTTCGAGCGTGTGGCAATTGACGCAGCCGGTCAGCGCTTTCTTCTGCTGGTCGGTGCCGGGAGCGCTGAGAATCCATTCGAGATTGGTCAACTGCGCCGCAAGATTCTTTGTCTTGACCAGCTTGAGATCGATACTGATCGGCGTGCCCGCGAGCGTCGCTGAAGCAGGGCCGCCAAGATCGTAGCCACTTGCCTTGATGCTGAGCGCATAGACGCCCGGCCCGAGCTTGGACGAGGGGAAACTGAACTCGCCTTTGTTGTTACTCACGACACTGACGGTGACAATGCCTTGCTTGGCGCTCACGACCACGCCTTCCATCAAGCCTTCCTCGACGGAGGATACCTTTCCGGTCAGCGCAATCTGCGCGGTGGTCTGAGCATGTGCAGGAATGCCGGCGTGGCCCAACACGAGGGTCAAAACGGCGGCGAGCAGCGTCTTTAGGCGCATCGACACCTCCCTATGATATTTTTAGCGAACCTTTTGGTGGCCGCTTTG
Source organism: uncultured Alphaproteobacteria bacterium (assembly GCA_963741595.1). Lineage (GTDB taxonomy): Bacteria > Pseudomonadota > Alphaproteobacteria > Rhizobiales > Xanthobacteraceae > VAZQ01. The sequence continues at coordinate 123,619 of CAVUIV010000010.1, forward strand.
CTATTTCGCGGCGAATCTTCGCTCGCGAGACGAAAAGTCTAGCGCGCGATCCGTGAGCGAACATCCGATAGCTCCACGGTTGTCTGCGATAGAAGGTCGGCCAGCGGGACAACGCAGACGGTTTATGACAAAATACAACGACTATCGAAGACGTCGTCTTGGCGCCATCACGGGGAAACGCTCATGGAATTGATCGCTGATCGCGGCCGCCGCGTCACCGTCGAGGAGCTCAACACCACACGCTTGCTGACGCATGCGCGCCAACAGGCGGTGCAGCGCAAATTCGACGACGTGCTGATCGTCGACGTGGACGCGCACCACTACGAGAACGAGCACATGTCGCAAATCCTGCCCTATATGGAAAGCGACGTGCTGCGTCAGGTCACCCTGGGTGGGCTCGCCGCCGCTCCGCGTCGCGGCGGCATCTTCCCGAGCAATGCCGGCTCGACCCAGGACATGGGCGGCCGGGTGACGCGCTATCCGCTGCGCGGCTCGGAAAAGACCGAGCCGGGTCGGCATCGCGACATCCAACTCGGCGAGCGCTGGATGGACGCCATGAGCGTCGACTATTCGTGCCTGTTCCCCACCGGCATGCTTACCATCGGCCTGCATCCGCAAAAGGAATTGGAAGCCGACCTGTGCTGGGCCTACAACCGCTGGCTCACCGAAACCGTGCTGCCGGAATCGAACGGTCGCTTCTTCTCGATGCTCAGCATTCCATTCAGCGATCCGGAAGCGTCGCTGCGCCACGTCGAGACCTTCGGCGACCGCAAAGGCGTCGGCGGCTTCATGGTGACGACGGTGCGCCACCTGCAAGTCAACGACAACGCTTACATGAAGCTTTACCGGGCGATGGAGGAGCGCGGCCTGGTGCTGTCGTTCCACTCCGGCCCGAACTGGGGCGAGAGCGTATTCCGCGCCTGCAACCGCTTCCTGTCGGTGCACGCGCTCGGGTTCTCATTCTACAACATCCTTCACTGCACCAACTGGGTCATCAACGGCATGGGCGAGCGGTTCCCCAAGCTGCCGGTGATCTGGATCGAATCTGGGCTCGCCTGGGTGCCGTTCCTGATGCAGCGGCTCGATCATGAATACATGATGCGGCCGTCCGAAGCGCCGGTCCTGAAAAAGAAGCCGTCGGACTATATGCGCGACATGTATTACTCGTCGCAGCCGATGGAGATCCAGGACCATGCGGCGATGGAGCAGACCTTCCGCATGATCAACGCGGAGACGCAGCTCCTGTATTCATCCGACTACCCGCACTGGGACTTCGACCTGCCGTCGACGATCTATGACCTGCCGTTCCTCACGGAGAAGGCCAAGCACAACATCCTGGGCGGCACCGCGGCGCGGCTGTTCAAGCTGCCGCCGCGCAACGCGGCGCAGAAGGCCAACCTGCGGAAGTTTGGCAATCTCACCACCGCTGCGGCGTAATCCAGCGGCGTGAGCGATCCGAAGGACGTGCCTTACACGTCCAGCAGGTTCTCGCTCGCGAACTCGGCCTTTTCCTGGATGAACTCGAAGCGCGATTCGGGCTTGTTGCCCATCAGCCGCTCGACCGAGCGGTCGGTCGCCTTGCGATCGTCTTCCACCACTTTGACCCGTAGCAGCAAGCGCTTCCTCGGGTCCATCGTGGTTTCCTTGAGCTGCGCCGCCATCATCTCGCCCAAGCCCTTGAACCGGCCGATTTCGACCTTGGCGTTGGCGTGGAATTCCTTCTTCAGAATTTCGTCTTTGTGCTTGTCGTCCCGCGCATAGAAATTCTTGCCGCCGTGCGACAGCCGGTAAAGCGGCGGCACCGCCAGATAGAGGTGGCCGTTGTCGATCAGCTTCGGCATCTGCCGGTAGAAGAACGTGATCAGCAGGGACGCGATATGGGCGCCGTCGACGTCGGCGTCGGTCATCACGATCACCCGGCCGTAGCGCAGGTCCTGCTCGCGGAAATGCGCGCCGGTGCCACAGCCGAGCGCCTGTACCAGGTCGGCGAGCTGCTGGTTCTGCGCGAGCTTGTCGCGACCGGCGGAGGCGACGTTGAGGATCTTGCCGCGCAGCGGCAGCACCGCTTGGCTCGCGCGGTCGCGCGCCTGCTTGGCGGAGCCGCCCGCGGAATCGCCCTCGACGATGAACAACTCGGCGCCGTCGGCTGCGGTCATGGTGCAGTCGGCAAGCTTGCCCGGCAGGCGGAGCTTGCGCACGGCCGACTTGCGCGAGATTTCCTTTTCCTGGCGCCGGCGGATGCGCTCATCCGCCCGTTCGATGACGAACTCGAGGAGCTTGTTGGCGTGCGTCGGGTTGCCGGCGAGCCAGTGGTCGAACGGGTCCTTGATGGCGTTCTCGACGATGCGGGTCGCCTCGTTGGTCGCGAGGCGGTCCTTGGTCTGCCCCTGGAATTCCGGCTCGCGGATGAACACCGAGAGCATGCACGCGGCGCTCGCCATGACGTCGTCGCTGGTGACGGCGGCCGCGCGTTTGCCCTGATTGGTGCGCTCGGCGTGATCCTTGATGCCCTTGGTGAGCGCGCTGCGCAGTCCGGATTCGTGCGTGCCGCCATCGGGCGTCGGAATGGTGTTGCAATAGGAGGAGAGCGACGGGTCGGCGTCGGCGACGAAAGCCACCGCCCACTCGACCGCGCCGTGACCGCCTTTTTTCTCCGTCTTGCCGGCGAAGATGTCGGGATGCACCAGTGTCGCGCTGCCGAGATTGGACTTGAGGTAGTCTTCGAGCCCCTTCTCGAAATGGAAGGTGGCTTCTTCCGGCACATCGCCGTTCGGCTCGATAAGCTTCGGGTCGCAATGCCAGCGGATTTCGACGCCGCCGAACAGATAGGCCTTGGCGCGCGTCATCTTGAAGATGCGCTGCGGATTGAATTCCGCCTTGCCGCCGAAAATCTCGGGGTCGGGCTTGAAGCGGACCTTGGTGCCGCGGCGGTTCGCGACCTTGCCGAGTTTCTGCAGCCCGGTCTTCGGTTTGCCGCGCGCAAAAGCTTGCGCATAAAGCTGACCGCCGCGCGCGACCTCGACTTCAAGCCGCTCGGACAAGGCGTTGGCCACCGAGACGCCAACGCCATGCAGGCCGCCCGACGTTTCATAGACCTCGGAATCGAATTTTCCGCCCGCGTGCAGCGTCGTCATGATCACTTCGAGCGCGGACTTGTTCTTGAACTTGGGATGCGGATCGACCGGGATGCCGCGGCCGTTATCCGTCACCGTGATGAAGCCGCCGGCCTCCATCTCCACCTTGATGAAATCGGCATGGCCCTCGAGCGCCTCGTCCATGGCGTTGTCGATGACTTCGGCGAACAGGTGATGCAGCGCCTTCTCGTCGGTGCCGCCGATATACATGCCGGGCCGACGCCGGACCGGTTCCAGCCCCTCCAGCACTTCGATGTGGCGAGCCGTGTAGCCGCTTTCGGCATTCCCCGACGAACGCCCGCCGCGTGCGGCAGGCTTGCCGCGGCCGGGCGCTGAACGCGCCGCTGGGCGCTCGAACAGGTCGCGGGATGCGGGTTTTTTTGCTGTTTTTGCCATGCAGTGTTCCGGCCTCGAAACGAATCAACGTGCTCAACTATGCCACGGGCGTGGCGGGAGCGTGATGGCCTGCGGTTCGGGCAGGGCTGGTAATGGTATCGGCGTCGGGTTAATGCTCGGCGCCTGTGGGGCCGGTCGGTGAAAAATGTTCCAGACCATCGAAAGCTACGCCCAAATCATCATCGAATTTGTAAGGACGCACCAGGGATGGGCACCCTTGGTGGTGTTCTTGCTGGCATTCGGCGAGTCGCTTGCCTTTATTTCGTTGCTGCTGCCGGCGTGGGCGGCGCTGCTCGGGATCGGCGCGCTGATCATGGCGAACGGCATGAATTTCTGGCCGATCTGGATCGCTGCCTCTCTCGGCGCGGCGTTTGGCGACTGGCTGTCCTACTGGATCGGAAAAAAGCTCGAATACACCGTGCAGCACATCTGGCCGTTGTCACGTCATCCCGACCTAATACCCAAAGGCGAAGCCTTCATGCGCAAGTGGGGCGTGCTCGGCATTTTCATCGGCCGGTTTTTCGGACCGTTGCGTGCGTCGGTGCCGCTGATCGCCGGGATTTTCGAGATGCCGTTCTGGCGTTTCCAGGTCGCGAATTTCTCGTCGGCTTTTGTGTGGGCCGCGGTGCTGCTGACCACGGGAGACGTCGTCGGCAGGTTGATCAAATGGCTGTGGAGTTAGTGGAGTGGATTTGACATTCGCTACCCACCTGGCAGCAAGCACGCGATGCGAATGTCAAATCCAAACTCCACTACCAGCCTATACTTGCTAGTGGTCCTTTGATTCTAACATTCGCAAAACAGTCCGCGGAAATGGGATGCGAATGTTAGAATCGGACCACTAGGTCGGCCCAACGGAGGGCGCCATGGGATTGGTTTGTCGAGCCAGTGCAATGTTGATCGCCGTGACCACCGGCGCAATGTTTGACATCCATTCGGCGAGCGCCGGCAGCTCTCCGCTGAACCCGTCAGCCCCGTGCAGCGTTTTCGAATTCCGCCCCGTGTACGCCGTCCTTTTGCGGGGTGTTCGACGCTTGGCCGTGCGTGCCGTCATTGCCATCGATCGGGCAGGGCTTGCGTGTCACGGTCGCCAATCGTTCGAGCCGACCCGCTCGCGCTCCGCAAGAGCCGGTCAACACCATCCAGGAGCTTTGGGCGGCGCTGCGGGCATGCTGGGAGCCGCCGCCGTTGGAGGAAGCCTTTCCCCGAATGGAAATGTCGGTGCAGCTTAGTTTCAAGCGGAGCGGCGAAATCTTTTCACCGCCACGGGTGACCTACGCCAACAAGAACGCCGACGCCGAGGTCCAGCGCCGCTATCGGCGGGCCATCGACGCTGCGATCGAGCGATGCACGCCGATGCCATTCACCGAGTCAATGGGCGGCGCCATCGCCGGCCGGCAGATCAGCGTTCGTTTCGTCGACGATCGGCGTCGCAGCAGCGACTGAGCTATTGCCGCAGTTGCCTGATCAGCGCTCCGATGATGTTGGAATAGTCGTCGGTCCATGCCCGATGGCGCGGATCGGTCCTCTGTAACTCCCAGTATTGCGACTTGGCGAGCGGACCGAAGTCCTCGTCCTTGCGTGCGCTGACCGTGACGGTTCCCAGGAACTTGTAGTCGCTGTCGTCTTCCGCGACGTCGCCGCTCTCGCTGACGCGGGTCACGGCGCCGTTCGCGGCGGCAATGCCCGTCACCACGGACGCGAGTTCGAGATGTCGGTTCGAGATATGGATCAGGACAATGCCCCGCGGCGAGAGCTTTCTGAGGTAGATCTCCATCGCCTCCTTGGTCAGCAGATGGATCGGAATCGCATCGGACGTGAACGCGTCCACGACGATCAGATCGTAGCTGCCATCTTTGGCGTCAGCGAGCGTCAGCCTCGCGTCGCCCATGACGATCGGCACTTGTTGTCCGCACTCTTTTAGGAAGGTGAACTCGCCGCTGTCGCGGGCGAGCCAGACCATCAGAGCGTCGATCTCGTAGTAGGTGGCGTTGTCGCCGGGCTGCGAACGGCAGATCAGACTGCCAGTCCCGAGACCAATGACAGCATAGTTGATCGGGCCGCCGCCTTTGACTGCGCGCGCGGCGTCCATGCCCTGCGCGATCGCGGAGCCATCGTAATAGTACATCGTCGGCTCGGGGCGGCCGGTGACCGGGTTGCCCTGATTGTCGCGAATCCGCTGCCCGCCATGCAACGTGGTGCCGTGTGACAGCGTGCGGAAGCGCCCATTCGACGTTTCATTGACCTTGAGCACGCCGAAGAAGCTGCGCACCGTCATCTTGCTATTGCCCTCGACCACGAAGTGGTGGGCCAGCAACACGGTGGCGATGATGGCGGCGAACGGGACCGGATCGCGCCAGAACAGCACGGTCAGGATCAACAGTCCGCCGAGCATGGCGTTGTAGGTGGTCAGGTCGATGTCCTGCTCGAAATTCCGGAACAGAACCAGCCCGAACACGGCGAGGAAGATTGAACCGAACACGATGATCTGCTGCCATCGTGTCTTGGGCCAACCCAGGCCCGGCCGGCAGAGCACGGCCAGCGTGATCAGGATCGGGTACTCGGCGATCCAGTTGAAGGTGTACGGCGCGATGAGTCCCGCCGCGATGCCGCCAACCATGCCGCCGAACGACATCCACATATAGAATGAGGTCAGGTGGCTGCGCCGCCGGCCGCCGCTGCGCGAGTTCGCCATGACACATCAGCGTGGCGACGAAGAACACCGCGAGATGGACCGCCATCAGGCCGACGATGAGCCGGATCGGCTCGTAAACCACGACCGCGACCAGCGCCAGGATGAAAACCGGCTGGATCTCGACCACCAGCCAATGCGGGATGACCGGCTGGCGCGAGAACACAATCACGAACGTGAGAAGATAAAGGGCGAGCGGAATCACCCAGAGCAGCGGGACCGCAGCGACGTCCGTCGAGATGTGCGCGGTCACCGCCACCAAGAGGCCAGACGGCACCGCTGCCAGGAAGACCCAGCGCGCGACGTCGCTCCAACTGGGGGGCGCGGCTTCCGCCGCAGTGGCGCTCGCGGCGGTCGCCGGCACATTCGTCGGTGCCTTGTCGACCGATTGCCACAGCAGATAGCCGCTGGCTGCGACCAGCAGGATCAGGACGATGAACCCGGCCGCCCATAGCCAGGTCTGCACGCTGAGCGAAATGAACGGCTCGATCAGCATCGGATACGACAACAGAGCGAGAAAGCTGCCGATGTTGCTCGCCGCGTATAGGAAATAAGGATCGCTGGCCGACGGGTGATCGGTGCGCGCGAACCAAGCCTGCAACAGCGGGGCGTTAGCGGCCAGCACGAAGAAGGGCGGGCCGATGGAGACCGCGAACAGACCGAGCAGCCAGAACGCTTCGCCGACGATGGGGGGGCGGCCCCAGCTCGATGCGATCGACAGCGGGAGCCAGAAGCAGGCGATCACGAGCAAGCCCACGTGGATCATCACCGAGCGGCGGCCAGGAGCGTGGCGCGTCAGCAGGTGGGCGTAGCCGTAGCCCGCCAGCAGCGCGGCCTGGAAGAACACCATGGCCACCGACCACACCCCCGGTGCGCCGCCGAGCCGCGGCAGCACCATTTTGGTGAACATCGGCTGCACCGCGAACAGCAGCGTTGCGCTCACGAAAATAGCCGACGTGAAGACCACCAGCAGTTGGGTCATTCGCGAGGCTTGATCTTGAGCGGCGGGGGTCGTCGGAAGGTCGGAATTTGTCATGATGGGTCACTTATATCCGCCGCAGTGCGGGTGCTGGCAAGCCGGGACCGTTGCCTTGGCTTGCGATTTCGACGTTCGGTCATTCGCGCCGTAACTCTCGTTCCAACGCCAAATCAAAAATCCCACTAGATTCAGGAAGTTGCCCAGTGTTCCGTGGATCCGGCGATGGAACACTGCCCCGACGATGGAATCGGGACTTTTGATACGACGACGCCCCGGCGCCCGTGGTAGCCTATTCACCACCGGCGGCTCAAGCCGGGGATCATTATTCGTGCACGGCAAGTTCTGGGAGGGAATGCCGAATGACTACACTCACACGACGCAATGTCTTGACCGGCGCCGCCGCTGCTGCGGGCGCACGCAACATGGACCTCTGGTCTCACGTCCGCGGCTCAGGCCGCTGCTCCGCTCACCGGCCAACAGGCGCCGGGCTGGTACCGCTACAAGGTCGGTAGTATCGAGGTGACGGTCGCGACCGACGGGTGAACCGCTTCAAATTTCCGGATGGTTTCGTAGCCAATCAGAGTCGCGAGCAAGTGAACGCCGCCTTGGCGGCCGCCTATCTGCAGCCGGCACCGGACATGATCGCGATCCCATACTGCCCGTGCGCGATCAACACCGGCTCGCGGCTGGTCGTCATCGACACCGGCACCGGTGAAGCAAACTTCAAGAACAGCAAAGGCGCCGCCGGCCAGTTCCAGTCTAATTTGAAGGCAGCGGGCATCGACCACAATCAGGTCAATGTCGTCGTCATCTCCCATATCCATGGCGACCACATCAATGGACTGCTGACGGCCGACGGCAAGCCGGCATTCCCGAATGCGGAGATCATGGTACCGGCACCGGAATGGAAATTCTTTATCGATGACGGCGAGATGAGTTGTCAGAGCAGCCCGACGCATGAAAGGCGTGTTCGCGGGGTTCCGCCGCGTGTTCGACGCGCTCGGCCGAAAGGTCACGCAATACGAAGCGGGCAAGGAGATCGTTCCGGGCATCACGTCGGTAGCAACCTATGGCCATACGCCCGGTCACATGTCGCACATCGTTTCGTCCGGCAACAGCAAAGTCTACATCCAAGCCGACGTCACCAACCTGCCGATCTTCGTGCGCAATCCCGGCTGGCACCTGATGTTCGATCAGGACGCCAAGATGGCGGAGGAGACGCGCCGCAAGGTCTACGACATGCTGGTGGCGGAAAAGATGATGGTGCAGGGTTTCCATTATCCGTTCCCGGCGCTGGCTTATATTGAAAAGAGCGGGTCCGGATATCGCGAGATTCCGGTTCCGTGGAATTCTGCGCTGTAAGCGCGGGTCGCGCGGCCTCAGGGCATCACGGCGTTTTGACCGACGTGATGCCCTGTTGCGCCGGCCACGGACGCCACGAAAAACGATCCGACCATGGAGGGCGACATGACTGAAGTGACACGCCGGAATGCCATTGCAGCCGCTGCCGCGACGACATTGGTGTCGATGACAGCCGGCGTGCCGACGGGAGTTGCCGCGCCGGCCGCCGGTCGCCGCGCGCCCGGCTGGTACCGCTACACGGTCGGCAGCATCGAAGTGACGGTCGCGACCGACGGCGCGCGTGCATTCGATCTGACGCCGTCCTACGTCGTTGATGTGCCGATCGAAGAGGTCAGGAAGGCGCTCGAAGCAGCCTATATGCCGCCCAACCGCATGATCCACCACTATGCTCCGATCGTGATCAATACCGGCGGCAAGCTTGTCGTCATCGACACCGGTGGCGGCCCTGGTGCCTACAAGCAAACCAAAGGCGAGCTTGGGCAGTTCACGGAAAATCTTAGCGCTGCCGGCATCGACCCCAAGGCGATCGACATGGTCGTCATCTCGCATTTCCACGGCGACCACGTGAACGGCCTGCTTGATGCCAACAACAAGTTGGCGTTTCCGAACGCGGAAGTGCTGGTGCCGGAGGTCGAGTGGAAGTTCTGGATGGACGACGGCGAAATGAGCCGCGCATCGGCCGGGCGCATGGCCGGCCTGTTCAAGAACAACCGGCGCATCTTCGATGCGCTCGGCCGCAAGGTGACGCCCTATGGCTGGGGTAAGGAGGTTGCGCCCGGAATTGTTCCGGTTGCCACGACCGGCCATTCCATCGGGCACACCTCGTACGTGGTTTCGTCCGGCAACAGCGCCGTCTATGTGCAATCGGACGTCACCAACAATCCGGATTTGTTCGCGCGCCATCCGGATTGGGGCGGCGCATTCGATCAGGATCCGCATGCCGCCGTGGCAACCCGGCGCAAAGTCTACGACATGCTCGCTGCCGAGAAACTGCTGGTACAGGGGTTTCACTACCCGTTCCCGGGCCTTGGCCGTGTCGAGAAAGCGGGCGGCGGCTACCGGGTCATCCCGGCGTCGTGGCATCCGACGCTTTGACCGGCCCGCACGCGAGTTTGCTGAAATGCCAAGCGCAGGCTACTTCGCCCGCTTGGCATAGGCGTCCATAAATGCCTTGAGCTCGGGGCTGATCGACAAAGCCTTGCGGACATCCTCGTTGAGGGTGGCGCCGGTAACGTATTCGGGAACGTCGCCCATCAGCTTGATTGCTTCATCGAGATAGGCTTTGTCGGCGGCGAGTTTCACCACCGCCTCGCGTAGTGCATTGACGGCGTCGCGCGGCGCGCCGGGTGGCAACGTCATCAGCCGGTACATGGTGCCGTTGACCAGCAGCATGGATTTGTACGCTCCCAGAGCTGACCGCTCGGCATCGTGCCTTTGATCGACTTGTAGAGCTCGTGGAAGGGGAGGATCGCGTAATCCTTCATGTACGCCGGCACACTGAAGTTCGTGCCGTCAAAACCGGGGTCGTAGAACACCGGGATCAGCGTGCCATCCTTCACCTGCGGATCGATCTTGGTTTTATAGAGGGGAGGCGAGTTGGCATAGTAGCTGATCTCGCCGCGCTGGAGCGCGATCATCGCCAAGGCGCTGGAATTGTATCCGGTCACGTATTGGTAGCGCGCGCCAAGCATGTCGAGTGTGAGCCGCATCGCCATGTCCTTGGGGCTGCTGCGGTCCAAGTCCGCCGACCACGATGTTTTCGCCCTTGACGACGTCGGCTGCGCTCTTGATGCCCGGCCGCACGTCGGTCCGCATGAAATGGATGCGGCCGCTCGGCAGCACTGCAATGAATTCGTAGGTGCGGAAATCGACGTTGAACCGCTCGGGATTGCTGACATAGCGCTGGGTCGCGCCGGTGAAATACCCCGCCATGGTGCCGTCGCGGGGGGCGATCTCGCCAAGATATTTGGTCCCGATCAAGCCGGCCGCGCCGCCCATGTTCTGCACGATGATGCGTGGATTGCCGGCGATATGGCGACCAAGATGCCGCGACAGCAGGCGCGCTTCCAGGTCGGTCGGGCCGCCGGCATCGTAGTTGACCAGGATGGTAAGCTGCTTGCCCGCGTAGAACGGCGATTGAGCGCCGGCGGAGTTGCAACCGAGGGCGAGCGCGATGGCTGTCACGCAGCAGCGGATCAGCATAGGTCCTCCCAAGTCTTTTTTGTCCGTGCTTCAGGGGACGGACCGATTGGCCGAATCGTAGCAACTCCGCGCAAGCGACAAGCCGCGCAAATTGCCGCAATCGGGCATCGGTCGGTGATACGCTGGTTACAAGCCGTCCGTTGATCGCCGGGCGGATTTGGACGATGTTGATGGCATCAATCCGGCACGAGCCGGTGGTCGAGTTCGGGGGGTAGGGGCATGCTGAAATGGATCGCCGCATCGGCGGCGGCGTTGCTGGCGACGGGGGCTGCGGCCCAGGAAACGTTGCTTGAACGGGGCGGTTACCTGGTCAACGCGGTGATGGCTTGCGACGGTTGTCATACGCCGCGCGGACCCGCCGGCTTCGACATGTCGCGCCGGTTTTCCGGCGGCGCCCAGGTTTGGGACGAGCCTGCTTACCTGGTGCGCGGCTCCAACATCTCGCCGGACCGGGAGACCGGCATCGGCAGTTGGAGCGCCAACGATCTCAAGAAGTTGATGATCGATGGAATGCGCCCGAATGGGGTGCCGGTCGCGCCGCAGATGCCCTACGCGTTCTACAAGATCCTGACCCCGCGCGATCTCGATGCGGTGGTGGCGTATACGATGTCGGTGCCGGCGGTGCGCAACGAGGTTCCCGCGCCGGTGTATCGGACGCCGTCTCATGCCGAGCTTATTCCCGGCGCCGAGAAGCCGTTCAGCGAGGCCATGCTGAAGGACACCGTGAAGCGCGGCTTCTATCTTGGCACCATTTCTCATTGCATGGAGTGCCATTCGCGCCGGCCCGACGGCAAGGCCGACTACGTGAAATGGAATGGCAAGGGCGGCTACGTTTTCAAGTCGCCAAAGGGTTCGGTGACGACGAAGAACATCTCGTCGCACAAGACGGCAGGCGTCGGCGCCTGGACCGATGCCGAGCTTAAGCGGGCATTGACCCACGGTGTCGACCGAACCGGACGGCCGTTCGCGCCGCAGATGCAGCGCCAAGTCTATTTCTCGAAAATGACGGATGCGGATCTTGATGCGATCGTCGCGTGGGTCCGCACCATTCCGCCGGTCGAATAGGGAAAGCGCCGGCGGAGCAGTCGCGCCCCGCCGGCTGATTGTCGAAGGCTATTGCGCGTTGCGCTTGAGCCAGGCGCGCATCATCGCGATTTCGCTCTCTTGCGCCTGGATGATCGCCTCGGCGAGCTTGCGGATTTCCGGATCCTTGCCGAAGGCCAACACGACCTTCGCCATGTCGACCGCGCCTTGGTGATGCGGGATCATGCCATTGACGAAGTCGGCATCGGTGTTTCCGGTGAAGGCGATGCTCATTCCCTCGTGCATCTGTTGATTGATGCCGTGAAACGCCAGGCTTGAGGGGCCCCGATCGCCGCGCGGGCCATCGGCGGCGCCTTGTGCGCCGTGGGCGCCATGTCCGCCGTCGCCGCCGGGCTGCTGCTGGCTGGGCGGCATGCCTTTCATTTTCCCATGCATCTTATCGTGCATCTGTGCATGCATTGACCCTGTGCATCATCTGACCGTGCATTTGTGAATGCATGTCGCCATGCATCATGCCGTGGTCCGCGGGCGGCGTGGCGTGACGATGGTTCATCTGCGCATAGGCTGTTACCGATGCCAGCACGAGCGCGCCGGCGGCCACCAGAATGACCTTTTTCATGGTTCGTCTCCGTTCAAGTCGTTGGATGTGCCGATGCTCAGCCGACACAAGGCCTTGCACCGTTCGCGTTCAGGTTCGGACAGTCAGACTTGAGAGCGGGGAGGCGGGACGGCCGGGTCCGGTCGTGACGGCAGCATCACCCGCGCGGGTGCGTGGGCAAGCGTGCCGAGCAGGACATGGGATGCGGTGGGCGTGCCGAAGCTGGCGGCGCCAAGCGCGAAGCAGCAGCCGAGGGCGAAGCATGCCGGTCCCTCGTGCGCGCCATCCGGGACAGTGCCAGCATGATGGCTGCGTGCTGATGGTGCTGATGAGCCTGCGTGTGCTGCGGCGCGCCCGCCGTGCGTGTTGCGCCGACATGTCTTGTTGCGCCGACCCGCTGGTGGCCGCGAACGCCATCGCCGGCAATGGCAGCAAGGTCACGACGGCAAACAGCGCCGCCCCCACCAAGCGCAGCCATAGTGTCCTCTGGCGGCTCGTATGCACAATTTCGAATGTTGCGCAATTCCGCCTAGGGTTTCGCAACACCATGGTACAAAATTCAACGTTCCTTGACCGGCGGGACGGGCACCGATATACCGCGCCGCATGATTGCGATTGGCACCCTGGATCGCGCCCCGTCGCCGTACCAGCGCCCCGGCGGCGCTGGTTTGCGGTCGTCGCTGATCGCATTCTGTGCCGCCTGAAAACCTTGTCCGCGGCGTTGTCCTTCCGACATTCCCCGCGGTAAACCCGCTCCGAAGCGTCGGTGAAGGAATCGATCCATGTCGTCTGCCAGGACCCTGCCAAAGCCAAGATCGGCGTGCTCGGCGCCTCCGGCTATACCGGCGTCGGAGCTGGTGCGGCTGCTGCTGCGCCATCCGCATGTCGAGATCGTGCTGCTCACCGCCGACCGCCGCGCCGGCCAGGAGATGCGCGACGGTGTTTCCGCAGTTCTCGCCGTACGAGCTGCCGAAGCTCGTCGTCGATCGAGGCGTCGACTGGACGAGCGGCCGGCGCTCGATCTCGCGTTCTGCGCGCTGCCGCACGCGCACGACGCAGAAGGTGATCAAGCGACTGCTCGCCAAGGCGCCGAAGACGCAGGGTGGTCGATCTCTCCGCCGACTTCCGGCTGCCGACCGGCGGCCTATGCGCGCTGGTACGGCCACGAGCACCACGCGCCGGAGCTGCAGACGGAGGCGGTCTACGGCCTGGCCGAGGTCTACCGCGCCGAGATCGAGAAGGCGCGGCTGGTCGCCAATCCCGGCTGCTACACGACCTGCGCGCAGCTTGCGCTGATCCCGCTGCTGCGGGCGAAGGCGATCGACCCCGACGAGATCGTCGATCGACGCCAAGTCCGGCATGACCGGCGCGGGGCGGGCGGCCAAGGAGGAGATGCTGTTCTCCGAAGTGTCGGAGGGCTTCCACGCCTATGGCGTCGGCCATCACCGCCACATGGCCGAGCTCGACCAGGAGTTCAGCAAGGCCGCCGGCCGCGAGGTGATCGTGACCTTCACGCCGCATCTCGTGCCGATGAACCGCGGCATTCTCTCGACGATCTATGTGCGCAGCGCCAACGCGCGGCATCGCCCGAAGAGCTGCACGCGATCCTGGCGAAGGCTTACGCGAAGGAGCCGTTCGTGCACGTGCTGCCGTTCGGCCAGACTGCCGCAGACCCGCCACGTGCGCGGCTCCAACATGACGTTCATCGGCGTCGCCAAGGACCGCATGCCGGGCCGCGCCATCATCGGCTCGGCGCTCGACAATCTGGTCAAGGGCGCGTCCGGCCAGGCGGTGCAGAACATGAACCTGATGCTCGGCTTTCCCGAGACGACGGGGCTCGAGCAGGTCGCGCTGTTTCCGTGAAGCCTGGCGGCTGCTGTTGAGCGCGAGGGCTGACTTTCTAGTCAGTCCCGCACCTTCACGTAGCTGCCCGGGCGCGTCCTCGATCGGCTTGAGCTTGCCGCCGCCGGGCTCGCGCGCCGGGACCTTCGCTGGCGTCGTGCGCCTTGAGCCAGTGCGAGCCAGTCCGGCCACCACGAGCCGGGATGCTCGGTCGCCTTGGCGAGCCAGTTGTCGACGTCGGCGCCGGCCGGCTTCGGCGCCGGTCCAGTATTGGTACTTCTGCTTGCCGGCGGATTGACCACGCCGGCGATGTGGCCGGAGCCGGACAGCACGAACCGCACCGGCCCGCCGAAGAACTTCGAGCCGAGGAACACCGACTTCGCCGGCGCGATGTGGTCCTCGCGGGTGGCGAGATTGTAGATCGGCACCTTCACCTTCTTGAGGTCGAGCGTCTTGCCGGCGATCGTCATCTCGCCGCGCGCGAGCTTGTTCTCGAGATAGCAGTTGCGCAGATAGAAGGAGTGGTTGGCCGCCGGCATGCGGGTCGCGTCGGAATTCCAGTACAGCAGGTCGAACGGCAGCGGCGCCTTGCCCTTGAGGTAGTTGTTGATGACGTAGGGCCAGATCAGGTCGTTCGAGCGCAGCAGGTTGAAGGCGTTCGCCATCTTGCGGCCGTCGAGATAGCCGCGCTCGGCCATCTGCTTCTCGAGCGCCGCGATCTGCTCCTCGTCGACGAACACCTTGAGGTCGCCCGCATGGGTGAAATCGACCTGGCTGGCGAAGAACGTCGCCGACGCGATGCGCTGGTCGTCGGTCGCCGCCATGTAGGCGAGCGTGACCGCGAGCAGCGTGCCGCCGACGCAATAGCCGATGGCGTGGACCTTGCTCTCGCCGGTCGCCTGCTTGATCGGCGTCGAGCGCGGCGAGCGGGCCCTCGCGCATGTAGTCCTCGAAGGTCTTTTTCGCGAGGTGCTCGTCCGGATTGACCCAGGAGATGACGAACACCGTCAGCCCCTGGTCGACGCACCATTTGATGAAGGATTTTTCCGGCGTGAGATCGAGCACGTAGAACTTGTTGATCCAGGGCGGCACGATCAGCAGCGGCACCTTGAGCACCGTCTTGCGTCGACGGCGCATACTGGATGAGCTGCATCAGCTCGTTCTCGAAGATCACCTTGCCGGGCGTGGACGCGAGATTGCGGCCGACCTCGAAATGCGACGTGTCGGACTGGCGGATGCTCAGCTCGCCGCCGCCGGCCTCGATGTCCTCGGCCAGCATGTGCATGCCGCGCGCGAGGTTCTCGGCGTTGGAGGACAGCGTCTCGCGCAGCAGTTCCGGATTGGTCAGCACGAAGTTCGACGGCGAGATCGCGTTGGCGATCTGGCGCACGTAGAACTCGGCCTTCTGCCGGGTGTGCGGGTCGAGCCCCTCGGCGTCCTTGACCAGCTGATCGGCCAATTGGCGCGTGAGCAGATAGGCCTGCTTGAGGAAATCGAAGAACTGGTTCGACGACCATTCCGGATCGGCGAAGCGCTTGTCGCGCGGATCGGGCTGTCGCGACCGGCTCGGCGTCCTCGCCGGCCATGCGCTTGGCGGCGTGCGCCCAGAGGTCGAGATAGCCCTTGCCGAGCGCCGACTGCAGCTCGAGCGTCGCGCTGCGGGTCGGCCAGCCAGTATTCGGCGACCTGGCCGAGCGTCTTGACCATGTCGACGAATTCGGCATGGTCGGATTCGATGCGGCCTTCCTCGCGCGGCTTGAGATAGGCGGCGAGCGCCTTGCCGCCTTCCTCGACCATGCGGGCAAGGTTGTTGGCGAACTCCTCGAAGTCGGTGGACTTGCCGGTACCGGGTTCCGATGGAGCTCGCACGTGACGCCTCGACTTGACTATGCTTGGACCGCGCCCGTTGGACGCGACCGCAGTTGCCGCAACTGCCATTGCCGCCGATTCCCGGTCAGCGTCAGGCCGCGTTAACTCTGGTATTCTATCCTTGGTTTGGTCATATTAGCGGCCTATGCGACGGATTGCGTCAACTTCGCCGAAATACGCTCGTGATTTCACATAGTTGTGGGATGCCGACGGACGGTCTTGCAACGCGGATATGACCTCGTCATGACAGCCGGCATCAGCATGAGCCGATCGCACCGAGGCGGTCGAGGCGGGCACGGGCAGCTTGCCGCCGCGTCCTGCTGCTGGCCGCGGCGCTGGCTGGCTGCTCGTCCGTCGGTCGACAACATCCCGTCGACCTGTGGCGGCCTGCCGGAGGGGGTGCCGGCCCGGCCGGCGGCGGCCGGCCGGCCTATCCGGCGGTCCACGACATGCCGCCGCCGCGGCAGGACAGCGCGCTCAGCTGAGGCCGAAAGCAAGCGCCTGCGGGACGAACTGAAGCAACACGCGCAACACGGCGTCGATGGCCCCGGCCGAGGCTACCGGCGTCGCCGCCGGTGACTGCTGGCGGCGCTCCGCAACCCGTGATAAAAGCTGACATCGGTAGGCCGTACGGAGTCGGCTTGCCGGCCGAGGACCCTGGCCCATGGAAGAATTTCACCGCATCCGCCGCCTGCCGCCCTACGTGTTCGAGCAGGTCAACCGCGCCAAGGCCATCGCCCGCAACGCCGGCGCCGACATCATCGATCTCGGCATGGGCAATCCCGACCTGCCGGCGCCCGCGCATGTCATCGAGAAGCTGAAGGAGACCATCGGCCAGCCGCGCACCGACCGCTATTCGGCGTCGCGCGGCATTCCCGGGCTGCGCCGCGCCCAGGCCGCCTATTACGAGCGCCGCTTCGGCGTGAAGCTCAATCCCGACACCCAGGTCGTCGCCACGCTCGGCTCCAAGGAAGGCTTCGCCAACGTCGCGCAGGCGATCACCGCGCCGGGCGACGTCGTGCTGGTGCCCGATCCGAGCTATCCGATCCACGCCTTCGGCTTCCTGATGGCGGGCGGCGTGATCCGCTCGGTGCCGTCGGAGCCGACGCCGGACTTCTTCGCGACGCTCGAACGCGCGATCGTGCATTCGATCCCGAAGCCGATCGCGGTCGTGGTCTGCTATCCGTCGAATCCGACCGCCTATGTCGCCGACCTCGATTTCTACAAGGACCTGGTGCCGTTCGCGAAGAAGCACGGCATCTTCATCCTGTCCGATCTCGCCTATGCCGAGGTCTATTTCGACGACAATCCGCCGCCGTCGGTGCTGCAGGTGCCGGGCGCGATGGATATCGCCGTCGAATTCACCTCGATGTCGAAGACCTATTCGATGCCGGGCTGGCGCATCGGCTTCGCGGTCGGCAACGAGCGCATCATCGCGGCGCTCGGCCGGGTGAAATCCTATCTCGACTACGGCGCCTTCACGCCGATCCAGGTGGCGGCGACCGCGGCGCTCAACGGTCCGGACGATTGCATCCGCGAGATGCGCGAGACCTACCAGCGCCGGCGCGACGTGCTGGTCGAAAGCTTCGGCCGCGCCGGCTGGCAGGTGCCGGCGCCGCGCGCCTCGATGTTCGCCTGGGCGCCGATCCCGGAGCCGTTCCAGACGCTCGGCAGCGTCGAATTCTCCAAGCTGCTGGTCGAGAAGGCCGAGGTCGCGGTGTCGCCCGGCACCGGCTTCGGCGAGCGCGGCGAGGGCTATGTGCGCATCGCGCTGGTCGAGAACGAGCAGCGCATCCGGCAGGCCGCGCGCAACATCCGCCGCTTTCTTGAAACCGGCGCCGGAAAAGTTGCACAACGTCGTCCCGCTCGCCAAGCGGCGCTGAGCGTCAGGAGCATACCCAATGGCACCTTTTCGCAAGTGATGCTCAACATGATCGTTCGGATTTCCCCATGGCTGAACCGTTGAGAGTGGGCCTTGCCGGCCTGGGCACGGTCGGCTCGGCCGTGGCCGCGCTGATCATGCGCACCCGCGACGCGATCGCCGAGCGCGCCGGGCGGCCGATCGAGCTCGTGGCCTATGCGTCGAAGGACCCGCCGCGGGACGCGACGCTCGATCTCTCGAAGGTGCGCTGGGTGGCCGATCCGGTGGCGCTGGCGCGCGATCCGGGCATCGACGTGTTCGTCGAACTGATGGGCGGCGAGGGCGATCCGGCCAAGAGCGCGGTCGAGGCGGCGCTCGCCGCCGGCAAGTCGGTGGTCACCGCCAACAAGGCGCTGCTGGCGCAGCACGGCGTCGCGCTCGCGAAGCTGGCCGAGGCAACAACACCGCGCTGACGTTCGAGGCCGCGGTCGGCGGGCGGCATCCCGATCGTCAAGACGTTGCGCGAAGGGCTCGCCGGCAACCGCATCGCGCGCATCTACGGCATCCTCAACGGCACCTGCAACTACATCCTGACGCGCATGGAGCAGGAGCGACTGTCCTTCGCCGAGTGCCTGAAGGAGGCGCAGCGGCTCGGCTATGCCGAGGCCGATCCGACCTTCGACATCGAGGGCCACGACACCGCGCAGAAGCTCGCGATCCTGGCCAGCCTCGCCTTCGGCACCGAGGTCGATGCCGAAGCGGTCTATGTCGAAGGCATCTCGTCGATCACGCCCGCCGATCTCGAAGCGGCCGACGAGCTCGGCTATCGCGTCAAGCTGCTCGGCGTCGCGCAGCGCACCGAGGCCGGCATCGAGCAGCGCGTGCATCCGACCATGGTGCCGAAGGGCAACGCGATCGCGCAGGTCGAGGGCGTGACCAATGCGGTGGCGATCGATGCCGACGCCATGGCGCTGACGCTGGTCGGCCCCGGCGCCGGCGGCGTGGCGACCGCGTCGGCGGTGGTCGCCGACATCGTCGACATCGCCGCGGGCGTCGGGTGGCGCCGTTCGGGCGGCCGGCCGCGCGCCTGGTGAAAGCGCCGCGCGCGCCGATGCAGCGGCACGAGGGCGGCTACTACATCCGTCTTGCTGCGGTGGACCAGCCCGGCACCGCCGCGACCATCGCCCGGCGCCTCGCGGAGGCGAACATTTCGCTGGAATCGATCGTGCAGCGCGGCCGCGACCGCCGGCCGCACGGCGGCGAGGATCCGCGCAGCGCGGACAAGCCCGTGCCGGTCGCATTGATCACCTATGCTACCACCGAAGATGCGGTGCGCAAGCGCGCTGGCCGCGGTCGAGCAGGACGGGGTGATGGCCGAGAAGCCGCAGGTGATCCGCATCGAAAAGAGCTGATTGCGAGGGCGACCGATGAGCAAACCCGTCGATTACCGTCCAGCCGGACCTGGTGCTGGAGCGCATCCTGTCGATCGAGATCGTGCGCGTGACCGAGCGCGCGGCGGTGTCGGCGGCGCGGCTGCGCGGCCGCGGCAACGAAAAGGCCGCCGACCAGGCCGCGGTCGACGCCATGCGGCGCGAGCTCAACAAGCTGCCGATCGACGGCACCGTGGTGATCGGCGAGGGCGAGCTCGACGAGGCGCCGATGCTGTTCATCGGCGAGAAGGTCGGCAACAAGAACGGCCCGAAGGTCGACATCGCGGTCGATCCGCTCGAAGGCACCACGCTGTGCGCCAAGAACATGCCGGGCGCGATCGCCACCCTGGCGATGGCCGACGGCGGCACGCTGCTGCACGCGCCCGACGTCTACATGGAGAAGATCGCCATCGGCCCCGGCTATCCCAAGGGCGTCGTCGATCTCGATGCGCCGGCGGAGGAGAACATCCTCAATCTCGCCAAGGCCAAGGGCGTGAAGCCGCAAGAGATCACCGCGCTGCTGCTCGACCGGCCGCGCCACGCCGACCTGATCGCCGGCGTGCGCAAGGCCGGCGCCGCGGTCGCGCTGATCACCGACGGCGACGTCGCCGGCGTCATCCACACCGCCGATCCGGAGCACACGGCATCGACATCTATCTCGGCATCGGCGGCGCGCCGGAGGGCGTGCTGGCGGCGGCGGCGCTGCGCTGCATCGGCGGCCAGATGCAGTGCCGGCTGGTGCTCGACACCGAGGAGCGGCGCGAGCGCTCGCACAAGATGGGCATCAAGGATCCCCGCAAGAGATACGAGATCGAGGACATGGTGCAAGGGCGACTGCCTGTTCGCCGCGACCGGCGTCACCACCGGCGCGATGCTCAAGGGCGTGCGTTTCAAGGGCGACATGATCGAGACCGAGACGGTGGTGATGCGCTCGGTCACCGGCACGGTGCGCTGGATCCGCGCCGAGCACCGCCAGCTCGAGAAATTCCATCTGGATTGAGCGTCGGCATCTACGGCAACGGCCGCTCGCCGCCCGGCACCGGCGCGTCGAAGCCGTTCAGCATGATCGCGACCATCGTATAGAAGCCGAGCGACGTGATCAGCTCGATCACATGATCGAGCCCGAGCGCGGCCACCGCGCGGTCATAGGTCGGCTTGCGACAACGTCCGCGTCTCGTTCATTTCGGTCACGAGCTCATAGACCAGGCGTTCGTCGTCGCGCTCGAACGCGGGCTTGCGGCGATGCCGGATCGCCTCGATCACGTCGGGCGAAATGCCGGCACTCGCGCGCATGCCGGGCATGCGCGAACCATTCGTATTGCGCCGACCAGTGGCGGGCGACGACGAGCACCATGATTTCGAACAGCCGCTGGTCGAGGTCGCCGTTGCGCAGCGTCGTTCCGAATTTGTCGGCAGCGTCGGCAACGGCGGGGTTGCGCAGCCAGATCGCGAACGGCCCGCGCACGGTGCCGCCGCGGGTGCCGGCGATGCGGTCGTGGATCGCCTTCTGCTCGGGGGTGAGGCTTTCGAGGGTGCAGGTCTTGCACACGGGCCATTCTGAACTCCTGACGGCATGGTGCTTGGCGATATGGCGCTTTGGACGCCAGTTTCGGACAATAGGCCGACTGATTCGTCCGCAGAAACAGACCGATGTTGTCCGTCTTGTCCAGTCCCACCATGCCGCTTGCCGGCGAGCGCCGCCATTTCCTCGGCGTCGAGCAGTCCGCGACCGGCCGCGCCTGGCGCGACCGGCTCGACGAGCGCGGCGCGGCGCGGGCGCTGGCGATCGCGCAGCGGCACGACCTGCCGGACCTGCTGGCGCGCGTGCTGGCCGGCCGCGGCGTCGAGATCGACGAGGTCGGCGCGTCATCTCGATCCCGACCGTGCGCGCGCTGATGCCCGACCCGAGCGTCCTCATCGGGATGGACGCGGCGGCGGCGCGGATCGCCGACGCGGTCGATGCGCGGCGAGACGGTCGCGATCTTCGGCGACTACGACGTCGACGGCGCGACCTCGGCGGCGATGCTGGCGCGCTTTCTGCGCCTCGCCGGGATCGACCCGATCATCCACATTCCCGACCGCCTGTTCGAAGGCTACGGGCCCGAATGTCGAGGCGATCCGCGCGCTCGCCGGGCGCGGCGCGACGCTGCTGGTCACGGTCGATTGCGGCACCGTCAGCCACGAGCCGCTGGCCGAAGCGGCGCGGCTCGGCATCGAGACGATCGTCATCGATCATCATCAGGCCGACGAGACGCTGCCGCCCGCGCTCGCGGTGGTCAATCCGAACCGGCTCGACGATCTCTCCGAGCTCGGCCATCTCGCCGCCGTCGGGCTGGTGTTCATGACCGTGGTGGCGGTGAACCGCGAGCTGCGCCGGCGCGGCTTCTGGAGCGCGGCGCGGCCGGAGCCGGACCTGCTCGACCTGCTCGATCTGGTCGCGCTCGGCACCGTCGCCGACGTGGTGCCGCTCAAGGGGCTCAACCGCGCCTTCGTCGCCAAGGGACTGCTGGCGATGCGGCGGCGCGAGCATGTCGGCCTGACCGCGCTGATGGACGTGGCGCGGCTCGGCGGTCCGCCGGAGCCGTGGCATCTCGGCTTCCTGCTCGGGCCGCGCATCAATGCCGGCGGCCGGATCGGCCGCGCCGCGCTCGGCGTCGATCTGCTGCTAGCCGACGATCCGATCGAAGCCGCGCGCATCGCCGCCGAGCTCGACCGCCTCAACCGCGAGCGCCGCGCGATCGAAGTCGCGACGGTGGCGCAGGCGGAAGCCGAGGCGATGGCGGCGCTCGGCATCGAGGAGAAGGGCGCGGTGGTGGTCACCGCCGCCGAGGGCTGGCATCCCGGCGTGGTCGGCCTGGTCGCGGCGCGGCTGAAGGAGCGGTTCGGCCGGCCGGCCTTTGCGATCGCGCTCGAGCCGGGCGGCATCGGCACCGGCTCGGGCCGCTCGATCGCCGGCGTCGATCTCGGCCGCGTGGTGCGGCAGGCGGTGGGCGAGGGGCTGCTGATCAAGGGCGGCGGCCACGCCATGGCGGCCGGCGTCACGCTGCGCAAGGACGCGCTCGCGGCGTTCCGCGCCTTTCTCGAAGATCAGCTCGGCGATGCGGTCGCGGCGGCGCGGCGCGACGACGCGCTGCTGATCGACGGCGCGCTCACGGCGGCGGCCGCGACCGGCGAAACGATCGCGACGCTCGCGCAGGCCGGCCCGTTCGGCGCCGGCAATCCGGAGCCGGTGGTGGCGCTGCCGGCGCATACGCTCGCCTATGCCGACGAGGTCGGCCAGGCGCATGTGCGCGTGCGGCTGCGCTCCGGCGACGGCACGGGCGTCAACGCCATCGCGTTCCGCGCGGTCGGGCAGAAGCTCGGCGCGGCGCTGACGCAGAACCGCGGGCGCAGCCATGCATGCCGCGGGCTGCCTCGCGCTCGACCGCTGGCAGGGCGAGGAGCGGGTGCAGCTGCGCATCCTGGACGTGGCGGCGGCAGATGTGTTCATCTGGGCGCTGACGGCGACCGCTCAATCTCCGCCGGCCTTGAGATATTTGTGCATCACATCCAGCACCTGCGGCGGCTGGTTGACCATGGTGTTGAACGCTTTGGTGACGTCGTCGGCGCTGATGTGACCGATGTCGATCTGCGCCTTCTTCGGCTTCCGCCAGGAATTTCGGATCGGCCAGCGCCTTGGCCAGCGACGTCGCGCAGCATGGCGACGCGATCCGGCCGGCGTTCCGGGCCGCAGCGCCGAACGGCCGTCCGATGCCGAGCGGCGAGCCGCGGACGGCCATCAGCGAACGGCCGAGGTCGCTGGTCGCCAGGTCCTCGTCCACCGGCAGATGATCGAGCCCCTGGATCGGCGTGCGGCTCGACCGCACCATCGGACGCACGATGCCCTTGCTCGCCCAGAAGCCGAATGGTGGCGCCGAGCGCGGTCCAGCCGTCGACCTCCCGGCGCTCGAGCGCGAGCTTGATGTCGCTGTTGGCGGCATAGCCCGACACCAGCTTGAATTTCGCGCCGGCGAATTCTTTCAGCAGGAACGGAACGTCGTGCGAGTTCGAGCCCGGGCCGGTGGTGCCGAAGACCAACTCCTCCTTCGCGTTCAGTAGGTCCTTGAAGGTCTTGTAGGGCAGGCTCGGATGGATCGCGAGCAGCGCCGCGTCGGCGCCCGACGACCCGATCCATATGAACTGCCGGACGTCGAAGCGCACCGCCGGCATCTTGAACAGTTGCGCCATCGCGACCTGCGGGTTGGCCGCCAGGATGGTGAGGCCGTCCGGTTCCGCGACGTTGAAGACGTGGTTGGTCGCGTTGAGATGCGCGCCGCCCGGCATCTGCCGCAGGACGACCGTTGGATTGCCGGGGATGTATCGGCCCCAATGGCGGGCCAGGATCTGCGCCGAAAGCGACAGGCTTCCGACCGCTCGCGCGCCGACCACGACGCTGACGGTCTTGCCCTTGTAGAAATCGGCCTGCGCGTTCGCAGGCGGTATGGTTTGTTGCGACGAGTAAGGCAACACGCGAGCACGCTCGCGAGCGGAAGCAGGCGCATGGACGTCTCCCAGGCAGTGTGCGCCCGGTCTTCAGCCGCCGGGTCGCGCCATTCGATCTAATTCAGCCGCCGCTCTCGATCTTGATGTATTTGAGCATCAAGTCAACCGCTTCCTGCGGCTGGGTCATCATGGCGGCGAAATCCTGTGTCACCTGATCCGCCGTGAGGGGATCGATATCGATCTGCAGCTTCTCGGCATCGGCCAGGAACTGCGGATCGCGAATGACCTTCGCCAATGCGTCGCGCAGCATCGCGACGCGATCCGGCGGCGCGCCCGGCCGCACGGCAAACGGCTTGCCGATGCGCGAGCGGGGTTCCGCGGATGACCAGCAGCGAACGGCCGACGCCGGGCGGAGCGAGGTCCTGGTCGACGGGCAGGTGGTCGAAGCCTTTGACCGGGCTGCGGCCACGCACCAGCGGACGGACCTTGCCGGCGGCCGCTGCCTGGCGGATCGGCGTCGACAGCGCCGACCAGCCGTCCGCTTCGCCGCGCTCGAGCGCAAGCCGGATGTCGCCGTTGGCCTGGAAGCCTGCGAGCAATTTGAATTTGGCGCCGGCAAATTCCTTGAGCAGAAGCGGTACGTCGTGGGAGTTCGAGCCCGGACCGGTGGTGCCGACGACAATCTCCTCCTTGGCGTTCTGGAGCTCCTTGAAGCGTTTTGTAGGGCAGGCTTGAGCGGATCGCGAACAGCGTGCCGTCGGGGCCGGTCGATCCCAGCCATTGGAATTGCCGGACGTCGAAACGCACCGCCTGTACCTTGGCGAGCTGCGCCATGGCGATCGCGGGATTGGCGCCCAGGATCGTCAGGCCGTCGGCTTCCGCGACATTGAAGACATGGTTGGTGGCGTTCAGGTGGGCGCCGCCGGGCATCTGCCGCAGAATGACGGTCGGATTGCCCGGGAATGAATCGCCCGAGATGGCGGCTGATGATCAGCGACGTGTTGCCGATCGAGCCGCCGACCCGCGTTCCGACCACGAAGGTGATGGTCTTGCCCTTGTAGAAATCGGCCTGCGCCTGAGCTGCGTGCGGCAGCAAACGACGCGATCAGGCAGCCGGCGAGGAGGCTCGACAGGCGAACGCGCATGCACTCCTCCCTGTCTTGTCATTGTCCGCGTGTTGACCTTGGCCCGGCGTGATCCAGAGCCGCTTGCGCGGCTCCGGATTGTCGGTCGTTCGACGCTATTCGCCGACCTTGAGATATTTGTTCATCGCCTCGAGCACCTGCGGCGACTGGTTCAGGAGATCGCCGAACCATTTCGTCACGTTCTCGGCCGAGATGTATTCCATGTGGATCTTGGCCTTCTTGGCTTCCTCGATGAAGGCCGGGTCGTTGAGCGTCTTGGCCAGCGCGTCTCGCAGCATCGCGACGCGCTCGGCGGCGTTCCCGGGCGAACCGCGAAGGCGCGTCCGATCGACTGCGGGATGCCGCGGATCGCCATCAGCGAGCGGCCGGTGTCGTTGGTCGCAAGCGATTCATCGGTGGGCAGGTGGTTCCAGCCTGGCACCGGGGTGCGGCTGCGCACCAGCGGCCGCACGGCGCCGCGGTCGACCGCAAGCTGGATCGTGGTGGCGAGCGCCGAATAGGCATCGGACTCTCCGCGCTCGACCGCCAGCAGGATGTCGCTGTTGGCGGCATAGCCCGCCACCAGCCGCAACTTGGTGAGCCCGGCGAACTCCTTCAGCAGCAGCGGCATGTCATGGGCATTGGAGCCCGGTCCGGTGGTGCCGGCGACGAATTCCTTCCCGGAGTCCCGCATTTCCTGGAACGTCTTGAAGGGCAGCGACGCGCGGATCGCGAACATCGATCCGTCGGGGCCGGACGAGCCGAGCCAGATAAACTTGATGGCGTCGAACCGGACGTTCGGCAGCTTCGCGAGCTGGCCCATCGCGACGTTCGGATTGGCCGCCAGGATGGTCAGGCCGTCAGCCTCGGCGACGTTGAAGATGTGGTTGGTGGCATTGAGGTGGGCGCCGCCCGGCATCTGCCGGTTGATGACGGTCGGATTGCCGGGGATGTGTTTGCCGAGATGCCGGCCGACGAGTTGAGCGGCGACCGCCAGGCTTCCGGTCTTGGCCCCGATGACGATCGAGACGGTCTTGCCCTTGTAGAAGTCTGCTTGCGCGAATGCGCCGGCGACAGCGGCATCGCCAGCACGCCGGCGAGCAGAGCCGGCCAGAACGCTTGCCTGCGACATCAGTCTCATCAAATCCTCCCTACATGTTGTTGAAAAATTAGCGGATTTCGACGGGCTGTCACGCGCTATTTCGAGCCCGGAAATCGCGTTGCAACCAGTGGCCACTTGTCGCATCTGCTGCGCTGATAGAGTATCACGGACGCCAAGTCCTACCGCGGTGAAGACGTGCCAGCCCCCGACTACACCTTCATTCAATATCACGGTCAGCCGGCCGGCAGTACCCTGCACGAGAGCCTCGTCGCGATGTGGGCGGCGATCGACGCTGAGACCGGCGGCCGCGTGCGCGCGACGGTGCATGCCGAGAATGGCAAAGGTCGACGGTGGCGACCCGGCGGCGCTGCGCATGCTGATGGCGGGCGAGATCCAGTTCTACACCTTGATGGGCGGCATCATCGGGACAGTGGTCCCGGTCGCCGAGGTGCAGCAGGTGCCGTTCGCATTCCGCGATGCGCAGCGCAGGCGCACAAGGCGATCGATGGTCCGCTCGGCCGGCTGATCGGCGGCGAGATGGCCGCTGAAGGGCATGTACCTTGTTCCGCATGGCGGTTTCGACAACGGCATGCGCCAGGTCGCGAGCGTCGCGCAGCGCTGTCGCCACGCCCGACGACCTTGCGGGCATGAGAATCCGCGTCCCGCCCGGGCAACTGATCTTCGATACCTTCCAGGCGTTCGGCGCCGAGCCGGTGATCATCCCGGCCTATCAACTCTATGACGAACTGGCGACCGGTCAGTGTCACGGCGCAGGAGAACCCGCTCGCCGTGATCGAGCGGCTTCAAGCTATACGAGCTGGTGAAATATGTGAGCATGACCAACCACATGTGGTCGGGCTTCAATCTGATGGCGCATCTGCCGACGTGGCGGCGGCTGCCCGAGGATATTCGGGCTGTGATCGAGCGCAATGTGGCGACCCATGTGCATCGTCAGCGCATGGCCCAACACGCACTCAATGCGACCATGCGACAAGAGCTGGCCAACCGTGGCCTGATCTTCAATGAGGTTGACGCGGGCCCGTTCCGCGCTCGGCTTGGGGAAATCTATTCCACGTGGCGCGGCCGTCTTGGCGAACGATGCTGGTCGCTGTTGGAAGCAGAAGTCGGCACGCTCGGCTCGACATCCGCTTGAGGCGCGCTCTCCAGATAAAGGATGACACGGTTGTCATTTTTTGCATATGTTCTGGGAAACGCCGTCATAGGGCAAGGACTGCTTCGGGAGCTCCACGTCGATGCCGTCAATTCATCGATTCACTGGGCTTGGCTTGGCTGC
Source organism: uncultured Alphaproteobacteria bacterium (assembly GCA_963741595.1). GTDB lineage: Bacteria > Pseudomonadota > Alphaproteobacteria > Rhizobiales > Xanthobacteraceae > VAZQ01. The sequence goes on from CAVUIV010000010.1 coordinate 151,030, forward strand.
GGCTCTCACCGCTATTTCCAGCGCGTGCCTGGCACAAAAAACCGACCTTGAGTTTGGCCGTTACCTTGCCACGGAGTGCCTGACTTGCCATCGTAGCGGAACTGCCGGCAGCGCCATTCCCAATATTTTTGGGATGCAGGAGACGACGTTTGCTGCCTTGATCAAGGCCTATCGCGACAAGCAATTGCCCAATCCGGTGATGCAGACCGTGGCAAGCCGCCTGAAGGATGACGAGATCGACGCGCTTGCGCACTTTTTCCAGTGACTAGGAAGCCATAGGAACTTCAGGGGGACGAGACACATGACTGATCTGACACGCCGCAAATTCACCCGCCTCGCCGGTGCATCGTTCGCGAGCGTCGCGACCACGCCGCTGTTTGCACCCGCAGTGCTGGGACAAGCCAAAGCCAAGGCCAAGGTCGTCGTGATCGGCGGTGGTCCCGGCGGCGGCACCGTGGCGCGCTACGTCAACAAAGACGCGGCCGGCGCGATCGACGTGACGATGATCGAGCCGATCCGCAACTTCACCACCTGCTTCTTTTCCAACTTGTATGTCGGCGGCTACCGTTCGTTCCAGTCGATCACCCACAACTACGACAAGGTGCGCAGGGAAGGGGTGCGGATCGTGCCGGCGCGGGCGAGCGGCCGATCGACCGGGAAAAGGAGCAGGTCATGGTCGGCGAGCAGAGCATTCCGTACGACCGGTTGGTGATCTCGCCCGGCATCGACCTGAAATGGGATTCGGTGCCCGGCTATTCGGAAGCGGCGTCGCAGACGATGCCGCATGCCTGGAAGCCCGGCGCGCAGACGCAGCTCCTGGTGAAGCGGCTCAACGCGCTGCGCGACGGCGCGCTGATCGTGATGATCGCGCCGCCCAATCCCTACCGTTGTCCTCCCGGACCCTACGAGCGCGTCTCGATGTTCGCCCACGTGCTCAAGGCCAAGGGCCACAAGAAGTCGAGGATCATCGTCCTCGATCCCAAGCCCGGCTTTTCCAAGCAGCCGCTGTTCATCGAAGGCTGGGAACGGCACTACCCGGGCATGATCGAATGGCAGGACCCCAAGATGCATGGCGGCATCAAGGGCGTGAATCCGAAGACCAACGAGGTGATGACCGACCTCGCCAACTACAAGGCGCAGCTCGTCAACGTGATCCCGGCGCAGACCGCCGGGCAGATCGCACTCTCCGCCGGGCTCGCCGACAAGTCGGGCTTCTGCCCGATCGATCCGGCGAACATGAAGTCGAAGATGGACAGCAATATCTTCGTGCTCGGCGACGCCTGCATCCCCGGCGAAATGCCGAAATCGGCATTTTCCGCCAACAGCCAGGCCAAGGTGGCGGCGATGGTGATCCGCGGCGAACTCGCCGGCGCGAAGACCTTCCCGGCGCGCTACAGCAACACCTGCTGGAGCCTGATCGAGACCGATGACAATGTGAAGATCGGCGGCGCCTACGAGGCGCAGGGCGGCATCATCAAGGCGTCGTCCACGTTCGTCAGCAAGCCCGGCGAGCCGGCCGACATCCGCAAGCAGAACTACCAGGAGTCGATCGACTGGTATAACGGAATCGTCGCCGACATTTTCGGCTGAGCGGATCGGAATCTGCGAGGAGAGCGGCGGCCGCGTGCCGCCGTTTTCATTTGTCCTGGTTCGGCGGGGACGGTGCCGGCTGCGATGGTGCTGGCTGCGGCGAGGCCGGTTCAGTCGCGGCCGGTTGGGCCGACGCCGAGCGCTCACGCAGCTTCGCGAGTCGTCTCGCCGATGGGGGCTAGCGCGGCGCGCGCCGCCTCGCGGCTTCCGATATCGATGACGATCAGCGCGCCGACCAGACGTGCGTCGATCTCCGTCATGGTGACGGCGTAGGAGTCGTCGCCCTGCGAACTGCCGCCGGCGCGGTTCTCGTCGAGCGTCGTGATCACGTCCTGCCAGGCTTGGCGAAACAGCCTCACCTCGGCGGCGGTTTCGTCGCGGCCGGAGGATTCCAGCGTGCGCAGCGCGGCCCGGTACTGCAGTTCCGCTCGATCGACCGCCGCGGTGAATTGTTCAAGATCGTCGGCGGAGGCGGGGAGCGGTGCACTCGCCAGGATCAGCGCCAGCAGGGTCGTTCGCAGGAAGAACATTGATGCCCATGGTTGCTCTGGCGGGGATCGGGAGGGGTATCTAGCCATGGCAACCTTTACAGAAAGATTGAGGACGATGTCGAAATTGAAGCTATCCGTGGCTATCGGCAATTACGATCGGGCCCGCCCGCTGTTTGACGGGGCGGTGCAGATCGACGGGGTCGACCCGGTGTTCATGATGCTGCCGCCGGAGGAGATTTTCTTCCGCGCTTTCCGCACCATGGATTTCGATATCTGCGAACTGTCGATGTCGAGCTTCACGGTCAAGACCGCGCAGGGCAATTGCCCGTATGTCGGGATACCGGCATTCGTGTCGCGGATGTTTCGCCACAACTGTATTTACGTGCGCACCGATCGGATCAAGAAGCCGGAGGACCTGAAGGGCAAGCGCGTCGGCTTGCCCGAATTCCAGCTCACGGCCTGCGTCTGGGCGCGCGCGATCCTGCAGGATGACTACGGGGTGAAACCGTCGGACATCACCTGGGTGCGGGGTGGGATCGACGATCCGACGCGGCCGGAGAAGATCACCATCAAGCTGCCACCCGGCGTCAAAATGGTGGACGCTCCCGAGGGCAAGACGATCTCGCAATTGCTGGAAAGCGGCGACATCGACGCCTTCATCGCGCCGCGGGTGCCGCGGCTCGCCGGCAAAAACAACGCGAATATCGGCTGGCTGTTTCCCGATCCGATCGCCGCCGGCAAGGACTACTTCAAGCGTACCGGCATCTTTCCGATCATGCACGTGACCGGCATCCGGCGCACGCTGGTCGAGCAGCATCCGTGGCTCCCGGCGGCGGTGTTCAAGGCGCTCGAGCAGTCGAAGGCGAAGTGCATGGAGGAGTTGGAGGACACCGCGACCAGCAAATGCACGCTGCCGTTCCTGGACGAGCAGCTGCGCGCCGCGCGCGAGCTGATGGGGCACGATTTCTGGAGCTACGGCCTGGCGGCCAACCGCAAGGTGCTGGAAACGTTCCTGCGGCATCACCATTCGGAAAACTTGTCGGAGCGGCTGGTGAAGCCGGAGGAAATGTTCCATCCGTCGACCCACGAGACGTTCACAATCTAGGGCCTCGCTCCATGTCGATCTTTGCCGTCAACCACTTGTGCCGTGAAGTGCTGCGGGATCATGGCTTTCGCGCAGCGATGAAGTCTGATCCCGCCAAGGCGCTCGCTCCGCTCGACCTGACGGAGGAGGAGCGTGCCGCGTTGCTCGCGGCCGACGTGGGCAAGCTCTATCGCATGGGCGCGAACGCGTTCTTGATGGGGTACCTGCCGCGTTTTGAGGTCCTTGGTCTCAACGTTGAAAACTACAATGAGAAGATGCGCGCCGTAAAAGTCGATGAAGTCGGCAATCCGGTCGACTGACCCGCCATCCGGTTATCTCGTCAACGCAGCTCAAAGATCCACGACGGAAGAGTAGAACATGGCCCAGATCGTTGCCGGCTTTGGCGTTCCGCACACGCCGGTCTTTCCATTTTTCGTCAAGCGTGACGGTCCCGATTGCGAAACAGCCAAATTGTTCGCCGCCCAGAAGGAACACCTCGCGGCGGTCCGGCCGGACGTCATCGTGATGTTCGATACGGATCACCTGAACACGTTCTTTCTCGACAACCTGCCGGTGTTTGCGATTGGCGTCGACCATTCCTTCAAAGGGCCGAATGACGAGCCCCGCGAGATGCCGATCTACACGATCCCCTCGGCCGCCAGCCTTGCTTCGCACATTCGTTCCACGGCGATCGACGCGGGCTTTGACCTGGCGCTGGTGCAGAAATTCTCGGTCGATCATTCGATCTCGGTGCCGCTGCATTTCCTCACGCCGCAGATGGACGTGCCGGTCATCCCGATCTTCATCAGCGCGCATGTGCCGCCGCTGCCGTCGGCAAGGCGTTGCTACGAGTTGGGCCGGGCGGTCGCGCGAGCGATCGAGTCATGGTCCGCCCCGTTGCGGGTCGCGGTCATGGGCAGCGGCAGCTTCTCGCTGGAGGTCGGTGGCCCGCGCATGGCGCCGGGCCGCAGCGACGGCGTTCCGGATCCGGATTGGGCTTGGCGGGTGATCCGCATGATGGAAAGCCAGGACACGCAGACATTGATCGCGGAAGCGACCCCGCGGCAGTTGCTCAAAGCCGGCAATGTCGGCGGCGAACTGCTCGATTGGATTGCCATGCTCGGGGCGATCGGCGAGCGCAAGCCGGTCTATGTTGCCCCGCAGATGCAAAACGGTCACGCCTATGGGGTCTGGCGCTGGAGCTGAGCGTCGCCATTGGGGCCACGCGCGGCGCGAATGAGCCTCTGCTCTAAGAGGAGGGCCTGGGTCGAGGGCCCGCCTGGTTGACGCGCCGGCCGGGGGGCAGCCGGGTGGCGAGCACCTTGTCGATCCGGCGGCCATCGAGGTCCATGATTTCAAATCGCCAGCCATGGGCGTCGAACCCGTCGCCGACGGCCGGCAGGGCGCCGCAGGAATCCAGCACGAAGCCGGCGACGGTGTGGTACGAGCGGTCCTCCGGCAGCGGAATGCCGGTGAGCTCCTGGAATTGCTCAGCCGGCATCCATCCTGAGAGAAGCAGCGAACCGCCGTCGCGCCGGATGTACATCGGCTCGGGCGAGCCCTCCTCGGTACTAAACTCACCGACGATCGCTTCGAGAATGTCGGCCGACGTCACCACGCCTTCGAAATGTCCGTACTCGTCCACGACCAATCCGATGTGGACCGGCGAACCCTTCAGGATCGTAACGACGTCGCGCGCATCGAGCGTGTCCGGGATAATCGGCGCCTGACGGAGATGGCTGCGGATATCCGGCTGATCGTTGATCATGAAGGCGTGCAGCAAGTCCTTGGCCTGCAGTACGCCCAGCACGTCATCCGGATCGGTCTCATAGGCCGGCAGCCGCGAGTGCGGTGAGGTCGTGATCGCCAGCCGGATTGCCTGCGGATCGTCGGAGAGCTTGATCATGTCGACCTCGCGCCGTGGCGTCATGACGGCGCGGACCGGCGCATCACCGAGGCGCATCACGCCGGCGATCATTTCCTTCTCGCCCGGCTCCAACACGCCCGCATGCTCCGCCTCGGCGACCAGGGTTCGGATCTCGTCTTCAGTGACCTGGCTTGCCGTCGCTTTCTGCTGTCCCAACAAACGCAGCACCGCGCGTCCCGATGAATCAAGCAGCCAGACCAGTGGCGACATGATCTTCGCGAGCAGCATCATCGCCGGCGCGACGCGGACCGCGATTGCTTCAGGAGCTCTCAGGGCAATCCGCTTGGGGACCAGCTCTCCGACAATGAGCGAGAGATAGGTAATGGCGACGACGACCGCGCCGATCCCGATCACATCGGCAAAGCGGTCCGGAATGCCCAGATCCGTCAGCCACTCTGCAAGTCGGGCGCCGAGCGTGGCGCCGGAGAAAGCGCCGGACAGCACACCAACCAGCGTGATCCCGATCTGGACGGTGGAGAGAAAACGACCCGGATCGGACGCCAGCGCCAGCGCGCGTCGCGACCCAACGACATTGCGTTCGACCATGGCGCGCAGGCGAGCCGGGCGCGCGGACACGATCGCCAATTCCGACATTGCTAGCGAGCCGTTGAGCAAGGTCAGCAAGAAAACGATCAAAAGTTCGGCAATGAACATGACAGGTTAGATAGCAACTGGCCGGCTCGGCTGAAAGTGCGCACGTTGTCTTTGCAATGGCGATCTGTTCAGCGATTGTTCCTGCCCTTGGTGGACGTCAGGTCGATCAAACGCTCCGGGCTGTGCCCAAATAGAAATGGCCGGGACGAACCCGGCCATTTCGCTTCGATTTTGGCAGATGCGAAGCCTATTTCTCGGTCCCGCGCAGCATCGCGGCGGTCGTCACCGCGGAATAGCCGGGCTCGACCCGCACGTCGACCACCGCGACTTCGCCGGCCTCGACCGCGGCGATCGCCTTGCGGAAGGTCTCCACCAGATCGTCCTGCTTGGTCACCGGGCCGAAGCCCTGCGCGCCCTGCGAACGGGCGAGCGCCGCGATGTCGATGTCCGGCGGCGAGATGCGCTGGCCGATCCAGCGGTTCTCCGGCGGCCGCGAGCGGATGCGCGCGACGCGCTCCTGGTGCAGCTCGTCGTTGAAGAACGAGCGGTTGTTGGCGACCACGATCAGGAGCGGGATCTTGTAGTGCGCCGCGGTCCAGACCGCGGTCGTTGCCCATCATGAAGTCGCCGTCGCCGCAGACCGCGACCGGCAGCCGGCCGGAGCCCTTGAGCGCGAGCGCGGCGCCGACCGCATTGCCCGGGCCGCCGCCGACGCCGCCGCCGCCTTCCGAGCCGACATAGTCGAGCGGATGCTGGAACGGCCAGGTCGCGCCGTCCCACGACAGCGAGATGTGCGCGAGCGTCACGTCGCGGTCGCCGCAGGCGGACTTGAGCGCGCGCACGAGGTCGTTGACGACGCAGCTTGCCGGTCGAGAGATCGGGCTTGTCGCGCTTCGGCAGTGCGCGCTTGGTGAACGGCTTGGCCGTGAAGCCGAGCGCCTTGTTGAGTTCGGGCACCGCCTCGTCCGGCGTCACCGGCAGCAGCACGTCGACCGGCGGCAGGCCCTGGTAGTCCATGCTCCAGCCGCTGTGGATGCGGAAGTCGTTGCTGATCGAGATGACCTTCGCCTTCGGCGGCTCGTCGCCGAACGTCACCTTGAACACGCCGGCGAGGTCGACCCAGTCGAGAGTGAGGATCACGTCGGCGGCCTTCACCGCCGCTTGCGCGTCCGGCGGGATCGCGCTGCCGGCGGGGATCGCGGCCATGCAGCGGATGGTCGGTCGGGAACGCAGCGCCGATCTTGAGTTCGGTGATGACCTTGGCGTTGAGCGCCTTCGGCGAGCGCGACGCGCTCGTTCCAGGCATCGAGGCTGCGCGAGTCGCGGCCGCACAGGATGACCGATGTTCTTCGCGCCCTTGAGCATGGCGGCGGCCTTCTTGACCAGTCTCGGCCGAAGGCGCCGTGTCGGTCTGCGGCATGAAGCGCGCGGCGATCGATCGGGCGTGAGCGGCTCGGTGAGCTTCGCTTCCTGCAGCTCGGCGTCGAGGTTGATGTAGACCGGGCCCATGCGGCGCGGTGTTGGCGATCCAGGTGGCGCGGATAGATCGCTTCGCGCGACGCCTGCGGGCGAGGCCGGCTGGTCGTCCCACTTGGTGTAGTTGCGGACGATCGCGCCCTGGTCGCGCGCGGTGTGGATCCAGTCGATCCAGGGCCGGCGCTTGGCGGCATCGACCGGGCCGGTGGCGCCGAGCGATCGACGATCGGCATGCGGTCGCACCAGGCGTTGAACATCGCCATGGTGGCGTGGAACAGGCCGACGTTGGAATGCACCGCCGCCGCCATCGCCTTGCCGGTGACCTTGGCGTAGCCGTGCGCGATCGCGACCGCGACCTCCTCGTGCAGGCAGAGCAGCATCTGCGGCGTCTCGTTGCCGAGATAGTTCACGATCGAGTCGTGCAGGCCGCGATAGCTCGCGCCGGGATTGAGCGCGATATAGGGAATTTCGAGCGCGCGCAGCGTTTCGGCGACGACGTCGCTGCCCCAGCCGGGCGCGTTGGCGGCGTCAGATTGGCCGGGCGGTCGAGTTCGCGGATCGAGGGATGGGCTGGGCAGGCGCTGTCGGCGGCAGGTGCCGCCTTGGCTTTTGCAGTCGTCACTGGATGATCCTTGGGTTCTCGGGAGCGAATCGGCCCCATAGAACCGGATCAGAGGCCTTGGCGCAACCGCGCGAGCAGCTTCACGCCGGCATAGCCGTCGGCCGGCTCCATGCCGACTTTGCGCTGGAAATCGCTGCACCGCGCTGCATGGTGTCGGTGCCGACGCGGCCGTCGGTGCCGCCGGTGTCGAAGCCGAGCGCGGTCAGGCGCTGCTGGATTTCCTGGACTTCGGCGAGCGTCGGCGGCGCTCGCCGCCGGGGAATTTCTGCGCGACCGGTTCGCCGCCGCATGATCACGGTCGCCGAGGTGCACGATCGACAGCGTGTAGTTCATCGACGGGTTGTAGCGAGCGCACCGCGTAGAAATTCGGGCCGAGCAGGAAGGCCGGGCCGCCCGGCACCGGCACCCACAGCTTGGCGGTCGCCGATCGGGCTGCGGGAACGGCTGGCCGTCGGCGCGGGTGACGCCGGCCTTCTGCCAGGCCTCGTAGCTGCGCGACGCGCTCGCCGCCGCGCTGCCCGGCGCGCGTCACCTCGTAGCCCCAGTGCTCGCCGCGCGCGATACTTGCCGCGCTTGACGAGATAGCGCGCGGTCGACGGCGAGCGCGTCGTCGGGCTTGCCGAACGGCGAGACGCGGCCGTCGCCGTCGTAGTCCGATGCCGACGTTGAGCCAGACCTCCGGCATCCACTGGGTGTGGCCCATGGCGCCGGCCCAGGAGCCGCGCATCTCCTCCGGCGTCGCTCCAGCCGCGCTCGACGATGACGCAGCGCGTTGAGCAGCTCCTGCTCCCAGTACTTGCGGCGGCGCGGCTCGCCCCAGGCGAGCGCGGCGAGCGCCGGGAACACCGGCCGCATGTGCGTTCTTCTGCACGTCGGGATCGCCGTAGGCCGATTCGATGCCCCACAGCGCCAGCAGCACGGTGCGCGTCGACGCCGTAGTCCTTTTCGATGCGCGCGAGCAGCGCGCCATGTTCCTTCAGCCTTCTCCTTGCCGGTCGGTGATGCGCCAGTCGGAGACGCGGCGGTTGAGGTACTGCCAGAGCTGTTCCTTGAACTCGGGCTGGTTGCGGATCGCGGTCGAAGACCGACGGTGTCGGGCTTGAGGTTGCCCATCACGCGCGTGTAGGTCGCGTCCGAAATGCCGCGCGCTGATTGCGCGCGCCCGGAAGCTTTCGACCCATTGCGGAAACGGCCGCGCACCTTGTGCGTGCGCATCGAAGGCGAAGGAGATCGCTCCGGTCAGAACCGGAAAGAACGCGCGGCGGGAGAAAGGGCGTTGTTCGGTCATGGCGTGCACCTCGCACACGAATCCGTTGTCGTTGAGCCGCTTGAACGCGCTTTTCGTTCAAAATTCGGAACAACCTGCGCTAACGCTTCAGCCACAAACGTGAGCGACCCAAGACCGACGGCCGGTCAGTCCTTGGCGCGCTCGACGTAGGAGCCGTCGGCGGTCATCACCACGATCCTGGTGCCGGTCGCCGACGAAGGGCGGCACCATGGTGCGCACGCCGTTCGACAGCATCGCCGGCTTGTAGGACGAGGCGGCGGTCTGGCTCTTGATGGCGGGCTCGGTTTCCGCCACTTCGAGCGTCACCTTCTGCGGCAGTTCGATCGACACCGGCAACGCCGTCATAGACCGCCAGCTTGACCTTCATCTCGGGCTGGAGATAGGCGGCCTGGTCGCCGACCAGGTCGGCCTGCAGGGTGACCTGGTCGTAGTTCTCGGTGTTCATGAAGTGGAAGCCTTCGCCGTCCTGGTAGAGGAACTGGAAGTCCTGCTCCTCCACATGCGCGCGCTCGACCTGCTCGGTGGTCTTGTAGCGCTGGGCGGTCTTCACGCCGTCGCTGATGCGGCGCATGTCGATCTGGGTCGTCGGCGTGCCCTTGCCGGGATGGAAGCTTTCGGCGTTCAGGACGACATAGAGTTTACCGTCGTCGAGTTCGAGGATATTGCCTTTGCGGAGCGAGCTGGCGATGACTTTCACGAACGTGCATCCTTGTTTGAGCGATCGGCGGCCGGCCCGAGGCCGGCCGGCCGACATGTCGGGGCGCAACATACTGATCCTGCGCCCGACCGCCAGCGATTTTCGCGGCTTCCGGGACCCGTTCTGATGGCCAGTCGCCCCCGTTTCTGGGCCCCCGATGCCCATGCCGACCGCCGGCCGTTCCTGCTCGCGCGGGCGCGGAATCGCCGCGGGCGTTGCGGGATTTGTTCGCCGAGCGGGAGTTCGTCGAGGTCGAAACCGCGACGCTGCAGGTCTCGCCGGGCAACGAGACCCATCTCCATGCCATGCGGACCGAGCTGGTCGTCGCCGGCCGGCCGCGACCGGCGCTACCTGCGCACCTCGCCGGAATTCGCCTGCAAGAAGCTGCTGGCCGCCGGCGAGCGGCGGATCTTCGAGTTCGCCCGCTGCGTTCCGCAACCGCGAGCGCGGCGCGCTGCATCATCCCGAATTCACCATGCTCGAATGGTACCGCGCGCACGAGCCCTACGAGCTGCTGATGGACGACTGCGTGGCGGTGCTGGCCTGCGCGGCGCAGACCGCGGGCGCCCGGCAGTTCATCGTTCCGCGACCGCATCGCCGACCCGTTCGCCGCGCCCGAGCGGCTGACGGTGGCGGAGGCGTTCGACCGCTTCGCCGGCATCGACCTGATGGCGGCGCTGCCGCCGGAAGGGCCCGACCGCCGACGCTTCGCGACGATGGCGAACGGCGGCCGGCGTGCCACATCGCCGAGCGACGATACCTGGGGCGACATCTTCAGCCGCGTGCTGGTCGAGAAGATCGAGCCGCAATCTCGGCATCGGCCGCGCCGACGATCCTCGACGAATATCCGGCCGTGATGTCGGCGCTGGCGCGGCCCAAGCCCGGCGATCCGCGGGTCGCCGAGCGGTTCGAGCTCTACGTCTGCGGCGTCGAGCTCGCCAACGGCTTCGGCGAACTCACCGATCCGGTCGAGCAGCGGCGGCGGCTCGCGGCCGAGATGGCGGAGAAGGAGCGCATCTACGGCGAGCGCTATCCGATCGACGAGGATTTCATCGCCGCGCTGCGGACGATGCCGCCGGCCTGCGGCGTCGCGCTCGGCTTCGACCGGCTGGTGATGCTGGCGACCGGCGCGACGCGGATCGAGCAGGTGATGTGGACGCCGGTCGACGAGCCGTAGGTGATCGAGTCTTGGGAGGCTGATCGCATGCTCGGCGCTCTATCTACAACGATCATGTCGCTGTGAGCGCAGAAAGTGAGGGGGAGACATGCGCCAGATTGGCTTATCGCGACGATCACGGCACTGCTCACCACTCCGCAACGGCCCAGCAGCAGCCCATGGCGTTGCGCGACATGGGATCGTTCCACGTCGGCGGGCGCAAGGTCGTCGTGACGGGCCAGCCGGTCAAGGAGATCGAGCGCGTCGCGGGCGGGCCGACATCGAAGCTCGATCTCAACGGCACCTATCATGTCGAGCACATGTACGCGCAGTATTTCCTTCCGCAAAATCGCAAAGGGAAATTGCCGCTCTTGATGTGGCACGGCGGTGGGCTCACGGCGCCACCTACGAGACCACGCCCGACGGCCGCGAAGGTTGGCGGACATGATGATCCGCCTGGCTGGGACGTTACATCACCGATGCACCGAGCGAGGCCGTCGGCTTCGCCGCGCCGATGGTCTGGAAGGACGATCCGATCTGCTTACCGAGGTCGATCCTGGGAGCGCTTCCGGCATCAGCACTGATCTCGAACGCGCCGAGCCCGGCAAGCGCAGCTCCTGCTCGAACCAGTTCCCGATCGAGGCCTACGACAACTTCCTAAGCGCGATCGTGCCGCGCTGGCTGTCGACCGACAAGGCGATCATCGACGCTATGTCGCGCTCATCGACAAGGTCTGTCCGTGCTGATCCTCGCGCACAGCCAGGGCGGTCACTTTGCGTTCCAGCTGCCGACAGCGCCGAAAGGTCAAGGCGATGGTCTCGGTCGAGCCCGATCGGCGGCGGTGCGGCGCCAAAGCGGTGAAGGACATGCCGCTGCTGCCGATCTACGGCGATTACATCGACCAGGATCCACGCTGGGTCGCTTACCGCAAGGCGGCGCTCGGCCTATGCCGATGGCATGCGAGCGGCCGGCGGCAAGTCGTCGACTGGTCGTCGGCCTGCCGGAGCGGCCGAGCATCCCGAGGCAACTGCGCAAATGCTGATGATGGACAAGAAAATCTGCCGTCCTTGATGTCATCGCCAAGTGGCTGGTCGACAAGCATCTGGCGGCAGCAGTGAATTCGCAGATTTGTGCCATCATGGCTGCGGCTTGAAGGCGCGCCCGGGCCACCGCTTGGCGTGCTATTGCGATTCAACCGAGCACGATCAGAAAGGGCATTCCATGGTTGCACGTCGCGGGCTCCCTTGCGCGCTGCGTTGATCGCGGGCCTCGCCGGCTGCGTTATTGCGCAGCCGGCTTCGGCGCAGACCTACCCGTCGCAGAACGTCAACGTGATCGTGGCCTTCGCCGCCGGCGGCATCGCCGACGCTATCGGCCGTCTGGTCGGCCAGAAGCTCAGCGAGCGCCTCAACCAGTCGTCGTGATCGAGAACCGCGGCGGCGCCGGCGGCAATCTCGCGGCGCGCGCGGTCGCGACCGCGGCGCCCGACGGCTACACGTTGCTCGCGACCACGACGGCGCTGGCGGTCAACGACACCGCCTCGAAGAACCGGGGCTACAACACCTCGGATCTGCGCCCGGTCGCGATCGTCGCGATCAGCCCGGACGTGCTCGCGGTCCATCCCAGCAATCCGGCCAAGAACCTCAAGGAGTTCATCGCCAACGGCAAGAAGGCGAGCTTCACCTATGGCAGCGCCGGCGTCGGCACCGCGCCGCATATCGGCGCGCGAATATCTGTTCCGCGAAGTCGCCAAGGTGCAGTCGGTGCACGTGCCGTTCACCGGCGGCGCGCCGGCGGTGACGGCCGCGCTCGGCAACCACGTCAACGCGCTGGTGCTGACGCTGCCGACGGTGACCCCGCATATCGTCGAAGGGCGCCTGCGCGGGCTCGGCGTCGCAAGCGACAAGCGCGTGCCGGCGGTGAAGGACGTGCCGACCTACCGCGAGATGGGCTTTGACGTGTTGTCCGGCTCGTGGGTCGGCTTCTTCGCGCCGGCCAAGACCCCCGATGCGGTCGTGCCGAAGCTCAATGCCGAGATCAACGAGATCATGAAGGCGCCCGACGTGCTGGCGAAGCTTGCGCAGATCGGGTTCGATCCGATCTTCAAAAATCTTCCCGAGACCGACGCCTACTTCAAGAGCGAAATCGCCAATTGGGGCAAGATGGTGCGCGCCGCCGGCGTCGCCAACTGAACTAGACGTCGTGAGCTCTCGACTCGTCGTTCCCTCACAGCGTGAGGAGCGAGCGATAGCCGACGGTGATCTCGAAGCTGTGGGCAGCTCGATTCGAGCCCTCTCGCCGAGAGGAGCGGGAGGCTCGCGCCGCAGTGCGCTGCACGGCGTCCTGCTCAATGACGATTGCATCAGTGCGCGCTGGACGTCGTCGGCTGAACTGACTACATCCTCGCCCGTCATCGAGGATGTTGCCATGACACGACCAGACCGAAACCACTCTGCGGGACCCGGCCGCTTTGCTGGCGGCGGGGCTGATCCCGCCCGAGCGCGTTGCTGAGCTCGAACGGGTCGCGGCGCGCTATGCGGTGTCGCTGACGCCCGACATCGCCGGCCTGATCGATCCTGCCGACCCGCACGATCCGATCGCGCGCCAGTTCGTTCCGGATGCGGCGGAACTGCGAGCCGCGCGCCGGCGAAACAGCCGACCCGATCGGCGACGACGCGCACAGTCCGGTCGAAGGCATCGTGCATCGCTATCCCGACCGCGTGCTGCTCAAGCTCGTGCATGTCTGTCCGGTCTATTGCCGGTTCTGCTTCCGCCGCGAGATGGTCGGACCGGGCCGCCGGCAGTCGCTGTCGCGCGTCGCGCTCGCGGCGCGCGCTCGACTACATCCGCGCGCATCCGGACATCTGGGAGGTCATCCTGACCGGCGGCGATCCGTTGATCCTGTCGCCGCGCCGGCTTGCGCGAGGTCGTGCGCGCGCTCGGCGAGATCGAGCACGTCAAGATCGTCCGCGTGCACACCCGCGTGCCGGTCGTGGCGCCGGATCGGATTTCGCGCCGCGCTCGTGCGCGCGCTGAAGGTCGCCCGGCAAGAGCACCTACGTCGTGCTGCATGCCAACCATCCGCGCGAACTGACCGATCGCGCGCGCGCGGCCTGCGCGCGGATCGTCGATGCCGGCATCCCGATGCTGAGCCAGAGCGTGCTGTTGCGCGGCGTCAACGACGATGCCGGACACGCTCGGCGCCTTGATGCGCGCGTTCGTCGAAAACCGCATCAAGCCCTACTACCTGCATCACGGCGATCTCGCGCCGGGGACGGCCCACCTGCGCACCGATGTCGAGCACGGCCAGGCGCTGATGCGGCGCTGCACGGGCGGCTGTCCGGCCTGTGCCAGCCGACCTACGTGCTCGACATTCCGGGCGGTCACGGCAAGTCGCCGATCGGTCCGAATTATCTCGAGCGGACTGTGGAAGCAACGGCGCGGCCCACTACCTGATCGAGGATTTCAACGGCGGCCGGCACGCCTACGCATCCCAGCCTACGCATCCCAGCCTACGCATCCCATGCCTATGCATCCCCTGCCTCCGCGACCTCATCGCCATGCGAGCAGCCCGATTTACAGCGTGACTGAGGGGCTTTAGGTTCTCGCCCCTCACCGAGAGCCATCAAGATGCAATCCTACAATTTCAGCCGCAGTATTCCCGTCGAGGATAGCTATGACATTCTGGTCGCGGGCGGCGGCCCGGCGGGATGCGCCGCCGCGGTCTGCGCCGCCCGGCTAGGCGCCAAGGTGTTAATGGTCGAGGCTACCGGGTCGCTCGGCGGCATGTCGACCTCGGGGCTGGTGAACACCTTCGGCCCGATGGGCGACGGGGAGCGGACGCTGGTCGGCGGCTTCACCCGCGAATTGATCGAGACCATGCATGCGCGCGGTTATCTCGGTCCCGAGGTGACGCCGGACTATTGGATCACGCACTACAATCGCTGGATTCCCTTCGACCCCGAAGCGCTCAAGCGGCTGCTGGACGAGTATTGCGTGGAGGCGGGCGTCGAAATCCGTTACTTCACCCGCGTGATCGACGCCGACGTCGACGGGCGAACCGTCAACGGCGCGATCATCAGCAATATCGAAGGACTTGGCTTCATCAAGGCCAAGACATTCATCGACTGCACCGGCGACGCGGTGCTGGCGGCGGCGTGCGGCGCCGAATGCAAGGTCGCCGGTCGCGATTGGCCGTTTCAGCCGGCGACGGTCTGTTCGACGTTCAGCGGCATCGACTGGGACGATCCGGCCTATTGCACCAATCGCGGCACCGACGCGGTGCGTGAAAAGGTCAAGGAAGAATACTTGCCGCGCGCGAATGCCGAGGGACACTTTGGCCATCCCGATCACTTCATCGCCGGGATGAAGAAGGTCGGTCAGGTGACCGGCAATCTGAACGCCGGCCATATCTACGGTCTTGACGGACTGAGCGTCAAAAGCCTGTCGGAGGGCATGATCTACGGCCGCAAGGTCGCCGTCGAATATATGGAATTCTATCGCAAATTCGTGCCGGGCTGCGAACGTATCGAGCTCGCCGCGACATCGCCGGTGATGGGCGTGCGCGACACGCGCCGCATCGTCGGCGAGTTCGAGCTCACGGTCGACCACTATAATTCGGCCCGGCAGTTCCCGGACCAGGTCGCGGTCTACAACCGTCCGGCCGATGTGCACTCGACCAACAGTTCGAAAGAGGAGTTCGAGCGCTTCATGCGCGACATGCACGGGTCTGGAAAATTGCCGCGCGGCAAGAGCCTCGGCATTCCCTACAGCATCCTGGTTCCCAAGGGCTGGGAGAATCTTTGGATCGCGGGGCGCTGCCATTCCAGCGACACCAAGGTCCACGGCTCGATCCGCTCGCAGTCGGCTGCGTTCTTGATGGGGCAGGCATCGGCCACGGCGGCGGTGCAATCGATGCGGACTGGTCAGCCGGCTTGCGATCTCGACACGCTTGAATTGGTGGAAAGCTTGCGCGCCGCGGCGTCGTATCTGCCGCAGACCAGCCTCAGCCGGACCATGACGCGGGGTTGAGCCGGGGGAGGGGGACGCCATGGCGAACGGATCGAAATGGGTCGTAACCGCCGCAGCCGCCGGCATCGCGTTGCTGGCCGGCAGCGAGCGCGCCGCGACGTCCGACTTCTATGCCGGCAAGACCATCAACTTCATCGTCGGCACCGACGTCGGCGGCGGCTTCAGCATCTACGGCCGCGTGCTGTCGCGCCATCTCGGTCGCTTCATTCCCGGTTCGCCGACGCTGGTGATGAAGAACATGCCGGGCGCCGGCGGTGCGACGGCGTCGAGCTATCTCTACCGGATCGCGCCCAAGGACGGCACCGTCATCGGCTCGGTCGCGCCCAATGCCATCCTCGGCCGCCTGCTCGACGGCAATGTGAGCCAATACGACCCGGCCAAGTTTCAATATCTCGCGGGCGCGGAGCGCGGCACGCGGCTGTGCATGACCTTCGCGCATTCGAAGACCAAGACGTTCGCGGACGCGCTGCGGCAGCGCACGGTCATCGGCGCGACTTCGGCCGGCAGCCCGACCCGCGAATACGCCGCCATGATCAAGCATTCGACCGGCGCGCAATTCGAGATCGTCTCAGGCTACAAGGGACCGCCCGACCTGTTCCTGGCGATGTCGCGCGGCGAGATCGACGGCGTCTGCGGCCTCGATTGGACGGCGCTGAAGTCGCAGCAGCCCGATTGGCTTCGAGAGAAGAAGCTCAATCTCCTGGTCCAGGCTTCGATTGAGCCGCATCCGGAACTGGGTGAGCTCGGCGTGCCGGTGCCGTGGCCGTACATCAAGAACGAGATCGACCGCCGGGCGGTTGAGGTGATGGTCGCCTTCGAGCAGGCGTTCGGGAAATCCTACCTGGTCCCGCCGGACACGCCGGCCGAGCGCGTGGCAATCTTGCGCAAGGCGTTCGCGGCGGCGCTGAAGGACAAGGAACTGCTGGCCGAGGCCGCCAAGGTGCGCATCGAGATCACCGCGCAAAGCGGGGACGACGTGCAGCGCGTGGTCCAGAACGCATATTCATCGAGCCCGGCGGTGATCGACCGGTTGCGCCGGATCGTCGAGCCGTAACGCGTCGCCGGAGCGAACCCGAGACGCCTTATAGCGTGACGCCATATAACGTGACGCCTGGGGTCATCACCCGTCCGCTGTCTCGCCCGTCAGCTCTCGTGGCCGGCCTGCACCGTCTGCGCCAGCACGCCCGTCTTCTTGCGGTTGCGGATGAACGGCAGGAACAGCGCCAGCACGACCATCACCCACAGCGACGTTCGCCAAGCGTCGACGAGAACAGGATGCTCAGGTCGCCCTGGCCGAGCCGCATCGACGCGCAGGAAATAGGTCTCGAACAGCGGGCCCATGATCACGCCGATCAGCATCGCGCTCACTTCGTATTTGCCCTTGCGCGCGAAGTAGCCGACCAGCGCCGAAGAACAGCGCGAGCCCCATGTCGAAGATGTATTCGCGCTCGGAGAAGGCGGCGATGGTGACCAGCGACAGGATCAGCGGCACCAGGAACTTGGTCGGGATCCAGACCACCCGGCTCATGTAGCGCGCCATCGGCAGGATCAGCAGCGCCATCAGGATGTAGCAGACCAGCATCTGCATATAGACGGAGTAGACCAGCTCGGGCCGCTCGATGAACAGCCGCGGTCCAAGCACGACGCCGTGATAGGTGAGCACGAGCATCATGATCGCGCCGGTGGTGCCGCCCGGGATGCCGAGCGCGAACACCGGCACCAGCGTTCCCGAGGTCACGCCGTTGTTGGCGGATTCCGGCGCGATCACGCCGGGCGGATGGCCGGTGCCGTAGAGCTCCGGCGTCTTCGAAAGCATCTTCGAATAGTGATAGGCGAGGAATGCCGCGATCGTCGCGCCGGCCCCCGGCAGGATGCCGATGATCAGGCCGATCACCGAGGTCCAGACCGTCTGCCACCAATATCGGCGCATTGATCCACAATCCTTCCATGGTGTCGGCCCAGCGCGCCGCCTTGGCGGCCTTGAGGTCTTGGTCCCGCACGATCGTCTCGCTTTCCAGCATCACGAACGCTTCGGAGATCGCGAACAGGCCGATCAGCGCCGGGATCAGCGGGACGCCGTCATAGAGCTCGAGGAAGCCGAAGGTCGCGCGCGGCGTGCCGAACACCGGATCGACGCCGATCGCGCCGATCATCAGGCCGAAGAATCCGGCGATCAGGCCCTTGAGCAGATCCTGCGCGGCGATCGCGGCGATCAAGGTGAGGCCGAACACCATCACGACCACCATCTCGACGCTGCGGAAGTAAAGCCCGAGCTTGGCCGAGCGCCGGGAGCATCGCCATCGTGATGATGGTGGTGATCAGGCCGCCGAACGCCGACGCCGCGAAGCAGCAGACCAGCGCTTGCTGCGCCTGGCCCTTCTTGGTCATCGGATAGCCGTCAAGCACGGTCGCGGCGGCGCCGCCTTCGCCGGGCATGTTGAAGAGGATCGCCGGGATGCCGCCGCCGAGCTGCGTCGTGCAATAGAGCGAGATCATCAAGGCCATGCCGGCCTCGATGTTCATATAGAGCGTGAGCGGCAGCAGGATGATCAGCGTGTTCTGCGCGCTGAAGCCCGGCAGGATGCCGACGATCGTGCCGAGCAGCATGCCCGGCAGGATGATCCACCACAGCGCCAGCGAGCGTCCGAACAATTCGAAGAGAAGCGGTGTAGGAGACGTCCACGGTCAGGCCCCGATTCCGAACGCCCAGGCGATCAGCCATTCGATCGGGCCCTGCGGCAGCCGGCTGCTCACCAGGTAGATCAGCAGCACATAGACCGTCGCGGCGGTCGTCGCGGCGACGGCCAGCGAGCGTGCGGATGCTGGTGACCCCGAGCATTCGCATGCTGGCGATCAGCACGAGGAACAGTCCGAGCGTGGTGCCGGTCCAGGGCAGGGCAATGATGAAGGCGGCAATGAGCAGTCCCAGCGCCAGGCGCTGACGGTTGAACAGGCGTGTTGGCGAAGATGTCGCCGATGCCGAAGCTGCCGCTGCCTTGGACGATGCGGTAGATCGTGCGCCCCATGTGGAAGACGCACATGCGCGATCAAGCGGAACGCCGACGGCAACGCCGGCGGCCCGCGCTTCCCAGACCAGGTCGGTGGTCGTCGCGAGGTAGTAGCCCGCAAGGCCGCAGGCCAGGAGTGGGATGATGAAATCGGCGGCCAAGCGGCTCTGCGCGTCGTCGCGCTGGCTCTCGTCCGTATTGTTGGTCACAGCGGTTCCCCCCGGGATCCGGTCGCGGTCGGCTCACTGACCGCTACCGGAATTCGCTCTCGTTTGCCAGCGTCTCGTGCCGAGCGGCCGTCGGCATCGCCAAGCTGATTGCCTTTGGTGTTCGCAGTTGTTGAGCGGCGACTTCTAGAATATGAACACCAAGCCAACAAGCATACGTCGAGGGGGCGTGGGCAAACTGCCGCAACCGATTGACAAATGTCGCGTCAGCGGCAGTACACATCTTGTGAAGGTGCTCTCGCTGGGCGAGCAGGCGCTCACGGGCGTATTCCCGCGTTCCAAAGACCACCAAGTCACCAAGGGGCCGCTTGAGCTCGTTTGGTGCCCGACCAGCGGTTTGTTGCAGCTTTCGCATTCCTATGATGCGGCCGAAATGTATGGCGACAACTACGGCTATCGCTCCGGCCTGAACCAATCCATGGTGCGCCATCTTTCAGCCAAGACCCACCATTTGGAGCGGCTGTACGCGCCAAGCGCTGCTGACGTCGTTCTCGATATCGGCAGCAATGATGCGACGCTGCTGAAGTCCTACAAGACCGCAGGTCTGCGACGCGTCGGCATCGATCCAACGGCCGCCAAATTCAGATCGTTCTATGGCGACGACATCGCGCTCGTGCCGGACTTCTTTTCCGCCGAGGCGTACCGACAGACCGGAATGCAGCCCGCCAAGATCGTCACATCGATCGCGATGTTTTACGATCTCGATGACCCGGTCGGGTTTGCCCGCCAAATTCACGAGGTGCTCGCGGAGGACGGCGTCTGGCATTTCGAGCAGAGTTATATGCCGTCGATGCTTCGTTTGTGTTCTTACGACACCATTTGCCACGAGCACCTGGAGTATTATTCGCTTGGTGTTGTTGCCGACATCCTCGATCAAGCCGATTTCAACATCATCGATGTCCAAATGAATGCAGTGAACGGCGGCAGCTTCGCCGTGACGGCCGCAAAGCGTGGACGCGGCCGGCCGGCCAGTGGCGTTGTTACCAACTGGATCCTCGAACAGGAGGATCGGCTTGGCCTCCGCACGCCGCGTCCCTACCGCGACTTCGAGGAGCGGGTGTTCAAGCATCGCGAAGACTTCCGCCGCCTGCTGCATGCGCTGACTGCCGATGGCAAGACCATCATCGGCTATGGCGCCTCCACCAAAGGGAATGTCGTGTTGCAATTTTGTGGGATCACGGAGAGGGAGGTGGCCGCGATTGCGGAAGTCAATCCCGACAAATTCGGCGCGTATACGCCCGGCACGCACATCCCGATTATTTCGGAGGCGGAGGCGCGAGCCATGAAGCCGGATTATTTCCTTGTCTTGCCTTGGCATTTCAAGGATGCCATCGTTCAACGCGAAGCAGCCTTCCTCGCGGCTGGCGGGCGGATGATTTTTCCGTTTCCTGAGATCGAGATCATATGAGCGCCCGGTCTTATCTCAAGCGTGATCGCGTGTTCGTGAGCTACGCCGGGAATCTCGAGGATGTTGTCATCGACAGGCTATTTCCGCAGGAGAGCGGATTTTTCGTCGACGTTGGTGCGAATGATCCGGTGGGTGCGTCCAATACGTGGGCGCTCTATCAGCGGGGGTGGAGCGGGATCACGATCGAGCCGGCGCCGGGAGCGTGCGCCAGTTTCTTGGCAAAGCGGCCGCGCGACATATGCCTGAACGTCGCCGCCGGCGAGACCGACGGCGAGATTTCGTTTTTTGTATTTGGTGAAGGGTCAGGGCATTCGACCTGCGATCGCGACCGCGCTGAGGCGTTGCGGCGCGATCTGGGGCAGCCGATGACCGAGATCAAGGTCCCGGTTCGGACCTTGGCCGGCATCTTCGAGGAGCATGCGCGAGATCGGGAGATCGATGTCGTCAGTATCGACGCAGAGGGCGCCGAAGCTGCGATCTTACGGGGCGCCCGGCTGGACAGGTTTCGTCCCAAGCTCATTATCATTGAGGCGATGGATGCGTTTGTGCAGGTTGACGTGTCGCAGGAGGCCAGCACAATTCTCGAACAGAATGGTTATGTGCTTGGCTACGAAGACGGATTGAACAAGTTTTTCGTAGCCCAAGAACATGGAGCGCTGTTGGAGGCGCTGCGCTACCCGCCGAATCTGTTCGATCACTATGTCACCGCGGGCGAACGCAACCTGCAGCGCAAGTCGCGCCGGCGGCTACGCCTTTTGCAACTTGCATTGGCTGCATGGGCAGTGACGCTGGTCGCGCTCGTGGCCACGGCGACCACGCTGCTGCTCCGGGACTGACGCGCGCGATAACTGCGGCATGCCGGTGGCCATGGCACAATTCGACAATGTCTTTCTGACCTACGCCAATGACATCAACCCGGATGGAGCGGGAGCGCAACTCCACCGCATGTACGGCATCTATTGCCTGTCGCGGATGCTCGGGACGCGATATCTCCATTCTCCGCTGCATGACGTCCACTATCAGGGGCTTGAATCGTTCCAAAGCCAGGAGAAGGATCCGGCATTTGTCGATCGGTTCAACCGGACGTTTGCCTTTCCCTCCGATCAGCCGCGGACAGCGGCTCCCACGTCGATAACCCTGCCATCGGTCCCTGTCGGCGGCGTCGAGAGAGCGCTCGGCTTGCGGCTTCGCGGACGACGAAAGCAACTGTCGCCCATTCGATTTTCAAAATTCGGTCGGTTGATCGCGGCGTTGTCGGCGGCGAACACGGAAACGGTCGTTCGCATCGGCAACCCCCATGGCTTGATGGATCGCTATGCGCACGGATATGCGATCTGCAAGTCACTGTCGCCGTTCAGAAACGGCGCGCCGAACAAGGTGCTGCGAATTGCACTCCATGTGCGGCGCGGAGAGCTGATGTTTGTCAACTCGGAACGATTGATCGACACGCGATATTATGTCGAGATCGCTCATAAGCTGGTGGCTACGCTGGCGCGCGAGCGTGTGGCTTTCCAGTTGGAGCTGCACTCGGAGGTCTTGCAGAAAAGCGTGACGGTCAAGCCGGACGATCCGGCGTTCCTGGGCCGTGTCGCAGACCCGATCGAGCTTCGCCCGGAGCAGGATCCGTTCGGCGACTTTGCGGTGTTTCCCGGTTTGAAGCGATTCATCAACGAGCCCACGCTGACGTGCATCGAGCGCCTGGCGACCGCCGACATCCTGGTCACGAGCAAGTCTTCATTCAGCTATTTGGCGGGAATTCTGAACGTCGCGGGAATTGTCCTCTACCATCCGTTCTGGCACTACCCGCTGCCCGATTGGATCGTCACCGACCCGGCCGGAAATTTCGATATGGGGCGGCTTCTGCGGCAGTTGAGGCGCCTTCAAAGCGCGGCGCCGTGACATGGCGCGCCCTACGGGAATCGAACCCGTGTTACCGCCGTGAAAGGGCGGCGTCCTGGACCGCTAGACGAAGGGCGCGCGAAGCGCCGGCGACATATAGAGACGCTTTGCCCGAGCGGCAAGCAACGCGGAGCCCTGGCGGCGCGCCGTTCGGGCGCGCCCTGGCGGCTACCAGTTCCCGGTGTTCGGCATGGATTTCCACGGCTCCTGCGGCGGCAGCGCCGCGCCCTTCTGCAACAGCTCGATCGAGTGCTTGTCGGGCGAGCGCACGAACGCCATCACGCCGTCGCGCGGCGGGCGGTTGATGGTCACGCCGGCCTTCATCAGCCGCTCGCAGACCGCATAGATGTCGTCGACCTCGTAGGCGAGGTGGCCGAAATAGCGCGCCTCGCCGTAGTCCTCGCTGTCCCAGTTGTAGGTGAGCTCGACCAGCGGCGCGTCGCGGCCCTTGCGCTTGCTTCGCCGAGCAGGCTCTCGTCCTCGGGCGCGGTCAGGAACACGAGGGTATAGCGGTTCTTCTCGTCGACGCGCCGGCGCGTCTCCTTGAGACCGAGCGCGTTGCAGTAGAAGTCGAGCGCGCGATCGAGATCGCGCACGCGCAGCATGGTGTGCAGATATCGCATAGACAGGTCCTCTGCGCAGGTCGAGGTGCGGTATCCAGCCCGTGCTCGCAAGACGTTACATCAGATCGATGGACGACTTTGGGCAAAATGATTCAATATTTCAGCCGGAGGGACCTCCGAGGGCGAGGCCAAGCAATGATCGCGCCCGATCTGCAAACCGGCATCGAGGAGCTGCGCCGGCTTGATTGAAGCGGCGAAGTCGGTCGTGCCGTTCACCGGCGCCGGAATCTCGACCGAATGCGGAATTCCGGATTTTCGTTCGCCGGGCGGGATTTGGACCAAGATGCGGCCGATTCCGTTCGATGAATTTCTCGCCAGCCAGGAGATGCGCAACGAGGCCTGGCGGCGGCGGTTCGCCATGGAAGAACATTTCGGCAACGCGCAAGCCCGGGCGCGGGCACCTCGCGCTCGCAAGCCTCTACCGCGCCGGCAAAGTTCCCGGGGTGGTGACGCAGAACATCGACAATTTGCACCAAGCATCCGGCATTGCGGCGGAACATGTCATCGAACTGCACGGCAACAGCACCTATGCCGCATGCCTCGACTGTGCAGCGCGGTATGAATTGTCCTGGGTGCGGCAGCAATTTGCTGCGGCAGGCGGTCGCGCCCCCGATTGTCCCGCTTGCGGCGGCCACATCAAGACCGCGACGGTGTCGTTCGGGCAGGCGATGCCCGAGCGACGCCATGCGTCGCGCGGAGGAGCTCACGCTCGACTGCGACCTTTTTCTCGCGGTCGGCTCATCGCTGGTGGTGTGGCCGGCAGCCGGATTTCCCTTGATGGCAAAACGAAATGGCGCGCGATTGGTGATCATCAACCGCGAAGCCGACCGAATTCGACGAAATTGCCGATCTCGTGGTCCGCGAGGACATTGGGACAGTGCTCGCCCCCTTATTGCCCATTGATTCGAGCCGATTGATTTCGCAGAGCCGTTGTTTGCAGGCAACTATCCAAAAAGATGTGCACAGGCATCCGCGCGATACCCTGAACAACTGCATTTTTGCCTAGCCAGCCCGCAATCGGGTGCTATCTTCGACGTGGGATTCAGATTCGTCGAAACGCCCGGAAGAGGCGGCAAAACAGTGGGCAGCGTGCGGCGTCATGGCGTCGGACGGGATGGGATCAAAGGGGCCCGGCGCAAGTATCGGACCCAACCGCGAAGCGATGGGCGATCTCGCCGATGAGGCGACGAGCGTCATCGAGCTTAGCGGCGTCATCAAGTGGTTCGATGTCTCCAAGGGATTTGGATTCATCGTTCCCGACAATGGCATGCCGGATGTTCTCCTGCACGTGACGTGCCTGCGCCGCGACGGCTATCAGGTCGCGTATGAGGGCGCGCGCGTGGTCTGCGAGGTGCTGCAGCGCCCGCGCGGACTGCAGGCGTTCCGCGTTCTCTCCATGGACGACTCGACGGCGATTCATCCGGCGCAAATGCCGCCGCCGCGGACGCATGTGTCGGTCACGCCGACCAGCGGGCTGGAGCGGGCGCAGGTCAAATGGTTCAACCGCCTGCGCGGTTTCGGCTTCCTGACGCGCGGCGACGGAACGCCCGACATCTTCGTGCACATGGAAACGCTGCGGCGCTACGGCATCACCGAACTGCGTCCCGGCCAGTTCGTGCTGGTGCGCTTCGGACCCGGGCCCAAGGGCCTGATGGCGGCCGAGGTGCGGCCGGAAGGCGTTCCGACCGGGCCGGCCTCCCACTAGGATCCATCATTCCATGGTCGGGTTAACCCGATGCGGGCGTCTTGTGGCCCGTCGGTGACAGCTTGCGGACCGGCCAGCTCCGGCCGGTAACGCTGGCTTGCTGGGCAAAACCGAACCGTGTATCGAGAGCCCGCGCGGCGCCCCGGGGCATAGCGCAGTCTGGTAGCGCGTCTGGTTTGGGACCAGAAGGTCGCAGGTTCAAATCCTGCTGCCCCGACCAGCCCGCCGCAAACAGGCCGGTAAGGATAACAGGCGGCGATCATGGTGGCACGGATCTACAAGCCAGCGAAGACGGCGATGCAGTCGGGCACCGCGAAGACCCGGGAATGGGTGCTCGACTACGAGCCGGAGCAGCCGCGGGAGATCGAGCCGCTGATGGGCTGGACCTCATCCGGCGACATGCGCCAGCAAGTGAGGCTGCGGTTTGCGACCGCCGAGGAAGCGGTCGCCTATGCCGAGCGCCACGGCATCCCCTACCAGGTCTTCGACGCCAAGACGTCGCCGCGCGCGCGGCCATCGCCTATTCCGACAATTTCGCCTTCAAGCGCCGCGACGCCTGGACCCACTGACGAGTGGCGCTAGAGCATGATCCCGAACAGTGGGAACCGGTTTTCGGAAAGATCATGCTCAATCAAGAAGCTAAAGCGTGATTGTGATTCAACTTAAAGCAATCACGCTTTAACGGCGCGGGGCAGGGATCAGACGTCGGTCGCCGCCGGCGGCGCCTTGCCTTGCCCGGCGCCCGCTGGCGAAGCAGCGACATGAACCGTTCTTCGGGCATCGGCTGGCCGAGCAGGAAGCCCTGGCCGATGTCGCAGCCCATGCTGGTGAGCGCCAGCGCGTCGGCGGCCTTCTCGATCCCGATCGCGACCGCGAGGCTGCCGAAATTGTGCGCGAGGTCGATGACCGACTTGCAGAGCGGCGCATTCACTTTGTCGGTGCCGCAGTCGGTGACGAAGGTCGGGTCGAGCTTGAGTTCTGCGAACGGCAGCACCTTGAGGCGGGCAAGGGAGGAGTAGCCGCGGCCGAAATTGTCGATCGCGAGCTTGACGTTCACGTCCGCGAGCTTGTCTTGGTCAGCTCGGCGGCCAGCGCCAGATTGGTGACGATCTGCTCTTCGGTGACGTCGATGATCAGTCCCGGCCATTGCTCGATCTGTCGCGGTATGCGGACGCACGAGGTCGGTGATCGGAAGGTTCACCAGCGTGGACACCGGGATGTTGACGGCGAACTGCACGATCGACACCGAGTCGCCACCAGCTGCTGGCCCCAGTCCAGCACGCTCGTGATCGCGAGCTCCGAGAGCGATAGGCAGCTCGGAGTCGGTCGCGCCGGGCATGAACGCGCCGGGCAGCAGGATGCCGATGTTGCGGATGGCGGCAGCGCGCGAACGCTTCAACGCCGGCGAGCTGTTTCTTGCGCAGATCGATCTTCGGCTGGTACCAGAATTCGATCCATCTGTTCGTGAGCGCTTCGCTCAGGTCGACCCGTGCCGCCTGCGGCGCGGCGTGGCCGAGCTTGAGCTGTTGCATGATCGAGACGATTGTTGCCGCATCGAACGGCTTTTTGAGCACCGGTAGCATTTGCAGCCGGTGCTGCTCGCCGATGGCTCTTGACGTGCTCGAGCACCGCTGAGCCGCGGTTGCTCATCAATTGCACAAACCCGAAATAGCCGATGCTTGCCGAGTGTGCTCACGCATTCGATCGCCTCCGCGAAGTCGAGGCCGACGTTCGAGGAACACGAGATCGGGTAGCCGGCGATCGATGGCCTGCCGGAAGCTCGCGCCGTCGGCGAATTCCTCGGTGTCGAGGCCGGAGCCATGCAGGATGAGCGACAGGAAATGGCGGATGCTTGCCTCGTCATCGACCACAAAACAGATCGGTACCGCCGAAGCGTGGGGCGCGCGGCCGGCCTCCTCTGCGGGGGCGTTGCTTGCGGGTGGTTGACGCTTGCGGGCCAGGCCTTCGGTCATTTGTCCTAGACCGCAAATGAGTGGCGCATTGCTAAGAGCGTTTCCTTGCGCGAAACCGGTTAAATATGGGTTTCCGTGCGCCCGTTTTGCGCGGACGATCAGCGTTAAACGTTCTCCAGGCGGGGGAATCGGTCCGAACGGCATAGATGTCGCCCGAATTGGCCTGGCCATCGGCAGCGCCGCCAGCCAGTTCGCGATGCTCCGCGCAGTCCTGCCATTCGGCATGAACGAGGGCCTGGCTTTCGCCGAGCGCGGCGTTGTACAGGCGAAACCCGAGCGCCGCGCAGCGCTCGATGCCGGCCGTGGCCAGGTCGCGCTGGATGGTGGTGAATTCAAACGACAGAGCCGGCACCGGCTGCGTCAGGCCGGCCAGGGCCTCGACCTCGAACCCCTCGACGTCGAGCTTGATGAAGGACGGCAGTCCATGCCGGTCGATCAAGCGCATCGAGCGTGGTCACCGGCACGCGCACGGTCTTGGTCCAATGCTGACCCTCCCAGCCCGGCGCGCCGTCGGCGGCCTTGATGAACGCGTCGGAAGCGCGTCGACACGGTCGGATTGTCGAGATTGATCTTGAGGTCGATCGATCCCGCGCTGCGTCCGACCGCCACCGGTTCGATGGCCACGGCGCGGTCGCGGCCGTAGAGCAGCTGCAGCGTGCGTGCCAGCGCCGGCTGCGGCTCGACCGCGACCACGCGCGCGCCGAGCCGCCGGAACGACGCAATCCGGTCGCCGACATGGGCGCCGACGTCGAACACGAGATCGCCCGGACTGCACGAACTGGCGATAGAGGCGGTCCATGTCGCCGCGCCGTGCGCCGCGGCCGTAATAGATGCGCAGCGAGCGGACGACGCCGCGCAGCGTCCGCCACTTGTTCGATGAGCGTCACGCGCGACGTCCGGCCGCGAGCTCGATCGCCGGCAGGGCGAGCGCTGCCATCTCCGGCGGCGGAGCGGTTTCCTCCGGCAGCCGCCCGAGCCCGATCCGCACCAGGGCGCGCCCGAGCGCGGGCGAGGCGGTGACGACGGCGAGCGGGATCGACAGCAGCGGCCCGCCGGCGACGAACAGCGCGTAGGGGATGGCCGCCGGGACGGTCAGCGCCAGCAGGCCGAGCGCTGGAGGCGCCGAGCAGCGTGTGCGGCCAGAATTGCCGCACCGCCAGCGACCACGGCACGCTGATGGTCGTCGCGCGCCTGCGCGCCCCAGCCGATCGAGCGGCCCGGCCAGCAGCCGCACGAGGAACAAGGTGTGCGCGAACCACATGATCGGCGCGAGCAGCAGGAAGAAGATCGTCTCGGTGACGACGCCGGCGATGAAGCGGATGCCGCCACCGAAGCTGCGCCGCAGCGCGGCGCGCGTCAGCACGTCGATCACGGTCGCGATCTTCGGCGCGAACCACATCACCAGAACGAGGCCGAACAGCAGAAGGCCGGCGTCGGGCGCGGATGAAGGCTGCGCTCGGATCCGCAAACGCGACCGCGATCGAGCCGAACACCAGCAGTCCGATCCAGGCCGGCGAGCCCAGGAACATCAGCAGCGCGAAGGCGAGCTGGTAGCGGCTGACCGCACTTGAGCCCCGGCAGTCGCCAGGAAATGCCAGTACTGCATGTTGCCCTGGCACCAGCGCAAATCCCGGCGGATGAATTCGAGCAGCGTCGGCGGATTTTGCTCGAAGCTCGTCGCCTTCCTCCGGCAGCACGCGCACCTCGTAGCCTGCGCGCCGCATCAGCACCGCTTCGACCTGGTCGTGGCTGAGAACGTGGCCGGCAATGAGCGCGCCCTTGCCGAGCACCGGCAGATGGCAGTGCATCATGAACGGCGCGATCCGCACGATCGCGTTGTGACCCCAATAGGGTCCGCAGTCGCCCTGCCACCAGGCGCTGCCGATGGTGTAGGAGCGCATGCCGAGCCGCATGCCGAACTGGAAGATGCGCGCAAACGCGCTGGTCGATGGCATGCCGATGACCAGGCTTTGCAGAATGCCGAGCTGCGGGTTGGCCTGCATGATGCGCACCAGACGCAGCACCGCGTCGGCGGTCATCAGGCTGTCGGCGTCGAGCACCAGAGCGTGGTCGTGCTGCTCGTCCCCAGCGGTCGCAGAAGTCGCGGATGTTGCCGGCCTTGAAGCCGGTGTTGACCTCGCGCCGCCGGTAGGTGAGCGGCATGCGGCCGCGCCAGGCGTTGGCCAGTTCGGCGAAATGTCGTGCTCTCGATGGCGGCATGCGCGAGATCGCTGGTGTCGCTCAGCACATAGACGATGAAATTGCTGCGCGACGCCGTCGCCTCGACCAGCCCTTCGATCATCGGCGCGATGTGCCGGATGACGCGTTCCGGCGGCTCGTTGCGGATGCAGACGAGGATCGCGGTCGACGACACGATCGGCTCGTGCCCCGACACGCGGCCGGCCGCCGGTGTCACCGCGGCAACCGGGTCCTGCGCGAAGCGCATGATGATGAGGCCGATGGTGGCGTTCCAGAAGCCGATCACCAGTCCACGGCAGCGTCACCGCAAACAGCATGCACCAGCAGCAGGTCGCCCGGGCTGGAGCCGCCCGCCGACAGCGCGAAGATCAGGAGCCAGATCAGCCCCGCCATCGACAGCCCGACCAGCGTGAAGAACAGGATGCGCCGGCCGGTCGGCGGCGCGTCGGTCACGATTTCGGCATGAGTGCGTTCCAGCATGGCTTTCATTTCCAGCATATATGGATATAGCTCAATTTCGCGATCGCGGGCATGACGTTCGAGCGTGGGACAGATGGCATCGAAAGCACTCTGGTATGTCGCCAAAAGGCGAGCCGAACTGCGCGACGAGGCGGTCGCCGCGCCGGCCGCGGGAGAATTGCGCGTGCGCGCGCGGTTTGGCGCCGTCAGCCGCGGCACCGAGCGGCTTGTCTTCGAGGGGCGCGTGCCGGAAAGCGAATTCGAGCGCATGCGCGCGCCGTTCATGGGCGGGGCATTCCCGTATCCCGGTCAAATACGGCTATTCGACCGTCGGCACGGTGGAGGAGGGGGCCGGCCGCGGCCGGACCGTGTTCGTGCTGCATCCGCACCAGAGCGAGTTCGTCGTGCCTGCAGCTGCCGCGCGGCATGGTGCCGGACAACGTGCCGCCGCAGCGCGCGGTGCTCGCCGCCAATATGGAGACCGCGCTCAACGCGGTGTGGGATGGCGCGCCGGGGCCGGCCGACCGGATCGCGGTGGTCGGTGGCGGGGTTGTCGGGCTTCTGGTCGCGCGGTTGTGCGCCCGCATGCCGGGCACCGCGGTGACCGTCGTCGACGTGGCGCCCGGCGCGAGCCGAACTTGCGCGGGCGCTCGGCGCGCGCTTCGCGATGCCTGACGATGCGCCCGAGAATTGCGACGTCGTGTTCCATGCCAGCGCGAGCGCGGCAGGGCTTGCGACCGCGCTGCGCATCGCGGGCGAGGAGGGCGCCGTCGTCGAGCTGAGCTGGTACGGCAGCGGCGACGTCGCGGTGCCGCTCGGCCAGAGCCTTCCATAGCCGGCGGCTGCGGCTTGCTCTCCAGCCAGGTCGGCAAGGTCGCTGCATCCCATCGGCCGCGCTGGACGTATCATCAACGATTGTCGGCGGCGCTCGCGCTGCTCGACGATCCGGCGCTCGATGTGCTGCTTGCGCCGCCGGTCGACGTTCGCGGAATTGCCGGCGCGCCTGCCGGCGATTGCTTGCGGCGGATGCGGACGCGCGTTGTCCGCTCATCCGCTATCCTTGAGGAATAGGCGAACGGAGGTGTTCCTTGTACGCGGTCGAAGTCTCGGACCAGATCATGATTGCCCATTCGTTTCGTGGCGCCGTGTTCGGTCCCGCGCAGGAATTGCACGGCGCGACCTTCGTGGTGCGCGCCGCTTTCTTGTCCGATCGGCTCGATGAGAACGGCATCGTCGTCGATATCGGACGCGCCCATGACGTTCTGAAGGCAGCGCTCGCACCGCTCAACTTCCGCAATCTCGACGACCTGCCCCAGTTCAAGGGCGTGAACACGACCACCGAATTCCTCACCAGATACGTCTACGACCTGCTGGCGGATGCGGCGCGCTCCGGCAAGCTCGGCCGCGCCGGCGGCGAACTGGCGTCGATCCGCGTCACGGTCGCGGAATCGCCCAGCGCGCGGGCCTGGTATGAGGCCCCGCTGCGATGAAGCAGGTGGTGTTCGCAGTGCCGGGCGACCTGTCGACCCCGACCGGCGGCTACGTCTATGACCGGCGGATCGTCGCGGAGCTGCCGAAGTCGTGGGTGGCAGGTCGATGTCGTCGATATTGGCGGCGGCTTTCCGCGCGCCGTCGGCCGGCCGAGCGCGCGACCGCGCATGCGCAGCTTGCCGCCTTGCCGGCCGGCCGGTTGATCGTCATTGACGGGCTGGCATTCGGCGTGATGGCGGAGACTGCCGAGGCGTTGCATCGGACGCACCGGCTGGTGGCGCTTGGTCCACCATCCGCTCGCGCTCGAAACCGGCTTGCCAGGATGGGAGGCTGCGGCAATTCGGGAGCAGGCGAACGGCTGGCATTGTCGTTTGCCCGACGCGTCGTCACCACCAGCGCCACGACGGCGCGGCTGCTGTCGCAGATTTCGCGGTTGCGGAGGACAAACTCAGCGTCGTGCTGCCGGGCAATGACCGCGTTGCGATTGCAGAGCGCGCCGGTGGCGATGTCGTCAATCTCCTGGCTGTCGGATCGATCGTGCCGCGCAAGGGCTATGACGTGCTGATCGCTGCGCTTGGCCAGCATCCCGATCTGCCATGGCGGCTTGTCATTGCCGGCGATCCCGAGCCGCAGTCCCGGGACAACGCGGGCGCTGGACGGCGCAGATTGCATCGCTGCGTCTCACCGACCGCGTGGAGCTTGCTGGCGTGGTATCGCCTGAGCGGTTGGCCGAGCTCTATGCAAGCGCCGACCTGTTCGTGCTGCCGTCGCGCTACGAAGGCTATGGCATGGCCTTTACCGAGGCGATCGCGCATGGACTGCCGGTGGTGGGGACCACGGCCGGCGCCATTCCGGAGGCGGTGCCGGCCGGCGCCGGCGTGCTGGTCGCGCCGGACAACGTCAGCCGAACTCACGGCGGCGCTGATGCGGCTGATCGGAAATCCCAGCCGAACGCGCGCGCCTCGCCGCCGGCGCGCGCGCGGCGGCGGCGGCGCTTGCCGACCTGGGACGACGCGGGGCGGCTGTTCGCGCAAGCGTTGGATCAAGCCTTGGGCAATCTTGGTCGCATGAGCGGCTTTTCCTCGGAGTGGCTGGCGCTGCGCGAGCCCTATGACGTCGGCGGCCCGCAACAAGACGGTGCTCGATGCGGTGCTGGCAGCGTTTCGGGGGCAGACGTCGATCTCGGTCGTCGATCTCGCCTGCGGCACCGGCTCGACCCTGCGCGCGATCGGCGGGCGGCTGCCGGCGCGGCAGAACTGGCGTCTGGTCGACAACGACCTCGGATTGCTCGGCAGCGGCCGCGACGCTTGGCGCGCCCGCCGGACGTCACCGTCTCGGCGCGCTGCGATCGATCTCGTGCGCGATCTCGAGCTGGCGCTCGATGGACCGGTCGATCTGATCACGACATCGGCGCTGCTCGATCTCGTCTCGGAGGATTGGCTGGAGCGGCTGATCGTCGAAGCGGCGGCGCGGCGGCTTCCGATCTATGCGGCGCTCAGCTACGACGGGCGCGTATCGTTCGAGCCCGAGGCGCCATTCGATGCCGACATCGTCGCGGCCGTGAACCGGCACCAGCAGGGCGACAAGGGATTTGGCCCGGCGCTCGGCCCCGACGCAGCGACAGCGGCCGCGGACATCATGAAGCGGGTCGGCTATTCCTTCGTCGCAGGGCCTATCCGACTGGACGTTCGGCGCGAACGACACGGACGATCCAGCAGGAAGTGCTGCGCGGGTTTGCGAACGCCGCGGGCGAGCTTCGGTCGCTTCCCGATGCGCGCGTTGCGGACTGGCTCGCGCGGCGCCTTGACCAGGTCGCCGCCGGCGCCTCTAGCATGCGCGTCGGTCACGTCGATTTCTTCGCCATGCCGATGCCGAATCCGCTGAGCGGAGA
Organism: uncultured Alphaproteobacteria bacterium; assembly: GCA_963741595.1. Lineage (GTDB taxonomy): Bacteria > Pseudomonadota > Alphaproteobacteria > Rhizobiales > Xanthobacteraceae > VAZQ01. The sequence goes on from CAVUIV010000010.1 coordinate 183,869, forward strand.
GGTCGCAGTCGAGCAGCACTTCGTCGCCGAGGATGTGAGCGCGCATCGGCGCTCTGATCGCCTGGTCGACCCGCTCGATCGGCGCCAGGCTGACGCTTGATGGGCCGGCGCCGATGATCATCGGCGCGATCATCACATGCAGCCGGTCGAGGCAGCCGGCGGCCAGAAATCGCGAGACCGTGTTGGAGCCGCCCTCGATCAGGATGCGGCGGAAGCCGCGCTCGCGCGAGCGCGGCGAGAACGTCGCCGGCGCGAGTTGCCCGTCGGCCGGCGGCGAGCTTCACCACCTCGACGCCCGGCGGGAGATCGAGCGTCGTGTCCGACGCGTGTGATCACCAGCCGGCGGACGCCGTCGTCCGCGCAGCACGCGCGCGGTCGGGGCAAGCCGGCCGTTCGGATCGATGACCACGCGCGCCGGGTTTGGACCGGCGACGCGCCGGACGGTCAATTGCGGATCATCGGCCTGCGCGGTGCCGACGCCGACGACGACCGCGTCGACCAGCGCGCGCAGGCGATGCAGATGGGCGAGGCCTTCCGGCGCCGTTGATGTAGTGCGAGTGTCCGCTGGCGGTGGCGATCCGGGCATCGATCGACTGGCCGCATTGGCCGACGACCACGAGGTCGTCGACCCGCCCTTGGCGCAGGGGGCCGAAGATCTCCTGCCATGGCGACGGAAGTAAAAATTCCGATTCCCGGAGCATCCGAGGAACTTCCGGCCCACGTATCAGGGTTATCATCGTCTGGCCGTGCTGTCGGGTGTCTCTGCGTTGGGGGTTCTTTCGGTCCGGTCGCCATCGTGTCATGATATTTGGAGAGGGATACCGTGAAAACGCCTGTTTTGGCGGCGACACTCTCCGAATGCCCGCCTAGCAGCGGGCAAGTCGGGGCTGGAGACCGTCAGTGATCGAGAGTACGAGTGTTGGGTCTGCCGCTCCGTTCGGGCCGGCTGCTCATATCGCCGTTGAGCGCGGCTCTGGCGGAGTTTCGGTCCGGGCGGCCGGTCGTCATCGATTCGCGTTTGGGATCGATCGCCGCCTTGCCCATCGACGGGATGACGGATGCGCGCCTGGCCGCGTTTCCGGCAGCTTTGCGCGCCGGCGCAGCTGCATGTCGTCATCACGGCAAGCCGCGCGCGAGCGCTCGGTCTCGATGCGTCGGGTCCGGTGGGCCTCGCTCTGGCTGAAAACGCCAACTGCGACGACGCTGTTTTCCCTGGTTGCCGATGCCCACGTCGGGCATCCGTCGGAGATCGTTAACGCCGGCGCCAATGCCGACGGCGGCCATCGAGCTTGCCAAGCTTGCGCAGCGCCTGCCGGCATTGCTCGTGGCGAACGTGACGGCCAACGCCGCCGGTGCACGGCGCGCTGATGCGTGTCGGCGCCGACGCGGTCCTGCAATTTCGCACGCGTGGCGATCGATTCGCTCGCGGTCGCGGCCGAAGCCGACGTCCCGCTCAACGGCGCGGTGTCGGCGCGTTTCGTGATCTTCCGCGACGCGATCGGCGGCAGCTCGACGGCGGTCATCGTCGGCGAGCCGGACAAGTCGCGTCCGGTTCCGCTGCGGCTGCACTCCGCCTGTCTGACCGGCGACGTGTTCGGCTCGCGCCGTTGCGATTGCGGCGATCAGTTGCGCCTCGCGCTGAGCCGGCTCGACGAGGAAGGCGGCGGTATCATTCTTTATCTGGAGCAGGAAGGCCGCGGCCTCGGGCTCGCCAACAAGATGCGCGCCTACAAGCTGCAGGACGAGGGGCTCGACACGCTCGACGCCAATACCGATGCTCGGCTTCGACGACGACGAGCGCGACTACGGCATGGCGGTGCGGATGCTGCAAATCCTCGGTTGCACGCGCGTGAAGCTATTGACCAACAATCCGGCCAAGCTCGATTGGCTGACCAAGGCCGGCATCGAGGTGTGCGGGCGGATTCCGCTGCACGGTCCGGTCAATGCCGACAACCGGCGCTATCTCACCGCCAAGGCGATGCGGGCCGGGCACAAGCTCGACCATCTGACGGTGTTGGCGGAGCCGGCTGCGGCACCTGCCGCGCCGGCTGACAGCCCGGCAGAGTGATATCCACCTTTGGTGGAGGGGGGACGATGAGCGACATGACGGCGGCTGCGCCGGGCTACACGCTGACCGCGCGCATGTTGCACTGGGTGATCGCTGCGTTGGTGTTGTTGATGGTGCCGCTCGGCATCGTCATCGCCAATGAATGGGGCGGTCCGGCGCAGCAATTCCTCTACAATCTGCACAAGTCGATCGGCGCGACGCTGATCCCGCTTGTCCTCGTTCGGCTGCTGTACCGGCTGAACAATCCGCCGCCGCCGTTGCCCGACGATATCCTGCCGATCCAACAATTCGCCGCGCACGCGACGCACTGGGCGCTGTACGTGCTGATCCTGGCGCAGCCGATCGTCGGCTACATCATGACCTCGGCCTATCCGGCGCCGGTGCCGTTCTTCGGCCTGTTCAATCTGCCGGCGATCTGGCCGGCGAACCGCGCGCTGTCGGAGCAGCTTTCGGTGGTGCACTTGTATATGGGTCTTGCCATCGCTGCGATCGCGGCCGATCCACATCGGCGCCGCGCTTTCCACCATTTCGTGCGCAAGGATCGGGTCCTCATGCGCATGATCTCCGGTTAAGCGCGGCCCGATCGATGGCCCACGCCTCGACGAGCCGCGTGCTGGGCGAGCTGACGTTTCACGACGCGGCGCGCGCGATCAAGGAGACCTCGATCCTGTGTCTGCCGCTCGGCGCGATCGAGCAGCACGGGGCGCATCTGCCCCTCAATACCGATGTGGTCGTCGCCGAAGGCTGTGACGCGGCCGTTTGCTGGAACGCTGGGGCGACGAGTTCGATCTGTGGCAGCTTCCGACGCTGTCGATCGGCCTCTCGCGCGAGCACGACTGGGCGGCCGGCACGCTCAGCCTGTCGATCCACGGGCTTTACCGGCTATCTGCGCGATCTCGCCGGCAACGATCGTGCGGTCGCTGCCGGCGCGCAACCTTGCGATCGTCAACGGCCACGGCGGCAACCGCGGCATCCTCGAAAATCTGCTGCACGAGCTGCGCGGCGATTTCGGGCTGAATGCCGTCGTCCTGCATCCCTTCGATCTCGCCGGCGCCGACGCCGGCCGAGCTGTCGACGTGCATGGCGGCAAGGGCGAGACCTCGGTGATGCTGGCGCTTGCGCCCGATAGGGTGCGGCGCGATCGGATCGCATCGGGCGGACCGCCCGATCCGAAGGCGGTGCAGGCGTTGATCTTCGAGCGCGGCGCGACCTGGGCCTGGCGCAGCGACGATGCGCGGCTCGCCCGCGACGGCATCATCGGCGATCGCAAGCGGCGCGACGGCTGAGCTTGGCGTGGCGCTGCTCGATCGCATGGTTGACGGCGGCCGGCGGCGTGTTTCGCGCGGCTTCTGGAAAACCAGAAGCTCATGCCGGGGCCGGGCTCCGCGCGTTAGCGGCGGCACGGCGACCGGCGATCACGGCCACGGCGCCGACCAGGCTCGCCAGCACGCACCAGTAGCCATAGCGGAAATCGGCGGCGACCCCGAACGGGAAGAACGACAGCACATAGACAATGCCCGAACCGGTCGACGCCGAAGGCGAAGGCGCCCGACGCGGCTGGCGCGCAATCGGCCAGGCCGCACGCAAACACCGCGATCGCAATCGCAAGCCAGAAGCCGAGGCTGAGCAGCCAGGTCGGCTGCAGCGCGTTGTGCAGCGCGACCATCGCCATGAACAGCGGATTCTGCGCATGGCACCTGTCGCGCGGATGGCCGTCGAGGTCCAGCACCGGAAGATCAGATGCTGTCGCGGCCGAGGAACGTCCCCATGAAGGTCGCGCGGTGTTTCAGATAGGCGATGGGATTCGACAGGACGGCGTTGCGCCAGGCTTCGACCAGGCGCGGCGTGCCGAAAAACTTGTCGTCCTTGCGCTCGAGCCGCTGCATCACGAAATCGCACGGCTCGATGTGCCAGTAATAGTCCCAGCGGTCCGGTGTTGTAGCACTGTGTCGGTGAGCAGCATCGCGGTCTGCTCGGGCGTGAACGTCGACCGGAAACCGGTTCTCGCCCGAATAGTAGGTGATGCCGCCGAGATCGAAGACGAACACCGAATGCAGCGGATATTGCCGCTCGGCATTCGAGCACGGTGTAGTAGGCGGTGTGGATCAGCGCATAGCCGGCGACGATGCCGGGGATCAGCACGACCGCGATGCGTTTCCAGTGGAACGCCGACGGGCCACGATGACATAGGCCGCGAGTAGCGGCGCGGCGACAATGGCGTTCGGCCGCAGCAGCACGCCGATAGCGACAAGGAGCATCGCGATGGTCTGCGCCGGCCACCGGATCGGCGCGCCGGCCGGTGCGGCCGTGGCGTAGGTGAGCGCCGCGGCGCACAGCCAGATGTCGGCGAACAGCACGTCGCGCCAGATCATGCCCGACGAAGAAGAAGGCGGGCGGCGCGAATGCGAGCAGCACCGTGGCGATGCCGAGCCATGCAGGCTTGGCGCGCGACCGTGAAGGCGATGAGGCCGAAGCCGCCCCAGTAGAGCAGCGCCATCAGCAGGAACATGCTCAGCGAGCCGGGCGCGATCGGATCGATCCAGCCGCCACAGCACCGACATGGCCGGCGATTGCCAGTCGCCCAGTCCGCCGTTGATCGCCTTGTAGACCCACTCGGCGTCGATGGTCATGTAGCCGGGGTAGAACACCGCCACGTCAGCGCGAAGCCGGCCGCGAGCAAGCGCGAGCAAGGGCAATCGACGCGGTTCTGGAGGGCGAGCTGGTGCGGTTTGCGATCCATCTATCGCGCGGCGACCGCCGTTCAGCGCGGCTCAGGCTGATCTTCTGACGGCCTTGCGCGTCGAAATTGTCGGGCGCGAGCCAGCGCTCGAACGCGGCCTTGCGCGCCGGCCACTCGCTATCGAGCATCGAGAAATAGGCGGTGTCGCGGTTGCGGCCCTTGGCGATCATGTGCTGGCGCAACATGCCTTCGAAGACGAAAGCCATAACGCAGCGCCGCCCGCCGCGACGGCGCGTTGAGCGCATTGCATTTCCATTCGTAGCGGCGATTGCCCAGCGTCTCGAACGCGTAGCGTGCGAGCAGGTATTGCACCTCGGTGCCGAGCGGCGTGCGCTGCAAGGCCGGCGAATAGACGATGTGCCCGACCTCGACCGAGCGCGCGGCCGGTGCGGATGTCCATCAGCGTCGAGATGCCGACGGCCGTCGCCGGAGGATCGACGATCGCGTAGGAGTAGGGGTCTTCGAGCGTCACGCGGCTCGCGACCCAATCGGCGAAGGTCTTGTGCGTCCGCGAACGGTCCGTAGCTCGACATATAGGTCCAGATGTGATCGTGGCCGTGCACCGCCTCCCACAGCGCGGCTGCATGATGCGCGGCGAGCTTTTCGAGCCGGCCGTACCGGCCTTCGCAGCACGACCGGACCGGGCCGTTGTGCGGGCGTCGCTGTCGACCGGCGGGCCGATGGGCAATTCGGTCATGAGCTGCGTTTCTTCAGGTCGTCGCGGAACAGCGCGTTGAGCTCCGCGCCGGGCGCGCTGTCGTTGAGGCCGTCGAAGCGGCCTTCGTTCCGCGATCTGCTTGGCCACGCGCATCACGCGCGCCCCAGGCGACGCGCGCCAGCGCGCCGCCGACGCTGATGCGGCGCACGCCGAGCGCGGCGAGATCGGCCACGGTCAGCGGCTGCGCGCCCGACGACATCAGCACGTTGACCGGCTTGGGCGCGACCGCCTTCACCACCGCCGCGATCTGCTCGCGGGTCTTGATGCCGGGCGCATAGAGGCAGTCGGCGCCGGCGTTGGCATAGGCCTTGAGCCGCGCGATCGTCTCGTCGAGATCGGGGCGGCCGAGCAGGAAGCATTCGGCGCGGCCGACCAGCAGAACGTCGCCGCCGGCCTTGTCGATCGCCGCGCGCGCGGCGCGCACCCGCGCCACCGCGTCATCGATGGAATAGAGCTTGCGATCGGCACCGTCCTCGATCGACAGGCCCGACACGCCGGCCTCGATGCGCGAGCCGCACGCTCTCGGCGACGCCCGGCGAGATCGTCGGCATAGCCGGCCTCGAAATCGGCGTTGAGCGGCAGGTCGGAGGCATGGGCCAGCTCGTGCAGATGCGCGAGCATCACGTCGCGCGGCACCGCGCCGTCGGGATAGCCTTGCGCGAAGGCGAAGCCGGCGCTGGTCGAGGCGATCGCCTTGAAGCCGAGATGCTGCAGATAGCGCGCGCTGCCGACATCCCATGGATTGGGGATCACGAAGCATCCGGACTCGTGCAGCGTCGCGAAAGGTGCGGCGCTTGTCGGCGATGGTCGGCATGGCGCGCATTCGATCCGTCAGTGGCTGTGGCGCGGCTGGCTCGGGTCTGCGCCACGCGCTGGAATTTCACCGCCGGCTTGAGCACCATGCCTTCGGCGAGCTGATCGACGATGCCGCGCTGGATCTCCTGCCAGGGCGTCTGGCTTTCCGGATAGGGATAGCCGCCGTTCTTTTGCAGCGCGGCGCGGCGCTTCGCGAGCTCCGCCTTGGAGATCAGGATATCGGCGGTGCCCTTGCGCAGGTCGATGCGCACGCGGTCGCCGGTCTTGAGCAGCGCAAGCCCGCCGTTGGCGGCCGCCTCCGGCGACGCGTTGAGGATCGACGGCGATCCGGAGGTGCCGGACTGGCGGCCGTCGCCGATGCAGGGCAGGGAGTCGATGCCCTTTTTGATCAGCGCCGCCGGCGGCCGCATGTTGACGACTTCGGCCGAGCCGGGATAGCCGATGGCGCCGACGCCGCGCATGAACAGGATCGTGTCGCTCGTCGATCTTCAGCGCGGGATCGTCGATGCGGCGGTGATAGTCCTCCGGACCGTCGAACACCACGGCGCGGCCTTCGAAGGCGTCCGGGTCCTTGGGGTCGGACAGATAGCGCTTCGCGGAACGCGTCGGAGATCACGCTGACCTTCATGATCGCGGCGTCGAACAGGTTGCCCTTGAGCACCTTGAAGCCGGCGCGCTGCATCAGCGGCTTGCCGTAGGAGCGGATGACGTCGGTATCGGCGATTTCGGCGCGCCGCACGTTCTCGCCGATGGTCTTGCCGTTGACGGTCATCGCGTCGGCATGCAGGCGCTTGGCCTTGCGCAATTCGTTGAGCACGGCGGGCAGGCCGCCGGCGCGGTGATAGTCCTCGCCGAGATATTGCCCGCCGGCTGCATGTTGACCAGCAGCGGCACGTCGTAGCCGACGGTTTCCCAGTCCTCGATCGAGAGCCTCACGCCGGCATGGCGGGCAATGGCATTGAGATGGATCGGCGCATTGGTCGAGCCGCCGATCGCCGAGCAGGTGACGATCGCGTTCTCGAACGCCTTGCGGGTGAGGAGGTCGAGCGGCTTGACGTCGGCGAGCACGATCTCGACCGCGCGCACGCCGGTCTCGTAGGCGATCTGCGCGCGTTCCTTGTATGGCGCCGGGATCGAGGCGCAGCCCGGCAGCGACAGCCCGAGCGCCTCGGCGATCGCGTTCATGGTCGAGGCGGTGCCCATGGAATTGCAGTGGCCGATCGAGGGCGCCGCCGCCGCGATCGAGTCGACGAATTCGTCGTAGCCGATCTCGCCGGCGGCAAGCCGCTTGCCCATCGCCCATTTGATGGTGCCGGAGCCGGCGCGCTTGCCCTTCCACCAGCCGTTCAGCATCGGCCCGCCCGAGAGCACGATCGCCGGGATGTTGACGGTCGCCGCCGCCATGATCGCGGCCGGCGTGGTCTTGTCGCAGCCGGTGGTGAGCACCACGCCGTCGATCGGATAGCCGTGCAGCACCTCGACCAGGCCGAGATAGGCGAGGTTGCGGTCGAGCGCCGCGGTCGGCCGCTTGCCGGTTTCCTGGATCGGATGCATCGGGAATTCGAACGCGATGCCGCCGGCGTCGCGGATGCCGTCGCGCACGCGCTTGGCCAGTTCCAGGTGATGGCGGTTGCAGGGCGACAGGTCGGAGCCGGTCTGCGCGATGCCGATGATCGGCTTGCCGCCCATGATCTCGCCGCGGGTCAGGCCGTAGTTGAGATAGCGCTCGAAATAGAGCGCGGTCGCGCCGGGATCGTCGGGATTGTCGAACCACAATTGCGACCGGAAGCGCGGCTTGGCGGTGTCTTGCCGTTGGTCTTGCGCAGTTTGCCAGTGGTCTTGGCGTTCTTGGCCATCGTGCGCTTCCTCACGGATTTATCGAACACGGCCGGTGCCGGTCGCGCGTAAGAGATACGACCGAACGGCGCCGCGATCCATGCCGGATCGCGGACCGTTGACGATGGATCGGGACGTGCCGCGCCGGCTAGCTCAGCCCAGCATCAGCCGTGCGGCTTCCTTCGCGGTCATCCCGACCTTGACCCCGAGCTTGGCGGCCGGCGCATTGACGACCGAGATGATGCCGTCGTTCCAGGTGCTCAGGCCTTCGCCGAGCCGTGCCGACATCGTGCCGACCGCGGCCGACGGCACGCCTTTTTCGGCCAGCAGCGACGACGCCCTCGACCGCGGTGTTGTTGCGCGCGATGCCGGCGTCGTTGGCGATCGAGCCTTTCGCGCCCATGCGCAGCACGCCGTCGGACGAGACCCGGCTCGAATTGGCGCCGCTGCAGATGACGTCGTTCGGGATCTTCTCCTTGATCGCGGTGGTGCCGGGCGTCGCCCAGATCCGGCCCTTGGCGGTCTTGCTCGACAACGACCGGGGCTTCTTCGTTGCCGAGCGGCGTCGGGATGGATTTTCCGGCCGGCGCCTTGGCGAGCCGCGCCGCCGCTTCATAGGCGATCATCCCGATCTCGACGCCGAGCGCGCGCGCCTGCGCATTGGCGCGGCTGATGGTGCCGAGCAGCAGCGTCTCGCGGCCGTTGCTGGTCTCCGCCGACATCGCCGCGATGGTCGCGACCGGCACGTCGATGGTTTCGGCGTGCAGGAGGCCGCTGATGCCGGCATTGTCCTTGCCGATGCCGGCATCGGTCGCGATCACCGCCTTGACGCCGCGGGTGAACATCGGCGCGAGGATGCGGGTGCCGCAGTAGGAGCCGACCACGATCACGTCGGTTCGGAAGGGTCTTGTGCGGCCCGAGATAGCTCGACGAATCGAAGCGCGACGATCCGGCCGGAGGCATCCTCCTGCACGACCAGCATCTGGCCGCGCCCGATGGTCTTGCCGCTCGCGATGGTCTCCGGCGGCGCGGCCGCAGCGGTGCGGATAAATGCGAACGAGGCGACGCCGCCTGCCAGAACGCGCGGCGCGGCAGCCACAGTCTTCCCGTTTTGGTCATGGTCATCCTCCCCGGCCGCGATCGTTCTTGAGGTCGTCGGCCGATTGTTGTCGCGACATCCTAACGCCGCGTGGGGCGTCGCAGAAGTCGCATCCGGTGCTATAGTTCAATAAAGGTCGGGCGTGCGCAGGGAGGACAGAAATGACGTCATGGTTTCGTACATTGATGGTGGCGGGCGTGCATCGTCGCCGCGGTGCCTTGCCCGGCGCTGCGCAGGGCTCAGGACTATCCGGCGCGGCCGGTGACGCTGGTTGCGCCCGGCCGCGCCGGGCGGCGTGATCGACCGGATCTGGCCGCATCCTGGCGCAACGGTTCTCGGAGGCCTGGGGCCGGCAGTTCGTGGTCGAGCATCGCCCGGGCGCCAACAACCAGCTTGCCGCCGAATACGTCACCAAGGCGCCGCCGGACGGCTACACCTTGTTGGTCAGTCCGGAGGTGACGTTTGCGGTCAATCCGAGCCTCTACAAGCGGCTGCCCTACGACCCGTTCAAGGGTTTCACGCCGATCGCCGGTCTCGTGATCATCAACCACGGCGCTGCTCCTCGCACCCGTCGCGTGCCGGTCGATAACGTCAAGGACCTGATCGCACTCGCCAAGAAGAAGCCGGGCGCGCTCAACTACGGGACCTTCGGCGCCGGCTCGACCGGCCACCTGAACATGGAGATGCTGCAGACCATGTCCGGGACGAAATTCACCGCGGTCCACTACAAGGGCGCGACGCCCGGCGCTGACCGACGTGATCGGCGGCCACATCCAGATGATGTTCGTCAGCGTCGGCACGGCGGTGCCGCAATGGCAGGAACGCAAGGTCGAAGTTCATCGCCGTCGGCGCCGGCCAAGCGCATGGCGTTGTTGCCGGAGATGCCGACCGTGGCGGAAAGCGGCGTGCCCGGCTACGAGGGCGTGTCGTGGTTCGCGTTGTTCGGCCCGCCCGGTATGCCCGCCGGAGGTCGTCGCCAAGCTCAATGCCGAGGTGCGGCGCATGTTCGCCGATCCCGAGCTGCGCAAGACGCTCGACCGCGAGTATTTCACGCCGATCGTCGGCTCGCCGGAAGAGCTCACCGCGCGCATCAAGGCCGACGAGCCGAAGTGGCGCAAGGTGATTCAGGACGCCGGCTTGCCGCCGCAATAGCGAGCGCCACCGGCATGGTGCGTCGCGGTCGGCGGCCATGCTGGTCGGGATGACACGGGTAACAAGAATGAACAGACTTGGCCTGTCTGATGCTGGTGCTGGCGGCAACTGCGACGCTGGCGCATGCTGAAAGTGGAGTCATCAGCGGTCCGCCCCTGATCAAGGTCGAGCCGGTGTGGATCGCCGTGGCCGGCGGGTTCGACGGCACCGGCAGAAACGTCGGCGTCGGATATTCCGGCCATCGCAATTCGCGGGCGGCGGCCGAAGACGCCGCGCTGGCTTCGTGCCGGAAATACGGGCGTGGGGTGCGTTGCCGCGAAGCTCACGTCGTCAATGCAGGCTGCATCTACATTGTTCCGGGCAGCCGCCGTGGCGGCGTGACGTGGGGCCGGGGATCGACGCACGATGACGCGCTCAGCGAGTGTCGCCGTGGTGGCTACAGTTGCAACAGCAATCGCGTGGTCGGGGGCTGTGTCACCGGCACTGGAAATTGAGCGGCGGTCGCGTCATTCTGAGGATGAGGAGAAGGCCGTGGCTACCCGTTTCGCACCGTGGACTGCGATCGTCCTGCTCGCCAGCACGAGCCGTGTGCTCCGCGCAGTCGGGCGGGGACAACACCGCGCCGTCGCGACGGCCCGATCAGGCTCCGACGCAACAGCCGCCATCGGCGGCACCCGGGCCGGGCGAGGCGCTGTGCGGGGCGGTGGCCTACACCGCGGATGGGGCATTTGGCGCCGCCTTCGGCATGCAAAGCTGCGATGAGGCGCAACGTCTTGCGATCGATGAATGCGTCAAGGTCTCGACCGACAAGAAGGACTGCTCCGAGGGCGTCTTGACCCGGCGCGAGGCCTGGTTCCACATTCAGTTCTGCCAGCGCGATCGCAATTGGACCACCCATGTGACGACCCGGCCGACGCTTGGCGAAACCAACCGCGAAGCCGGCGAGTGGGCGAAGAAATCAAAATTCGGCCCGGAATACTGCCGCTTGGTCCCGAACGGGCTGCTCCACTCCGGTGGCTTGCATACCAAGCTGTAGGTCGGTCCAATTGCCTCAATCGGATTCGCATCCATGAGGCAATCAAGACAAATGAGCAAGAACGGTCAGATGCGGCTCGGCGCCTTCTTCAATCCGACCGGGCACCACGTCGCCTCGTGGCGGCATCCGCGCTCGCAGGCCGATGCCGGCATCAACTTCCAGCACTATGTCGAGATCACGCGCACCGCCGAGCGCGCCAAATTCGACATGGTGTTCTTCGCCGACAATGTCTGCGTGCGCGAAGCCAACATGGAGGCGCTGTCGCGCTCGGCGCAGTACATCGCCAATTTCGAGCCGCTCACGCTGCTCTCCGCGCTGGCGCCGATGACGACCCATATCGGCCTCGTGGCGACGGCATCGACGAGCTACAACGAGCCGTTCCACGTCGCGCGCAAGTTCGCGTCGATCGACCACATCAGCGGCGGCCGCGCCGGGTGGAATCTGGTCACCTCCGGCCAGGAGGCCGAGGCCAAGAATTTCGGCCGCGAGAAGCATTACGCCCATGGCGAACGCTACGAGCGCGCGCGCGAGTTCGCGCAGATCGTCACCGGCCTGTGGGATTCATGGGACGACGACGCCTTCGTGCGCGACAAGGAGAGCGGACAGTTCTTCCATCCCGGAGAAGCTGCATCCCCTCAACCACAAGGGCGAGAATTTCTCCGTGCGCGGTCCGCTCAACGTGCCGCGCACGCCGCAGGGCCGGCCGGTGATCGTGCAGGCCGGCGGCTCGGACGACATGATCAAGGTCGCGGCGGAGTTCGCGGAGGTGATCTTCTGCGCGCCGCTCTCGCTCGACCACGCCAAGAAATTCTACGCCGACCTCAAGAGCAGGGTGGCGAGCCACGGCCGCGATCCCGATCAGGTCAAGATCATGCCGGGCCTGTCGTGCATCGTCGGCCGCACCGCCGAGGAGGCGCAGGAGCAATACGACGTAGCTGCAGTCGCTGATCCATCCGATCGTGGCGCGCGAAATCCTGTCGATGGTGCTCGGCTATGTCGATCTGTCGCCGCTATTCGCTCGACGACCCGATGCCGCACGACCTGCCGCAGTCGAACATGAGCCAGAGCACGTTCCAGTACGTGATGGACATGGCGCGCAAGGAAAATCTGACCATCAAGCAGGTGGCGCTGCGCGTCGCCGGCGCGCGCGGCAAGGCGGTGGTGAAGGGGTCGCCGCAGCAGATCGCCGACCAGATGGAGGAGTGGTTCCGCAACGACGGCTGCGACGGCTTCAACCTGATGCCGCCGTTCCTGCCCGGCGGGCTCGACGATTTCGTCGAAATGGTTCTGCCGGAACTGCGCCGGCGCGGGCTGTTCCGCACCGAATACGAGGGCGCACGTTGCGCGAGCATCTCGGTTTGCTGCGGCCGCCGAGCCGCTACGTGGCTGGCGCCAGGACGCCAGAGGAGCTCCCGGCGGTTGAACGATCGCGCGCACCGGTTTGACGCCGTTCGACGTGGCGTATCGCGATGCGGGACAGCGCCGGGCGTCGTTCGCAACGTGCTGCAGCGACATCAGCGACGGCAACTACCCCCTTGTCGCAATTAGAAAACCGTACCATTGTCCGCGCGCGGGGCATTGCGAAAAGCCGAAGGAGTGTCGCCCATGAGAGCTTGGAAGTCAGCGCTGGCGGTTGCCGTGTGCGCGTTGGGATTAGGATTGCTGCCGGCGGCGCACGCCCAATTCAAGCCAAGCCCGGCTCCGGGCGGCGGTGGCGGCGGTCCGGTCCTGCGGCGCCGGCTGCGCCGCAGGCGCAGGGCGATCACTTCGTATTCAAGGTTTGCAACCGCTCGCAGGATTCCGCTGTTCGTGGCCATGCTTTACAAGGTCGATGGCAACGCGTGGCGTACGGTTGGGTGGGTGAACTACAAGCCCGGCGAATGCGGTCCGGTGCGCGGAACCTTCCCGCGCAACGATTTCTACTGGTATGCCGAGGATGGTCCCGGGCAACGTGAGCTATTCCGGCAAGGATGCCTATGGCTGCATCAATTCGAGCGACGGTTTCGATCGTACCGTGAGCGGCGACTACCAGTGCGCGCCGAACGAGAAGGTCGTCGGCTTCACCAAGATCGACGCCAATCCAGCATCCGTGACGGCATCACGTTGACCGACTGATCGGCTCGTTCCGTTCGCGTTCTCGCGCACAACAGTCGACAAACGGAGCCTGCTGCGCAGGCTCTTTTCGTTTGGTGCTGGGCGCGTCTTGCCGTCGGTTAGTTCGGCGAAGCTGCCGGCCGGATTGACCGAGATCCTGCGGCGATGTCTGCGCGCTGGACTGCTGCTGCTCGGTGTTGTTCTGCGTGCGGAAGCTCTTCTGCACCGCGTTCGGATTCGGCTGCGGCAGGGCGCCGGCGGCCGGCTTGGGCGCCGGAGGGGTGCTGGAGGTCTGCGCCAGCGCCGTGAACGATGTCGCTGCGATGGTGGCGCCGTCAGGGCGGCCAGGAAGGTACCAAGTTTCATTGCCAAACTCCCATTGAGAAAAGCGGTCCCACGTCGGGGCCCCTGGTGTCGTCGCCCGTCTTTGTCGTCGCCCGTCTTTTGTCGTCACTCGTCTTTGGTCGTTGCCCCGAACGTCGCCCTCGCTTCGGGGTCGTCGATGACTACGCAACTGGACATCATTCTACAGGATTTTTTCTCTGTCGGAAGGGTGCGTCTTTATTGTGGCCGCGGCTGCGACCACGCAGCGACCGGTCAAGACCTGACCAAGAATTAACGTATGCTGGGTCCGCGGAGGGGGGAGGTTCGCCTGGGCCAGCCGGCTTTCATGCCGCCGATAGCCCCATGGTCCTGAGCAATCGTTGGGTATTGCCCTGGATAGTCTGGTTCATCTGTTCGATTTCCTTCAGGCCGTTGGTGATGGCGGTCTGGAAGGTCTCGAGGTCGCCGATCAGCCCATCCAGACCATCCTTGGCGCCGACCAGGTGGGAGCTTTCCATTTTGCCCATGATGCGCGTGACCTCCAGGCTGACCGCGAGATGCTTCATCTCCATGCAATCAAGCTGGAATGATGCGGTGTGCTCCATGATCGCCTTCAAGCCATCGATGGCCTTCTGCTGGTAGGCTTGCTGCTGTTGCAGCAGCAAAAGCATAGCCTCTTCGGAGGAGCCTCCGCTGGAGCCTGTTTCGTGGCGGAAAAAATCCGCCACTTCCTCTTGAATCTTGGCCGTGCAAAGCAGGAACAGTCCGTTGTAGGTGGTCTTGAGCACCTGTTTGGCTGAATCAATAAACTGGCTCATGTTGTTTCTGATACGCGCGGAGATCACGTTGTAGTTTTCGGAGATCACGCCGATCGTGGCGCCGCTCTGTCCGAGCCGGGCAGCCTGTACGCTCAGATTCAGCGGCACATATTTGTTTGTGCCATAGGCCGCGAAAATCGTATCGGCTTGCTCAAGCAGGGACTTGCCCGATGCGACGAGCTCATCGAAAAGGGCGATGGTCTGATCCGGCTCCCGCCGCAGTTGTTCGTTGCGCGCAGCCATTTCCTTGGCCAAGGCGGTGGCCATAAATGCTCCGTAGTCCTCGAAGCCAAGCTGCGCCAACCGCTCCAGCAAGATCGCGCCGCTGTCTTTGGGGGCGAGCTTGTCGGCGGTTTCCAGCGCCAGCAGAGTTTTGTATTCGCCTTCGACGAGCGGAAGCAGCGCGCTCGGTTTGAGACGCACCGAGAGGTAGTCCTTGTCGACAGCCGTGACGATCGCGAACACCCAATAGTACCGACCGTCCTTGGCGCGGTTTTTCACGTAGGCCCCGATCGGCTCGCCTTTCTTGATGGTCTCCCACAGCAACCAGAACACCGCTCTCGGCATGTCGGGATGGCGGATGACGTTGTGCGGTTTGTTGATCAGCTCATCCCAGGAAAACATGCTGATGCGCTGAAACACGCTGTTGCCGGACAGGATGACCCCACGGTGATCGGTTCGCGAGAAAAACAGCTCCTCGAACGAGAATGGAACGGCCTGGTCGACAACGTTCGTTGACTTTCGGCCTTTAGCGACCTGCATGTCCATGGCGTGCCCGGCGGGGGGTAAATGGCGAATCTCAACTCATAGGTTATGCCTGCACGCGTTTCCGGTCTTCGGTTTTGATGGAAATCAATGTTATGCGCGGTAGCAAAGCGCATAGTCATTTGCGCCGTTTGAAAACGCCAACGCGCCACAAGCGACAGGCCACTGATCGCGTAAGCCGAGGCAAGAAGAACGTTGAATAATCGGGTAACGAAAGCCTCGCCGCTACCGCTTGGCAGAGGCGTCACGCCGACGCCCAATAACAGGATGAAGGTTGAAAACGCGATGGCATAGATCGGTGTGCGCTCACCCGCCGCAGGAACTGTCTCAAAGGACAATATCGATCGCTCCGCGAGAACCTGATACTCTATGGTTGCGGAGTTTTGCGCACTGCGAGGTTGCCCAAGAAGGAGAACTGACCATGTCAACACTGCTCCGATGAACTCTTGCCAACGGCTGCCGAAGGCCGGAAAAAAATGGCCGAGGCCGAAGTCTGCGAAAGCGAGCGGAGTACCTGCGTAAACAGGCCGCGGCGGACGCGGAGAAAAAGGCGCTGTTAGAGCAGCTTCAAAAGCCGTCCGGGGTCTCGGATGAAGAGCGGATGAAGCGGGCCGCCACAATCATCAAGCGCGCGATGGACAACGGACTAACCGAAGTCTTCGTGGGCCGGTTTCCGAACAATCTGGCAACCGACCGGGGCCGTGCCATTGGCCAAATGGAGCATGGCTGGGAAACCACGTTGACCGGGTTGCCCAAAGAAATATTCGAATTCTGGAAGAAATATCTTCAGCCGCGCGGCTACAAAATCAAGTTTCAGATCGTCGATTATCCCGGCGGTATACCGGGCGACATCGGTATCACGCTCAATTGGGGCGAGTGATCCGCGGGCGAAAGTGCGCGACGCGGTGACCGCGCCCACATCTACTTTTCGAAGAAAGGTAGGACCGACATGGCCGGCGCAGCAAAAAAAGAACGGTTCGAGAGAAGCTCAAGCGAAAAGATTACGAAAAGGAATTGAGCAAGCTTCAGGTCGAACTCTGCCATCTACAGGCGTGGGTCAAGGATAAGGGACTCCGCGCTATCATTGTTTTTGAAGGTCGCGATACCGCCGGCAAGGGCGGTACCATCAAGGCCATCGCCGAGCGGGTAAGCCCGCGCGTATTTCGCGTGGTCGCGCTTCCTGCGCCCTCGGACCGTGAAAAAACACAGATGTATATCCAGCGCTATATGCAGCATTTTCCGGCCGCAGGCGAGATCGTCATCTTCGACCGCAGTTGGTATAATCGCGCCGGCATTGAGCGTGTCATGGGTTTCGTCGATGACAAGCAGTACAATCGATTTTTGGAGTTGTGCCCGGAAATCGAAAAATACATCGTCGATGGCGGCACGATACTCGTAAAAATATGGTTGGAAGTTGGAATGGAGGAGCAGGACCGACGGTTGACGGCTCGTATCACCGATCCGCTTCGGCAATGGAAACTGAGCCCTATGGATCTGAATTCCTACAGTCGGTGGTATGACTATTCTCGCGCACGCGACATGATGCTAAAGGCAACCGACACCACACATGCACCGTGGTACATCGTGCGCTCGGATGACAAGCGGCGGGCGCGCCTCAACTGCATTTCGCACATTCTGTCATTGATCCCCTACAAGAAATTACGCACGGAGAAGGTCAAGCTTCCCAAGCGCTCGATCAAAAATAAGTATGACGATCAGTCTCCCCTGAAGGGAAAGAAGTTTGTTCCCGAGATTTATTGACGCCTAGCTGAGATTGTCCCGGCGGACACTTCGACAGTCAGGCTTGTTTTGATTGTTGTGTTGGCGCTCAATCACCGTCAAGCGTCGGGTGCTCAAGATACTGATGCCTTGGGGGACGGCTGCTGGTGCGCGCCGCACCATCCTGGCGCGGCAAGTTCGTTTGTTTGAGAGGTGAAGACCCTTGGCGGACGTGCCCAACCATTCATCACCGGGATTGCGCTTCGATGTCATCGCGGGCCTGACGGCGGCGGCCGTCGTGCTGCCTAAGGCGATGGCCTATGCGACGGTCGCCGGACTTCCGGTGAGCGTCGGGCTCTACACCGCCTTCGTCCCGATGATCGTCTATGCGCTGCTGGGGACATCGCGAGTTCTCAGCGTCAGTTCGACGACGACGCTTGCAATCCTCACAGGTGCGCAACTGGGATTGGTGGTCCCGGACGGCGATCCCGGCAAGCTTATCACCGCGACCGCAACGCTCACTGCGCTGACGGGCGCGTTGCTGATCGGGGCATCAATGCTCCGGCTCGGCTTTGTCGCGAACTTCATTTCGATCCCGGTGCTCACCGGCTTCAAGGCGGGCATCGGAATGGTGATCGTGCTCGATCAGCTTCCGAAGCTGCTCGGCATCCACATCACCAAGGAGGGCTTTTTCCGGGATATCCTGAGCGTGGTGCATCATGTTCCCGAGACATCCCTGATCACGCTGACCATCGCTGTTGTCGCGCTGCTGGCATTGCTGGCCATGGAGCGAATAAGGCCCCACTCGCCCGCGCCGCTGGTCGTGGTGGGCGCGGGAATTGCCGCATCATGGTTGTTTGGCCTGAGCGCCTTGGGTGTCGGGACGGTTGGAGTGATCCCGCAATCGCTGCCCTCCATCACGCTTCCGAGCCTCGGCCTGGTCGAGCTGCTGCTGCCCGGGGCACTCGGCATCGCCTTGATGAGCTTTACCGAGACGATCGCTGCAGGGCGCGCTTTCGCCAAGCAGACGGACCCGCCGATCAAGCCCAACCGCGAACTCGTAGCGACCGGAGCGGCCAATTTTTCGGGCGCCTTCTTCGGCGCCATGCCCGCGGGTGGCGGCACGTCGCAGACTGCCGTGGTGCGCTCGGTCGGGGGGCGAACGCAGAAGGCGTCGCTGGTGACGGCCGTAGCCGCCGCGGCCACCATGCTGGTGCTCGCGCCGTTCCTCGGCCTGCTGCCACAGGCGGTGCTGGCGGCCATCGTCATTGTCTATTCCGTTGGCCTGATCGATCCGGCGGAGTTCGTGTCGATCAGCAAGATTCGGACGATGGAATTCACCTGGGCGCTCGCTGCGTTCGCCGGGGTACTCGTGTTTGGCACGTTGCAGGGGATCGTGGTGGCGATTGTCCTGTCACTAATCGGACTGTCCAGCCAAGCCGTCAATCCGAAGGTCTACGTGATCGGCCGCAAGCGGGACGCGGATGTGCTGCGGCCGCTGTTGCCCGAACATCCCGATGACGAGACCTTTGACGGGCTGCTGATCCTGCGGCCTGAGGGGCGGCTGTTCTTTGCCAACGCGCAGCAGGTCGGCGACCAGATCCGGGCTCTGGTCGCCGAGCATCGGCCGAGCGTGCTGGCACTGGATATGAGCCGCGTGCCCGACATCGAATACTCTGCCCTGCAGATGCTGGTGCAAGGTGAACGGAGAATGACTGAAGAAGGCATCACGGTCTGGTTGGCGGCGCTGAATCCAAACGTGCTGCAGTGCATCCGCTCGTCTGCGCTCGCGGACCGACTGGGCCAGGAACGCCTCCTTTTCAATGCGCGCGCGGTCATAAGGAAATATCAGGAACGTGACGCTTTAAACGGCTAGGCCGTCTGCACTTGTCGCACACAGAATTCAACGCAGAAAACGCTACCGCCCAAATACGTGTGCTTGTGTCATCATATCAGGCTAACCCTGAATTTTCGCCTACTCTGGGGCTCGTCGAACCGAAATAGCGGTCCGTATTGGTGGAGCGATCTGCATGTTGCGCCAAATTCTCGTGGGTGCTGGCGTCAGTGTTTGCAACATTGCAATCCATGCATTTGTGATGGCGGCTGTGTTATGGGCGGCGCGTATCACGGCTGCGATCAAGACGTCACGTCAAACGCTTCGATTGATTACCGTCATGATTGCGACCGTGTCGTTCCTGATGGCCGCACATTTTGCCGAGGTACTCGTTTGGTCATTGACCTACGCAATCGTCGGTGCGGCACCCAAAGGCACTCATCTCGTCTATTTCGCCTTCGTAAACTACACAACGCTTGGGTACGGCGACGTGACGCCAGTGGAGCGCTGGCATTTGCTTGGTCCAATAACGGCGATGAACGGCATACTGATGTTTGGTTGGTCAACTGCAGTCATTTTTGAGATACTGCGGAGGGCGCTGATGACCACACGCGGCGACGAGAGACATAGAGAGTGACGTGGGTGCCTAAATAATCCCCGCACTTCCGCCTAAGTTGAAACAGTATCGTCCGCACGTACCCAAGTGACCAACAAATCCCAAGCAACGGCCAGCACGATCGGGCCAACAAAAAGACCGATGATGCCATTTGAAAGAGTGCCCCCAACAGCGCCGATAAAGATCACCAACATCGGCGTCCTCAGACCACGGGTCATCAGAATCGGTCTTAGAATGTTGTCTATCAAGTTCACCGGCACCATGTAGGCCGTAAAGATCAGCGCCGTTGTTGTCTCCATCGTTATCCAACTCCAGATAATGACCGGGATCAAAATCACTGATGGACCAATTTGAACAATTCCCAAGATGAGAACTAAAAACGTAATCAGACTTGCACCCGGCACACCGGCTGCCTTGAGTCCGATGCCCGCAAGAAGAGCTTGCAAGAGTGAAACGCCGATGACGCCTTGCGACACGCTTCGTATCGTCGCACCGGCCAGTTGCACGAATTCGTCGCCGCGCCTCGAAACAAGCCGACGCGAAAACGCTGCGATGGCCTCGACCAGCGATGGACCAGGCGAAAACAGAAAACCCGCTATGATCACGGAAGCAAAGAATTGAAGAATTCCGGCGCCAGCGCTCCCCGCCGCTCCAAGCAAGCTGCTGCCGAGCGGCTTCAGGTGGGGAGCGATGTTGACAAGCGCCGCCTTGAGATTGGTCGATGCCAGCTCCCAAAATTGGAACAACTGCTCCCCCATCAATGGCCAGTTCTTAACAGTCTCGATGGGCGGAGGAATGAATACTGCTCCGGATTCGACCCTTTCGAAAATTAACCCCAGAACCTCAACCAGATCCAATGCGAGCCAGGTCGCCGGTCCGATGACGATCAGGAGAAGCAGAATTGTGATCAGTGCCGCTGCCAATCTTCGACGTCCACCGAGCCATTTGGCCACCAGACTAAAAGCTGGATAGAGCGCCACGGCCAATACAGCGCTCCATGCCATGATCTCAATGAAGGGACGAATGATGGTCAACGACCAATAGAGAAGGGCGCCCAAAAGAGCCAACCGAATTGCCAATTCGATGACTGTTGCATTGATCTTTTCAGGATGAACAAGTTTTTTATCGTCTTCGATCACTTGGTTTCCTGTTGGAATGCCCCTGGAGGAGCCCTCGCGTCAGTGGCCGCTGAACACGAGGATTTTGAAGGGTAGCAGCAGCGCCTGGAGCCGCAGGATCAAGGCGTGCACGAGCCCAAGGGCATCGACCGCGTGGAGCGCCACACCTCGTATTACGCCCGTCTCTTTTGAGACGATCAGGTCGTGGTTGTTCGAATAAGCGTTGGCGATGCAGCTGCTGCCCGGCGTGACGCCGTCGAGCCCCCCTTTGTAGAGCGGCTCGAGAAAGACCAGAAGGGTGCCCGGCCGTGACACCTGCTGCGCGTCTACCAGTTGCTCGCCACCACGGAACTGGCCGGCGGCGATGTAGTCCTGCACAGCCGTGACCACCATCGGGATGACCGTAAATGGCTTGGATACGCAGGTGACCTCGGCAATCATGCCGACCTTCATGATCTGCGCTTCAATCTGCCCGAAGCCGGCCTGTAGACGTCCCCGACCAGCTTCTTCGGGGATCAGAATCCCGGCCGAACGCATGATCGGAGTGACGATATCGCCCACCCGCAGCGCGAACTGCTCCACGCGGCCGTCCACGCCGGCACGAACCGTCGTCTTGTCCAACTCCACCTGGGCCTGGGCCAGCGCAGCTTCGGCGCTGGCCTTCTGGGCGGGGAGCAGTGACGCAATGCGCGCCTGCACGGCCTGTCTTGCAGCCGTGGCGGCAGCAATCCCAGCAAGGCGGCCTTCGACAAGAAGCTGAAGCTTCTCGATTTCGCGCTGCGCGACGATACCCGGATTGCGTTTTTGCAGCTCCTGCTTGGTCGCCAGTTCGTCCACGGCCTGCTGATGCGAGCTCTCGGCCTCCTGGATCTGGCCTTGAGCCTTCTCGAGATCGGCCGCCGACACCTTCATGTCCGCCTCGACCTCCGCAATCCTGCGCCGCGCGGTTTCGACAGCCGCCTCCTGCGTCGAGCTGTCCAGTCTGAAAATCGGCGCTCCCTTCGCGACCTTGTCACTGAAGCCGACATAGACCTCGGCGACGCGCCCGGTTGACTCGGAAATGATCGGGATCGTTCTGAAGAACAGCGTGACGTTGGTGGTGGACGGGTGGTTGTAGAAGATGACGGTGATTAAGCACACGGCGAGAACCACACACGCGGTGATCCCCCACCTCAGCTCGAACCAAACGGAATAAAAGGTTAGTTCCTTGCCAATCCGCTTTCCTTGGTAATAGCGGCGGAAGAGATAGTCCGGCAAAATGGTCACTATAGAGCACAGAAGAATTTCAAGCATGAACCACTTCCTTTTCCTTGCTGGAGCCTTCTTTCTTGCTGGAGCCTTCCACTGGCACGGCGGTTGCGCCGTCGTCTCCCTTGTCTTCAACAATCGTCTGGCTCGGCACGTCCACGGCGCCTTCGCCCGGCTCAAGTCCGGCGAGCTTCTCGGTCGATCCGGCGATCCTGCTAAGCGAGCCGCCAAAGTCCGGAATATCGATCATCGCCAGCAGCAGACCCGCCACCCAGAAAAGATGGATGTGGGTGAAGAGGGCAAGAAGGCCCAAGACCGCGACGATCTCGAACTGCAGCTTGTGAGATCTGTGTGCCATGCGCTCCGGCAGGGTGTGCAACCGGAAGAACACGCTGCCGAACGCCAGAATGGAGAGCACCAGAATTATGCTCACCGCGACCATGAGCACGTCCGTTTCACCGGGAGCGGTGATGAACGCGGGCAGATGTTCGATAGCAACCGGATGTAGCAACTCTTTCATACCGCCGCCCCTCCTATCGAGGACACCAGTTTAGGACGATGGCGGCTTAGGTCGAGACCAAGCGCCCTAACAAGATTATCAGCGAACAGCGCGAGGCCGACCTTAAAACGCCATCCCGCCGGCGTGCCGGTGGTGGTCTCGTTGGTTGCCATGTCTTCCCCCTGCGTTGCTTGTCGCCGTTCCCGGGCGAGCTATTCCATGAACCAGCCGTGGCTGACGATGATCGACTGGCCGGTCAGCGCGTTCGAACGGAAGGCGGCAAGAAAGAGCGCGGTTTCTGCCACGTCATCCACCGTGGTGAATTCGCCATCCACGGTCTCTTTTAGCATAACATTCTTGATCACGTCGTGCTCCGAAATGCCGAGTTCCTTGGCTTGCTCAGGAACCTGTTTGTCGACCAACGGGGTGCGCACGAAGCCGGGGCAGATAACATTGGCGCGGACGCCGTGCGCGGCCCCTCTTTGGCGACAACCTTCGCGAGCCCAATCAGCCCGTGTTTGGCGGTTACATACGGCGCGAGCACTGACGCGAGCGCTTCCGCGATGGAAGCGCGACTATCGAGGGGAAGGAATTTGGCGACCCCGGGAGGACTTCGAACCTCCGACCAACAGCTTAGAAGGCTGCTGCTCTAATCCGCTGAGCTACGGGGCCGTTCCGGGCGGTTTGTAACAAAGCGCCGGGGCGCTCGCCAGCGTGCGAGTTAATGTTTCCGGTCACGACCTCGACACGATTCGGACGGTCATTTTTGCGCAGTCCCGCGCGGTGGTGGCCGGCGGGGATGGAGGATCACCCCATGTTTTCGTCCGTTCGCGCCGGCCTGCTTGCCGCGCTCGTCATCCTATTGTCTGCTGCCATTGTCGATAGCGATCCCGGCCATCGCCGTCGCCCAGAAGGCGTTCCAGCGCGACGATCTCGCCGACGCGGCGATCAAGCTCGAAGCGCAGATCAAGGCCGAAGCGGGCGCAGGTGACGCGCAGCCGCCGCCGCGCTGCGGCGCGAGGCGGACGCGGCCTTCCAGCGCAACGATTTCCGCAGCGGCCTGCAGATCCTCGGCCAGATCACGGTGGTCGCGCCCGACGACAGCGCGAACTGGCTGCGCCTCGCCAAGACCGTGCTGCAGATCCGGCCGGGCAACGACCGCGAACGCACGACGCTGCTCGAGCGCGCCGCCACCGCCGCCTACATCGCCTACCAGCGCACCAAGTTGCCGGCCGAGGAGGCCGAGAGCCTGCTGATCGTGTCGCGCAGCTACGCCGACCGCCCGCTCTGGCGTCCGGCGCTCGACGCGCATGCGGCATCTCGCTCGACCTGCGCGAGGTCGCCGACGTCCGGCAGCAATACGAGCGCATGCGCGAGGATCACGGCTTCCGGCTGCTCGACTACTACGGTCGACGCCGACGCCGCCTCGCCGCGCGCGTGCTTCCAGTTCTCCGAGGACCTGCCGGGCCGGCGCACCGATTTCTCGCCGTTCGTCGCCGTCGCCGGCCAGGACAAGCCGGCGCTGTCGGTCGCAGACCCGCCAGCTCTGCGTCGAAGGGCTCAAGCACGGCGAGCGCTACACCATCACGCTGCGCGCCGGCATCCCGTCGACGGTGAAGGAGACGCTGGCGAAGGCCGGCCGAGTTCAACATCTATGTCCGCGACCGCAAGCCGCTCGTGCGCTTCACCGGCAACGCCTATGTGCTGCCGCGCGTCGGCCAGCGCGGCATTCCGGTGGTCAGCGTCAACACCACGGCGGTGGCGCTCGAAATCTACCGCATCGGCGACCGCAACCTGGTCTCGACCGTGCTCGGCCACGACTTCCAGCGCACCCTCGACCGCTATGACCTCGACCGCCTGCGCGAGGAGCGCGGCTCGCAGGTCTGGAAGGGCGAGATGACAGGTCGAGCCGGTCCAGAATGCCGACGTCACCACCGCCTTCCCGGTCGAGCGAGGCGATCCCCGATCTGTCGCGCCGGCGTCTACGTCATGGTGGCGCAGCGCCGCCGGCGCGATCGGCGAAGACTACGCCGATCTCGCGACCCAGTGGTTCATCGTCTCCGACCTCGGCCTGACGGCGTTTTCCGGCAACGACGGCATCCACGCCTTCGTGCATTCGCTCGAGACCACGCAGGGCGGCAAGGGCGTCGAGGTGCGGCTGCTGTCGCGCAACAACGAAGTGCTCGCGACCAAGCGCACCAACGATGCCGGCTATGTGCAGTTCGAGGCCGCGCTGACGCGCGGCGAGGTCGGCGCGGCGCCGGCCATGCTGGTCGCGACCGACGCCAAGGGCGACTACGCGTTCCTGAGCCTGCGCTCGCCGGCGTTCGACCTGAGCGACCGCGGCGTCTCCGGCCGCAACGCGCCGTCCGGTCTCGATGGCTTCGTCTTCACCGAGCGCGGCGTCTACCGCTCCGGCGAGAACGTGCACGTGACGGCGCTGCTGCGCGACGCGCAGGGGATGGCCGCGGTCGGCGTGCCGCTCACGCTGGTGGTCGAGCGGCCCGACGGCGTCGAATACCGGCGCGTCGACCGTTGCCGACCAGGGCGTCGGCGGACGCAGCGCTCGAGGTGCCGCTGGTGCCGTCGGCGCCGACCGGCACCTGGCGCGTGCGCGCCTTCACCGATCCGAAGCGTCCGGCGGTCGGCGAGGCGACCTTCATGGTCGAGGACTATGTGCCCGACCGGCTCGAATTCGAGCTCGAACTCGACGGCCAAGAGCGTGTCGCGCGCGGAGCCGGCGCAGGTCACGCTCGAAGGCCGCTATCTCTACGGCGCGCCGGCGGCCGGCCTCGAGCTCGAAGGCGAGGTGGTCGTCGCGCCGGCGTCCGAGCGCGCCGGGCTTTGCCGGCTACCGGTTCGGGCTCGTCCGACGAGGAGGTCGAAGCGACCCGCAGCCGCTCGACGGCCTGCCGGCGACCGACACCGGCGGCCGGGCGACGTTCCCGGTCAGCCTCGACAAGGTGCCGGCAAGCGACGCGTCCGCTCGAGGCGCGCGTGACCGTCCGGCTGGCCGAGCCCGGCGGCCGCGCGGTCGAGCGCAAGCTCACGCTGCCGGTGACTCGCGGCCGGGCCGATGATCGGCGTGCGGCCGCTGTTCTCCGGCCGCTCGCTCGGCGAGGGCGAGAAGGCGACCTTCGATGTCGTCGTGGTCGGCGCCCGACGGCGCGGCGCTGGCGCGCAGCGGCCTGCGCTACGAACTGCTGCGGGTCGAAACCCGCTATCAGTGGTACCGCCGCGACAACGCCTGGGACTTCGAGCCGGTGAAGATCGACGCGGCGCGTCGCCGACGGCCAGCTCAACGTCGCCGCCGGCACGCCGGCGCGGCATCTCGCTGCCGGTGCAGTGGGGCCGCTATCGGCTGGAGGTCTCGACCGGCGAGCGCGACGGCCCGGTGACCTCGATCGGCTTCGACGCCGGCTGGTACACCGAGGCGACCGCCGACACGCCCGACATGCTCGAGGTCGCGCTCGACAAGCCGGAATACGCGCCCGGCGACAGCATGACGGTCGCGGTCACGGCGCGCACCGCCGGCAAGGTCACGCTGAACGTGATCGGCGAGCGGCTGCTGACGACCGTCACGCAGGACGTGAAGCCGGGCACCGCGCGGCTGCGCGTTCCGGTCGGCAAGGACTGGGGCACCGGCGCCTATGTGGTCGCGACCTTGCGGCGTCCGCTCGACGCCAGCGCGCAGCGCATGCCCGGCCGCGCCATCGGCGTGCAGTGGTTCAGCGTCAACCGCAAGGCGCGCACGCTCGCGGTCAACATGGCGGTGCCGCAGCTCGCGCGGCCGGGCAGCGCGTTGCGCATTCCGGTCAAGATCGGCGGGCTCGCCGCCGGCGAGGAGGCGCGCATCGTCGTTGCCGCGGTCGACGTCGGCATCCTCAACCTGACCAACTACAAGCCGCCGGCGCCGGACGACTATTATCTCGGTCAGCGCCGGCTCGCCGCCGACCTGCGCGATCTCTACGGCCAGCTGATCGACGGCATGCAGGGCACGCGCGGCCAGATCAGGAGCGGCGGCGATATCGCGGCGGCGGAGCTGCAAGGCAGCCCGCCGGCGCAGAAGCCGCTGGCGCTCTATTCCGGCGTGGTCACGGTCAAGCCCGACGGCACCGCCGAGATCGTGTTCGACATCCCCGACTTCGCCGGCACCGCCCGCGTGATGGCGGTGGCGTGGTCGCGCGACAAGGTCGGCCGCGCCAACGCCGACGTCACCATCCGCGATCCGGTGGTGGTCACCGCGACGCTGCCGCGCTTCCTGCTCAACGGCGATCGCGGCACCATGCATCTCGACATCGACAATGTCGAAGGCCAGGCCGGCGACTACCGGGTCGAGGTGCAAGAGCGACGGCGTCAACGTCATCGGCAATGCCGCGCCGCAGACGGTGCGGCTCAACGCCAAGCAGCGCAGCGCCGTCTCGGTGCCGCTGACGGCGCCGGCTGTCGGCATCGGCAACGTCACGGTGCGCGTCAGCGGGCCGGGCGGCTTCGCGCTCGAACGCAGCTACGCGCTCGCGGTGCGAGCCGGCGACGCAGATCCTCGCGCGCCGCACGGTGCAGACCGTGGCGCGCGGCGAGAGCGTCACGCTGTCGAACGACCTGTTCGCCGACCTCGTGCCGGGAACCGGCAGCGTGTCGGTGTCGGTCGGCCTGTCGACCGCGCTCGACGCGGCGGCGCTGCTGGCGGCGCTCGACCGCTATCCGTTCGGCTGCTCCGAGCAGATCACCAGCCGCGCGCTGCCGCTGCTCTATGTCAACGATCTCGCCAGCGCCGCGCATCTCGCGCTCGATGACGGCGGTCGACCAGCGCATCCGCGAGTCGATCGACCGCCTGCTGTCGCGGCAGGGCTCGAACGGCTCGTTCGGGCTGTGGTCGGCGGGCGGCGACGACGTCTGGCTCGACGCCTATGTCACCGACTTCCTGACCCGCGCGCGCGAGCGCAACTTCGCGGTGCCCGACATCGCGCTTCCAGCTCGCGCTCGAGCGGCTGCGCAATTTCGTCGGCAACGCCGAAGACCCCGGCCGAAGGACGGCGGGCGCAATCTCGCCTATGCGCTCTACGTGCTGGCGCGCAACGGCGCGGCGCCGGTCGGCGACCTGCGCTATTTCGTCGACACCAAGCTCGACGATTTCGCCACCACCGATCGCCAAGGCGCAGCTCGCCGCGGCGCTCGGCATGCTCGGCGACAAGGTCGCGCGCCGAGCGCGTCTACACGGCGGCGCTGCGCTCGATGGCGCCGCAGCCGACGCTCGAATACGGCCGCATCGACTACGGCTCGGTGCTGCGCGACGGCGCCGCGCTGGTCACGCTCGCGTCGGAAGGCGGCGCGCCGCGCGCCACCATCACCGGCGCGATCGAGCGCGTCGAGGCCGCGCGCGGCCTCACGCCCTACACCTCGACGCAGGAGAATGCGTGGATGGTGCTGGCCGCCCGCGCGCTGGCCAAGGACGCGACCAGACGTGGCGCTCGACGTCGCCGGCGAGACGACGTCAGGGCGCGCTCAACCGGCGCTTCGCTGCCGAGCCAGCTGCAGCAGCCGCTGCGGATCGCCAACACCGGCGAGGGCGCCGTTGCAGGCCGTGGTGACGGTCAACGGCGCGCCGCTGGTGCCGGAGCCCGCCGCCGAGCGCGGCTTCAAGATCGAGCGGCTCTACTTCACGCTCGACGGCAAGCCGGCCGATCCGGCGAAGGCCAGGCAGAACGACCGCTTCGCGGTGGTGCTGCGGATCACCGAGCCGCAGCCGCAGTTCGGCCGCGTCATCGTCGCCGACTATCTGCCGGCCGGGCTTCGAGATCGACAATCCGCGGCTGGTGTCGTCGGGCGAGACCGGCACGCTGCGCCTGGATCGAGGATGGCGCCGGAGCCGGTGAACTCGGAGTTCCGCGACGACCGCTTCAGCGCCGCGTTCGATCGCAAGAGCGGCGATCCGTCGGTGTTCACCGTGGCCTATGTGGTGCGGGCGGTGTCGCCCGGCCGCTACGTGCATCCGCAGGCGTTCGTGGAGGACATGTACCGGCCCGACCGCTTCGGCCGCACCGCCACCGGCACGGTCGAGGTGACGGCGGCGCGATGAGCATGGCGCAACGTGCGCAACCACGCGAGAGCGCAGCGCGCCTCTCGGCTCCCGTCACCAGACGCCCGCGAGCGCGAGAGGGTGGCTCTCCGGCACGCGATCGCTTCGCGATCGCCCTCGGAGCGGCCGATCGCGTGGCGCTTGCTCGCCTATGCGTGTCGTGGCGATCGCGTGCTGCATGTCGGCGTGGCTGGTGGGTCGCGTCGCTCGGCCCGGTGCCGCGCGGCGAGGGGCTCGCGTACTCGACGCTGGTGGTCGACCGCGACGGGCGGCTGCTGCGGCCCTACACCACGCCGGAGGGCCGCTGGCGGCTGCCGGCGACGCGCGACGGATGTCGATCCGCGCTTCCTCGCCATGCTGTTCGCCTACGAGGACCACCGCTTCCTCGAGCCACCACGGCGTCGATCCGCTGGCGCTCGGCCGCGCCGCTGTCGCAGCTTGCTCGCCAACGGCCGCATCGTCTCGGGCGCCTCGACGCTCACCATGCAGGTGGCGCGGCTGCTTGGAGCCGCGCAGCGAGCGCAGCTTCATCGCCAAGCTGCGCCAGATCGTGCGCGCGATCGAGCTCGAGCGCACGCTGAGCAAGGACGAGATCCTCGCGCTTTACTTCAGCCTCGCGCCCTATGGCGGCAATCTCGAAGGCATTCGCGCCGCCTCGCTGGCCTATTTCGGCAAGGAGCCGCGGCGGCTGACGCTTGCGCGAGTCCGCGCTGCTGGTGGCGCTGCCGCAGTCGCCGGAAGCAGCGCCGGCCCGATCGTTCCGTCGCCGCCGCGCGCGCGGCGCGCGACCGCGTGCTCGACCGGCTCGCCGCGGCCGGCGTCGTGCCGGCCGACGAGATCGAGCGCGCCAAGCAGGAGCCGGTGCCGGAGGGCCGCCGGCCGATGCCGACGCTGGCGCCGCACGCGGCCGACGCGGTGGTGGCGGCGGCGCCCGGCCGCGCGCATCCACCGGCTGACCATCGACGCGCCGCTGCAGAAGAGCCTCGAAGACCTCGCGCGCGAGCGCGCCCGCGCGCTCGGGCCCGATGCTCTCGGTCGCCATCGTCGCGGTCGACAACGCGACCGGCGAGGTGCATCGCGCGGGTCGCCTCGGCGGACTATTTCGACATCAGCCGCGCCGGCCAGGTCGACATGACGCAGGCGCTGCGCTCGCCGGGCTCGGCGCTCAAGCCGTTCATCTACGGCCTCGGCTTCGAGGACGGGCTGATCCATCCCGAGACGCTGATCGACGATCGGCCGATCCGCTACGGCAGCTACGCGCCGGAGAATTTCGATCTCACCTTCCAGGGCACGGTGACGGTGCGCCGCGCGCTGCAGCTCTCGCTCAACGTGCCGGCGGTGGCGGTGCTCGACAGGGTCGGCGCCAGCCGCTTCACCGCGCGGCTCGCGCAGGCCGGCGGCGCGCTGGTGCTGCCGCAGCGGCGAAGTGCCCGGCCTGGCCATGGGTCTCGGCGGCGTCGGCGTGACGCTCAACGATCTGGTCATGCTCTATGCCGGCGTCGCGCGGCTCGGCAACACGATCGCGCTGACCGAGCGCATGGACGCCGCCGGCGAGCCGCCGGCAGCCGCGCCGGCTGATGGAGCCGGTCGCCGCCTGGTATGTCGGCAATGTGCATGCTCGGCACGCCGCCGCCCGAGAACGCCGCCGGCGGCCGCATCGCCTTCAAGACCGGCACCTCCTACGGCTATCGCGACGCCTGGGCGGTCGGCTTCGACGGCAAGCGCACCATCGGCGTCTGGGTCGGACGGCCGGACGGCGCGCCGGTGCCGGGCCTGATCGCGCGCAGCGCCGCGGCGCCGATCCTGTTCGATGCCTTCGCCCGCACCGGCAAGCTTGCCGGCGGCGCTGCCGGCGGCGCCGCGCGGCACGCTGGTGGCGGCGACCGGCCGCCTGCCGCCGCCCCTGCAGCGGTTCCGGCCGGGCGGCGCGGCGGGCGAGGGCGCCGAGACCCAGGTCCGCATCATGTTCCCGCCCAACGGGGCGCGGCTCGAACTCGCCAGCGACGGCGACGGCCAGCCCGAGCCGATCGCCCTGAAGGTGACCGGCGGGGTCGGGCCGCTGACGGTGCTGGTCAACGGCCTGCCGGTGGAGGACGCCGTCCGGCCGGCGCAATACGGTGTTTTTCGAGCCGGAAGGGCCCGGATTCGTCCGCCTGACGGTGATCGACGCCGCCGGCTCGACCGACAGCGTGCTGGTACGGCTGCAGTAATACCGCGCCGACGCCGTGCTTCCCCCGGTTCGCCAGTTTTCCTATTGTCCCGCTGCACTGCAAAACGGGAGCGGGCATGGCCGTTACGGCCGACAATCGGGTGGGGCAGGTCAAGCCGGCGCGCGGGCTGATGGCAGGTCGCTGGACTTCGCGACGCGCTCGCATGGCGCGCGCGGTGATCGTGCTCGTCGTCGTGGCGCTGCTGAGCATCCTGCCGGGCTTCTTCGCGATCCCGCCGACCGATCGCGACGAGTCGCGCTTCGCGCAAGCCACCAAGCAGATGATCGAGAGCGGCGACTACGTCGACATCCGGTTCCAGGAAACCACGCGCTACAAGAAGCCGGTCGGGATCTATTGGCTGCAGGCGGCGTCGTGAAAACCGCGCAGGCGCTCGGCGTGCCGCGATGCGCTCACCACCATCTGGCTCTATCGCATTCCCTCGCTGCTCGGCGCGGTCGGAGCGGTGCTGCTGACCTATTGGGCGGCGCTCGCGTTCGTGTCGCGGCGCGCCGCGCTGCTCGGCGGCCTGATGATGGCGACCTGCCTCCTGCTCAGCGTCGAGGGGCGGATCGCCAAGACCGACGCGTGCCTGCTGCTGACCGCGGTCGCCGCCATGGGCGCGATGGCGCGCGCCTATCTGCCCGAGCAGCGCGCGCAACTGGACGGGCGCGTCGGTCATGGACGGTGCCGGCGATTTTCTGGACCGCGATGGCGGCCTCGGTGCTGCTCAAGGGGCCGGTGATCCCGCTGATCGTCGTGCCTGACGGTCGTCACGCTGGTGATCGTCGACCGCTCCGTGCGATGGATGCTTGGCGCTGCGTCCGCTCGTCGGCATCGCGTGGTTCGCGCTGCTGGTGCTGCCGTGGTTCGTCGCGATCATCGCTGCGCGTCCGGCGACGGCTTCTTCGCCGAGTCGGTCGGGCAGGATCTCTTCAGCAAGCTGTTCCAGGGCCAGGAGTCCCACGGCGCGCCGCCGGGATACTATCTGCTGCTGTTCTGGGTGACGTTCTGGCCGGGCGCCACGCTCGCCGGCTTGGCGGCGCCGGCGGTGTGCGCGGCGCGGCGCGAGCCGGGCGCCAAATTCCTGCTGGCCTGGATCGTGCCGACCTGGATCCTGTTCGAGCTCGTGGTGACCAAGCTGCCGCACTATGTGCTGCCGCTCTATCCCGCGATCGCGATCCTGATCGCCGGCGTCGT
Organism: uncultured Alphaproteobacteria bacterium; assembly: GCA_963741595.1. Taxonomy (GTDB): domain Bacteria; phylum Pseudomonadota; class Alphaproteobacteria; order Rhizobiales; family Xanthobacteraceae; genus VAZQ01. The sequence continues at coordinate 215,855 of CAVUIV010000010.1, forward strand.
CAGCGCGCGCGTGCTGTCCGCCAAGCCGCTGGCTGGAGCGGGGCACGATCTGGTGGTTCATCGTGCCGGTGCTGCTCGGCCTGGCGGGCCTGCTGGTGCCTGATCGTCATCGGCCGGCAATTCGGATTCCTGGCCTGGCCGCTGATCGGGGCATCGATGGTGATGGGCTTCCGCGCCTGGCAGCTCTACGGCAGCGACGGCGCCGAGCACGCGCTGCTGCGTGCGGTCGTCGCCGCGCTGCTGATGGCGGCGGCGATATTCGGACTGGTCGTTCCGTCGCTGCACGCGGCGTTCCCGAGCGTGACGCTGGCGAAGATCATGCGCGACAGCGGCTGCAGTGCGCCGGTCGCGGCCGTCCGCCGGCTACAGCGAGCCGAGCCTGGTGTTCCTCGCCGGCACCGCGACCCGTCTGACCGACGGCGCCGGCGCCGCCGAATTCCTGCGCGGCGGCGAATGCCGCTTTGCATTCGTCGAGGCGCGGCAGGAGCGCAACTTCGCGCAACGCGCCGACGCGATCGGGCTGCTCTATTCATCCGGCCCGCGGATCGAAGGCTTCAACATGGGCAACGGCCGTGCGGTGACGATCGCGGTCTATCGCTCCGGAGGCCCGCCGTGAGCGCGCCGCCGATGGCGGAACAGCACGCCGTCGCGGCTGCGCTGGGTTCGCTGGCAATGTCGCAATCGCGCTCACCAGGCTGGTGCGGCCGCCGCGCGGCAGCACCAACGCCGATCTGGCGCGCCTATGCGCGGCTCGCGGTGGGAGCGGCCGTCGCGATCGTCGTTGCTCATGCGCGATCATGGTCTTCGTCGATGCGGCCGCGATCAAGGCGGCGCAGCAGGCGCCGGCGTGGCTGGTCGCGTCGTTCCGGTTCGTGACCGATTTCGGCCTGTCCGGCTGGTTTCTTGTGCCGCTCGGCGGCGCGCTGCTCGCTGATCGCGCTCGTCACGTCGCCGGCGCTGACGCGCATGAGCCAGCTCGTGCTCGCGTCTTTGTCGGTGCGGCTTGGGATTTCTGTTCCTGGCGATCGCGCTGCCGGGCCTGGTCGTCACCATCGTCAAGCGCATCGTCGGCCGCGCCCGTCCGCTGGTCGCCGGCGAGGACGCCTTTCTGTACAAGTTCTTCCTGTGGCGGGTGGAGTATGCGAGCTTTCCGTCCGGGCATGCCACGACCGCCTTCGCGGCGGCGGTCGCGTTCGGCGTGCTCTGGCCGCGGCTGCGACCGCTGCTGTGGACCTACGCCATCGTCATCGCCTTCAGCCGGGTCGTCGTGACCGCGCATTATCCGAGCGACGTGGTCGCCGGCGCCATCGCCGGCGCGGTCGGCGCGCTGCTGGTGCGGGACTGGTTGGCGGCGCGCCGGCTCGGCTTTTCGGTCCGTCGCCGACGGCACGGTTGCAGCCGTTCGCAGGCCCGTCGTGGGCGCGGATCAAAAGGGTTGCCCGCAGCCTCGCCGGTCAATAAGAAGCTCACGCCAAGCCCCGGGAGCGGGCGTTAGCCGCTGCTGGCGTCCGAACTGGATACCGCACACAGTCATGCGCGAGAACGAAGCAGCGCCGGCGGTCAGCATCGTCGTTCCGGTGAGGAACGAGGCCGGGAACATCGCGCCGCTGGTGGCCGAAATCGAGCGCGCGCTGGCCGGAACGGCGTTCGAGATCGTCTACGTCAACGACGGTTCGACCGACGGCACCGAAGCCGAACTCGCAAGCCTGAAGGCGTCGCGGCCGTGGCTGCGCCAGATCAAGCACGCGGCGTCGTGCGGGCAGTCGTCGGCGGTGCGCACCGGCGTCGCGCATGCGCGTGCGCCGCTGGTCGTGACGCTCGACGGCGACGGACAGAACGATCCGGCGTTCATGCCGAAACTGCTGGCTGTGCTTGAGCCGATCCGCGCGTCGGTCTGGTCGCCGGCCAGCGCGTCGGCCGCAAGGATACCGGCTTCAAGAAATTCCAGTCGCGCATCGCCAACGGCGTGCGCGAGCGCGGTGCTGCGCGACGGCACGCGCGACACCGGCTGCGGGCTGAAGGCGTTCCGCCGCGATCTGTTCCTGTCGCTGCCGTATTTCGACGGTTTGCATCGCTTCCTGCCGGCGCTGGTCCGGCGCGAAGGCTACGAGATCGGCTACGTCGATGTGGTGGACCGCCAGCGCGGCCACGGCGTGTCGAACTACGGACTGTGGGATCGGCTCTGGGTCGGCATCCTCGATCTTGTTCGGGGTGTGGTGGCTCGTGCGCCGCAAGAAGCGCGTGCCGGACGCAACGGAGATCGGTTGATGCTCATTCAGTTCGGCACCGAGATCGGCAACTTCTTTCGCGAGACGTTCGTCGACAAGTTCGATTTCTGGCTGGTCTTCGGGCTGGTCGCGCAGCTCACTGTTTGCCGGCCGCTTCATCGTGCAATGGATTTCGAGCGAGCGCGCCGGACAAGAGCGTGATCCCGTTCGCGTTCTGGATATTCTCGATGGGCGGCGGGCTGATGACGCTGCGTCTACGGGATCGTGAAGCGCGAGCCGGTGATCATCTTCGGCCAGGGCGTCGCGACGCTGATCTATATCCGCAACATCATGCTGATCTATCGCGAGCGCGGCAGAAGCCGGCGGCCGGGCGCGAGCTAGCGCGAGACTACCGCGCCGCCGCGAGCGCGGCAAAGCCGCGCTCGAGATCGGCGATCAGGTCGTCGACGTCCTCGAGCCCGATATGAAAGCGCACGGTCGGGCCGCCCGGGCGACCAGGTGGTGGCGCTGCGCACGTCGTCGCAATCGAACGGAATCACCAGGCTCTCGAAGCCGCCCCAGGACGCGCCGATGCCGAACAGCGTCAGCGCATCGATGAAGGCGTGGACCGCGGCCTGCGGCACCGGCTTGAGCACGATGCTGAACAGCCCGCTCGCGCCGGTGAAGTCGCGCTTCCAGATCGCGTGACCGGGACAGCTTTCGAGCGCCGGGTGCAGCACGCGCGCGACCTCCGGCCGCTGCGCGAGCCAGCGCGCGACTTTCAACCCGGCCTGATAGTGATGCGCAAGGCGCACCGCCATGGTGCGCAGGCCGCGCAGTGCCGAGATACATGTCGTCGGGGCCGACGCAGAGCCCCATCGTGAACACCGTGTCGATTGAGCTGCGGCCAGCGTCGCGGCGTTGGCCGCGACCACGCCGAGCATCAGGTCGGAATGGCCGCCGATATATTTGCTGCCGGACTGGATCGCGAGATCGACGCCCTTTTCGAGGGCGCGGAAATAGAGCGGGCTCGCCCAGGTATTGTCCATCAGCACGACGGCGCCGCGGGCGTGCGCCGCTGCCGCGATCGCGGGCACGTCCTGCACCTCGAACGAGAGCGAGCCCGGCGATTCCAGATAGACCGCGCGGGTGTTGGGCTGCATCAGCGCGGCGATGCCGCTGCCGATCAGCGGGTCGAAATAGGTGGTGGTGACGCCGTAGCGCTTGAGCACGGTGTCGCAGAAGTGCCGCGTCGGCCCGTAGACGTTGTCGGTGACCAGCACGTGATCGCCGGCCTGCAACAGCGGATTGCAGCGCCAGCGAAGCCGCCGCCAGCCCGGACGGCAGCAGCGCGACGCCGGCGCATTGCGGCCCTTCGATCTCCGCCAGCGCGCCGGTGAACGCCTCCGAGGTGGGCGTGCCGCGCCGGCCGTAGGTGTAGCGGCCGCGGCGCGCGATGTAGTCGTCGGCCGTCGGATAGAGCACGGTCGAGGCGTGAACGACCGGCGGATTGACGAAGCCGTGAAAGGCGGCCGGGTCGCGGCCGCCGGTCACGAAGCGCGTCGCTGGCTTGACGCCGGGATGCGCGGGGCCGTCCGGCGGACTTCTTGGTCATGAATGGTCCTTCGGGCGGACTGGGCAGCGCTGGTCTAGCGCGGAAGGACTGCCGGTCGCAAAGGCCAGACTGCTGACTATCGAATGGGCAGTATTTGAACCGCGGTGCATATACCGGCTCATGCTATACCATCGTCAACCCCTTGACCGCGATGGCCGATCGTTCTCAGATGCGGGGCCGGTACGCGAAGCCGTTGCAGTGGGAGGCGCCTTTTCGCCAGAAGGGTGCATGCAGGCCGCGTAGGCGACGACTAGGCTCGAAAAACAGGCTCACTTTCCTTTGAAGGCTGCATGATGAAACGCGTCTTCAGCGTGCTTGGACTATCACTTGCTATTGGCCTGGTGGCGGCCTGAGCGGGCAGGCCGACGCCCAGACCCTCAAGGCGGTGAAGGACCGCGGTTCGCTGATCTGCGGCGTCAGCCAGGGCTGCCGGGATTTTCCAGTCCCGACGACAAGGGCAATTGGACCGGCCTCGACGTCGACTTCTGCCGCGCCATCGCGGCGGCGATCTTCAACGATCCGAGCCAAGGTCAAGTTCACGCCGTTGTCGGCCAAGGATCGGTTCGAGCCGCTCAGGTCGGGCGAGATCGACCTGCTCTCGCGCAACACCACCTGGACGCAGCTCGCGCGACGCGCTCGTTCAATTTCGCGGGCGTGATCTACTACGACGGCCAGGGCTTCATGGTGCGCAAGGCGCTCAAGGTGAATTCGGCGCTGGAGCTCAACGGCGCCAGCGTCTGCGCCCAGACCGGCACCACCACCGAGCTCAATCTCGCCGACTACTTCCGCGCCAACAACATGAAATACGAGGTCATCGCGTTCGGCACCGCGGACGAGACCATCAAGGCCTACGAGTCCGGCCGCTGCGACGTGTTCACGACCGACGTGTCGCAGCTCTATGCCGAAAAGCTCAAGCTGAGCAACGCCAACGACCATGTGATCCTGCCGGAGGTCATCTCCAAGGAGCCGCTCGGCCCGCTGGTGCGGCATGGCGACGACCAATGGTTCGATGTCGTGAAGTGGGTGCTGTTTGCGATGCTCAATGCCGAGGAGCTCGGCGTCTCCTCCAAGACGCTCGACGAGGCGCTGAAGTCCAAGCAGCCGGAAATCCGCCGCCTGCTGGGGCTCGAAGGAAACCACGGCGAGCAACTGGGTTTGACCAGGGACTGGGTGGTTCGCATCGTCCGGCACGTCGGCAACTACGGCGAGATCTTCGAGCGCAATGTCGGGACCTCGTCCAAGCTCGGGATCAGCCGCGGCCTCAACCGGCTCTGGACCAAGGGCGGCATCCAATACGCGCCGCCGATCCGGTGAATCGGCAAATCTGCTTCGCGGTGTGCCTGGGCTTCGGCCCGCCTGCGGGCCGGAGTCAATGGCGCTGCCTGACAACTCTCTCTACGGCGGGCGAAGGCCCGGGCATCCACGTCTTTAGGGCCGGGCGACGAGGTCGGGCAGGGCCGTGACGAAGACCGCCTTCTACAACAACCCGCGAGTTCGCAGCGCGTTCTATCAGCTCGTGGTGCTGGTCGCCGTCATCTGGTTCGGCGTCGAGTTCTTCATCAACGCCCGCGCCAATCTCGAAGCGCAGAACGTTCGTTTCGGGCTTCGCTTTCTCGACGACCCGGCGGGCTTCGGCATCAGCCAGTCGCTGATCTCCTATAGTGAGCAGGACACCTATCGCCGCGTTTTCTTCGTCGGCCTGCTCAACACGCTGCTGGTGTCGGCGCTCGGCATCGTGCTGGCGACCATCCTCGGATTCATGATCGGCCTCGCGCGGCTCAGTCCCAACTGGCTGCTCGCCCGGCTCGCCGGCGGCTATGTCGAGATGATCCGCAACCTGCCGCTGCTGTTCCAGATCCTGTTCTGGTATCTCGCCGTGCTCCTGTCGATGCCGGCACCGCGCCAGAGCATCGGGGTCGGACTGCAGCCGTTGCTGCTGTTCGCGGCGGATGGGTTTGCTTCTAGCGCTTCGGCGCGCCTGATGTCATCGCGCAATGGTGGCGCAGCCTGGCCGAATGGATCGGGCCGCCGGCGGTCTTTCTGAACAATCGCGGCGTGATCATGCCGCGCGCGATCTTCGGCGAGGGCAGCGGGATCGTCGCGGCGGCATTGGTGATCGCGGTGTTGGCCGTCGTCGGCCTGCGCGCCTGGGCACGGCGCCGGCAGGATGCGACCGGCGCGCGGTTTCCGGTGCTCTGGGCCTCGCTGGCGCTGCTGGTCGGATTGCCGCTGCTGGCGACGCTCGCCGATCGGATCGCCGGTCAGCTTCGAGATGCCGGTGTTGCGCGGCTTCAACTTCGTGGGCGGCACGCGGGTGATCCCGGAGTTCACGGCGCTCCTGGTCGCGCTCACGACCTACACCGCGGCTTTCATCGCCGAGGTCGTGCGCGCCGGCGTTCTGGCGGTCCCGAAGGGGCAGACCGAGGCGGCCACGGCGCTTGGTCTGCGGCGCAAGACCGACGCTGCGCCTGATCGTGGTGCCGCAGGCCATGCGCGTGATCATTCCGCCGCTGACCAACCAGTATCTGAACCTGACCAAGAACTCGACGCTGGCGGTCGCCATCGGCTATCCCGACCTGGTCGCCGTGTTCGCCGGCACGACGCTCAACCAGACCCATCAGGCGATCGAGATCATCGCCATCACCATGGCGGTCTATCTCGCGATCTCGCTGGTCACGAGCCTCGCGATGAATTTCTACAACGCCCGCATGCGGCTGACGCGAGCGGGTGTGAGGCAGGGATGAGCGCAACCTTCGTCCGCCAGCAACTGGTCGCTCCGATGGCGCCGCCGCGCTCGATCGTCGGCACGCCGGCCTGGCTGCGGCCAGAGGCTGTTCGGCAGCGTCTTCAACACCATCGCGACGCTGCTCAGCGCTGTGATCCTCGCCGCCCTGGTCTGGCCGGCGATCAGATTCATGCTGATCGACGCGGTGTGGGCAGGGAACGAGCCGCACCGATTGCCTGGCCGAGACCGTCGGCCGTCCGGTCGGCGCCTGCTGGCCGTTCATCGCGGCCAAGTTCGCGCAGTTCATGTACGGCTTCTATCCGGCCGATCAGGTCTGGCGGGTCAACCTGACCTACGCGCTCGGTCTCGTCCTGCTGGTGCCGCTGCTGATCCCGCGCGTCCCGTACAAGACGCTCAACGCGATTCTGTTTTTCGGCGTGTTTCCGGTCGTCGCGTTCTATCTGCTGGTCGGCGGCGTGTTCGGCCTCCAGCATGTGGAGACGCGGCTGTGGGGCGGGCTGCTGGTGACGCTGGTCATCACCTTTGCCGGCATCATCGGCTCGGTGCCGATCGGCATCGTGCTGGCGCTCGGGCGCCGTTCCTCGCTGCCGCTGGTCCGCTGGTTCTGCATCATCTTCATCGAGTTCTGGCGCGGCGTTCCGCTGATCACGGTGCTGTTCTTCGCAACCTATATGCTGCCGTTCTTCCTGCCGGAGAGCTGGAAGCTCGACGCGCTGCCGCGCGTGCTGATCGGCGTCGTGCTGTTCGCCGGCGCCTATATGGCGGAGGTGATCCGCGGCGGGCTGCAGGCGATCCCGCGCGGCCAGTACGAGGCCGCCAGGGCGCTCGGGCTGGGCTATTGGCGGATGATGGCCTTCGTCATCCTGCCGCAGGCGCTCGAAGCTGGTGATTCCCGGCATGGTCAATTCCTTCATCGCGCTGTTCAAGGACACGACGCTGGTGCTGATCGTCGCGATCTTCGACCTGCTCGGGCAGTTGCGGGCGTCGTTCGCGGATCCGAACTGGGCGACCCCGGTGACATTGTTCACCGGCTTTGCCTTCGCCGGGATGATCTATTTCGCCATATCCTTCGTCGATGTCGCGCTATGCGCTCTATGTGGAACGACGCTTGAGCACGGGTGTAGCCCATTGAGCGACATGGATCAACGACGCTTCGAAAGCCGCCGCTCCGGCGCGCGACATCCGCACCACGCGGAACGAGATCGCCGTCGACATGGTGGGCGTGAACAAGTGGTTCGGCAGCGTTTCACGTGCTGCGCGACGTGAATCTGCAGGTCATGCGCGGCGAGCGCATCGTGATCTGCGGCCCGTCGGGCGGCGGCAAGTCGACGCTGCTTCGCTGCATCAACCGGATCGAGGACTGGCAGCAGGGCCGCGTCATCGTCGACGGCGTCGAGCTGACCGAAGACCTCAAGACGATCGACGAGGTGCGGCGCGAGGTCGGCATGGTGTTCCAGCAATTCAACCTGTTCCCGCACCTGAGCGTGCTGGAGAACTGCACGCTGGCGCCGATCTGGGTGCGCGGCATGCCGCGCAAGGAGGCGGAGGCGATCGCGCGTCACTACCTCGAGCGCGTGCGCATTCCCGAGCAGGCGGCGAAATATCCCGCGCAGCTCTCCGGCGGCCAGCAGCAGCGCGTGGCGATCGCGCGCGCGCTGTGCATGCAGCCGAAGATCATGCTGTTCGACGAGCCCACCTCCGCGCTCGATCCCGGAAATGGTCAAGGAGGTGCTCGACACCATGGTCGGCGCTCGCCATGGACGGCATGACCATGCTGGTGGTGAGCCACGAGATGGGGTTTGCGCGGCAGGCGGCGACGCGGATGGTGCTGATGGACGCCGGCCAGATCATCGAGGTCAACGAGCCGGAGCCGTTCTTCAAGACGCCCAAGCACGAACGCACCAAGGCGTTCCTCAGCCAGATCCTGCATTGAACGGAATTGCCTGCGTGGCCACCATCGTGTTTGCCGACTCCACGCTGCATTACGATGGCCGGGATCTCGGGCGGCGTCCGCTGGGCGGGACCGAGACGAGCGTGATCTGCTGCGCGCGGAGCTCGCGCGACGCGGCCATCAGGTTACTTGCTTCACCAATTGCGACGGCCCGGTCGAGCATGAGGGCGTGATGTGGCGGCCGCTGTCGAGCACGCCGCCGCAGGAGTGCGACCTCTACATCGCCTGCCACCAGCTCGAACTGCTGTCGTTCGTGCCGCGCCCGAAACGGCGCGTGCTGTGGGTCATGTGGCCGGCCAATCAACTGCGGCACTACAAGAAATTCTGGAGGATGTGGCTCTACCGACCCATCCCCGTATTGGTGAGCCACTATCAGGCCAAGACTTGGTCACGGGTGTTGCCCAGGCCCAATCCGCTGATCGTGCTGCCGTTCGGCTTGCCCGAGGATGTCAGGGGCCATCCGCCGCTCGCGAACGTTCCGCCGCCGCACGCGATCTTTGCGTCGAATCCGACTCGCAATTTGCGCCGGCTGGTGGAGATCTGGGCGTCGTCGATCCTGCCGCGCGTGCCGGGCGCCGTCCTCGACGTCTATGGCGTGCATCAGCTGAAGCCCGGCGAAGATGCCTGGAGCTCGTGGGAGGGCAAGCGTGTTGCCGCCGGGCATGCCGGCGAACGTCAAGGCGTCGGTGCGCGTGCATCCGTCGGCAAGCCGGGCGGATCTTATTGCCGCCATGCGCGCGTCGAGGGCAATGCTTTATCTGGGCCACAAGGCGGAGTCCTTCTGCATTTCTGCCGCCGAGGCGCAGGCGCTCGGCGTGCCGGCGGTGTTCGCGCCGGTCACGGCGCTGCCCGAGCGCGTGATCGACGGCGTCACCGGGTTCGTGCGGGCGGACGAGACGCGAATTTGCCGAGCGCGCGGTGGCGCTCCTGACCGACGACGCGCTGTGGCGCCGCCAGCACGAAGCCGCGCTGCAATACCAGCAGGGGATCAGTTGGTCGGAGCATGCCGGCCGGCTCGAGGCCGCGCTGCTGTCCGATATGATCCCGATCTATCGCTCGGTGCTCGCGCATCGCCGCCGCGGTCTTGCTGACCGAGAGCCTCAAGCCTATCGTCCGCTCCGCATGGCCAGTATTGTCTTCGCCGACGCGACCCTGCATTACGATGGCAGGGATATCGATCGGCGGTCCGCTCGGCGGCACCGAGACGAGCGTGATCCATTGTTCGCAGGAGCTCGCGCGGCGCGGCCATCAGGTCACCTGCTTCACCAATTGCGATGGGCCGGTCGAGCACAAGGGCGTGAGTTGGCGCCCGCTGTCGAGCGCGCCCCCGCGCGAATGCGATCTGTACATCGCTTGTCAACAGCCGTACCTGCTGCCGTTCGTGCCGCGGCCGAAGCGGCGCGCGCTCTGGGTGTTGTGGCGGGTCGAGCCAGCTTCGCCACTACAAGAGGATTTTCTGGATGTGGCGTTATCGGCCTATTCCGATCCTCCTCAGCCTCTATGAGGCCCAGGACTATTCGCGGTTGCTGCCGCGTTGGCGACCGAAAATCGTGCTGCCGCACGGGCTGCCGGACGACGTCAGGGGACATCGCGCCGCTCGTTGCTGTGCCGCCGCGGCACGCGATCTTTCGCCTCGCATCCATGGCGCAACCTGCGGCGGCTGGTCGAATGAAGGCGGAGTTGATCCTGCCGAAGGTTCCCGATGCGGTCGTCAATGTCTATGGCGTCCACGGGCTCAAACCCGGCGAGGATGCCTGGACGTCGTGGGAGGGTGGCCCGCTCCCGAAAGGCATGTCCGCGCAAGTCAAAGCGTCGGTCCGTGTGTATCCGTCGGCCAGTCGCCAAGAGCTCATTGCCGCGTTCCGCGCTTCAAGGGCCATGCTCTATCTCGGCCACGATGTGGAAGCGTTTTGCCTGGCGGCGGCGGAGGCGCAGGCACTCGGCGTTCCTGCCGTGTTCGGAGCCCGTGACGGTGTTGCCGGAGCGGGTGATCGACAGCGTCACCGGGTTCGTGCGGGCGGACGAGACGGAATTTGCCGAACGTGCGGTGGCGCTCCTGACCGACGACGCGCTGTGGCGCCGCCAGCACGAGGCCGCGCTGCAATATCAGCAGGGGATCAGTTGGTCGGAGCATGCCGGCCGGCTCGAGGCCGCGCTGCTGTCCGACATAGTCCCGATCTATCGCTCGGTGCTCGCCACGCCGCCGCGTTGAGGGTGTAGCCTACCGGCCGAGCGCGCCGTCCGCCTTTTTCCAGGCGTCGATGCCGCCGTGGATATGGCAGGCGGCGGCGATCCCGGAATCCTGCGCGGCCTGCACCGCCATCGCCGAGCGTTCGCCGAACGCGCAATAGAACAGGATGCGCTTGCCGGTCGCGGTCGCGAGCTCGTGCAGCATGCCACCGGGCTGGATGTTGTCCTGCAGGTCGGGGTAGGGCGCGTGCAGCGATCCCGGGATGACGCCGTACTTCTCGCGCTCCGACTTCTCGCGCAGATCGACCAGCGTCACGTCCGGCCGTCCGACCAGCTTGATCGCCTCGGCGGCGCTCACCGCCCAGCCGCGCTGTGCGATCGCTTCCTGCGCGAAGCCGACCCGCATGTTCGCGGGCACGGCGACGTCCATCATCTTGGGGTTGGGCAGGTTGAGGCCGTTCATCAACGTCACATACTGATCGAGCGACCTCACCTGCAGGCGCGGGTTGAACGCCTTCTCCTCGCCGATGGTGGAGACGGTCTCGCCCTTGTAGTCGTGCGCCGGGAAAACCATGGTCTCGTCGGGCAGTTTCATCAGCTTGTTGAAGATCGAGTCGTATTGCGCGCGCGGGTCGCCGTTCTGGAAGTCGGTGCGGCCGGTGCCGCGGATCAGCAGCGTGTCGCCGGTGAAGACCCGGTCCTTCATCAGGAACGAATAGGAATCGTCGGTGTGTCCGGGCGTGTAGAGCACGTCGAGCGCGACGCCCTCGATGGTGAGCTTGTCGCCTTCGGAGAGCCGCATCGACACCACGTCGACCTTGCTCATGTCGCCCATCACCGTGATGCAGTGGGTGCGGTCGCGCAGCGCGCCGAGGCCGGTGATGTGGTCGGCATGCAGGTGGGTGTCGACCGCCTTGACCAGCTTCAGGTCGAGCTCGTTGACGAGCTGGATGTAGCGGTCGACCTTTTCCAGCACCGGATCGATGATCAGCGCCTCGCCGCCGTGCCGGCTGGCGAGCAGGTAGGTGTAGGTCCCGGAGACGCTGTCGAAGAGCTGGCGGAAGATCATGGGCATCCTCGCCGAGGTATCGAATTCCTACGAGACGGCCGCTAAGATAATTGTTCCCTTATTCGACCGAAAGAGGCCCGAGAGTACTATTCCTCGTCGATCATTGTCCGCAATCGCGCGCCCGCTGACGATGGCGACTCCGAGCCGGCCTATCGCCCATCCGCGGGAAGGTCGTTGCGCGATCCCCATTCCGACCACGAGCCGTCGTAGAGCGAGCCGGCTGTTTGCCGAGCGCATCGAGCGCGAGCCACATGGTCGCCGCCGAAATGCCGGAACCGCAGCTGGTGATGATGGGCTTGTCGATATCCACGCCGCCGGCGGCGAAGGCCTTGCGCAGTTCGTCAACGGGCAGGAGCTTTCCGTCTTTCACCAGGTCGGTGTACGGCACGTTCAGCGAGCCCGGGATGTGGCCTGGCCGCACGCCCGGCCGCGGCTCCGGCGCCTCGCCGCGGAAACGGTCTGCCGGGCGGGCATCGACCACCTGCGCGCTCTTGTCGGTTCGAGCGCGGACTGGATCTCGGCAGCGCGGCGACGATGTCGCGGGTTCATGCGGGCGGTGAACTTGCGCGGCGGGACGCGGTGACCATGCTGCCGGCCTCGATCGGGCGGCGTTCGGCCTGCCATTTCGGCATTCCGCCTTCGAGGATGAAGACGTTCTCCGCGCCGAACAGCCGGAACGTCCACCAAACCCGCGGCGATGAGAACATGCCGAGGCCGTCATAGATCACGATGCGTGTCGCTGCTCGCTGATGCCAAGGGCGCCGACTTTCGCGGCGAAGGCTTCGGCTGCAGGCAGCATGTGCGGCAGGCTCTGTGCATGATCGGAGACGTCGTCGACGTCGAAGCGTACCGCACCGGGGATATGGCCGGCCACATAGTCGGCCGCCGCGTCGCGCTTGTGCGCGGGCAGGATAATAGGAACCGTCGATCACAACGAGGTCGGGCGTACCGAGGCGGGAGGCCAGCCATTCGGTGGTGACGAGCCAGCGGCTCGTGGGCGTTTGCTCAGGCATAGGGCACCTTCAATGTCGTTTTCCGCTCCAGCCATGCCGGCACCGGCAGGTTCTTGGAGCGCAGGAATTCCGGATTGAACAGCTTCGACTGGTAGCGCGTGCCATAGTCGCAAAGATGGTCACGATGGTGTGGCCGGGACCGAGCTCTTTGGCGAGACGGATTGCGCCGGCGATATTGATCGCGGTCGAACCGCCCATGCACAGACCTTCGTGCTCCAGGAGGTCGAAGATCAGCGGGATCGCCTCTTCATCCGGGATCAGATAGGCGTGTCGACTTTGATGTCCTGGATGATCGGCGTGACGCGGCCGAGCCCGATGCCTTCGGAGACCGAGCCGCCTTCGCTGGCCTTGGCTTCGCCATGCGCGAACAGATTGTACATGGCAGCGCCCTTCGGATCGGCAACGCCGATCACGATGTCCTTCTTCTTCTCGCGCAGGAACGTCGAGACGCCGGCGATCGTGCCGCCGGTGCCGATCGAGCAGATGAAGCCGTCGATCTTGCCCTGCGTGTCGGCCCAGATTTCCGGGCCGGTCGAGACGATAGTGCGCTTTGCGGTTGTCGAGATTGTTCCATTGGTCGGCGAACAGCACGCCGTTGTTTTCGGTCTTGCGCAGCTCATCGGCGAGCCGGCGGCCGACATGCTGGTAGTTGTTCGGGATTGCCGTAGGGCAGTGCCGGCACTTCGACCAGTTCGGCGCCGAACAGTCGTAGCGCGTCCTTCTTCTCCTGGCTCTGGGTATTCGGGATCACGATGACCGTGCGATAGCCGCGCGCGTTGGCGACCAGCGCGAGGCCGATGCCGGTATTGCCGGCGGTCGCCTCGACCACCAGCCCGCCGGGCTTGAGGTCGCCGCGCTTCTCCGCTTCCAGGATCATCTGCCGCGCCGGCCGGTCCTTGACCGACTGGCCGGGGTTCATGAACTCGGCCTTGCCCAGGATCGTGCAGCCGGTCGCCTCCGACGCCCGCTTGAGCTTGATCAGCGGCGTGTTGCCGATGGCCTCGACGATATCGTCGCGAATAGGCATAAAGCGTCAATCCGGTTGCCGGAAAGGTCGCAAACTAGAGGACCGGCCGGGACGCCACAAGATCGGCGCAGCGATTATTGCAGCAGGTCCACGGTCTTGCGCACGACCGGCGCCGGCGGTGCTGTAGATCTCCTGCACCAGCTTCTGGATCGCGGGACCGGTCACCGGCCTGATTTCGAACTTGGCCTTGGCGGCGTCGGCCAGGAACTCCTGGTCGTGCATGGTGGCGGTGAAGGCGCCTGCGCAGCGCCTCGACGCGATCCTGCGGCACGCCGGGAGGCAGGGCGAATGGCCACGCCATCACCTGACGGCCGAAGATCAGCTTGAAGATGGCGCGGTCCTCGTCGGTCTTGGCGAGGTCCATGATCAGCGGCGTATCCGCCAGCTCGGGGTGCTTGGACAACCCCATCTGGAACAGGATGTTGAACTTCTTCTCCGGCAGCCAGGTCGGGTGCGTGGCTTTCACGCTGCGTCCACGACCAGCTGCAGCGGCCCTGCACCTCCTGGCGCTCCATCGCGAGGTCGATGTCGTTGCCGCCGGGATAGCCGGTGACGATCTTGAACTTGGTCCCGAGCACGCCGTTCACGACTTTCGGGAACTGGTAGGTGTCGGCGCCGACGCCGGACGCGCCGACCACCAGCTCGCGCTCCAGAACCTGCTGCTAGCGTTCGATGCCGGTGGTGTGCCAGGCGACGCAGATGCTGACTTCATCATTGGTGCTGCCGATCCAGTTGAAACGGGTGGCGTCGAACTGCGCCGGCTTTGTTGCCGAACAACGGCTCGAAGCCGATGCCGCGATTGAAGGTCCCGAACACCAGCCGTCTTTCGGCGCCGCGTTGTAGAGGAAATTGGCGAGCCGGATGCCGCCGCCGCCGGTCATGTTCTTCGGCACCAGGACCGGATTGCCCGGAACGTACGGCCCATGTGGCGCGACAGGATGCGCGAATAGGCGTCGTATCCGCCGCCGGCGCTGGTGCCGATATAGACCTCGATGGTCTTGCCCTTGTAGAAGTCGGCGGGAGTTTGCGCCGACGCCGGGGTGCTCGCCAGCGTCAGCGCAAAGAGTACGTGAACGCTGCGTATCCGTCGCGAGAGCATTCCCATATCGCTGACTTTCCAATGCGTCGCCAGGGCGCAATTGCGTGTGGCGCGCGTTCTGTGTTGCCCCGCTATTTGAGCATTGCCGTCGCTTTGTCGACAACCGCCGCAGGCGTTGCATAGAGCTCGGCCACCAGCCTTTGCGCGTCGTCGCCCGCGACCGGCAATATTTCGAGCCTTGCTTTGCGGGCGTCGGCGAGAAGTTCGGGGTCGGCCGTCGCCTTGAGGAATGCGGAGCGCAGCACCGCGACGCGGTCGGCTGGGACTCCGGGCGGCGCCAGGAACGGAATAGGCGATCTGCTGGCGCGCGAACACCAACCGCAAAATGTTGCGTTGCTCGTCGGTTTGCGCGAGGTCGATGATCAGCGGAACCGTCGGCATGTCCGGGTGCTTGCTCAATGCCAGCTGGGTCAGCGGTTGACTTGCTTGCGTTCGATCCATTCGCGGCGGGTGGCCTGAATGCTCGACCACGACCAACCGCATCGGCCGCCGACCTCGCCGCGTTCCATCGCCAGCAGCATTTCATTGCCGCCACGGTATCCGCCGACCAACCGCATGCGGGTGTCCGAGTACGCCGTTGATGATTTTGCTGAACTGGTAGGCGTCGGCGCCGGCGCCGGAGTGAGCGACGACAAGCTCTTTCGCGCGCATGTCATCGAAGGTCGCGACGTCGCTCGCGTGCCACGACACGCATAGGTTGACTTCGCTGCTGGCGCTGCCGAATCCAGGAAGAATTGCGTGGCGTCGAATTGCGCCGCCTTGTTGCCAAACAACGGTTCAAACGCGGTTGCGCGGTAGATGGTGCCGATGCTGGTGCCGTCTCGTGGCGCGGTATTGTAAAGCAAATTGGCGAGCCGCAAGCCGCCGGCGACCTTCGATGTTCTTGGCAACGATGGTCGGATGGCCGGGAATGTACTTGCCCATGGTGCGGGCCAGCAGACGGGCATGGGCGTCATAGCCGCCGCCGACCGTCGAACTGATCCCGACTCAGATCGTGCGTCCCTGGTAGAACTCCGCGGGCGTCTGAGCCGATGCTGGCGCGGTGGGGAAGAACGCCGCCACCATCGCCACCGACAGCAGATCCCGCAGCCAGGTCCCTCCTGAAACGATCCTGATCGGTATGCGGCATCAGTTCTGCTTGATCTGCGTGCTGGTCGCCGGGCCCATGCCGGTGATGAGCACCATCACTTCGTCGTCCTTGGCGCCGTCGTAGTGGATGCCCTTGCCATAGTGGGTCACGAACGTGCCCGTCGGCATCGGCACGGTGTTGTTGGTGTCGAATGTCGGCCCGGTGCCGACCCACCAGGTACCCTTGAGCACCATGATGAAGCGGTCGTTGGGATGGAAATGCGGTCGGCTGAAGGCCCCGGGTGAGAACCGGTTGAGTCATGATGTAGGGGCCTTCTTTCGACGGATCGCCGTGGAGCGACGACCTGGTTGGTCGGTGATTTGTTGAAGGGATCGCGCCACTTGAATTGGTCCGGGGCGAATAAGGACACGATCGTCGGGTCGAGGCCGCTGAGTGCGCCGGTGGTCTCGGGCACCTTGACCGGGATGTTGGTCGCCGGTGCTTCGCCGATGATGTAGATGAAGGTCTTCGTCATCCTTGGCGCCGTCCCAGTGCACTTGCACTTGCCGTAGTGCGTCACCAGGGTGCCGGGCGGCATCGGTTCGGCTGGGCTGGGATCGTGGGCCGTGCCGGTGCCGCATCCACCATGTGCCTTTGATCACATGATGAAGCGGTCGTTCGGGTGATAATGCGGCGGCGAAATTGTCGGGCTTGCCGGCGTTGATGGTTGATGTAGAGGCCGGTTCCGTTGGGCGTGCCCTGCAGCATGGCTGGTTGACCGGCTGCTTGTTGGATGGATCGCGCCACTTGAACTGTTCCTGCTTCAGGAACGTAACCGATTTGGGATCGAGCTCCACGGCCGGCGCGGCGGTGGCGAGCGCGCATGGCCAGCACCATGGCAAGGACGGGCAGCGTGAAGCGATTGTCGGCAGTCGCAATCCGGCACGCATCGTTTCCTCCCTGTCCGCGGCCTGTGACTGCCGCAGCGCCTGCCAGGTCCTTCGCGGCCTGGCTTGGCCACAAGCCTACCGTCCGCGCGACGGGAATGCGGGGGAAAGTATTGGCTTCTCGGATTGCGGATCTCGGATTGCGACAGTCGGCCGGGCGCTGCGGCGCCCGGCTTCAACGTCTACGAGCATCGCGCCTGACGTTGTCCGGCTAAAGGCCGGCCAACGCCGCCATGGCGAACGGCTTCAGTTCCATCACGCCGCGATAGCACATCTCAACCGCGACATAGAGGATGACCGCCAGCCCGACATAGGCGATCCAGCGATACTGCTCCGACAGTCGCGCGATGAGGCTCGCAGCGACGCCCATCAGCGCGATCGACAGCAAGAGGCCGAAGATCAAGCACATAGGGATGCTCGCGGGCGGCGCCGGCAACGGCCAGCACATTGTCGAGCGACATCGACACGTCGGCGACCAGGATTTGCCAAGTCGCCTGACCGAGGGTCTTGCGCGGAGCGCCGCCGGCAATGGTGCCGTCGGCGTTGATATCGAAGTTGGCGAGAGCCTCGTCGGCGGCAAGCTCGGCTTCATGCGAGATGCGCAGCTCCCGCCACATCTTCCAGCAGACCCACAGCAGCAACAGGCCGCCGGCGAACAGCAATCCGACGATCTGTAGCAATTGCGTGGTGACGCCGGCGAACCCGATGCGCAGCGCCGTGGCCGCTCCGATCCCGATCAGGATCGCTTTGGCGCGCTGGTGTTCCGGCAGGCCGGCGGCGGCAAGACCGATGACGATGGCGTTGTCGCCAGCGAGCACCAGGTCGATGAGGATGACTTTGAGCGAGCGCCGACAGGGCGTCGGCGGTGAAGAGTTCCAACATGGCGGGCTGCGCCTCCTTCGCTTGAGGGAGGAGGGCCCGCGTCGACAAACGACCATCCAAACCGGCGTCCTGCGACGGCGGTTGACGACAGAATAGTCGACGCGCAAAGCGCGTTGTGGTGATAGAGCCACGCGGGCCACTCCGACTGGGAGTCCAGTCCGACATCGCAGTCCTTGCGGGACTGCCAGAGGGGCCCGGCCTGGAAATACGCGATCTAATTAGGACGCGTGGCGCGTCGGCGGTATTCGCATCGTCACCACCGTAGTTCTACGATGCGCATCAGACGTTGGGCATACCCGATTGAGTTGCTTGCATTCCGGCGCGAATAGAGGCTTTGCTTTGCGGGGATATCGTCCGGGGAGGGGTTACGTGCCAAGGATGTCGGAAGGCTGCAGGCATTTGTTTTCCAAATGCCCGGCGCAAGCTTTTTTCTTCGCATTGGCATTTGCGCTTGCCGTCGGCGTCCTGAGCGAGCCTGCCCTGGCCGCGGCGGCGGGGACTGAGACCGTCAAACCGGTCTACGTTTTCGGCATCCCGGTCGATTTCATCCTGTTCGGGCTGACGCTGCTCGGCGTCGCCGTCTTTCACCACTACACCCTGCAGGTCGCCCTGACCGGGCTTACGGCGATTGCGATCTACAAGATCATTTTCACCGGATTCAAGTTCGGCGCGGGCGTCACGGGCTTCGCGCTGCACATGCAGCATGAATGGGTGATCCTCGCGAACCTGTTCCTGCTGCTGATGGGATTTGCACTGCTCTCGCGCCACTTCGAGCAGAGCAGGATTCCCGACGAGATGCCGGCCTTCCTGCCCGACGACTGGAAGGGCGGCGTCGCGCTGCTTGCGATCGTTTTTGTTCTTTCCGGATTCCTGGACAATATCGCGGCGGCGCTGATCGGCGGAACGATGGCGCGTCATGTCTTCCGCGGCAAGGTTCATATCGGCTATCTGGCGGCAATCGTGGCGGCCTCGAACGCCGGTGGCGCGGGCAGCGTCGTGGGCGACACAACGACCACGATGATGTGGATCGACGGCGTCAGTCCATTGTCCGTGGTGGAGGCCTATGTGGCGGCAGCTGTCGGCATTCGTTGTCTTCGCAATACCGGCCGCGCTGGCCCAGCACCGATACTCTCCGATCGCGCGCGACGCGCCGTCCGGACTTCGGATCGAATGGGTGCGCGTCGGTATCGTGGCGGCAATCCTGATCGTCGCCATTGCAGCGAATGTCACCGCCAACCTGCGCTTTCCGGCCGTTGCTCGACATCGTGCCGGTGCTCGGCCTTGCGGTCTGGCTGGTTCTCCTGGTGACGGCGCCGTTACGACGGCCGGACTGGGAGATCATGCCGGAAACCGCCAAGGGCACGATCTTCCTGCTCTCGCTGGTCACCTGCGCCTCGATGATGCCGGTGGAGGAACTGCCGCTCGCATCATGGCAGACGGCGCTCGGATTAGGCTTCCTTTCGTCGGTGTTCGACAACATTCCGCTCACCGCGCTGGCGCTCAAGCAAGGCGGCTATGATTGGGGTTATCTCGCCTATGCGGTCGGGTTCGGCGGCTCGATGATCTGGTTCGGCTCGTCGGCCGGCGTTGCGCTGTCCAACATGTATCCGGAAGCGAAGTCGGTCGGCCTGTGGCTGCGGCACGGCTGGTATATCGCGGTCGCTTACGTCATCGGGTTCTTCGTGATGCTGGCGATCCTGGGATGGAAGCCCGACGCAGAGCATCGCAAGCGAGTCGATCTTCCGAGCACACAGGCACCGGTGGTCGCGATGGTCGGCGCGACCGCTCAGCTCGCTGAGAGCGACGAATCGTCGTTAGACTAGTGGAGTGGATTTGACATTCGCTACCCACCTGGCAGCAAGCACGCGATGCGAATGTCAAATCCAAACTCCACTAGCAGCCTATACTGCAGGGTCTTTGATTAACATCGCAAAATCGTCCGCGGAAATGGGATGCGAATGTTAGATCGACCACAGGATAGACCAGCACCGGTATTTTCGAGTGGGTCACCACGCGCTGCGTCTCGCTGCCGAGCAGGACGCCGCGGATGCCGCGGCGGCCGTGCGTCGCCATCACGATGAGATCGCATTTCTTTTTCTTGGCGGTCGCCAGAATGGTGTCGGCGGGATAGTCGCTGGTCACCGTGATCCCCTCGAACGGAACCTGGCCTTCTTGCAGGCCTGTTCAACGACGCCGAGATAGCGCGGCTGCGCTTTCCTCGATCATTCGCTTGTGATCGGCCGGGGTCGTGAACCCGACCGGCAGGCTGTTGCGGTAGACGATCGGCGTCGCCGGCGGCGCGGCGAAAATCCCGGTCACTTTGGCGCCAATCGATTTGGCGAGCGCGACGGCGGCGGCCGCCGCCTTGCGGGATTGCGGCGAACCATCCGTTGGGACCAGGATATTTTGTACATGATCTGAACTCCAAGATGAATTCTGGCTATCGACGTTGGGCTCTCGCGCTACGGACCGAGAGGCAGTGACCAGCCTCGCGGGCGTTAGCTATAGGGCAGCACCCAGATCAGCATGCCGAAGACGTAGCAGATCGAAGGACGCGACCAGCGTGAACGGCACGCTCCAGGACAGGAATTCGCGCAGCGAGACCTTGCGATCCTCCTCCTTCTCGGCGAGGCGCAGCGCCACATAGAGCGCCGGCGCGCCGGCGATCGTGAGGTTGCTGCCGAGCGTGCCGGACCACAGGATCATCCACCACAGCGGCCAGGGATTGATGCCTGCCGACGTGCCGAGCTCCTTGATGGTGTGCAGGAAGGTCAGGATGTAGGCGTCGTGCTCCACCAGGCCGACGATCGGGATCGTGACCCAGTAGAGAAGGGTGGCGCCGAGCGCATAGTTGGTCGATGAAGATCGGCTTCATCGCAGTTGGCGAGCATCTCGAGCACGTGCGCCTTCTCGAGGCCGCCGACCAGCGCAAACAAGGCGATGTAGAAAAACACCGCGCGCCAATCGACCTCCTGCATGATCTCCTCGAAGCTCGGCGCATGGGTGAGCTTCTTGGCCAGGACTTCGAGGGCGAGCACCAGCGACACCGCGCCGGTCATCGCGATGAAACCAAGCTTGACGCCGAGAACCTCCCGAAACGCCATTGCCAGCACCGTCAGCAGGAATGTTCCGACGGTCAGGACTGCGAACAGCGGATCGGGAATTTTCGCTTCGATCTTCACCTCGCTGAGCGCGACCTGCTTGCCGATCCGCCGGAAGCCATAGAAGTACATGAAGGCAAGCGTGATGATGAAGGTCGCCATCAGGATCGGGAACGACGACGGCCGACCATGCTGCCAGATGAAATCGAAAAACTCCGCGCCGGCGACGCTATGCAGCATCTGCGGCGGCAGATCGCCGAGCAGCAGCGCGGTGCCCATGAAGTTGGCGGAAAAGCCGATCATCAGCACCAGCGGCGTCGCCGGGATGCCGAAGGCGCGCGCCAGCGGCAACGCCACCGGCGCCATCATCAGGATCGTCACGACGTTGTCGACGAACATCGAGATGACGCCGGCAAGCATCGAGAGCACGATCACCAGCGGGCCCGGTCTGCCGCCGGATAACTTCATGGACTGCACGGACAGCCAGCTTGGCACGCCGGTCTTTCCGAAATAGCCGGCGATGACCCAGATGCTGACCAGGATCGCCATCACGTTCCAGTCGACCAGCAGGAACGCCGCTTCCTCGGTCATCGTCCCGATCCAGATCATGACCGTGACGCCGATCAGCGCCGCCGCCGTGCTGTCGAGCTTGTTGATGACGACGAACAGGATCGTGATCGCGAAGACCGCGATTGTGAGCCACTGAATCAGTTCCATGACGTGTTCCCCCGAACTTGCGTCGTAAGTGGTTGATTGACGCGGACAGCGCCCGCACCCTGGTTTCGCGTCTGTGCTGGCTGTGTGGAACGCGCCGATCCGGGACGTTCTGCGCCGGGTGCCGGAACGCGACGATGGACTGTGCATGATCGAAAGCGCGGCGAAAGCCGCTTATCCACAGTTCCAACGGGCCACTCCAGTCATTTCCAGTCCGACATCGCAGCGCGTGGGCTGCCAGAGGGGCCCGGCCTGGTCGTTTAGTTGACTCCTATTCAATGGTGTTGCGGCGTTGGCGAGAGAGAACACTTGTTCCGGGTTGCTCAACATGGCTGCCGCAAAACCGATAAACGCCAGCGCGCCGGCGACATCCCACGCGGTGACATGCTGTGAGTCGCGAGCAGAGTTCCGGCACCAAGCGATGCAGGACGACGATGGCGGCGCCACCGATCGCGACGAGGCAGAGCACCGGAAGCACGAGCGGGCGTGGCAGCAATGATGAGAGCAGAAACAGCGGCAAAGCCGCGACCACGGTCATCGCCGCGAGTGTGAGATGAGGCTGCAACAGCGCCCGTAGTTGTCGATACGGACTGACACCAGCGGTCTTGTGGCGGCGCATGGGGACGTGGTTCCACAGGGACGTCATGTCCAGTGCAACCGAGCCTATTGGGAACGCGCTGTTCGCGGCAGCCGTAACGACGCTATCGTAGTTCTACGGCGTGATGCGGCCGAGCCGGATCGCCTGGCGGACCAGCACCGCGACACTTTCCGCCTGCATCTTTTCCATGATCTGCGCGCGGTAGCTTTCTACCGTGCGGATGCTGATATCGAGTTTGGCGGCGATCGCTTGGCTGGTGAAGCCATTGGCGACCAAGTCGAAAATCTCCACTTGCCGCGGCGTGAGCCGCGAAAAACTTTCGCCCAGCGTGTCCAGGGATTGTTTGCTGACCTGCCGCTCGAAGGTGCGCGCCAGGCCGCGATTGATTGCGGCGACCAGCTGCCGATCGTCGATCGGCTTCTCGATGAAATCCTCCGCGCCGGCTTTGATGCCGGCGACGGCCATCGGGACATCGGCGTGGCCCGAAATCAGCACCACCGGAAGCGCGATATTGCGGCGGGCGAGCTCGCGCACCAGCTCGATTCCATCCGTCCCCGGCATGCGAACGTCGGCGACGACGCAGCCCGCGCGTTCGGACGCGATCGTTTGCAGAAATTTGTCCGCCGATGCGAACAGTTCGACCGTGAAGCCGAACACCCGCAACATCTCGCCGAGGGCGTGGCGGACCGAATCTTGATCATCGATTACGAAGACAACCGTCATTGAGGCACTGCCTGCTGAAGGGGGATCCAGAACCGGAATTCGGTTGCGTCCGGCGCGCCGGAGTGTAGCCAGAGGCGGCCGTGATGCGACTGCACAATCGTCGCACAAATCGAAAGGCCGAGGCCCAGGCCGTCTCGCTTGGAGGTTGTGAGCGGCTCAAACAGTCGTTCCGCCAGCGCCGGCGGGATGCCGGCGCCATTGTCCCAGACGGCGATCTCGACCCGTTCGGGGCTCTGCTGCACGGTGGCGCTGATCCGGATCATTCCGTCGCGGCGGCCTGACGACCCGATTGCATCGATCGAATTGTGCACCAGATTGAGGATGACCTGCTGCAGTTGGACCCGATCGGAGTGCACCGGCGGCAGGTCGGGAGGAATGTCGGTTTCGATGCGGATATCGGCGCTTTTGGCCTGAGCGCCGACAAGGATCAGCGCATCGTCGACGAGAGTCCTGATGTTGATGGTGCTGATGTGCGGTTCGCCGCGACGCAGGAATTCACGCATGCGGCGCACCACGTCGGCGGCGTGGTCGATCTGGGCAATCATGGTGGTGAGGTTGTCATCGACGCGAGCGTGGTCTCCGCTTTGGTTGTTGAGGAGATGCTGCGCGGCGCGACCAAGCGCGCGGGCCGCAGTGATGGGCTGGTTGATCTCATGCGCCAGCGCAGAGGCCATGCTGCTGACCACGTTGAACCGGGCGGCTTGTGCGGCTTCCGCCTCCTTGGCCCGGAGGAGTGCTTCGACCTCGCGGACGGCGCGATCCGCTTGCTGGCGTTCGTTGACGATGACGCCGACCGTCAACCCTGTTGCCGTCAGGACCAGCATGAGAATTTGAAATTCGGTGAAGACGTTTGCGTCATAGCCATACCAGCGCAGAAAGCCGACCAGGCCAAGCTGAGTCAGCGCCAGACCGAGGCAGGCCCCGTCCAGCCCGTAGCGGATGGCCGCCAGCACCACCGGGAGGAAGAACAAGTAGAATAGCTTGAAGCCGCTTTCGTTTTCCGTCAGGCCGATCAACCACAACAAGATCATCGTCACCGCAATGTAGACAGCGATCTCCGGTATCAGCACCCGCAAGCTGCGAGCCGATATCTCGGGAACGCGGAAAAACAATCGCAGAACGAGCGGCGTCATGACTGCGATGCCGATGGCGTCGCCGACCAGCAGCGGAAGTGATGCCTCCAACAGGTCCGACAAGTTGAGTTGTTCATCCGCAACGAGCAGCACGGACAGTAACGTTGCGACCAGCACGGTTCCGATCGCGCCGGCCGCCAACAGCAGAAAAACATCACGGAGGTGGTTGAGGCCGACATCCAGCCAGCGGCGAACAACGACAGCCACCGCGCTATACCCAACCGCGATGATGGACGCGATGCCGACAATGAATGGCCACGGCAGATTGGTGCGCAGGACGGCGGTTTCGGCTACCAGCACGCCGACAAGCAACACGACCCCGTAGCGCGGGCCGGCATAGAGCATCAGGGCAAAAACCACGCCGAGGCCGGGATTCCAGGGCGTGACCGGCAGCCCCTTGTATTCGTGGATGAAGCTCACCCACTCCAGAACGACATAGGCGAGCAGGAATGCGAGGCCGACCATCCCGGCGTGCAACCACGCCGGTACCGACCGAGGGGGGGCGAGCAGGCGGTTCAAGCGGGCAGTATGTTCCAGCACACCCGACTTATGCCCGAAAATGAGGGCTTCAGCCACTTCCGAGCGCGGGGTTGCGGAATGCTGGCAAATTCCGTCGATCTCCCTTAATAATACGACGGTAAAACTACTGATCGGAGAGGGAGCAGAAGGTGGAACTGGAACTCAATTTCCCGTCTTTGGCTGATCCGCAATTCTGGATCGCGGCCGGCAAAATCATCTGGATCAATATTCTGCTGTCTGGCGACAACGCGGTGGTCATCGCGTTGGCGTGCCGATCGCTGCCGCCGCATGAACGCAAGTGGGGGATCATTCTGGGCGCCGGCGCGGCAGTGCTGCTGCGCATCCTCTTCACCGGGATCGTCGCACAGGTCATGGAACTGCCGTTCCTGAAGCTCATCGGCGGGATCGCGCTGTTGTGGATCGCAATCAAGCTGGCTGCTCCTACGGACGAGCACGACGAAAACTCCGTCGAGGCGGGCAACAACTTGTGGCGTGCGGTGCGCATCGTCGCGATTGCCGATATCGTGATGAGCCTCGACAACGTCATTGCCATCGCGGCGGCGGCCCGGGGCGACATGGTCCTGATCGGCTTCGGTCTTGCGGTCAGCATTCCGATGATCGTTGCCGGCGCGGCGTTGCTGACAACTCTGCTCAATCGATTCCCGATCCTCATCTGGGCGGGCGCGGCCCTGCTGGGCTGGATTGCGGGCGAGATCATGATCGAGGATCCCGCGGTGGCCGGCTATCTCGGATCGGAAACGGTGCACCGGTTCCTCTATCTCGCGGCCGGGATCGGGGCGTTCTTCGTGGTCGTCGTGGCTTTCCAGCTGAACCGGCTCAAAAAGCAGCACAGCCACCACACCCCGATCGAACCGGCGCCGGAGGTGCTCGGCCCTAAAGAGGTTCATCGCCATCGGCTCTAGCAGCAGATCGGCTGTTGAAAATGTGTCAGACGGCGCGCCACGGCGCGCCGTCGCTTTTTTGGTCATGGTCGTCCCGCAGCGGGGCGGGGCTGTCCCAGGCGCTCAGGCTGTTGGTCCTGGCAATGCGCGACGACGGGCGATGATGGGATCGCCCGGTTTGTGTGTAGCCGTGCCGCATTGAACCGGGTCGGCCGCTGGTATATCACCGTCGCCACAAGCCTTTTGGGAGGATTTGCATGACCGTTATCGCGCGCGCCTGCGCCCTGCTTGCAATCATGTTGGCCATCGCGCCAAGCCCGGCCGCGGCGCAAGCCTATCCAAACAAGCCGGTCCGGATGGTTGTGCCGTTTGGCGCCGGCGGTCCGGCCGACGTCTATGCACGCGTGCTTGCGCAGCACCTCCAGGAGGCGCTCAAGCAGAATTTCGTGGTCGAGAACCGGCCCGGCGCCGGCGCCATCATCGGCACCGAAGCGGTCGCGAAATCGGCGCCCGACGGCTACACGCTGCTGGTGATGTCGAACACGCACACCACCAACGAGTCGCTGATCCCGGTCAGGCCGTATCAGTTGATGCGCGACTTCGTGCCGGTCTCGCCAATCAACGAGTCCGACGTGATGATGGTGGTCAATCCGGGCACCGGCGTGAAGAATCTCAAGGAATTCATCGCGCTCGCCAAGTCCAAGCCCGGCCAGCTCAACTATGCGTCCTCCGGGCCCGGCACGCCCTATCACATGGCAGGCGAGCTGTTCAAAGCGATGAGCGGCACCAACATCGTGCACGTCCCGCACAAGACCTCCGGCGACATGCGCACCAGCGTGCTCGGCGGCCATGTGCAGATGATGTTTGACGCGATCACGGTGCTGGCGCCGAACGTGCGGGAAGGCAAGGTGATTGCGCTCGGCACCAGCGGCAAGGCGCGCTCGTCGGTGATGCCCGAGATTCCCACCATCGCCGAGGCCGGCGTGCCCGGCTACGAGTCGACGATCTGGCTCGGCGTGATGGCGCCGGCCAAGACCCCGCAGGCCATCATCGACACGCTCAACGCCGAGATCCGCAAGGTGATGGCGCGGCCGGACGTCAAGGCGGCGTGGGCGAAGCAGGGCGCCAACCCGATGATGATGTCGCCGGCCGAGTTCGACAAGCACCTGCGCGCCGATATCGAGAAGTGGGCCAAGGTGGTGTCGCTCGCGGGGCTCGCGCCGAAGAAGTGAGCGAGGGGAACGAGCATCGGAGATCTCGGCAACGCCAATTCCGAGCTCACCGCGCTCCAAGGTTGCCCAGCAGGCGCGCGATCTCCGCGCCGACAACCGCCGGCGCATGATGCGCTTGCAGAAATGCGAAGCCCGCGCGGGCCTTCGTTCTTGCGTCGTCGGGATGGTCGTAGATCGACCGAAGCGCGGCGGCAGCGCTGTCAATGCGTGCATCCGCCCACTGCTGGCCTTCCACGCCGATGTATTCGCCGCGCTGCACCGGCACCAGGTCATAGTCGACCGGGTACCCCGTTGATTCCAAAATGAAATCGCGGGTGCCACCATAGTCGGTGGCCACCACCGCCTTGCCGGCGACCAAGGCTTCGGCCGGTCCGAAGCCGAAGCCTTCCGACCGATGCAGCGATATGAGCGCGTCACATTCCGCGATCAGAGCGTCCATCGCGGCTCGATCAAGCGTGCGATCGACAATCCTGATACGCGGATCGGCTGCGGCAGCGCGGCTTAGCCAATCGCGCAGGCCGCCGTCACGGGTACCGTGAGATTTAACGACAAGCTCGACGTCGCGACGCGACGGTGCGAACGCCGCTTGGAACGCCCTGACGGCGGCGGCGGGATTTTTTCGTATTCCGGACAAGTCGAAGTCAAAATACGTCAACAACCTGAGCGTTGATCCGCCGCCGACCGATGGTTGGGGCGCCGCTTTCGGTAGCCGGACAGGTTGGCGCACCAGGCGCACCGGACGTTTGAAGGAGTGAAACGCCCCTGCAACGAATGTCGATGGGGCCCAAATCTCGTCGAAGCGGCTTGCGGCCGACAGCCATTTTGCCGGCGCCTGGTGCAACTCCCAGAAGGGAAAGAGGACATTTTGCCGATCAGTTTGGAGGGCTTTCTGGAGATCAACGACGGAGTGCAATGCCACCACATGCAGGCTGACCTTGCGGTCGGCAATCTCGTTGCACTTGGTTGCGAATTCCACATCGTTGTCGCGGTGCGGCAGCGGCCGGTTGCAGAATGAGACCGGCAGTCGCCGCGTGTCGCAGGCATAGGCCAGGCAGCGCGCGGCCTGGCCAAGTCCGATCTCGGATTGCAGGTGGCCGACGATGCATAGGCCGTCCTGCAGCGGCTCGGGCTGAATGAGCGGACGTTGGCGGTCGGATCGAGAAAAAGCCCGGTCTTCCGATGGCGAGATGCGGTTGAGGAGTCTTTGCGCCCAGCGGGCGTCGACGAGGCGAGCCACGGTGCGCGCTGTGCGATCACGAATTGATCGCGCCAGCGGTCGGCTCGCACGTTCCATCACCCGGCTGATCACCATTGACCTCCCGAGGAGCACTGCCTGAAGGGCTGCGATTGTGGGATGTGAACCAGGGTCTCCGCGATATGGACGATCTGAGGGGCCGGGGTCATCGTGGCGACACCACGCAGCCAGTCGTGCAGCGAGCGGGGCTGCTGCGGTCCTCGCCGCGCGAGCAGCAGGGCGCGGGACACCAAAAAGGCGGTCTCAATCTCGTCGAGCGACTGAACGAAGTCGGGCTCCCAACCCGGCAGAAGCCGCGGTGCGCCATATTCCAACCCCGACAAGCGATCGTAGTCGCATACGACCATTGCGGGAGACGGCAGCGTATGACACACCGTCGAGAGCGGCGTTCAACAGTTCGAAGGTATCCGGATCAAACTCGGTACCCGCTTGCGCAAAAATGAGATGGGAGCCCCGCCAAAGCGCATCCGTAGCGGGATCGGATAGAAGGTTCACGACGTCGATGGCCGGCTCGACAAATAGTCCACGGCAGCTTGCGAAATCTTCGGCTGCGCAAGTCGGCAAGGCCGGTACGCCGGCGACCAGCACCTCGAAATTGCGGTAGCGCTGCGCCAGCAGTGAATCGAGCGTCTGTCGCAGCGAATCGGCGTCGTCGGCGCCATACACAACGACGGTGATCAGGTGGTTCCAGCAATGGGCAGAATTGTCATCGGTCTTGCCGAGCCGATCGGCCAGGCGTTGGCGTCGCCGGCTTCCGTAGTCCGTTGATTCCGTGTCAATATGCGCAGCTTGAATGGAGCTGTCTGGGCCGAATTCCGCGATTGGACTGAATAATCCGTCGGATGGTTTGTGGCCGATATAGTTCATGCTGCAGGTCTGCAGAACGTGCTGTGGAGATTGCGAGGGCGTCGCTCCATGACCGGGCCCGGGTTGAATTGCTTTCGACGACACGACCGACGGTATAATGTTCGCGATGCGGACGAGGGCAGCCGCCGGAGTTATCAACAGGTGAATTTTTCATTGCGACGCGCAAAGAGGCAGGCGGACACAGAAAAGTCTTGACAGCGATTGTGGAACTTTCGCGTGGGGGCGATTTTCCCCATCACGAGCGCGCCAGCGTTGGCATCAGAAGCGCGAAAGGACCCTGCACCGAGCGATGCGGAACTGCAATCGCGCGCGGTCTTCTGGCATATCAGTTTGGCAATACTCAATCTTGCTATCGCACGTTATTTCTGCGTGATCGTTGCGGCTTGCAGCGGGCGCGGGAAAATTATTGTTTTCACCCGTTGACGACGGTGCATCATTCAGCAAGTTGACGGTTTGACATCAGAGTTGGTCAAGCCAAACAAAGTGGTCGACCATACGTTCTTTTGAGTTTCTGCAAATATTCTCTGCTTTTCTACAATGTAGTTGCTCAAGCTTTGAAGTGCTGAGGGACTTGTCAGGAGTTGACAGATCAATGATGCAGCCTTGCCTGGATCGGATAGCTCGATAAGCGGCAACTCAGGCAGATGCGGAACGCATAGTGCGCTCTCTGGAGTCAGCACCAACGGGGTGCCGTATGAAATCGCTTCAGCAATCTTGAATTTCATTCCAAAGGTATTGTCGATCGGGCAAATGAAGAGATTTGCTGTTTGGAAAAGATGCGTCACGATCTGTGCATTACTTTCGCCGAGATAGTCAACCGACGCATGGCGCCAAGTTTCGGGAACGTCGCATTCATTCACTCCCACGATTTTAAATCTGATGTCGTTGCTGATCTCTGCGACTCGCGGCGCGAGGTATCGCGCGATGAATTCAATCGCACGATAGTTGGGAAAATGATTGATGTTGCCGACGAAGAAGACGGATTTTGAGGCCTTGTATTGCCATCGTATTTTCTGCTCATCCAGATATGGCGTGATGTATGTGGTTCGTTTGGGATCAACAAAAGGAGGAATATCAGGTGCGCCAAGCGCCACGACCTTGCTGCAGCCTGAATAAATACTGCGCTCAAATCGGGCGGCTCTTTTAACGGTGATCAAGTTTTGTAGTCTTGTCTGTGGTCTTGATACGTCCAGGTAGAGTTTCAGGTACTCAGCCTCGCGATTCATCGTGACCAGCACGGTTGGAATTCGGACGCCGGCGCAGAACGACGCTGAATGCAAATAGTCGACGATAAGGAGTTCGCTACCCCATTCATCGGCGGCCTGCCTGATAGCAGGAGCTACATGAGGATTTTGAGCGGCTAAACTTTCGTAGCCGAAGCCGAAGTATTTCAGCCAAAGCCTGCGAAACCACTTCATGGTCAGGAGCACAGGTCTGCGGGAGGGTTGGAATGGAATGAATTGGTAGGGCGTGCCCAAGCCGTCTAAATATGCAACCGTATTTTGTCGAGAGTCGTCGCCACCGACGACGACGACCCGAACCTCCAAATGCGGATCTTCACATAGGCGCCGCATTAAAAGGCGGGAGCTCATGACGCCACCGTTCAGGGACGATTCGTCGGGAGCGGCCACTGCTGTAAAGTACAGAACGCGCATCGTCGTTGGTCACGTACGATGCAAAGTTTTCCGGAATGGCCACCAAAATGGCCGTTTCCGTTGAATAAGAAAATTTTGGACATAAGTCCCGAGCTCTTTTGTTGTCTCATAGCCAATTTCAGAAACGAAACGCTCGTAGTCTGCCAGCGTGGTTCCAAAATCCGCTTGCATCTGTTCTTCATATTCGAAGAGTATTGGCATACGATTTTCTTTGATCGTCGATCGCGCGCCCATCATTGCATACAGGTCGCTTCCCTGAACATCCACTTTCATGAAACTAATATTGCGCGGAAGCGCCAGGCTATCGATCGCCAAAGACGTGACCTCGCGGCCAGTGGACGCTTGAGTGTCAATTCCGTAGGAGCCAAATGATCCATACCGTACGAAATCGGGCTCCGGATATCGAAGTTTCAGCCCGGTCGTGTGCCAGACTGCAGCGTCGTGCACAACGATGTTTCGGATTTCGTTCTCCGCGACATTTCTCCTCAACAACTCACAAATAAAAGGATCCGCTTCAAACGCATGGACGGTCCCCAGCGGCCCAACCATTCGAGAGAACATGACCGCCATCTGTCCGAAGCTCGATCCGACATCCAGGACGATGCTCCCGTGCTTGATATGGCGCTCCGCCTCCGCGACGATGTCTGGTTCGAAAACCTGGTCGGATTTCATAGCAGACATGACCAGATCGATCTCGGGAGCGGTGGGTAGCCACCAGACTCCCGTTTTTGTCACATATCGTTTTACCTCGTGTTGCATGAATTCCGTTGGCGGCGAGTTGTTATGCACGAAGCAAAACAAGTGTCAGAAGGATGACATTGATAAATAGAGACGCCGCGAGTGCGTAGATCGCAATGCGCAAACGCTTCAGTCGTCGGTTTGCTTTTTCCAGGTACGGGTTTGAGTCGGGTTTGGGATTTTGGACTGATTCCGTATATGAAATAAAATTATCGAATACGTTTGCGGGGTATCGCAACCGTGGCAGCAAATCTCTGTGTTCGTTGGCGACGAAAAATTTGTTCAGCCCGTCTTCTAGTGCGAGGATGTATCCGCTGTCCTCAATGATTTTGCTCGCGTCCTCTGAAGCATCAACTTGGCGCATCGGCTCCATTGCTTCAATGACGATCAGCTTTGGGCGATTTTGCTTTAAATTGGCGCCTCGAAGAATTTCCGCTTCGGCGCCTTCTGCATCGATCTTGAGCAAATCAATGGTTTGTGTTGGAGGAAACTCATCAATCACGCTCGCCAGTGTTCGCTTTAGAACGGTAACCTTCGACGCCGACAATCCGTAATCATGCTCATGCTGTCTTGCGATATCTAATTTAGTTGTCGAGAGCGCAGGCTGTTCCTTAAATACATAAAACGATTGCGCGCCTTCCGTATCGCTGCCGGCACAACAGAGAGTGATGTCGCGTGGCCGTAGTTTGAGAAAGCGCTTATATGCGCTTTGAATGGGTTCCAGGACGATGCCGTGCCAGCCGCGCTGATATAGCTGCCATGTTACCGAGCCATAGACTGGATCGTTGCCGCCGACATCGATGTAGAAGCCCGGTTCTGGGAATACGCGATTGATAACGACATCCTCAAAGTTTCCAGCGTGGCTGACGAAGGGAGGGGCGTTGCCGTGCAGTGCTGTCATGTCAAAAAATCTCAATCTCAGGCAACGGAAAGATTATTTTTCCCCCGTTGGCAAGGAACTCGGCCTCGCGCTGAAGAATGCCGTCTCTGAAGTGCCATGGCAGCGCCAGCATGTAGTCTGGACGGATACTCCGCGCTTCCGCTTCGGAAATGATCGGAATGCGCGTGCCCGGGGTGTAGTGGCCGAATTTATCTTCATTGATTTCGGCAATTGCGATGATGTCGTTGTTCGTCAGTCCACAATACTGAAGCAGAACATTTCCCTTTGTTGAAGCACCATATCCGACGATCTTCTTTCCGTTGACTCTAAGATTGCGAATGAGCTGACGGAAGTTGTCGCGGTGAGCCTGGACCTTACTTGCGAAGGCTTGGTACGGTCGAATTGTGTCGAGATGCATCCGACGTTCTTGCTCTAGCATCCAGTCGATCAGAACTCTGTTTGGAGCGATCGGCCCGCCTTGCTTACCCGCAGTGACGGCAAAACTCCCTCCGTTAATAGAGTTGATTTTGACATCAAGCAAATCCATGCCGACCTGAGTTAGGATGCGTTGAATTACATCCAACGAGTAATATTCAAGATGTTCATGACAAATTGTGTCATACGCGCCGACTTCTGAGCATCCAGGGCATGTAACTCTGCTCCAGATGCCACACGCCATCGTCGGCCAGGATGTCAGATATGTCTCGCGCAAATTGCACGGGATCTTCCAAGTCGTAGAACATTGCAATCGAAGTGACAATTTTGGCGGGCTGATCGCTCGCTCGCTTGTATTCTGAAGCAGAGAAAAACGTCGGGCGAAGAACTATTTCATCAGGGTAGAATTCCTGGAACTTTGCGCCTGTCGGATCTATGCCAATTCGCTTTAGCCCGGGAGTTTGATAAGCTTTTAAAAGTGTTCCGTCGTTGCTTCCAATATCTAATACAACGTCGGAGGCTTGAAGACGAAATCGGGTTTCGAGCTCGTGCACTTTAGCCGACAGATGGCGGACCATTGATTGGTTCAGTCCGGAGCGGTAGCCATAATTAGTTCCATACAGTTCTTCCGGCTCATATGAGTGCAAAAGCTGAAGCAGTCCGCTCTCTGGACACCAAACGAGGTCGAGAGGCCCTGAAATTATCTGTTGGTCCGGAGATTTGGGAAAAACGCCTGTCAGCGCCTGCTCGCCAAGAGACAATACTTTTACAAGATTTGTACTTCCACTGAGGCGGCATCCCGTAATCTGTTGTATTTCTGTGCGATTTTCTTTGTGAGCGACCTTCGAAGACATCAGGATCCCCATCATGCGCGGCATGAGAGCCGAGTGTGTCGGCTATTGATCAGCAAGATTATTTTCGTTTTGGGGAAACACCGGCAATCCTAGATTGAAAATCATTCAACCGTCAATGTGCGGCGGGCGCGATCGATGCGTTTCAGTAATTGCTATTGTGGCAGAGGCAATAAGCAAAGGTGCCGCGCAGTGCTTGACGAATAGATTGTGAGAATGCGACTAGAGCTCAGTGTTGCGACGAGACTCAGTGTTGATGGCATCTTTGAATGGTCTATGTGCTTTCAAGGCAAGGAAGCCCGCCTCGACACATCGGCGAATCTGACATCGGCCGTTTGGTATTTAATGAAGTGAGCGGCGGAAAAATATCGTCCGCCGAGCCATGGCACTTTTGCTTAAATTAGAAAGTCGCCGCTGACCAGACTGGTCTTGGTGACGCTCTGCAGCGTCAGGGTGTTGCCGCCACCGAAGTCGATGACCGTGTTGGCGCCGACCTGGGTCGCTTTCGCCAGCACGTCGGCCAGGCTTTGGATGCCGGCGACGCCCCGCAGGTCGATGGTGTCGATCCCGCCTGCGCCAGCGACAAAGTCGTAGATCGTGTCGCGGCCGGTCGAATACACAAACGTATCGTTGCCGGCGCCGCCGCCGATCAAGTCGTTGCCGGCGCCGCCATTCAGCGTGTCGTTGCCGCCGTTGCTCCACAGCTGATTGTCGCCGCCGTCGCCGGTCAGCACGTCGTCGAACTCCGAACCCACCAACCCTTCGATCGAGACATAGCTGTCGCCGGCCGCATCGCCGGTGTTGATTGCCGGATTGGCCAGGCTCGCCGTCACGCCGGCCACTGGCAGAGAAATAGAAGGCATAGTCGAACCCGGCGCCACCGTCATGAGCGTCCGCTCCGGCGCCGCCGTCGATCCAGTCGATGCCGTCACCGCCAAAGAGCAGATCGTTGCCGCCATTGCCGTTGAGCGAATCATCGCCGCTCATGCCGAAGATGGTGTCGGCGCCAGACGTTCCAGCGAGCGCATTGGCGCTGTTGTTACCGAGGACGACAGCCACTGCGTTCGAGGCGTTGTTGGATTCGCTGCTCTCGCCGACCTGGCCGGCATAGTCGGCAAGGGCGCCGATGTAGTAGGTGCCCGCGGCGAGGTTGGTCGGGAACGCCAGCGTCGTGCCCTGCGCCACCGAGCCGCCGACGGCGAGCGCAGCCGTCGAGACCGACGTGAGCAGCGTGTCGGCACTGGTGATCGTGCTGTCCGCCGACAGGTAGATGCCCGTCGTTGAAGCCGCGGAAGTTGCCGTGCCGATATTGTTGATCGTGTAGCTGACGCTGGCGCCGTTCAGGACAAGGCCGCTCGCGGTCAGGTCCGCTGGTGACGGGGGAGTGGGCTGGTTGAGCGGAGAACAAGAAGTCCCCGCTGACCAGACTGGCCTTGGTGACGTTCTGCAGCGTCAGGGTATTGCCGCCACCGAAGTCGATGACCGTGTTGGCGCCGACCTGGGTCGCTTTCGCCAGCACGTCGGCCAGGCTTAGGATGCCCGCGACGCCCCGCAGGTCGATCGCGTCGATCCCGCCGGCGCCGGCGACAAAGTCGAAGATCGTGTCGCGGCCGGTCGAATAGACAAACGTATCGTTGCCGCCGCCGCCGCCGATCAAGTCGTTGCCGGCGCCGCCATTCAGCGTGTCGTTGCCGTCGTTGCTCCACAACTGATTGTCGCCGCCGTCGCCGGTCAGCACGTCGTCGAACGCCGAACCCACCAACCCTTCGATCGAGACGTAGCTGTCGCCGGCCGCATCGCCGGTGTTGCTTGCCGGATCGGCCAGGCTCGCCGTGACGCCGGCCGCGGCAGAAAAATAGAAGGCATAGTCGAACCCGGCGCCGCCGTCATGAACGTCCGCCCCGGCGCCGCCGTCGACCCAGTCGATCCCGTCACCGCCAAAGAGCAGATCATTGCCGCCATTGCCGTTGAGCGTGTCATCGCCGCCCATGCCGAAGATGGTGTCGGCGCCAGACGTTCCAGTGAGCGTGTTGGCGCTGTTGTTACCGAGGATGACAGCCACTGCATTCGAGGCGTTATTGGATTCGCTGCTCTCGCCGACCTGGCCGGCATAGTCGGCAAGGGCGCCGATGTAGTAGGTGCCCGCGGCGAGGTTCGTCGGGAACGTCAGCGTCGCGCCCTGCGCCACCGAGCCGCCGGCGGCAAGCGAGGATGTCGCGACCGAGGTGAGTAGCGTGTCGGCACTGGTGATCGTGCTGTCCGCCGACAGGTAGAGACCTGTCGTCGAGGCCGCCGACGTTGCCGTGCCGACATTGTTGATCGTGTAGCTGACGCTGGTGCCGTTCAGGACAAGGCCGCTCGCGGTGAGGTCCGCCCTGCGAGGGTCGGGAGCAGAGAACAGGAAGTCGCCGCTGACCAGACTGGTCTTGGTGACGTTCTGCAGCGTCAGGGTATTGCCGCCACCGAAGTCGATGACCGTGTTGGCGCCGACCTGGGTCGCGCGCGCCAGCACGTCGGCCAGGCTCAGGACACCCGCGACGCCCCGCAGGTCGACGGCGTCGATTCCGCCTGCGCCAGCGACAAAGTCGTAGATCGTGTCGCGGCCGGTCGAATACACAAATGTATCGTTGCCGGCGCCGCCACCGATCAAGTCGTTGCCGGCGCCACCATTCAGCGTGTCGTTGCCGCCGTTGCTCCACAACTGATTGTCGCCGCCGTCGCCGGTCAGCACGTCGTCGAACTCCGAACCCACCAACCCTTCGATCGAGACATAGCTGTCGCCGGCCGCATCGCCGGTGTTGCTTGCCGGATTGGCCAGGCTCGCCGTGACGCCGGCCGCGGCAGAAAAATAGAAGGCATAGTCGAACCCGGCGCCGCCGTCATGAACGTCCGCCCCGGCGCCACCGTCGATCCAATCGATGCCGTCACCGCCAAAGAGCAGATCATTGCCGCCATTGCCGTTAAGCGAATCGTCGCCGCCCAGGCCGAAGGTGGTGTCAGCGCCAGACGTACCGGTGAGCGTGTTGGCGCTGCTGTTGCCGAGGATGACCGCCACCACATTCGAGGCGTTGTTGGATTCGTTGCTCTCGCCGACCTGGCCGGCATAGTCGGCAAGGGCGCCGAGATAATAGGTGCCAGGGGTGAGGTTGGTCGGGAATGTCAGCGTCGTGCCCTGCGCGACCTGGCCGCCGGTAGCGATTGACGCCGTCGCAATCGACGCGATCCGCGTGTCGGCACTCGTGATCGTGCTATCCGGCGACAGATAGATGCCCGTCGTCGACGCCGTCGAAGCCAACGTGCCGGTATTGTTGATGGTGTAGCTGATGCTGGTGCCGTTCAGAACGAAGCCGCTGGTGGCCAGGTCAGGCTGCGGGACCGGGACAAAGTACAGGAAATCGCCGCTGACCAGATTGGCCATGGCGACGTTCTGCAGCGTCAACGTATTGCCGACGCCGAAATCGATCACCGTGTGGGCGCCGACCTGGCTCGCGCGCGCCAGCACGTCGGCGAAGCTCAGGATGCCCGCGACGCTGCGCAGGTCTACTACGTCGACCCCGCCAGCGCCGGCAACGAAGTCCATGATGGTGTCGTGACCGCTCGAATACACGAACGTATCGCTGCCGGCGTCGCCCCAGAGCACGTCATTGCTGCCGCCACCATCCAGCGTGTCGTTACCGATGCCGCCGCTCAGTTCGTTGCTGGCGGCGTTTCCGATGATCGTATCGTTGCCGCTTCCTCCGATCACGTTCTCGATCAGCGATTGCTGATTGTTGTTGTAGAGCAGCGCATTCGCGACGTTGCCTGCGGCGGAAATGCCGCTGCCCAAACTTGCGCGTTGCGAGGAGGAGAACGTGCTCCAGGCGCCGGGCTGCAGGTTGATCGTGAGGTTCGTCGAATAGGCTGACAGGTCGTAGGTGTCGATGCCGCCGCCGTCCCACAAGGTCATGAAGATCTTGTTGCCGGCGGTCGTCCCCATGCTGACGCCGTTGATGAACGTCTGGCCGGTGGTCGAGTTCCAAGAGTAAACGGTGTTGCCGCTGTTGGTGTTGTAGTTGGCGCCATAAAGATATTGCAGGGCCGCAATATCGTTCTGCATCAGGGTTTGCGGTGCGCTCGCGCCGCCGTAGGTATAGCCGTCAAGCGGCCCACCCACGAAGCTGCGGTAGGTCATAATCGTATATTCGACGGAGTCGTGCGCATTCGGCACCTTGCCGAATGGGTTGGCGCTATCGTGTCCATGCTCCAGCCCGAACGCATGGCCGATTTCGTGCAAGAACGTGTGCGCCGCATAATTGCCGATGACGGGGTTGTCGTAGTTGCCGCCGGAATTGCGATACCAGGTGTCGCCGCCATAGCCTCCCGACGCCGGGAAGTAGCCCCAGGCAGTGTCGGTGCTATCGGTCTTGGCGAAGCGCAGGTCGGCATGTTGCGACGCCGTTTCCGTCATTTCCGTGAAGGTCAGGTTCGCCACCGAGGCGAACTGCTGAAAAGCGAAGCCTCGCACGTAGTTCTGTTGCGTCGCGTTCAGCGCACCAAAATTGGAGGCTGTCTCGCCGCCGGGCGCGGAGCCTGCTTCATAGAACGACGCGCTGGTGGGAAAGCTGAACGTAAAGCTGCTGACCGCCCATTTGCGGGTGTACAGCAGGCCGTCGATGTCCTGATTGCCCGATGGGCTGACCGACGTAGTGGCGGGCATGTCCTCTTCAAATCCTTGGATCGCTCGCCACCGCCAGCGGAGTATGCAAACGCGGGACCGGCGTACGCCTTCTCGGCGCAACAACTACGCTCGGGGGCTTCAAAGCAGGCATTTCTGTGGGCTTTTGGCACCCGTCCACAAGTTAGCCGTGTAGCCTGAAAAGATTGACTAATAGAACGGTTAAACTTGTCTCAATGAATGGGTGTCAGGCGCCAAATGAAGGCTGGGGCCTCGAGGGCAGATCCGCCGTGATTCGGGCTTGAACCGATCCCGTCGCCGAATCGCCTACCGCCACGCGTCGACCGACACCGTCTTGCGGTACTTGGCGCCCATGATGCGCCAGTAGCCGTTGGCTTCGCCGCCGACCACGACCACGTTGATGTCCTTCTCCGGGAAGATCGCGGATCAGCTCGTCCTCCTTGGCCTTGAGCCAGGACGCCATCGGCTCCTCGCCGAAGGTCGCCCAGGGATAGACGTAGTTCTGCACGAGCTGCAGATCCCAGTAGCGGCCGGCCGGCATCTCCGCGGTCTCGTGGAT
The DNA here is from genome assembly GCA_963741595.1 of uncultured Alphaproteobacteria bacterium. Taxonomy (GTDB): domain Bacteria; phylum Pseudomonadota; class Alphaproteobacteria; order Rhizobiales; family Xanthobacteraceae; genus VAZQ01. The sequence continues at coordinate 254,507 of CAVUIV010000010.1, forward strand.
GAAGCGGATCAGCTTCGCCTTGGTGTCGAAGCCGCCGCGGTCGATGAACTGCTGCGCGGTCGAGCGGATCGAGCAGCAGGCACGGCGTCGAGTTGCCGTCGATGCCGGCGAGCATGTCGCGCACGTGCTCGCGCCAGTATTTCTCGCGCAGGCCCGAGGCAGAACGTGGTCGAGCGGCAGCCGTAGAAGATGCTGACCGTGCTGTCGGTCGGCTTGAAGCCCTTCTGCACGTGCAGCGGCTCCCAGGGGCTGCGCTCTTCGTTCTCGGCGAAGGTGACGTTGTTGTAGGTGTAGCTGTTGCCCTGCGAGCCCATGAAGGTGACGCCGGGCTCCGAGCCGCCCTGCAGGTTCTGCGACAGCAGGCCGTAGGCGCGGCCGATGGTGGCGTTGGCGTGGTTGTAGGGGCCCATCGCGCCGATGCCGCAGTTCATCTTGATCTCGTTGCGGATCGGGCCGTTCACCACCACCATCGCCGCCGAGGACGAGCGTGGTCGAGCCGCGCGCCGAAACGCCGGACGCCGCCAGCGCCAGGATGACCGGGAAGTATTCCGGCCGCGCGCCCGCCATCACCGCGTTCACCGCGACCTTCTCGACCGTGTATTCCCAGGCGACGCGGAATTCGGTCGCTGCCATGTGGCCGACGATCTCGTCGGGCTTGCGGCTGGTGTGCGGCCAGCATCTCCGCGACGCGCTTCTCGGTCGGAAGCACGATCGGCAGCATAGTCGGTCCAGCCGTTGTCGTGGAATTGGCGCTGGAGGTTTTCTTCGGTGTCGGGCTCGACGAGACGCGGCGTGGTGCGCTCGAACTGTGCGGTACTGACGCGATCGGACATGCGTTACCCGTTCAGCGCGGTGGTGAGCCCCGCGATGACCTCCTGCATGACCGGCTTGCCGGTGATCGGGTCCTTGCCGTAGACGTAGGCGCGCAGCTCCGCGGCGGTCTTGCCCATCACCGGCTTCGGCACGAAGGCGCGCTGCGCCTCCGGCAGGCCGGCCATCTTGGTCACCGACTGCACGACGCGGTCGAACTTGTCGGTGTGGAGCGCAACCGTCGGCACGCCGTATTTGGTCTCGATCGTGATGGCGTGGGTGGCGACCGCGGGCGCGCAGTTGCTGCAATGGCCGACGCCGACGATGGCGGCGTCGCCGTTGGCCTTGATCTCTTCCCAGGTCTTCTGGTCGTCGTGCTGGTAGGTCGCCGACAGCGAGATCATCTTGGTCTTGACGCTCGGCATGTGCTCGGCGAACCAGGCCTGCATCTGCTTGAGCAGGTCGATCGAGTCGTCGAAGCGGCAATCGACCAGATAGATGGTCTTGCCGTCGAGGCTCTCCGGCCGCGGCGCCAGCGCCTTCTTGTTGATCTTGGGCGGATAGCCGACCGGGTTGAGGACCGTGATCTTGTCGTCAAAGGCGGCGCTGTTCGACAGGTCGTGCGGCGTGGTCGGCTTGTTCATGGTGCGAATCCTCGGCGCCTGGCGGATTTGTGCGAATTATAGGTCTGCGGCCGCGGGCAAGCCAAGCGACGGCGCGGCATTGCTGCCTCTCGTCAGGCGCGTTCTTTGAGGTAGCGCCAGGCGGCGATGGCGGCGGTTGCGCCGTCGCCGGCCACGGCGGCCAGTTGGGCGACCGAATGCGCCCGGATGTCGCCGGCGGCGAAAATGCCGGGAACCGAGGTCCGCATCATGATGTCGGTTTCGATATGGCCGGCCGGAGTCGAGCGCCACCACGCCGCGCAGGAACGCGGTGTTGGGCTCAAGCCCAACATAGACGAACACGCCTTTGACCGGCGCGGTCGTGCGCCGTCCCGCGATGTGAGGTCGCGCAGCCGCACGCCCGACACGCTGTCGTCGCCAAAGATCTCCTCGACGGCGGTCGATGGGAACGATCTCGATCTTGCCATTGGCGGCGGCGCGATCGATCAGCACGCGTTGCGCGTCGAACGTCGCGCCCGCGATGGATGATCGCCACGCGCGCGGCGTGCTCGGTCAGCACCAGCGCCTCGTCGAGGGCGGAGTCGCCGCCGCCGATGACGCAGACGTCCTGGCCGGCGAAGAAGTGGCCGTCGCAGGAAGCGCAATGCGATACGCCGCGGCCGAGGAACGCCTCCTCGCCGGGCACGCCCAGCGAGCGCGAGCGCTGGAGCCCGGCGGCGACGATCACGGCGCGCGCCTTGAGCGTCTTCGGATGCGCCGTTGACGACGCGCCAGTCGCCGTCGATGGCGATGCCCTCGACGGTGTCGAGCACGAATTCCGCGCCGGCGGCTTCGGCCTGCTCGTGCAGCAGCGGGCCGAGCTCGGCGCCGGACAGGCCTTGCGGAAAGCCGGGAAAGTTCTCGATGCGCTCGGCGGCCGCGATCTGGCCGCCGACGCCCATGCGCTCGACCACCGCCACGCGCAAGCCGCAGCGGCGCGGCGTGCATCGCCGCGGTCAGCCCGGCGACGCCCGCGCCGATCACGACAAGGTCGAATTCCCGCATTCCGCCGTCCCCGGTTGTGCGATTTGTGCGAAGCGCGTCGTCCACTATACGCTAGATGGCGATCGCTCCGGCAGGACTTCGCCGTGCGTCGCAGGAGACAGAACGATGAAAACAAGAATGGACGGGAGAGGGACGTCGCTCGCTTGCGTGTCGATCGCTCTGCTGGCGTCATGATGCTGGCCATCGCCGGCGCCCGGCGCGGGCGGACGACGAGGTGGCGGCGTTCTACGCCGGCAAGACGGTGCAAATGATGGTGGCGACCGCGCCGGGCGGCGGCGTCGATCTGATCGGCCGCCTGGTTGCGCGCCATCTGCAGAACCACATTCCCGGCAAGCCGACCATCGTGGTGCAGAACGTGCCCGGCGCCGGCGGCAATGCAGATGGCCAACCATCTGTTCGCTTCCGGCGCCCGCGACGGCACGGTGATCGGCGCGCCGCTCAACGGCATGCCGACCGGGCCGCTGCTGACAGCCGAAGGTGTCGCGTTTCGATCCGACGCAATTCACCTGGATCGGCAGCATGTACCGCGTCCAACAACGTCGCCTATGTCTGGCACACGTCGCCGGTGCAGAGCCTGGAGGAGTTGAAAACCAAGGAGGTGATCATCGGCACCTCGGGGCCGGGCTCCGGCTCGTACGACCTGTCGATCCTGGCGCGCGAGGTGCTCGGACTGAAATATCGGATCGTGCGCGGCTACAAGAGCGCGCACCGAGATCAACATCGCCATGGAGCGCGGCGAGATCCATGCCCAGATCGTCGGCTGGGATCAGCTCAAGGCGCAGCGGCCGGAATGGGTCCGCGACAAGATCATCACCATCATCGGGCACTTCAGCCTCGAGGACCCGCCGGACCTGCGTCCGTTCGCCCGGATCGTCGATCTTGCGCGGACCGAATCCGACCGCCAGGCGCTGCGGCTTGGTCCTGGCCCGGCAGGCCCACGGCCGCCCGTATTTCCTGCCGCCCGGCGTGCCGGCTGCTCGCGCTGCGGCGTTGCGCCGCGCCTTCGACGCGACCATGCGCGACCCCGCTTTCATCGCGGAAGCAGCGGCGATGAAGGTCGATATCGATCCGATGACAGGGGAGGCGGTGCAGGCGCTGGTGGAGCAGGTGCATCGAACGACGCCCGCCGACGTGGTCGAACGCGTGCGGACGATGATGGCGACGCCGTGAGATCGTCGACAGCGACGGCCGTAGAACTACGCTGCGCTGTCCGTCTCTGCGTTCGCGCCAAATATGTTTACGGAAAAGTTACGCGGCGACGTCAGCGCGCGTTTAACTTGCCAACCCGCCATCTTGCGATGAATTGAAACTGCGGAATCAAGAACGGCAGGAAAAACAATTCTGCGCTCGGCTTCTCTCCTGCGCGGTTGATTCGATCGCAACGCGGGCATCGCGTCCGCGAGGGGGAGTTCGGCCATGATCAACCTCGTGCGCATGGCGCTGCGGCGCCCCTACACGATGGCGGTCGCTGCCATGCTCATCATGCTGATGGGCGCGATTTCCGTCAGCGCATGGTCGTCGACATCTTCCCGAACATCGACATTCCCGTCGTCTACGTCGCCTGGAGCTACAACGGCCTCAACGCCGAGGACATGGAACGCCGCGTGGTGCTGGTCACCGAGCGCGCCTATTCCACGACGGTCAACGGCATCGAGCGCATCGAGTCGCTGTCGATCCCGGGCCAGGGCATCCTCAAGATCTATTTCCAGCCGGGCGCCGACATCGGCGCCGCGATCGCGCAGATCTCGGCGCAGAGCAACGCGGTGCTGCGCATCGCGCCGCCCGGCATGCAGCCGCCCAACATCATCCAGTTCAACGCGTCGAACGTTCCGGTGGTGCAGGTCACGCTCAACAGCAGGACGCTCGCCGAGCAGCAGATCTGTCCGACTACGCCAATCAATTCCTGCGCCTGCGCCTGTTCACCATTCCCGGGCCTGTCGATTCCGGCGCCGTTCGGCGGCAAGCAGCGCCAGATCATCGTCGAGGTCGACACCGCCAAAGCGAGCTCCAAGGGCCTCTCGCAGATGGACGTGGTCAACGCGCATGGGCACGACCAACGTGATCGTGCCGGCGGGCATCGCGCGCCTCGGCGACCGAACGAATACAACATCCAGCTCAACTCCAGCCCGCAGGTTGTCGAGCAGTTCAACTATCTGCCGGTCGGCGTGCGCGACGGCATCCCGGTGCTGCTCGGCGACGTCGCCAAGGTCAGCGACAGCTTCGCGCAGCAGACCAACATCGTGCGCATCAACGGCCAGCGCGCGAGCTTCCTGCCGATCCTCAAGAACAGCACTGCCTCGACGCTGGCGGTGGTCGACGCCGTGCGCGAACATGCTGCCGGAGCTGCAGGCGATGGCGCCGGAGGGCATGGAGCTGGCGATGGACTTCGACCAGTCGGTGTTCGTGCGCTCGCGCGGTCGAGAACGTCGTCAACGAGGCGGTGCTCGCCTCGATCCTGGTCTCGCTGATGATCCTGGTGTTCCTCGGGAGCTGGCGGAACACCGTGATCGTGGCGATCTCGATCCCGCTGTCGATCTTCGCGGGCGTCGCCGGCCTGTACCTCGACCGGCCAGACCATCAACCTGATGACGCTCGGCGGCCTGGCGCTGGCGATCGGCATGCTGGTCGACAACGCCACCGTCGTCATGGAGAACATCCACCGCAACCAGGCGCTGGGCAAGCCGCTGACGGTCGCCATCCTGGACGGCTCGATCGAGGTGATCCAGCCGCTGACCGTCGCGACGCTTGTGCATCTGCATCGTGTTCTTCCCGGTGCGTGTTGCTGGAGGGCCCGGCGCGCTTCCTGTTCATTCCGCTCGCCATCACCGTCGTGCTGGCGATGCTGGCGTCCTACGTGCTGTCGTTCACGGTGGTGCCGGCGCTGGCGCGCCAGCTGCTCAAGGACGAGCACCATCACGCCGACGGCGAGAAGCGTCGGCTGGGGCGCGCGTCTGGCGAGCGCCTTCGATCGCCAGTTCGATCGCGTCCGCAACGCCTACGGCAGCGCTGCTGGCGGCATCGCTGATGCGCCGGAAGTTCGTGCTCGGCTGCTTTGCCGTTGTTCTTCGCGACGACCGGCGCGCTGGTGCCGGTCGTCGGCACCGACTTCTTCCCGACAGGCCGACGTCGGCATCCTCAAGCTGCACGTCCGCGCTCCGCAAGGGCTATCGCCTCGAGGGGACCGAGCAGATCATGATCAAGGTCGAGGATCGCATCCGCGAGATCATCCCGGCGGCGGAACTGCGGACCGTCAACCACACGATCGGCGTGCCCGGCTCGCTCAACCTGGCCTTCGTGCCCAGCGACAACGTCAGCGGCGCGGACGGCGAGATGCTGATCTCGCTGAACAAGCCGCACCGGCCGTCGGCCGACTACCGCCAGCAGCTCCGCGAGCGGCTCGAGTACGATTTCCCCGGCGTCACCTTCTATTTCCAGACCGCCGATATCGTGAGCCAGGTGCTCAATTTCGGCCTGCCGGCGCCGATCGACATCCAGATCCAGGACCAGAATTTCACCCGCTCCTACGAGGTCGGCCAGCGGCTGCTGCAGATGGTCCGGCGCATCCCGGGCGTGGTCGATCCGCGCATCACGCAGATGCTGGACTTCCCGACGCTGCAGATCGACGTCGACCGCCAGCGCGCGGCACGGCTCGGCGTCGCGCAGCGCGACGTCGCCAACAACATGCTGGCGTCGCTGTCCGGCAGCTCGCTGATCAGCCCGACCTACTATCCTCAATCCGCAGAACGGCGTGAACTACACCGTCGCGGTGGTGACGCCGGTCGACGGCTGCAGATCGGTCGGCGACATCCTGAACTTCCCGGCCAATCCGCCGACCAACAACATCAATCCGGTCATCGCAGCAGGCCGCTGCCGACGACGCTGCCGAGCGCGCCGGTCACGCGGTTGAGCGATATCGCCAGCGTGCGGCCCGGCTCGACGATGAATTCGATCAACCACTACACCATCCAGCGCGTGATCGACGTCGCGGCCAATGTCGAGGGCCGCGATCTCGGCTCGGTGGCCGCCGAGATCAACAAGGCGATCGCCGAAGTGCAGAAGGACTCTGCCGTCGACCACCAAGATCTACGTTGCGCGGCCAGAACGAGGTCATGGAGAACTCGTTCCGCATGCTCGGGCTTCGGCCTGATCCTGGCGATCATCCTGGTCTATGCGGTGCTGGTCGTGCTGTTCCAGTCCTGGGTCGATCCGTTCATCATCATGATGGCGGTGCCGGGCGCGCTTGCTCGGCATCCTCTGGACGCTGGCGCTCACCGGCACCACGATCAACGTGATGTCGCTGATGGGCGCCATCATGGCGGTCGGCATCTCGGTGTCGAACTCGATCCTGGTGGTGAGCTTCGCCAACGATCTGCGCTCGCGCAATGAATCGCTGACGCCGTTCGAGGCGGTGATCGAAGCCGGCAAGACCCGGCTGCGGCCGGTGCTGATGACCGCGCTCGCGATGATCATCGGCATGGTGCCGATGGCGCTCGGCCTGGGCGAGGCGGGCGAGCAGAATGCGCCGCTCGGCCGCGCCGTCATCGGCGGGCTGGTGTTCGCGACGTTCGCGACGCTGCTCCTGGTGCCGATCTTCTACACGCTGCTGCGCAAGAGCACTCCGGCGCTTCATACGCTCGATCAACGTTTTGCCGCCGAAGCTGCCGGCGCATCGAAGGAGGCCTTGGGCCATGGCTAGAACGAAAGAAGGCCGCTCGTCGAAGTTTTATCGTGTTCGGCGTCGGCTGCGCTCGTGATGGCGGTCGGCGCGGTGGTCTACTTCCACGTCGACCCGCAATCAGAATGTCGCATCGGCGCGCGAGGCGAGGGCGGTGGTGTCGGATCGCGGCCCGCGGGTCGAGTTCATCACGGCAACAGCGGGGCCCGACCGAGCGGACGATCAAGCTGCTCGGCGACGTGCGCTCCGGTGCGACCGCGGTGCTGTATGCCAAGGTCGCCGGCTACATCAAGGAGGTGCATGGTCGACAAGGGCGACAGGGTCGAGACCGGGCAGATGCTCGCGGAGATCGAGTTGCCGGAGGTCGAGCAGCAATTCGCGGCGGCGTCGGCCGATCTCGCGCACAAGCGGCGCAATCTCGCCGCGCATCAAGGAGCTGTTCTCGAAGGGCAATACCACCCAGGTGGCGCTGTACCAGGCGGAGACCGACGCGCGGTTGCCGAGAACAACGTCGGCGTGCTGGCGACGTCGGTATCCTACAAGACCGTGCGCGCTCCGTTCGCGGGCCGGGTGACGGCGCGCTTCGTCGATCCGGGTGCGCTGGTCACGAATTCGCAGACCAATATCACCAGCGCCATGCCGATGATGACGCTTTCGGATGACAGCCGGGTGCGCGTCTTCACCTATGTGCAGCAGATGGACGTGCCGTTCGTGCAAGTGGGCAACCGCGCGGTGGTCAGCGACGCGTCCAATCCGGAGCGCAACAAGGTCGGCACGGTGACCCGGATGACCGGCGAACTCGAGCCGCGCACCCGCACCATGCTGATCGAGATCCATCTCGACAACGCCGACGGGTTCTTCACGCCCGGCAGCTTCGCCTATGTGACGCTGCACGTTCCGATCAAGAGCTATATCCAGATTCCGGTCGGCGGCCTGATCACGCGCGGCGAGGACAATGTCGTCGGCGTGCTGGAGAACGACGTGGTCCGCTTCAGGACCGTCACAGGTTGCGTCGACCGATGGCGCGACCGTCAGCCTGACGGACGGCTTGAAGGCCGGTGAGCGATCGTCATCAACCTGCCGAACGAGGTCACCAACGGCAGCCGCGTTCAGCCTGTGACCGTTGCGCGCAACACGTTGACCGGTCCGGCGATCCGCCGGCCTGGACGCCTACCGCTCGCTGAACCCGTCGCGTATTGTTCGCTCGTCGCCGGGCTCGCACGATCGCGCTGCCCGCGCAGGTTGGGACGATCGACAGGGGCGGGCATGGCGTGGTGCACTCGACGGCATTCGCGTGGTCGAACTCGCGAACTATGTGAGCGGGCCCTATGCCGGCATGATGCTCGCGGACTTCGGCGCCGAGGTGATCAAGATCGAGGTGCCGGGCACCGGCGATCCGTTCCGCGGCTGGGGCACGGTCGACTACAGCCCGACCTTCGGCTCGGTGAACCGCAGCAAGAAAAGCGTCGTCCTCGACCTCAAGAGCGAGACGGGCAAGGCTGCGGCCGCCAAGCTGATCGCCGGCGCCGACGTGGTGATCGAGAATTTCCGGCCCGGCACGCTGGAGCGGCTCGGCCTTGGCTATGACGAGCTGACGCGCGGCAATCCGCGGCTGATCTGGTGCTCGATCACCGGCTTCGGCAATCTCGGGCCGCTCGCCGACCGGCCGGGCTACGACACGGTCGGCCAGGCGATGGGCGGCCTGCTCAGCGTGCTCACCGATATGGATGCGCCGAAGCCGATGGGCATTTCGTTTTCCGATCATCTCGCCGGCATGGTCGCGGCCAACGGCATTCTCGCCGCGCTGCAGGCGCGCCATCGCACCGGCAAGGGCCAGCGCGTCGACACCTCGCTGCTCGAAGCGACGGTGTCGTTCATCGGCGAGAACGCCGCGCGCTTTTTCGAGAACGGCAAGGTGCCGAACCGCGCGACCCGCACCCATACGCGCGCAGGTCTATGCGTTCGTGGCCGGCGACGGCAAACCGTTCGTCATTCATCTGTCGTCGCCGGAGAAGTTCTGGAAGGGGCTGACCCGCGTCGCCGGCCATCCCGAATGGCTCGACGACCCGCGCTTCAACCCGCGCAAGGGCGCGGCAGAAGAACTACGACGCGTTGCACGGCCTGCTCAGCGAGGTGTTCGCGACGCGGGACCGGGAGCACTGGCTGCGGCGATTGATCGAGGAGGACGTGCCCGTCGGCGCCGCTCTACGATTTCGCCGAGGTGTTCGCGGACCCGCAGGTCGAGGCGCTGGGCATGCGCGTCCGCGTGCCGCATCCGAAGCTCGGCGAGGTCGAGTCTGGTGCGAAACGGCGTGCGGCTGTCGGACACGCCGGTCCGCGATCGATCGGCCGTCGCCGGAACTCGGCGAGCACAATCGTGAAATACTGGGCGAGTAACAGCTGGGGAATGACAAGTTCGGGCGATGACAGTGGCGGTTCGGCTGCGGCGTCTGATCGCGGTGCGGCTGCGTCGGTCGCGGCAGCAGCCGTCGCGCGCAGGCGCAGTCGCCGGCCGAGTTCTACAAGGGCAAGCGGCTGACCCTGATCACCTCGGCCTCGGTCGGCGGCGGCTACGACCAGTATGCGCGCCTGCTCGCCAAGCACATGCCGCGCTTCATCCCGGGCAATCCGGCGATCGTGGTGCAGAACATGGTCGGCGCCGAAGGCATCCGGGCGGCGAATTTCCTCTACAACGTCGCGGCGCAGGACGGCACGGTGATCGGCGGGCTTGTCCCGCAACAACGGGCTGGCGAAGTTCTACGACGTCAACAATGCCGCGGTGCAGTTCGATGCCCGCAAGTTCCATTGGCTGGGCTCGCCGCAGCAGGAGATCGGGCTGTTCATCCTGCGCACGCAGAAGGGCGCGAAATCGATCGAGGACCTCAAGAAGGTCGAGGTCGTGGTGTCAGCTCGACCACGCGCAACTCGCCGACCTCGATCTATCCGCGCATGCTCAATGCGCTCTACGGCACCAAGATCAAGGTCGTCGACGGCTATCGGCGGCTCGCAGGACAGCGCTGCTGGCGGTCGAGCGCAACGAGGTGGACGGGCACGTCTCCGGCGGCTCGTCGGCGGCGTTCCGGGCGCGCATCGCGCCCTGGCTCAAGAGCCACGCCAAGGTGATCCTGCAGATGGGCATGACGCGGGACGCGGCGTTCCCCGACATCCCGACCGCGATCGAGATCATGCCGACGGCCGAGGGCAAGCAGCTGTTCGAGATCGCGCTTCGCCGAGCAGGTGATGGGCCGGCCGTTCGTGCTGCCGCCGGGCGTTCCCGCCGACCGCGTGCAGGCGTTGCGCGCGGCCTTCGACGCCGCGATGAAGGACCAGGCGTTGCTGGAGGACGCCAAGGCGCAGAACATGGAGATCGACCCGGTCACCGGCGCCGCCATCAACGCGCTGCTCGACCGCGTCTACGGCGCGCCGCCGGCGCTGGCCGCGCGGCTTGCGCGAGATGGCGAAATAGCGCGAGAGGACGCAGCAGCATCATGATCGAGCCATCCCGCGAGCTGCGCGATGCCTGCGCCATCGTCGGCACCGGCCACAGCCGGCTCGGCCGGGTGCCCGGCGTGTCGAGCCTCGACCTCCTGGTCGAGGCGATGCGCAATGCCATCGCCGATTCCGGCATCAAGGTGTCGGACATCGACGGCATCGTCTGCCGCGGGCCGGACGACATCTACAGCCACCACCAGCAGATCGGCGCGCGGCTCGGCATCAACGTCAAGTTCTCGACCTCGCTCGACAACGGCGGCGCGAGCCAGATCCTGGCGGTCGCGATCGCCGCGATGGCGATCAAGGCCGGCATGGCGACGCACCGTGATCTGCGGCTACGGCCGCGATTCCTGGTCGCGCACGCATTCCTCGGAAGAGGCGCGGGTGCAGAACCAGACCACGCCCGACGACCAGCTGCCGAAGGAGTTCGCGCCCGAATACGGCTACTTCGGCGCGGTCGCGGCGCACGCCTTCGGCGCGACGCGCCACATGCATCTCTACGGCACCACGCGCGATCAGTTCGGCGAGATCGCGGTCGCGTTCCGCGAGCACGCGCTGCGCAATCCCGACGCGCAGATGAAGAAGCCGCTGACCATGGCGCAGTATCACGAGGCGCCGCAGATCGTGTCGCCGTTCGGCCTCTACGATTGCAGCCTGCGCAGCGACGGCGCCGGCGCGGTGATCGTCACCAGCCGCGAGCGCGCCCGCGACCTCAAGCAGCCGCCGGTGCTGATCAAGGGCTTCGGCAGCTTCAACAACCTGCGCGGCTGGTTCGCCGACGACAACATGGTGACCACGGCCGCGAAGAAGAGCGGCGAGATCGCCTACGCGCATGGCCGGCGTCGGTCCCGACGACGTCGACACCGCGCAGATCTACGACTGCTTCACCTACATGGTGCTGACGCAGCTCGAGGACTACGGCTTCTGCAAGAAAGGCGAGGGCGGCGATTTCGTCGCCTCCGGCGCGTTGCGCATGGGCGGACGGTTGCCGACCAACACGTCGGGCGGCCAGCTCTCGGAGGCGCATGTCGAGGGCATGCTGCAGGTCGTCGAAGGCGCGCGGCAGATGCGCCACACCTATCCGGCCGAGCGGCAGGTGAAGGATGCCGAGATCGCGCTGGTCTCCGGCCACGGCGGCAACCAGGTCTGCCACTCGACCTTGATCCTCGGGAGGGCGTGATGAGCGACCGCGCCCGCAAGCCCGTCCCGAAGCCCGCGCCGGAGTCGGTGCCCTATTGGGAGGCGGCCAAGCGGCACCGGCTCGAGCTGCCGAAGTGCAATGCCTGCGGAAAATTCTGGTTTCCGCCGTCGCAGTCCTGTCCGCATTGCCTGGCCGCCGACTTCGCCTTCAAGCCGGTGTCCGGGCGCGGCAAGGTCTACAGCTTCGTGACCTTTCACCGGGTCTATCACCCGGCTTTCGCCGGCGAGGTGCCCTATGTCGTCGCGCTGGTGGAGCTCGAGGAGGGGCCGCGGCTGCTCAGCAACATCGTCGGCGTCAAGCCGGACGCGGTCGCCTGCGAGATGCCGGTGAAGGTCGTGTTCGACGATGTCGGCGGACGACGTCTCGGTGCCGAAATTCACGCCGGTCTGATAGGGATCAGCGCAGCGGGCGGCGGGTGCCCTTGCGCTCGACGATCAGGGCGGCCTGGTCGACCTTCTCGACCGGCGGAGGCGGCGCCGGGCGCGATCGCCGTCGTCGCGCAGGTCGACCGGGTAGGCCGGCACGGTCGTGGTGATCGAGTGCTTGTAGACGATCTGCTGCTCGCCATCGCGCTCCAGCAGCACGCAGAACGCGTCAAACCCGGCCACCACGCCCTGCAACCGAACACCGTTGGCGAGAAAAACCGTGACCGGCGTCCTCCTGCGCAGGAGGTGATCGAGAAAGGTATCCTGAAGTCGGTGGATATTATCTTTAGCCATTTTCTTCTCTTTGAGCCCGCATTGGCCGATTTTCGGCCGCAAACGCGTCAGCATCATGACGCGTCGCAGCGATGCCGCAGCAAGCGCGTCAGCCCGCAGCCCGTCTGGCAGACGCGCTTCATACCATTGTCGCGAATTGGCGCTGCAAATAAATGCCGGCGCGCGCAGAGCAGCCCGGCGGAAAACAGGGGCAGTCGGGCGTGCGATCGATCCGCGCACGCCGGGACCGCTTGACAGGGCGGGCCGGCCTTCAGTAATTAACCGATCAAGTTAATTAACCGCAGGGTAAATCACGTGCCTGCCTTGGACCACCCTCAGCACCACGTTCGCGGCGCTCGCCGATCCGACGCGCCGGGCCATCCTGGCGCGGCTGGCGCTCGGCGAGACCTCGGTGTCGGAACTCGCCAAGCCCTTCGACATCAGCGCGCCCGCCATCTCCAAGCACCTGAAGGTGCTGGAGCGCGCCGGCCTGATCACCCGCGGCCGCGAGGCGCAGTGGCGCCCGTGCCGGATCGAGCCGGGCGCGCTGCGGGGCGTTGACGACTGGCTCGAGCGCTATCGCCGCCTTTGGGAAGAGCGGCTCGATCGGCTGGACGCGTATCTGCAGGAACTGCAAGCGAAGGAGAAAAAGCGTGGACGCAAGGACAAGAGGTAGCGACGACCTTCGCGCTGACGACGCCGTCCGACCGGGAATCGTCTTCACGCGCGTGTTCGATGCGCCGCGCCAGCGCGTGTTCGAGGCGTGGACCAAGCCCGAGCATCTGGCAAGGTGTGGGTACGGCTGCTTCACCACGACCGCCAGCGCGTGTGCGAGGTCGACCTCCGCGTGCGGCGGTGCCTACCGCTTCGTCATGCCCGGCTGGCCGACGGCACGCGAGTACGACGAACTCGGTCGTCTATCGCGACATCGTGCCGCCGGAGCGCCTCGTCTTCACCCATCGGCTTCAACGACGATCCGAGCAAGGAAGCGCTCGTGGCGCTCCAGTTCGACGAGCGCAACGGCAAGACCACCATGACGATGACCTCGCTCTATCGCAGCGCCGAGGATCGCCAGGCGGTGCTCGACATCGGCGTGGACAGAGGCACTGACCGAGAGTTTCGAGCGTCTCGCCGGACACCTCGAAACGCATGGCCTGACCATAGCGGCTGGCCGAACGCCGCCACCATTTGAACGCAGCAGGCGTGAGTCGACGCGCAGTTGACAGGAGAAGCGTATGCCGATTGCCACCCAGAAGATCATGCCGTGCCTGTGGTTCGACACCGAAGGCGAGGCGGCGGCGAAGCACTACGTCTCGATCTTCAAGAATTCGAAGATCGGCACGCATCGGCCGCTACGGCATAGGAAGGCAAGGAAATCCACGGCAAGGACGGCGGGCACGGTGATGACCGTCGAGTTCGAGCTCGAGGGGCAGAAATTCCTCGCGCTCAACGGCGGCCCGCAGTTCAAGTTCGACGAAGCGGTGTCGTTCCAGGTGTTCTGCGACACCCAGGCCGAGGTCGACTACTTCTGGAGCAAGCTCTCCGAAGGCGGCTCCGAAGGGCCCTGCGGCTGGCTGAAGGACAAGTTCGGCCTGTCCTGGCAGGTCGTTCCCACGGTCGTGCCCGAGATGCTGCAGGACGAGAAGTCCGACAAGGCGCCAGCGCGTGTTCGGGCGATCATGCAGATGAAGAAGATCGATATCGCGGCGCTGCAAAGGGCCTATGCCGGCTGAGCGCACACGCTTCAACGACACCAACTTCGCAACCACCAACCATCAAACGGAGAGAGCGCATGCAAGTGCAGTCCTATCTGTTTTTCAACGGCCGCTGCGAGGAAGCGATCGAGTTCTACAAGAAGACGCTCGGCGCCAAGGTCGAGATGCTGATGCGCTTCAAGGACAACCCGGAGCACCGAGCCGTCGGCACGAGCTGCATGCCGGTCGATCCGAACAAGATCATGCATGCGTGCGTCCGCATCGGCGACACGGCGGTGATGGCGTCGGACGGGATGGCGCAAGGCAAGCCGGAGTTCAAGGGCTTCTCGCTCTCGATCAACGCCAAGGACGAGGCCGAGGCGCGCCGTTTGTTCGCCGCGCTGGCGGACGGCGGCCAGGTGCATCAGCCGCTGATCAAGACCTTCTTCTCGCCGAGCTTCGGCATGGTCGCCGACAAGTTCGGCATCGGCTGGATGGTCGATCGTGAGCAGCGGCGGCGAAAGCCGCCTGAGCCAGCGAAGGATGAGCAACGATGAGATCAGAGCTCGAAACCAAGGCGCCGACTTCGTCATCTCGCGCGTGTTCGATGCGCCGCGCGAGCTGGTGTGGAAATGCTTCACCGATCCGGAGCACATGAGGCAGTGGTGGGGCCCCAAGGGCGTCACCGTGCTCGACCTCCAAGATGGATCTGCGTCCGGGCGGCACCTACCACTACGGTATGAAGGCGCCGGACGGCGCGCCGATGTGGGGCAAGATGGTCTACCGCGAGATCAGCCCGCCGGAGCGGATCGTCTTCATCAATTCGTTCTCGGACGAGGCCGGCGGCACCACCCGCCACCCGATGGCGCCGACCTGGCCGCTGGAGATGCTCTCGGTCTTCACGTTCGAGGACGATGCCGGGCGGCAAGACCAAGTTCACGGTCCGTTGGTCGCCGCACAACGCGACGCGAAGAGGAGCGCAAGACCTTCGACGCCGGCCACGACAGCATGCGGCAGGGCTGGGGCGGCACGCTCGACAAGTTGCAGGCCTATTTGACGAGAGCGCGCTGATCGGCCGTTTGTTTCCGACTGGGGAAGCGGCGGAGGTGTCCGCCGCTTCCCTGGCATTCCTCGCCTAGTCTTTTCACGGAGTCATTGACAATGAAAACCGCCCTCTTGCTCATCCTCGCCGTGCTGGTCGTCGGCATCGTCGGGGTTCTTGCTTACGCCGCAACCAAGCCCGACGTGTTTCGCGTCGAGCGTTCCGCCACGATCAAGGCGCCGCCTGAGCGGATCTTCGCGATGATCACCGATCTTCGGGGCTGGCGTGCATGGTCGCCGTATGAGAAGCGCGATCCGGAGATGGCACGCAATTTTAGCGGCGCCGAGAAAGGCAAAGGCGCGGCCTATGCCTGGGACGGCAACCGCAACGTCGGCGCCGGGCGTATGGAGATTGTGGACGTCACGCCGCCGTCCAAGGTCGTCATCGCTCTCGCGTTCCTGCGTCCGTTCAAAGCCGACAATACGGCCGAGTTCCTGATGCGGCCGACAGCCGATGGCACCACGGTGACCTGGGCGATGTTCGGTCCCAATCTTTTCGTCGGCAAGGTGATGGGCATCTTCATCAACATGGACCGGATGATCGGCAAGGACTTTGAAGACGGGCTCGCCAATCTCAAGGCGGTCGCGGAGAAGTAGCGGCGAGGGTCGCGTTGCCGCGTCGAAATCCAAATAAGTCAGAGCGATCCTGACAGGATGCTCTGGGGTCATGCTCGCTGCAACCTACGGTGAACCAGCGTCTGCATCTTTGGTCGAAAGCCGGGCGCCGCCCGTTCAGCCGGATCGCAGGCAAGGGGAAAGTGCCGTTAATCAACGAAAAAGCCGCCCTCAAAGGCGGCTTTCGTGTCGGCTGATGCGAACTGGGTCTGGCTCCCCGGGCCGGATTCGAACCAGCGACCAACCGGTTAACAGCCGGTTGCTCTACCACTGAGCTACCGGGGAACGTCGCCTCAGAGGGACGCGCGGCTATAACAAACGCATTTCCGCTTGCCTAGCGCCAAATGTATCCAGCGAGCCCGTCGGACCGAAACAAAAAAAGCCGGCCAACGGATGTCCGTGGCCGGCTTGGGGTTCACCGCGGTTCGGGGGGCACGCCTTGGTGAACCGGAGACTTAGGCGCGGATGCTGAAGTCCAGCACCGCCTGCGGGATGTCCTCGCGTCGCAGGCCGCGATCGGCGAGCTGCGCATCGGTCATCTGGGAGAGGGTCTTGAAGCGGTGCGCCATCAGCCGGGCGTCATCCAGGCCCTCGAAGAAGGCGCTAACGCTCTGGGCGACCCGCTCCAGAAGCGCGGGGGTTTGGTGGAACAGGCGGGATAGGGCAATGGTGGTCATGGCGGTTCTCATCAGTTTGATTCGTCTTTGTTGGAACCTTATATAGGCTGGTATACCAACAAAATCACCGACACTTATCGCATAGCAGCAATTTTATGCTGCATAGCGATGGTCATAATCGCGCATCATTTGGGGGTGGGGCCGATTTGGGATGAGCCGCCGCCGCCAAGCGCTTGCTCGGCCAGGGAAATTCTGGGTTCCGAAGGATTGGCAGGGGAGTGGAGCGGCCCAGGGGCCGCGGAAGCTTGGAGGCCACGCCCAGAATTGAACTGGGGTACACGGTTTTGCAGACCGTTGCGTAACCACTCCGCCACGTGGCCGTCAGCGCGTGTTTATAGGGGCTTAGGTCTTAACGGCAACCTCATTCTGAAAGTCCGGTGGGTCTAGTCGCGCCGCAGCCTTGCCCAAATGAATGAGGGGCCGGGAAAATCCCGACCCCCATCCCTTTGTTTCTGAATTCGATCCTTACTTCGGGCTGCCGCCTTTGCCCTTGCCGCCCTGGGGTGCTGGCTCGAACGATGCGTGGGGAACGACGAGGTCGCCGCCTTTGCATTGCGAAAAGCCCATGACGAATTTGCCCCACGTTCCAACGATCGTGATTTCGGTGGTGGCGCAAGCTCCGCCGCTAATCTGGTTGAGTTCGGCGTCGGTGAGGTCACGAATTTCGGTGGTGTTCATTTCAAGCTCCCCTCTTGTTGGTGACGATCATCAGCGACCGTCGATGGAGGAAGGATGCCCGGTGAGCGTCTGGGCGGCTGTGATGGCCATCACACGTTGTACGATTATCCGTAGAGAGATTATTTAGGAAACCCTTGCCTTGCCAGGGCACCGGCCTTGTCGATAGAGATGGCGCACCCGCGCACACGTGGATTCTCCAATGTTCGATTTTGCCGCCGCGCGCCGCATGATGGTCGATGGTCAGGTGCGGCACCAGCGACGTCACCGACCAGCGCATCATCGCGGCGATGCTGGAGCTGCCACGCGAGCGTTTCGTGCCGGAGCGCAATGCTGCGTTGGCCTATCTCGACTCGACGTGGCGGTGACCGAGGGCGCCGCGCCGCCCCGCCGGCTGCTGAAGCCAATGGTGCTGGCCAAACTGATCCAGGCGGCCGACATCGGCCCCGCAGGATCGCGTTCTCGATGTCGGCTGCGCCACCGGCTACTCGACCGCGTTGCTGGCGCGGCTGGCGGCGCAGCGTCGTCGCCCTGGAGGAAGACGGGATGCTGGCCCGGCAGGCGCGGGAAAATCTGGCCCGCGTGGCGCGCCAATGCGGAGGTCGTGACCGGCGTGCTGCCCGACGGCTGGCAGGCCCGGGCGCCCTACAACGTCATTTTCCTCAACGGCGCCGTCGATCGGTGCCGGAATCGATGTTTCGCCAGTTGGCACCGGGCGGCCGGCTGGTCGCGATCGTCGGACGGGCACCCGCGACCAAGGCGATGCGGTATCTTGCTACCGGGGAAGGGCGGGCCAGCGCGGTGCCGATCTTCGACGCCGCGGCGCCGCCGTTGCCGGGATTTGCGGAGCCGCCAGTATTCGTATTCTGACGTTCTCTGACGTTCCGACAGTTTCCCACAGGAGGGGTGTGGCGCAGAAGACGCAAGTCGCTGCGTATTTTCCGCAGTTTGAGTGCTTCGGAATTCCTCCAGGGGTTTCGCGAATAGTGCAAGCTGCTTATGGTTGCACAGTAGATCGATGCTGTTCGGGCGCGCCCGGGGTGGGAGCGTCAGCTTGGTTGCGCAGATGTGCCTGTGCAATCACGTGGGGTCTTGGATGGCGGCCAGGCGGGGACGGCCGGACCTTGGTCAGGCGGATATCGGCCGCGCGCGCTGCGCGTTGCGGTTGTGGCCGTCATCTGGCTGGCGGTTGCGACAGCGTCCGACCTGGCGGCGCAACGGCGCGCGCGCCGGCTGCGCCGGGCACCACGCCGATCACCACCGCGCTCGTCCAGGCCTACCAGAACAATCCTCAGCTCAACGCCCAGCGCGCAGCGACCCGGGCGGTCGACGAGAACGTCGCCATCGCGCTTGGCGGCTATCGTCCGCGGGTCACTGCCACCGGCAGCTTGTCCGAGACCTATCTCGAGACGCTCGCGCGGACCGGACCGACCAGCGTCTGCACGTCAGCTGAACTGCGGCAGTGTCGGCGCGGGGAGCTACGGGGTCACCGCGACGCAAACGCTGTTCAACGGTTTCCAGACCGGCAACCGAACCCGGCAGGCCGAGGCGCAGGTGTTCTCAGCGCGCGAGACTCTTGCGCTCGACCGAGCAGACCGTGCTGCTCAGCGCCGCGACCGCCTACATGAATCTGTTGCGCGACAGCGCGCTCCTCGAACTGCAGCGCAGCAACGTGACCGTGCTCGAGGCGACGCTGCGGCAGACGCGCGACCGCTTCAATGTCGGCGAGGTGACGCGCACCGACGTCGCGCAGGCCGAATCGCGGCTGGCCGCTGGCCGCTCGTCATTGCTGACCGCAGAATCGAACTACATCACGTCGCGCGCCAATTATCGGCAGGTGATCGGCGTGGAGCCGGGGCGGCTGGTGCCGGCGATGCCGGTCGATCGGTTTTCGCCGCGCAATCTCGCCGGCGCGCTGGCGCGTGCGCGCACCGAGCATCCGATCGATCACGACCGCGACCTACAACGTCGATGTCGCGACCTATCCAGGTCAAGATTGCCGAAGGCGCGCTCTTTCCGACCCTGACGTTGCAGGGCGCAGCGTCCAAGAGTCCATGGCTCGACCAGCAGCCTGACCACGGCGTCGTCGCTGGCAGCCTCCGCCACGGCCCAGCTTTCGGTGCCGCTCTATCAGGGGGGCCAGGAATACGCGACCATCCGGCAGGCCAAGGAAACGCTGGGACAGCGTCGGCTCGATCTCGACACCGCCCGCGATCAGGTGCAGTCGACCGTCACCCAGGCGTGGGGACAGTTGGAGGCCGCCAAGGCGCAGATCGAGGCGACGCAGGCGCAGGTCGCCGCCGCCGAGATCGCGCTCAACGGCGTGCGCGAGGAAGCCCGCGTCGGCCAGCGCACCACGCTCGACGTGCTCAATGCCCAGCAGGACCTGGTGAATGCGCGCGTCGCGCTGGTCACCGCGCAACGCGACCGCGTGGTCGCTTCCTATACGGTGCTGGCGGCGCTCGGCAGTCTGTCGCCGCAAATTCTCGGCCTCGGCATCCCGATCTACGATCCGATGGTGCATTACCAACAGGTGCGCGACGATTGGTGCGGCGTGCGCACACCGGACGGACGATAGCGCGCGCCGCGACGCGATCCGCTGGTTTAGAACCGCAGACTTGGCGCCGCCGTCGACGCGGGCGCGAGCGCCAGCAAGCCGGACCGATGTTTGCGACCGAAGTCGCATTAAACATTGGATGACAGCCAGTTCCGGATTGCGGCGACGTATCCTTTGAAGCCAAATGCACGCTACGCTTCGGCGATGATTCGCGACGAATCGTAAGGTGTAACTCAGGACGTGGGGACCTGAGCGGGGACGCGGCCAATGAATCAGCCTGCGAAAGGGCACAAGAACCGACGATGGAGGAGATACTCGCCTCCATCCGTCGGATCATTGCCGACGATGATACTGGTAAGGCGCCGCCCAAGGCCGTCGAACCACCGCCGCCACCGCATCGATGCGCGCGTCCGGATCCCGTGCCGCCACCGCCATCGGCGCCCACGCCGCTGCCGCCGGTGGCGGAGCCGGCGATGATGCCGCCCGTCGCGATGGAGATGCCGCGAGCGAAGAGCCGCCCATGGCGCCGCTCGAGCCGCCGGGCGCGGATGTCTTGGAGCTGACGGAATCAATGACGGCGGTGGAACCGCCGGCCGGCGACGTTTCCAGCACCATCGATGCCGAATTCGGACCTGATGTTCGAAGATCGGCCGCCAGAACCGGAGCCGGCCCGCCGCCGTTCGCGATGGCGCCGCGCGAATTTCCGAGAGCGGAATCGCTGATCTCGTCGTCGACGACGGCGTCGGCGGTCGATTCCGCTTTCAACACGCTCGCCCATACCGTGCTGGTGCAGAACGCCCGCACGCTCGAAGATCTGGTGCGCGAAATGCTGCGGCCGATGCTCAAGACCTGGCTCGACGACAACCTGCCGGGGATGGTCGAGCGGCTGGTGCGCGCCGAGATCGAGCGCGTCTCGCGCGGACGGACCTAACGGACCGGCAGGCTAAAGCATGATCCCGAAAAGTGGGAACCGGTTTTCGGAAAAGATCATGCTCAAACAAGAAGCTAAAGCGTGATTGCGATTCAAGTTAAAGCAATCACGCTTTAGCGGCGCTGCCGAAGTTCCCGCGCGAACCAGACCGCCAGCACCGGCAGCACGACGCCCGCAATCGACGAACAGCGGCACCGCGCCGGCGCGGTCGAAGACGACTGGCGCTCACGCCGACACCGACCGTCTGTCCGAGATAGATCGCGGAGGAGAAGAGCGCGAACCCGGTTGCGCGCGCTTCCGGCGTCATCTGCGTGCCGCAGGTCTGCAGCGTGTTGTGCAGGGCATAGAAGCCCAAGCCGTAAAAGCCGACCGCGATCGGCGCGAGCCACCAGGCAAGCCCGCTCGCCAGCACCAGATAGCAGGCGCCGCAGATCAGCGCGCCGCCGATCGCGAGGCCCGCTCTGCCCGAGCCGGTTCACGAGCTGCTGCACCGGTCGCGGCATAGATCAGCCCGCCGATCGCGAAGCAGCCGACGATCAGGCCGATCGCGGTGAAGCTCAGGCCGAAGCGCGGATGCAGATCGGCGCCGACATAGGCGAAGGCGCCCCAGCCGAAGCACGCCTCGAGGAACACGGCGAAAATGACGATCCGCGCCCATGGGTTCGACAGCACGGCCTCGTAGTCGGCGACGAAGCCGCGCGAGCGTTCCTCCGGCCGGCCGGCCGGCCGCGTGCGCGGATTGGTGAGGAGCTCGAAGACCAGCCCCGCGGTCGCGAGCGCGAACATCGCGCCGAGCACGAAGAACACATTGCGCCAGCCGAACAGGTCGCCGAGCACGCCGCCCGCCGCCTGGCCGAACAGCTGGCCGATGATCTGCCCGGTCAGGTAGCGGCCGAGCACCGGCTGGCGGCGCTCGTAGGGCGTCACGTCGCCGACATAGGCCATGGACAGCGGGATGATCCAGCCGGCGCAGGCGCCGGCCAGCAGCCGCGCGATCGCGAGCGCGGTGAGCGATTGGCCAGCCCGCAGGCCATGACCAGGATCGACGAGGCGAGGCACATGGCCATGACGGTGCAGATACTTGCCGAAGCGGTCGCCGACCGGGCCGATGAAGAGCTGGACCGAGCCGTGGCCGACGGCATAGGCGGCGACCACGATCGCGGCCGCGCCCACGGTGGTGCTGAAATCGGCGGCGATCTGCGGCAGCAGCGAGTCCGTCACCCGCACCATGGCCTGGCTGGCGAAGCCCGCGCCCGCGAGCAGGATGATCGAGCGGGTCGGGCTCGGTTGGGCGGCAGGCGTGGGGATGGCGGTCACGGGCGGGGATTTGCGGTTTCGGTAGGCGGCCGAATGCGTGCGGCCGTTGACAGATGCAGAGCTGGCGCGCTTTTTACCGCGCAAACCGCCGAAACGAAACGACAATGATCGACAAGACATACCAGCCCGCCGAAGTCGAGGGGCGCATCTATGCGCTGTGGGAGGAGGCCGGCGCCTTCCGTGCCGGCCGGCCCGAGCGGCGCGCGGCCGAGCCCTACTGCATCGTCATTCCGCCGCCCAACGTCACCGGCTCGCTGCATATGGGGCATGCGCTCAACAACACGCTGCAGGACGTGCTCTGCCGGTTCGAGCGCATGCGCGGCAAGGACGTGCTCTGGCAGCCCGGCACCGACCATGCCGGCATCGCCACCCAGATGGTGGTCGAGCGCCAGCTCATGGAGCGCCAGGAGCCCGGCCGCCGCGCGCTCGGGCGCGAGAAATTCCTCGAAAAGGTCTGGGCCTGGAAGGCGGAATCGGGCGGCACCATCATCAACCAGCTCAAGCGGCTCGGCGCCTCCTGCGACTGGTCGCGCGAGCGCTTCACCATGGACGAGGGGCTCTCGCAGGCGGTGCTCAAGGTGTTCGTCGCGCTCTACCGCGCCGGGCCTGATCTACAAGGACAAGCGGCTGGTCAATTGGGACCCCAAGCTGCTCACCGCCATCTCCGATCTCGAGGTGCAGCAGGTCGAGATGCAAGGGCCATCTCTGGCACTTCCGCTATCCGCTCGAGGGATTGCCGGCGACGACCTTCATCACGGTCGCGACCACGCGGCCGGAGACGATGCTGGGCGACACCGCGGTCGCGGTGCATCCGGACGACGAGCGCTACGCGCATCTCGTCGGCAAGAACGCGATCCTGCCGCTGGTCGGACGGCGCATCCCGATCGTCGCCGACGAATATTCCGATCCGGAGAAGGGCACCGGCGCGGTCAAGATCACGCCGGCGCACGACTTCAACGATTTCGAGGTCGGCCGCCGTCACGATCTGCCGCTGGTCAACGTGCTCGACCGCGAGGCCAATCTCAATCTCGAGAACAACGAGGCCTTCCTCGACGGCCTCGATCCGATGCGCCGGAGCTGGACGAGACGCTGCAGATGCACGGCCTCGACCGCTTCGTCGCGCGCCGCCTGATCGTCGAGCGCATGCAGGACAAGGGCCTGGTCGCCAAGATCGAGCCGCACATGCACATGGTGCCGCACGGCGACCGCTCCGGCGTGGTGATCGAGCCCTATCCTCACCGACCAGTGGTACGTCGACGCCAAGACGCTTGGCGCAGCCGGCGGCGCAGGCGGTGCGCGACGGCCGCACCACGTTCGTGCCGCAGCAATGGGAGGCGACCTATTTCAACTGGATGGAGAACATCCAGCCCTGGTGCATCTCGCGCCAGCTCTGGTGGGGCCATCAAATTCCGGCCTGGTACGGCTGGGCGCTCGACGGCGATCAATTGTCGATCGCGAAGATGGAAGTGTTCGTCGCCGAGACCGAGGCCGAGGCGCTGCAGCGCGCGCAGAATTACTACAAGAAGGACGTCGTGCTGGTCGGCAGCATGGACGAGAGCCTCGCCAAGGTCGGCGTTCGGCGCCGGCGCGGCGCCGGAGAAGATCCCGGTCTGGCGCGACGAGGACGTGCTCGACACCTGGTTCTCCTCGGCGCTGTGGCCGTTCTCGACGCTCGGCTGGCCGTACGAGACGCCGAGCTCAAGCGCTTCTATCCGACCAACGTGCTGGTGACCGGCTTCGACATCATCTTCTTCTGGGTCGCCCGCATGATGATGATGGGCCTTCATTTCATGAAGGAGATGCCGTTCCACACCGTCTACATCCACGCGCTGGTGCGCGACGAGCGCGGCGCCAAGATGTCGAAGTCGAAGGGCAACGTCATCGACCCGCTCGAGCTGATCGACGAATACGGCGCCGACGCGCTGCGCTTCACGCTGGCGGCCATGGCGGCGCAGGGCCGCGACATCAAGCTCTCGACCGCAGCGCGTCGAGGGCTACCGCAATTTCACGACCAAGCTGTGGAACGCCGCCCGCTTCGCCGAGATGAACGGCTGCGTGACCGTCGCCGGCTTCGATCCCGTCGTCGAACAAGGAGACGCTCAACCGCTGGATCGCGCACGAGACCCAGAAGGCGTCGCGCGAGGTCACCGAGGCGATCGAGGCCTACAAGTTCAACGAGGCGGCCGGCGCGCTCTACCGCTTCGTCTGGAACATCTATTGCGACTGGTATCTCGAACTCGCCAAGCCGGTGCTGCCCGGCGCCGACGGTCCGGCCAAGGACGAAACGCGGGCGATGGTGGCGTGGGTGCGCGACGAGATCCTCAAGCTGCTGCACCCGTTCATGCCGTTCGTCACCGAGGAGCTGTGGCGCGTCACCGCCGAGCAGGGGCCGCCGCGCGACGGCCTGCTGGCGCTGGCGCCGTGGCCGAAGCACGCCCGGCTCGTCCGACCACGCCGCCGAGAGCCGAGATCGGCTGGGTGATCGATCTCGTCACCGCCATCCGCTCGGTGCGCGCCGAGATGAATCTCACGGTCGCGACCGAGCTGCCGGTGGTGCTGGTCGGCGTCTCGGCGGAGACCGATGCGCGGGCCGGGCGCTGGGCCGACATGATCCGGCGGCTGGCGCGGCTCTCCGGCCTGTCGGTCGCGAAGACGGTGCCGCCGGGCTCGATCCAGCTCGTCGTGCGCGGCGAGATCGTCGCGCTGCCGCTCAAGGGCGTGATCGACTTCGCCGCCGAGCAGGCGCGGCTCGGCAAGGAGATGGCCCGCGTCGACTCCGACATCGCGCGCGTCGACGCCAAGCTCAACAACCCGAAGTTCATGCAAAACGCGGCCGAGGAGGTCGTCGAGGGCGAGCGCGAGAAGCGCGAGGAGGCGGAAGGCCGCCGCGCCAAGATTCTCGAGGCGCTGGAGCGGCTCAAGGGGGCGGCGTGATCGTCCTTGTCGCCGGCGCGAGTCGTGCAGTGCATCGGTCAAGCGGGCTGCTGCCGCTGTCTGCCGGCGCGGACGGTCGCCAGGTCGTCGCCACCACGCGGACACCGTCGAAGGCCGACTCTGTCTGCGCGCGCTCGGCGCGACGCCGGTCATCGTCGATGTCGTTGCCGCCAATGGCCGCCATTGCCGGCAGTCGATCCGTGCCGCGTCAAGCCCGATGTCATCATTCACCAGCTCACCGATCTGCCCGAAGTATGCCGGACCCTGCGCAGACGGTACGCGCGTTTTCGACGGCAATGAGCGGCTTGCGCCGTGACTGGGACGACGCAGGACCTGATGGACGCGTGCCAAGGCCGCCGAGCGTCTGACGGCGTGGCTGGCGCTAAGCATCGCCTGGATTACGACCGGGCAATCCGTCGGTGCTGCACGTGGTCGGCCTCGCCGTGCATCCGCAGGATGGCGTATCCGAACGCCAGTCTCGTCGAGCTGGCGCTTGGCGAAGAGGGTTCGCGGCGTGCTGGCGGTCGATGCTCGACGCTCATTCTCAACACAGCGGTCGTCGACGGCATCGTTGACGCGCTATGGCCCGGCCTCTACGGCCCGGGCACTGTGGACCGCGACGCCGTCAGGGCACTTCACCTGCTGCATGTGGTCTGCAATCACTGGACGCCGATCTGCGCGATCGCGGTCACGCGCGTGCCGACCGCGCCGGTGCTAGCAACCTGGCCGCAGGACGATGGCTACGTTGGATTGTCGACAAGCGCGCGGCGGCGCGTTCGGCTTCGATCCGCCGGTTTCCAGTGTGGAGACGACCATGACGATGGCCAACCTCAAGCTCACGCTCGCCTGCTGGAACTACGACCGCACCCGCCCGCTGATCGACGGCCGGGTGAAGCCCGAAGGCATCGATCTCGACATCCAGATCCTGCGGCCGCGGCAGATCGTTCCAGCGCATGCTGGACAACCAGGAATTCCAGGTCTCCGAGCTGTCGCTCGCCTCCTACACGGCGCTGAAGGCGCAGGGGCGACTGCCCGTTCGTGGCGGTGCCGGTGGCGCTGTCGAAAATCTTCCGCCACTCCTGCATCTATGTCCGCAAGGGCGCGGGCATCGAGAAGCCGGAAGACCTGCGCGGCAAGCGCGTCGGCACCTCGCAATATTCCTCCACCGGCCTGTGCTTCATGCGCGGCATGCTGGAGCACGACTACGGCATCAAGTCCGAGGACATGCACTGGTTCATGGGCGGGCTGAACACCTTC
Organism: uncultured Alphaproteobacteria bacterium; assembly: GCA_963741595.1. GTDB lineage: Bacteria > Pseudomonadota > Alphaproteobacteria > Rhizobiales > Xanthobacteraceae > VAZQ01. Next base: position 280,808 of record CAVUIV010000010.1, read on the forward strand.
GTGGAGCAGCCGCTGATCCCGCTCAACCTGCCGAAGGCGATCAAGCTCGACTTCCTGTCGGGCACGCAGACGCTGGAGAAGATGTTCGACGCCGGCGAGCTCGACGCGCTGCTGTCGCTCTACATCCCGCAGTCGTTCCTCAACGGCGCGCCGCACATCGCGCGGCTGTGGCCGAACTTCAAGGAGGTCGAGCAGGACTACTACCGGCGCACCAAGATCTTTCCGATCATGCACACCGTGGTGGTGCGCGAGGACGTGCATCGCGAGCATCCCTGGGTGGCGAAGAGCATCTACAAGGCGTTCTGCGAGGCGCAAGGCGATCGCCGTCGACGGCCTCTACGACACCGACGCGCTGCATCTCGCTTTGCCGTTCCTGATCGATCACGTCGAGGAGACCTGGCGCGTGTTCGGCAAGGATTTCTGGGCCTACGGCGTCGAGCCCAACCGGCCGACCTGGGAGGCGATCGCGCGCTACGTGCACGAGCAGGGGCTGGCGCCGCGCGTCGTGACGCCGGAAGAGTTGTTCCCGGTCGACGTTGCATGAACCAATAAAGAGTACGCAGGGAGTGCGTGAGCCATGACCGACCTCAACAACCGCCCCGGCGGTCCGAACCTGATCGTCACCGCCAAGACCGCGCACAAGGTGCATTTCCTCGATGCGGCGACGCTGACGATGCAGTCGACCATCGACATGCCGGGCTCGACCCACGAGCTGGCGTATCTCGCCGACGGCCGCACCGCGTATGGCTCGGTCTATGGCGACGGCGTGTTCGCCAAGCGGGTGAACCCCGACCGCCGCATCGTGGTGATCGACCTGCCGTCGAAGTCGCTGACGCGCGTCATCGATCTCGGCGCGGTCTATGCGCCGCACGGCGTGATGATGGACGAGCAGGGCACGCTGTGGTCGTCGGGCGAGCTCGGCAGGCGGTGCTGGCGATCGATCCCGCAAGCGACAAGGTCGAGAAGATCGACGTCGGCCATACCGCGCATTGGGTCGCGGTCAGCCATGCGACCGGCAAGGTGTTCGCGTCGGTCAAGTCGGACTACCTGGTGGTGATCGATGCCGCGCGCCGCGCCGTCATCGACCGCATCGCGCTGCCGCACGTGGTCGAGGGGCTCGCGGTCGCGCCCGACGGCGCCACGGTCTACGCCTGCGCGCAGGACGCGGCCGAGTTCTACGTCGATCGATGCGCGCACGCACGCGGTCACGCGCACGGTGCCGATCGACGGCGCCAATCCCGAGAAGAAGCAGATGCGCCGGGTGCGGGTCTCGCCCGACAACAATTACGTCGTGGTGTCGTCGAACCAGGATCATCACGTCGCGATCTACGAGCGCGGCGACGCTCAAGCAGATCGCGTCGATCCCGGTCAAGAAGTCGCCGATGGGCTTCGGCTTCGCGCCCGGCGGCACGCACGCCTATATCTGCTGCCACGACGACGCCGAGGTGTTCGAGTTCGAGCTGGCGACCGGCCGGGTGACGCGCACGTTCCCGACCGCGGCGGGCTGCGAGTTCATCGTGGCTTATCACTGAATCCAGCGAAGGCTTGCTTTCAGGGCATCCGGACGCTACAACGGCGCCGCCATGAACATGCCCGTCCGCGCCACCCAAGGCGCGGAGGCGCGGACGCCGTTCGCCGCCGAGATCGAGCGCCGCCGCACCTTCGCCATCATCTCGCATCCGGACGCCGGCAAGACCACGCTGACCGAGAAGCTGCTGCTGTTCGGCGGCGCGATCCAGCTCGCCGGCCAGGTCAAGGCCAAGCGCAACCGCCGGTCGACGCGTTCCGACTGGATGGCGATCGAGCGCGAGCGCGGCATTTCGGTCGTCACCTCGGTGATGACCTTCGAATACGACGGCCGCGTCTTCAACCTGCTCGATACGCCGGGCCACGAGGACTTCTCCGAGGACACCTACCGCACGCTCACCGCGGTCGATTCCGCGGTCATGGTGATCGACGCCGCCAAGGGCATCGAGGCGCGCACCCGCAAGCTGTTCGAGGTCTGCCGCCTGCGCGACATCCCGATCCTCACCTTCATCAACAAGATGGACCGCGAGAGCCGCGATCCGTTCGAACTGCTCGACGAGATCGAGAAGACGCTCGCGCTCGACATCGCGCCGGTGAACTGGCCGGTCGGCCGCGGCCGCGATTTCGTCGGCACCATCGACGTCGGCGAGCGGCGGCGTGCGGCTGCTCGAGGGCGACGCCGGCAAGGCCGGCACGCTGCGCACGATGAGCATCGCCGAGGTCGCGGCGCTCAATCCCAGCTCTGAGCGCCGACGCGATCGAGGAGCGAGCTCGAGCTGGTGCGCGAGGCCTGCAAGCCGTTCGACCTGCAGTCGTTCCGCGAGGGCCATCTGAGCCCGGTGTTCTTCGGCAGCGCGCTGAAGAATTTCGGCGTCGGCGACCTGCTCGATGCCATCGGCACGATCGCGCCGCCGCCGCGCGCGCAGAAGGCCGACAAGCGCATGGTCGCGGCCGACGAGGACCGCATGTCGGCCTTCGTCTTCAAGATCCAGGCCAACATGGACCCGAACCACCGCGACCGCATCGCCTTCGCGCGGCTGTGCTCGGGCAAGCTCACGCGCGGCATGAAGGTCCTCAAGCAGGTCCGCACCGGCAAGTCGATGACGCTGAACGCGCCGCAGTTCTTCTTCGCCCAGGACCGCGCGCTCGCCGACGAGGCCTATGCCGGCGACGTGGTCGGCATCCCCAACCACGGCACCTTGCGCATCGGCGACACGCTGACCGAGGGCGAGGAGCTGAACTTCGTCGGCGTGCCGAGCTTCGCGCCGGAAATCCTGCGCCGCGTGCGGCTGCCGGACGCCATGAAGGCCAAGAAGCTGAAGGAGGCGCTGCAGCAGATGGCGGAGGAGGGCGTCGTGCAGGTGTTCCGGCCGCAGGACGGCTCGCCGGCGCTGGTCGGCGTGGTCGGCCCGCTTGCAGCTCGACGTGCTGCAGGTGCGGCTCGAAGGACGAATACGGGCTCGAGGTGATGTGGGACGCGGCCGAGTTCGCGCTGGCGCGCTGGATCGCGTCGGACGATCCCAAGATGCTCGACGCGTTCGTCACGGCCAATGCGTCGGCGATCGCCGACGACCTCGACGGCGACGTGGTCTTCCTCGCGCGCAACCAGTTCTATCTCGACTACACCCGCGAGCACGCGCCCGGCGTGCGGTTCACCGACATCAAGGACATCTACAATCGTCCGTCAGGCGCGTGACATCGCGCGTCGGCGTGTTTGGCGCCGTCGCGGCGCAAACCTCGTCATCCGCAGGCGTCTTGCACGCGAAACGGCTTGCTCAGGAAGCGCGATCCTGTGAGGCCGTACCGCCACGGCAAATCGACCGCCTTGGTGATGCCGATCCGCGGGCCGATCGATATCGCGACCTCGCCGGTGCTCGCGGTCAATGCGAAGGGCGGCCGATCGAGCGCGAGCCCGTTGTGCGCGCCGGTGATGCCGAGCGCTTCGCACACGCGGCCCGGACCCGCGCAGAGCAATCGCGGGTCTTTCATGTGCCGCGCCGGCGTCGCATCGTCGCGAGGCCTTCGGCCGGCTCGAGGGCGCGGATCAGCACCGCGCTGGCCGAACCTTCCGCCTCGCAGACGAAATTCACGCACCAGTGGATGCCGTAGGACCGGTAGACATAGGCATGGCCCGGCGCGCCGAACATCACGGCGTTGCGGGCGGTCCGGCCGTTGTAGGAATGCGCCGCCGGGTCGGTGTGATGGTAGGCCTCGACCTCGACGATCAGCCCGCCGGCGCCGTTGAACAGCAGTGTTGCGCCGATCAAGTCGCGGGCGACGACATTGACGTCACGGGCAAAGAACGATCGGCGGAGCAGACGCGGCATGGCCAGCTGAAGCATGTCCTTAATCGAATGCTAGCAGAATGGCTCGAATGCAAGTCGGCGGTTTCACCGAAACTGCAGTGCCGGCGGCTATCATTTGATGCCATCGCATTTGATGACATCGCATCAGAGGATTGTCGGTCATGAATAACCGCATGCTTGCTCTTGGTATCAGCGCTGTTTGTGCGGCCTTGCTGGTCGGCATTGGCTCGTTCGCTTACCGTACGGGCGCACCGCCGGCGCAGTCGGCGGCCATGGAAGGGCCGTCAACGGTCGGACTGGGATCGTCGGGTCCCCGGCTGGCATCGGCCAACACGCGCGCACGCAAGGAAGCCCGGCGGCGGACGTCGTCCAAGCAGGCGCGTCAAGTCAAGTACGCGCGGGTTCAGAACGTGGAAGCGCCGGCGCCGGCCGTCAGGCGCAGCAACCCACGCTTGCCCTGACGTCGTCCGGGTTCTGGATGGTCCGTTGACCACCCTGGTCAAGATCTGGCGCTCCGTCGCGCCGCGCTAAACGGCTGGTCATTCGCCAGCCGTGGCGGTGCGTGACCGGGTGTGGTCGGGATGCGCGTCAGGATTGTCCAGAGCCCAGGCCATCCGCATTAAGCAACCATTAAGCAGCGCGGCAAAAGTACCTGACTACCCGGGTCGCTGTTTTGTGTGGCGATACGGCAACGACTGTTGCTTGGTCGCAACACGTTCAGAACATTTCTGCAGTTGCCCACTGTGGGTGTGGCGGCGCCGCTATTTGGCCATACGCTTCTTTGAAATCGGGATGCCGCAAGGCAATGCGCCACTTTCCGACCGCGTAGTGCGTGGAAGACGTCGCTGGGGCTGACGACGACAATGGACGCCAAGACCAATCTCAAGGCGAGACTGCCGAGCCGGCACGTGACCGAGGGGCCCGAGCGCGCGCCGCATCGCTCGTACTACTATGCGATGGGACTGACCCGCGACCAGATCCACCAGCCGTTCGTCGGCGTGGCGTGTTGCTGGAACGAGGCGGCGCCCTGCAACATCGCCCTGATGCGTCAGGCGCAGGCCGTCAAGAAAGGCGTGGCGGCGGCCGGCGGCACCCCACGCGAGTTCTGCACCATCACCGTGACCGACGGTATCGCCATGGGCCACGAGGGCATGAAGTCCTCGCTGCCTTCTCGCGAGGTCATCGCCAATTCCGTCGAGCTGACCATCCGCGGCCACTCCTATGACGCGCTGGTCGGTATCGCCGGTTGCGACAAGTCGTTGCCGGGCATGATGATGGCAATGTGCCGCCTGAACGTGCCGTCGATCTTCATCTATGGCGGCTCGATCCTGCCCGGCACCTTCAAGGGCCAGCCGGTCACCGTCCAGGACGTGTTCGAGGCGGTCGGCAAGTATTCGGTCGGCGAGATGTCCGATCGCGACCTGGAGACGTTGGAGCAGAACGCCTGCCCGTCGGCCGGTGCGTGCGGCGCGCAGTTCACCGCCAACACGATGGCGACGGTGTCGGAGGCGATCGGCTTGGCGTTGCCGTATTCGGCGGGGGCGCCGGCGCCTTATGAGATCCGCGATGCGTTTTGCATGACAGCCGGCGAACAGGTCATGGAGCTGATCAAGACCGGCTTGCGTCCGCGCGACATCGTCACCCGCAAGGCGCTGGAAAACGCCGCGGCGGTGGTCGCGGCATCCGGCGGTTCCACCAACGCCGCGCTGCATCTGCCGGCGATCGCGCACGAATGCGGTATCGCGTTCGATCTGTTCGATGTCGCCGAGGTCTTCAAAAGGACACCATATATCGCGGATTTGAAGCCAGGCGGCCGTTATGTCGCCAAAGACATGTTCGAAGCTGGCGGCGTTCCGCTGTTGATGAAGACGTTGCTTGACCACGGTCATCTGCACGGCGAGTGCATGACCGTGACTGGCCGCACTATCGCCGAGAATCTGAAGCGGGTGAAGTGGAACAAGGACCAGGATGTCGTGCGTCCCGCCGACAAGCCGTTGTCCGTGACCGGCGGCGTCGTCGGCCTTAAGGGCAATCTCGCTCCTGAGGGCGCGATCGTCAAAGTTGCCGGCATGAGCGAGTTGAAGTTCACCGGTCCGGCGCGTTGCTTTGATGGCGAGGAAGCCTGCTTCCAAGCCGTCAGGAACCGCAAGTACCGTGAAGGCGACGTGCTCGTGATCCGCTACGAGGGTCCGAAGGGCGGTCCCGGCATGCGCGAGATGCTGGCGACCACCGCTGCGCTTTACGGCCAGGGCATGGGCGGCAAGGTGGCGCTGATCACCGATGGCCGTTTCTCCGGCGCGACGCGCGGTTTCTGCATCGGTCACGTCGGCCCGGAGGCCGCGGTCGGCGGTCCGATCGCGCTGCTGCGCGACGGCGACTTCATCACGATCGACGCCGTCAAAGGTGTTCTCGAAGTCAATCTGAGCAAGGCGGAGTTCGAGAGCCGGGCGAAGTCGTGGAAACCGCGGGCGTCCCAATTCACCTCCGGTTACATCTGGAAATACGCCCAACAGGTTGGTCCCGCGCGTACCGGCGCGGTGACGCATCCGGGCGGTGCGGCTGAGAAGACGTGCTATGCGGACGTATAATGTTGTGATGAGTCTTGGCCTTGTGGGTCTCGCGTTCGGTTTCTCTCCGGCGGCGAGCTTTGACGGCACGCGCGCACCTGATGTGGGTCCGGTGGCGACAGCGCCGATCGGGGCGGGAGCGGTGACGCCGCTCGGCACGGTTTCGGTTCCCTCGCAGCAGGGTGCCGGCACCGGACCGACGCTGAGTGCGGTTCCGCCCGCGGCGGTGCAGCCGTTCGATGCGTTGCGCTCTGGCAACCAGATGCTGCGTGAAGGTCGTATCGATCAGGGATTGCTGGCGCTCGAATACGCTGCCGAGCGCGGTGTGCCGGGTGCACTCTGGAAGCTCGGTCGCATCTATACCGATGGTGACGGCGTCGGCATCGACCAGAAGCGCGCGTTTGAATATTTCCGCAGCTTGACCAAGGCGCACGCCTACGATCCGCCGGGCGCCCCGCATGCGCGTTTTGTTGCCAATGCTTTCGTGACGCTCGGCCACTTCTATCTCACCGGAATACCGAACTCCGACATCAAGCCGGATCCGGCTGTTGCGCACGGCATGTTCCGCCACGCGGCGTCCTATTTCGGTGATCCGGAAGCGCAATATCAGGTCGGCCGGATGTATCTCGAAGGTTCCGGCTCGCCGAAGGACGCGGTGCAGGCGTCGCGGTGGCTGCGGCTGGCAGCGGATATGGGCCAGCGCAATGCGCAGGCGTTGCTGGGCGCCATGTTGTTCAAAGGCACCGAGGTATCGCGGCAGGCCGCGATGGGTCTGTTCTGGCTCACCGTCGCCAAAGATGCGGTCGCCAAGGAAGGTGCCGGATCGGACGACAAGTGGATCACCGACACCTATTCGGCCGCGTTCGCGCAGGCCACCCAGGACGAGCGCGCCCGGGCGCTCGGATATCTCGAAGGCTGGATGCGCCGCCGGAACTGACCGGACGCTGACCTCGCCTGACGCTACGTCGCTTCAATTGCCAGGTCGATTGTAACTGGGACATGGTCCGACGGCTTCTCCCAAGACCGCACGTGGCGGTCGATGGTGGCGCTCACGAAACGATCGGTGGCTTGGGGCGACATCAGGATGTGGTCGATGCGGATGCCGTTGTTCTTCTGCCAGGCGCCGGCCTGATAGTCCCAGAACGTATAGAGGTCGGCGCTGTCACTGGCGGCGCGTACGGCGTCGGTCAGGCCTAGGTTGATCAGGCTGCGAAACCGTCCGCGGGTCTGCGGCAGGTATAGGGCGTCGCCTTCCCAGGCGGCTGGATTGCGGGCGTCGGCCGGCCGCCGGGATGACATTGTAGTCACCCGCCATGATGAGCGGCTCTTCCAGCGCCATGCGGTCGCGGGCGTAGCCGATCAGTCTGTCCATCCATTTGATTTTATAAGGGTATTTATCGGTCTCCGGCGGATTTCCGTTCGGCAGGTAGATCGATGCGACCCGCAGGACGCCGCTGGAGGTCGAGATCACGGCTTCCAAGAACCGGGCCTGTTCGTCGTCACCATCGCCCGGCAGTCGCGCCGTCACCTCGTCAAACGGGGCTTTCGAGAGGATCGCGACGCCATTGAAGCCCTTCTGGCCGTGGATCGCCACGTTGTAGCCAAGCGATTCAAACGCCTCCCGCGGGAACGCGTCGTCCACGCATTTCGTTTCCTGCAGGCACACGACATCCGGCTGGCGTTCGCCCAGCCACGCCGCCGCATTGTCGAGCCGCTGTTTGATTGAGTTAACGTTCCATGTCGCAATGCGCATTTGGAATGCCTTCGCATCGATCTGGGGCGCTGAACGCTCCTGAAAGCCTGAATTTACGCTGTTTTTCCAGTATTGGTGCGGATGTACTCTATTACGGACTATGATAGAATATTCACAAAACAAGTGACATGAATTGCACGGTCGTGGGGCGGTATTCGAGAGAGGAGCTTGGACTTGTGCCCAAGGGCCGGTCCGATATCGGAATGAACCGAAAAATCCTGATGATTGGGGTGGCGGCGGCGGTCGCCCTGGCAGGTGGTTTTGCCGTCATGCGCGGCGCCTGGACTCCACAGGGAACCGTGGCGCAATCGCCCAAGGCTAAAGGCCAGCGTGCCGTTGCCGTCGATGTTGCGCAGGTGGTCAAGAAAACGGTCCCGGTGCGCATCGACCTTCTTGGAAATGTGACGCCGATCGCGTCGGTGGCGGTGAAGCCGCGCATCGACAGCGAGATCATCGAGGTCCATTTCCGGGATGGCGCTGTTGTCCGCAAGGGCGACATGCTGTTCACGCTTGACCATCGCTCAATCGACGCACAGATCAGGCAAACGCAGGGCATCCTCAACGGCGCCAAGGCGCAACTCGAGCAGGCGACGCGGGACGTCGAGCGTTACGACGCGCTGGTCGCAAAGAACGCGACCACGATGGTCACGCTCAACAATGCCAAGACTCAGGTCAACGTCTTCACCGCGCTGGTCGAGTCCAACACCGCGCAACTTGAACTGTTGCGGGTCCAGCGTGACTTCACGTTCATTCGCGCGCCGATCACCGGGCGCGTCAGCATGGCCAACGTCAAGGTCGGCAACTACGCCCGCCAGGCCGATCCGATCCCGCTCGCGACCATTATCCAGGTGGCCCCGGTCTATGTGACGTTCGCGTTGCCGCAGGGCAATTTGCCGGAACTGCGACAGGCGATCAGCAACGAGACCGCGACCATTCAGGCCATCGTACCGGGTGATGGTCGGCAGGCCACCGGCCAAGTCACGATGATCGAGAATACGGTCGATGCGACGACCGGAACTGTTCCGGTCCGCGCGACGATGCCCAACGCCGACGAACTTCTCTGGCCGGGAACGCTGGTCCAGGTCCAGCTCTTGTTCCGCGAAGAAGAGGCGGTGACCGTGCCGCAGTCCGCCATCCAGGTCAGTCAAACTGGAACGTTCGTCTTCGTCGTGACCAAGGGCGTGGCGGAAGTGCGCGCGGTCAAGGTCGTGCGCAGCTATTGGCAATGAAATCGGTCGTCTCAAGCGGTCTGCAGGGCGGCGAAACGGTCGTGACGGAAGGCCAGTTGCGTCTCACCAACGGCACCCGTGTGACGCCGCGTGAGGGAAATCCCGGGGCCTGACATGAGCCTGTCCGAGATCTGCATTCGTCGTCCGGTTTTGACCACGTTGGTGACGGCGACGTTCATCGTGTTCGGGATTTTCGCCTATCGTCTGCTCGGCGTGTCGGCGCTGCCGGCGGTCGATTTTCCCACCATCCAAATCACGGCAACCTTGCCGGGCGCCAGCGCAGAGACGATGGCCGCCTCCGTCGCGTCGCCGATCGAACGGCAGATGGCCACCATTTCCGGCGTGACCTCGTTGACCTCGACGTCGTCGCTGGGACGCAGCACGATCGTCATTCAGTTCAATCTGGCGCGTGATATCGACAGCGCGGCGCTCGACGTGCAAAGCGCCTTGTCGGTCGCGCAGCGGCGGTTGCCGGTGGAAATGACAACGCCGCCGAGTTTCCGGAAGGTCAATCCGGGCGACTTTTCGGTGGTGGTCCTGAGCGCCAATTCCTCGACGTTGCCGCTATCCACCGTCAACGACTATGCCGAGACGAAACTCGGCCAGCAGATTTCGCAGCTGCCCGGCGTGGCGCAGGTCGATGTCTTCGGATCGCAACGTTTTGCAATTCGCGTGCAGGTCGATCCGATCGCCGCCGCGGCCCGCAATATTTCGCTCGACGAAATTCGCCGCGTCATCGCCCAGACCAATTCCAACGCCCCGGTGGGTACGATCTACAGCCCACGGCAGAACATCGCGTTGAGCGCGACGTCGGCGATGCGAACCGCAGAGGAATATAAGCAGGTCATCGTTGCTTTTCGCAACGGGGCGCCCGTCAGACTGAAGGAGGTCGCCGACGTCATCGAGCACGTGGAGAATCCACGGCAGGCGACCTGGTTCAACAACAACCGCGCGATCATGCTTGGCGTGCAGAGGCAGCCGGGCTCCAACGCGGTGGCGGTGGTCGATGCGGTTCGCGAACGTCTGCCGCAATACCGGGCGCAGCTGCCACCGGCGGTCAATCTCGAGGTCCTGTTCGATCGCTCAATTTCGGTTCGGGAATCCGTCGAGGACGTGCAGTTCACACTCGCGATCGCGATCGCGCTCGTGGTGCTGGTGATTTTCCTGTTCCTGCGCTCGGCCTCGGCGACCATCATTCCCACCTTGGCCGTGCCGGTTTCGTTGATCGGCACCGCTGCCGCCATGTATGCGCTGGGGTTCTCGATCAACAATATGACCCTGCTGGCTTTGACGTTGTCGGTCGGGTTCGTGGTCGATGACGCCATCGTGATGCTTGAGAACATCGTGCGCCACGTCGAGAATGGGATGCGGCCGTTCGAGGCGGCTCTCAAGGGCGCCAAGGAGATCGGCTTCACGATCATCTCGATCACCTTCTCGCTGGTCGCCGTCTTCATTCCCGTGCTGCTGATGGGTGGCATGGTCGGCCGCATCTTCCGAGAGTTCGCGGTCACGATCTCGGTCGCGATCATCGTGTCGGGATTTGTGTCGTTGACCCTCACGCCGATGCTGTGCGCGCGCATGCTCAAGCATCAGCCGCACGGCGAGAAGCAGAACGTCGTGCTGCGTGCGTTCGAAGCCATGTTCAATGGGTGGCTGCGGGGCTACGAGTGGAGCTTGGACAAGGTCATCCGGTACAAGGCCGTGATGTTGATGGTGACGATCGCCACGCTGTTCGGCACGATCTGGCTCTACATCATCATTCCGAAAGGCTTTTTCCCGAGCGAGGATACGGGCTTCATTTCGGTCTCGACCGAGGGGCCCGCCGACATATCGTTCCCGGTGCTGTCCGAATTGCAGGGCAAGGTTGCCGCAATCATTCGCGCCGACAAGGCGGTGGCCAACCTCAATTCGACGGTCGGGCCGGGCGGGCCGAGCCCCTCGACCAACGGTGGACGCATGTTCATCGCGCTCAAGCCGCGCGCGGAACGCGACAACGTCTCCGTTGTCATGCAGCGTCTGCGCGCCGCAACCGGCAATATCCCCGGCATTCAGGTGTATTTGCGCAGCGTTCAAAATTTGAACGTTGGCGGGCGCCCAACGCGCGCCGAGTACCAATACACACTCACCTCGGGCGACACCGATGTGCTCTATCGGGCCGCACCGGAGATGCTCAAACGGATCTCCGAGTACGAGGGGGTTCGCGACGTCAACACCGATCTCAACCTGCGCAATCCGCAGATGAACGTGGAGATCGACCGCGAGAAGGCGGCGGTCTACGGCATCTCGATCGAGCAGGTCAGGCAGGAGCTGTTCAACGCATTCGGCTCGCGGCAGGTGGCGACCATCTATACGCCTGACGACGACTACCAGGTCATTCTCGAAAGTAAGCCGGAATTCCAAACCGACATCAATGCGTTGTCTCGGCTCTACCTGAAAACGGCGACCGGCCAGACGGTCCCGCTAGAAGCGGTGACGCGGCTGACTCCGTCGGTCGGTCCGTTGCAGGTCAACCATCAGGGCAACCAGCCGGCCGTGACGATCTCGTTCAATCTCGCGCCGGGATATTCGCTCGGGCAGGCGGTCGACGCGATCGGGCAGATCGAGCGCGATGCGCGGTTGCCGGCGTCGATCGTCTCCGCTTTCCAGGGCTCTGCGCAGGTCTTCCAGGACTCGCTGAAGGGACAGGGCATCTTGGTGCTGGCGGCGATCTTCGCCGCCTATGTGCTGCTCGGCATCCTGTACGAAAGCTTCATCCATCCGATCACGATCATCTCCGGCCTTCCGTCGGCCGGCATCGGGGCGCTGATCACGCTGATGGCGTTCAAGATGGACCTGTCGGTCATCGCCATGATCGGCATCGTGATGCTGGTTGGCATTGTGAAGAAGAACGCGATCATGATGATCGACTTCGCGATCGAGCGGCGCCAAGTGGGACTGAGCGCGGAGGCGGCGATCCGTGAAGCCGCGTTGCTGCGTTTCCGCCCGATCATGATGACGACGTTCGCGGCGATCTTCGGCGCGCTGCCGATCGCAGTCGGCCATGGCGCCGGCGCCGAGCTCCGTCAGCCTCTCGGCGTGGCGGTGGTCGGCGGGCTTGTGCTCTCGCAGCTGCTGACGCTCTACATCACCCCGGTGGTTTACATCTACCTTGACCGTATCGACCGCATGCTCAAGCGCCGCCTCGAGCCGCAGCTCGAAGAGGTCGAGGACCATCCCGGCCGTCCCAAGGCGGTGGCGGCGGAGTAGTTGGCGCGCCGCATCGGGCGTTGGCGCGATGCGACACGCACCGCGCAAGGCGGTGCAACCCTGCTACCGCTTGAATCAGAGGGAAAAGCTGGTGCCGCAGCCGCAGGAGGCCTTGGCCTGCGGATTGTTGATCCGGAATGAGGCGCCGATCAGGTCGTCGACGAAGTCGATTTCGGAGCCGGCCAGATAGTTCAGCGACACGGAATCGATCAGCACGGTGGCGCCGTCGCGATGAATGACAACGTCGTCCTCGGCCTGCGCGCGCTCCATATCGAACTTGTACTGGAATCCGGAGCAGCCGCCGCCTTCGACGCTGACCCGCAGCATCGTGCCCTGCGGCTCCTTTTTGAGGATCTCGCCGATCCGTCGGGCCGCCCGTTCCGTGACTGTGACGCTGGCCGTGTTCATCGGATCCTGTACTTTCGGTCAATTCCAGAGCGGACGCGATTGCCAGGCGTCCGACCTGATAGTTAAGTGCGCCGGCAGCCGTGGTCAACGGCAGGACGGGGCCATGGTATGATGGCGGTAAAGACGCGCGCGTCATATGCGTCCGACCCGGCAAATAGCCGCGGCCGGCTGCTTCCGGAACCGCCGTCGCCGACGCGGACCGCTTTCCGCCGCGACTGCGACCGCATCATCCATTCGACCGCGTTTCGCCGGCTGGCCCACAAGACCCAGGTGTTCGTCTTTCACGAGGGCGACCATTACCGCACCCGGCTGACCCACACGCTGGAAGTGGCGCAGATCGCCCGCTCGCTCGCCCGTGCGCTCGGTCTCGACGAGGATTTGAGCGAGGCGCTCGCGCTCGCTCATGATCTCGGCCATCCGCCGTTCGGCCATGCCGGCGAGCGCGCGCTCGATCGTTGCCTGGCGCAAGTTGGCGGCTTCGATCACAACGCGCAGACGCTGCGGGTCGTGACAGCGCTGGAGCGGCGCTACGCGGCGTTCGACGGTCTCAATCTCACCTGGGAGACGCTCGAAGGTCTGGTCAAGCACAATGGGCCGCTGACCGATCGCCATGGCGATGCAGTCGGCCGCTATCACGAGCGGGGCGTGCCGCAGGCGATCCTCGATTATGCGCGACTGCAGGATCTCGACTTGTGGAGCTACGCCAGCGCCGAGGCGCAGGTCGCCGCGATCGCCGACGACATCGCCTACGACGCCCACGACATCGACGACGGGCTGCGCGCCGAGCTGTTCGCGCTCGACGATCTGATCGAGGTTGGATTCCTGTGGGACATCCTCGTAGCGGTGAGGGACGGCGGTGGGGCACGCGAGCCGGTTCGAGCCGGCCACGAATTGGTGCGCCGCGTCATCACCCGCATGATCGAGGACGTCATCGGCGAGACCGCCGACCGGTTGCGGCGGTTGGCACCGTCGGCGGTCGATGACGTGCGCGCAGCCTCCGCCCCGGTCGTCGCGTTTTCGCCGGCGATGGCCGAGGCCGACCGGGCCATCAAAGGATTTCTCTACCCGCGTATGTATCGCCACCAGCGCGTCGTGCGCATCATGGGCGAGGCGGAGAGCGTCGTCGCCGACCTGTTCTCGCGCTATGCCGAACATCCGGGCGATCTGCCGGCGGACTGGTCGCAGGGCGCGGAGGCCAGCGACGATGCGGGGCGGTTGCGCCGGATCGCCGACTTCATCGCCGGCATGACCGACCGCTACGCGCTGATCGAGCATGCGCGGCTGTTCAAGTCCACGCCGGAATTGCGCTAAGACGCGGCCCGTGCCGGCCCCTAACAACAAAAATCAATGCCCGGTGGCTATTGTCTTCGTGCCAAGTGCGCAATCTTGGCGAGACCCCGTGCATATCATCGCCCCGCATTTGCATTCCACAAGTTATCCGGCGATAAACCGCCGCTATGACCGTCGAATCATCGAATATCTACGCCCACATCCTCAACAAGGTCCGCGCCGCCGCTGACGCCGCTCGCACAGAGGGCGTCATGCCGGCCGGGCTCGACCAGTCGCGCATCGTGGTCGAGCCGCCGCGCGAGCCGGCCCACGGCGACATGGCCACCAACGCCGCGATGGTGCTGGCCAAGGACGCCGGCAAGAAGCCGCGCGACCTGGCCGAGGCGATCGCCGGCAAGCTGCGCGCCGATCCGCTGGTCGACAAGGTCGAGGTCGCGGGGCCGGGCTTCATCAATCTGACGCTCAAGCCGGCGGCCTGGAGCGACGCGTTGCGCACGGTCGCTCGCCGCCGGCGCGCGACTACGGCCGCAGCGCGATCTGGGGCAGGGCGAGCCGGTCAACGTCGAATACGTCTCCGCCAATCCGACCGGGCCGATGCATGTCGGCCATTGCCGCGGCGCGGTGTTCGGCGACGCGCTCGCCAACCTGCTCGACGTTCGCCGGCTACGAGGTGACGCGCGAGTACTACATCAACGACGCCGGCGCGCAGGTCGACGTGCTCGCGCGCTCGGCGTTCCTGCGCTACCGCGAGGCGCTGGGCGAAGACATCGGCGCGATCCCGGAAGGGCTTTATCCCGGCGACTATCTCAAGCCGGTCGGCGCAGGAGCTCGAAGGACGACTACGGCGACGACGCTGCTGCAAGAAGCCGGAGAGCGAATGGCTGCCGATCGTGCGCGAGCGCGCCATCGACATGATGATGGCGGAGATCCGCGACGATCTCGCGGCGCTCAATGTCGTGCACGGACGTGTTCTTCTCCGAGCGCTTCGCTGACTCGAAGGCCGGCGATCAGGTCGGCGAGACGCATCGACGTTCCTGCGCAAGCACGGGCACGTCTACGAGGGCCGGCTGCCGCCGCCGAAGGGCGCGCCGGTCGAGGATTAGGAGGACCGCGAGCAGACGCTGTTCCGCGCCACCGCGTTCGGCGACGACGTCGACCGGCCGCTGAAGAAATCGGACGGCAGCT
Organism: uncultured Alphaproteobacteria bacterium; assembly: GCA_963741595.1. Taxonomy (GTDB): domain Bacteria; phylum Pseudomonadota; class Alphaproteobacteria; order Rhizobiales; family Xanthobacteraceae; genus VAZQ01. The sequence continues at coordinate 296,319 of CAVUIV010000010.1, forward strand.
ACACCTATTTCGCCTCCGACATCGCCTATCACAAGTCGAAGTTCGACCGCGGCTTCCGCGATGATCGACGTCTGGGGCGCCGACCACGGCGGCTACATCAAGCGCATGCAGGCGGCGGTGAAGGCGATCAGCGGCGGCAAGGCCGAGCTCGACGTCAAGATCGTGCAGCTCGTGAAGCTGCTGCGCGCCGGCGAGCCGGTGAAAATGTCGAAGCGGGCCGGCGAGTTCGTGACGCTGCGCGAGGTGGTGGACGAGGTCGGCCGCGACGCCGTGCGCTTCATGATGCTCTACCGCAAGAACGACGCCGTGCTCGATTTCGACCTCGCCAAGGTGCATCGAGCAGTCGCGCGACAATCCGGTGTTCTACGTCCAGTACGGCCATGCGCGCGGGCTGCTCGGTGTTCCGCAACGCGCGCCGAGGTCGTGCCGGACCTGCCCGGCCGATGCCGCGGCGCGGCTGCGAGCTGCTGGCGGCGGCGCCGCTCGACCGGCTCGACGATCCCGGCGAACTGGCGCTGATGCGGCGACTGGCGCTCTATCCGCGCCTGGTCGAAGCCGCCGCCAGCGCCCATGAGCCGCACCGGATCGCCTTCTATCTCTATGAACTTGCAAGCGAATTTCACGCGCAATGGAATCGCGGGAAGGATGCGCCACATTTACGCTTCATTATCCAGAATGATCCACAAATGACCGTGGCCCGCCTTGCGCTGGTGCAGGGCGTTGTCACCGTTCTCGCGTCCGGGCTGGGGCTGCTCGGCGTCGAGGCGCCTGAGGAGATGCGTTGATCTCGCTCGACGTTGGGGCGCGGAATGCGCGGTCGACGATGGTCCTGTTGCGGGACCGACCGAGGGTCGACGCCAGTAACCGGAAACGGATGAGTATGGCGGACGACAACACGTTGCGATCGTATCGATCGAATGATCCGTATCGGCGCGCGCGAGCCAGCGCGGCCGATGCGCCGATCGCAGCGATCCGCTGGCCGAACTGGCGCGGCTGATCGGCCAGAGCGATCCGTTCGCCGAGCATCGGCGCAGCCGGCGCCGCCGCGCAGGCGCCACGTGCGCCGCAGGCACGAGCTGCGCCGCGAGCCCCGCGCGACTCAAGCGCCGCGCGAGCCTCAGGCCGCGCGCCGCGATCCAACGAGACGCCGGCGAGCGACTGGCGTCGGCATATCCGACGCCGAGCCGCGCTACGCTGCCGCCGGAACCGGCGTTCGATGCCGAGCCGCCGCATACGAGCTAGCCGATCGCGACTACGCGGAGCCCGCGCACGATCCGCGGTCTCGGAGCGACGCCGATCCGCGTCGCATGCGGATCGTCGCAGGCGGACCATCGCGATGACGACCAGCCGCTATGCCGACAGCCCTATGCCGAGCCGAGTTACGGCAGCGCACGAGGCGGACTATCCGCCGCGATGCAAGCTTACGCGCCAGGCGCGGCGGATTATGCCGACGAGCCAGCTGCCACGCAGCGTCCCAGCACGGGCGCCGATGCCGATCACGGCTACCGCGGCGACGTTCCGCGGCGACGACGACGGACTACGACGATGCGCCGCGCCGCAGGCGCGGCAGCAGCCTCGTGACCGCGCTCGTGCTGATCGGCTGCGCCATGCTCGGCACCGCCGGCGCCTACGGCTATCGCAGCTATTTCGGCGCGTCCGGCTCGACGCAGCCGCCGCCGGTCATCATCGCCGACAGTCGCGCCGAGCAAGATCGTTCCGTCGCCGACCGCAGAAGTCGGCGCAAGTCGCAGGACCGCTTCGGCGGGCAACGCGGCGACGAACGGCTGGTGTCGCGCGAAGAGCAGCCGGTCGCATCGCAGGTGCCGGGCACGCTCGCCGGTTCCGCGCGTCGTGTTCCCGTCGCCGGTGCGCCGGCTGCCGGCCGCCGACCGGCAGCACGCCGCAGCGGCTTCGAACGCCCAGCGGCCGCCTGGCGGATCGGCGGATCAGCCGAAGACGCGTGCGCACCGTTACCGATCCGTCCCGATGGCGGCGACACCAGCGCGCCGGCCGTTCGGCGATGCGCCGCACGCCGGCTGCGCCGCCGCCCGCGGCCGCACGGCGGCGCCGCCGCGCCCCGCCGCGCGAGCCGTCGCCGCGACCAGCCGCTGTCGCTCGATCCGGCGCGCGCCGTCGCAGGCCAATGAGCCGCCGCCGCAGCCGCGCGCGGCGCGCCAGCGCCGCGCGAAGCGGCCGCGCCCGCGCCCGGCTGGCGTCCGTGCCGCCGTCCGGCAGCGGGCAGCGAGGCGGCTATCTGGTGCAGGTGTCGTCGCAGCGAGCGAAGGCCGACGCGCAGGCGTCCTTCCGCAGCCTGCAGGACAAATATTCCCAGCGTGCTCGGCGCCGCCAGCCGATCATCCGGCGCGCCGATCTCGGCAGCCAAGGGCGTCTACTATCGCGCCATGGTCGGGCCGTTCGGCAGCCGCGACGAGGCCAGTCCAGTTCTGCAGCAGCCTCAAGGCCGCCGGCGGCCAGTGCGTTGTCCTGCGCAACTGAACGCTAGCGCGCTTGACCCCCGCCGGGGCGACGGCTAATCCGCGCCGATGGCGGCGCGCGCTTTCATCACCGGCCTTTCCGGCCTCGACGCTGACGGCCGACGAGCGCGCGTTCCTGCGCGAGGCCGAGCCGTGGGGCTTCATCCTGTTCAAGCGCAACATCGACACGCCGGCCCAAGTCACGCAGCTGGTGGCGGAGTTCCGCGAGGCGGTCGGCACGCGACGCGCCGGTGCTGGTCGATCAGGAGGGCGGCCGGGTGCAGCGGCTCGGCCCGCCGCACTGGCCGGCCTATCCGCCCGGCGCCGACCTACGGCCGGCTCTACGATCGCGACGTCGCGACAGGGCTTGCGGCGGCGCGGCTCGGCGCCCGGCTGATCGCGAGCCGATCTCCTGGCGCTCGGCATCGACGTCGATTGCCTGCCGATCGCCGACGTGCCGGTCGCGCGGCGCCGACGCCGTGATCGGCGACCGCGCCTATGGCGACACGCCGGAGAAGGTCGCCGCCATTGGCGGCGCGGTGGCCGACGGGCCTGCTGGCCGGCGGCGTGCTGCCGGTGCTCAAGCACATCCCCGGCCACGGCCGCGCCACCGCCGACAGCCACGAGCGGCTGCCGGTGGTCGAGACCGACCGCGCGACGCTCGAAGCCACGCGATTTTGCCGCATTCCGGCCGCTTGTCCGATCTGCCGCTGGGGATGACCGCCCATGTGGTGTTCACCGCCATCGATCCGCTCGCTCCGGCCACGACTTCGGCCACAATGATCCGCGAAGTGATTCGCGGGTTCGATCGGGTTTCAGCGGGTTGCTGATGAGCGACGACGTTTCCATGGGCGCGCTGTCCGGCTCGATCGCCGAGCGCACGCGCGCGGCGCTCGCGGCCGGCTGCGACGTCGTGCTCCACTGCAACGGCAAGCTCGACGAGATGCAGGCGGTCGCCGGCGCGTGCGCCGCAGCTCGGCGGGCGAGGCCGCGCGCGCGCGCGCGCGACGCCGGCGCTCGACCGCGCCGAGGGCCGCAGCCGTTCGCGCGCGATCGCCGGCGCGCGCTGCGGCGCCGCGTGGACGGCGCTGCATGCGCGCGCTCGCCGCGCGGCCGCACGGAGGGCGACGTCATGAGCGCCCGACGAGATCGCATTCGAAGCCGAACTGCCGCCGAGCGCGCGCACCGACGAGCCGGCGCTGGTGGTCGACGTCGAGGGCTTCGAGGGCCCGCTCGATCTGCTGCTCGACGCTGGCGCGCCAGCAGAAGGTCGATCTCGCGAAGATCTCGATCCTGGCGCTCGCCGACCAGTATCTCGCCTTCATCGAGGAGGCGCGCAAGCTGCGGCTCGAACTCGCCGCCGACTATCTGGTGATGGCGGCCTGGCTCGCCTATCTGAAGTCGCGCCTGCTGCTGCCGGATGCGCACGCGCCGGAGGGCCAGAGCGCCGAGGACATGGCGAACGCGCTGGCGCTGCGGCTCAAGCGGCTGGAGGCGATCCGCGAGGTCGCCGCAGCAGCTGATCGAGCCGCGCCGCAGCTCGACCGCGACGTGTTCCGCGCGCGGCGAGCCCGAGCCGATCGCCGACATCAAGCATCCGCAATGGACCGCGACGCTCTACGATCTGCTCTCGGCCTATGCGCAGCAGCGCCAGAAGACGCGCGCTCGCGCATGTGCGGCTGGCCAAGCGCACGGTCTGGTCGCTGGCCGAGGCGCGCGAGGCGCTCGAGCGGCTGATCGGCCAGCGCCGCGACTGGACGCGGCTCGACGAATACCTGATCGCCTATCGTGGTCGAGCCGTCGATGCGCGCGACCGTGTTGGCGTCGAGCTTCGCCTCCGACGCTCGAACTGGTGCGCGAGGGCGTGATGGAGGTGCATCAGCAGGCGGCGTTCGCGCCGATCTATCTGCGCAAGCGTCAGACGCGGCCGAAGTGGCAGCGGCCGATCCGGGCGGCGTGGCGGCGCCGCGCCGACGGGACAAGGGATAACGAGGAGGCCGTCAGCGATGAGCCTGAGCCATGAGAAGTGGTCATGCCGCGATGACGAGCCGGAACAATGCGCGCCGAAGCGCGGCCGGAGGAGCTGCGGCTGCTGGAGGCGATGCTGTTCGCCTCGGCCGAGCCGCTCGACGAGAAGGCGCTGGCGGCGCGGCTGCCGGAGGGCGTCGATCGTGCGCGCGGCGCTCGTGCGGCTGCAGGAGGAGTATGCCCCGCGCGGCGTCAATCTGGTGCGCATCGGCGGCAAGTGGACCTTCCGCACCGCGAACGACCTGTCCTGGCTGCTGAGCAAGGAAGCGGTCGAGCCGCGCAAGCTGTCGCGCGCCGCGATCGAGACGCTGGCCATCATCGCCTATCACCAGCCGGTGACGCGCGCCGAGATCGAGGAAATCCGCGGCGTGACGACGTCGAAGGGCACGGTCGACGTGCTGCTGGAGACCGGCTGGATCCGGCCGCGCGGCCGCCGCAAGGCGCCGGGCCGGCCGATCACCTACGGCACCACCGAGGCCTTCCTGTCGCATTTCGGGCTCGATGCGGTCGGCGACCTGCCGGGCCTCGAGGAGCTCAAGGGCTCGGGCCTGCTCGACGGCCGGCTGCCGCCGGGCTTCTCGGTGCCGATGCCGTCGGACGATCCGGCGTTGCGCGACGACGAGGACCCGCTGGAGCCGGGCGATCTCGATCTCGGCCTGGCGCCGCCGCCGGAGCGCAGCGCCGAGCGATTGAGGCCGCGTCGGTTAATTGCGGCGAATCCGCTCGCCGGAACTTCGCGATTTCAACGCATTTGCGGCGCAACGCTGCGGTCGGTTTGCGCGCCGTCGCCGGGACTGCGAAGTCCTTGTTTTTGCCGCGTCCGAAGCCTAGTTTCTCGACAAAGCCGAGTGGCGGCGAGGCACGCGCGCCGGATCGATGCGGCGGCGGTCGCCGGTCGGCACGGAGGATAGCGCATGGGTTCCATGAGCATCTGGCACTGGATCATCGTGCTGGCCGTCGTCCTGCTGCTGTTCGGCGGCGCGGCAAGATTTCCGAGCTGATGGGCGACGTCGCCAAGGGCATCAAGGCGTTCAAGAAGGGCATGGCGGAAGACGAGAAGCGCCGAGGCCGAGCCGGCCAAGACCGATCCGATGCAAGACCATCGACCATCAGCCCGCGCAGCCGACCACGGCGCCGGGCGCGCCGGTCGCGAGCGGCGCATCGTCGCCGGCAGCGAGCCGCGCAAGGTCGGTCTGACGCCGGCTACGACGCCCGGCGGCACGGCATCTGATCGAAGGGGCGTCGGCCAACGGCGCGCCCCTTGGAGTTGAAGCGTCCATGTTCGACATCGGCTGGGGCGAGTTGCTGGTCATCGGCGTCGTCGCGCTGATCGCGATCGGGCCGAAGGAATTGCCCGGCGTGCTGCGCACGCTCGGCCAATGGATGGGCAAGATCCGGCGCATGGCGTCCGAGTTCCAGGGCCAGTTCCAGGAGGCGATGCGCGAGGCCGAGATGGCCGACCTCAAGAAGCAGGTCGACGAGATGACCGCCAAGGCGACAGAGCTACACCAACTTCGATCCGCTCGAGCGACGTGCGCACGCGAGATCGAAAGCACGCAGCGGCAGATCGAGCGCGCGATCGCTCGACCAGCCGCCGACCGACGGCCGACGCCGACCGCCGGCGCGCGGAGCCGCCGGCCGCCGCGAGCCCGAGCGCCGCGCCGGCCGGCGCGCGAGCGCGGCGCCGCCGAGCCGACGCCGCGCACGTCGCCGCGCCGTGCCCGAGCCGGCGAGCCGCCGACGCCGCACGCCGCGAGGCGGGGAGGGCGCCGGCATGAGCCGCGAGCGACGACGAGAAGGAGATCGAGGCCACCAAGGCGCCGCTGATGGAGCACCTGATCGAGCTGCGCTCGCGGCTGATCAAGGCGCTGCTCGCGTTCGTCGTCGACGTTCGTCGTCTGCTTCTTCTTCGCCAAGCAGATCTACAACGTGCTGGTCTGGCCGTTCGTCTGGGTCGCGGGCCCGGAGAATTCGAAGTTCATCTACACCGCGCTGCTCGAATATTTCATCACCCAGCTCAAGCTCGCGATGTTCGGCGCGGCGTTCCTCTCGTTCCCGGTGGTGGCGACGCAGATCTACATGTTCGTCGCGCCCGGCCTCTATCGCCACGAGCGCCAGGCGTTCCTGCCGTATCTGGTCGCGACGCCGGTCTTCTTCGTGCTCGGCGCGATCGGTGGTCTATTTCCTGGTCATGCCGATGCTGGTGCGGTTCTCGCTCGGCATGCAGCAGGCCGCCGGGCGAGGGCCAGGCCGAGATCGCGCTGCTGCCCAAGGTCGGCGAATATCTGTCGCTGATGATGGGGCTGGTCTTCGCCTTCGGCGTCGCGTTCCAGCTGCCGGTGATCCTGACGCTGCTCGGCCGCATCGGCATCGTCACCTCGCGAGCAGCTGCAAGGAGAAGCGGCGCTATTTCATCGTCGGCGCCTTCGTGATCGCGGCGGTGCTGACGCCGCCCGACGTGCTCAGCCAGCTGTCGCTCGCGATCCCGCTGATGCTGCTCTACGAGGGCTCGATCTGGTCGGTGCGGATGGTCGAGAAGAAGGCGGCAGGCGGCAAGGCCGCGGACGCCGCCAGCGCCGACGCCAAGCCGGCGGAGTGAACGTCATCGGCATCCGACGCGGCGTCATCGCCCGCGCAGGCGGCGATCCAGTATCCACGGCCTTGGAATCAGGCATCGACGTCTCCTAAACAGCCGGCGTTCGGCGATGAGTCGGATGCCCTGCACGTCGCGGGGCATGACGACGGAAAGACTTCGCCATGCACGACATCAAATGGATTCGCGAGAACCCCGACGCCTTCGACCGCGCGCTCGACGCGGCGCGGGCTTGCCGGCGCGAGGCGAAGCGGCTGATCGCGATCGACGAGCGCCGCCGCGCCGCGATCCAGAAGCGTCGAGGCGGCGCAGGCGCGGCGCAACGCGGCCTCGAAGGAGATCGGCGCGGCCAAGAAGAGCAACGACGAGGCGCGCGCGCCAGGCGCTGATGGCCGAGGTCGCGCAGCTGAAGGACGACGATCCCGACGCTCGAGGCGGAGGCGAAGAAGGCCGCCGAAGGAGCTCGACGAGGCGCTCGCGGAGATTCCCAACCTGCCGCTCGACGAGGTGCCGGACGGCACCGACGAGACCGGCAATGTCGAGCACCATCATTTCGGTGCGAAGCGCGAACTACGCGTTCACGCCCAAGCAGCATTTCGAACTGGGCGAAGCGCTCGGCCAGATGGATTTCGAGACCGCCGCGAAGCTGTCCGGCGCGCGCTTCGTGGTGCTGAAGAGCGGGCTGGCGCGGCTGGAGCGCGCGCTCGGGCAGTTCATGCTCGACTGCACACGAGCGAGCACGGCTACACCGAGGTCACTCCGCCGCTGCTGGTGCGCGACGAGGTGATGTTCGGCACGGCGCAATTGCCGAAGTTCGCGGACGATCAGTTCCTGGCGACGCGCACGATCACGCGCAGCCGAAATGCTGACTCGACGCGCCTCAAATATCGCGAGCGAGCCGGATCAAGCAGGATTTTCGTGACGGCAAGATCGATCTGGAAACGCTGGTCGAGCGGACGCTGGAGCGTGCGCCAGCCAAGGAAGATCTATTGGCTCATCCCCACCGCCGAAGTCCCGCTCACCAATCTCGTGCGCGAATCGATCGTCGACGAGGCCGAGCTGCCGATGCGGCTCACCGCCTGCACGCCGTGCTTCCGCGCCGAGGCGGGCGCCGCCGGCAAGGACACCCGCGGCATGATCCGCCAGCACCAGTTCACCAAGGTCGAGCTGGTCTCCATCACCACGCCGGAGCAGATCGAAGGACGAGCACGAGCGCATGCTCGCCTGCGCCGAGGAGGTGCTGCGCCGGCTCGACCTGCACTACCGCGTGGTGACGCTGTGCACCGGCGACATGGGCTTTGCCGTCGCAGAAGACCTACGACATCGAGGTCTGGCTGCCGGGGCAGAACATGTACCGCGAGATTTCGTCCTGCTCGGTCTGCGGCGACTTCCAGGCGCGGCGCATGAACGCGCGCTACCGCGCCAAGGACGGCCGCCAGGTGCGTCACGTGCACACGCTCAACGGCTCCGGCGTCGCGGTCGGCCGCGCGCTGATCGCGGTGATGGAGACCTATCAGCAGGAGGACGGCTCGATCGCGGTGCCGGACGCGCTGCGCCCTACATGGGTGGACATCAAGAACGCAGATCGAGCGCAGAGCCTAGTGAGCGTCATCGAACGCATGCGCATCCTGGTCACCAACGACGACGGCATCCATTCCGACGGGCTCGACGTCTGCGCCGAGATCGGCCGCGCGCTGTCCGACGACGTCTGGGTGGTCGCGCCGGAATTCGACCAGTCCGGCGTCTCGCATTCGCTCTCGCTCAACGATCCGCTGCGGCTGCGCGCAGGTCGGCGAGCGGCGCTTCGCGGTCAAGGGCACGCCGACCGACTGCGTCATCATGGGCGCGCGCCACGTGCTCAAGGACCGCCCGCCCGATCTGGTGCTGTCCGGCGTCAACCGCGGCCGCAACGCCGGCGAGGACGTGATCTATTCCGGCACCGTCGCCGGCGCGGTCGAGGGCACGATGCTCGGCATTCCGTCGTTCGCGCTGTCGCAGGCCTACAAGTCGCGCAGCGACCAGCCGCCGCATTGGGAGACCGCGGTCGCAGCTTCGCGCCCGACATCATCCGCCGCGTGCTCGACGCCAGGCATCCCGCGCGACGTGCTGATCAACATCAATTTTCCCGAATTGCGCGCCCGAGCGAGGTGAAGGGCATCGCGGTGACGCAGCCAGGGCCGCAACCGACCAGGAGCGGCTGCAGCATCGACGCGCGCCAGCGACGGCCGCGGCAATGCCTATTACTGGATCGCCTATGTGCGCGACGCGCGCGCAGCCGCCGGCGCGACGGCACCGACATTTCCGCGCTCGCCGACAACCGCATCGCGGTCACGCCGCTGCGCCTCGACATGACCGACGAGCCGTTCATGACCAAGCTCGCGGAGCTGTTCGATTGAAGCTCGTCTTCTTCGATCCGTTCCGGCAGTGGGACGACGTGGCGGAAGCGCTGCGCGCGTATCCCGGTATCGAATTCGCCCACCCCGCCGACAATGCCGGCGCTCGCCGCGGCGCTCGCCGGCGCGGAGGTGCTGGTGACCGGCAACCGCAGCTACCTCGCGGAGACCGCGGCAATCGATCCGCGACAACGGCACGTCGCTGCGCTGGATCCAGTTCACGACCTCGGGCACCGACAACGCCTTCAAGCATGGCATGCCCGCGGGAGTCTGTCGTGACCAACATGGCGGGGCTGCGCGCGTTCTCGGTCGCCGAGCAAGCCTTTGCGCTGATGCTTGGTCTGGTGCGGAAAATCCGGCCAGCGACGGAAGCGCGCGGCAGGACGAGGCCTGGGCGCGCGACGCATCTGATCCCGGTCGCCGACAACCTCGCCGGCAAGCACCTTCATCATCATCGGGCTGGGCGCGATTGGCCAGGACGTCGCGCGCAAGGCCAAGGCGTTCGACATGCAGGTGACCGCTGTGACCCGCTCCGCGAACCCGTGCCCCATGTCGACCGGATCCGGCCGCGCGAGGAACTGGTCGAGGCGTGCGCGGAGGCTGACATCGTCCTGATGGCCGCGCTTTACGAGGACGGGACCGACAGGCTGTTGTCGCGTCCGCGGCCATCGCGGCGATGAAGCCGGGCGCGTATGTCATCAACATCGCCCGCGGCGCGCTGATCGACGAGGATGCGTTGATCGAGGCGCTGGCGAGCGAAGCAGCATCGCCGGTGCCGGGCTTGACGTGACCGCGATCGAGCCGCTGCCGGTCGGGCACAGGCTCTGGTCGATGGCCAACGTGCTGCTCACGCCGCACATCGCCGGCGCCGGCTCGGACGGAACCGGCGAAAGCATCGCGTCGGTGGTGACCGGCAATCTTCGGCGCTGGATCGCAGGCGAGAAGCTCGTGAAGATCGTGACCGACAAGACGCCGTAACTGTGCGGCGCTTTGGTCGTTTGACCGTGCCTCGACCGCCGATAAGGTGCCCGCATGTCACGCGGGAGAAGTGACCTCATGGTGGTCCGGACTTGGCACAGCTCGGCAGCAGCTGCTCGCTCGCGGTCATCATCACGCCAAGCGCGGCGCTATGCCAGCAGTCGGTCGCCGATTTCTACAAAGGCAAGACCATTTCCCTGGTGAATGCCTATCCGCCGGGATCGAGCCGCGATGCTGCGGGACGGCTGCTGATCCGGCATCTGCCGCGGCACATTCCCGGGCAACCGTCGATTGTCTCGCGCAACATGGTCGGCGCTGGCGGTCTCGTCGGCACCAATTATATCTTCAATGTCGCGCCGAAGGACGGCACTGAAATCGGGCTGACCGGCGGAACGTTGCCGTTCGGTCCGCTCTGGAGCCGCGACGGCGTGAAGTTCGATGCGACGAAATTCAACTGGCTTGGCAGCATGGAAAGCTGGCTCGGCCTGGTGTTCGTCCGCAAAGGTGCGCCGGCGCAGACATGGTCGAGCAATTGCTGACCAAGGAAATCAAGGTCGGGGCGACCGGATCGGCGACGTCACCGCGGTTTACCCCCGCGTCCTCAATGCGTTGGCTGGGACCAAATTCAATGTCGTGCGCGGCTATCAAGGCACCGCCGATCTCAACCTCGCGATCGAGCGTGGCGAGGTCGATGGCCGGGTCGGCTGGTGCTTCGAATGCGCGCAAGCCGCGAGAAGCCGTCCTGGCTCGCGGACAAGAGCGTGATTGCTGCTGTTGCAGCTTGCCTTCACCCGCCATCCCGACTGAAGGACGTGCCGTCGCTCGCCGATATGGCCAAGACCGAGGAAGCCCGCCAGATCATGCGGCTCGTCTACGGCGGGCAGGATATGAATATCCCATTGATGCTGCCTCCCGGCGTGCCCGCCGATCGGGTTGCGGCGCTGCGCAAGGCCTTCGACGACACCATGAAGGACCCGGAATTCCTGGCGGAGGCAAAAAAGATCGGGGCCGACGTCAGCCCGATGACATGGCAGGACGGTCGAGAAGCTGATACAGTCCGCCTACGCAACGCCGGGCGACCACCGTCGAGCGCGCCGCAAAGATCATCGCGGGAAATTAGCGGCCACGACGACAGGGATCAACTACAGGGACGAGGAACCATGGCCGTCAGCTCAATTGAAGGAAATTCCATCGAAGCGCGCGCAGGTCAGCGACGAGGAATGGCAGGCGCGGCTCGATCTCGCCGCCTGCTATCGGCTGGTCGCGCACTTCGGCTGGACGCATCTCATCAACAACCACATCACGGTGCGCGTGCCGGGAACCACGGACCAGTTCCTGATCAACCCTTATGGGCTGCTCTACGAGCAGATCACCGCGTCGAGCCTGATCAAGATCGACGTCGACGGCAAGAAGCTTGAAGACACACCCTACGAGGTCAATCGCGCCGGCTTCGTCATCCATAGCGCGATCCATATGGCGCGGCCGGATCTGCATGCGATGATCCATACCCACACCGTGGCCGGCCAAGCGGTCTCCGCGCTCGATTGCGGACTGCTGCCGCTGAACCAGGGTCGCTGCGTTTCTACAAGCGGTCGGCTATCACGATCACGAGGGCATCTCGCCGATGACAATCTGAGCGAGCGCGATCGCATCGTCGAGGCGCTCGGACCGCACAAGGTGCTGATCATGCGCAACCATGGCCTGCTGACGGCGGGCGCCAATGTCGCCGAGGCGTTCCACCTGATGTACCACCTCGAAAAGAGCTGCCAGACTCAGATGATGGTGCTGGCTTCGAACCAGCCGTTCAGCACGGCGCCTGAGCATGTGCTGGAGAAGGGCGCCGCGCAGCACTATCGCAGCAACAGCCCGTTGGGGCAGCGCGACTGGCCGGCAATGCGTGCGTTGGTCGAGAACCTCCACCCGACTTACAAGAATTGACCGCGGCAACGCGCCCGCGCGAGACGGCGTGGCCGCGAGCTACCGCGGTCCATTGCAGACGTTGAGGCTTCGGTCGTCGGCGTAGTCAGCGACGCGCCGGACGGGCAGGCGAGGGCGATGTGGCGAAACAGCCCGTAGGCGACGACAGCGTCGGGCGCATGCAGTTCATGCTGACCATGCGCCGCCGCGGCATCGGCGATGCCGCGGTGCTGCGCGCGCTCGACGAGGTGCCGCGCGAGCACTTCGTGGGGCAGCGAATTCCAGGACGCCGCCTATGCCGACCAGGCGCTGCCGATCGCCTGCGGGCAGACCATCAGCCAGCCCTATGTGGTGGCGTACATGACCGAGCAGCTCGACGTGCAGCCGCAGCACAAGGTGCTCGAGATCGGCACCGGATCGGGATACCAGGCCGCGATCCTGTCCCGGCTGGCGCACGAGGTGGTCAGCATCGAGCGCTACCGGACGCTGGCGGATCGCGCGCGCGCGCGCATGGAGACGCTTGGTTACCAGAACGTTGAGATCCGGGCCGGCGACGGGCTTGCCGGCGCGCCGGACAAGGCGCCGTTCGACCGCATCATGGTCACCGCGGCGGCCGAGACAGTGCCCGAGGCGCTGGTCGAGCAACTTGCGGACGACGGCGTGATGCTGTTGCCGCTCGGGCCCGCACGGCGGCGTGCAGCGCATCGTGAAGGTGACGAAGTCAGGCGGAGAGCTGCGGCAGGAGGAATTGCTCGACGTGCGTTTCGTGCCGCTGCTGCCGGGCAGGCGCGCGAGCTAGCGCCCAGCTTCCGACGTTCGTGATACGCCGCCGCGCACGCTCGTCGAATTTGCCGCGAGCGGGGTCGGAACCTCAATGCGGCACGAACGTGGTTGAGAAAGCGGCATCCGGCCTAACGATGAGATCATGCTTAACGAATTGCGCAGCGCCTGATTGCACGGCAATCCCGCGCTAAGTTCCTCAAGACATTCGATTAAGGTTGAGCAGTCGTATTCGCTTAAACCCTTATTTACTCCCCAGGTGTTAACTCGCCGCACTTGTTAGTTATCGTTGCGTATGAGTGGGGACGCCATGTCTTCCGTAGTCGAGTGGTGCGCTCGTGGCACGTTGCCGCGAGTTCTTGCCTTGGCTGTGATGGCCGCCGGCGCCGCCGCGTGCAGTTCCGAGTCGACCCGCTTCAACAGCAACCCCTACGCATCGCAGCAAGAAGCCACCGGCTCGATCCAGCAGCAGCGCGCGCCCCACGGCAGCGTGCAGACCTCGTCGCTGCCGCCGCCGAGCGGCAGCCAGCCCGCGAGCCATACCGACCGGCCAGCGGCGTGTCGGGCGGGGGCCGCGGGATGGCGTCCTATCATCCGGGCCAGTCGCCCGAACCCAGGTCACGACCGGCTCCGTGCAGGCCCCGCCGCAAGCGCGGTCGCCGCACAGCCTGCCGCCGCCGGTTCGCCAGTCCAAGGCGCCGGCGTCCAGGATCGCGCCCACGCAACCGATCGTGCATGTCGTCGCGCCCGGCGAGACGCTGATCCGCATCGCGCGCAAGTACAACATGTCGCTGCGCCGAGCTTGCGCGGCTCAACAACATCCCGCCGCACACCAAGGTGAATATCGGCGACCGCATCAACATTCCGGCGAGCCGCGCGGCCCGCGCGACGCAGGCCGAAACGCAGAAGGTCGCCGCGCAAGCCGAAGGCGCTCAGCGCGCCGGCGAAGGGCAAGACGGAAGCCAAAGCGGCGGCGCTTCCGAAGGCGCAACGCCGAAGTCGGCGCCGGTTCTCGCCAGCCACGCAGCCGGCCCAAACCGCCGCCGTCGCGGCGCCGGCCGAGCCGCCACCCGCCACCAATGCGGTGCGCGCCGGCAATGGCAGCCTGTCATTCCGCTGGCCGGCGAAGGGCCGCATCATCGCGGGCTTCGGTCCGAAGACCAACGGCCAGACCAACGACGGCATCAACATCGCGCTGCCGGAAGGCACGCCGGTCAAGGCGGCCGAGGACGGCGTCGTGGCCTATGCCGGCAACGAGCTCAAGGGCTACGGCAATCTGGTGCTGGTGCGCCACGCCGACGGCTACGTGACCGCCTACGCGCACGCCAAGGAATTGCTGGTCAAGCGCGGCGACCGATCAAGCGCGGCCAGACGATCGCGCGCTCCGGCCAGACCGGCAACGTCGACGCGCCGCAGCTTCACTTCGAGATCCGCAAGGGGCCGGCGCCGATCGACCCGATGCCGCATCTGAGCGGCGGCTGAGTCCAGACGCATGCACTTCTCGACGACGTCATGCCCGGCTTAGCCGGTCAAAGACATGCGTATACGCCGCTTATGCTGCCGGGCATATCGCTTTGCGCGATCCGCTCTAGCCTCGCGCTCAGCTTCACGCCGAGCCGTCCCGCCAGATCCTGCACGTATTGCCAGGCGACGCGGCCGGAGCGCGCGCCGCGCGTGGTCGCCCATTCGAGCGCCTCGCGCTCGAGCGCCTCGCCCTTGAACGGAATGCCGGAAGTGGGCGACGTAGCCCTCGACCATCGCGAGGTATTCGTCCTGGCTGCAGCGATGGAAGCCGAGCCACAGGCCGAAGCGGTCCGACAGCGAGACCTTTTCCTCGACCGCCTCGCCGGGATTGATCGCGGTCTGGCGCTCGTTCTCCATCATCTCGCGCGCCATCAGGTGGCGGCGGTTCGAGGTGGCGTAGAACACGACATTGTCCGGCCGGCCTTCGATGCCGCCTTCGAGCACCGCCTTGAGCGACTTGTAGGAGGTGTCGGTCGCCTCGAACGACAGGTCGTCGCAGAACAGGATGAAGCGATAGGGCGCGCCGCGCATCAGCTCCATCAGATCGGGCAGGCTTTCGATGTCCTCGCGATGGATCTCGACCAGCTTGAGCACGCCGTTCTTCCGGCGTGCGCCGTTGACGGCGGCATGGACCGCCTTGACCAGCGAGGACTTGCCCATGCCGCGCGCGCCCCACAGCAGCGCGTTGTTGGCCGGCAGTCCCTTGGCGAAGCGCTCGGTGTTCTCGAGCAGCAGTGTCGCGCACCCGGTCGATGCCCTTGAGCAGCGACATGTCGACCCGGCTGACGTGCGGGACCGGCGTCAGGCGCCGCCCGTCCGGATGCCAGGCGAAGGCATCGGCGGCGGCAAAATCGGGCGATGCCGCGGCGCCGGCGGCGCCAGCCGCTCCAGCGCGGCGGCGATCCGCTCGGCGGTGTCGGGAGCGGCCCTCGGGCGCCGCGGTCCGGGAATGCGATCCGGACCGTTTTGGGGATTTTCCGACGCGTTTTGCCATGACCTCAGCCTTGATTGCGCCGCACCCTTAGCGGGGCCGGCAAGGCCCTGCAAGCGCTGGGGTCCTGAGGGCCTTTGGCGCGCCCAAAGCCTCGTTGCAATTGGGGCGCGGCCGCTATAGTCCGCGCCGATTTCGGCCCGTAAATCCGCAACGGCGGTGCCTGGCCACAGGCGGGACCAGAGCACTTCCAAAGGGGACGAGCGATGTTTGTGACGCCGGCATTTGCGCAGGGCAGCCCGTTAATGGGCGGCGACAGCCTGCTGGTCAGATGCTGCCCTTCGTCCTGATCTTCGTGATCATGTATTTCCTGATCCTGCGGCCGCAGCAGAAGCGGGTGAAGGAGCACCAGGAACTGGTCAAGAACTTGCGCCGCGGCGACACCGTGGTTACCTCAGGTGGGCTCGTCGGCAAGGTGACCAAGGTCGTGGACGACGAGCAGATCGAGGTCGAGATCGCCGACGGCGTGCGCATCCGGCAGATGCGTCAGATGGTTTCGGGCGTGCGGGCCAAGGGCGAGCCTGCGCAAGGACGACGCGAAGTAGCTGACGCGGCTACGGCCGTTACGTAACCGGGGCGTCAGGACCCATGCTTTACATTTCGCGATGGAAGGCATTGGCGATCCTGGTGACGACGCTGTTCGTCTGCCTGTTCGCGGTTCCGAACTGCTTCGCCGAGCACCGTCCAGCAGCTGGCCGAAATGGGCGCAGACGCCACGTCGTGCTCGGCCTCGATCTGCAGGGCGGCTCGCATATCCTGCTCGAGGTCGACACCGGCGCCGTCCGCAAGGAGAAGGTCGAGCAGCTGCGCGACGAAGTGCGCAAGGTGCTGCGCGAGGCGCAAGGTCGGTCTCGTCCCAGGCGCCGGTCGATGCGCGGCAACAGCGTCGAGGTCCGCATCCGCGAGAGCGACCTGCAGCAGGGCCTCACCAAGCTGCGCGAACTGTCGCAGCCGCTCGGCGGCCTGCTTGAGCGCGCACCGGCCAGCGCACGGTCGAAATCGTCAATGCCGGCGGCGGCTTGGTGCGTCTGACCTGGACCGAGCCGGCGATCCTCGAGCGCGTCCGCCAGGCGGTCGACCAGTCGATCCAGATCGTGACAGCGCCGGATCGACGAGCTCGGCACCGTCGAGCCGGTGATCCAGCGCCAGGGCATGGACCGCATCCTGGTGCAGGTGCCGGGCCTCGGAGACCCGCAGCGACTGATCAAGACCTCCTCGGCAAGACCGCCAAGCTCGATTTCCGGATGGTGGACCAGACCATGACAGCCGAGCAGGCGCTTGGCGTCGCGGCCGCCGCCGGAATCGGAGGTCCTCTACGGCACCAAGGCCGAAGGCAGGACGGCCCTATCTGATCGAGAAGCGCGTCGTCGTGTCCGGCGACGACCTCGTCGACGCGCAGCCGGGCTTCGACCAGCGCACCAGCGAGCCGGTCGTCAGCATGCGCTTCAACGCCTCGGGCGCGCGGCGATGGGCGCAGGCCACCACGGAGAACGTCGGGCGGCTGTTCGCCATCGTCCTCGACAACGAGGTGATCTCGGCGCCGGTCATCCGCGAGCCGATCATCGGCGGCTCGAGCCAGATTTCCGGCAGCTTCACGGTGCAGTCGGCCAACGATCTCGCCATCCTGCTGCGCGCCGGCGCGCTGCCGGCGCCGCTGACGGTCATCGAAGCAGCGCGTCGTCGGCGCCGGCCTCGGCCAGGATTCGATCGAGAAGGGCACCTCGGCGGCCTATTTCGGCGCCATCGCTGGTCGCGGTCTACATGCTGGCCGCCTACGGCATGTTCGGCGTGTTCGCCGTGGTCGCGGTCGCTTTCAACGTCGCGATGATCTTCGGCGTGCTCTCGCTGCTCAACGCGACGCTGACGCTGCCCGGCATCATCGGCATCGTGCTCACGATCGGCATCGCGGTGGATTCCAACGTGCTGATCTACGAGCGCATCCGCGAGGAGATA
Organism: uncultured Alphaproteobacteria bacterium; assembly: GCA_963741595.1. Lineage (GTDB taxonomy): Bacteria > Pseudomonadota > Alphaproteobacteria > Rhizobiales > Xanthobacteraceae > VAZQ01. The sequence continues at coordinate 313,950 of CAVUIV010000010.1, forward strand.
CGGACCGGCCGCAGCGCGATCTCCGCGATCGATGCCGGGTTCACCCGCGCGCTCGCGACCATCCTGGACTCCAACATCACCACCTTCATCGCCGCCGCGGTGCTGTTCTTCATCGGCACCGGGCCGGTGCGGGGCTTCGCCGTGACGTTCGGCATCGGCATCATCACCACCGTATTCACCGCCTTCACGCTGACACGCCTGATGGTGATCGTATTGGGTGCGCTGGTCCCGTCCGCAGCGTCTTGCGGTCACATAAGGCGACAGCATCGTGCGCTTTCATCGCTCCATTCCGCTTCTGCGGCTCATTCCCGATGACACCAAGTTCGACTTCATGCGCTTCCGGCGCATCAGCTTTCCGCTGTCGGCGATCGCGTCGATCGCCGCGATCGTGCTCTATTTCACGCACGGCCTGAACTTCGGCATCGATTTCGTCGGCGGCACGCTGCTCGAGGTGCAGTCGAAGACGGAGGTCGCCGATCATTGCGCGGATGCGCACGACCTTGGGCGGGCTTGGCCTGGGCGAAGTGCAGTTGCAGCAATTCGGCACGCCGCGCGACGTGCTGATCCGGGTGTCGCAGCAGCCGGGCGGCGAGCAGGCGCAGCAGGCGGCGCTCGACCAAGATCAGGGCGGCGCTCGGCGACGAGGTCGACTACCGCCAGGAGGCGGTGGTCGGGCCGCGCATCTCGACCGAGTTGCTGGCCTATAGCGCGATCGGCCTGATGACCGCGATCTTCGGGATCCTGATCTATCTCTGGTTCCGGTTCGAATGGCAGTTCGCGCTCGGCGCCATGGTCGCCAACGTGCACGACCTGGTGCTGACGATCGGCTTCATGTCGCTGTTCCAGATCGACTTCGATCTGGCGAGTATCGCGGCGCTGCTGACCATTCTCGGCTATTCGCTCAACGACACCGTCGTCATCTACGACCGTATCCGCGAGATGTTGCGGCGCTACAAGCGCATGCCGATACCGGAACTGCTCAACGCCTCGATCAATTCGACCATGACGCGCTCGGTCAACACGCACGTCACCGTGACGCTGGCCCTGCTGGCGATGTATTTCTTCGGCGGCCATGCGATCCACAGCTTCACCGCCACCATGCTGTTCGGCGTCGTGCTGGTCGGCACCTACACCTCGGTCTTCATCGCCGCGCCGCTGCTGATCTATTTCGGCGTCGGATCGTTCCGCGGCTCGCACGACCGAGGACGAGCCGGAGCCTGAGCCGGCGGCGGCAGCGCAAGCGGGCCTGAGCGTGGCGGCCGAGCCGCGCCACCTGCCATATCCGGCGCCGATCGAGGCCTACGGCAAGGGCGGCTTCCGCTTCGCCGGCATGTCGCACCGCGGCTCGCTGTTGTGCCTGCCGGACGGCATCTGGCCATGGCCGCTGCGGCAGGCGTCCGAGATCACCGAGGCGGCGCTCGAGCCGGTCTTTGCGCGGGCCGACGAGATCGACTTGTTCCTGATCGGTGCCGGCCGCGGCGGCTGGATCATGCCGCCGCCGCTGCGGGCGCGCTTCAAGGCGCTTGCGATTTCGGTCGAGGTCACCAACACCGGCAGCGCGGTGTCGACCTACAACATCCTGCTGGGGGAGGACGGCGCGTGGCGGCGGGATTGATCGCCGACGAGTAAGCTCCCGCGCTATGCTGCCGGCATGCCGGACGACTTCGACTATTGCGAAACGCTGGTGCGCGAGGCCGACAAGGATCGCTTCGTGGCGGCGCTGTTCGCGCCGGCGCCGCGCCGGCGCGCGCTCCACGCGCTCTATGCCTTCAATGTGGAGCTCGCGCGCGTGCGCGAGCTGGCCCGCGAGCCGATGCCGGGCGAGATCCGGCTGCAATGGTGGCGCGACGTCCTCGGCGGCACGCGGACCGGGGAGGCGGGTCCGGTCGCGTCCGCGCTGCTCGCCACCGTCATCCGCTATCGGCTGCCGGTCGATGTGCTTGACGGCATGATCGAGGCGCGCAGCTTCGATCTCTACGACGATCCCATGGGATCGCTCGCCGAGCTCGAGGCCTATGCCGAAAAGACGTCGTCGGCGCTGATGCGGCTGGCGGCGCAGATCCTCAATGAGGTGCCGATCCGGGTCTCGATGAGCGCCGCCCGGCACGCCGGCATCGCCCATGCCATCGCGGGGTTGCTTGCGGCGTTCCCGCTCCACGCCGCGCGCCGGCAGCTCTATGTGCCGCTCGATGTGATGCAGCGTCACGGCGCGCGCCCGGAGGATGTATTTGCCGCGATCGCAACGCCGGACTCAAGGCGGCGCTGGCGGAAATGCGCGAGGTCGCGCGGCGCTCATCTCGCGCAGGTTCCGATCGCCGAGTCCCGGCCGCGCTGATGCCGGCGTTCCTGCCGGCGGCGCTGGTCGCGCCGATGCTCAAGCGGCTGGAGCGCGATGCCGATCCGTTCGCGCCGCATCCGCTGCCGCAGTGGCGGCGGCAATGGCTGTTGTGGCGGGCGGCCCGCGATCCGCGGCGGATCGTCTAGACGGAGATCGCGCCGCGCGCGTCACTCGGCGGCGACCGAACTGCACGAGCCGCCCGACCATGGCGCGAGATCGTCGAGCGCGCGGCGGCAGAGCGCGCGCTTCTTCGCCAGCGCCTTTTCGGTGCCGCGCAGGCGCTTGCCGTCCTCGCCGTTGTCGAGCGCTTGGGTGAGCGGCGGGAACAAGCCGAAATTGACGTTCATCGGCTGGTAGGAGCGCGGGCCGGCGTCGATGGTCTCGACGTGACCGCCGGTGATGTGGCCGAGCAGGGCGCCATGCGCCGTGGTCGGCGGCGGCGGCGGCATGTGTTTCGCCGAGCCGTTCCGCCGCGGCGAAGCGGCCGGCCAGCAACCCGATGGCCGCGGACTCCACATAGCCTTCGCAGCCGGTGATCTGTCCGGCAAAGCGCAGCCGCGGCTCGGACTTGAGCCGCAGCGTCTCGTCGAGCAGTTGCGGCGAGTTGAGATAGGTGTTGCGGTGCAGGCCGCCGAGCCGGGCGAACTCGGCCTTCTCCAGCCCGGGAATGGTGCGGAAGATGCGGGTCTGCTCGCCGTGGCGCAGCTTGGTCTGGAAGCCCACCATGTTGAACAGCGTGCCGAGCCGGTTGTCCTGGCGCAGTTGCACGATGGCATAGGCCTTGACCTGCGGCGCATGCGGATTGGTGAGGCCGAACGGCTTCATCGGGCCGTGGCGCAACGTCTCGCGGCCGCGCTCGGCCATCACCTCGATCGGCAGGCAGCCGTCGAAATAGGGCGTTCCCTCCCATTCGTGGAACGGCGATCTTGTCGCCCGCGATCAGCGCATCGACGAAGGCGCTCGTATTGCTCGCGCGTGAGCGGGCAGTTGACGTAGTCGGCGCCGGAGCCGCCCGGACCTTCCTTGTCGTAGCGCGACTGGAACCAGGCGACGCCGAGATCGATGCGAGTCGCGATGCACGATCGGCGCGATCGCGTCGAAGAACGCCAGCGCGTCCGCGCCGGTGCGCTGGCGGATCGCTTCCGCGAGCGCGGGCGAGGTCAGCGGGCCGGTGGCGACGATCACGCTGTCCCAGTCGGCGGGCGGCAGGCCGGCAATCTCCTCGCGCGCAGATGGTGACCAGCGGATGCGGCTTCGAGCGCCGCGGTGATCGCGGCGGAAAATCCGTCGCGGTCGACCGCCAGCGCGCCGCCGGCCGGCACCTGGTGGGCGTCGGCCGCGCGCATGACCAGCGAGCCGAGCCGGCGCATCTCCTCGTGCAGGAGGCCGACGGCGTTGTGCTCGCGATCGTCGGAGCGGAACGAGTTGGAGCAGACCAGCTCGGCGAGGTGGCTCGGTCTTGTGCACCGCGGTGGTGCGCACCGGGCGCATCTCGTGCAGAACGTCACCGGCACGCCGCGCGACGCGAGCTGCCACGCCGCTTCGCGAGCCGGCGAGGCCGCCGCCGATGATGTGGACGGGCTTGGGTGGTCATGCCGGCAAAATAGGCTCGCGCTGCCCATGCCAGCAATGCGGGCCAATGACAAAGACGCCCGCCCCGGGGCGGGCGTCTGCAATCGGCGGAAACCTGCAGACCTCTAGCGGGTGGCGCTGTTCCCAGGCGACCCGCGGGATATCCGAGCGGCTGAGGCCGACATCGGCGAGCTCGCGGTCGCTGAGCTGGCTCAGTTCGCGCAGGGTCGAGTTGTAATCTTTCCAGGACTGGACGAAGCGGGCAATGAAATCAGAAACATTAGGTGGAGCCTTTCGCTGGGCGGCGGGGGCCGGGAATCAACTTGGCCACTCCATAGACGTGTATGCTGCAATGCAAAACAGCCAAGATAGGGCAGCAGCTAAGCGGTAAACGCATGGCTCCGCTTACGTTTCCTTCACTTTTGGCCGTTTTGGTAAACGAAAAAAGTATTTAAAATCAGAGCAGAGTTGATCGGTCTGGTCAAAAACAAGCCAAAATCGCATCGATTTCGCGATAATTTAGCCGGCCTGAGGCATGCGATCAGCGATTACGCCCTGACATCGGCCTTCGCCATCGACTGTCTCCGGGACTCCCCAAATGCGGCATTTCGGCAACACAGCAGCAACCCTGTTGCCACTCGGTCTCAAGCGCTCGAGCCTGCGGCGCGCGTCAGAACGGACAAGGCCACCCCGGCTGTCGCCGAAGTGGCCCGGATCCCTTCGATTGCGCCAGCTTTACGGATTGGAGATCGAGGCGCCGCCGAACCGCTGCCTCCAGAGCGGCAGCACGTCCTTGTTGTAGACGTTGTCCGGAATGCCGCCCTTGAGCGCGGTGACGACCGAGCGCGTGGCCCAGTCGACGCCCTGGCGCAGCTCGCCGCCCTCGGTGTAGGAGGCGGAGTGCGGCGAGAGCAGCGCGCGGTTGCCGAGCTTGCGCAGCGGCGAATCCATCGGCAGCGGCTCCTCCTCGAAGGCATCGATCGCGGTGCCGCGCAGGCGGCCTTCCTCGATCGCGCGCGCGACCGCCTTCTCGTCGATCACCTTGCCGCGCGACGGTGTTGACCACCACCGCGTGCGGCTTCATCAGCTTGATCTGCTCCTCGCCGAACATGTAGCGGGTCTCCTTGGTGAGCACGACGTGGAACGACACCAGGTCGGACTCGCGCAGCAGCGTCTCGTAGTCCACCGCCTGGACGCCGTGGGTCAGGAACTGCGACGGCTGCACATACGGATCATAGGCGATCATCCGCGCGCGCCAGGGCGTCAGCAGTTGCGCGACCCGGCTCGCGATGCGCCCGAAACCGACGAACCCGATGGTCTGGCCGCGGAATCCGTCCGATGCGCGCTGCCCGACGTAGTAGGAGTAGTTGTCGGCCGTGCGCCATTTGCCGGCGCGCACGTCGGCGTCGCGGTCGGCCAGCTTCTTGAGCAGCGACAGCATCATCGCCACCGTCGTCTCGGCGACGCCGAAGCAGTTCGACTCCGTCGGCGCATGGCACACCATGATGCCGAGGTCGGTCGCGGCTTCGGTATCGATGTCGTCGACGCCGACGGTGTATTTCGCGACGACGCGCAGCCGCTGCGAGGCTTCCATCACGCGGCGGCTGATCGGGGTGTGGCGCATCGAGGTGCCCATCAGCGCCACGCAGTCGCGCGCCTGCGCCACCACGTCGTCCTCGTAATGGGTGCGCGGCAGTTGCCAGTCGCGGTTGCCGATGACGATCTCGCAGCCGAGCCCTTCGAGGGCCTTGATGGTCTCGGGCGGCTCCTCGCGCGGGGCAAAGATCAGGACTTTCGGCTTATCGGACATGGCTACTCCGTGGGCGTTTGCCCGTTGATTGGAACATGCGGTTTCGGATGGCGGTATTCGGTTTAGGCGGGGTTAAGCGGATTGCAGGAACTGCTTCCAACGTCCGGATTGACGAGGAACCGGGTTGAGGCCACAGCGCGGCAGCGCGCTGCGTTCACCCGCGGTCAATCGAGCTTGATGCCGCTCTCCTTGAAGGCCTTGGTCCAGCGTGCCGCTTCCTTGCGGAAAAAGGCGTCGAACTCCTCCGGCGTGCTGGAGACCGGATTGATCCCGGACGTGATCAGCTTGTCGTGGGTTGCTCGGTCGGCGTAGATCGCCGCGACCTTGCCTTGCAGTCGATCGACGATCGCGCGCGGCGTGCCGGCGGGCGCCACCAGGGCAATCCAGCTCGACATGTCGTCGAGCTCCGGCATGCCGGCCGCTTCCGCCAGCGGCGGCACGTCGGGCAGCGACGGCAGCGGCCGGTTGTTGAGCTTGGCCAGCGGGCGGAATTGTCCCGACTTGATCAGCGGCAGGCTCGAGGCGGTGCCGTCGATGATGTAGTCGACTGCGCCGGTGAGCAGGCCCTGCACCACCTCGGCGCTGCCTTTGTAGGGAATGAGCTGCACCTTGATGCCGGCCGCGCGGTTGAACATGTAGCCCGCAAGCCGCGTGGTGATGATGCCGGCGCCGTAGTTCATCTTGCCGGAGGCCTTGGCCGCGCGCGATCAGCTCGGGAATGGTCTTCGGCCCGTCTTCGGCGCGCACCGTCAGCAGCGAGGTGTTCTTGGCCGCGAGCGTGATCGACGTGAAATCCTTGAACGGATCGTAGGGCAGGTTGGTCTTGGTGGCCGGATTCATCACCAGGGTCGTGTCCATGGCGGCGAGCAGCGTGTAGCCGTCGGGCGCCGCCTTGGCGACCTGCACCGCGCCGATCGCGGTGTCGGCGCCGGGCCGGTTCTCGACCACGACCGGCTGGCCCCAGTCCTCGCTCATCTTCTGCGCGATCACGCGCGAGAGGATGTCGGTCGGCCCGCCGGCCGGGAACGGCACGATGATGCGGATGGGCCGGTTGGGAAAGCTTTGCGCCTGCGCCGTGTCGGATCGGCAGCAGCATGCCGGCGCCAGAGCGCAGCAAGCGACAGTGCGGCGTGGAATGAGCATGAGGATTTCCTCCCATTCACTGCACGCGCAGCCCGACTTCCTTCGCCAGCGGTGCCCAGTAGGCATATTCGTCGGCGACGAATTTGGTCACGCCGGCGGGATCGAGATCCTGGGTCAGCAGCGACAGCTTGCCGAACTGCTCCTGCATCTTCGCCGTCTTGACGATCCGGCGCGTCTCTTGGTTGAGCTGGCGCACGATGAACGGCGGCAAGGCCGCTCGGTCCGGCGAGCCAGAACCAGGTGTCGCCGCGCACATCCGGAAATCCTTGCTCGCGCAAAGGTCGGGATGTCGGGATAGGCCGGGTGGCGGGCGGGCGAGGTGACGGCGAGCGGCACCAGCAGGCCGCCGCGTATCTGGAGGCCGGCGGTGAGCAGGGTCGTGAACGTCAGGTCGATGTGATTGCCGAGCAGGTCCTGCATGCCGGAATTGGGCGACGGAACGTGCTGGATGGTCGAGTCCGGCGCTGCGGCTTGAAGCGCTCCAGGATCAGATGGCCGAGCGAGCCCGCGCCGGGCGAGGACGACGTGAGGTTGCGGCCGCGTCCAATGCGGACCAGGTCGGCGATCGACTTGGCGCCCAGCGACGGATTGGCGACCAGCACGAAACTGTCCGCCGCCACCATCGCGATATGCGTGAAGTCCTTGAGCGGGTCGTAGCCGACATTGGGATTGATCGCCGGGCTCGGTCAGGTGCGGGCCGGAGCCGGCGTTGACCAGCGTATAGCCGTCGGGCGGCGATTTCGCGACTTGGGCAGCGCCGATGGCGCCGGACGAGCCGCCGCGGTTTTCGATGAAGAATTGCTGGCCGAACGCCGCAGAGAGGTCAGGCGCCAGCAGCCTTGCCAACTGATCGGAGCTGCCGCCCGGCGCGAACGGCACCACGATTTTGATCGGTTTGGCGGCTGGCCACTCTTGGGCCCGCAATGAATGAGACGGTGCTTCCGCGCAAACCCAAGCGATCGCAAGCAGCGCGATTGTGGGGGAACGCATGGTTACAGCCCTCCGGCAATTGGCGGGCGGGGATCATACGGGCGGAACAAGCGCGCGGTCACGCGACAATTGCGCCGGGCCGGCCTCGCCAGCCCGGCGAAAGTTGCCTTTAGAAATCACGAATATCCAGCCGCAATCGAAGCAGGTAAAAATCCTGGGCTCGGCAGAGGGCATGGCCATGTGGCGGGATCGACGACTGCTTGATCTCTTTCGGATCGAACATCCCATCGTGCTTGCGCCGATGGCAGGCGCGATGGATTTCGATCTGGCGGCGGCCGTGGCGGAAGCAGGCGGTCTCGCGTCGCTGCCGTTCGCCATGCTGAATGCCGAACAAGCGCGTATGCAGATCGCGGAATTCCGCGAGTCGCACGCAGGAATCCGCTCAGCGTCGGGTTCTTCTGTCACACGCCGCCGGAATTGAACAATGCGCGCGAGGCGCGCTGGCGCGAGCGGCTCAAGCCCTATTACGACGAACTCGGCATCGACCCGTCGGCGCCGGTTCCGACCAGCATGCGCGTGCCGTTCGATGCGGCGTTTTGCGACATGATCGAGGCCACGAAGCCGGAGGTCGTGAGCTTTCATTTCGGATTGCCGCCGCAGGATCTGTTTCGCCGCGTCAAGGCGCTCGGCAGCGTGACCATGAGTTCGGCCACCACCGTTGCGGAGGCGCGCTGGCTGGAAGCGCGCGGCGTGGACGTCATCATCGCGCAAGGTTTCGAGGCCGGCGGCCACCGCGGCATGTTCCTGTCCGACGACCTTGCCGCCCAGGTCGGCACGTTCGCGCTGGTGCCGCAGATCGTCGACGCGGTGAAGGTGCCGGTGATCGCGGCCGGCGCCGTGAGCGATGCGCGTGGGATTGCCGCGGCCTTGATGCTGGGTGCCGCGGGCGTGCAGATAGGAAGTGCTTATCTGCATTGCCCGGAAGCCAAGATATCGGCGCCGCATCGCGCCGCGCTTGCTGGCGCGCAGGATGACGGCACGCGCGTCACCAATCTGCTGACCGGGCGGCCGGCGCGCGGCTTCATGAACCGTGTCATGCGCGAGATCGGTCCGATCTCGGATGTGGCGCCGGAGTTTCCACTCGCCGCCGGAGCACTCGCGCCGCTGCGCGCCAAGGCAGAGGCGCAAGGCTCGGGCGATTTCACGAGCCTGTGGGCGGGGCAGGCGGCATCGTTGGGTCGTGCGCTACCGGCCGGTGAGCTTACACGTCGGTTGGCCGCCGATGCGCTGGTGCTGCTGGGGCGCGGCTGATGGTGACGCCGTTCGCATTGCAGATCGAACGGCGTTCCGTTATATAGATGTCACGGGGCCTTCGACGGTCGCCCCGTTCCCCAGGCTCTCATTCAGCTCAATGGGCCCAAGCACCGTCTCCTTCGCAAGGAGGGGACATCATGCTTGCTGGGCCCTAATTTTATCGAGCACTAATCCCGACATTGCAAAGCAGGGGATATTGCGGCCTCCCCTCAAGATGGATCGCCATTCAAGCGCTGCTCGCCTCAACATGGGAGCGAGCCATGGAATGCTTTGGTCTTGGATCTTACAGGTGCCGCCGGATTTGCCGCTCGGCATTGGCGTTTGCGGCGGCCGGCTTCATCGCCAACATGATGGCAACGGGCGCCGTGGCGGCCGTCACCTGCAAGCCGATCCTGACGGTCAAGAATGTTCGGGAGGTCCGCACTTCGACGTTCCCGCAACCCTGGACCTGGACGGCGACGATCTTTGCCGATCGGACCTTTTGTGCAACACGGTCCGGAACCTTTGAGATCGATTTTGTTCGGATCAAGGAGTATGCACCCGACCTGCAGTTCACCGAAAAATTCAAATGGGGGAGCGGCCAGTTCGAGGTGACGATTGAACTGGGCGCAGATGAAGCCATTCTCAACTACCGAATCGGCTTCATCGCTCCTTGCGTCTGCCGCGAAATCCCCCGATAGCACGACGATGGTTCGTCTCGCGGCCTCAACGTGACGCGCGGCGTTGAGGCTTGCGGGGCGCGCTTGGTTTGCGCGGCGCATTTGGCACGGCGACGTTGTCGATCAGACGCGTGCTGCCGAGCCGGGCGGCGACCAGCAGGCGGAGCGGACCGTCGGCAATGCTGGCGACTTTCGTCAGGCTGTCGGCGTGCCGCGCTTCAAGGTAGTCGAGCATGAAGCCCGCGCTTTCGATCGCGGCGCTGCCTTCATCGAGCACGCGGGCGATGTGTTGCTGGTCGCGCGATCCGTCGGGCGCAATCGGTCAGCACGTGATGGAGCGTCGCCGCCACCGCGCGCTCGCTCCGCGCTCAGATAGGCGTTGCGAGACGACATCGCGAGTCCGTTCGGACTCGCGCACGATCGGCGCGCCGACAATCTTCACCGGCAAGTCGAGATCGGTGGCAAGCCGCGATCACCACCTTGAACTGCTGGTAGTCCTTCTCGCCGAAGATCGCCACGTCAGGCGCGCATTGGACCAGCAGCTTGGCCACCACCGTCGCAACGCCACCGAAAAAATGCGGACGGAACGCATCCTCGAGGCCGACCTTGGCGGGTCCTTCTGGCGCGATCCGGGTGGCAAAGCCGTCCGGATACATCGTTGCAACGGTCGGAGCCCAAACCAAGTTGACGCCGGCCTCTGCGAGGGCCGCCAGATCGCCTTTGAGGTTGCGTGGATAGCTGGAAAAATCCTCGTTCGGCGCAAACTGCGTCGGGTTGACGAAAATCGAGACCACCACCCGCCGGGCCCGCCGCCGCGCCAGCCGGACCAGCGCGATGTGCCCGTCATGCAGCGCGCCCATGGTCGGCACCAGCGCAATCGGTGGCGCCGCCGCGACGGAGCGTGCTGACGGCCCGGCGCAAGGCGGGAACAGTGGAAACAAGTTGTGGATGGCGTGAGGATGACATCAGGCGGTGGGGCGGGACGTTTGCGCAAGCTATCAAAGCAAGCCGCCGATGACACGCGGTTAATTCGCAATCGCGGCGCTGGCACAGGGGGTTACACGGCGCAGCGGGCATTGCACGGCGTCGCCGGATATGCCCACTTTATGGCGGGCGGAATCGCCGCCCGAGGGCGCTATTTCCGATGGCCGACAAGCCTCGCGACGTCACGCCAACCGCCGAGCGGCGACCGGCCGGCCGCGGCGGCGAGCCGGCAACGACGTCGTCGTCGCGGACCGAGATCGACGCGTTCCTGGCCAAGGTGAAAAGCCTCGGGCCGGCCACCGGCGCCGGGCAGCGCGGCCGGCTGATCTTCGCGCTCGACGCCACCATGAGCCGCCAGCCGCTGTGGGACACCGCCTGCCAGCTGCAGGCCGACATGTTCCGCGAGGCGGCGGCGATCGGCGGGCTCGACGTGCAGCTGGTCTACTACCGCGGCCTCGCCGAATGCCGCGCCTCGCGCTGGGTGTCGCAGGCCGAGCGGCTCGCCGAGCTGATGGCGCGGATCGACTGCCGCGGCGGCCACACCCAGATCGGCAAGGTGCTCGCGCATGCGCGCGCGCGAGACCGAGCGCAAGAAGGTGCAGGCGCTGGTGTTCGTCGGCGACGCCATGGAGGAGAAGCTCGACGATCTGTGCCAGGCGGCCGGCGAACTCGGCCTGCTCGGCGTGCCGGCCTTCATGTTCCAGGAGGGCGACGACGCCGATCGCCGAACAGGCGTTCCGCGAGATCGCGCGGCTGACCAAGGGCGCCTATTGCCGCTTCGATCCGGGCGCGGCGCATCAGCTTGGCGAGTTGCTGCGCGCGGCGGCCGCCTATGCGGCCGGCGGCATGCGGGCGCTCGCCGACCTGTCGGCGCGGCGCGACGCCGGCGCCATCAAGCTGCATCGAGCAGATGAGATAGCGATGGGCGCGATCATCTTCGGCATCGTGGTGCTGGCGCTCGTGCTGGTGGTGCTGCACGGCTTCAGCAAGGCCAATCCGCGCAACGTGGCGATCGTGCTCAAGGCGGCCGGCGGGCATCGGCGCGCTCGCGGCGCGGCGCTGCTCGGCGTGCGCGGCCGCATCGACATCGCGGTGCCGCTCGGGATCTTCGGGCTGGGCCTGCTGGGCTGGCTGCCGTGGAGCATCGGCCGGCTTCGGCGCGCGCACCCAGAAGAGCACCGGGCAGGTGTCGCGGGTGCGCTCCGCCTTCGTCGAGATGGAGCTCGATCACGACACCGGCGCGATGCGCGGCACGCATCCTCGCCGGGCCGCATGAGGCGCGGCGCTCGACGCGCTCGACGTGCGCGACGCTGACCGCGTTCCTGCCCGATATCGACGAGGAAAGCCGCGCGCTACTGATGGCGTATCTTGACCGCCGGGAGCCCGCGCTGGCGTGAGCACGCGCAGGCTGGTGCGGCAGCGGGGCCGGGGCTCGTGGAGCAGCGGCAAAATGACGGAAGAGGAGGCCTATCAGATCCTTGGCGTGCAGCCGGGCGCGAGCGCCGACGACATCGGCCGCGCGCACCGGGCGCTGATGAAGAAACTGCATCCCGACCAAGGGGGGTCGACGTACCTTGCGGCCCGCGTCAATGAAGCCAAGGACGTTCTTATGCGCCGCCATCGCTGACCACTCCGACACACGACAACAACTCCGTCACACGACGGATCTCGTCTCCTTTCCTACGCCGCTCCTGTTGCCAAACCGTTAGTTTTTCATCGCCAGGCAATCGACGTCGTTGCGCTTGAGGAATTTGCAGGCGGCTTCGGCCTGCTCGCGGTCGAGCCCGGCGAAACGGGCGCGATAGAGGGTGGTTTCGCCGCGCTGCACCGGCTCGGTGAAGGGGCTCGGCCGACGCCAGCAGGCGCGACGCCTTGCTCTTGACCAGCGCCAGCCGCTGCTGGGCTTCCGATTCGGCCGGATAGGCGCCGACCTGGATCATCCAGCCGGGCGGGTCTGCGGCCGCGACGACGGTGCGGCAGGCGCCGGCGGCGCGGCTTCGCGTTGCGGCGCGGCCTCGCGGTGCGGCGGCGGTTCGCGCTGCGGCGCGGCGTCGCGCGCCGGTGCGGCGCGGACGGAGCCGGCGGCGGTCGCTGACGGCGGCGGTGCGCGGCAGCACGCCGAGGAAGCCGGCGCGGGCGACCGGCGCAGGCGGCGGCGGTGTCGGCGCCGCGGACTGGTAGCGGGCGCCTCCGGCTCGGGCTGCGGGGCCGCTGGCGCGGCCTTGGCGCCCTTCGCGAGCCGGGCTTCACCGAAACGGTGCGGACCGTGACCGGGCGGATCGGCTCGGCCGAGCCGGCGGTCGGCGCCGGCTGCGGCGCGTCGGCGCTGCGACCGCGCGTATGTTGGCTGGCGCTCGCCATCTCAAAGCGATCGGCGACCTGGGCTGCGCGACTCTTGTCGCGCGTCCTGCGGCTTGCGTCGGCCGTGCGCGGCGCCGGCGTGTCGCGCGACCGGCGCTTCGGCGATCATCGGCGCGGTGCGGCGGGTCGAGGCGCTGTCGACGTGCTGCGCCAGCAGCTGGCGCATGCGCGCGTCGCGGGCGCCGGCGCTGGTGCCGCCGAGCACGACCGCGACGACATGGCGGCCGTCGCGCTGCACCGAGGTGACCAGATTGAATCCGGAGGCGCGGATGTAGCCGGTCTTGATGCCGTCGACGCCTTCGACCTTGCCGAGCAGGCGGTTGTGATTGCCGATGCGCTGGCCGCGGAAGGTGAACGATGCGGGTCGAGAAATAGCGGTAGTAGCGCGGGAAGCGCTCCTGGATCGCGCGGCCGAGCATGGCCTGGTCGCGCGCCGTGGTGACCTGCGCGGAGTCCGGCAGGCCGGAGGCGTTGCGATAGACCGTGTGGGACATGCCGAGCGCGCGCGCCTTGCGCGTCATCTGGCGGGCGAACTCTTCTTCGGAGCCGGCGAGGTTCTCGGCGACCACGACGGCGGCGTCGTTGGCCGAGCGGGTGACCATGCCCTTGATCGCGTCTTCGACCGTGATGGTGCTGCCTTCGCGCAGCCCGAGCTTGGTCGGCGACTGGTCGGCCGCGTGCTCGGAGACGCGCAGCGGGCTGTCGAGCGAGAGCTTGCCGGATTCGAGACGCTCGAACAGCATGTAGAGCGTCATGATCTTGGTCAGCGATGCCGGATGGCGGATCGCGTCGGCATTGGCCGAATGCAGGATCGAGCCGGTGTTGGCGTCGACGACGATGGCGGCGTAGCCCGGGCTGTAGGAGCTCGTACGGCCGTGGCCGTTCGCTTGCTGCGGCGGCTGCGCTGCATCCGCCGGATCGCTGGAAACCGCTGTCAGGGCAATCGCTGTGGCAAGGCTCAACAACCCCCAACGAAGCCCGTGCCGGGCTTCGATACGCATACGCAACATACTGCTCCCCCGTCCCGGTCTACGCATGACGCCACTGGCGTGGCGCCTGGAACCCCTTCTTGTTCTTTGCGCAGTTGCGGAACCTCAGGGAGCGGGCCAAAAGCGGCAGATTTCAGGAACGTTATCGGCTCCTATCTAGGCAGCCCCGGATCGCCGGCCTCATCGGTGCGACCCTGGGCGCGACCGTGACCGCAACGGCACAGTCAATCACGCTAGGTCAGCGGGATTGCCAAAGCGTTAAGAAGGCCAGGCGGCTGTGACGGTTGTTGCGATGCAACATAGGGTCTTGACATTTTTGTGCAGTGCAATATATTGGGTTCACACCGCCGGTATGTCGGTGTCGCGAAGGCGAAGACACGTAACAGGCGGCCCAGTGATGGCCGGAAAGGTCGACCGATGATCAAGAATTTCGATGACGTGCAGAAGATCGGCAAGGACAACATGGACGCGTCGATGAAGTCGTTCGGCGCGGTGTCCAAGAGCTTCCAGGCGATCGCCGTGGAAACGGCCGACTACGCCAAGAAGGCGTTCGAGGAGAGCACCGCTGTCGGCGAGAAGCTCGCCGCCGCCAAGTCGCTCGACAAGGTGATGGAAGTGCAGGCGGACTACCTCAAGAGCGCCTACGAGGGTTTCGTCGCGCAGTCGACCAAGGTCGGCCAGCTCTATGCCGATCTCGCGCAGGAGCTCTACAAGCCGTTCGAGAGCCAGTGGGCGAAGGCGACTGCGAAGTAAGCGGCGCCGACAGACGGCAACAAAAAGCCCGGCCGCAAGGCCGGGCTTTTCTTTTTTGAGTTCGGCGAACCGGATGCGCGCGTTACTTGGCGATGCGCAGGTTGGCCAGGTTCTGCGCGATCTGGTGAACACGGTGTTGAGCTGGCGTCGCATTCTGCACGTTGAAGTACATGTCCGGCTTGGTGGCGCATGCCTGCAGCAGCGACGCGTTTCCGTCGATGACGCGGATCGTATAGAGCTTGATGTTGGCCGCCTTGACGTTGTCGCAGGCCGCTTGGTGCGCGCATCGATGTCAGACCGCGTGCGTGGTCCACCGGTTCTGCGGTGTTGTCGCCGTCGGTCAAGAGGATGATGACCTTGTCGAGGTCGGGCGTCGGGCGCGGCGCGTTGGTCAGCGGATCCGATGCGGTCAGCGCATGGAACGCCCAGCGCCAGACCGATGGTGACGTTGGTGTTGCCGGTTGGGCTGCAACGCGTCGATCTTGTCGTTGAGCGCGGTCCAGTCATAGGTCAACGATGCCACGCGGCAGGACAGGTGTTGAACTGGATACGGCTGGAAAGCATCCGCCATGACGGGCGTGGTCGCCGTACG
Source organism: uncultured Alphaproteobacteria bacterium (assembly GCA_963741595.1). Classification (GTDB taxonomy): domain Bacteria; phylum Pseudomonadota; class Alphaproteobacteria; order Rhizobiales; family Xanthobacteraceae; genus VAZQ01. The sequence continues at coordinate 329,395 of CAVUIV010000010.1, forward strand.
GATAGTCTCTCGAGCGACGCCGTTCAGGTTCGTCTTCGAGACGTGGTCGATGCGAACGAAGGGCGCTGTGTTCGAGCATCGTAGCTCTGATTGCGGTCCCGCACCAACCGTCCCACTGCTGATCTTCGGGCTGCGGAAGCCAGGCGTGATCGTATAGGCCTTCTGCCGGCAGACCTTGTCGGCTCCAGCTGCCGAAGCACTGGCAATCCGACTGGGGATGACAGGTTGCCGCAGCTCGTGCTCGATCCCTTCGCTGAGGCTGCCAGTTCGCACGAGGGGAGGAACGCGCAGACCTTGTTGCTGCTGGCTGCTCCGTGCAGCTGACAATGACTGGACGGCAGGCCGCCGCAGCTCGCACTCGATCCGGTTCTGACCGGATACCACAGTCGTATTGTGCATCAGCAGCTGGCAGCGGTACGCTCGTGTAGCAGCCATTATGATAGCTGATTGTTCAGCAGGCCCGTTGCCGCCGTGCTCTTGCTGCCGTTGTCCATGGACGGGCAGATCAGCCGCAGCGTATGTGCACGCTCTGAATGTCGTGGATTGTCGAGACCGTGCCAACAGTCGTGTCGTTGGATACGCTGGCCGGGTCCGTCGGTGCACTGGAACCCATGGGTGCCGTTCGTGAACGGACAGCTGCTGCCAGGGCCAGGCGGATCCCAGGCGTCCTGGTTGCTCTGGGATCCAGCCTGCTGCAGCGTTAGTCGGGTCATGCAGTACGACCGGCTGGCTGAACTCCAGTCGCTCCAGTCGAGCCAGGTCGCGTTGACGTTGGTGTTGCCGACATTGACGACGACCGCGAAGGGGACGATCGCGACCTTGACGTCGCCATCCTTCTTCGCGGCATTTTTCAACGTCGTCAGCAGGCTCTTCGCGGCCTTCTTGAGCTCCGTCATCTTGTTGTTCGAAGCCATCGAGCCGGTGACGTCGAGCGCGAGCGCGAGTTCGAGCTTCTTCACGCCCCAGACGACTTCGGTCTTCACGTTGAGGTTCATGTAGTCCTGGCCGAAATTTCGTGAACGTGGTCGGAACCGTGGCGGTCGCTGCGAGCGTCAGCTTGTAGCTGCTGGTGCCGGTCGAGGAAGGTCGGGACGATGACGACAGTTGATCACGTCGGGGCGGTGGAACAATGCGCAGGAACGCATCGCCTTGGCCTTGGTATTCAGCTGCGCTGTGGTCAGCGTCTGCGCATCTTTCGACAGGATCAGGGCGGTCGCATCGACTGCGCCTGCATCGCGGCCTTGGCGGAATTGCCGCGGCTGTAGTCGACCGCCGCGCCGACAAAGCCGATCATCGGAATGGGTCGCCAGCGCGAACGTCATCATGACGTTGCCGCGCTCGACAGTCATTGAATCCCCGCAGACGATCGCAAAAACTTTACAATCAGAGCACTGATACTCATGGTCGCCACCGTTTCTGTCGGTCCGCGTACATTCCTGGAGCTGCGGCGTTCTGAACAACGTCTTAAGTTGGACAGAGAAAATCCGGTTACAGATTCACTTAACGAACGCCTTACGCCCGGTTAAGATCGATAAAGTAAGATTGACGTTTAATGAACGGCAGCTCTGGTGACTGCAGAGCTCTACTTGGCGATGCGCAGATTGGCGAGGTTCTGCGCGATCGAGCTGAAGACGCTGTTGAGCTGGCTTGCCTGCTGGACGTTGAAGTACATGTCGGGCTTGGTGGCGCAGCTCTGGAGCAAGCGTCGCGTTGCCGTCGATCACGCGCACCGTGTAGATCTTGATGTTGGCGGCCTTGGCGTTGTCGCAGGCCTTCTGCGTGCGCGCATCGATCGACGACGGTGCTCGAGGTCCAGCGGTTCTGGGTGTTCTCGCCGTCGGTCAGCAGGATGATCACCTTGTCGAGGTCGGGGGCGGGCGCCGGCGCATTGAACGGCGCGACCGGCGACAGGGTCTGCCACGCCATCTGCATGCCGATGGTGACGTTGGTGTTGCCGGTCGGCGTCATGGCGTCGATCTTGGCGTTGCAGCGCGGTCCAGTCGGTGGACAGCGGCATCATCGCCGTCGGGCAGGCCGACGCCTGATGGGCGCGGTAGTTGACCGCGGCGCCGGCACCGGTCGGCGGTTGCGGTGACGTCGTTGTTCTGGTCGCGATCCATCACGCAGCCGTTCCAGGTGCTGTGGGCCGCGGGTGTCCAGATCCCGCCGTGGCTGATGGCAGCTGGTCTTGTTGGTATACGAGGACTTGCTGCAGGTGCCGTTGGCTTGCCGTCCCACTCGTCCCAGTCGATCCAGGACGCATCGACGTTGGCGGTGCCGACATTGACGTCGACGGCGAACGGAACGATCGAAACCTTGATGTCGCCGGGCGTCTTCTCGGCCTTCTTGAGCGTGTTGAGGAGATTGTGCGCGGCCTCCTTGAGCGCCGTCATCTTGCCGCTCGACGACATCGAGCCGGTGTTGTCGAGCGCGAGCGCGAGGTTGAGCTTCTTGATGCCCCAGACGACCTCGCCGGTGGCGGTGATGTCGATGTGGTCCTGCCCGAGCACGCGCCAGAACATGGTGCGACGGTCGCGCTGCCGGTGACCTTGAGTGAAGCTGCCCTGCTGGGGCGAGCTAGAACTGCTGCGTGATCTGGACGTTGGTCGCTTCGGGCCGGATGAACATGGCGTTGAAATAGACGCCGGCCTTGTCCTGGCAGTTGCGCCGAGGTCAGGCGCTGGGCGTCCTTCGACAGCATCAGGGCGGTCGAATCGAGGGCGGCCTGCATGGCGGTGCGGGCCGAGTTGGCGCGGCTGTAGTCCACCGCGGCGCCGACGGCGCCGATCAGCGGAATGATCGCGAGCGCAAGCATCGGGGCGACGCCCGCCCTGCGGTCTTCGGAGAAAGCGCGCGAACAGCATGCCAACAGTTCCTGTGCCAGGCGTCATTCTTGACGGGTTGCCGGGTACTGATGACCGCACCACCTTGAGATGTTGTGACAGAAATCCCGCAAATTTCGCCTGAAATTGCCTCGAATTGTCGACTATTTCAGCAATGCCGGCCTCAGGTGCGGGCAGGCGACCAAATAAACGGTCCGGAAACCGGCCGGTCTTGAGGCAGAATCTCCAATGATTCGTGTGCAGTACGCCGGTCTGGCACCTTTGCGGGCTGATCCTTATTATAGGATGGAGCCTGCTGCCGTCCTCCGGGCTTCCCGTTTGGTCCGATCTGTCGCGACTCGCCATGAACCGCAGAACCATGACCTCATCTGTCCGCCGCCAAATTCGAGCCGCCGGCCGCTGCGGCTGGCGAGACGACGACAACAAGCGCCCGGGCAACCCCGGGGCGCCGGGCACCGCGGTCATCACCAAGACCAAGCCGCAGACCAAGCGGCCGAACCTGTATCGGGTGCTGATCCTCAACGACGACTACACGCCGATGGAGTTCGTGGTTCATATTCTGGAACGGTTCTTCAACAAGGACCACGAAAGCGCCTATCGAATCATGATGCATGTGCACCAACATGGGATCGGCGAATGCGGCATCTTCACCTACGAGGTGGCCGAAACGAAAGTGACGCAGGTGATGGACTTCGCCCGCAAACACCAGCATCCTCTGCAGTGCGTCATGGAAAAAAAGTAGAGCAGCGCCTATATAGTCAGGTCAGAGAAAACCGCAGATGCCCACTTTTTCGCGCAGCCTTGAACAGTCCCTCCACCGTGCATTGGCGCTCGCCAATGAGCGGCATCACGAATATGCGACGCTCGAGCACCTGCTGCTCGCCCTGATCGACGACCAGGACGCGGCGGCGGTGATGCGGGCCTGCAACGTCGATCTGGACAAGCTGCGCCGCAGCCTCACGTCATACCTGGAATCCGAACTGGAGAACCTGGTCAGCGACGGCAACGAGGATTCGAAGCCGACCGCCGGGTTCCAGCGCGTGATCCAGCGCGCCGTGATCCACGTGCAGTCGTCCGGCCGGGAGGAGGTGACCGGCGCCAACGTGCTGGTCGCGATCTTCGCGGAGCGCGAGAGCCATGCCGCCTATTTCCTGCAAGAGCAGGACATGACCCGCTACGACGCGGTCAACTACATCAGCCACGGCATCGCCAAGCGGCCGGGCATGTCGGAGTCGCGCCCGGTGCGCGGCGCCGAGGACGAGACCGACGCCAAGAGCGGCGACGAGCCGAAGAAGAAGGGCGACGCGCTCGAAGCCTATTGCATCAACCTCAACCGCAAGGCGCGCGAGGGCAAGATCGATCCGCTGATCGGCCGCGACGCCGAGATCAGCCGCACCATCCAGGTGCTGTGCCGCCGGCAGAAGAACAATCCGCTGTTCGTCGGCGACGCCGGCGTCGGCAAGACCGCGATCGCGGAAGGTCTGGCGCGGCGCATCGTGCACGGCGAGGTTCCGGACGTGCTCAAGGGCGCGACCGTGTTCTCGCTCGACATGGGCACGTTGCTCGCCGGTACCCGCTACCGCGGCGACTTCGAGGAGCGCCTCAAGCAGGTGATCAAGGAGCTCGAGGCCTATCCGGGCGCGATCATGTTCATCGACGAGATCCACACCGTGATCGGCGCGGGCGCGACCTCGGGCGGCGCGATGGATGCGTCGAACCTGCTCAAGCCGGCGCTCGCGTCGGGAACGCTGCGCTGCATCGGCTCGACCACCTACAAGGAATACCGCCAGTACTTCGAGAAGGATCGCGCGCTGGTGCGCCGCTTCCAGAAGATCGACGTCAACGAGCCGTCGGTGCCGGACGCGATCGAGATCCTCAAGGGCCTGAAGCCCTATTTCGAGGACTACCACAAGCTCAAATACACCAGCGAAGCGATCAAGGCGGCGGTGGAGCTTTCCGCGCGCTACATCCATGACCGCAAGCTGCCGGACAAGGCGATCGACGTGATCGACAAGTTCGGGGCGGCGCAGATGCTGCTGCCGGAAAGCCGGCGCAAGAAGACGATCGGCATCAAGGAGATCGAGTTCGACCATCGCCACCATGGCGCGGATTCCGCCAAAGACCGTGTCGAAGGACGACGCCGAGGTGCTGCAGCATCTCGAGCACACGCTCAAGACGGTGGTCTATGGGCAGGACCAGGCGATCGACGCGCTGTCGGCTTCGATCAAGCTGGCTCGCGCCGGTTTGCGCGAGCCGGAGAAGCCGATCGGCTGCTACCTGTTCTCGGGGCCGACCGGCGTCGGCAAGACCGAAGTGGCGAAGCAGCTGTCGACGGCGCTGGGCGTCGAGCTGATCCGTTTCGACATGTCGGAATACATGGAGCGCCACACGGTCTCGCGGCTGATCGGCGCGCCTCCCGGCTATGTCGGCTTCGACCAGGGCGGGTTGCTGACCGACGGCGTCGACCAGCATCCGCATTGCGTGCTGCTGCTCGACGAGATCGAGAAGGCGCATCCGGATCTGTTCAACGTGCTGCTGCAGATCATGGATCACGGCAAGCTGACCGACCACAACGGCAAGCAGGTCGATTTCCGCAACGTGATCCTGATCATGACCACCAACGCCGGCGCGGTGGATCTGGCCAAGGAGGCCTTCGGCTTCACGCGCAACAAGCGCCAGGGGGACGATACCGAAGCGATCAACCGGTTGTTCGCGCCGGAGTTCCGCAACCGCCTCGACGCGAACATCGCCTTCGGGCATCTGTCGTCGGAGGTCATCGCCAAGGTGGTCGAGAAGTTCGTGCTGCAGCTCGAAGCGCAGCTCGGCGACCGCAACGTCACCATCGAGCTGAGCGAGGAGGCGGCGAAATGGTTGACCGTCAATGGCTATGACGAGCTGATGGGCGCGCGGCCGATGGCGCGGCTGATCCAGGAGACCATCAAGAAGCCGCTCGCCGACGAGGTGCTGTTCGGCAAGCTCAAGAACGGCGGCCACGTCCGCGTGATCGTGACCAAGGACGAGGACGGCAAGGACAAGCTCGGCTTCGAATATCTGGATGGCCCGGTGACGCCGAAGCCGGAGAAGATCCCGGTGCCGCGCGCCAAGCCGAAGCGGCGGCCACCGTCGGCGCGCCGTAACAAGCCGTCCGGACCCAAGGGCGGCGGTGGCGGCGGCGATTCACCGCCGCGGCGCGGCTCGGTGCCAAAGGTTCCGCTGGTCAAAGTCTAAAAGTCTCGATGTCAGGAGGCCGGGTGAAAGCCCGGCCTCCCGCTTTGTGTGCAATGCCGGCCTGCACAATGCCGACCGACGCCGGCGGCTGATTGCGCTCCGGCCTCCCGCTATGGGAACAGGTCGAGCATCGCGGGGCCCGGCATGTCATCCGACGCCAATCCCGAAACGCTCTCGGTTTCTCCGCCTTTCGTGGCTGGGATGCGCGCGACCGTCGGGTCGGTGTTCATGCTGGTCATATTTGGCACCTATGTCGGGCATCGGCGCGCTGGCGCAGGACTACGGCTTCAGCCTCGGCTGGGTGATGGCCTCGACCGTCCTGGTCTGGGCGGGGCCGTCGCAGGTGATCATGATCTCCGCGTTGGGCACGGGGGCGACGCTGTTCGAGACGGCGATCGCGGTGGGCCTGAGCGGCGTGCGGTTTCTGCCGATGGTGGTGGCGCTGCTGCCGCTGATGCGCGGGCCGCAGACCCGCACCCGCGACCTGCTGCTGCCGGCGCATTTCACCGCCGCGAGCATGTGGGTCGAAGCGTTTCGACTGCTGCCGGCGGTGCCGCCGCGAGCGGCGCGTCGCCTACTGCAACGGGCTCGGCATCGGCTTCATGCTGTGGGCGCAGATCGGCTGCGTCATCGGATACTACCTGACCGCCTCGCTGCCGCCGCTGCTGACGGCGGCGTTGCTGTTCCTCACGCCGATGTCGTTCCTGGTCTCGACCGCCCGCAATGCGCGATCGCTGGCGGACCGGCTTGCGCTGGCGCTCGGGCTGATCATTTGCCCGTTGCTGGTCTATGCCGGGATCGGCCTCGACCTGCTGTGGACCGGCATTGTCGGCGGCACGATCGCCTACGGGATCCATCGTCTGGCGAGGCGCGCGATGAGCGGATACGAGGGACTGTGGGGCTATCTCGTCCTGGTGCTGGTCGGCTTCCTGCCGAGCGACGTTTGGCGGTTGCTCGGCGTCATCGTCGGCCGCGGCATTGACGAGGAGTCGGAGCTTCTGGTCTGGGTCCGCGCGGTGGCGACCGCGGTGCTCGCCGGCGTCATCGCCAAGATTCTGTTCTTCCCGCCGGGCGCGCTCGCGACCATGCCATTGTCCGTTCGCCTGGCGGCGATCGGCTGCGGGTTCCTGGCGTTTCTGCGGTTCGCCGATCGGTCTTTGCCGGACTTGTCGCTCGGCGAAGCGGTGCTGATCGCGGGCGGCGTCCTGCTGGCGCGTTAAGATGAGGGCGCCGCCTTCTGGACCCAGAATTGATACATGTTGACGAACGCCATCGGATTTTCAGTCTCGAACGTCTCCCAACGATCGAGATCGATCATGGCCGGATCGTCTGGAAACCGGCGACGATAAGCTTGTGCAACCGGCCCGGTGAAACCGAGAAAGTTCAATCCGCTTTCAGTCAGGAACGCCTTGATGTCTGGAATGGTGAACTGGCTTTCCTGGGCGTGGAACAACAGGTCGCGGCATTCCGAGGTGGTGAAGAAATCGCTGTATCGGGTGACGTTCTTGTAGGCTGTGCCGTCGGGCGACCGCAGCAACTCTTGTCGGCAGCGGCGGATGTCAGCCGCCGTTTCCCTATAACCACGCTCCCGGATCAGCGCGCGGGTCGCGCGGATATCGGATCGTGCGCGTGCGCTGTACAGCCCGATATGCATGACGCCACCAGGGCGTAACAATGAGACCAGCACGCGCCAGCCCCGCACGGGATCGCTCAGGTGATGCAGGACGCCGCTCAACTCGATCACATCGAAGGTTGCGTTGAGCGATCCGAGATTGAGGATGTCGGCTTGCGCATATTGGACATTGCGCAGGTGTGCCTCGCCTGACTTGCGGGTCGCATAGGCGAGGCTTGAACGGCTGAGATCAATGGCCACGACGCGGGCACCGGCAAACCGTTGGGCGGTTTCAATCGCGTGTTGCCCGGTGCCGCATCCGGCGACCAAAACGTCCAGCGTGTTCGTGCGTTGCACTTGCGTGATGGCCACATTCGCAAACTGGCTGCGCAGGTACCAGTCGATGCCGACGCGCGTTCCGAGCGATGCCGCCTTGAGCCATCGTGGGTAGGGCATTTGCTCGTATTGATCGCGGACCCTGATCGACGTGGGGTCGTCGATTGGCGTGAGCGACGGGATCGCCGCCGCAATATCGCGCTCGATCGCCGGCTCGTGCACCTGTTGCAGCAGCACGGGCATCAGCGGCTTCGGCCAATGTTGCCGGAGCAGCGCTGCCGCCTGCGAAAGGGCGTGAAGCGGAGTGTAGCAGCCGCTCGTTGCGATCCACATCGGAGGCACCGCAGCGCCCGCGGCCAGTGCATTGTCGATCTGGTCGCGCAAGGCGGCGGCCTGAGCGATCTCCTCGTCGGTTTCCGCAAACACATATTCGTTGATGAAGCACTGCCGCGCGATGGCGCAGACGAAGGCAAGCAAGTCATCGCCGGCCGCGACGTCCGGCTCTGACGCAGAGACCGCCTGCAACAGTTGCTGGCGAACTGCTGTCAAAAACTGTTCAAGAAGGGGATCGCGGACCGGCGCCGACTTCCAGAAGGGCGCGCAGCAGGCGGTCGCCGGCCAACATCGCAACCGAGCCCGCGCCATCATTCGGCGCGCCGGCCGCATCGCCGGATATGCTGGTCATGAACAGGGCCGCGGCGACGGGTGAGAGTTGCGCCGAGCGGCCCCAGCCTTCGGTCAGCGCGCGGATGACAAGCTCGCGCAACGCATTGTCGGGCGACAAGGTCGTCGCTGACTGAACGCATTGCACGAACATGGCCTTGGCTTCATCGCTCTCACCCAAGCGCAAGACCGCGCGTGATCGCTGCCAGCGCCTCGTCGGCGCGGCCATCGGCCAGGAGGGCGCGGGCCAGATTGCGATAGACGTCGACGAGCCCGGGCTTGAGAGAAATCGCGCGCTGATAGTGCTCGGCGGCTTCGGCGAAGCGACCCTGCGCCGCGAGAACGACGCCGAGATTGTTGATGGCCTCGGCGAAGTCGGGCCGCATCGCGATGACTTGCCGGAATTGCTCGGCGGCTTCATCGAGGCGGCCGAGCCTGGCGCAGCACATTGGCGAGTCCGTGGCGCGCCTCGGCCAGACGCGGATCGATCGCAAGCGCTCTGCTTGATAGCAAAGGCTCGCGCCTATCGAGATCGTTCTGCCCCGCCAGCATGTCGGCACAGCCGACATGCGCGGCGACGTAGTCGCTCTTGAGCGCAATGGCCTCGCTCAAGATGCGCGATGCGCATCGGCGTGACGGCCCTGGGCGCGCAACACCTGGGCGAGATTGAAGTGGCACTCGGCGCTGCGGCTCGTTGACGGCGAGCGCGCGGCTGTAGAGCTCCACCGCCGCATGCGAGATTGCCGACGCGCGCGGCGATGATCCCGAGCATGTGCAGGGCATCGAAATGGCCTTTGTTGAACATCAGCACATCGCGGCACAGGCGTTCCGCGTCGTCGAGGCGGCCGGTGTTGAAGTGCTCGATCGCGGAGGCGAACAGATTGGCGCTCATCGCGCCCGGGCTGATGCCCTGCGCGGCGGAGCCGGCTCCGGTCCGATTGCTGCGAGCGGCGCGGCGGTCTTTTCGGTTCACGGCGCGATCCGTGGGTTACGCCAGCGCGGCGGCGAGTTTCGCGGCCTGCTCCTTGAGCACGTCCGGCGCTTCCTTGACGCTCGCCGGCGGCTTCATCGCGATGCCTTCCTTGCGCGGGATGACATGGACATGCAGGTGGAACACCACCTGGCCGCCGGCGCTCTCGTTGAACTGCTGGAGCGTGACGCCGTCGGCGCCGAAGACATCGACGCTGACCTTGGCGATCCTCTGCGCGACCTTCATCACATGCGCGAGGTCGTCGGGCGCGACGTCGAGGATGTTGCGGGCCGGCGCCTTGGGCATGACCAGCGTGTGGCCGGGCGCGCGCGGCATGATGTCGAGGAAGGCGAGCGCCTTGTCGTCCTCGTAGACCTTGTGGCAGGGCATTTCGCCGCGCAGGATCTTGGCGAAGATGTTGCTCTGGTCGTAGGCCGGCATGGCTGCTCCACGTCGCCAGTCCGGCGGCTGATCTCGCAAGCTTCCGTGTCGTCGTCAATCGGATCAGGCCATCCCTTTGCGGAACGGCGCAGCCTCCGCATATTCCTCGATTCCGCCTGCACATGGGCGCGCTCGTGGTTGAGGAAATCGTCGATCGCGCGCCGCAGCCGCGGATCGGCGATGTAGTGCGCCGAATAGGTCGTGGTCGGCAGGTAGCCGCGCGTGACCTTGTGCTCGCCGCCGGCGCCGGCCTCGACCCGCGCGAGCTTGCGCTCGATGGCGAATTGGATCGCCTGGTAGTAGCAGAGCTCGAAATGCAGGAACGGGTGCTGCTCGATGCAGCCCCAGTGGCGGCCGAACAGCGTGTCCGAGCCGATGAAGTTGATCGCGCCGGCGATGTAGCGGCCGTTGCGCTTGGCCATCACCAGCAGGATCTGGTCGCGCATCTTCTCGCCGACGATCGAATAGAACGAGCGCGTGAGATAGGGCCGGCCCCATTTGCGCGAGCCGGTCTCCATGTAGAACTCGAAGAACGCGTCCCACACGCTTTCGGTGAGGTCCGAGCCGGTCAGCCAGTCGACGGTGATGCCGTTCGCCAGCGCGTCCTCGCGCTCGCGGCGGATGGTCTTGCGCTTGCGCGAGGAGAGCGCGGCCAGGAAGGCGTCGAAGCGTGTCGTAGCCGGCGTTCTCCCAGTGGAACTGCCGGTGGGTGCGCTGGAGGTAGCCGCGCGACGCCGAGCATCCGCCATTCCGCTTCGGTCAGGAAGGTGACGTGCACCGAGGACGCGTTCGAGCGCTTGCAGATGTCGGCGAGCGAATCGGCGAGCGCGTTGCGCACGGCGTCGGCATGCTCGCCCGGGCCGCACCAGAAGGCGGCGCCCGTGCGCCGGCGTGAACGGCACCGCCACCTGCAGCTTCGGATAGTAGTCGCCGCCGGCGCGCTCATAGGCCTCGGCCCAGCCGTGGTCGAAGACGTATTCGCCCTGCGAATGCGATTTGGCGTAGCAGGGGACGGCGCCGACGATCGTGCCGCCGTCTTCGGCGACGAGGTGCATGGGCTGCCAGCCGGCGCGGTTGCGGACCGAGCCGGACAGTTCCAGCGACGACAGAAAATCATGCGAAATGAATGGGTTATAGTCGGATCTTGAGCCGTCGGTGCCGGAGCCGGCCGAGCGGGCTGCGGATTGGCGCAGGCGTCCCAGGCCTCGGCCGGCACCTCGCCGATCGCGTTGACAACCTTGAGGGTGATTTCGGTTGCGGCCATGGCGATGAACTAATGCGGCGTTTATGGCCGAAATCCTTCGAAGATCATCTGGTCGGCGTAGCGCGCCGCGCGCTGCGCGGTCCGCATCGGTGCGCACCGTCCAGGTCAGCAGCGGCAAGCCGCAGCACGGTTCCGTGCCAGCCGCGGGATCGGCGACGGCAGATCCTTGACCGAATAGGCGATGAATTGCGGGCGGCTGCGCAAGGCGTGCTGGAAATAGGCGAGCGCGCGCTTGGTGCGCGCCGGCAGCGGGCTCCATTCGGCGATGCGTGTAGCGCCGCTCGGCGACGATGCCGCGCGGCAGGTGCGGCGCGAGCGTCCGCAGCGCCGCGATCGGCGCGGGATCGAACGACATCAGCGCGACGCGGCCCGCGATAGCCGTGCGAGCACCTCGGCGGCGCGCGTGACCAGCCGCAGGTCGCCGTCGAACCGGCTCTTGATCTCGACGAACAGCGCGGGCCGGCCGGCGACCAGGTCGCACAGTTCGCCAAGCGTGATCATGCGGTCGGCGGTGGCGCTGAACGGCACGCGCTTGAGCTCGGCGGCCGGCATGGCGTCGAGCCGGCCGCTGCCTTCGGTCAGCCGGTCGAGCGTCTCGTCGTGGTACACCATGGCCTCGCCGTCGGCGCTGATCTGCAGGTCGCATTCGATGGCGTAGTTGGCGGCGATGGCGGCCGCGAAGGCCGACGGCGTGTTCTCGATGATGCCGGCGGCGGCATCATGCAGCCCGCGATGCGCCACCGGGCGCGCGATCAGCCAGTCGGCCTGCATGGCGATTCGCTCACGGCGACTTCGAACATGCCCTCGACCTCGACCGCGGCGTCGGCCGGCAGCGCCGCGACGCCGACGGTGCGTGCGGGCGTGGCGGCCCTTGTCGCCGAACACCTCGACCATCAGGTCGGAGGCGCCGTTCATCACCTTGGGGCCGTCGAGGAAGGTCGGCGCGGAATTGATGAAGCCGCCGAGGCGGACCACCCGCACGACCTTGTCGAGGTCGCCGAGCGCCACCTTGACCTGCGCCAGCAGGTTGATGGCGCAGGCGCGCGCCGCTTTTTGGCCGTCCTCGATCGATACGCCGTCGCCGAGCTTGCCCTTGGCGACGAGCTTGCCGTCGGCGTCGAGGCAGATCTGGCCGGAGACGACCAGCAGCGAGCCGGTGCGCACGAACGGGACATAGTTGGCGACCGGGGCCGCCGGGGTCGGAAGCACCATCCCGAGTTCCGCCAGTTTCTCTTCGACCTTCGCCATGAAATGCTCCTTTGCCTTGCCTTGATCTGCCCTTGCGCAACCGTTGTGCGCTCCAGTCATTGCCGATCGGATGGCGACATTCAAGCCGGGCTGGCGCAGTTCGCCGTTGCGGCCGTTCGATCCGCAACCCTATGTTCCAGCACGATTCCGCGGTCAGGAGACCAATTCCGATGAGATTGCAGGCAATGCGTGCCGCGCGCCGCCGGCTCTGGCCGCCGCTGCGGTGCTGGCGTTGGGGGACGCTGCCGATCCGCGGCGCAGACGCCAGCCGATCGAGCTCGTGCCGCACCGCGCGGTCTACGAGCTCAAGCTCGGCAAGGTCCGCGGCAAGGCGTCGGTGCAGACCGCGCGCGGCCGCATCCTCTACGATTTCTCCGGCAGCGCCTGCGAGGGCTATGCGCTGCAATTCCGCCAGGTCGCGGAACTCGACAACGGCGAGGGCAAGATCAGCCTCAGCGACCTGCGCTCGACCACCTGGGAGGACGGCGCCGCGCAAGAGCTACCGCTTCACGTCGCAGAACTATCTCAACCAGAAGCTGCTCGACACCGTCGACGGCAAGGCCGAGCGGAGCGGCGGCGGCGTCGCGGTGACGCTGACCAAGCCGAACGCGCGAAGCTCGACCTCGAAGCCGCGATCGTGTTTCCGACCGAGCACGTGCGGCGCATCATCGAGGCCGCGCGCGAAGGCAAGACCATCCTCGAATTTCCGGTCTATGACGGCTCGGAGACCGGCGAGAAGGTCTACAACACGCTGACCGTGATCGGCCGCGAGATCGCGCCCGGGCGAGCGCGATCTCGCCGACGCCGCCGTCCGGCAAGAAGGCGCTCGCCGGCCTGAGGCGCTGGCCGGTGACGGTGAGCTATTTCGAGCGCGACAAGCCGGCGGCGAGCAGGCGCCGGTCTATTCGATCAAGTTCGAGCTCTACGAGAACGGCATCTCGCGCGCGCTGGTGCTCGACTACAACGATTTCTCGATCAGCGGCGAGCTGACCATCGCTGGAGATTCAAGCGACACCAAGCCCTGTCCCTAACCGACGCGTCGCCTGATTGCGATCTCAGTCGCGAGCCGTGCGGCATGACGGTTCATTCGCGCCGGGCGCGTGGTGTTCCAGCGCGATCGTCATCGTCATCCGTCGAGCGCGAGGCCCTTACCACCGCTTCGTCGCCGAATCCGGGCGCGCAGCCGGTCGATCGCCTGTTCGGCCTCGGCGGTGCGGCGGTCGAGCAGGTCGGCGAGATCGGCCTCGTCGGCGTCGCATCGAGCGCCGAAACGCCGATGCCGATCAGGCGGAACTTCGTGCCGTCGATCTCGCGCTCGAGCAGGTCGCGGCCGGCGGCGAAGATGCGCGGCGGCGAGCTGGGTCGGGCGCTCGAGCGACTGCGCCCGGGTGCGGATGCGGAAGTCGGCGGTCTTGAGCTTGAGCGTGACGGTCGCGCCGGCGAGCTCGTTGTTCTTCAGGCGGGCGGAGACGTGCTCCGTCAGCCGCCACAGCCGCAGCTCCAGCGGCCGGAAGCCGGCGATGTCGGTGTCGAACGTGGTTTCCGCCGAGATGCTCTTGGCCTCGCGGTCCGCGCGCACCGGCCGCTCGTCGCGGCCGTGCGCGAGGCGGGCGAGCCGCGCGCCTTCGCCGCCGTAGCGGCGCATCAGCTCGCGCTCGCCGGCGCGCTGCAGGTCGCCGACGGTCGCATGCCGTCCTTGCGAAGCCGCGCCTGCGCCACCTTGCCGACGCCGAAGATCAGCGTGACCGGCCGCGGCGCCAGGAACGCCGGCGCGTCCTCGGCGCGCCGAGCACCGCGAAGCCGCGCGGCTTGTCGAGATCGGAGGCGATCTTGGCCAGGAACTTGTTGCCGGAGAGCCCGATCGACACCGTGATGCCGAGCTCGCGTTCGACGCGGTCGGCGAAGCGTCGCCAGCGTCTTGGCCGGCGGCATGCCGTGCAGCCGCTCGGTGCCGGAGAGGTCCATGAACGCTTCGTCGATCGACACCGGCTCGACCAGCGGCGTGAGATCGAGCATGAGCGCGCGCACCTGCCGCGCCGACGCGCGGCATATTTCTCCATGTTCGGGCGCACGATAGGCGGCGTGCGGGCAGAGCCGGCGCGCCTCGAACATCGGCATGGCCGAGCGCACGCCGTAGGTGCGCGCCACATAGCAGCGGTGAGCACGACGCCGCGCTGGCCGCCGCCGACGATCACCGGCTTGTCGGCGAGCGACGGGTCGTCGCGCTTCTCGATGGTGGCGTAGAACGCGTCGCAGTCGACATGCGCGATCGACAGCGCGAACAGGCTCGTGGTGGCGCAGCAGGCGCGGCGAGCCGCACGCCGGGCAGCGCGTGGCCGCCTCCGGCACGTCGCTGGCGGCAGTCGCGGCAGAAGCCGCTGCGTGGCGGATCGGCGTCGGGCTTGCGCAGCACGCGAGCCATGCTAAGCACCTGCGGCAATTGCGATGGGGGACGGGTCACAGTGGACAGTATCACGAAGAAAATCGCCGGATACGCCTCCTCGCTGTCGTTCAACAACCTTGATGAGGCGACGCGCCACGCCGCCACCCAGCGCCTGATCGATGCGCTCGGCTGCGGTCTCGGCGCCCACGACTGCGAGCCGGCGCAGATCGGCCGGCGGCTGGCGGCCGGCGAGACGCCCGGCAAATACGCCGGCCGCGTGCTGTTCTACGGCGACCGGCTGCCGGCGGAGTTGGCCGGCTTCATCAACACCACGATGATCCGCAATTTCGATTTCAACGACCGCTATCCGGGCGGCCATCCGAGCGATGCGCTCGGTCCGCTGATCGCGCTCGCGAGCGCCATGCCGGTCGACGGCCGGCGCTTTCTCGCCGCCATGACGCGTGATGTACGAAATCTTCGCGCGGCTCTCGCGACTCGACGCAGCTCAGCCGGCGCGGCTGGGACCAGGGCTTCGCCATCGGCATTTCCGCCGCGGCGGGCGTCTGCAATCTGCTGCGGCTGCCGTTGCAGACGACCGCCAATGCCATCGGCATCGCCGCGAGCTCGAGCGTGCCGTTGCGCGTGACCCGCTCGGGCGAACTCACGCCGTGGAAGAGCGTCGCCACCGCCTATGCCGCGCGCAACGGCCTGTTCGCCGCCTGCCTCGCCGCCGAGGGCATGGCGGGGCCGGGCCATGCGTTCGAGGGGCGGGCAGGGCTGTTCGAGAACATCACCGGGCCGTTCACGCTTGGCGGACTTTCCCGACCGAAGGCGGGCCGTCGCTGACGCCGCGCGTGCAGTTGAAATACTGGCCGGTCGAGACCAACGGCCAGCCGGTGATCTGGGCGGCGCTCGAATTGCGCAAGGCGCTCGCGGCGTCGGACATCAAGGCGATCGAGGTCTTCGCCAACAAGTTCACCTGGTTCGAGATCGGCAGCGAGCCGGAGAAATGGGATCCGCAAACGCGCGAGACCGCGGACCACAGCCTGCCCTACATCTTTGCCCGCGCGTTCGTGGACGGGCCGATCACCACGCGATCTCGTTCACCGACGACAAGGTCCGCGATCCCGCGTTGCGGCCGCTGATGTCGAAGCTCAAGGTGACCGTCGACGACGCGCTGGAGGCGATGCTGCCGCGGATGGTGCTGCGCGTCACGGCGACCGCGACCGACGGCAAGCGAGCATTCGGTCGAGATCGTCGATCCCCTGGGCCATCCCGATAATCCGATGCAGGACAAGGACATCGAGGAGAAGTTTAGCGCGATGGCCGAGCCGGTCCTGGGGCCGGATCGGTGCCGCCGTTCGCTCGACGCGTTGTGGAAGGTCCGCGATGCCGACGACGTCGGCGCGCTGTTCGCGATGCTCGACCTGAAGCCGCAGTGAGCGTGCCGGCTGCGTCAGTTGAGCGGATAGATCGCCTTCACCTTGGCGACGATGTCTGCCGGCATGCCGGCGACCTCGGCCACGATCTGCTGCAGCTCTGCACCCGGCAGCGGGCCGAGTTCGACGCGAAGCTTCTGCGCATCCGCGATGAATTCGGGGTCCTTGACCATGGCGTCGAACGCCTGCCGCAGCGCCTGCACGCGGTCGGCGGGCGTTTCCGGGCGTGGTGAGCACGAACTTGCCGATTTCCGACGCGCTCGATACCGCGCGCAGGATTTGCGCCTGCTCGGGATTGCGGGCGAGCTCCACGGTCGTGGGCACGTCCTTCAGCTCCGGATGGCGGCGCAGCGAATACTGGACGACGACATTGACCTTCTTCTGCGCCAGCCAGTCCGCATGCACGGTCTTGAGCGTGTCGTAGGTCGCCGAATGCCCTTCGACCTCGCCGCGCTCCATGGCGAGCATGGCGGCGGCCGAGCCTTCGTAGCCGGTCACGATCTTGAATTTCGTTCCGAGCACGTTGTTGAGCACGGTCGGATAGATCGCATTGGTCGCGCTGCGGCCGGTGGCGCCGAGGATGGCGGTTTTGTCGAAGGCATCGGTGATCGACTTCACCGACGCGGTGGCATTGATGAAGGTGATGTTGGGCGCGCGGCGCCATGCGGCCGACCCAATGGAAGCCGGCCGACTTGAATTTCACCGCCGATAGCGCCGAGCGCTTCCTCCAGCGGCAGTGTCGGCACCAGCAGTCCGAGCACGGTGCCGTCCTTGCGGCGCGACGTTGAAGATGTGGTTGGCGGCGATCAGGCTGCCGGCGCCCGGCATGTTGCGCGGCACGACAGCGGGATTGCCGGGAATGTGCTTGCCGATATGGCGCGCGACCATGCGCGCGTAGACGTCGTTGGCGCCCGCGGGCGGATAGCCGATGACCATGGTGACGGTCTTGCCGCGGTAGAAGCTCTCGACCGGTTGCGCCGGCGCGGGCTGACCGGCTAGGCCGATTGCGCTGCAGACAGCGGCGATGGCCGAGGGTCGAAGCGACACGGGCCGAAGCGACATAAGATCCTCAAGCGGTGTGGGCGATGGTGGGGCGCGCAATGTCGCGAATCCCGGCATCAGCCCGCAACGGCATGCCAATGGAAGTTTGACCCGCGCAGTGTCACGGCGTCGCTGGCGGCGCGCCGGCGAGCAGATCGCGCGCGCGGGTCACGACTTCGGGCGCGATCTCCCGTTGCGTTGCAAACTCGTGCAGCAGGCGTTCGTCGGCCGGCGAGATGATCCGAGCACGCCGAGCAGGAATTCGGGCTCAGCGCGCGGCATCCCGCAGCGACTCGGGCCCGATGCCCGGTCAGCGCCAGGAACCGGTCCAAACGCTCCGGGTCGCTGGCGATGAACGCAAGGGCTTCAATCGCTGTCGCCTCAGCCGATTCTCGCGTGGATTCCGATCGTCGTGCCATCTTTTGATCCTGCCATTGCAGCAATGAATTCATATACTTGAACGAAGTGCGCCGAACTCCGCGAACTCCAAAGGACGGAAATGCTTGTTACGGCGTCGCGCCCGAGAATGGGGAATTGCTGTGCGGGCATGATCGCAAAACCAATTGCACGTTGTGCGTGTGTGAAATTAACATTCGACTCTGCTTATGGCAATACCTTTCATGGTTATGCGGTGATCCTAGTCGGGGATGTCTCATGCGTTCATTGGCGGTACTAGCCTGCGTCGCCCTGTCGGCTGTTGTCTCTCCAGCGCAGGCGCTGACATTCAACTATTCGGGCACTGATTTTAGTGGTCCTAGCGACTTCGCATCGCCGAGTATCGCGGCAACGGCCGTATTCACGCAAGTCGATGCCAGCACCGTCTCGCTAACACTGAGCCTCGCAAACGGCATTCCTGGGGACCGCTGCTTATTACAAGACGCTGTATCTTCTAATTATGCCGGGAGCTTGGCCGGCATTACCGCGATCATACAGCAGCGGCGTCGCGCTCGACGGTTCAATGCAATGCCCGGTGATTTTGTGGCTCGCCGGGGGCGGCAAATACGATATCAAACTTGGCATGGCTCACAGGATCCGCCTGAGAGCAGATTGTCGGAAGGAGACATGCCTTCCACAATCCTTTTTACTGGAACTGGCATTCTCGCCGATCTGTTCAACAGCTTGAGCGATCCTCAAGGCGATAACGGCCAATATTTGTCGGCGTTGCATATCCAAGGCATCGTTACAGACGGCGGTACGAGCGGATTTTTCGCGGGGGTCGTTCCAAATGGTGGCGGCGGTGGCGGCGGCGGAGTAGTCCCGCTGCCAGGTGCAGTCCTATTGGTTTGGCTCGGTGCTTGCCGGCGCGATCGGCGCGAACACATGGCGCCGGCGCAAGCGGGTTGCTGCTCCTCTCTGAGACGTGCCGCGCCTTCGGTGGCGATGAATTTGTGGACCCCGATCTCGGATCGGGGTCCATTTTATTTCTGATTGCTCGCCATCCTCTGATCGGGGACGCGGCATCAATAACGCAGGGCCAAAAGTGCCAAACCTGAGAACGAATGGGGTATTTCAGTGTGGTAACCCCATTGAAATATCAGTTAATTCAGCTTTCCGTAACAAATCGGAACTAGTTTCTTGACACATGCTCCGCGCTCGCAGGGGCATGCAGCCTCCGTCCAAATCAAGGGGTTGTCGGCTGGGGCGCCGGGCTGCGGAGGGGCCGGGAATGGCCAAGACCGTCCTGATCGTGGAGGACAACGAGCTCAACATGAAGCTCTTCCACGACCTGTTGGAAGCCCATGGCTACCAGACCGTCGGCACCCGCAACGGCATCGAGGCGCTCGATCTCGCGCGCAAGCATCGTCCCGACCTGATCCTGATGGACATCCAGCTTCCCGAAGTCTCCGGCCTCGAAGTCACCAAGTGGCTCAAGGACGATCCGGAGCTGCGGGCCATTCCGGTGGTCGCCGTCACCGCCTTCGCGATGAAGGGCGACGAGGAGCGCATCCGCGAAGGCGGCTGCGAGGCCTATCTGTCGAAGCCGATCTCGGTCGGCAAGTTCATCGAGACCATCCGTCATTTTCTCGGCAATGCCTGAAGGAGATCGTCGATGACCGCCCGCGTTCTCGTCGTCGACGACGTTCCGGCCAACGTCAAGCTGCTGGAAGCGCGGCTGTCGGCCGAATATTTCGACGTCGTCACCGCCATGAGCGGCGCCGAGGCGCTGGCGATCTGCGAGCGCGCCGAATGCGACATCGTGCTGCTCGACGTCATGATGCCGGACATGGACGGCTTCGAGGTCTGCCGCCGGCTCAAGTCCAATCCCGTCGACGCACCACATTCCGGTGGTGATGGTGACCGCGCTCGACCAGCCGTCCGACCGGGTGAAGGGGCTGGAGGCCGGCGCCGACGATTTCCTCACCAAGCCGGTGTCCGACGTCGCGCTGATCGCGCGCGTGCGCTCGCTGGCGCGGCTCAAGATGATGACCGACGAGCTGCGCATGCGCGCGGTGACCTCGCGCGACATCGGCATCGAAAGCCCGGAGCGCGAGGCGGTCGCCGACACCGGCCTGCAGGGCACGATCCTGATCGTCGACGACCGGCCGGCTTCGGCCGAGCGCATCGCACGGCATGCTGCAAGCGACGCATACGGTCGACGTCGAGACCGATCCGAACGAGGCGCTGTTCCGCGCCGCCGAGGGCAACTACGACCTGGTCATCGTCTCGCTCGGCCTCGAGAATTTCGACGGGCTGCGGCTGTGCAGCCAGGTCCGCTCGCTCGAGCGCACCCGCAACGTGCCGATCCTCGCGATCGCCGACGCCGAGAACAACACGCGCCTGGTGCGCGGGCTCGAGATCGGCGTCAACGACTATCTGATGCGCCCGATCGACAAGAACGAACTGCTGGCGCGCGTGCGCACCCAGATCCGCAAGAAGCGCTACACCGAGCGGCTGCGCGACAACGTGCAGATGTCGATCGAGATGGCGATCACCGACGCGCTGACCGGCCTGTACAATCGCCGCTACATGGAAAGCCATGTCGGCACGCTGGTCGAGCAGGCCGCCTCGCGCGGCAAGCCGCTGACGGTGCTGGTGCTCGACATCGACTATTTCAAGTCGATCAACGACAGCTACGGCCACGATGCCGGCGACGACGTGCTGCGCGAATTCGCGATCCGCATCAAGAAATCGATCCGCGGCATCGATCTCGCCTGCCGCTACGGCGGCGAGGAGTTCGTCGTCGTGATGCCGGAGACCGACATGGCGGTCGCCACCATGGTGGCGGAGCGGCTGCGCCGCGCGCATCGCCAGCGAGCCGTTCCCGATCCAGCAGGGCGCCCGCAGCGATCGAGGTCACGATCTCGATCGGCATCGCCGCGCTCGGGCGCGACGACAACGCGGCCGAGGTCCTCAAGCGCGCCGACCAGGCGCTCTATCGCGCCAAGCGCGACGGCCGCAACCGCGTGGTTCCGGCGGCCGCCTGACTGGCCGGTAACCGAGCTGGCGATTCGCCGTCAGGATCGCGCCGCTCGACAGCCAACTGCGGCAGGACCGCAGCGGTCAACCTTAATGTTTTAGGTTGACGGCGATTCTCGCCGTTATCCACAGCCGAAATCATTGGTTTCCGAGGCGCGTTGGGCTAGCTTGACGTCACCGAGGCGGTCATGTCCCTGCCGTCTATGGCGCGGGCTAGTCAGGCGGTACTTCGAAATCTTCGAGATCTAGAAAACCCTACGGAATGCTCAGGTCCGCCGCATCTCCTGGGTCCGTGGGGTTCGGCCGGTCCGGGAGCGGTACGAGTGGCCTCCTCATGACACCGCTCCCGGCCGGCCACCTATTTGCGCGCCACGATGCGCGGCTGAATCTGACAGATCTGCTCAGAGCAATGCCGAAATGACAAAGGGCGCCGCAACGGGCGCCCTTTGATCGTTTCGGGACTGCCGAATCCGCTACTTGATCTTGGATTCGCGGAACTCGACGTGCTTCTTCGCGACCGGATCGTATTTCTTCTTGACCAGCTTGTCGGTCATCGTGCGCGAGTTCTTCTTGGTCACGTAGTAGAAGCCGGTGTCGGCGCTCGACACGAGCTTGACCTTGATGGTGGCGGCCTTCGCCATGGCGAACCTCGAAATGCGTTCGGAATTTGCGGCGGAAACTAGCCGGCTGGGCCCGTAAAGTCAAGGAATTGCGGGCCGGACGGCGCGTTTACAGCAGTTCCCGCACGAAGCGTGCCGCGGATCATCGATAGAACGGCACCGGCAGGTCGTGGCCGAAGCCGGCGGCGATGCGGGCGTCGAGCTCCTCCAGCATCACGCCGGTGACCGCCGGCATGTCGAGCTGCTTGGCCTCGGTCAAGCGGCATCCAGACCAGTTCGACCAGTTCGGCGTCCGGGCCGATGACGCCCTCGACCCGGTGCGCGATCGCGCTGGCGTCGGCGGTGAAGAAGCGCGCATCGAAGCGCCGCGGCCGCCCGGGCGGCGTGATGGCGCGGCCGACGAAATGAATGCTGCGCGAGGTCGGGCAGCACCTTGTGCCGCGCAAACTCCGACCAGGCGCCGGCCGGCGACCTTGCGCGGCCTCGCCGCGTGCGCCGAGCAGCAGGCCGGTCTCCTCGAAGGTCTCGCGGATCGGCCGCGAGCGCGAGCGCGCGGGCGCGCACCGGGCTCGCCTTGTGGAAGCGCTGCATCAGCCGCATTTCGGCCTGCGGGTCGAGCGGCGCGCGACCGGCATCGCCTTGTCGGTCGGCTCGACGCGCGCCGCCGGGAAAGACGAACTTGCCCGGCATGAATTTGTGGCGCGCGTGGCGCTTGCCGAGCAGCACCTTCGGACCGGCCCGGAGCGGTCGACCAGGATCAGCGTCGCGGCATCCTTCGGGCGGATGACTTCGTGCGACGAGGTCGCGGTCGACCGCATTCATGCGCCGCACGAAATCGTTCAGCCGCTCGATGCGATCGGAATCGACGTCGGTCATCGGCGCGGTTCGATCGACGCGGCTCGGTGCCAGCTCGATCGTCTGTCGGCGTCGCTGCCGGGTTGAAGCCGTGCATCCGCATGCGCCCATTGCAGGCCGACCAGTGCGCCCTTGATCGGCTGCAGCAGCGCGAGCGACATGCCGAGCGTCAGCGGCAGCCAGAGCACGGCATGAACCCAGTAGGGCGGCGCGAACGCGGTCTCGACCGCGAGCACGAGCGGCACGACGATATGGCCGACGATCAGGATCACGAAATAGGCCGGCGCGTCGTCGGCGCGGTGATGATGCAACGCTTCGCCGCAGGCCGGGCAGTGGTCGGCGACCTTGAGGAAGGCGCGGAACATGCGGCCTTCGCCGCAGGTCGGGCAGCGTCCGCGCAAGCCGCGCAACATGGCCGACCAGGTATCGCGGGATGGAGCTTGATCGTCGGTTGCATCATCGGTGCCTTTTCTTGCGCGCGGCGCTTGCCGTCGCGCTTGCCGCTGCTGTCGGGTTCTACTTTCTTGCGGAGCGGCCGCGCCGCGGGCTTGCGCCGCTCATAGCGCCCCTCGCTGAGAAGCTCGAATCGCAGCGCGCCGGCGACCGGCGCGGCCTCGACCAGCTTGCACCGTGACGCGGTCGCCGAGCCGGTAGGTCTCGCCGCTGCGATCGCCGATCAGGGCGTGGCGGTCCTCGTGATAGCGGAAATATTCGTCGCCGATGGTGCGCGCCGGAATGAAGCCGTCGGCGCCGGTGTCGTCGAGCTTGACGAACAGGCCGGCGCGGGTGACGCCGGAGATGCGGCCCTCGAAGGTGGCGCCGATCCGGTCGGCGAGGAAATGCGCGAGCAGCCGGTCGAAGGTCTCGCGCTCGGCCTTCATGGCGCGGCGCTCGGCGGCCGAAATCGCGGCGGCGATCTCGCCGAGCGCTGCGCATGTCTTCGGTCTCGGGCAGGCCGCCGTCGCCGAGCTTCAGCGCGCGGATCAGGCCGCGATGCACGATCAGGTCGGCATAGCGGCGGATCGGCGAGGTGAAATGCGCGTAGCGGCGCAGGTTGAGGCCGAAATGCCCGTAGTTCTCGGCGGCATATTCGGCCTGCGCCTGGGTGCGCAGCACCACCTCGTTGACCAGCTTCTCGACCTCGCGGCCCTTCACCCGCTGCGAGGATGCGGTTGAACTGCTCGGCCCGCAGCGCGCCGCCCTTCGGCAGCGAGATGTCGAGCGTCTTGCAGGAACTCGCGCAGCGCTTCGACCCGCTCCGGCGATCGGGCTCGTCATGCACGCGATAGATCAGCGGCACGCGCGCGCGCTCCAGCGTCTCGGCGGCCGCGACATTGGCGAGGATCATGAACTCCTCGATCAGCCGGTGCGCGTCGAGCCGCTCCGGCGTGATCACGCGGTCGACGGTGCCGTGGGCGGTGAGCACGATCTTGCGCTCCGGCAGGTCGAGGTCGAGCGGCCCGCGCTCGTCGCGCGCGCGCTTCAGCGCGCGATAGGCGGCATAGAGCGGCTCGAGCATCCGATGCCGAGCAGCGGGCCGGTGGTGTCGTCGGGCCAGCCGTCGATGGCGCGCCTGCGCCTGCGCGTAGTTGAGCTTCGCGGCCGAGCGCATCAGCACGCGGTGGAAGCGTGTGCGAGCGCTTGCGGCCGTCGGCGCCGATCACCATGCGCACCGCGAGCGCGGCGCGATCCTCGCCCGGCCGCAGCGAGCACAGGTCGTTGGAGATGCGCTCCGGCAGCATCGGCACCACGCGGTCGGGGAAATAGACCGAGTTGCCGCGGATGCAGCGCTTCGCGGTCGAGCGCGGAGCCGGGCCGCACGTAATGCGCGACGTCGGCGATGGCGACGGTGACGACGTAGCCGCCCGCGATTGTTCGGATCGGGGTCGGGCTCGGCGTGCACCGCGTCGTCGTGGTCCTTGGCGTCGGCCGGATCGATGGTGACGAGCGGCACTTCGCGCCAGTCCTCGCGGCCGGCAAGCCGCGGCGGCTGCGCGGCTTCCGCCTCCTGCCAGGACGGCCGGCGGGAAACACATGCGGGATGCCGTGGGCGTGGATCGCGATCAGGCTGACCGCGCGCTCGCTCTTGAGCGAGCCGAGCCGCTCCTCGACGCGCGCCGTCGGCAGGCCAAAGCCGCTGCGCGGCGCGCGCCACTTCGACCGCGACCAGGTCGCCGTCCTGCGCGTCGCCGCGTCGGCGCCTGCGCGGGATCGCGAGCTCGCGGCCGAGCTGCTTCTTGTCGATCGGCGACGAGCCGGCCGCCGCCGCCCGGCAGCGCGCGGAAGATGCCGAGCATCGCGCTGCTTGGCGCGGTCGATGATCTTGATGACGCGGCCGGTGTAGCGGACGGCATCGCCGTCGTCGCCGGCTTCTTCGACCCGCAGCAGCGCGCGGTCGCCGACGCCGGCGACTTCGCCGGGCCGCGGCCTTGCGCGCGGTGCGGATGCGGATCTTCGGCGGCAGCGCCGTGCGCCTCCTCGTCCCATTCGGTCGGGACCGCGATCAGTTCGCCGTCGCGGTCGCGCCGGTGATGTCGGCGAGCACGACGTGCGGCAGCGTGCCGGGATGGTGCAGCTTCTTGCGGCGGCTGCTCGACGCGGCCTTCGTCGGCAAGCTCGCGCAGCATGCGCTTGAGCCGGCGCGGTCGGCGTTCTTCAGGCCGAAGGCGCGCGCGATCTCGCGGGTGCCGACCTTGCCGGGCTGCTTGCCGATGAAGGCGAGGATGTCGTCTTTGGAGGGAAGTGCGGTTTGGTGGAGGTCGTGTCACGAGTGAACTGGTCCGCGGCATGCCAGCGATGCCCCGCATCAGCTGGCTTCACGCATCAAGCTAGGCATTCGACACCGGTTCTGCCAGCCTGCAGGCAGTCCGCAGCTGGTCGACTTTGGCTTTGCGGCTTGCAGCTTTCGGCGCCTTGCGCTGCGGCTTTTGCGCGCCGGCTTGGCGCCTTCGCCTTCTTCGGGCTCTTCGCCTTGGCGGCGGCGCGCTTGTCGGCGCTTGCACGGTCGCCGCCTTCTTGCTGCGCGTCTTGGCCGCGCGCTCGGACGCTTGCCGGCGCCTTCTTGCCTGCCGGCGCCGCGCGCGGCGCGGGCGTCGAGCAGCGGCAGCGCCTGTTCGAGCGTGATCGTCTCCGGCGTCATGTCGGAGGGCAGGGTGGCGTTGACGCCGTCGTGGCTGACATAGGGGCCGTAGCGGCCGTTCTTGACCACGATCGGGCCGCCCTTGTCCGGATGGTCGCCGAGCGCGCGGCCGGGATCGGCGCCGAAGCGGCCCGGCCGCTGCCGGGCTTGCGCTTCTTCTCCTCGATCAGCGTCACCGCGCGGTTGAGCCCGATGGTGAGCACGTCGTCGCCGGTCTCGAGGTTGGCGTAGGTCTTGCCGTGCTGCACATAGGGGCCGAAGCGGCCGACGCCGGCGATGATCGGCTCGCCGTCCTCGGGATGCTTGCCGACCTCGCGCGGCAGCGACGAGCAGGCCGAGCGCGCGCTCGAGATCGACATCGTCGGGCGACAGGCCCTTCGGGCAGGCCGGCGCGCTTGGGCTTCTCGCCGTTGACCGCTTCGCCGAGCTGGACGTAGGGGCCGAAGCGGCCCGAGCGCAGCGTGACTTCGAGGCCGGTCGCCGGATCCTCGCCGAGCTTCTTCATGCCGCCGTCAGGCGCGCCGTTGCCGCGTCGCGAACTGGCGGGTGTAGCGGCATTCCGGATAGTTCGAGCAGCCGATGAAGCCGCCGAACTTGCCGAGCTTGAGCGAGAGCTTGCCGGTTTCGCAGTTCGGGCACTTGCGCGGATCGGTGCCGTCCGCGCGCGGCGGAAACAGGTGCGGCGCCAGCATCTCGTCGAGCGCATCGATCACCTGCGCGATGCGCAGCTCCTTGATGTCGCCGACCGCGGCGGTGAAGTCGCGCCAGAAGTCGCGCAGCAGGTCGCGCCAGGCGAGCTCGTTGTTGGAGATGCGGTCGAGCTGCTCCTCGAGGCCGGCGGTGAAGTCGTATTCGACATAGCGGGCGAAGAAGCTTTCCAGGAACGCGGTCAGCACGCGGCCCTTGTCCTCGGGAACGAGGCGCTTCTTGTCGATGCGCACATAGCCGCGGTCCTTGAGCACCTGCAGGATCGAGGCATAGGTCGAAGGCCGGCCGATGCCGAGCTCTTCCATGCGCTTGACCAGCGAGGCTTCCGAATAGCGCGGCGGCGGCTCGGTGAAGTGCTGGCTGGCGTCGATCTCGCGCTTCTGTCAGCGTCTCGCCCTGCGTTCATCTCCGGCAGGCGGTCGCGACGTCCTCGTCGTCGCGGCTGGATCGTCCTGGTCTTCGTGATAGAGCGTGAGGAAGCCGTCGAACTTGATCACCTGTGCCGGTGGCGCGCAGGTCGATGCACGCGGCCGGCGACCTTGGCGGTGATGTCGACGGTGGTGCGTTCGAGCTCGGCCGACTCCATCTGGCTGGCGACGTGCGCAGTCCAGATCAGCTCGTAGAGCTTGGCCTGGTCGGAATCGAGCGACGCGCGCGACGTCGCGCGGGCGGCGCGCCGCGTCGGTCGGGCGGATCGCTTCGTGCGCCTCCTGCGCGTTCTTCGCCTTGGTCTGATAGTGGCGCGGCGCGGCCGGGACGTAGCGGCGCCGTAGTCCGTGCCGATCATGCTGCGGATGGCGGCGATCGCCTCCGGCGCGATGTCGACGCCGTCGGTGCGCATATAGGTGATGAGGCCGACGGTCTCGCCGTCGATGTCGATGCCTTCGTAGAGCCGCTGCGCGAGCCGCATGGTGTGCGCCGGCGCGAAGCCGAGCTTGCGGCTCGCTTCCTGCTGCAGGGTCGAGGTGGTGAACGGCGGCGGCGGATTGCGCCGGGCGGGCTTGGCCTCGACCGATTGGCGACCGTGAAGGCCGCGGTCTCCAGCGCCTGCTTGAACGCTTCGGCCTCGGCGCCCGAGCCGATGTCGAGGCGCTGGATCTTCTGGCCGTCGGCGCCGACCAGGCGCGCCTCGAAGGTGTCGCCGCGCGGCGTCGCCAGCGTCGCGACCAGCGACCAGTATTCGCGCGCGACGAATTTCTCGATCTCGAGCTCGCGGTCGCAGACCAGCCGCAGCGCCACCGACTGCACGCGGCCGGCCGAGCGCGCGCCCGGCAGCTTGCGCCACAGCACCGGCGAGAGCGTGAAGCCGACCAGATAGTCGAGCGCGCGGCGGGCGAGATAGGCATCGACCAGCGCGCGCGTCGATGTCGCGCGGGTGCTTCATCGCATCGAGCACCGCCTGCTTGGTGATGGCGTTGAACACCACCCGCTCGACCGTCTGCTTCTTGAGCGCGTTCTTCTCCTTGAGCACCTCGAGCACGTGCCAGGAGATCGCCTCGCCCTCGCGGTCGGGGTCGGTGGCCAGGATCAGCTTGTCGGCGCCCTTGACCGCCCGGGCGATGTCGTTGAGCCGCTTCTGGGACTTGTCGTCGACCTCCCAGATCATGTGGAAATCGGCCTCGGGATCGACCGAGCCGTCCTTGGCCGGCAGGTCGCGGACATGGCCGAACGACGCCAGCACCTCGTAGCCGGGGCCAAGATATTTGTTGATGGTCTTGGCCTTGGCCGGCAATTCAACAACGACGATATTCATTGAATTCCAATGGGTTAGCGGCCGAACCTCACCCAATTTTGGGGGCGGACTCGGCCGCGTTCCTGGCCGGAACATGGGGAGGACGCCCCCCGCTGTCAAATCAGGGACCCGTGTCACTGGCCGCCGGGAGGGTCGCAGGCGAACTGGTAAATAAGGAGCTCCAGCGGCTTTTCTGTGTCTACAATCGGCGGGTGACCTGGCAAATGCGGCGCCTGCCGCCAGGGTCGTGCCGGTATAGAGCTTTACAGCACAGCGAACCAGGCCGCCGCCGTGGCGCTCCAGCCGGCCGGCGAGTTCGAGTTCCAGCAGCACGGTCCGGACCACGGCGGGCGAGCTGCCGGACAGCCGGACGAGATCGTCGATGCCGACCGGCGTCGGCCCGAGCAGGCTGACGATGCGCTTGCGCTCGTCCGGCGCCGGCTCGGGCTGGCGGCGCGGCGTCCCAGCTGTCCGGCTCCTGCGGCGAACAGGCTCGATCGGGTGGCCGAGGATCGGCTGCAGCACCGCGATGACGTCCGCCGCTTCGGTGACCAGCGTGGCGCCCTGCTTGAGCAGGCCGTTGGTGCCTTCGCAGCGCGGATCGAGCGGCGAGCCCGGCACCGCGAACACCTCGCGGCCCTGCTCGAGCGCCATCCGCGCGGTGATCAGCGAGCCGGAGCGCCGCGCGGCCTCGATCACCACGACGCCCAGCGACAGCCCGGAGATCAGCCGGTTGCGGCGCGGGAAATCGCGCGCGCGCGGCTCCCAGCCGAGCGGCATTTCGGAGATCAGCGCGCCCGCCGGCAGGATCGACTTCGGCGAGCCCGCCATGCTCGGGCGGATAGATGCGGTCGATGGCCGCCGGCCAGCACCGCGACCGTGCCGGTCTTGAGCGACGCGCGATGCGCGGCGGCGTCGATGCCGCGCGCGAGCCCGGAGCGATGACGAAGCCGGCCTCGCCCAGTTCGCGCGCGATGCGTTCGGCGAATTTCACGCCGGCCGCCGACGCATTGCGCGCGCCGACGATCGCGACCATCGGCATCGCCAGCGCGGACAATTGGCCGCGCACCGCGAGCAGCGGCGGCGCGTCGTCGATCATCTGCAGGCGCGGCGGATAGTCCGGCTCGCCCAGCGCCACCAGGCCGACGCCCATGGCGGCGGCCGCCTTGATCTCGCGCTCGGCATCGGCGCGCGAGCAGATGCGGGGCGCGCCGGCGGCGCCGCCGCGGCGCGCGAGATCCGGCAGGCGGTCGAGCGCCGCCCGCGCGCTGCCGCAATGGTTCGACCAGCGCGCGAAACGTGCGCGGCCCGACGTTCTCGCTGCGGATCAGCCGCAGCCAGTCGAGCCGCTGCTCGTCGGTGAGGCGAATGCAGCGCCCGCCATGACTTCAGGCGTCCGCCACGGGTTGCGAGGTCTGGCCGATCTTGCCTTCGGTGCCTTGCGCCAGCCGCGCGATGTTGTCGCGGTGCATGATCCACAACGCCATGGTCAGCACCACGAACAGCACCGCATCGTGGGGGAGGCCGGTCGCCCACAATGCCGGCGGCGTCGCCACGCTGGCGACCAGCGCCGCGAGCGACGAGTAGCGCGTGATCGCCGCGACGGCGAGCCAGACGACGCAGTAGCCCAGCGCGATCGGCCACGCCAAGCCCGAGCAGGACGCCGATATAGGTCGCGACGCCCTTGCCGCCCTTGAAGCGGAGCCAGACCGGAAACAGGTGGCCGAGAAACGCGCCGAAGCCGGCGACCAGCGCGAGATTGCGATCGAACAGGGCCGCCGCCACCAGCACCGCGACGGTGCCCTTGAGCACGTCGCCCAGAAGCGTCGCGGCCGCAAGCGCCTTGCGGCCGGTGCGCAGCACATTGGTGGCGCCGATATTGCCGGAGCCGATGGTGCGGAGGTCTTGCGTGCCCGCAAGCCGCGTCAGGATGACGCCGAACGGGATCGAGCCGCACAGATAGCCGAGCACCAGCGCGGCGACTGAAGCGGCGAGCAGGGAGCCGGTGCTGGCCATGACGGCTCGTTGCTGCCGTTACGTCTTGCTGGATCGGCCGGCCGCTCGCCGCGTGGGCCGGGGCTCCGCCGCCGCTCGACGAGAGTGGAAACCCGCCGCCTGCGCATCGGCCTCGTCGGCAAACAAGATCGTGTCTTTCAGGCCGTGGTCGGCGGCGCGCAACAATGCTGGATCGGCGGCGTACCATTTGTTCTTTTTGCTGGCGACCACGAACTGTTCGATTTCGCGCTCGCAATACATGCAGCGCAGCCGCGGTCGTCGTGGCCGATGGCACGACCGAGAATTTGTTGCGCACGTATTGCGCCTCCATCGGGTCGTGCACGATGCAGTTCGAATTCTGCAATTGATGCCGATGCTGCGGGGCTGATCGTAGATCTCCTGCTTGGCTTGACCGAAGCCGCCGTCGAAGCGCTGCAGCGATTTGCTCTTGATCCCGAGCAGGAGCGAGATCAGCGCCATGCGGATCGGCACGCCATACGCGGCCTGTTCGAAGTAGACGGCGCGGCGATCGGAATCGAACGCGACGTCGAGCTCGCCGACGCGCGGCAAAGGATGCATCACGCTGGCGTCGGAGTATTTCGGCTCGTTGAGGAATTTGCGGTCGATCCGCGGATACGCCTGATCCTTGTCGGCCCAGCGTTCTTTCTGGAAGCGGGTGACGTAGAGCGCGTCCACTTTCTTGTCGACCATGAGGAGATCGCGGACCACGTCGCGCTCGATTTCGGGGCCGGAGAACAGCGACTGCTGGTGCGGCTCTTCGGGCGTCACGTAAAGCGCATCGATCGAGGTCTCGCCGCCTTTGCCCTTCGGCACCGGGACCATATGGCAGCCGAATTCCTCACGCAGTCGTTGATCGACATGGGCCGGCAACTCCATGCCCTTGGCCGGCATCGGCACGATCGACGCGCCAAATCGCGCCAGCGCATAGACGAACGAGTGGATGGTCCGCGATCCCTTCAGGTCGCCGGAGATGGCGACCTTCAGGTTCCTGAGGCGCTTGTTCTTCTGCTTGAGGGTGAACAGGTCGCACAGGGTCTGCGTCGGGTGTTCGTGGCTGCCATCGCCGCCGTTGATGACCGGGATCGGCGAATATTCGGCCGCGAGCTTCGCGGCGCCGTCGCGGGGATGGCGGATCACCATGATGTCCGCGTAGTTCGCGATCACGCGAACCGTATCGGCGAGGCTTTCGCCCTTGGCCGCGGAGCTCGTTGCCGGATCGGCGCTGGTGATGATCTGGCCGCCGAGCCGGATCATGGCGCTTTCGAACGATAGCCGCGTGCGGGTCGACGGCTCGTAGAACAGGCTGGCGAGGATGTAGTTCGAGGCAACGTCGGTGCTGCGACCGATGCGATAGGAAAAATGCCGGTCGGGCAGTTGTTTCAGGTAGGCCTGGGCGGTGTCGAAAATCGCTTCGATGTCCTTGTCGGACAGGTCATTGATCGAAATGACGTGGCGCGTCGCGGGAAGCGCTTTGGAGGCCTTTTTGGATGCCATCGGCACTCCTGCCTGCTGCTTCAGGTTACTCGCATGGCAAAGGTCCCGGACCGGTGCCCCGGCCGCGGGGACAAGGGATTGCCGCACGGTTCATTGAAGCCGCATCGTATAGGCGCGGACGGAAGGCGGGGCAAGGGGAGGGCCGGGGCGGCTCCACATGGGATTGCCGTCTCATGCTCCCGAGGCGATCCGCGCCAGCCGGTCCAGCGCGCCCTGCAAAATGAACGCCGCGGCGTGCTGGTCGATGACCGCGGCGCGCTTTTTCCGGCTGGCATCGGCGCTGATCAGATCGCGCTCGACCGCGGCGGTCGACAGCCGCTCGTCCCAGAACGCGATCGGCAGTTCGGTGAGGCGCGCGAGATTGCGCGCGAAGGCCCGGGTCGACTGCGCGCGCGGACCCTCGCTGCCGTCCATGTTGATCGGCAGGCCAAGCACCAGACCCACCGCCTTGCGTTCGGTCGCCAGCGCCAGCAGGCGCTTGGCATCGGCCGTGAAAGACGTGCGCGCGATGGTCTCGACACCGGTCGCGAGCCGCCGGTCCGGATCGCTCGACGCGACACCGATCGTCTTGGTGCCGAGGTCGAGCCCGATCAGGCCGCCACGCGGCGGCAGGAGCGCGGCGGCGTCGTTCAGTGCCAAGATCGGTGCCGTCATGGCGTTGCCTTATCACGCCGAGCCGACGGTCGTCGATTGATCCCGGCATCGCGGCTATCATTTGCGTTCGTTTCCGGCACAATAACTTTCGGCCCTCCGGCCGCGCCCGTGACTTGGGCGATCGAGCATGGAACATGAAAGAGACGAGCCCCGACATGCCACCGATGCGGATCGATATCTGCGATCCGTCCCGGCGCGAACCTGGGGTGGTCGCGTTCACCACGCGGCCCGGCAGCATCCGCAATCAGAAAGCCCAGATGGGATGGGTGATCGCGCTCGACCGCAGCGGCGCGGTCCGTCTCAATCGCAAGCTTGACGCCGCGACCCAGGACATCCGCCGCGACCTCGATGGCAACATCCTCTATTCGCAGGCCGGCGCCGGTTTGATCACCAAGATCGACTGGCAAGGCAACGTCCTGGGGCGCTGGCACGCCCAAGGGCGATGGGCCGACAAGACTCCGACCGACGGCAGCATCGCGCTGCCGGTCAACGTCCTGCACCACGCCTTCCAGGCGCTCCCGAACGGACACTTCCTGGTGCTGAGTGCGGAGACGCGGCCGTTTGCTGGTTGGCATGGCAGCACGACCGATGCGTCGGCGCCGCGGGAAACCGCCACGCTGGTCGGCGATGTCATTGCCGAAGTCACGCGCGCCGGTGAATTGGTGCGAGAATGGCGGTTGTTCGACATGCTCGATCCATACCGGATCAGTCACGGCAGCCGATCCAACTACTGGCACCGGCAAGGATTTCCTGGCGCGTACGATTGGTCGCACACGAACTCGGTTTTCTACGATCGATCAGAGGACGCGATCCTGGCTTCGCTGCGGCACCAAGATTGCATCATCAAATTTGATCGAGGCAGCGGCAAGCTACGCTGGATCCTCGGCAATCCCAGCCATTGGACCGGCGAACTGGCGGAGCGGCTGCTGATGCCGGAGCCGGGTGTCGAATGGCAGTTTCACCAGCACGATTGCTCGGTCGTGGGTCGGGGCCGCGTCCTGTGCTTCGACAACGGAAACTTTCGCGCCGGTGCGTTTGCCCCAAAGCACGAGGATGCGACGAGCTACAGCCGCGTGGTGGAATACGAGATTGACGAGGCCGCGCACCGGGTGCGGCAGGTCTGGAGTTTCGGAGATGGCGGACCGGATCGGATTTTCGCCTGTTATCAAGGTGGCGCCTGTCGCCTGCCGAAGACCGGCAACACGTTCATGACGTTTGGCGGGATTTGCACCGTCGACGGCGTTCCCACCAGCGACAATGTCGACGCGTTCGGCACCGCGCGGTTGATCGAAGTCACGCCCGCGGGCGACGTCGTGTTCGACGCCTCGATCGATGACCGCGGCAATCCGACGCCTAGGCCGTTTTCGGCGTTTCGTGCCGAGTTGTTTCCGGGCGCCTGAGGCGGCGCCCTCTTGCTGTGGGAAGGTCGATCATGGGTTCAAGACAAACCACGCCAGCACGCCGCAAGCTGATCGCATTCGACGAGGCGACCTGGCAGGCCATCGACGTCCTGGCGCGGGATTCGATGAAAACCTGGCAGGAGCTGAGCGACGAGGCGTTTCGCGACCTGTTGAAAAAGCACGGCCGGGCCGACGATTTGAAAACTGCGCTGAAGCTGAGTATCAAGCAATCGGCGCCAGCGGGCGCGGAGCGGCAGCATAAGACGAGGAAGAAATGATCAACGCTTGGCGGCAGGTGACGGCATGAGCGGCGTGGACATCAAGATGCTGCACGCCGGCGCAATCACCCAGGTGGTGCGGGCCGTGGTGCCGGAATTCGAGAAGCAGACCGGCCATAAGGTCACCCTGCATCGCGATACGGCCGGCGCGCTGGCGAAGCTGATCGAGGGCGGCGAGCCCTTCGATCTGGCGCTCTTGACGCCGGATGCAATCGACAAGCTGACGGCCAAAGGCAAGTTCGTCGCCGGCAGCCGCACCAACATCGCGCGCGTCGGCGTCGGTGTGGTGGTCAAGGAGGGGACGCCGCTGCCTGATATCAGCAGCGTCGAGGCGTTCAAGAACGCGCTGCTGAAAGCCAAGACCGTCGCCTATATCGATCCGCATGCCGGCGGCTCGAGCGGCATCTATGTCGCGGGGCTGCTCGAAAAATTTGGGATCGCCGACGAGGTGAATGCCAAGGCCAAGCTCATTCATGGCGGTGCGGTCGCGACTCATATCGCGAACGGTGTCGCCGAGCTCGGCGTGCACCAGATCAGCGAAATCCTGCCGGTGAAGGGCATCGTGCTGGTCGGGCCGTTGCCCAAGGAGATTCAGAACTACACCACCTACGCCGCGGGTGTCGGCGCCGATGCCAAGCAGGCTGAGGCGGCGCGGGCGTTGATCAGGGCGTTTGTCAGCCCCGACAACGCGCCGCTGATCCGATCGAAGGGACTGGAGCCCGTCACGGCATAGGCGCGCAAGAACCTCTGCGCTATTTGTTGCCCAGGACGGTTTTTGCCAACGCCACCACCTCAGGCGAGGTGCTGATGATTAAGTTGGCAACCTTCTGGGACTCGACGCCGGAGGTCGGGCTGATGTCCTGCTGGGCCTGGGCGGCTTCCTTCAGCAGTTCGGGATCCTTGATCGCGGCGTCGAAGGCGGCCCGCAGCGCGGCCAAGCGATCTGCGGGCACATCGGGCGTGGTGACGATGGCGCGCGCGATCGCGGTATCGGCCGAAATGAACGTCATCACCTCCCGGTGCAGGTCGGTCTTCACGAGCTCCTGCATCAGCGGAACGTCCGGCAGCTCCGGATGCCGCTTCAGCGCGATCTGAACCAGCATGTGAATTTTCTTTTCCGTCAGCCACTGCGGGCGGGTGGATTTCCATGAGGCCCAAAGATTGGACCCGCGGCCGCCGACCTCACCACGCTCCATCGCGATGTTGACGTCGGCGCCGCCGGGATATCCGAACACGATCTTGAATTTGGTTCCGGCAAAGAGGTTCAGCGCCGCGGGATAGTAGTAGGAGCCGCTGCTGCGTCCGGTGGCGCCGACCACGAACTCCTTCTCCATCACCTGCTCGATGCGGGTCACGCCGCTGGTGTGCCAGGAGTTGATGACGTTCGGGCTGTCGGTGGTGTTGCCGATATAGCTGAACTTCCGGATGTCGAACTTCACACCATCGAGGCCGATGGCTTGCGCGACCGGCAGATTGGACGAGATCGCGAGCATTGCCGTGCCGTCGCGCGGCGCGACGTTGCCCATCCAGTTCGCGGCGACAAGCCCGCCGGCGCCCAACATGTTCTGCGGGACGATCTTCGGATTGCCGGGAATGTGCTTGGACATGAAGCGCGCAAGCAGGCGCGCGCGCAGGTCATAGTCGCCGCCCGCGGAAACCCCGATGAGCATTTGGATCGTGCGGCCGCGATAGAAATCGGCGACTGGATCGGCGACGGCCGGGATCGCGGAGGTGGCGACGGTGGACGCCACCACAAATGACGTCAGGGCAAAGCGGAGCATGGCACCTCCCAATGATCGGAGCGCGGTATCCCGTCTAGCGGGCGCTGCATAAAAAATGTCTTACCGGAATTGACGATACGGTTAAGGCCGATTTCAGGCAAGGGCGTTATTGCCGCATCGCAATATCCGGCCGTTGACAGCGGGCACTCGCAAGATGTCATGCTGTCGCAATGGCCGTGGCACCCAAGGCGCTGTTTTTCGACGTTTTCGGAACGCTGGTGGATTGGCGCAGCAGCATCGCTCGCGAAGCTGAAGCGATCCTTAATCCGCTCGGCCATTCTCTCGATTGGACGGCATTTGCGGACGCCTGGCGTGGTGAATATCAGCCTGCCATGGAAGACATTCGTTCGGGCCAGCTGCCGTTCTGCAAGCTTGATGTGTTGCACCGGCGGAACCTCGAACGCATCCTGCCGCGCTTTGGCGTCGCCGGATTGTCCGACGCGACATTGTACAATCTCAATCTCGCCTGGCACCGGCTGGACGCATGGCCGGATGTGCCGCCCGGCATGGTTCGGCTGAAACGGCAGTTCCGGCTGGCACCGGTGTCGAACGGCAATATTTCATTGATGGTCGACTTGGCGCGTCGCAACAACCTGCCATGGGACGCGATCCTCGGATCCGAGATCGCCGGCGACTTCAAGCCCAAGCCGCGTGTCTATCTGTCAGCGTGCGAGGCGCTTGATCTGACCCCGGCCGACTGCATGATGGTGGCGGCGCACAGCAACGACCTTTCGCACGCGGCCAAATGCGGGTTGCGCACCGGTCACATCGCGCGACCGAATGAGCACGGCCCCGGCAAGGGCGAGCCCGCGCCGAAGGTGCCGGTGGATGTCGCCGCGACCAGCCTTGAGGACCTCGCGTCGAAGCTCGGCGCCTAATACGGCCGCGCCGCGCCCTTCACCGTGGTTCGCAGCATCAAACGACGTTCCGTGGACGGGAAGTCGGTTCGTGCGTGCGATGAGCAGCGGTTATCCCAGAGCAGGAGATCGCCCAGGTTCCACACGTGCTCATAGACGAATTCCTTTTTCTCGGCATGGTCGAACACCGCACTGAGGAGTTCGTCGGCTTCCGCCTGCGGGATGCCTTCCACGCCGACCGTCATCAGGCGGTTGACGTAGACCGCCTTGCGATTGGTGTCCTCGTGCGTGCGGAAGACCGGATGCTTGCATTCGCCGAACGCTTCGGTGCCCTTGTCGTCGCCGCGCTGGGTCGAGCCGTAGTTGTAGTGATGGATCGCGAGCCGGCCTTCGAGCCGGTTCCGGATCGTTGGGTCGAGCGTGTCATAGGCAGCGTAGCCGCTGGCGAACAGCGTATTGCCTCCCGCCGACGGGATTTCGACCGCCAACAGCAGGGTCGCCTTGTCCGGCAGCTCGGAATGAATCATGTCGTGATGAAACATCATCTCGCCATCGGGCAAGGCGCCGATCGGCTCGCCGTTCTCGCGGATATTGGAGATCAGCATGATGCCGGGCAGAATTTTGGAATATCCGGCGGGAAAGAACTTTGCGGGCCGCCGCGGCATGCCTTGCTCGCCGAAATAGCCGGTCACGCGGATCAGGTCCTCCTGCGACAGCTTCTGGTCGGGGAAGACGATGACGATGTGGTCTAGCCATGCCTGGTAGATCGCCTTGACGGTGGCGTCGTCCGGCTTCTCGCGCAGATCGAGCCCGCGAATTTGCGCGCCGATGTGCTTGGTCAGGGGAACGATATCGAGCTTGGCCTGTGTCATCACAGTCATGGTTGTTCTCCGGCCTTCCGGGCTGATCGAGCGGCTGCCCGTCCTTGGGATGGCGCTTAGACAATCATGCCGGCGCCATCGCGGCAATGTGCGAAATTGTATAAGTGAATTGCGATCCGATAAGGTGTCATGCTGGTTTGCGCTTTCGCTGGCATGCCATAGTGCTTGCGATGGCCCAACGTGGAACTGAGTGATGATCATCGAGCAAATTCGACGTCGCTTGTCGGCGACGACCCTAGCGGCGGCGATTGTTGCGCTGCTACCGCAGTGCAGCGCGGCACAGCCCGCCGATCAATTTTTCAAGGGCAAGACCATCAATATCTATATCGGTTTCGGCGCCGGCGGGACTTATGACTATTACGGCCGGCTCGTCGCCCGTTTCATCGGCCGGCACATTCCCGGCGAGCCGACCGTGATCGCCCAGTCGATGCCCGGCAGCGGCGGGTTGCGCGCCGCGAATTTCCTGTTCTCCGCAGCGCCCAAGGACGGCACCGCGCTCGGCGTCATTCCCCAGACGGCGGCGCTGGAAGACGCGCTGCGCTCGCCGGGTGCGCAGTACAAGGCCGCGGAGTTCAATTGGATCGGCCGCATGACGGCGATCCTGGAAGTGCACTTCACCTGGAAGACCTCGAAGGGTAAGACCATCGAAGATGCGCGGGCGCACGAAATCCCGCTCGCCGGCACCGGCGCCGGCTCGCCGTCCGAAGGGTATCCAAAACTTCTCAACGCGTTTGCCGGCACGAACTTCAAGATCATCTCAGGTTACCCGAGCTCGACCGCGGGCATGCTGGCGATGGAGCGCGGCGAAGTGGACGGCGCGCTCACGTCGTGGAACACGTTGAAGCGCACCAAGCAGCAGTGGCTGCAGAACCGCGACATCAACGTGTTGGTGCAGTACGGCATCAAACGTCATCCCGAGATGCCGGATATCCCGACCGTGCTGGAAACCGCCAAGACGCCGGAGGGCAGGGCGGCGCTCGCCTTTTATATCGGCGGAGCGGAGCTCGGCCGATCTCTGGCTGCGCCGCCCGGTTTGCCGGCGGAGCGTGTGAAGCTCCTGCGCGCGGCATTCGACGCCATGCTCAAGGATCGCGATTTCCTGGCCGAAATCGAAAAAAGCGGGCAAGAATTTTATCCAGCCTCGGGTGAACAAGTGCAGGCGTTGATCGCTGCGACCGCAAACGCGCCCCGTAGCGTGGTCGATCTGACGGAAGCAACGCTTCGTAGCCAAATGATCGCGCACATGCCGCAACATGACGGGTCGCTGGCGGCGATCCCGATCGTCGATCTTCGTGCCGGCGGAACGGTGGGGCGCGCTGCCGACGGCGCCGACCGCGCCCGCGCGTTGCGCGACGAATGCGTGGCATGGCTGCCGAAGGCGGCGATCGCGCTGTTGCCAGCCGTTGACACCGTCACGCGCCGTTGGCTCGAGCGCTCGCGCTCGCCTTACGTCGGCGAAATCGCAGCGATCGCCACCGCGCTCAACTATCCAGGCATCTGGTTCCTGAACGGTTGCTATCAATGGGGCTGCACCGCGCTGGCCCGCGAAGAGGCCGGGGCACCGTGGCTGGCGCGCACGCTGGATTGGCCATTTCCGGGATTGGGTCGCTATCTCGAAATCGCGCGCATGCAAGGCAGCGCAGGCACCTTCGACAGTGTGAGCTGGCCAGGTTATGTCGGCGTATTGACAGCGTCGGCGCCCGGCCGTTTTGCCGCCGCCGTCAATCAGGCGCCGCTGCGGCGTCGGACGCGACATCCCTGGCTGCGGCCGTATGATATTTCGCTCAATGCCATCCGCACGTGGCGTATCCGTTTCATGCCGCCGGATCACCTGCTGCGCAACGTGTTCGAGACCTGCAAGACGTTCGCGGAAGCCAGGCACCGATTGGAGTCGACGCCGATCGCCCGTCCGGTGATCTATTCGCTCGTCGGGTGTGAAACCGGGCAGCGGTGTGTGATCGAGCGCACCGAAGAAGGGTTTGCAACCCGTGTGGATCGCACCTCCGCGGCTAATGACTGGCACGACAGCGCACCATCTTGGGAGGCGCGAACGCGTGCGGACTTGATGTTCACGCGCACCTACGAAGAAACCGCGGCCAGCAGCCGCGCGCGCCGCGAGCAATTGGAGCATTGGGACGGACGGTTCGCGAACGAAGGCTTTGGCTGGGTCGCCCCGCCAATTCTCAATCTTTACACGCGACTCGCAGTGGAGATGTGTCCGGCGCATGGCGTGTTACGCGTCGTCGGATACGAATTGACGCCGGGCAGCCGAATTGCCGACGGCCGTCACGGCGTCTGGCAAATTGCAGCAGCAGACAGTGTCGTGATTGGCAGTTGCATTCGCGCCTGCCAACCATCGTTCTGAATGTTTGTTCATGGAACGACGGATAATAAACGACCATCGTTTCGATTTTGCACGGAACTAGTTTGACAATTCCTCGGCTTGAGCGTGCAATGTAAACGGATGGTGGCTCTCGCTAGACTACCTCGACATCAATGGAGGATATCTCATGAGAAACTCAATCAAGTTAGGAATGCTGGCGCTGGTGGCCAGTACAGCGCTCGCAACCAGTCGAGCCGACGCGGCCTCGATGCCCGGCACGTCTGCAATCATCGGAGCGATCGATTCGGTGTCAGTCGTTGATACCGTGCAGGTCTTCGTTTTCGGCGGTCACCAGCACTGCTGGTACGATGACGCCTGGAATGGACCCGGCTGGTACTGGTGCGGCTACGGTTGGCGCCGTGGTCTCGGCTGGGGCGGCGGCTACGGCTTTCACGGCTGGCGCTGGCACGGTCGCAGTAGGTTCTGGAGCGGCGGTCACTACCACGGCGGCATGGGCGGCGGCGGCGGCATGGGCGGCGGCGGCATGGGCGGCGGCGGCGGCGGCATGGGCGGCGGCGGCATGGGCGGCGGCGGCGGCGGCATGGGGCGGCGGCGGCATGGGTGGCGGCGGCGGCGGCGGCGGCGGCGGCATGGGTGGCGGCGGCGGCGGCATGGGCGGCGGCGGCGGCGGCATGGGCGGCGGCGGCGGCGGCATGGGTGGCGGCGGCGGCGGCGGCATGGGTGGCGGCGGCGGCGGTGGCGGTATGGGCGGCGGCATGGGCAAGTAACGCTGCCCCATCGCGCCACTTTCGGGCCCAACCCGGGAGATGCGTCCGCCGACGGCAAACGTCGGTTGAATTCAACAACACGAAGGGCGGCCTCGCGGCCGCCCTTTCAATTGATCGGATTTGCATGGATCGCTAATACCTGTCGTCGCAGAGGGTAGGTAGCCTTCATCGTTGGAACGGAAGTGACATGACTACGTCCGAGCTGCCGAGCGGTGGTGCAGTGCAGAACCCGGCCACATCTCAGGCGTCGCTATTGGTGGCTTTCATCGCCGCCATTTTCGTCAGCGCCGCGCTTTTGTTTGCGGTGCAACCGATGTTCACCAAGATGGTGCTGCCGCGTCTCGGCGGTGCCGCATCGGTGTGGTCGGTTGCAATGGTGTTCTTCCAGACCACCTTGCTGGCTGGATACGCCTATGCCCATCTGCTGACGCGCTTTGTACCGGGCCGAACCTCGCTCATCATTCATCTCATCGTCATGGCGGCCGCATGCCTGACATTGCCGCTGCACATCGCCAGCGGATGGGGTCGGCCGCCGCAGGTGGGTGAGGCGTTTTGGCTGCTTGGATTGTTCACGGTCTCGATCGGTCTGCCGTTCTTCGCACTCTCGGCGAATGGACCATTGCTACAGGCTTGGTTCGTGCGGACCGGGCATCGCGACGCCAAGGATCCGTATTTCCTTTACGCCGCCAGCAATATCGGCAGCTTCCTCGCGCTGATCGCATATCCGGTCGCGGTCGAGCCATTGGTGCGCCTCGGCGATCAGACCTGGCTGTGGACTGTCGGCTACTACCTTCTGATCGCGTTCGTGGCGGGCTGCGGCTATCTGATGTTGCGGTCGCCCAATCGATTGCCGGAAGCGACCGCATCCGAGCCCAGCGCGTTGACCGTGCCATCATGGAGCAGCGTTGCAAGCTGGGTTGGTCTGGCCGCGGTGCCGTCCGGGCTCCTGATCGCGGTCACCGCGCATATTTCAACCGACGTGGCGGCGGTGCCGCTGTTCTGGACGATCCCGCTCGCGATCTACCTGCTGACGTTCGTCATCGTTTTTCAGACTCGCCCCTTCATTCCGCATTGGGTGGCGGTGGCGATCCAGCCGGCCTTCGTTCTGTTTCTGGTCATCGCGATTTTGATGATCCCGATCGAGTCGATCGTGATGCAGATCGTGATTTATCTCAGCGTGTTCTTCGTATGCGCATTGATGTGCCATGGCGAACTCGCACGCCGCCGGCCGCCGCCGCAATTCCTGACCGGCTACTACATGTGGATCTCGCTCGGCGGCATGATCGGCGGCATCCTGACCGGGCTGATTGCGCCGCAGGTTTTCAACCGCATCGTGGAATATCCGCTGCTGGTGGTGCTGACGCTGCTATGCCGTCCGGGTTTGGCGTGGCCGACGCGCGGCAGTGGCCAATTTCCGCTGCTGTTCGCAATCGCCGCCGCGGCGCTATTGATCATCGGCCTGACGGCCGCCGACATCCGCTTCGATACGCCGCCTTACGCCGTTGTGATCGGGTTTCTGCTGGGGCTGACGGTTCGCTATTGGCGCACGCCGCTGCCTTTCGCCGCTATCGTGGCGATGCTGTTCTTGATGAACCACTACAACAACGCCAGCACCAGCGCCCATCTCGTGCGCAATTTCTTCGGTGTGCTCAACGTGGTCGAAAGCCCGGACGGGCGGTTCCGCGTGCTCTATCACGGCACGACCGCACAAGGCGCCCAACGGATTTGGGATTTTGACGGCAATCTGCTGAAGGGCCGCCCTGGGATGGTGT
Organism: uncultured Alphaproteobacteria bacterium; assembly: GCA_963741595.1. Lineage (GTDB taxonomy): Bacteria > Pseudomonadota > Alphaproteobacteria > Rhizobiales > Xanthobacteraceae > VAZQ01. The sequence continues at coordinate 371,578 of CAVUIV010000010.1, forward strand.
CGGAATTCCACGACGGGGGCGGTTTCGCGCAAGTGGTGGAGGCTGTCGAGAAGCGCGTTGGCGGGCCGATCAACATGGCCGTGGTCGGCCTTGGCACCGGCGCGCTGGCGTGCCGCGGCAGCGCCGGCACCACGGTCACCTACTATGAGATCGATGCCGATATCGCGCGCATCGCGCGCGATCCGAGCCTGTTCAACTACATTTCAGAATGTGCGCCGAAAACCCAGATCATCGTCGGTGACGCGCGGCTCACGCTCGCCGACGCGACGGATGGCGCCTACGATCTGCTCATCATCGATGCCTTTATCGGCGCCGCGATCCCGACCCATTTGCTGACGCGCGAAGCGCTGGAGCTTTATTTCCGCAAGCTCAAGCCGAACGGTATCGTGGCCATGCACGTTTCGAACCGGAACTTGGAATTGGTTTCGGTGGTCGCCGGTATCGCGCAGGCGAACGGCGCGATTGTGCGGGTCTATGAGGGCGGCGACATCGAAGAAGATGCTGACGAGCATCGTTGGATTCCGACCATCGCGGCCGTCGCCCGCAACGAGGCGGACTTCGGCGTTTTGGCCAAGTCGGAGTTCTGGCCGATCCGCGAGCGCGACCCGCGGTTACGGGTTTGGACCGACGATTATTCCAACATTATCGGCGCGCTGCTTCGGCACCTGCGCCAGCGGTGAGCGGGCGTACTGGCTGACTCGCTTGTTCGGGTCAGCCGGCGGCGGCCACCGCCGGGCAAGCGGCGTTGGCGGCGGCTTGGGTGGCTGCGTGTTCCTGTTCGCCGCTTTCCAAGGCCGAGAGGATCGCACGCACCAGCTCGCGCGCTGACTCGGCGCTGATCTCGATCGCGACGCGCTCACGCCCGCCGTTCGCGGCGTTGATGAAGTCGATGCCGAGCGCGTGATCGAGCGGGGCATGAAACGGATGATCGTAATAGACATGCGCGGTATCGATCTTCATCCAGCCGCGGCCTTTGGCGCTGCCAGTGAGGGCGGCTTTTTCGACGATGTATGAGCACATGATCTTGACCTCCTAGAGCATGATCCCGAAAAGCCTGCCCCGGACTTGATCCGGGGTAGAAACCGGTTTTCGGAAAAGATCCTGCTGATTCAGTTGAGTTGATTGTCGTCTAAGCGGCCACCGATCGTTCGGTGGCAGCGAGATGTTTGTCGAAGAAGGCGAACACTTTTTGCCAGGCGTCGGCGGCCTGCTCCGGCCGATAGGCCGGACGGCCGTAGTCGAAGAACGAGTGGCCGGCGCCATCGTAGCGATGGAACTCGTAGCTCTTGCCGTGGCGCTTGAGCTCTTGCTCGGTCCGATTGACCTGATCGGCGGTCGGGTTGCGATCGTCATTGCCGAAGATACCAAGCAGAGGGCAGGCGAGATTGGCCGTGTGTTGGATCGGGGCAACCGCGCGCTGTGGCGAGAACTCCTTGGGATCGTCGACAATGACGCGGCCGCCCCAGCAGTCGACGGCAGCGTCGATGCCGGGCAGCGTGCAGGCCGCGAGATAGGTATGGCGGCCGCCGGAACAGAAGCCGATCACGCCGATCTTGCCGTTGGCGGTCGGCATGGCGCGCAAATAGGCCATGCAAGCCGCGACATCCCCCATCACCTCGGCGTCGTAAGCGCCGCCCGCCGGCCGCGCCCGCGCGGTGACGTCGTCGGGCTCGCCCGGCCCGAACCGGACGAACAGGTTGGGCGCCATCGCTGCATACCCGTTGTGAGCGAATTTGCGCGCGACCGCGGTCGTCCACTCGTCCCAGCCAGGCATGTGATGGATGACAACGACCCCGGGGGTGCGTTCGGCGGTCAGCGGGCGGGCGACATAGGCTTCGCTCTGAAAGCCTTCATGCCCGCGGAACGAGACGGTTTCGCCTTGCAGGGCTCGATACGACATTGCTTCCCTTTGGCTCCCCCTTGCGTGTCGAGGTCGCAACATAACATGCAGTCCCCCGGCTTGCTCAACCGGGATGGTCGTCGATCGGGCTGGACAAGCTATTCGGGACAGCGATGGAGCGTCGCGTCCGAGGTGTGGTCTTGATCCTCGAAGTCCAGGGTCTTGCTGTCCCGGATCGTGAAGGTGATGTCGCCGAGGACGCGCTGATCGCCGGGTATTCTGCATTCGACGTGGGCGGAGATCGCCTGCCCGTTCCGCTTGTGGCTGAGAATACTGCAATCGCCCATCGGAGATTGGATCCGGCCGGGTGTGATCCTCACCAATAGATCAGGGCGCTGTGAACCGTTACCGGCGCAAACCATGTCGCGCATGTAGGTTCCGACGATGGGGAAATCGTCCGCGCCGTGAACCGGCTGGGATGCCGCCAATACGGCAACGATGAATAAGGTGGCCATCCTAGCCAAGGGGCAACTCCACCAACTCTCTCCCGCGCCTGGACTTTACTGAATGCCCGAGACCCGTCCAACCAGGACGCTCCGGGGCCAATCGACGGCTTGGAAAACCCGATCACGGACGATCACGATTTGCATAGGTTGTAGAGCGGCCACTGGGCAGTGATGCAGGTGCCGTGCTACGCGCCAGGTATGGCGACTTCGCTTGCAATCTGGCGCGATCGGCGCGGCCGCATTTCAGGATGGCGGCTTGCCGCGTTGGCATTTTTGTTGGCTCCGGTCGCTATTGCGGCGCATGCGATGCTGACCGCGGGCCTGGGAGCCCGGCCGATCAATGACCTTATCCATCGGACAGGGTACTGGGCGCTGGTGTTTCTGCTGGTCACTCTGGCAGTCACGCCGTTGGTGCGGGTGGGCCGCCTCAGTGGATTGATCGATGTGCGGCGCATGCTGGGCGTCGGCGCTTTTGTCTACGCCTCAACGCACGTGTTGCTGTTCGTTACCGATCAGATGTTTGATCTGTGGAAGGTCGCGGCCGAAATCGCGCTGCGGCTCTATCTCACGATTGGCTTCGTGGCCATCCTTGCGCTGATCGCCTTGGCGTCAACGTCCACCGATACCATGGTTCGGCGTCTCGGCAGCCAGCGGTGGCAGCGCTTGCATCGGCTCACCTACGGCATCGCATTGCTCGCTCTGATCCATTTCTTTCAACAGACCAAGGCGGATATCTGGGTGCCGACGTTTGTCGCCGGCCTGTTCGTCTGGCTGATGGGCTACCGGCTGCTGGCGCGGTGGCGGAAAGGCGTCCCGTCGATACTGTCCTTGACGGCGCTGGCGGTGGTGGCCTCTGCGCTCGTATTCGCCGGGGAGGCGATCGGGATCGGGCTCTACTACAAGGTGTCGCCGCTCCTGGTCTTGCAGTCCACGTTCGAATTCGATCTCGACATGATCCGACCGGGCTGGCTGGTGCTCGGGGCGGGCGTCAGCGTGGTGATCCTTCAATGGTTACAGGCGTGGCGTCACAAGCAGGGACGACGAGGCCGGGGCTCGACATATGGGGCGACGCGTCCGGCTCACATCGAGGATGTGGCGTAGCCGCCAAGTGACGGGCGGTTGTGGCGGATCGCCGCCGGTTCCAGCGCCATGCGCCGACCCATAAACGCCACAGGCAGCGGCCAGCTTGTGGATAGGTTACGTCATTGCGGCGCAGGGCCTGCACGCCTATGGCAGTGTGCTGCGGCGATTGCCGGGGAGATGAAAAATGAAAGCCGACGAAGCCGCGGAACTCATGGACAAGGACAGGGAAGCCGACCAGTTCAAGCAACGCGCGGCGATTGTCATTGCGTTCTTCGCGATGTGCCTCGCCATCACCAGTCTCGGCGGATCGAACGCCGCCAAGGAGGCGTTCAACAACAATATCCTGGCTTCCAATTTCTACAGTTTCTTCCAAGCCAAGAATATTCGGCAGACGTCCTATCAATTGGCCGGCGATGAACTCGAACTCGCGTGGCTCCGCAATCCCGCACTTCCGGCGGACAGTCGCAAAGGCGATTCAGGACAAGCTGAATTTCTACCGCGAGACGGTGAAGCGCTATGAGTTGGAGCCGGAATCCCGTGAAGGCAAGAAGGAGTTGCTGGAGCGAGCCCGCCAGCACGAAGAGCAGCGCGACCGTGCGTTGAAGCAAGACCCGTATTTCGACTACGCCGAGGCGTTGCTCCAGATCGCGATCGTGCTGATTTCGGTCGCCATTGTCGCGAATCTGTTGTGGCTGTCTTATCTCGGCGGTGCGCTCGGCCTTGTCGGAATGCTGTTGAGCCTCAATGGATTTTTGCTGCTGGTCGAGATTCGCAGGCCTTTCTTGAGGATTACCCCGATGACGACTGGCTCGCGCGCCGCCGACGCAGCCAGGCGCCGATCAACGCTGCGATCATCGGCGGGATCGCAAACGCGATGAATCCCAATACAAAGATCGGTCCCATCGGGCCGAGGCTCCCTGCACGGATCAGGATCCACGCAGGGATTGCTACAATCGCCAGAAGACCCCAGCGCCAGGCGTGCCGCGGTTGCCAATAGCCAAGCAGGCCGGCCGCCGCGCAGATGAGGATCAAGCCGCCGGTCTGAAACCAGTCCCAGTCGATCCGAAGTTTTTCGATTGAGATGAACGACCATTCGATGACGCCGACCCCGATGGCGATGGCGGCCGCGGCGCTGATCCATTCATCTCGTGTCATCGTTGCCAACTCACACGGCTTGACCGCGTCGGCCGATCGTCGCTTCGCTTTATTGATCCACGCGGATACCGGTCTGCTTGATGATCTCCAGATAGCGAGCGGCATCGGTTTTGATGCGCTCGACGAAGACCTTTTGACTCAGTCCCGATGCCTCGGTCCCGAGCGCGTTGAGGCGCTTTCGGACAGCCTCGTCCTTGAGGATGCGCAACACGGCTTCATCGAGCCGGTCCACGATCGCCTGCGGCGTTCCGGTCGGCGCAAACAAGAGCGACCCACAATGCGGCGTCGACCGCCAATCCCTGTTCAGCCAACGTCGGCCAGTCCGGCGGCGCGAACGACGGCGCTGCTTGGTCATCAGCGCCAGCACCTTGACCTTCGCGGCCTCGACCAGTGGCTGCGCCGACGAGGGAGTGAGAGCGCCGATCGGAACGTCGCCCGCCGCCACCGCGACGGCGGCCGGCGCGCCACCGCGATACGGAACGTGCAGGAATTTCAGCTTCGCTTCGATCGCCAGCCATTCGACCGCAAGCTGATTGATGGTGCCGTTGCCGGGCGAGGAGTATGCGATCTTGCCCGGGTTGCTCCGGGCTTGGGCGATTAGCTCTTTGACCGACCCGATCGAACCGGCGGCGTGCGCACCGAGCAGCAACGGGGCGGTCGCGACCTGGGTGATCGGGATCAGGTCCTTGTAAGGATCGAATGCGACCTTGGGCATCAAGGTCGGTGTGGTGATGAAATCGCCGGTGGTGAACAGCAGCGTATAGCCGTCAGGCGGCGCCTTGGTGGCGGCATCGACGCCGAGCGTACCGCTCGCGCCGGTGCGATTTTCGATAATGATGTTCTGGCCGAGCGTCTCGCCGAGCCGCTGGCCGATCAGCCGCGCAGTGACATCCGCAACCCCGCCGGCCGGAAACGGTACGATGAAACGGATGGGACGGGTCGGATAGTTCTGCGCCTGCGCCGCCGCATTGAATACGCCCACCGCAAGCAAGGCGATCGCGCAACGAAAGACGACCCGGATCGTTGTTCTTGGCATGTCCGTCATGGTCCTCGTCTGTTGAGCCAACTGTCCGGCCCAGGCAGCGTAGCGCGATTATCGGCCGTGCTCCAACGGCTTCGGAGGAGCAGAGTGGTCATTCCTTTGATCACCTCGGTCGGCTAATAGTCGCCGGCGCGGGCAGACTCGGGCTGATCACCCCATCAAATACGCAGGAGAGTTCGCAATGCTGACGCTCTATCATGCCATCCACTCGCGCTCGTCGATCGTGCGTTGGATGCTCGAAGAGGTCGGGCAGCCCTATGAGATCCGGCTCCTGGATTTGCAGGCCGGCGACAATCTTTCGCCGAGCTATCTTGCGGTCAATCCGATGGGCAAGGTGCCGGCGCTCGACCATGACGGCGTGGTCGTCACCGAGGCCGCGGCGATCTGCGCCTATCTTGCCGACGCGTTTCCGAACGCCGGTTTGGCGGTGCCAATCGGCGACAAGCGGCGCGGGACCTATCTCAAATGGCTGTTCTTCGGTCCGAGTTGCGTCGAGCCGGCGGTGACTGATCGCGCGTTCCCACGCAAGGAAGAGGCGCGCCGCAGCACGCTCGGTCACGGTGACTTCGACACGGTGATGGACGTGTTGGCGAGCGGCGTCTCGGCAAGTCCCTACCTGCTCGGCGAGCAGTTCACGGCCGCCGACGTGGTGATCGGATCGGGTTTGCGTTGGGGCATGATGTTCAAGCTGATCCCTCCGCGGCCGGAATTCACCGCCTATGTCGATCGTCTCAACGCGCGTCCCGCGTTCAAGCGCGCGCAGGACAAGGATGCTGCGCCGGGGCAGGGCCGCCAAAACGCCTAGTGGTCTAATTCTAACATTCGCATCCCATTTCCGCGGGCGATTTTGCGAATGTTAGAATCAAAAGACCACTGCAAGTATAAGCTGCTAGTGGAGTTTTGGATTTGACATTCGCATCGCGTGCTTGCTGCCAGGTGGGTAGCGAATGTCAAATCCACTCCACTAGCGGGTCGGGATCGTCAGTCGCATGCCCGGCGCGGGCTGCGTTGGCGCCTGCGTCGGGCTTTGCAGCGGTGCCGTTGTGTAGGGGTTCTGCGTTCCGCCGACCGATCCCGATGTCACTTGCGAATTCGGCAGCACCGGGACAACTGGCGGCAGCAGCGGCTTGAAGTCGAACGGCTTGTCTGTCGATTGCTGCGCATGCGTCGTGCCGGACAAGGGTGCGGCCGCCAGGACGAAGCCAAGCGCCAACAGCGAACGTCGAAGATGGCCCATCGCGCTCTCCTCAAGAAACGATCGCTCAGAGCCTAGCACAGGCAGGCTCCTGCCATATGGCCGTCAAACGCTCGCCGCCGCTCAGTGAAACTGGCGCCTCAGATAGCTTGCGACGGCAAATCCGATCAGCATGATCACGGCCGCCAGCAACACTTGCGCGGTTTCAAATTCCATCATGTCCATGATTCTACCTCCAAATTTCTTTTCTTATTGCCGCCGGAGCCGCGAGGGGGTCTTGATGTGGGTCAAGCTTGGAAGGCCTGAGGATGGGACGAAATGTGCCTATGCATGGGCAAGTTTCCCACCACGCCGTGCATGGTCGATCATCCACAGATGACGGTTGCAGGGATTGATTGCGCCACCGAGAGGTGATGGATTCAGCCCGCTTTTCCGGCGGTATACCTCAGATTGATTTCTTTATTTTATGCAACCGACTAATGAGAACGGGACATTCTGAAATGTTCGCATCATCGACGACGCGCGCGGGGACGGTCGGCGCATGACTGCGCCCGCGATCCGTCGAGGCTTGCGCCTGCTGGCCCAGCCCGTCACCTACCTCGGCATCGCGATGCTGGTGCTGATCTACGGCGCCATTACAATGCGGATCGCCAACGAACGGTCGGTTGCCTATGACGAAGCCGTGCGGCAAGGGGCCAATCTGGTCCGGCTGTTCGACAAGTCCTATTCGCACGTTTTCAAGAGCGTCGATTCCACGCTTTTGTTCCTGCGCAAATCGTATGCGCAGAACCCGGCGGCTTTCAAATTGTCGGATTGGGTGCGGGATCTGGCGATCACGAACGAACTGTCGTTCAATTTTGTCCTCCTCGGTGCGGATGGCCGTATCATCGAGTTGACTTTCTCCGCGGACGCTGCCGGCGTCGACCGCAGCCAGCGCGGGGGCTTCCAAGCCCATGTCAATTCGGCGCGGGACGAGCTCTTCATCGATGCACCGCACCGCATGCGCTCGGCCGACCGGTGGGCGCTGGCACTCACTCGCCGTTTGACGACTGCCGATGGCGCATTCGCCGGGGTCATTGCCGCATTCCTCGATCCGGCGGAGCTTGGGCGATATCTCGGCGCGATCGACACCGGTCCAAGCGGACAATTTGCCTTGCTCGGCTTCGACGGCGTCTTGCGGACCCGCGTGGTCAACGGTCAAATCGATTGGCCGTCCGTCGGCAAGCAATTTCCACCGCGGACGCGGGTGATCGAATACGCCAAGCAATTTACCGCGGGACATTTCTGGAACGTGCCGGGACTCGTCGATCCCGATCGCCGGCTGGTGTCTTACCGGCGGATCGATCCGTATCCACTGATCGCCATGATGTCGGTTTCCGAGGCGGAAGTGTACCGACGCCCAAACATTCGGGAGTCGTACTATTGGTCGGCGGTTCTGCTGCTGACGGTGGCGATCTTGATCGCCATCAGCGTGGGCGCGATGCGCGAGCGCCGCTTGATCGAGGCGACAGCGCAAATGGGCCAGGCCAAGGACGCGCTGGCGCGAACCAACGAAGATCTCGAATTGCGTGTGGTGGGGCGCACCGCTGAGCTTGGCGAGGAAATGCGTCGGCGCGAAGAGGCGCAGGCAATGCTGGCGCGTACCAACCAAGACCTGGAAGCGCGCGTTGCCGAACGTACCACCGAATTGGCACAGGAGATGCGCCGGCGCGAGGAAGCGCAGACATCGTTGATCCAGGCGCAGAAGATGGAAGCGGTCGGACAACTGACCGCCGGCATGGCTCATGACTTCAACAATCTCTTGGCGGTAATCCGCGGCAGCCTTGGTTTTGTCCGCGACGCCGCCAAGCGCGGCGTCACCGCAGATCCGGAGTTGGTCGATGCGGCGCTGCGGGCGACCCGGCGCGGGCGCGATCTCGTGCAGCGGCTGCTCGCATTCGCGCGCCAGGCGCCGCTACGCGCCGAGCCGACGGTGGTCGATCAATTGGTGCTCGATACCTTGCGGCTGCTGCAACGCACGCTCGGAGCGGATATCGACATCGTGACTCATCTCGATGCCAAGGCAGCAACGGTGCTGGTCGATCGCAACCAGCTCGTCAATGTCCTGCTCAATCTGGCGCTGAACGCCCGCGACGCGATGCCGGAAGGCGGGCAATTGACCATTTCCACCGCCTGTCGGCCCACCCGGTCCATCGGCGCGGAACGCCCGACCCGCTCGGCCACCGGCGAGGATGTCTGCATTTCCATTGTCGACACCGGCATGGGCATGAGCGACGAAGTCCGCAACCGGGCATTCGAACCTTTCTTCACGACCAAGCAGGAAGGTTTGGGTAGCGGCCTCGGACTGAGCATGGTGCATGGGTTCGTGCAGCAGTCGAAGGGCGCGATCGAGGTCGACAGCAAGGTCGGAGAGGGGACGCGGTTCACCATCCGTCTGCCGCGGGTCGAAGCGACCGGACGGACCGAAGAAGATCCGGGTGCAGATGTTGCCGCTGTCAGCCGCGAGAAGTCGGTCCTGTTGGTCGAAGACGATCCGGACGTGCGGGTGGTGATGGCGGCTCAGTTGAAGCAATTGGGTTATCAGGTGCACGCGGTTGCGACCGGATTCGAAGCGGTCACCTGGATCGAGTTCGCCGGCCCATATCGACATCACGCTGACCGACGTTGTGTTGCCCGGCGGGCTCGACGGCGTCACGCTGGTGAAAGAGGCAATGCGCCGGCGGCCGAGCATGGGCGTGCTGTGCATGACGGGCTATAGCCCGAGCCAGCATCACCGCAAATGGCTGATGGTGCAGAACATCGAATTGCTGGAGAAGCCGTTCTCCAGCGCGCAACTGGCGCAAGCACTCGAAGCGGTGTTGCCGGAATAGCGTTCCGCGTGTTCCGGCCGCGCACACGCTAAAGCGTGATTGCTTTAAGTTAAATCACAATCACGCTTTAGCTTCTTGATTGAGCATGATCTTTTCCGAAAACCGGTTCCCACTTTTCGGGATCATGCTCTAGTCCGACCGGCGCTTGCGCCAGCGCGTGAACAGCACCGACGGGAAATCGGCCGCGTAGCGCGGGACCTCGGGCCTCGCCGGCTCGACCTCGCGCGGCGCGAGGTCCGCGACCACGGCCCTGCGGTAGAGGTGCCAGGTCGCGTGCCCGAGCACGGGAATGACCACGGCCAATCCGACGAAGAACGGCAGCGATCCGACGAGCAAGGCCGCGGCGACGATCAGGCCCCACAGCGCCATCGTCATCGGATTGCGCAGCACGACCTTGACCGAGGTGGCCGCGGCCGCGGCGGCGCCGATGCGGCGGTCGATCAGCAGCGGGAATGACACCACGCTGATGACAAAGGCCACCACGGCGAACAGGAAGCCGACCGCATTGCCGACCACCATCATGCGCAAGCCGGCGTCGGTGATCAGCACCTGCCGCGCGAAGCTCGCCATCAACTCCGGAACGGCGTAGCCGAAATGGTACCAGTAGATCGTCTGCGCAGTGGCGATCCAGATCGCGAACAGCACGAACAGCACCAAGCCGAGCGCTGCGATCGACCGGAATGACTCCGCCTGCAGCAGATCGAAGGCGTGGTTCCAACCGGTGTCGAGACCCTGCTCGCGCCGTCGGCTGAGCTCGTAGAGCCCGACCGCGGCCACCGGCCCGACCAGCGCGAAGCCCGTCGCCATCGGATAGACCAGCCACAACAGGTTGGCGTCCGACACGGCGACGGCGAAGATGATGCCGGCGATCGGATAGATCAGGCTGATGAACAAGGCGTGCGTGGGCATCGCCGTGAAATCGTCGAGACCCTTCCGGAGCGCCTCAATGAGATCATGCGGGGCGATCGTGCGTACGCGCGGCAACGGGTGCGCAGTATCGTCGAGGGTGTGTTGATAGGCCATGGCCATCCTCCCTGAACACTTGGGTTCAGTGGGCACGGCGTCGCGAGCCTTCGGTTTGACGGGGCACGTCAAGCCGCGCCCTTCTCGGAGCATTATAGAGAGGCGCGGTCGTCGGTTCCAGGGTGGGGAAGGCGCTAGTGGGGAAGGCGCCGGCGTGACCCGGAAAGCCCCGCTATTCTTGCGTCGCAGCTTGGGAATCGGTTGTAGTGGTCGCCGGACTCTGGCGACCCGGACGGGACAGTCCCGCCGGCGTCCCAGCGGGCCGAGCGGGGCGCGACCATGTATGTTCGCAGGCGCATCAGGTTCAAGCAGCTGTTCGTCGAATCGTGGCCGATGCTGTTGCTCGTCGTCGCGTGGTCGTTGCTTGTCGTCGTTCTGCACGAAAGCCTCGAGTACAAGTGGCTGGCCATGCCGGTGCTGCCGGTCACGTTGATCGGGATCGCGGTCTCGCTCTACACCGGCTTCCGAAGCGTCTCCGCCTACAATCGATGGTGGGAAGCGCGCCAGGCGATCGGCACCATGGCGACGGCGAGCCGCTCCTGGGCGCTGTCGGTGCAAAGCCTGATCTATGACAGCGCCGGCGCGGCCTCGCCGAAGGTCGCGCACGAGCTGATCTATCGCCACTTGGGCTGGGTTTACGCGGTGGCGCATTTGCTGCGCGGCCGCTCGCGTTTGACGGTGAGCACGCGCGCCCGCATTTTCGGCCATCGTCGCGTCGGTCACGACCTGGCGACGATGCATCAGAGCCCGGATTCCTACGGCCGGTTCCTCGATCCCACGGACTACGAAGCCGCCAAGAGCGTGCGCAATCCCGCGGCGTTCCTGCTGCGCCGGCAGGCCGAACGCCTGCGCGAACTGGCGAGCGCGGGCTATCTCGACAGTCAGCGCCAATGGGCGATGAACGATCTCCTGGTCGGGCTCGACGCCACGCACGGGATCTGCGACCGCATCAAGAACACGCCGTTTCCGCGTCAGGTCGCGAATTTCGGCACCATCTTCACGGCGATCTTTGCATTCCTGCTGCCGTTGTCGTTTTTGGACGTGTTCGAAGCGGAGGCGACGCAGCAAGGGCTGTCGGCGATCGTCACCCACGAGTTCGTGTACACGCTGGTTCCATTTGCAGCGGTGATCGCCTGGGTATTCCTGATGATGGACCGGGTCGGCGACAGCACCGAAGATCCGTTCGAAGGCGGCCCGCATGACGTGCCGCTGTCGACCATCTGCCGGCTGATCGAGATCGACCTCAAGCAGGCGTTGGGCGAAACCGACGTGCCGCCGCCGCTCACGCCGCAGGACGACGTGCTGTACTAGATGTTTTCGGACGTCGCTTTGCCCGGCGAACCTCACGCAATCACCTAATACTTCTGGATGACTTGCCACAGTGGCGCCCTGTGCCGAGGGTATTGCAGATATTTGAAGTCGGTCGGCCGGCGGCCTGGGCGCGGCGCTGACACGTAAAGTATGGAGGATTCCGTGGCTGGTGGCATTGCGAACGTCGCGTCGGGCGTTGTGACAATCGATGCCCTTCTCGGCAACCTGAAGTGGGGCAATCTCAACCTGACCTATAATTTTCCGGACACGGTCAGTTACTACAATGCCGGCACCTATTTCACCGCCGGAACGACGCCGAGCCCGCCAACATTCGACTTCGCAAGCTTCGTCCCCGCGACGCCGTCGTTGCAGAGCGCGATCACCCTCGCGATCACCACCCAGCTGATGGCGGTCGCGCCACTGAACTACACGCTCACCACACCCGGCAACGCGGCCGCAGATAGCAGTTTTGCCAGAGCCGACCTGTTCGACGATCCGGAGCTGGCCGCCGCTCCCGGCGGCATCGGTTATTATCCGGGTCTTGTCGATCGCGGCGGCGATGCCTGGTTCAACAGCACCCAGGCGCGCTTCAACGACGTCGATATCGGCGACAGCGCCTATTGGGTGGTGCTGCACGAGCTCGGCCATACCATCGGTCTCAAGCACGGGCACGCCAACGACCGCCCCGGTCCCACCACCGACGTGCTGCCCGACGAGTTCAATTCGATGGAATTCTCGGTGATGACCTATCACCGCTATGTCGGCGACGAGGCGCCGTTCAACGACACCCAAGAAGGCAGCTTTGCACAATCGCTGATGATGCTCGACATCGCCGCGATCCAATACATGTATGGCGCGAACTTCAACACCAATGCCGGCAACACGATCTACACCTTCAGCACCACCACCGGCGAAATGTTCGTCGACGGCGTGGGGCAGGGCACGCCGCAGGCCAACAAGATTTTTCGCACGATCTGGGACGGCAACGGCAACGACACCTACGACCTCTCCAACTACACCACCAATTTGAACGATCGACTCGCGCCCGGCGGCTGGTCGGTGTTCGACACCAACCAGCTGGCGCTGGTGAACATCACCGATAACATCCACGCCCGTGGCAACGTCTTCAATGCGCTGCAATACAACGGCGACGCGCGCTCGCTGATCGAGAATGCCATCGGCGGCAGCGGCGACGACAGCATCAGCGGCAACGCGGCGGCCAATACCCTGATTGGCAACGCCGGCGCCGATCATTTGTTCGGACTCGACGGCACCGACAATCTGTCCGGAGGGTTGGGTGCGGATCAACTCGATGGCGGCACCGGTGTGGACGTTTTGGCGGGAGGCGGAGACAACGATCAGCTCACGGGCGGAGACGGAGACGATTTCCTGTTCGGCGGCGACCCCGGCGTTCTCGTCGCCGACGGCAATGATGTGCTCAACGGCGGCCAGGGCGATGACTTTCTCGACGGCGGCACGGGCAACGATGTGCTCAACGGCGGCGCCGGCGCTGACGACCTCATTGGTGGTGCGGGCTTCGATGTCGCGAGCTACGAAACCGCCTCGGCCGCGTCCGCGCGCTGCTGATTTATCCGGCGCTCAACGGCGGCGAAGCCGCCGGCGACAGCTATTCGTCGATCGAGGGCCTGATCGGCTCCGTCCTTCGACGATACGCTGGGCGGCGATCTCGGCGCCAACGATCTGCGTGGCGGCGCCGGCAACGACGCGCTGGCGGGCTTGTTCGGCAATGACCGCCTCGACGGCGGCACCGGCAACGATGTCCTGGCCGGCGGCCTGGGCAGCGATACATTCGTGTTCGGAGAGCGTTTCGGCCGCGACACCATCATCGACTGGCAGGACGGCACGTTCCTGGGCAACGACCTGATCTCGTTTAAAGGACTGGGTCTGTCGTTCGCCGATCTGTCGATCGCCTATAACCGGTCGGGCGCCACCATCGGCGTCATCGGCACCCACGACACGATCTTCGTCGCCGGTGCAAACTTCGGCTCGCTCGGCGCGAGTGACTTCCTGTTCTGACCGGCGGCGTTCGGGACGAGGCGGCCGCGAAGCCTCACGCGCCGCGCAGCTTGCGCTGCACGCGCTCGTCGAAACGCGCGACGCTGACCACGACGCGCTCATGCGTGCCGCCGCCGATGACCTCGCGCTCGTCGCGGGCCTCGACCCGGAAGTGGATGGTGCGGCCCTCGACGCGCGTCACTTCGGCGGTCGCGGTGACGCGCAGGCCGACCGGCGTCGCCGCGATATGCTTCACATCGAGATGGATGCCGAGGCTCTGGTGGCCTGCGGGCAGCAGATGCTCGACCGCTTTCAGCGCGGCGGCCTCGATCAGGTTGATCATGACCGGCGTCGCCAGCACGGCGATCCGGCCGGAGCCGACAAACGGCGCGGTCTTGTCGGGCGTGACGACGGTCTCGACCTGTCCGGTGAGGCCTGGCGTGATGCGGGTGAGGTCGACCATGGCGGCTGTGTAGCGGAAGCCGGGCGGCTTGTCGCGGCGTCTGTCGTGCGCCGTGACGCGCAGCAATGAAACGACGCAGCACTTGCGGACAAAAGTCGTCGACCGATATTCCGGGGCGCGCGCTTAGCCCGATGAGTTCCGTGATCCATAGCCGCGGCCGCGCGCGATCCGGACCGCGCTGTCGGCCTGCAGCCGGCTCCGGGATGACAGCCGATGGAACGCACAAGCATCATCGTTCTCGCGAGGCATGAGCCCTCCGAGGTTCGCGTTCTCCCCCTGTGGCTTGCCCTCTCGTCCCAAGAGGGCGTGGAGCGCCGACAGGCGCTCGGGTGCAGCGGCACGCCTTGCGCGGGCCAGTGACGCGAGCGCGCAGCGCCGTGCGCGGCGAAGACGCGCTAGCGCGCGTTCGTACGCGGCGCCTCGCGCGACGCCGCACTGCGAAGTGCCGTCGCCGGACGATCGCCTCTCGGCGCTCCACGGCGGGATTTATGGCGCCGGTCCCGCGCGAAGGCCGAAGCACTGCGGCGGGGACACGGTCATGCGAGCTCTCGCGTCCGCTCGTAGTGGCGGAGGGCGGGGTTCCGGAGCCTCCCGGGATCTGCGTGCATCGGCAAACGCGCGGGACGCCGCATCCCGTTCTGCTCAGGCGATGCCTCGCGAGAGCACCCTCAGCGAACGGGACGCGGGACGAGATGGGCGCGAATGGTGAACTGTCAAACGCGACTATCCGCAAATGGCTGAGTGATACCCTGTGGATTGCGCGCGAAAGCGCTGCGCCATCGGCACATCGCATCGGCAGGAATATTGTTGCTGGTCCCGGTGAAGAGCCTGCATGAGCGAAGCGACATGCGGACCGGATGTGCCGGCGCGGCGGATTCGCGATTATCGCTGCGCTCATCCGGGCGACGTGCTAGTTCCGGCGGACGCGCGCAATCGGCAATCCCAAAGGAGACGTGATGTTGCAAAGGCTGTTCACGGCGGCGGTGCTATCGATCCTGTTCGGCGCCTGGCGCGGTCTTGACGCAGCCGGCTCTGGCGCAGGAGGGCTTCCGCTCGCCAACCGGCAATATCCATTGCCAGTTCTTCGCCATCGACGGCGACGCGGTGATTCGCTGCGACCTGCGGCAGGTGTCGAACCGCTCGCTGCCGCGCCCGCGCAATTGCGACCTGGAATGGGGCCAGGCGTTCGAGATTTCCGGCCGCGCCACCCGCGGCGCGCCGCTCTGTTACGGCGACACCGTGCAGGACAATGGGCTGCCGGTGCTGCCCTACGGCCAGACCTGGCAGCGCGCCGGCCTCACCTGCCTCTCCGAGCAGAGCGGCGTCACCTGCCGCAACGCCCGCGGCCATGGGTTCTCGCTCGCGCGCGCGGCGCAACGGGTGTTTTAGCGATTCGCGCTATTTTGGAGAGGGCCGGCATCAGCGACGGGCAGGCAAGCGCTGCCGCCGGGCAAATCGCTCCGGGCCAAGCGCCTCGGACTGCGCTACGACTGAATGCTAATCCGTGTGGCGGGAAGGCCACAGGCGGAACTAATATCGTTGGTGCGGTATCGTGCTTTGCGACGGGACTTGTTTCGAAACGGGAATTGTTTCGAAACGCTGCTTATTTGAGGCGCTGCTTATTTGCGGTGCAGCTTATGTCGCGACGGCGGGGACGGCGGCTTGTTCAGCCAGTCCGCGCGCGGCGATTCTCCAGCGATCAACCGAAGAAAACCAGCGGCGTGATCGCCGCAAGCAATGCGAGCGCAGAGAAACCAACCCAGGTCGCCGCTTCAATTCCCTCGCGCAGGCACATCGCTTAAGTCCCTTCGTGTTGCGATCATATGATCGCTACTCGATGTTCAAATCAATCGGGAAAAGCGTGTTCCAATTCGAAACTTCGCCAGGGTTGCAAAGATGGCACACCCATCAAAGCACCGTCTGGCGGGCCTGACGCAGCGCCATGCGCTGACAAAATTCCTGGGCTTGTGGTGCTTGGCGAATCGTTCGGCGTGGTGGTTTGCGTGAGCGATTGACTCTGCATGAGCGAAGCGATAGAATGTGCGGTCAGTCGCGCAGCGAAGTAGCCGACGATCCCTTGCACCATCGCGACCGGACGCGCCGTCGAGCTGACCCATTGCAGCGCTTCGACGCGCTCGCGCACAAGCTCGCGCGCGAGCGCACGCTGGAATTCCTCGGGAGGCATATCGGCTGATGGACCAGACCACCGACACCAAGCCGTTCGATCCCAAAGCCGCCGGCTGGGAGCCCTACAGCGACGACGGTTTCATCGGCCTGATCGGCCCGCTCTGGCAGAAGCCCGCGGGCGACAGCTATCGCTATGCCTTCCTGGCGGAGCACAAGCATCACAACCGGCGCGGTGTCGTGCAGGGCGGCATGCTGATGACGTTCGCCGACCGCTCGATGGGAATGACCTGCTGGTACGCCAACGAGCGCCAGCCGCAGGCGACGGTGCAGCTCGACATGCATTTCGTCGATGCGGTGAAGGTCGGCGAGTTTGTCGAGGCGAAGTGCCAGGTCGTGCGGCGCACGCGCTCGCTCGTGTTCATGAGCGGCGACCTCATGGTCGGCGACCGCGTCGTCGCCACCGCCAAGGGCGTCTGGAAGACGCTCGGAAAGAAGTGAGTAGCCCGCATTGTGCCGACGCTCAATGCGGGCCGCGATGATTGCGATGGCTCACTTGATATATTCTCTGACCTCCAAGACCTCACCGCTGCTGCTGAAGGTCACCCCCGGCCAGCCCGCCGATATCGTCAGGTCGCCGTTGTCGTGCAGGGTGAATTTGAACCCGCCATGGATGGACTGGTTCTTGCCGCCGGAAACGAGATCGAGCTCCTCACCGGTCAATTCACGCATTTGCGTAACAACTGTCGTCATTGTCATGCTCCCTTTTGCTCTCAAGGCGAATTGGGTTTCCAATCGCTGCTGCACACTCGCCTAAAGCCGCGCGCCGGGCTGTGACAGGTGTCACACAAATTGCGATTGCCTCAGGTCGAGCGTGGGGCCGGGTTCAACGCTCAGCCCGTAGGGCGCAATAGCGAAGCGTATTGCGCCGATGCTAACGTTCTGATACCC
>CAVUIV010000011.1:0-8868 GCA_963741595.1 uncultured Alphaproteobacteria bacterium
GCATCTATATGAGATTCCTATAACGTCGCCCCCGGACCCATCTCGAAAACCTATGCCGTCAGTGGCAAATAACGAAGCGTCGCTCACGTTGTTCGTGCGCGTTTGATGCACGTCAAGACGCGCATCGGAACATCGCGTCACGGTCACGCGTCATTTCATATGACGCATTGCCTGGGGAGCATCCAATGTTGGACGTCATCATGCTGGCCATCGCGCTCGGCTTCTTCGCGCTGTCGGTGGGCTACGCCTATGCCTGCGAACGGCTCTGAGGAGGCTGTCATGATCTTCGACTATTCGCTCGCGGCCCTCGTCACCGTGGGCCTCACGATTTACCTCACCTACGCTCTGCTTCGGCCCGAGCGGTTCTGAGAGACGTGCCATGACAGTCAATGGATGGTTTCAGATCGCACTCTATTTCGTGGTGCTGACGGCGCTCGTCGTTCCGCTGGGGCGTTACATGGCCCGCGTGTTCGAGGGCGAGCGCACCTTTTTGACACCGGTCTTTCGCCCGGTTGAAGTCTTGCTTTATCGGGTTGCCGGCGTGGACGAGACGCGCGAGCAGCACTGGCTGACCTATACGATCGCCGCGCTGCTCTTCAATGCGGTCGGATTTGCGGCGCTCTATGCGATACTGCGATTTCAGGCCGTGTTGCCGCTCAATCCCGCCGACCAGTCCGCGGTTCCGGCCGATCTGAGCTTCAATACCGCGGTCAGCTTCGCCACCAACACCAACTGGCAAAATTACGGCGGCGAAAGCACGATGAGCTACCTGAGCCAGATGCTCGGGTTGACGACGCAGAATTTCGTGTCGGCGGCCACCGGCATCGCGCTGGTCATCGCGCTCACGCGCGCGTTCGCACGCACCTCGGGCAAGACCATCGGCAATTTCTGGGTCGATCTCACCCGCGGTACGCTCTACATCCTGCTGCCGATCGCGTTCATCGGCGCGCTGTTCCTGGTCTGGCAGGGCGTGCCGCAGAACATCGGGCCTTATGTTGAAGCGACCACGCTCGAGGGCGCCACGCAGACGCTCAGCCAGGGTCCGGCCGCTTCGCAGATCGCGATCAAGCAACTCGGCACCAATGGCGGCGGCTTCTGGAACGCCAATTCGGCCGTGCCTTACGAGAACCCGACGCCGCTGAGCAATTTCTTCCAGGTGCTCTTCATCCTGCTGATTCCGGCCGCGCTGACCTGCACCTTCGGCCGCATGGTCCGAGACGAACGCCAGGGCTGGGCGCTCTATGCCGCGATGTCGGTCATATTCATCGCAGGGCTTGCCGTTTGCTATTGGGCTGAAAGCGCCGGCAATCCGAACTTCGCCGCGCTCGGACTCGATCCCGCCAACATGGAAGGCAAGGAGGTCCGTTTCGGCATCGCCAATTCCAGCTTGTGGGCAGTGGCAACCACGGCGGCGTCGAATGGCTCCGTCAATGCCATGCATGACAGCTTCACGCCGCTCGGCGGCATGATCCCGATCATCATGATGCAGCTCGGCGAGATCATCTATGGCGGCGTCGGATCGGGTCTCTACGGCATGCTGCTGATGGTGATCATCGCGATGTTCGTCGCGGGCCTCATGGTCGGCCGCACGCCGGAATATCTCGGCAAGAAGATCGAAGCCAAGGAGGTCAAGATGGCGATGCTCGCCATTCTGATCCTGCCGCTGTTCATGCTGGGGTTCACCGCAGTTGCGGTGCTGCTGCCGTTCGGCCTGTCGAGCATGCAGGATCCTGGCCCGCATGGCTTCAGTGAGGTTCTCTATCTCTACACCTCGCAGACCGCCAACAACGGTTCCGCGTTTGGTGGCTTCACCGGCAACACGCTTTGGTACAACACCACCGGCGGACTCTCGATGCTCGTCGGCCGCTATTTCGTGATCATTCCCGCGATGGCGGTGGCCGGCTCGCTGGTCGCGAAGAAGACCGTGCCGCCCTCGGCTGGAACGTTCCCGACCCACACGCCGCTGTTCGTCGGCTTGCTGGTCAGCGTGATCCTCATCATCGGCGGCCTCACCTTCTTCCCCGCGCTCGCGCTTGGGCCGATTGCCGAGCATTTCGCCATGCTCGCCGGCACCTTGTTCGCGGCCTCGAACTAATTCCGGAGTCCCATCCATGTCCACGGAAAGCACAATGATCCGCAAGCGGATGCCGGTTTCGGCCTTGGCCGATCCCAAGATCGTCGTTCCGGCGATCCGCGCAGCGTTCGCCAAGCTCGACCCGCGAACACTGATCAAGAACCCGGTCATGTTCGTGGTGGAGGTCGTCGCGGCATTGACCACGATCATCTTCTTCCGCGAACTGTTCACCGGCGGTGAGAACCTCGGTTTTACGTTCCAGATCGTCCTGTGGCTCTGGATCACGGTCCTGTTTGCGAATTTCTCCGAGGCCATCGCAGAAGGCCGCGGCAAGGCGCAGGCCGAGTTGCTGCGGCGTACGCGCACCGAAATGCAAGCCAAACTCCTGACCGCCGCCGGGGGCCGGGACTTCAAGCTCGTCCCCAGCACCTCGCTCAAGGTCGGCGACATCGTCCTGGTCGAAGCCGGCGATACCATCCCCTCGGACGGTGAGATCATCGAAGGCATCGCCTCCGTCAATGAGGCGGCCATCACTGGCGAATCGGCCCCGGTCATCCGCGAATCCGGCGGCGACCGCTCGGCGGTCACAGGCGGCACCAAGGTGTTGTCGGATTGGATCCGCGTTCGCATCACGGCCGCGCCCGGCTCGACCTTCCTCGACCGCATGATCAAGCTGGTCGAAGGCGCCGAGCGGCAGAAGACCCCGAACGAGATTGCGCTGAATATCCTGCTCGTCGGCCTGACCATCATCTTCGTCATCGCCACCGCGACGATTCCGAGCTTTGCAAACTATGCAGGCGGCGTGATCCCAATCGTCATCGTGGTGGCGCTGTTTGTGACCCTGATCCCGACGACCATCGGCGCGCTGCTGTCGGCCATCGGTATTGCCGGCATGGACCGCCTCGTGCGCTTCAACGTGCTGGCGATGTCAGGTCGTGCGGTCGAAGCCGCCGGCGACGTCGATACGCTCCTTCTCGACAAAACCGGCACCATCACGCTCGGTAACCGTCAGGCGACCGATTTCAAGCCCATGCGTGGCGTGAGCGAGCAGGAATTGGCCGATGCCGCCCAGCTCGCTTCACTGGCCGACGAAACGCCGGAGGGACGATCGATCGTCGTGCTCGCCAAGGAGAAGTACGGGATCCGCGGGCGAGATTTGGCCGAGCTTCGCGGCAAATTCATTCCCTTCACCGCCCAAAGCCGCATGAGCGGTATGGAAGTTGGCACGTCCTGGGTACGCAAAGGCGCCGTCGACGCCATCCTGAACTTCCTCAATGCGCCGGCAACCGTGGGCAACCCGGTCGCCGCCAGCGTCCACGCTCTGCATCAGGCCGTCAGTCCCGACGCCGTGCGGGAAATCAACGCCACCGCCGAGGCAATCGCGAAGTCCGGCGGTACGCCGCTCGCGGTCGCCAAGGACGGCCGGCTGCTTGGTGTCATTCACCTCAAGGACATCGTCAAAGGTGGTATTCGCGAACGCTTTGCGGAGCTTCGCCGGATGGGCATCCGCACGGTCATGATCACGGGTGACAATCCGACAACGGCCGCTGCGATTGCCGCAGAGTCCGGCGTGGACGATTTTCTCGCCCAGGCGACGCCGGAGGAGAAGCTCAAGCTCATCCGCGACGAACAGGCCAAGGGCAAGCTCGTCGCCATGTGCGGCGACGGCACCAACGACGCCCCCGCGCTCGCCCAGGCCGATGTTGGTGTTGCCATGAACACCGGCACACAGGCCGCACGCGAGGCCGGCAACATGGTGGACCTCGATTCCAATCCGACCAAGCTGATCGAGATCGTCGAGATCGGCAAGCAGCTCCTGATGACGCGTGGCGCGCTGACCACGTTCTCGATCGCCAACGACGTGGCAAAGTACTTCGCCATCATCCCGGCCATGTTCGTCGCCTTCTACCCGCAGCTGCAGGCGCTGAACATCATGAACCTTGCGACCCCGCAGAGCGCGATCCTGTCGGCGATCATCTTCAACGCGCTGATCATTGTCGCGCTCATTCCGCTCGCACTGAAGGGTGTTCGCTACCGCCCGATCGGGGCTGGCGCCCTGTTGCAGCGTAACGTGCTGATCTATGGCGTCGGCGGCATCATCGTGCCGTTCGTCGGGATCAAGCTTATCGATCTTGTGGTTGTGGCTCTGCACCTCGCCTGAGGAGACACCGATGCTTAAGGAACTTCGTCCCGCCATCATGTTGGTCGTGCTGTTCACGATCATCACCGGCCTGATTTATCCGACGCTCGTGACTGGCGTCGCTCAGGTCATCTTTCCCCACCAAGCCAACGGCAGTCTCGCAAAGCGGGATGGCAAGGTGGTCGGTTCCGAGGTGATGGGCCAGAATTTCACCGGCGATCAGTATTTCAACAGCCGGCCCTCGGCGACCAGCAAGCCTGATCCCAAGGATCCGACCAAGACCGTCGACGAACCCTATAACGCGGCAAGCACCAGCGGCTCGAACCTCGGTCCCACGAGCAAAGCTCTCATCGAGCGCGTGAAGGAGGACGTCGAGAAGCGCAAGAAGGAGAATCCGAATGCCAGGGTCCCGACCGACCTGGTGACGGCTTCCGGCAGCGGGCTTGATCCTCACATTTCGCCGGAAACGGCCCTGTTCCAGGTGCCGCGGGTTGCGAAGGCCCGCAATATGCCGGAAGATCGCGTGCGCCAGCTTGTCAACGAGTTCGTCGAGGGTCGCACTCTCGGAATCTTCGGCGAGCCGCGGGTGAATGTCCTGGCACTGAACATGGCATTGGACCGCGCTGCGGCTCGATGAGGGGCGGTCGGGGACCGGCCAAACGGTCTGATACGTGATGGCAGATCAGCGACCCTCGCCGGAAGCCCTGCTGGAGGCGGCACGACGTGAGGAAAGCCGCCTCGGCAAGCTCAGAATCTTCGTGGGCGCGGCGCCAGGCGTCGGCAAAACCTACACGATGCTGGAGACGGCCCGCGCCCGGAAGAAGGACGGCTATGACATCGTCGTCGGGGTTGTGGAAACGCACGGTCGGAAAGAGACCGAGGCCCTTCTGGAAGGTCTCGACGTTGTACCGCGGCGGCGGGTCGAATATCGGAACCAGTGGATCGAGGAAATGGACCTCGACGCCATTATCGCTCGCCGTCCGCAAATCGTCCTGGTCGACGAACTCGCCCACACCAACGCGCCCGGCAGCCGGCATCCCAAGCGCTATCTCGACGTGGAAGAGCTGCTGCTACACGGCATCCATGTCTATTCCACGGTCAACATCCAGCACATCGAGAGCCTGAACGACGTCGTCGCGCAGATTACCCACGTCCGCGTCCGCGAGACCGTGCCGGATTCCATTTTCGATCGCGCCGACTCTGTCGAGCTGGTCGATCTGACGCCCCAGGACCTGATTCAGCGCCTCAAGGAAGGCAAGGTCTACATCCCCGAGCAGGCCGAGCGGGCACTGGAGCATTTCTTCTCGCCGGCAAACCTGACGGCGCTTCGTGAGCTTGCGTTGCGCCGTACCGCCGAACGCGTTGACGAGCAGTTGCTGACCGAAATGCAAGCGCGCGCCATTCCCGGGCCTTGGGCCGCCGGCGAACGCGTTCTCGTTTGCATCAGCGAGGATCCGCGCGCCGCCGGCCTGGTGCGCCACACCAAGCGACTGGCGGACCGGCTGCATGCGCCCTGGACGGCGCTCTACGTCGAAGGCCGGCGCAGCCTTCAGCTCAGCGAGCAAGAACGCGATCGTGTCGCCGATACCCTTCGCTTGGCGCAGGCGCTGGGCGGCGAACCCATCACAATTCCGGGCAGCGACCGCGGCATTGCCGGCGATGTCATCGATTATGCGCAGGCGAACAACGTCACCCAGGTCATCATCGGCAAGTCCAGCCGTTCAAGGTGGTTTGAGATCCTCCACGGGTCGGTGGTCCATGACCTGGTACGGCGTTCCGGAAACATCAGCGTGCACGTCATTTCGGGTGAGGACATTGCCGGCGAGCCCGTTCCGCACAAGACCGTGCGCGCAGCTGACGTCATGCAGCCCTTCGATCCAAGGCCGTATGTCGTTGCGTTCTTGGCGATTGCCTTCGCGCTTGTGGTAGGACTTGTCATTCGTCCCTGGTTTGGAATCGAAAACGTCGACCTTGTATTTCTCACGGCGATCGTCGGCGTGGCCGTGCGGTTCGGCCTGTGGCCTTCGCTCTTTGCCAGTGTCGTGGCGTCGCTTGGCTACAATTTCTTTTTCATGGAGCCCGTGTACACTTTCACGATCGCCGACCCGACCAACGTCGCCGCATTTATTTTCTTCATCATCATGTCCGTCCTGGTCTCGAATGTTGCCGCCCGTGTCCGCGTTCAGGCGATGGTGGCGATGTCGCGGGCGCGCACGACCGAGGCGCTCTACGCCTTCAGCCGGAAGCTCGCGGGTGTCGGCACGCTCGACGACGTGCTCTGGGCGACCGCCTATCAAGCGGCCTTGATGCTGAAGGTGCGGGTCGTCTTGCTGTTGCCGGAGAACGATTCGATCGTCGTAAAGACCGGCTATCCGCCCGAAGACGTCTTGGATCAAGCCGACGTGGCGGCGGCAAAATGGGCTTGGCAGAATGATCGCGCGGCGGGGCGCGGCTCCGATACGCTGCCGGGTGCCAAGCGCCTGTTCCTGCCGATGCGCACCGGACGCGGCGCGATCGGCGTGGTCGGAATCGACAGTGACAAGCCAGGTCCGCTCCTGACCCCGGACCAGCGCCGGTTGCTGGATGCGCTCATCGACCAGAGCGCGCTCGCAATCGAGCGCGTGCATCTGGTGGAGGATATGGACAAGGTCAAGCGCACGGTGGAAACAGACCGGCTGCGGACCGCGCTGCTGACATCGATATCCCACGACCTCAAGACGCCACTTGCGTCGGTGCTCGGAGCGGCCGGCGCTTTGCGGGACCTTGCCGCCAAGCTGACGGATGCCGAGAAGGCCGATCTCCTGGCAACGGTCATCGATGAATCGGAGCGACTCAATCGCTTCATCGCCAATCTGCTCGATATGACCAAGCTCGAATCCGGCGCCGTCGTGCCGAACACCTCACCGCAAGACGTGCGGGAAATCGTCGGCAGTGCGTTGCGCCGGGCCTGCAAGATACTCTCCGAGCACCGTGTTGAGCTTGAGCTTGCCGGCGACCTGCCGATGCTTGAGCTGGATGCCGTGCTTTTCGAGCAGGCATTGTTCAATCTGCTTGGACAATGCAGCGAAATATGCGCCGCGCGACACGACGATCCGCATTCGGAGCTGGCATGATGGCGCCGTCGTCTATCTTCAGGTTCTTGACGAGGGCAGCGGAATTCCGCCCGGCGATCTGGAGCATATATTCGACAAGTTCTACCGGGCACAGAAGGCCGATCATGTTCGTGCGGGGACCGGGCTCGGACTTGCGATCTCGCGTGGATTTGTCGAAGCCATGCACGGCACGATCATTGCGGGAAACCGCACGGACCGGACGGGCGCAGTGTTCACCATCAGATTGCCGGTCACGGTCGAACCACGACAGCTGGATACCGCCGCATGACCGCCGCTGCGCTCAAGGTCCTGGTCATCGATGACGAGCCGCCCATCCGAAAGCTTTTGAAGATGGGGCTGGGCACGCAAGGGTATCAAATCCTTGAAGCGACCAACGGGAAAATTGCACTGGAGCTGCTGACCCAGAATCCCGATCTGATCATCCTCGATCTCGGCCTGCCCGACATTCAAGGCCACGAGCTGCTGAGGACGATTCGCAGCCGCAACGAAAGTGTGCCGATCGTCGTCCTGTCCAGCCGCGGCGACGAAGCCGGCAAGGTTCAGGCGCTCGATCTCGGTGCCGATGACTATCTGACCAAGCCTTTCGGGATGGAGGAGCTGCTGGCCCGTATGCGCGCAGCGCTTCGCCATCAGCTGCAGATTCATGGCGAGCGTCCGGTCTTTCGTGTTGGCGAGCTTTCGGTTGATCTTGTGCGGCGCATCGTCAAGGTGCGGGACAAGGAGGTGAAGTTGTCGCCCAAGGAGTACGACCTCTTGCGCGTGCTTGTGCAACACGCCGGCAAGGTGCTCACCCATAAGTTCCTCCTTGGCGAGTTGTGGGACGATCTCACGGATGCGCAGTATCTGCGCGTTTATGTCCGACAGTTGAGACAGAAAATCGAGAGCGACCCCGAGCAGCCGCGATACATCATGACGGAAACCGGGGTCGGCTACCGTCTGCGATCACCAGACTAGCGGGTAGGCATGGCGCAATCGGCAAAAACTCAAAAGACATCGATAGACATCAAAGATTTTCTGTCGCCCGACCACGCGTTGATCGACATTCGCGCGTCTGACAAAGCTGGCTTGCTGCAAGACCTATCCGGCCGGGCCGCTTTGTCACTCAGTCTGGCGGCCGATCGAATTGCGGCTGAACTTCTCAAGCGCGAAGAATTGGGGACCACGGGAACCGGTGGCGGCATCGCTTTACCCCATGCACGGATGCCGGAAGTAACCCGGCCATTTGGGATGCTTGCGCGCCTCAAGCGTCCGATGGATTTTAATGCAATCGATGGCCAGCCTGTCGATATCGTATTCTTGCTTCTTCTTCCCGCCGCGCAGGAAGGCGACCAAGTCCAGGCTCTTGCAAGCGTTGCACGGAAGCTGCGAGACCCAAGCTCGCTTCAGAGCCTGCGCGGCGCTGCCGGTGCAGCAGAACTTTACCGTGCCATGGTGCAATAAAAGCTGATCCCGGGTTAAGCCCGGCAATAAAACAAACGGCGCCGGTCAAAGACCGGCGCCGCGATAACCTCATCGAAGTGTCGTTGCGCGCTACGCCGCGG
>CAVUIV010000012.1:0-47638 GCA_963741595.1 uncultured Alphaproteobacteria bacterium
GCCGAGGAACGGCAGGTAGACGACAATCAGGTCCTGCGCCGATACCACCGCAACGCCGACGAACACGATCACGCGGATACCCGGCAAACCCAGGATGTCGCGCAGCGGCATCGGCGCGGCTTTCTCCGCCCGCGGCTTGCGCGGCCCCGCCGGCCGCAGCATGAGCGCGGCCGCGAACATCACCAACGAACCGAGAAATCCGGCGGTGAACAGCCACTGCGTCGGCGGAATGCTGGCGGCGCCGCCGACGAAGCCGACGATAAAAGGGCCGAGCCCCTGCCCGATCGCGTTGGCGACCATGTAATTGCCGATGTTGCGCTCGAGCGCGCCCGGTCGCGGATCGGTGGCGCACAGCACCTGCTGGCTGATCACCAGCATCAGGTGACCAAGACCGAGCAGCGCGGTGAAGACCAGAAGGCCGGTCAGCGACGACCAGAGCGCGAAGCCGCCGCAGGCGAAGCACAAGAGCCCGGCGCCGACCGCCGCCGTTTTCGCCTCGTGACCCTGGTCGATATAGCGCCCAACCTTGACCGCCAGTAGCAGCGGGAGGAACGCAATGACGGCGGAGATCACCCCGAGCCAAACCACCGAGAGGCCGAGTTCCGCGGCCCGATACGAGGTGGTCACACGCACGATCGTGACCACCGTCTGTTCGAGGACCGCCGTGGTCAGCAAAGGAAGAATGAATCGATAGTTCATCGGCGAGGTGCGGGACCGTTTCCGAGCGGGACATCGAGGCGGGACGTGCAATGCACGGGCAGTTTGGAGCATACTTCGCTTGTTCGTTCATGTCGTGCAACCCTCCTATGCAATGCGGACTGCCCCCCATGTCTACGCCGCCCAAGTCTTCGCCTCCCATGTCTGACGATGACGCCGCCAAAGCTCTGCAAGACGCGCTGGCGCTGCGCTTCGGCGAGCGGCTGCCGATCGAGCCGGGGCTCGGCGGATTATCCGAACTGGCCGCCATCGCGGCGCACCGCAGCCACCGGCGCTATCTGCCGAAGCCGGTTTCGCCGGACCTGGTGCGGCTCCTATGCGCCTGCGCGCTCTCGGCGCCGTCGAAAAGCGACCTGCAGCAGAGCGACATCCTGCTCGTCGCCGACCCCACCCTCCGCAGCGCGATCGCGGCGAAGATTCCCGACAATCCCTGGATCGGCGCCGCGCCGGTGTTCCTGGTGTTCCTCGCCAACGGCCAGCGCCTGCCGTCGATCTCGACGTTGCGCGGCAAGCCGTTCCCTAACGACCACCTCGACCTGTTCTTCAACGCGGTGTCCAACGCCTCGATCGTGCTCGCGACCTTCATCCGCGCTGCCGAAGCCGCCGGCCTCGGCTGCTGCCCGATCAGCGCGATCCGCGACCACGCGGCGTTCGTGAGCGACCTGCTGCGGCTGCCCGAGCGCGTGATCCCGCTCGCCGGACTGTGTGTGGGCTGGCCGTCGGAACGTGGCCACATTTCGCCGCGGCTCGGGCTTGAGGCGACCGTGCACGTCGACCGCTATAACGACCGCGACGCCGTTGCCGACATCGACGCCTACGACCGCCGCCGCAATGAAGGCCGTCCGCCGTGGAAACAACGCGGCGTCGAACGCTTCGGCGAGGCCGCGTTCTATGGCTGGTCGGAGGACAAGGCGCGCCAATACGCCGAGCCGCTGCGCGTCGATTTCGGCGCATTCGTGCGCAAGAAGGGATTCAAGCTGGATTGAGGAACAGCGTCATGCCCGTCTTTGACGGGCTAAGCCCGGCCATGACGCCGTTGGAACTACGCGGCGCGGATCAAGGCAGCCTCGACCTGCCGGCGGTCTGGGGGCGGCGGAACTTTTTGCGGCGTCCGTTGCTCCGCCGTTACTGGGCCTCGATTCACCCACACACCCGTTCGAGATCGCGGGCGATGTGCGTTTTGTTCGCGCGCTGAGTGCTGTGGGCAAATCGACTTTGACAATCGGTGCCGCCGGTTGGGATGGTAGACTATTGAGTGGGGCTTCTCGGATCGAACGATTCGATGTGGTACGGTGAGAAAGGGGAGAGAAACATGCTGCGAAAACTGATGCTGGTTGCCGGCCTTGTTCTGGTTCCCGTCGTGGCGATCGCCCAAAACGACCGCGAGCGCGGGGACAAAGCCTGTCGTGGAGATGTCCGGCGACTGTGCAAAGCCGTCATCGATCAGGGAGACTTGGCGGTACTCGGCTGCTTACAAACCAACCGAACCAAACTCAACGGCACCTGCACCAAGTTCCTGAAAGAGGTCGGACAGTTGTAAGAGACCCTGAAGAAACGCACAGGGTCATCTGCGTTCAATCATCCAAGCGGTCGAAGGCGCGCCTGCCGGCGCGCTGCTGCCATGGGTGAGAGCAACTACGACCGTCGCGGCAACGAAGGCCGACCGCCACGGAAGCAGCGCTGCGGCGAGGCAGCGCCGTCGCATTGAAGGAGCGAGCCTCTGTCTTGTGGCAAAAAAAGATATGTTGCCACTGACGCCTTGTCCAACATGGCAACCGCGCCTAAAATTCCATCTTCTGACGACGCATCTTTATTTCTTGCTGAACCGATCGCAATTTCGTCTCCTGATTTTCGAGCCGACCAGACATGTCCGAAAAGCAGCTAGGCCTGCCCGCCGTTGCCCTCTCCGGACAATTGTCGCGCCATTTGAAATCCTTCGAAGGCCCGGAAGGGATTTCGGCGCTCGCCGCCCGAATTCTCGACAAGTGGAACTCTCTGACATCTGCTCGGATTGACGATCGAGATGTTGACGACGCCAAGTCCCTCGGCACCGCCTTCGTTCAAATCGCCAAAGGATGCGATCGAGGCGATCTCGTCGGCAAGGACATCCCACTCCGAAGTGTCCTGGGTGGGCAGACACTGGGCGACTTCAAGCTCGGCGCCGACGTCAATGTTTGTGCGAAAATTGCACTCTCAATCGCCGAGACCTTGTTCCAGGATGAAGTATTGGAATTTCTTGAGCTGACGATCCAGGCGCTAACCTCCGCCGGAAAAACAACGATCAACGATGACGCATTCATTTTGCGGATCGCATGTATCGATCTGTATCTCAAGGCTGGTAACCATGACGCAGCCGCGACCGCGGCGCGAACAAACCTGGCTTTTGGATGCTGCCCGACATCCCAATTTCTTCTTTACAAGGCTCTGGTTGGAGCGAGCAATTCGGATGCTCGCGCCTCCAGTACCGAGACATGCATCGATGATCTATCAGACCGTTTTTGCTCCGAGCCGTTCAGCACGCTCGCGACTGGAACCGGCGCACGCAAGATGGGCGAACCGCCCTTCTTCGCCTGCCAATGCCCGGGTACGCTGCCCTATCCGGTCTCGAACTACGAGAAGGGCGTCACCATCAGAGTCCCTTTGGAACGGGCCAGAAATACAGGAGTTGCGCCGCTCCATCCTGGATGGCGACTTTACCTATTGCAACCGAATGCTCTGTCCGGAAATCACCGGCAAAACCTTGCCCAGACGCACGGAAATCAAAGACCCTCGCTTGCGAGACATCATCGACAATCGGCGAACCCAACTGACAACAGCTCCCACCAAACTGACGCTTGGTCATGATCCGAGTTGCAACCTCGCATGCCCGTCGTGTCGCAATGAAATTATGGTGATCAAAAATACTGCAAGAGATCGCTTGGATCGGGTGACGGATGAAATCTTCCTGCCGCTGATGGAAGACGACGCGCTGCAGCTCATCATCTGCACTGACGGGGACCCGATTGGTTCCAAACACTATCGCAGAGTCATTCATAGCCTGGACCCTGTACGCCACGCGTCTGTCACCGTGTGCCTGATCACCAACGGCTTGCTCTTGACCGCCAAGGAATGGCAGGAGATCCGACAAAAGCACTCGCTTATTACCTTCGTTGGCGTATCCATCGACGGCGCTTGCGCCGAAACTTATGAAGATCTCCGTAGACCGGGCAAATGGGAAACCATCACTGCAAATATGGATTTTCTCTCCGGTGTCAGATCAGCAGGCGAATTGCCCATGCTCGGGTTGCAGTTTGTGGTTCAAACCAAAAACTTCGAGGAGATGGCCGAGTTTGTGAGACTCGGGCAAAAGTGGAATGCCGACATTATCCGCTTCATTCGGCTGACCAATATTGGATCTTTCACGCGGGAAGCATTCGAGGAGAATGACGTCAGCGATCCTCGTCATCCACTCAATCCGCGCTTTATGTCAGTTCTTGACAACCCAATCTTCGACGATCCTCGTGTGGATATGTTCACGCTAACGCCGCTTTGGCAGGCAGCGAAGGCGCAAAAGTAGGTTGGCCGCACTCGGGCGCCCGACAGCAGCCACCAAAACCGTCACCGCCAGAAGCAGCGCAGCGTCGATCGCTTCGGCGAGGCCGCGTTCCACGCTAGTCGTGAAGGAAGCGGTCCGGCAGCGCATCGCGATAGGGAAACATCGAGAAGAAGGGCCGCGCTTCCTTCAGGGTGCGCCGCACCGAGGGCCGGTCCAAAAGCCTTTCAAAATATGCTTCAAGGTTCCGCCGTCCACCGTCGAGCGGATGCACGACCAATGCGTAAAAGAGAGCGGGCGCGGCAGCGCAATCCGCGATCGTGAAGCGGTCACCGATGGCCCACCCCTTCCCGTCGACCTGTGAATTGATCATCTCGTAAGCCGTATCCAGGTTGCGGCGTGCCTCCTCCACGCCGATGGGGTCGTTGCCGTTGTCGGGCCGAAGCCGATCCGTGACAATCGTCTGCATCGGAACACTGACATAGAGGTCGAAGAAGCGATCCCAAAGGCGAGCCTCCAGCCGGTCCTCGGGATCGACCGGCAACAGCGGTACCGGGCCCGGATAGTGCTGCTGCACATATTCGATGATGATGCTGGTCTCCGGCACCGTGTGCTCGCGCCCGGCATCGTGAAGGACCGGAATTTTTCCCACCGGCCACCTCGCCAGCAGTTTCGCAGCCGATCCTGGATCGCCGAAGTCGACGGTTTCTGACCGAAACACAACCTCGTTCTCGTAGAAGGCGATGAGGACCTTTTGGCAGAAGGAAGCCAGAGGATGAATGTAGAGGGTCAGCGCCATGGTGGTTGGCCTCTATGGCGATTGGCTGCGCACACGAGAAAAAGACCTCGATCAATGTCGCGACCAATCAACATCTCGGACCATATGGCGCTCCGCTGCGTATCGCGGCGTCTGATCGCGGTACCCGTCTGCAATGCAAGGAAGTCCAAATGAGGTTCTGTGTGGTAGCGGGGGAGGGATTTGAACCCCCGACCTCCGGATTATGATTCCGCTGCTCTAACCAACTGAGCTACCCCGCCACACCACGGCCCCGGCCAACCGGGAACGCGTCAGAAATATAATGAGTTCACCGCCTTAACGCGAGCGACGCGATATAGAAACCGCCCGGGCGGGAGTCAAGCGAAGGCCGGCATTGCCCGAGATGGCGGCCTTTCGCGGGGCCGTCAGGCAGCGACCCCTTGGGTCGCGCCGCCTTGGGTAGCGCCCTTTGGGGTCGTGGCCAGGCGCTCGAAGCGGATCAGCGAGAAATGCCCGAGCGGCGGCATCGAACGGCGCTCGATCACCCGCACGCCACCATGGCGCTCGGCCCATTGTTCGAGCCGGGTCCAGGCGAATTCAGGCTGCCAGCCGAGCCGGCGCGCCATCGGCGCGAACGAGCGCTCGAGGTCACGCCGCAAGCCCTTCTCGGCGCCGAGGTGGTTGACCAGGATGATCTCGCCACCCGGCCGCGTCACGCGGGCAAACTCGTCCAGCGTGGCTTCCGGGTCCGGCACCGTGGTGATGACATATTGCGCAAGCACCGCGTCGAACGCGCCATCCGGAAAGCCGAGCCGCGTGCCGTCCATGACGGCGAGCGCCTCGACATGCCTGAGCTTGCGCTCCTTCACGCGCTGCTGCGCCTTGCGCAGCATCGGCTCCGAATAATCGACGCCGACCACGCGGTTGCGGCCGGAATAATCGGTCAGCGAAATGCCGGTGCCGATGCCGACGTCGAGAATGCGCCCGCCGACGCGCTCGGCGGCGGCGATCGAGTCCTTGCGGCCCTGCGAGAGCGCGGGGCCGAACACGAGGTCATAGATCGGAGCAAAGCGCGCCCATTGCGCGTAGGTTTTCGCCACCGAGTCATTGCTCAGTTCGCCCGTCATCGACACGTCACGCTACTCCCCTAGTCTTCGTGTGCTCGCCGGCACGGGCCCTGCCCGTCGTCGCACTATCCGGCCGCGCACGTCGGTCCGACCCAGCATCGTAGCAAACGACGCCATGGCGTTGTTATAAAATATTTTGTCGTCCCATTTCAGAAACCAGCCGGCAAGTGTCCCGGTTCCGACGCTTGTATCCCTTTGCCGCACACGCGTTTACAAGCGTCGGAACCAAAGGGACACTAGCAAACTCATTGAGTCTAGTGTGGCTTTGGATTTGACGTTCCTACGACGGACGCGCGGCAATGCTGGTAGGAACGTCAAATCCGCCACACTGGTGTCCCGGTTCCGACGCTTGTATCCCTTTGCCGCACACGCGTTTACAAGCGTCGGAACCAAAGGGACACTAGCAAACTCATTGAGTCTAGTGTGGCTTTGGATTTGACGTTCCTACGACGGACGCGCGGCAATGCTGGTAGGAACGTCAAATCCGCCACACTAGCGGGCTCACAACGGGCTGGTATCGGGCACGGGTTGCGCCGCTACGAACGGCCGCGGCCGCGCCGGATCGACGACGTTGTGGATGAATCCGCCGCCCAGCACGCGGGACTGTCCTTCGGGCGCGTCATAAAAGACGCACGCCTGCCCCGGCGATACGCCATCCTCGCCACCGGCCAATTCGACCTCGATCACCGCGGCAGAACCGCGCAGCCATGCCGGCTGCGGCGGCCGGGTCGAGCGCACCTTCACGTAGACCTCGCGGCCCTGGTCCGCCAATGTCTGATCGATGGCCCCCTCGCCGATCCAGTTGACGTCGCGCAGCTGCATGCGGCTGCGGCGCAACGCCTCGCGCGGTCCGACGATGACGCGCCGGGTGGCCGCGTCGAGCTGGACCACATAGAGCGGATGTCCGGCGGCGATACCGAGCCCGCGCCGCTGGCCGACGGTGAAATGAATGATGCCGTCGTGACGGCCGATGCACGCGGCCGCCGAGATCGACGATGTCGCCGGGATCGGCAGCGCCCGGTCGCAGGCGCTCGACGATGTCGGTGTAACGGCCGGTCGGCACGAAGCAGATGTCCTGGCTGTCGTGCTTGTCCGCCACCTGCAAACCGAAGCGCCGCGCCAGTTCGCGGGTTTCCGCCTTGCTCTTGTCGCCGAGCGGAAACCGCAGGAAGTCGAGCTGCTCGGGCGTGGTGGCGAACAGGAAATAGCTCTGGTCGCGCTCGGCGTCGCGGGCGCGGTAGAGCGCGCGGCCGCCATCCGGCACCGCCCGGCTGGCGACGTAGTGGCCGGTCGCCAGCACCCGGGCGCCAAGATCGCGCGCGGTGGTCAGCAGGTCCTTGAACTTGATCGACATGTTGCAATGGACGCACGGCACCGGCGTCTCGCCGGCGACATAGCTGGCCGCAAACGGATCGATCACGGTCTCCTTGAACCGGCTCTCGTAGTCGAGCACGTAATGCGGAATCCCGATCCGGTCGGCGACCGCCCGCGCGTCGTGAATGTCCTGGCCCGCGCAGCAGGCGCCCTTGCGATGGGTCGCCTCGCCGTGGTCGTAAAGCTGCAAGGTCACGCCGACCACGTCGTAGCCTTCGGCCTTGAGCAGCGCCGCCGTCACCGAGGAATCGACGCCGCCCGACATCGCGACCACCACGCGCGTGTCTTCCGGGCGTCCTTCCAGATCGAGCGAATTCAGCATCATGGGCCGCGGCCGTGCCGCGCTCCTGTTTGGTTGCCGACCGAGGGGCCGATAACCGACGCTTATTATAGGTACTTAGGCGCTGCGTCGCATCAGGGATAGCCACAGCGGCCGTTAACGCGTTCGGGAACCGGCAGTTCTTGCCGCCAGCCCAGCACGTCATGCCGGCCAGGGCCCGGCCACGCCCCCGCCGACCCATCTCAAGCCATTGAAATTTGACGATATTTTGAATTCGCGCGGCTGGCCCGGGGATTGCAATGGCACCGGCACCTATTCGAGAGGTGCACCGTGCCGCATGTGGCGTCCGCTTCAACCGCTTCCAATATCCAGCATAACGCGACGCTAAATCAGCGCGATCGCATGGCGGACGCCCCGTCGGGCCCGTCGCCATTTGCCATGTTGCTGGACGAAGCCACCGCTCCGCCCCCGCCGCCACGCAACCAAAGCGCGCGGAACGAGCCGAACGCGTCACCGCCGGCCAGCGAGACGCGGTCCTGCGACTGCACGGAGCCACAGCGCCCAGAGCGCAACACAGACGCGAACGAGTCTGCATCGGACGAGCCGGAGTCGGAAGCATCCGAGCAAGCGCCGCGCGCCGACGCATCGGAAGCAACCGCCGAGGGCGACGAGGAGCCGGCCGCCGAGACCGCCACGACCATCGATGCCGTGCCGGCGGCGGTGGTTGAAACACCGGCACCGCCCCCGCAACCGGTCGCGGTGGTCGTTGCACCACCGACGGACGTCACCGCTCCGGTCGCGGCTGACGCACCGGTCGAGACCGGCCCGGGCGCGATTGCGGCCGCCGCAACTCCGACAGCCACCGTTCCAACCGCCGCGCCCGAGTTGATCGACGCGGCCGCACCGGCTGCCGCCGACGCGGTCCCAACCGCGCCACCGCCGGTGGCGGATGCGACGGCGGCTGCCGACGCGCCAGCGACCGAAGCGCCCGCAGCCACCGCGCCGGCCACGCCGACGCCGACCGCGGTCGATCCGCTCGCCGCCGCCGACGCCGCGACCACGACACCGAGCGCGACCGACGCTGCGACATCCACCGCCGCGAACGCGGCGGCGCAGCCGGAGCCCGATCAAGCCCAACCATTGCCGAAGACGCTGCAACCAGGTGCCGATCCGCGGCAACCGGCCCGCGACGCCGCGGCTGCGGTGGCGCCAACGGAATCGAAGCCCGCCGTGGAGACGGCGGCGTCCGCACCGGCGCCCGCGCCGGCCAACGTTGCAACGTCCGAGCTGCAAGATGGCGCGAGCGCCGGCACCGAGACGACCGCACAGCCGGCCGACCATGCCGAAGCGCCCGCGACGTCAGCGGAGCCCCAGACCAAGGACAGCGCCGAACGTCCACAACACGCGCGCACGGTCAGTGACTTCGTTCAGGCCGCGAAGCCCACGCCGGACAATCCCAATCTCGCGCAGCTGCAGGCCGGACAGGAGTTCGGCCAGTCGGTCGCGGCACACGCCGCGCAAAGCGCGGGCACCACCAATCCTGTTGGCGCGCAGGCGACCGCCGCGGTGCCGATCGAGAGCATCGCCGTCACCATCGCCGCGCGCGCGCAAGCCGGCAGCAGCCGATTCGAGATCCGGCTCGACCCGCCGGAACTCGGCCGGATCGACGTTCGCCTCGACATCGACCGCAGCGGCCAGGTCACCTCGCGGCTGGTGGTCGAGCGGGCGGAAACGCTCGAGGTGCTGCGCCGCGATGCGCACCAGCTCGAGCGCGCATTGCAGGACGCCGGGCTGAAGACATCGGAGAACGCGCTGCAATTCTCGCTGCGGGACCAGGCGTTCGCCGATCGCAACAATCGCGACTGCCGACGGCCTGCAAGCCATCGTCGCCGATCCTGAACTCCCTGCTCCCGACATCGTCGCGCCCACCGCCTATGGGCTGACGCGACGGGCGCGGCAGCGGCATCGACATCCGCGTGTAGGACGACCGAGGAGGTCCCCATGGCCACCATCAATCCAGCGATCACGTCCAATATTCAGGCGGCGCCGACCGCGACCGCCACGTCGACCACCGGCGCCGCGACCAGCCAGAAAACCCTGGCCAGCAATTTCGCCACGTTTCTCCAGCTGCTGACCACGCAGCTCAAGAACCAGAATCCGCTCGATCCGCTCGACACCAACCAGTTCACCCAGCAACTCGTGCAGTTCGCCCAGGTCGAACAGCAGCTCAAGCCGAACGATCAGCTCGAAACCCTGGTCTCGCTGCAGAAGACCGCACAGTCGACCACCGCGCTCGGCTTCGTCGGCGAACGCGGGTGGCCATCGACGGCCCGACCGCAAAGCTCACGAACGGCCAGGCGACCTGGACCTTCAATGTGCCGAAGCCGGCGACCGCCACCGTGACGATCACGAAGCTCCACCGGCCAGACCGTCTATACCGGCAACTTCTCGATGCAGGCCGGCATCGCAGAACTTCACCTGGGACGGCCGCGACGCCAACGGCACGCAATGGCCGGACGGCAACTACACGATCTCGATCACCGCGAAGGATACGGCCGGCCAGACCGTGGCGATCCCGACCGAAGTCGAAGGCGTCGTCGATTCGCGTCGACCTCACCAAGAACCCGCCGGTGCTGTCGGTCGGCGGTCAGAACTTCACGCTCGACAAGATCAAGCGCGTGATCCGCCCGCAGGCGTAGTCGGTTCGCAGGGACGACCGCAGTTCACAAACGACGCTGCCGCAGCAATTCTTGGTTCGACGTGACGTCGCGCGGTATTGCGGCTCCGGGCGGATTTTCAACGGTTCAGACCGAGCAACAATCTGCCAATTGTTCGAATACGCTTAGCCAAATTTTAAGCGGCAGCCTGTAATTTCCCGTGCAGTTGTTGTCAGTCGAGTGCGTGAGTGATTGTCATGACCGAGCCCCACCGCCCGAGGGTCAAATATGTGATCGGGCCCGACGGCAGCCCGCTGACGATTGCCGATCTGCCCGCGCCGGGCACCAAGCGCTGGGTCATCCGCCGCAAGGCGGAAGTCGTGGCTGCGGTGCGCGGCGGTCTGCTCTCGCTTGAGGAAGCCTGCAGCCGCTACACGCTGACGGTCGAAGAATTCCTGTCCTGGCAGTACTCGATCGACCAGCACGGCCTTGCCGGGCTGCGCACCACGCGCATCCAGCAGTACCGCCAGTAACATTGGCGAAACGCCTGTTACCGAATTGCTCAACGACGCCGGCCCTCGCGCCGGCAGTCGTTGCGTTTTGGCGGCTTCCAGCACCCGGTCCAGCGCAGTCTCGGTCGCCGTCGGCCGCTCATTTCCGCGCGCGTCCGACCCATTCGTTAACCGCACGGTAACCATAAACTGGGCAATTCTTGCCGGGTCGGTCGATTCGGCTGAGGTTGGGGTCCCGTGCAAGGACTGCATCGAGTTCCTGAAGTCGCTGGGTGCGACCCGGATCGTCGCGATGGGCGCGGTCACCATCGCCCTGATCGGCTTTTTCGCCTTCCTGATCCTGCGCGTGACCGCCCCGCAGATGACGACGCTGTTCACCGATCTGTCGCTCGAGGACTCCGCGGCGATCATCAAGGATCTGGAGCGGCAGGCCATTCCCTTCGAGATGCGCAACGACGGCGCGACCATCATGGTGCCGAAGGACCGGGTCACCCGGCTGCGCATGAAGCTCGCCGAGGGCGGGCTGCCCAAGGGCGGCGGCGTCGGCTACGAGATTTTCGACAAGTCGGACGCGCTCGGCGCCACCAGCTTCGTCCAGAACATCAATCACCTGCGCGCGCTGGAAGGCGAACTGGCCCGCACCATCCGCGCGCATCGACCGCGTGCAGGCGGCGCGCGTGCATCTGGTGCTGCCGGAACGGCCGCTGTTCTCGCGCGACAAGGCCGAGCCGTCGGCCTCGATCGTGCTGAAGGTGCGCGGCACGCTGGAACCGCAGCAGGTGCGCGCCATCCGCCATCTCGTCGCGTCGGCCGTCAACGGGCTGAAGCCGCAGCGGGTCTCGATCGTCGACGAAACCGGCCGGCTGCTGGCCGACGGCGCGCGCAGCGACAGACGCCATGGCGGCGTGAGCGCCGACGAGCGCAAGATCGCCTTCGAGCGGCGCCTGCGCGAGCAGGTCGAATCGATCGTGACGTCGGTGGTCGGGCCCGGGCCGCGCCCGCGTCCAGCTCACCGCCGATTTCGACTTCAACCGCATCACCCAGACCTCGGACCAGTTCGATCCGGAAGGCCGCGTGGTGCGATCGAGCCAGACGCGCGAGGAATCTCAGCCGCGCGCCGACGGCCAAGGACGGCCAGGTCTCCGTCGGCAACGAACTGCCCGGCGGCCAACAGCCGCCGGCCGAAGCGCAACGCCCCGGCACCGCGCGACCAGAAGCGCAAGACCGAGGAAATCGTCAACTACGAGATTTCCCGCACCACCAAGACCGAGGTGATCGAGGGCGGCCGGGTCAACCGCATCTCGGTCGCGGTCCTGGTCGACGGCAACTACACGCAAGAACGACAAGGGCGAAGTCGTCCTACCAGCCGCGCGAGCAAGGAAGAGATCGATCGCATCGCCGCGCTGGTGCGCACCGCGATCGGCTTCGACCAAAGCGCGGCGACCAGGTCGAAGTCGTCAATCTGCGGTTCGCCGAGACGCCCGCGCAGCCGCCGATCAGCGAGCCGGCCGGCTGGATGTAGCTTCCTGCAGTTCACCAAGGACGACATCATGCGCGGCATCGAGCTGGCTGGTGATGGCGCTGCTCGGCCTGGTCGTGCTGTTGCTCGGTCGTGCGCCCGCTGGTCCGCCGCATTCATCACGCCCGGACGAAGCGGCGTGCC
Organism: uncultured Alphaproteobacteria bacterium; assembly: GCA_963741595.1. Classification (GTDB taxonomy): domain Bacteria; phylum Pseudomonadota; class Alphaproteobacteria; order Rhizobiales; family Xanthobacteraceae; genus VAZQ01. The sequence goes on from CAVUIV010000012.1 coordinate 12,620, forward strand.
TGCCGACGGCACGGCGCGGCGCGCGGCCGCCGATCGCCGGCGCACGCCGGCAAGTCGCGACTCGGCAGCGGGCGGCATGATCGACCGGCGGACCGAACGGCCGATGCCGACGCGCGCAACCCGACCGCACCCGGCATGATCGACATCGCCCAGGTCCAGGGCCAGGTCCATGCCCAGTCGGTGCAGAAGGTCGGCGAACTGGCCGACAGCAATCCGAACGAAACCGTCGCCATCATCCGCACCTGGCTGCACGAAAGCGCGGCCTGACCGAACTAGCCATGGCAATAGCCGCAGCCGCACAGAAGAGCAGCTGCAACGCCGACGATCGCGAGCACTCGTCGCGACGCTCGCCAGCCGCCAGCGCCGAGCAACAAGTCCGCGCGCCAGCTCACCGGCCCGGAGCGCGCGGCGGTGCTGATGCTGGCGCTCGGCGAGCAATATGGCGGCAAGATCTGGGGCCTGCTCGACGACGACGAATTGCGCGCAGCTCTCGATCGTGATGTCGACGCTCGGCACGGTCGAGCTCGCGACCGGTCGAGAACCTGCTGCTCGAATTCGTCGGCCGGCTGTCGGCGTCCGGCGCGCTGATGGGCAACTACGACGCCACCGAGCGCCTGCTGCAGCAATACCTGCCGCCCGAGCGTGTCGGCGGCATCATGGACGAGATCCGCGGCCCCGCCGGCCGCAACATGTGGGAGAAGCTCTCCAACGTCCAGGAAGAGGTGCTCGCCAACTATCTCAAGAACGAATACCCGCAGACCGTCGCCGTCGTGCTGTCGAAGCTGCGCCCGGAGCACGCCGCGCGCGTGCTCGCCATCCTGCCGGAGGAACTCTCGCTCGACGTCGTCAACCGCATGCTGAAGATGGAGGCGGTGCAGAAGGAGGTGCTCGAGCGCGTCGAGCAGACGCTGCGCACCGAATTCATGTCGAACCTCTCGCAGACCCGCCGCCGCGACGCGCATGAGGTGATGGCGGAGATCTTCAACAACTTCGACCGCCAGACCGAGACCCGCTTCATGACCTCGCTCGAGGAGGACAACCGCGAAAGCGCCGAGCGCATCAAGGCGCTGATGTTCACCTTCGACGACCTGGTCAAGCTCGACGCCGGCTCGGCGCAGACGCTGATGCGCCACATCGACAAGGACAAGCTCGCGATCGCGCTCAAGGGCGCCAACGAGGCGGTGCGCCAGTTCTTCCTCAGCAACATGTCGACGCGCGCCGCCAAGATGCTGGTCGACGACATGCAGGCGCATGGGGCCGGTGCGGCTGCGCGACGTCGACGAGGCGCAGGTCGCTGCTGGTCAATCTCGCCAAGGATCTCGCCGCCAAGGGCGAGATCATCATCTCCAAGAGCCGCGGCGACGAAGAGCTGATCTATTGAGGCCAAAGTGATGAAAGCCGCGCCAACGAAATTCATGTTCGAGATCGACTTCGCGCAACGCGGAGCCGGCAAGCCGCCGACGGTTCCGCTCGCCGAGCATCTGGCCAAGGTCGAGAGGCCGAAGACGCTGCCTTTGCGCGACGGTCTTCAGCAAGGCGCCGATCGAAGGCAGGGCGGAGGCGGAGCGCCGGGTGGCGCGCGCACCATCGAGCGCATCGCCACGACCATGGGCGGGCTCGGCGAGCAGCTCGGCGCCATCGAAACCAAGCTCGAAACCGAGGCCGTCGAAGTCGCCGTCGCGGTCGCCAGGAAGCTCGCGCCCGCAACTGATCGCGCGCGAGCCGCTCGCCGAGATCAGCGCGCTCGCGACCGACTGCTTCCGCAATCTGGTGCAGCGCGCCGCATGTGGTGGTGCGCGTCAACGAAGCGCTGCACGAGACGGCCCGCGCCAAGCTGGACGACATCGTCCAACGCTGCGGCTTCGAAGGCCGCCTGGTGGTCCTGGCCGAGCCCGAGATCGCCGCCGGCGATTGCCGCATCGAATGGGCCGACGGCGGCGTCACCCGCGACAGCGCCGCCATCGAGGCCGCGATCGATGACGCGGTCACGCGTTACGTTGGCGCGCGACGCGGCGAAAGCCAAAGTGGCGCGCGCCTCACCGAGAACAGGTGGAGCTAACCGATGAGCGACGACAGCAAAGTTCCGCTCCCCGATCTCGAGACGCCACCAACGCGCCGCCGATCGACCCGACCACGTCCGAGTCGCCGTCGTCCGAGCCGCCGAGCCACGGCGCCGCCGATCTCGAAGCGGTGTTCGACGTGCCGGTCAAGGTTTCGGCCGTGCTCGGTCGCGCCCGGATGGAAGTCGGCGAACCTGCTCAAGCTCGGTCCCGGCACGGTGCTCGAGCTCGACCGCAAGGTCGGCGAAGCGATCGACATCTACGTCAATAACCGCCTGGTCGCCCGCGGCGAAGTCGTGCTGGTCGAAGACAAGCTCGGCGTGACGATGACTGAAATCATCAAGGCGGAGCGGAGCTAAACGAGTCAGTGGGTAGTGCACATCGAATAGCGAATGAGCGGACCGGGACTCGCGCACCGAAGCACGCGCACGATCGGTTCTCGTCGGCCGGCGCTATTCGTCACGAACTTCCTCGCGGAAAGGATCAAGCTATGCGTCTTCTCATCGTCGGCACCCTAAAGGGCCAGCTCACCACCGCGACCAAGATCGCGATGGATCGGGGCGCGAGCGTGACCCACGCCAGCGACATCGATCAGGCGCTGGCGGTGCTGCGCTCCGGGCGCGGCGCGGACCTGCTGATGGTCGACGTGGCGCTCGACATCCGCGACCTGGTGCTGCGGCTGGAAGCCGAGCGCATCTCCGTGCCGATCGTCGCCTGCGGCATCAACAACGACGCCCGCGCCGCGGTCGCCGCGATCCATGCCGGCGCCAAGGAATACATCCCGCTGCCGCCCGATCCGGAGATGATCGCGGCGGTGCTCGCCGCTGTCACCGACGACACGCGCGAACTGATCTACCGCGACGAAAGCATGGCGCATGTGGTCAAGCTGGCGCAGCAGATCGCGCCCTCCGACGCCTCGGTGCTGATCACCGGCGAGTCCGGCACCGGCAAGGAGGTGCTGGCGCGCTACGTGCACAGCCGCTCGAACCGCGCCAAGGAGCCGTTCATCTGCGTCAATTGCGCGGCGATCCCGGAGAGCCTGCTGGAGTCCGAGCTGTTCGGCCACGAGAAGGGCGCGTTCACCGGCGCGGTGGCTCGGCGCATCGGCAAATTCGAGGAGGCAACCGGCGGCACGCTGCTGCTCGACGAAATCTCCGAGATGGACGTGCGGCTGCAGGCCAAGCTGCTGCGCGCGATCCAGGAGCGCGTCATCGACCGCGTCGGCGGCAGCCGGCCGGTGCCGGTCGACATCCGCATCATCGCGACCTCCAACCGCAATCTGGTCGAGGCGGTGCGCGCCGGCACGTTCCGCGAGGATCTCCTGTTCCGACTCAATGTCGTGAACTTGAAAATTCCGCCGCTGCGCGAGCGGCCGGCCGACGTCCTCGAACTCGCCCAGCATTTCATCAAGAAATACGCCAACGCCAACGGCGTGCCGGCACGGCCGCTGTCGGCGGAAGCGCGGCGCGCGCTGGTGCTCAACCGCTGGCCGGGCAACGTGCGCGAACTCGAGAATACGATGCATCGCTCGGTGCTGCTCGTCACCGGCGACGAGATCGGCATCGACGGCATCCTGACGCCGGACGGGATGCGGCTCGACCAGGCCAAGAACCCGACGCGTCGCGCATGCGGCGCTCGCCGCCGAGACGGTGACGCGGGCGCTGGTCGGCCGCACCGTTGCCGATGTCGAACGCGACCTGATCCTGGAAACGCTCAAGCATTGCCTGGGCAACCGGACCCACGCCGCCAACATCCTCGGCATTTCGATCCGCACGCTGCGCAACAAGCTCAACGAATACGCCGACGACGGCGTGCCGATCCCGGCCCCGAACGGCGGCGAGATCAGGGGCGCGGCGTAAGGCGGGGCGCCCTCACCGCCCGAACACCCACAGCATGGTGCTGATCGCGAAGCTCAAGGCGATCGTGATCAGCAGCGCGAAATAGATCAATTCGCCCTTGCTGGTCGGCCGCTGCTCGCCGGCGGCCCGCTTCGGCGCAAATCGCCGCACATAAGGCCACGCCGCTGCGACCATCAGGATCGCAGTTCCCAGAGCCAAGATGTAGCGCATCGGCTGTCGATCCTCTCGCTACACTCGCTTCATCAGAGCGAGCACCATGCTCGGGTTTAAGGCGGTTCAGTGAAGTCGGCTATATTTGGGCGGCGCGTCTCGAGATAGGCGGACTTTTTAACCGAATGCCCCACTATTGGAAGTCGAATGATGAGCCGCCAGTGTCCTTCGAGACGGCCGAAGTTCGCGTGCCTCCTCAGGATGAGGGCGGAGAATGCTTCATGCTAGGCTACTTGAAGGTTTTCAAGTGTGGACAGGTGCAAGCATGCCAGAAACGAAATTCAAGACCGCCCTCATCGTCGGCGCGGGCGCCGGCCTGTCGGCCTCGCTCACACGCGCACTGACCAGGGATGGCGTCAAGGTCGCGCTGGCGGCTCGCTCCACCGATGACCTCCACGACCTCGCGGTCGAGGCCGGCGCCGAGACGTTTGCCTGCGATGCGTCCAAGCGCGCCGAGGTGGATCAATTGTTCGCCAACCTGGACGCCACCGTCGGCGCGCCCGAGATCGTGATCTACAACGCCAGCTATCGCACACGCGGGCCGTTCGCCGAGCTCGACCCGGCGGAGGTCGAGAAGGCGATCGCGGTCACCGCGTTCGGCGCGTTCCTGGTGGCGCAGCAGGCGGTGCGCCGCATGCTGCCGAACGGGCGCGGCGTCATCCTGTTCACCGGCGCGTCGGCGGGCGTGAAGGGCTACCCGCAGTCGGCCCCGTTCGCGATGGGCAAATTCGCGCTGCGCGGGCTCTCCCAGAGCATGGCACGAGAACTTCATCCGCAGGGCATCCACGTGGCGCATGTCGTCATCGACGGCGGCATCCGAAGCGCGCGCCGGGCGGAGCCGCCGGACAAGCCCGACAGCCTGCTCGACCCCGACGCCATCGCGGCGAGCTATCTTCATGTCATCGCGCAGCCACGCAGCGCATGGGCCACCGAAATCGAATTGCGGCCTTGGGTGGAGCGCTTCTGAGCACATCGGAGACGCTCGCCCGAAACGCGATGCTGGGTCAGCATCGGTTGCCGAAAAGCCAAGCGCCAGCAACGAAAAAGCCAGGGAACACTCAAGCACTTCGCGACCTCATTGCATCGATTCAGCGCCGCGTCGTTAACCACCAAAAACCCTGTATTTTTGGGATGTCGCCGCAGTATTTCCGTCGGCTCATCGTCATATTCGCCAAATAAATCCACCCTCCACGCCGGCTTTCATGCTAGAAATACGGATGAATTCTCACAGCAGCGGTTGGCGGCCTCGCCTGGGCGGCGAGCGATTGAGCACGTCTGCAACAAGGAGAGCACCGTGAGCGATCATAAATTCAAGATCGGCCAGTCGGTCCAATACTCGTCGGGTCCTTATGGCCGCGGAACGGCGAACGGCGTTTACACGATCACCCAGGTGCTGCCGTCGGAGGGCGACGACCGCCAGTACCGGATCAAAAGCGTGAGCGAGCCGCACGAGCGGGTGGTCAAGGAAAGCCAGCTCGTCAGAGACTGAAGGGAATGCGTGCGTTGATTGTAGAAAGCGTGATGTCGAAATTCGATTACCAAATTCCGGCCGAACTGTTCATGGCCAAACGCAAGGGCGGAGCTCGCCAGCCGTTGGGCTATCGCCGTTTCGGCACGGCGGCCGAGGCCATTCGATTTGCGGTCGAGGAATTTCCCGCGGTTCGCACACTCGGCGCCTGGCTGCAGATCGGCGACGAACGCTACGATGCCGACGAGATCCAGCAACTCTATGAGAGCGATGAGTTTCCGCTGAAGCGCACGAATTAGGGCGTGGACTTATTAACGCGAGCGGACATTTGCTTGCGATGTCGTGGCCATGCCTCCCCGTGGCTTACCTCCTGGAACTGCAGCCTTTATAGTGACGGTTTTCGCGACATCTCGCGCACAATCGATGAATTGCTCGACCACCGGACTGAGGGTCCGATTTTTCAACGTCAAGACCGTCAGCAGCCATGGCCGCACGGGCATCTCGATGGGCAACTTCTTCAGCGCGGGCGGATTACCGCCGAGGCATAGCAACGAATTCGGGACTACCGAGATAAACCGGCCCCGCGCCGGCAATTGCGTACGAAGGTCCATTGCGTAGGTCACCAGCCGCGCCTTCGGAAGCTCCAGCCCCTGCGCCTTGAACGCCTCCGCAACGCGCGCATAAACCCAACTGTCGGGCGGCGACAAAATCCAGGGCTCGTCGACGAGTTCGGCGAGGTCGATCTTGCGGCGGCGCGCCCATGGGCTCTGCGTTCCGGCCACGACGACCAATGGATCGTCGGCAAGGACTTCCACGTTCAAACCATCAACCGAATAGTCAGTTGGAAGCGGTGAAGGCATTCGCGCCAGGATCAGATCGTATGTACGGTCGCGCAGCCCTGGGAATTTGGCTGCAGGAGATGGCACCAGGTCTACATTCATGACCGCGCGCGGGTACTTTTCGGAGAATCGTTCGACCATACGAGGGAGTACGGAGGCCGCTACCGACACCGTGAATCCGATCGTCAATTCGCCCGAAGTGGGATCGGCCAGAAACTCGATGTCCCTCATCCCCTGACGCAATTCGTCGAATGCCGCCCGGCCGCGGGTCAGCAACGCGCGGGCGTAGACTGTGGGCTCGACGCCGCGCCTGCTACGGTCGAAGAGCCTGACGCCGATCGCATGTTCCAAATCGGCGATCACCTGCGACACTGCGGGCGAGGATACGCGGAGCTGCACGGCTGCTTTGGCCAGACTGCCCGACTGCACCACCGCGAAGAACACGCGCAGATCGCGCAGCCGCAAGCGCCGTCCGATGTGATCGTCGGAGTCCGAGATTTTTGACATAAGCAATCGCTTTCTAAAACGAAACTAATTCGGTAGTTCCACTTATATTTCCTATCGGGTACCCCTGCAATCATGCCGCGCATGAAGCGGCGGGAGGCTCCGATGTTTACGCAAACAAGGCCAAAGCTCCTCGCCCTTTGGATTGCAATTCTGGCAAGCGGCCCGGCTGCGGCACAGACGACCACCATCGTCGTGGGCTTTCCGCCGGGCGCCAACTACGACATCCATATGCGGACCTTCGCGCGCCATCTCGCCAGGCATCTGCCAGGAAACCCCACCATCATTCCGCAGAACATGGCCGGCGCAGGCAGCCTGCGCGCTGCGAATTTCCTCTACAACGTGGCTCCGAAGGACGGCACGACGATCGGCATGTTCGCCAGAGGGCTCGCAATGCAGCCACTGCTGGACGACAAGGGCATCCAGTTCGATGCGCGAAAGTTCAATTGGATCGGAAGCCTCAGCGCGGAGGTCAGCGTCGTGCTTTCCTGGCATTCGAGGCCGTTCAAGACGATCGATGATGCACGACAGCATGAGATGATCGTCGCCGGCACCGGGTCGGGCGCGGACAGCGTCATATTCCCCTACATCCTGAACGGCGTCTTGGGCACTAAGTTCAAGGTGGTCACCGGCTATCCTGGCTCGGCCGACTTCCTGCTGGCGGTGGAGCGCGGTGAGGCCGACGGCACAGCCGGCGTCTCATGGAGCGCCATCACCGCAGGCAAACCGAATTGGATCAAGGAGAGAAAGATCAACGTGTTGACCCAGCTGGCTACAAAGAGACACCCCGACCTCGCCGATGTCCCTTTGGTGATGGAGTTCGCCAAGAACACGTCCGACAAAGGCGTTCTGGAATTGATATTCGCCCGCCAGGAAATGGCCTATCCCATCGTGGCTCCACCCGACACGCCGGCGGAGCGGGTACAGATCTTGCGGCAAGCGTTCAACGCCGTGGTCAAGGACCCGGATTACCTCGCTGACCTGCGCCGGCAGTTTCACAACTCCGATCCCGTAAAGGGCCAAGACATTGTCGCCCTGCTCGACAGAAATCTACGCGAGCTCGCCCGACGTAATCGCGCGCGCGAGAACCGCCATTGAATATGGAAAGAAGACTACTACGACGATCAAATAGGCGCGCCACAGGTCAGCTAACGCATCCTGCTCTAGGTGTCGCCGACTATCGCACCGGAAAATTGAAATAGCTGCCCGGATAAGGTTCGTGGCGCAGCGTGAAGTGCCACCACTCGCGGCTCGTAGGGCGAAAAGCCGCCGAGCCGCATCGCGGTCGCAAGGATTTTGCGATTGGCCTGCGCCTCCGCGCTGACGCTGCGGCTCGATGGCCAGGACTGTACACCGAAGAAATCAAAGCGCGTGCCCATGTCGACCTCGATGGGCGCTTGCCCCTGCCCCAACCGCACCAGCGTGAGATCGACGGTCGAGCCGCGCGAATGGCCGGAGCGCGGCGCGATGTAGCCGAGCCGGAACAGCTCGCGCTTGTCGACGTCGGGATAAAAATCGGCCTTGCGCTTCTCGTCCTTGAGGTCGCGCGCCCAGCGCACAAAATGCGCGACCGCGCGCGTCGGCCGGTAGCAATCGAACACCTTGAGGCCGAGACCTTGCGGGACAAGATCGCGCTGGATCTTGGCCAGCGCCACCGCGGCCGAACGCGTCAGCAGGCAGCGCGGGGCGTCATAGCCGTCGATACGGGCGCCGATGAAATTGTCCTCGCCAAAATAGCGCATGTCGACCACGAGCCCGTGAACGACGGCGGCGGTGTCGACAAAGCCTGCTCGCGTTTGCGCCTGGGCCGGGGTCCACAGCAGCGCCAGCAGCGCTGCGATCCGCAGTGAGATTGGGATAAAGGCGGCCATCCGCCATGGCTATCATGGAAACCTGTTGCGACAAGTGGCGGCGGCCTTTATTCCTGCCCCGGCAATTCGCATCCAATTCGACCGGTTGGTCGTATAATAGGTGGGTGCCGCCGCGCCGGCCTGCTGGCTGGAGGCGGGGCTGAGATTTGATGGACGCTGATGCCGCTCGCAGCCAGCTTGCCGCGGCCCTGGTGCGCGCCGGCGCCGGGGACCGCGCTGCGTTGCGGATTGTTTACCAGGACTCGTCCGCGAAGCTTTTTGGCGTCTTGCTCCGTATCTTGAAAGATCGCAGCGAGGCCGAGGACGTGCTTCAGGACGTGTATGTGACCGTGTGGCGGAAAGCCGCCCTCTACAATCCCGATCGGGCAAGCCCGATCACGTGGCTGGTTGCCATTGCGCGCAACCGCGCCATCGACCGACTGCGTTCGGGCGCCATGAACCGCCGGACCGGGCCGCTCGAACAGGCCGCCGAGGTGCGGGACGCGACACCGGGCGCGCTCGATATGGTGGTGAAAGCAGAACAGCAAGCGCGGTTGGGCGTTTGCCTGGGCGAGCTCGAGGAGAAGGCGTCGCAGGCGATCCGCTCCGCTTTCCTCGATGGCATGACCTATGAGCAGCTGGCGGAACGCATGAGCGTGCCGCTCGGAACAATGAAGAGCTGGATTCGACGGGGATTGTTGAAGCTGAGGGCTTGTCTCGAAGCATGAGCGATACCGACCATATCGCACCCGAAGACGAGGACCGCGTACTCGCCGCGGAATACGTCCTGGGTGTGCTCGGCGCCGACGAGCGGCGCGCGGTCGAAACGCGCATGGCGCAGGAGGCCACGTTCGCGCGCGAGGTCGCCGGCTGGGAAGAGCGGCTCGGCGGCATGGCATCCTACGTTTCGCCGGCAACGCCGCCGGCCCAGACCTGGCTGCGCATCGAAGCGTCGCTCGGCGGCCCGGTTGCGAGCGCGACGTCGCAACCAGGCACGATGTGGCAAAGCCTCGCCTTCTGGCGCGGGCTCGGCATCGCGTCGTCGGCGTTGGCTGCGGCCTGTATTGCGGCCCTGGTCTATGTCGGGGTCACGCCGACGGTGCAGGCGCCGCGCGCGCCGCTGCTCGCGACCCTGACCGGTCTGCAGACCAAACAGCCGAACTTCGTCGCCGCGATCGGCGCCGACGGCGTCAGCCTCACCATCGTTCCGGCGGCGCTGCTGACCGCCGACAAACGCTCGATGGAGCTTTGGCTGATTCCGCAAGGCGGCAAGCCGGCCTCGCTCGGCCTGATCGCTGCCGGCCAACCGGTGCGGCTCAACGTCCCGCCCGAATTGCTGCAGCACGTTGGCTCAGGCGCGACGCTTGCCGTGTCGCTCGAACCGCTCGGCGGCTCGCCCACCGGCCAGCCCACCGGCGAGGTCATCGCCCACGGCAATCTCACGCGACTGTAAGGCCCATCAACGATCCGCCGGAATTTTTTGGACCGCGCTGCGCATCCGCCGGCGTCCGATCTGCGTATCTGCTGCAACTCCCGTGAGCCGAAGGCGGCAGCCATCCCCCCCGTAACTGCCGTCTCGCCACTGCCCGCTGCGGCAACGCAGCGGGCACTTTTCCCTCGGTTTACGGGCGCGTCACCTCGATGCGTCACCTCGATGCGTCACTTGGCGGCGGCGTTGACGAGCTCACGGGCGCGCGCGACCACGGCCGGATCGGCGTCGACGATGGATTGCGCCACCTGTTGCGCGACCTCGCCTGTGCTCGGAACCATGTCCATCCTGGCTTCGGCGGCTTCGGCCAGGAACGCCGCGTCTTTCATCGTCGCGTCGAAAGCGCGCCGCAGCACCGCGACCCGCTCGCTTGGCACATTGGGCGTGGTGACGACGGCGCGGGAGATCGCCGTGTCGGCCGACAGGAAGGTCAGCACCTTGCGATCGAAGTCGTTCTTGGCGAGTTCCAGCAACAGCGGCACGTCCGGCAGGTCGGGCGCACGCTTGAGCGCGATTTGCACCAGGATGACGATCTTCTTCTCGGCCAGCCACTGCTGCTTGGTCGATTTCCATGCCGCCCAGGAGTTCGACCCGCGCCCCTGAATTTCGCCCCGCTCCATCGCCAGATTGAGCTCACCGCCGCCGGGATAGCCGGTGACGACCTTGAAGCGCGTTCCGACCAGCGCATTGAGCACCGCGGGATAGATCACCGAATTGGTGCCGGTGGTGCCGCCGAGCACCAATTCGCGCTGCATCGCATCCTCGATGGTGCGGACGCCGGACGTGTGCCAGGCATTCACCACATTGGGCGTGTCGATGGTGTTGCCGATCCAGTGGAAGGCGCGCACATCGAACTGGATATTCGGCAGCGCCATCGCCTGTCCGGGCGCGTGCGGCTGCGCGATCATGAACAGCGTGGTGCCGTCCTGCGGTGCGAGCTTGGCCATCCAGTTGGCGGCGACGAGTCCGCCGGCGCCCGGCATGTTGCGCGGGACCACCGTCGGGTTTCCAGGAATGTAGCGGCCGATGTGGCGCGCAATCAGCCGGCCGCGATAGTCGTAGTCGTTGCCGACCGGATTGCCGACGATCAGGCCGATGGTCTTGCCACGATAGAACTCGGCTGCCGGCTCGGCATTGGCCACCCTGGCCGCCCCACCCGCCCCCATGCCGGCAACAACCACGGCAACAACCAGCGCCGCCCAGATCCGTATCCGCATGGTGCATCCCCCCGCCACGGCGCGTGTGCGCGGTGGCGATTGGAGCGCACCGTCGCCCCGCCCGCAATGCGCGCACGCCGGCTGCGTTGCCGCAGCACCGCACACCCGGCGGCGGACCACGTCGCCCGCGCTGCCCTCGCCGCCGGCCGCGCCCACGAAAGGCCGCAAAGACGCCCCCGGTCGCCGCCGTTAACGCGGCGTTAACCATACACACGGCAAATTTTGCCGAGGGACTGGGGGGTATTTTTTCCGTTCAGCACCGGAATCGAGGGCGACCCTGTGGAAGCGGGCGCGGTTCCCATCTCACGCATCGGCGGCCTCACCGCCGCTCAACAATCATTCGGCGCCCATGACCGGGGCCGGCGGGGCGTATCAGCGGACATGACAGACGTAACAGCGACGGGCGCGCAGAAATTCAGCCTGCCCGGGCTCGGCGAGATCGGCACTTTCCTCAACCGCGGCGATCTCGGCCTCGCGATCGGCGTGATGCTGATCCTGATGGTGCTGATCCTGCCGCTGCCGGCGGTGCTGCTCGACCTCGCACTGGCGCTGTCGATCACGTTGTCGGTGCTGATCCTGATGACGGCGCTGTTCATCCATACGCCGCTCGAGTTCTCCGCATTCCCGACCGTGCTTCTGATCTCGACCATGCTGCGGCTGGCGCTCAACCTCGCGTCGACGCGCTTGATCCTCTCGCACGGTCACGAAGGCACTGCCGCTGCCGGTCACGTGATCGAAGCGTTCGGCAATTTGGTGATGGGCGGCAATTTCGTGATCGGCGTGATCGTGTTCGCGATCCTGATCATCGTGAATTTCGTGGTCATCACCAAGGGTTCGGGCCGCATCGCCGAAGTGGCGGCGCGCTTTCACTTGGACGCCATGCCCGGCAAGCAAATGGCGATCGACGCCGATTTGTCGGCCGGCTTGATCAACGAGGAAGAGGCGCGCCGGCGGCGGCGCCAGATCGAGGACGAGTCCGGCTTCTTCGGCGCCATGGACGGCGCCTCGAAATTCGTACGCGGTGACGCCATCGCCGGCCTGCTGGTGGTGTTCATCAACATCATCGGCGGCATGATCATCGGCATCGCCCAGCAGGGCATGCCGTTCGCGGATGCCGCGCGCACCTACACGCTGCTGACGGTCGGCGACGGCCTGGTCACGCAGGTCCCTGCCCTGATCGTATCGACCGCGGCCGGCCTGCTGGTCACCAAGGCCGGCGTCGCCGGCGCCGCCGACCAGGCGCTGATGCGACAGCTCTCCGGCTATCCCAAGGCGCTCGGCATGTCGGCCGCCGTCATGCTGGCGATGGCGGCGCTGCCCGGCATTCCGGCGATCCCGTTCATGCTGCTCGGCGGCGGCGCCGGCGTGCTCGCCTGGCTGATCGACAAACGCCAGAAACAGGCGGTGGTCACCGAGGTCAAAACCGCCGAAGCGGCGCAGGCCGCGCCGGTGGAGGAGCCGATTTCGGCGTCGCTCAAGATCGACGATCTCAAGATCGAACTCGGCTACGCGCTGCTGCCGCTGGTGAACTCGCCCGGCGGCTCCGATCGCCTGACCGAGCAGATCAAGGCGCTGCGGCGCTCGCTCGCCATCGAGATGGGCTTTGTCATGCCGTCGGTGCGCATCCTCGACAATGTGCAGCTCGAGGCCAATTGCTACATCATCAAGATCAAGGAAGTGGAAGCCGGCAATGGCCGCATCTGGCCCGACCAGTTCATGGTGATGGACCCGACCGGGGCGCAGGTGACGCTGCCCGGCATCCAGACCACCGAGCCGACGTTCGGACTACCCGCCACCTGGGTCGACGCCTCGCTCAAGGAAGACGCGGTGGTCAAGGGACATACCGTGGTCGACGCGGCCACGGTGCTGTCGACCCACCTCACCGAGCTGATCAAGGCCAATGTGTCGGAGCTGATTTCCTACTCGGAGGTCAACAAGCTGATCAAAGACCTGCCCAAGGAACAGGGCGACCTGGTCAAGGATATCGTTCCGGCGCAGATCTCCGTGTCGGGCATCCAGCGCGTGCTGCAACTGCTGTTGGCCGAACGGGTTTCGATCCGCGACCTGCCGACCATTCTCGAAGGCATCGCCGACGCGATTTCGGTTACCCGCAATCCCGCGTCGCTGGTGGAGCATGTGCGCACCCGCCTGGCGCGCCAGCTTTGCGCGCAATACACCTCGCCCGCCGGTTACCTGCCGATCATCGCGATGACCGCCCGCTGGGAGCAGAGCTTTGCGGAATCGGTCATCGGTCAAGGCGACGACCGCGTGCTGGCGATGCAGCCCTCCCGGCTGACCGAGTTCGTCACCATCGTGCGCGAGCGTTTCGAGGATGCCGCGCGCAACGGCGAGGCGCCGGTGCTGGTCACCTCGGCCTCGATCCGTCCATTCGTGCGCGGCATCGTCGAACGCTTCCGGTCGCAGACGCCGGTGCTGTCGCAATCCGAAATTCACCCGCGCGCGCGGCTCAAGACCGTGGGCAGCGTCTGAGCGAACATGCGCACGGGCCGTCGCGCGCGCTACTCCGCCGGCTGCCCAGCAAACCGGGCCTTCTCGGCGCGCGGCGTGTCGGCCACCGGCGTGAAGAAGATCAGCATGTTGGCGACGATGATGGTCCCGACCAGGAAATAGAACGTCGTGAGCAAGCCGTAGTGGTCCGCGATCAGGCCGCAGACGATCGGCCCCACCCCGGCGCCGAATGACTGGATCGCGAACAGCACGCCGATCGACGAGCCGCCCATGTTCGCCGGCGTCGCATCGAGCAGCCACGCCTGCAGCACCGCCCGGATCGAGAAGAAGAAGAAACCCAGGAAGGCGATGAAGAACACGAATGCGCTCGACCCGCCGGCCACGATCATGGCCGCAATGATCACCGCGGTCATCGCCATGCTGCTCATCACGATCTGGCGGCGACCCATGCGGTCGGACAGATGACCCGCGATCGGGCAAGCGATGAAGCCGGCGGTCTGCAGCGCAGCCATGCAGGCGCCGATCCACAGCGGCGAGTAGCCCATGTCGGTCGCGAGATAGAGCGGCAGGAAGGTCAGCAGGCCGCCATGCGTCATCGAGCGGAACACCGAGCTCGCGCACAGAAAGATCAGCGTGCGGTTGGCCAGCAGCGATTTGAAATCGCGCAACGTGTCCCAGACCGTGCGCTTGGATGTGGACAGCACGGCTTTGGCCGCATCGCCCTCGCTGGCCAGCATGCGACCGAGCATCACCAAGAGAACCACCGACATCACGATGCCGGGGATGACGTTGATCACCACCACCTGACGCCAGGTGAGGACCGCGAGCAGCGCCCCGGCAACCAAGGGTGCGAGCGCGTCACCGACATTGCCGCCCATGCCGTGGATCGAGACCACCAGCCCCTTGCGCTCGGGATAGCGCTGCGCCAGCAGCGGGATCGCGGTCGGGTGCCACAGATTGTTGCCGATCCCGACCAGGGCGGCGCAGGTCAGCAGCAGCCAATAGTCATGGCTGAAGCCCATCAGCAGATAGGGCGCGCCGATCCAGAACAGCGACACCGCCATCAGCAGCCCCTTGCGGCCGACCGAGTCGACGAACAGGCCGCCGGGGATGTTGGAGATCGCGCCGGCAAACGCCTGGGTGGTCAGGATCGAGCCGATCTGGACGATAGCTCAGCCCGAGCTCGTTGCCGATCAGCGGCAGAAGGAGATAAAAAGTCGCTGGATACCAGTGGGTTAGCGCATGCCCCACGGTGATGAGCCAAACATCGCGAAACGACTGAGCGGGGGCGGCTCGGACCTGCAAGCGTGGTCATTTCGACCTTGTTTTGGTGAGAACTGCCGGCCGTATGTGCGCGGAGCGGGTCCCGCTGTCAACGCAACGGAGCGAGGCCAGCCCGCCTTCAAGCTTTCGTGAGTCGCGCCGTCGGGGCCTTGGGAACCTCTCGGCCCGCACTACGTTGAAAGGTACGTCAGTCACATCGGGGGATGGTGTAGCGGCGTCCGGAAGGGCGCCACAGAGGAAACTTTTGCGTTCCGGCACTCGTAGAAGCGGCTGGTAGCCATGAACCTTCTCACGGGATGCGGAGACTAACGTTTGAAATCCCCTTGTGGGAGGTAGCGATGAACAACTCCTCGATGCTCACTGCGGACCGGATGACCCACCTCAAGATCGTGGTCATGTCGCTGGTTTGCGCCACTGTGGTCGCCGGTGTCGGCATTGCCGCCCGCGTTACGGACAGCGCCCCCGCGAACAGCCGGCTGGAAGCGTCTGTGATCCGCGTGACAGCCCCCGTGACGGCGGCGACAAGCGACGGCAGCTCCGTCCGCTAGCAAGCTGAGTTTATTGAGATTTTGCTGACGCAAAGCCGGTCCCACATGCGCGTGGAGGCCGGCTTTGTCATGCTTGACGCTATTCCTCGAACGGGGCCGGTGGCGGCCGCGCCGGTGGCGGCGGCGACGGAGCCGGCAGGCTCAGCACCGAATCGATCGCCAATGGCTGCGGCAGACGTTCCGGGAAATATTTCCAGGCCCCGATCAGGCCGGCAAGCGCCGTCGCGACCACCCCCATCAACAGGGTCGCAACAATCCAGCCGCGCCCGGCCCGGCGCACCGTCTCCACCGCCACCGGCGCCTGGCGCGTCACCATCGGAGGCGGCGGCACGAACCCATACGTGACCGGTTCAGGCTCCCGCGGCTGCAACAGCTCTTCATCCACCAGCACCGACGGCGGCTGTTCCGGCGGCGGCGCCGGCGATTCCGATGCAGCCGGCTCTTCCTGTTGCCCGGCGGGAGGCAGCAATGCCGCAAGCTCCGCGAGCCTCAGTTCCGCGTCAGCCAGCGCCGACCGCGCCTCGATGGCCGCGGCCAATTCGATGGGTGGCGGCGCGATGGGTGGCGGCGCGGCCTCGGTGGCCGGCGGTGCCGCCTCGACCGTGGCCTCACCAGTCAGCATCGACGGCGTCGCCTCGCCCGGCCGCTCATCGTCAGCGGGGCCAGCAGCCGGCGGCAGCTCTGCGAGCGATTCCGGCGGACGCGCGTCGTCGTCCCGTCCCGGGTCAGCCGCCGCCGCTACAGCGGCCTCGTCCTCCATCGCGTGCTCCGCGGCATGCGATGGGATCGCGAGCTCGACCTGTTCGATGCCGCCGATCTTCGGCCTGATCCGGGTCCAGAGCTGCGGATCGGGCTCGACCGCCTCCACCATCAGATGCAGTTCGCCCAGCCGGCGCTCCCAAATGCGCACGATGCCGCGGAAGGCGTGATCGACTTCGAGCAACGCTGTCGCGCCCTTGCGCTCGTCGTAGTCGAGCGTTCCGAGGACGAACTCGGCCGCCAGCGTATTCAGCTCATCGCTGCTTACGATGTCAGACATTGTTCGATCTCGAACAGGCTTCGCCGCAGCGATGCTTTCAACAGGTTGACCGGAATGTTCGAGTTGCGCGGCAAGCTCCTCACGGGTAAAGGCGCCGTAATACGCGAGCAGCAGCATGCGTTGCCGGTCGGGCTCGAGGCGACCGATGCACGTCAGCAGGCGCTTGAGCTCGTCGGTGAGCTCACGCCGCGACAGCGCGCCAGGACTCTCGTTGTCGGCGATTTCCGGATCGGTATCGGTGGCGACGATGTCCGGCCGGCGCGCCAGATCGATGGCCCGAGCACGCGCGATCGCCACGATCCAGCCCATCGGCGTGGCGAGCATCGGATCGAACTTACCAGCGGTCTGCCAGATTTGGAGGTAGCTCTCCTCCATCACATCGGCTGCAAGGTCGTGGCGCCGCAGGATGCGCAGCACAACGCCGTAAATCTTGGCCGACGTCGCCTGATAGAGGCGCTCGAACGCCGCCGCGTCGCCGTTGGCGACGGAAGCCAGCATCAATGACAGTTCAACCGCCGTCGACATATACCCATGGCCCCTGCCCCGGACGTCGGCCGATTATCGCCGACCGCCCTGCCGCGGTCGAGAGCGCAGCCATGAATTGTCCAAGGCCGCGATAGGCGCGCCGGACACAAATCATGCAAAATGTTGCAGATGCAGCCAGAACTCAGGCGCGTGCGCCGCTACGCATCATTCCAATGGCGTCGAGCTCGGCCTGCTCGCGCGCCGCTTCCTCGGCGCGTTCACGCATCTGATCGCGCTCATCGAGGAGTTCCACCTTCTTGAGTTCCTCGAATGCCTCTCCAAGCGCCGCTTGCGCGTCGTCAAGCTGGGCACGCAACTCGGATACCGACCGTTGCAGGTTTTCCCGCCGCTGCATCGCCGCCTTGGCATAGGTGGGATAAGCGAAATGGCCGGGATCATGAATACCGGCGCGGTCCTGCTCGGTCTTGATCTCACGATCGAGATCACCCGAAATACGGTCGAACTCAGCGATCATGCCTTCGATCTGCGCAACTCTACGGCGCTTTTCGTCGACCTGAAATTTCTTCAGACGAATGAGCGTTTCGCGTGACTTCATCAACTCGTACTCCCCCGAAGTCCCGGGTTCACTAGGCTGCAACCATGATGCAGATCCCGAACACCGTCAGTGTCAGCCGACCGGGATCGCCAACAACGGCTCCCCCAATGGGCATGTCGGGGCGAGTGTGGCCCGATAGTCTTAGTTTTCTGTTTCCAAGGCACTTAAGATTTGCTCAAGTTGTTGATAACCATGATCAAGAGTGCTGGCCTCGTCCTTCGCCTGGCCCAGGAACTGCTCCAGCGGCTGGTGCAGGCGAATGGCTTCGTCGACTTCCGGGCTGGTACCGGCCCGATACGCGCCCAGCCGGATCAGCTCTTCCATATCCGCATAGGTCGCCATGACCTGGCGCGCACGGACCACCGCCGGCAGATACGCCGGATCGGCGGCGCGCGGCATCGTTCTTGATACGGACCGCAAAACGTTAATCGCCGGGTAGCGCCCGCGCTCGGCGATCTGGCGCTCCATCACAATGTGGCCGTCGAGGATCGAGCGCACCGCATCGGATACCGGTTCGTTATGATCATCGCCTTCGACCAGCACCGTGAACAGGCCTGTGATCGTCCCCGCGCCGGTGCCAGGGCCAGCGCGCTCGAGCAGGCGCGGCAGTTCGGTGAACACCGTCGGCGTATAGCCTTTAGCAGTCGGCGGCTCGCCGGCGGACAGACCGATCTCACGCTGCGCGATCGCGAATCGGGTGATCGAATCCATCAATACCAGCACATCCTTGTCGATGTCGCGGAAGAACTCGGCGATCGCGAGCGTCAGATAGGCAGCCTGGCGGCGCATCAGCGCCGGTTCGTCGGATGTCGCGACAATCACCACCGAACGGGCGAGGCCTTCGGGCCCGAGATCGTCCTGTAGGAATTCTTGCACCTCGCGACCCCGCTCGCCGATCAGCCCGATCACCGAAACGTCGGCGCGAACATTGCGCGCCAGCATCGAGAGCAGCACCGATTTGCCGACGCCCGAAGCGGCGAAAATGCCCATCCGCTGCCCGCGGCAACAGGTCGTGAAGGTATTGAGCGCCCGCACCCCCAGGTCGAGCGGCGCGCCGACGCGGCGGCGGGCGTGAGCGGATGGCGGGTCGTTTCGGAACCCGTAGGGCGACGGACCAGCCGGCAACGGGCCCAAGCCGTCGAGCGGCTCGCCCATCGCATTGATCACCCGCCCCAGCCAACCGGGCGACGGGCGCACCGAGGCGGCCGCGGTGCGGACAATGGCGCGACAGCCCCGGCGCACACCCTCAAGCGCGCCAAACGGCATCAATAAGGCGTTCTCGCCGGAGAAACCGACCACCTCGCAGGCGATGTCGCGGCCGGTTTCGATCACGACACGGGCCCCGACCGACATGGCGTGGATCGGCCCGGCGACCTCGACCATCAGGCCGCGCACGCCAACCACGCGGCCATAAGTCTCTACGCCGTCGAGCTCCGCGATCTGATCGGCCAAGGCCTTCATGCGATCGAACCAATTCGGCCCCTCGTTTGGTCGCTCTTAACCCAGTATTTACCCGCATCGTTAATCATTGCGTCACCGTCCGGGACAGCCGGGCTCCAATCTGCCCCGGCAAGGACGGGGGGCTGAGTCTTTTGAGTCAGTTAGATCCGACTCTTCAAGTGTAACATGAACTGCCAACTGGTCAAAAAAACCCTCCCACGCAATATCTTAGGGCGATTCGACAGAATTTGCCCAGGGGGTGCTTGCGCCCGGGAATCAGGTTTTGTTAACCATACCGCATTAGTGTCACGAGTCGGTTTGTCCCGGAGTGAATTCATGGGCCGCCGCTGCGGCGTGCCGACCTGAGCCCGGTGCGGCGAGGAAAGGGACTGGCATGCGCGTTTTGCTGATTGAGGACGACAGCGCCACAGCTCAATCGATTGAGCTGATGCTCAAGTCCGAGAGTTTCAACGTTTACACCACCGATCTGGGCGAAGAGGGTGTCGATCTCGGCAAACTCTACGACTACGACATCATCCTGCTCGACCTGAACCTGCCCGACATGTCGGGTTTCGAGGTTCTGCGCTCGCTGCGGGTGTCGAAGGTCAAGACCCCGATCCTGATCCTATCCGGTCTCGCCGGCATCGAGGACAAGGTGCGCGGTCTCGGCTTCGGCGCCGACGACTACATGACCAAGCCGTTCCACAAGGACGAGTTGGTGGCGCGCATCCATGCGATCGTGCGGCGCTCGAAGGGTCATGCGCAGTCGGTGATCAACACCGGCGATCTCTGCGTCAACCTCGACACCAAGACCGTCGAGGTGAACGGGGCGCGGGTGCACCTGACCGGCAAGGAATACCAGATGCTGGAGCTGCTCTCGCTCCGCAAGGGCACGACGCTGACCAAGGAGATGTTCCTCAATCATCTCTATGGCGGCATGGACGAGCCCGAACTCAAGATCATCGACGTGTTCATCTGCAAGCTGCGCAAGAAGCTCGCGAACGCGTCGAACGGCAAGAACTACATCGAGACCGTGTGGGGCCGCGGCTATGTGCTGCGCGAGCCCTCCGAAGACGAAGCCAAGAATTCCGGCTTGAGGGAACCTAAGGAGCCCGAAAAGGGCTCCACTCCCCAAGGACTCCGGACAATTCCGAACCCCGCCAGCAATGGCGGGGTTTTTGTTTGGCCCACCCCTCCCCGCTCGCCGGACGGACACGTTCCGACGGTTGCGATATATCAACCCCGCGGGCCGACGCTTGCGGCTATGATTATTTGGTTTTTGGAAAGCGGATAACAGTCATGATCAAAGACATCGTCGTGAATCTCTCCTTGGGTGATCGCCGCGACGCGGCGGCGGAGCTTGCGGTCGATTTGGCGAGCAAGCTCGAAGCCCATGTCGCCGGCCTGGTACTGACCTACGAACCGTTTATCCCGGCCGCCGAGATGATGGTCCCCCCCGAACTGATCGACATGCAGCGGGAAGAGAATGACCGCCTGTCGAGCGCTGCGATCGCCCGGTTCGACGAACTCGCACGCCGCAACGCGGTTTCCGCCGAAACCCGCAGCCTCGAAGCGCCGGCGTCGATGGCGCCCGACACGTTCGCGCGCGTGGCGCGTCGCTTCGATTTGGCCGTAGTCTCGCAACCGCGCGCCGACAGTCAGGGAACCGACGAGATGTTCGTCGAAGCGGGGTTGTTCGGGTCGGGCCGCCCGGTGCTGGTGGTGCCTTATATCCAGAAGGCCGGCCTCAAGCTCGATCGGGTCTTGGTCTGCTGGGACGGCAGCCGGACCGCGGCGCGCGCCACCGCCGATGCGTTACCGCTGCTGGCAAGAGCCAAGACCACCGAGGTCATTACCATCAGCGACGACTCAGCGGACACCGACGAAATCCCGGGCGTCGATTTCGCCCAGCATCTGGCGCGACATGGAAATCAAAGTCGAACTCAAGCGGATGGTGCGCGGCGATGTCGACGTGGCCGACGTGATTCTATCGCATGTCGCCGACACCTCCGCCGACCTGATCGTCATGGGCGGCTACGGGCATTCGCGCTTGCGTGAATTCGTGCTCGGAGGTGCGACGCGCAAAATGCTGCGATCGATGACGGCCCCGACGCTGATGTCGCACTGAAACCGCATGCCAAAGCGTGATTGCTTTAAGTTGAATCACAATCACGCTTTAGCTTCTTGATTGAGCATGATTCCTCGGGGCGAGCCCGAGGGCGTGCTCCAATGGAGTGAATGGATGACTTCGAAGGTCGCGCTTGCCGCGGTGCTGTTCGCCGGCACGGTCGTCGCCTCCGGCGGCGCCTGCGCACAGCCCGACGGCATCGAGCGGGGCCGAACGCTGGTCACGCAGCTTTGCGGTTCGTGTCATGCGGTCGGCAAGACCGGCGCCAGCGCCCGTGCCGGCGCCCCCGCCTTCCGCAGCCTGGGCGATCGGATCGCGCTCGATACCTTTCCGGACCGGCTGCGCGAAGGGTTACAGAGCACCCACGCCGACATGCCGAGCTTCCGATTTTCGCGGGAAGATGCGCGAGCGGTCCTCGCCTACCTGCGTTCGATCCAAAATCCGTGATCAAGTGCGGCCGGCGGGCGCCGCGACACACCCCGGCATTCCCGGGATCCGTCGCCGGGTATGAACCTGGGCGCAGCCGTCGGCGACTAACAAGCTGAGAGGACGCTCGTCCGTTCCATCATTGTTGACCATGACACCCCACCTGCAGCACCCCCGAGCCGTCAAATCGTTCGAAAACGCGCTCGCGTTCAACAATTTCCTGATTGAGACCGAGCCGAGCGCGAAGGCGTTCTACGATCGCGGCAATCTGTACGAAATCACCCGCGACTACGATCAGGCGATCTCCGACTACAGCAAGGCGATCGAACTCGATCCGGCCCAGCCCGATGCCTATTACGATCGCGGCTTCGCTTATGCCTGGCTGGAGGATTTCGGGCCCGCCGCCGACGACCTCACCAAGGCCCTTGCGCTCCGCCCGGAATGGACTCCCGCTTATTTCCTGCGCGCAAACGTCTATGGCTTCATGGGCGACCATGAGCGTGCGATCGCAGACCTGACCACCGTAATCGCGCTCAAGCCGGCGCATGCCAATGCCTACCTCTCACGGGGCATGATCTACGAATCACAGGGTGATCACGACGCCGCGTTGGCCGACTACGATTCCGCGCTCGCGATCGATAGCACGCTGTCAAACGCGTATTGCGGCCGCGGCAACTGCTATCGCGAGAATGGACATTTTGGGCGCGCGCTGGCTGAATACAGCAAGGCGATCGAACGCGCGCCGGAAGCAGCAACAGCCTACAACAATCGCGGTATCGCCTATGACCTGATCGGCGACTATGACCGCTCGATCTCCGACTACACCACCAGCATCACGCTCGATCCGAGCAAGTCATCGACCTTCAACAACCGGGGCTTTGCCTACAAGCTCAAGGGCGACGTCGATCGCGCGCTCCCCGACTATGACAAGGCGATCGAGCTCGATCCCAACTGCGCCATCGCCCACATCAATCGGGGCGCCGCGCACTATCTCAAGGACCGCTACGACGAAGCGATCGACGACTTCAGCAAGGCGATCGACAACGCGGCGGCGCTCGACAAGCAGGCGATTGCCTATTCCAACCGCGGCGACTGCTGGCTGATGAAGGGCGATGCCGAACACTCCATCGCCGACTACGGCCGGGCCATTGCACTCGATCCTGACAACGCCGAGACCTATGCGCGGCGAGCCAGTGTCTACGAACTCAACGAGGACTATGGCCGCGCCATCGTCGACTATGGCCGAGCGATCGCGTTGATGCCTCAAGAGCGCGAATACTATGTCAGCCGCGGTATCATCTATCTCCGGAAGATCCGGCTGTTTCGCGCCGTGGCCGACTTCTACCGCGCGTTCAAGCTGTCGTCGCAGCCACGCCTGCCGGAGTGAAGCCCTTTCGCGATTAAGCACGTCCCGCCCCCGGCGCGCCCAGGGCCACGACAATTTGTCTGTTGTGGCCGAGCGCGGTTCTGCGGACAATACGCCAAAGACAGAAATGGGGTGGACGCCGATGATTCCAACCGTGATCCGTTGTCGAACGGTCGTCGCGACCGCAATGTGGGCGGCGCTGCAGGCGGGATCGGCGAACGCCCAGCCCGCCGCCGATTTCTATCGCAACGCGACGCTGCGGTTTCATTTGAGCTCGGAGCCCGGTGGCGGCTTCGACATCATCGCGCGAAGCTTCGCCAAATACTTCACCAATTACCTGCCGGGCAAACCCAACATCGTCGTCGTCAACATGCCGGGTGGCGGCGGCACGATCCTCGCCAACTGGTGCTACACCATCGCGCCGAAGGATGGCTCGGTGTTCTGCATGCCGCTGTCGACGATGCCGCTGAACCAGGTCATCGCGCCCGATCCGGTCCGCTATGACGCCAACCGCGTATCGTGGATCGGCAATCTGGAGCGGGCAACGGGCACGATCCTGACGTGGCACACATCGCAGACCAAGACGATCGACGATGCACGGCGGCGCGAAACCCCGATGGCGGGCACCGGCAAGAATTCGATCATCTATCAACTGCTCACGCTCTCGAACCACATCATCGGCACGAAATTCAAAGTGGTGCTCGGCTATAGCACCGGCCGCGTGCTGGCGGTCGAGCGCGGCGAAGTCGACGGCACGGCCTCGACGCTGCAAAACATCCCAGCCATGGCGCCCAATTGGGCCGAGAGCCAATACAACCTGCTCGCCATCAACGCCCCGAAACGGCTGGCGACGCGCCCCAACGTTCCAACCATGGTGGAGTTTGCCAAGACCGAGCGACACCGCCAGATGCTGGAGTTTTGGATGGCGCAGTCGGCGACCGCGCGCGCCATCTTTGCGCCCCCGGATGTGCCGGCGGACCGGGTCGCGGTGCTGCGGCGCGCCTTCGATCAAACCGTCAAGGACCCGGCGTTCCTCGCCGAGGTGGCGAGACTGCAAACCGTCATCGAGCCGGAAACGGGTGAGGACGTGCAAAACGAGGTGAAACGGCTGCTCGGCACCGCCCCTGAAGTGGCCGCGGCGATCGTCGACGTGCTCAAGTGATGCCTGCTTGCGCGGCAGCAAGTCCGTCGGCGGCGGCAAATATTTGGAACGATCAGGCGATGAGTTTAGTGGTCCAATTCTAACATTCGCATCCCATTTCCGCGGACTGTTTTGCGAATGTTAGAATCAAAGGACCACTAGCAAGTATAGGCTGCTAGTGGAGTTTGGATTTGACATTCGCGTCGCGTGCTTGCTGCCAGGTGGGTAGCGAATGTCAAATCCACTCCACTAGCGGCCGCCGGCAAGCGCCGCGAGCCGGGAATCCGACGCCGGATGCGCGGCCGGATTTCGCACTAACAACCCACGGCGATCCGCAACCGGCTTGAATCCGTCGGTCAGGCCGATCACGGTTTCCGCCGCCCCAAGCACGAAATATCCATCACGCTCGACAATCCGGGCCATGCGATCGAGCACGTTGATCTTGGTCTGCTGGTCGAAATAGATCAGCACGTTGCGGCAGAATACGACGTCGAACATGCCGAGCACGGAAAAATCGTTCAGCAGATTGAACGGACGGAACTGCACCATGGCGCGAAGCTCGGGCGAAACCTGCCAACTCTCACCGACTTGAGTGAAATACTTGATCAGCATCTGAATCGGCAGCCCACGCTGCACTTCGAACTGGCTGTAGAGTCCCGATTTCGCCTTCTCCAGCACCTCGGTCGACAGATCGGTGGCGAGAATGTCGACCCGCCAGCCGGCCATCAACGGACCCAACTCTTTCACGCACATCGCGAGCGAATACGGCTCCTGTCCGGTCGAGGCGGCCGCGCACCAAATCCGAATGCGACGTTGGCTGCCGCGCGCCGCCATCAACGACGGAACGATGGTGTCGCGAAATTGCTCGAACGGGATCTTGTCGCGGAAGAAAAACAACTCGTTGGTCATCATGGCTTCGACCACTTCGGTGGCGAACGCCTGCGAGTCCGGCCGCTTCAACCGCTGCACCACATCCGACAAGCTGGCCAGCCCGGCCTTGCGGGCGACCGGCAGCAGCCGGCTTTCGACGAGGTATTGCTTGTCCGGCGCCAGCACGAGGCCGGAACGTTCCCTCACGAGCTTCCGCACGAAGTCGTATTCGAGGGGCGTCACGAGCGCACTCCCGAGAACAAGCGAACGACCTTTGGGCGCGAGTTGGTCAAGCGGCAGCACCGCCGAGCACAACCCGGCATTGGCCACCGACCCCGGCATGCCCCAGACCACGCTGGATTCCTCGTCCTGCGCGATCACGGTTCCACCCGCCGCGACCACCGTCGCCGCGCCGCGCTTGCCATCGGAGCCCATGCCGGTGAACACCACGGCGAGATTCTTCGAGCCCCAGACCTCGGCCGCCGAGTTAAACAAGCAGTCGACCGCGGGCTTGCAGAAGTTGATCGGCTCCCCGTCATCCAAGACGATGACCGGGCTGCCGTCGCGGCGGGCGACCCGCATATGCCGGCCGCCGGGCGCGACATAGATGTGCCCTGCCCTGATTTCCTCGCCGTCGACCGCCTCGTGCGCCGGCCTTCCGGCGGCACGCGACAGATGCTCGGCAAAAACCGTCGTGAAGGTAGGCGGCATGTGCTGAACCACCAGCACCGGCGCCTGATCGATGACGGCGTTGACCTGACCGAGGAAGCGATTGAGCGCTTGGGGACCGCCGGTGGAGGCGCCGACCAACAGCACACGCGGCGGCACCAGCGATGCCGGCCGTAGCGTCAACGCGTCCTGGTCCTGCACGGCGAGCGACGGGACGATCAGCTCGCGCAGCGCGCGCGCATGGGTGGCGGTGCTCGTCCGTGCGGGCCGTTTCGGCGCCGCGTTCCGCCGTCGGCGCGATCCCAAGGCCTTGATCTTGTCGATCAGTTCCCGCCGGAACGACGGCGAGGTGGAGAATTCGCGTGTGGCCTGCGGCTTCGGAATGTAATCGGCGGCACCCAACGCCAGCGCGCGCAAGCTGATCTCGGCGTTGCGGAGCGTCAGTGTCGACGCCATGATTACCACGAGATCGCGTTTCTTCTTCAAGAGCTCCGGCAGCGCCGCGATGCCGTCCATATCGGGCATGTCGACATCGAGGATGACGACATCGGGATTGGCGCGCTCAAGTTGCTCGACCGCCTCGCGGCCGCTGCACATCGATCCTGCAAGCTGCAGGCCGGCTTCCGCTTCGATCCAGCGCGACAGCATGCCACGGACGACGAGCGCATCGTCGACAATCATGACGCGGATCGGCTCGATCCCGGCTTCGGAACGTGGCTGCGAGTCGACAGTCGCGATACTCATCGCATCACTCGATTGGGGATCATTGCAAATCCTGCGAGCTTCAGATCAACCCGACTTCCTGAAACTTCGCCTCGACAATTTCCTTGTCGAACGGCTTCATGATGTACTCGTTCGCACCGGCGTGCAGAGCACGTGCAATGTGCGCGACATCATTCTCGGTGGTGCAGAAGACGACCTTCGGCCGGTCGCCGTCGGGCAGCCGCCGCAGCGATCGGAGAAATTCATAGCCATCCATCTTCGGCATATTCCAGTCGAGCAGGATGGCTTCGGGCATCCGGCTGCGGCAGACGTCAAGCGCCTGCTCGCCGTCCTCGGCTTCCGAGATTTCGAAGTCGAGTCCTTCCAGGATTCGCCGCGCCACCTTTCGGATGACACTGGAATCATCGACAATCAAACAATTCTTCATGACGCCCTCGCTACATTTCGTGTTAATCGGCTTCTTTCAGTCCTGGTCCCCACGTCCTCACGCAGCCTCTGCGCGCTGCGCAACGTCGAGTACCCGGTCGATATCGAGAACCACCAGCAATTTACCGTCGAGGCGATGCACACCCGCCGACACGGACGCAAGTCCAGCGTCGAGGTTGAGCGGATTTTCTTCGTGCGAGCCCGCCGACAGCTTGAGCACTTCGCCGATGGCATCGATCAGCAGTCCGTAGGATTCGCCCCGGTACTCGACGCCAACCGCCATACGCGACGCACTCGCGGCAAGCGCATCGAGTCCCAGCCGCTTGCGCATGTCGATGGCGGTGACGATGCGGCCCCGCAGGTTGAGCAGGCCCGCAATTTCATGCGATGCCAACGGCACCCGCGTCAGCCGATCCGGCGCGAAGACATCCTGCACGCGCGAAATCGGCAGGCCAAACAACTGGCCGCCGACTGTCGCGGTAACAAATTCCTCGACGTTTCCCGCCGCTTCGTTCATCTCATCCTCTACGCCGCTCGCACCAGCTCAGCGGTCTGTTCCTTCAAGGCGGCAATCAGGCCTTGGCGGTCAAACTTGGCCACATAGTCGTGCAGCCCGACCTGTCGGCCGCGCTCGATCGCTTCCGGGGACACCAGCGACGACAGCCCGATCACCGGCAGATGCGACGTCCGCGGATTGGCGCGCACCGCCGAAACCAGCTCGAACCCGTCCTTGCCGGGCATCTCGATGTCCGTCACCACGACCTCGAATTGCCGATTGCTTTGCAGCAATGCGACCGCCTCATCGACCGAGGCCGCGGTCGTCACCACGAAACCGGCGGCTCTGAGCACCGGGCTCAGCATGTTGCGGAAGAACGGAGCGTCGTCGACGAGCAGCACATGCTGCGGCGTCGCGTCGGGCCGTTGCCGATGCCAATGCATCCAGTCTTCGAACGCCAGCGGCAGGTAATGAGCGATGTCGATCACTTCGGTCGCCTGGCCCTTGATCACGGCGGAGCCGAGAACGCCGGCAACATTGCTGCCGAGCTCGATTTGAAGCCGCTCTTCGACGATGTCGACGATCTCGTCGACAATGAGAGCCATCGAACGGCCTTCGTCGGAGATGACCAGCAGCGGCTGCGAACCCGCGTTCTTGACGCGGACGTTGCTGTTGATCGGCACCAGCGGCATCAACTGGCCGCGATACTGCACGACCGAACGGCCGTCGGCGCTCTCGACCGATGCGGCATCGATCTCCTCGAGGCGCGTGACCAGCGATAGCGGCACGGCCTTCGGATGCGGCGACCCGGCGCGGAACAGAAGCATGGATTCGACGCTCCCGCTCTCCTGATCTTGATCGACCGGCACCTCGACGATCAGACGCGCGGCCGACGAGCCTGCCAGCTTCTGCGCGATTCCGTTCGGCTCGATGATCATGATCACGGAGCCGTCGCCCAGGATGGTATTGCCGCAAAACATCGAGATGTGGCGCAACATGCCCGACATCGGTTTGACGACGATTTCCTCGGTGTGGAACACGGCGTCCACCACGATGCCGAACGACTGATTGCCGACCTGCATCACGACGATAAAGCCGTTTTCGACCAGACCATCGTCATTGGACAACTTGAGCAGGTTGCTCAGCCGGAACAGCGGCAACAGCTTGTTGCGCAGGCGAAGCACCGCCGCGTCTTTGATGCGCTCGATGCGATGTTCGGAGTTCTTGCGCACGCGCACGAGCTCCACCACCGCAAGCTGCGGAATTGCGAAGCGGTCGCCGGCGCATTCAACGATCAGAGCGGAGACGATCGCGAGCGTGAGCGGAATCTTGATGATGAGGTTGGTGCCGCGGCCCAGCACCGATTTGACGTCGACCACGCCGCCGATTTGATCGAGGTTGGAGCGGACCACGTCCATGCCGACGCCACGACCCGACACGCTCGTTACCTTCGCCGCAGTCGAAAATCCCGGCACGAAAATAAACTTGTGCACCTGCGAGTCCGGCATCTTTTCGGCTTCGGCTTCCGACACCAGACCGCGCGCGACCGCCTGCGCCCTGATCCGGGCGGTGTCGAGCCCGCGGCCATCGTCGGAGACTTCGACGATGATGTGGCCGCCTTCGTGCCAGGCGGCGAGCCGGATGGTGCCCTTCTCGGGCTTGCCGGCGGCACGCCGCTCGGCCGGCGTTTCAAGACCATGATCCGCCGAGTTACGCACCATGTGGATCAGCGGATCCTTGATGAGATCGAGCACCTGACGATCGAGTTCGGTCTCGGCGCCCTGCATCTCGAATTCGATCGGCTTGCCGAGTTCGGCCGACAGGTCGCGCACGATGCGCGGCAGCTTCTGCCACGCATTGCCGATCGGCTGCATGCGGGTCTTCATGACCCCCTCTTGCAACTCGGCCGTGACGTTCGAGAGGCGCTGCAAAGGCGCTTTGAAATCGGACTCGTCGTTGCGTCGGCCGATGTCGAGCAATTGGTTGCGCGTCAGCACGAGCTCCGAGACCATGGTCATCAGATGTTCCAGCGTGTCGACGTGCACGCGGATCGATTGACTGACGACCTTGCTGTCGGTCCGTTCCTCCTCGACGCTGGCGTCCTCTTTGTCGTTTGGCGCCGCGCTGGCCGGCGCTTCAGCAACGGCCGCGGGTGGCGCCACGGCAGGAGCGGCGGCGGGCGGCGGTGCGACAGGCGGTGGCGCGGCCACCGGCGTCGCGGCCGGCTGCGCGGACGGCGCGCCAGCCGCACCGTGATAGCGCGGCCCCGGAGTGTCGCGGAAAGCGCGCTCTAGCTGTTCAATGACGTCGTCGGGCGCCGGGTTCGACGCTGCGGTGGTGCCGACGGCGACGATGGCGCCAGCGGCATCGCTACCGGCACCGATGCGGTGGACGCCGCAAGCCGGTCAAGCTTCGCGATCAGATCTTTGTCGTCGCCAGCGGGCTCGGCTTCGTCACGCTCCAGCCGTTCGAGCACCATCTTCACGCGATCGATGGTGGCGAGCACCAACGTGACGGCCTCGCCGGTGACACTCGCACCGTCGCGAAATTTTCCGATCAGCGTTTCCGCTGCGTGGGTGAGCGCTTCCAGCCGCGGCAGATTGAGAAAGCCGCAGGTTCCTTTGATGGTGTGAACGAGCCGGAAGATTTTATTGAGGATCGCCGCGTCGTTGGGATTCTGCTCGAAACGCACGAGCTCGACATCGATCACGTCGATGCTTTCATGCGTCTCGGTCAGGAAATCCTGCAGCAGTTCGTCCATAGCGGTCGAGGCTTTCGCGGCAGCGCAAAGGACCCCCCTTGATGAGATTTGGGGAGCGAAACCAGTGTGTTGGTAAAGGGTTTAATTTCCGTGCACGCGCACGGCGTGCGTGCGTTTCGCGCACCACGTTAAGCAGGCGTTAAGTGAATTCGCGCCGCGCCGAACCAAAACCCGGAGGAATTGCTAGCTGGTCGCCACCGTGACGGTGTCGCCGTCAGCGACCAGGCCAACGGACAGCCCACAAGCCCTGGCCAACAACCCCGTGTAATAGGGCTGGATGGCGTGAGCATCGATCGTCCCGCTCTCGGATTGACCTTCGAGCAGGCCCGGCACCGCCTGCGGAATCCGCGCATTGATGCCGGTGGCGGTGACTTTGAACCCCATGGTCTCGCCGGAGCCGATCGTGTCCACGGTCAGCGTACCGCCGCGCGGAATCGTGCCACCGCTGACGACCAGCATGTTGAGCAGCAGCTTGACGCGGTTCTTGGGCAGAAACGCGCGCTCCAGGTTCCATGTCAACTTCACCTTCTCGTCTTCGATGAAGCCACGGGCGGTCGTCTCGGCATCGCCGGTGTCAATCTGCGCCCCGGCCGAGCCGGCAGCGCCAAACGCGATCCGGCAGAATTGCAGCCGAGCCGACGCCGTGCGCGCGCTCTTTTTAATGAGGTCCATGGCGAACGTCTTGGTCTCGGGATCGTCGCTCTCCTCAAGGACCTCAAGTCCGTTGACGATAGCGCCAGCCGGGCTGATGAGATCGTGGCAGATGCGCGAGCAAAGAAGCGCGGCAAGGTCGAGCGAGTCGAGGGTGACGGGGCCGGACATGGCGATGCCTCCGGTATTCGGGAGTTCGATCGAAGGAAGATAGAACGCGGAAGGTATGAACGTGCCTTGGGTCACGACTCAGTTCACATGGCGCCAACGCGCCGGTGTGATACACCGCGTTCGCTCGTCCTGCCAAGACATCATCATGCGACCACGGACATGACCGATTTCTTTTGATGCCGTATTGATCGACCAGCTGACCACAATTGTGTCGCGCGCCGCGGCGACAATCCTGGCGATCCGCGCGGATGCGTCGCTGCAGCCACGCGCCAAGGCCGACCAATCGCCCGTAACGGCGGCCGATACGGCGTCGGAGGCCCTCATTCTGGAGGCACTGTCGCGGCTGTTGCCGGGCGTACCGGTGATCTCGGAAGAAGCGAGCGCGCAATCGGCGGCTGGCGTCGCCGCGAGCGACGTCGTGCTGGTCGATCCCCTCGACGGCACCCGCGAATTGCTCGCCGGTCGCGATGAATTCACGGTCAATCTGGGACTGCTGCGGGCCGGTCGCCCCGCGCTCGGTATCGTCGCGGCGCCGGCACTGGGACTGATCTGGCGGACGGCGGCAGACGGCGGCGCGCAACGGCTGCGGCTCGCCCCCGGGATGGAAGCGGGTTC
This sequence comes from uncultured Alphaproteobacteria bacterium, assembly GCA_963741595.1. Lineage (GTDB taxonomy): Bacteria > Pseudomonadota > Alphaproteobacteria > Rhizobiales > Xanthobacteraceae > VAZQ01. Next base: position 44,420 of record CAVUIV010000012.1, read on the forward strand.
GGCCAGCGAGACCGTCACCATCCGCACCCGTCCGATGCCGGTGTCCGGCATCGTGGCGGCGGTGAGCCGCTCGCATTTCGACCCGGCAACGGCGGCCTTGCTGGCCCGGTTTGGCGAGGTCACCCAGCTGGCGAGCGGATCGGCGATCAAGTTTTGTCGTGTCGCCGAGGGGGCCGCCGACCTCTATCCGCGCCTGGCGCCGACCTATCCCTGGGACGTCGCAGCCGGCCATGCGGTCCTGGCGGCCGCCGGCGGAACGGTCACCACCCCCGACCGGCTGCCGTTGACCTATGTCTTTGAGCGCGGAACGCGCCGATCCCGGGGTTCATCGCCTGGGGCGATCCGTCGGCGGTGGGCCGCGGGCTCTGAGACGCTGACTTAGGGAGACAAGGTGCGCTGGATCGCGGGCCAGGCCACGTCGGCGGCCTCGGCCGCACGCTCCTGGTCGGCGGCAAACGCCTCCCGGTTCTCCTGTGACTGGAACAAATAGAGCCGTTCGCCGGCGATCAGCCAGATGCGGGGGTCCCCGGCCAGCGGAACCCCACGGGCGAGACCGATCGGATCGTAGCCACCGAACCGGGGCGAATAGACATCGGGATCAGCGGCAAAGGCGGCTTTGTTGCCCGGGTTCTTGAACTGCCAGACCACCCCGGCGTGGCGATATTCGAATTCGCCCCGCCCCAATGTCGGGGCCCCCTCGACGAAATAGGCCACCGGATCGAAGCCGTGGATGGCAAGCCCGCTGTTTCGGTCGACTACGACCCATTCGGTTGTGGCCGCCAGGCCAGGCAACCCAGCCGCGAGCACCCCGACCAAGGCCAAGGCGGCAGCGAGGGCGGTGAACGGGACGGCAGGCTTCCGCGCGTGCCGCGGTGCGGCCATAGTCATGCCGATCCTGTGACAATTCGGTTGCGTTCGTGCCGTAAAGCTAGAGTAATGGCCTCACAAAGCCGTTAAATAAGTCAGTCAAAGTGATCGAGGAGCTTGCCGATGGGCGCCGTTTTACGGGCCGTAATCTTGTTACTTGTTGTGAGCACGTGGGGAGGCCCGGCGGCAGCGCAAGAAGGCCGCCCACCCGGCAGCACAGATTCCCACCCGGCGAGCTGGTTTCGACGCCGGCCACCGCTTCTTCGGCACGGTGTCGCGCGGGCTTGCGCAGCGTCGTCGAGAAGGCGGTCAGCCAATGGGGCCTGCCCAACGGCTATATCCTCGGCCAGGAAGCCGGCGGCGCCTTCGTCGCCGGGCTGCGCTACGGCGAGGGCACGCTCTACACCAAGAATGCCGGCGACCTGCGGGTTTCTGGCAAGGCCCGTCGATCGGCTTCGATTGGGGCGGCGAAGGCGCGCGCACCATGATGCTGGTCTACAACCTGCCGGCCACCGAAGCGATCTACCAGCGCTTCGCCGGCATCGACGGCTCGGCCTATTTCGTCGGCGGCTTCGGCATGACCGCCTTGACCGCCAGCAACATCGTGGTGGTGCCGATCCGCTCCGGCGTCGGCCTGCGGCTGGGCGCCAATATCGGCTACCTGCAAGTTCACGCCGGCGGCGACCTGGAACCCGTTCTGACGGACGCGCGGCCGTGCCGGCGGCAGGCGCCCAATACCATGGCGGCCCAGCACTTGGCCGTCGTGGGCGGGGGTGGCGCACGCCGGACCTGGCAGTGGCCGACAGTCGGCGATGACGCCGACAGCGGCGATGACAATGTGGTACACACGCTCAGCGTTGGAGGAGGCGTAACCGATGATCGAACCGATCATGTATCATTGGGATCGGCTTTCTGGTCGCGTGCATGCTCGTCATCGGCATCATCCCGCTCGTGCACGCCCGCGCCGTGCGCCTCACCATGCGCCGGCTGGAAGCGGCGACGCCGCTGTCGATGGCGGAAATCCAGGCCGACAAGGATCAGCTGCGCGCCGAATTCGCGATGTCGACGCGACGGCTCGAAATGACCGTCGAGCAGATGAAGGCGAAGACCACGAGCCAGCTCGCCGAGCTCGGCAAGAAAAGCGAGGCGCATCGGCCGCCTCAAGCTCGAGCTGGCGAGAAAGACCGCGCCTGTTCGCGCTCGAAGCCAGGGAAAAGCAGCTCGCCGACGAATTGCAGCGAGACGCAGAGCCAGCGCGACGACAAAGCGAAGACCTTGCAGGAGACCGAGCGCGCTGCTGGCGGAGTTCCGGCCGAGCTCGCCATGACCGCCCTGACCGTGAACGAGCTCGGCGATGACCGTCGACAGCCAGCGCGTCGAGCTGGTGACCGCTGCGCGCCCAGATCGAGGTGTTGCAGGACCCAGCTCGAGAGCATCGACAGAGAGAGCCAGCGATCTGAACGAGCGCCTGACGCGCGAGACCGCCGAAGGCCGAGGCGTGCGCGCGGCAGCTGGCGCGAGGAGCAGTCGCGAGATCGGAAAAGCTCGACCGCGCGCATCGCGCGAGCTCGAACGCAAGCTCGTGGCCCAGACCACCGAGGCGGAAGTGCTCGGCCGCCGCGTGCAGGAGCTGACGGCCCAGCTTGACGAGCAGGGCCGATTCCTGACCGAGCGCGAACACGCCGCCGATTCGCTGCGCAGCGAAGTCGCCATCGCGCAAAAGACCGAGCTCGAGCTGCGCGCCGAACTGGCGGAAGCCGAGAACCGCAAGCGCGCGGCCGATCGAAGCGGTCGAGGCGAAAAGGACCGCGGTCGAGAACCAGCTCAAGCAATCGCAGGCCGAGCGCGCCAAGCTGCAGCGCGACATCTGCGCCATGAAGCGGACGCGAGATGGACGCCACCTGGGCGACCGAGCGCGTGGAGAACGCGGTGCTGCGCGAGCACATCAACGACATCGCGGCCGAAATCGCGCGGCTCACCGCCGCGCTGGAAGGCCCGGACTCGCCGATCGCCAAGATCCTGGCCGCCGACACCCACCGCTCCGCCGCGGTGGCGATGGCGCAAGCCGCCAATGGCGGCGGCGCCGAGCCCCGGCCCAGTGCGACCACGGCCAATGGCGAGAGCGCCACCGGCTCGCTCGCCGACCGAATGCGGGCCCTGCAGCGCCGCGCCGCGCAGGCGCCGCAGCCGACCGGCGCCTGACGCCCCCGCCTCGCCGGCGCGCCGCAAGCGCGCTTGACACCGCCGGCTGCGCTGCCTTAAATCCTCAGCGGACCGGGCGCTTAGCTCAGCGGGAGAGCGTTCCCTTCACACGGGAGAGGTCGTAGGTTCAATCCCTACAGCGCCCACCAT
>CAVUIV010000013.1:0-26706 GCA_963741595.1 uncultured Alphaproteobacteria bacterium
GCTCGGCAAGGAGCTTGCGAGCTACGATATCGCCGTCAATTGCATCACGCCGTCATCGGCCAAGACCGAGCTGCTCAAGCAGTTCACGGAGGATTTCGTCCGGACCATGCTGGCCAAAGTTCCGCGCGGACGTTTCGTGCTGGTCGAGGAGATCGCGGCAATGACCGCGTTCTGCGCGTCCGCCGATTGCTCCTTCACCACCGGCGGCGTGTTCGATATCTCCGGCGGCCGGGCGACCTATTGAGCGCACAACATGGCAAGAGCGGCGATCATCGGCGGCGGATCGTTCGGAACCGCGATGGCGTGCGTGGCACGGCGCGCGGGCCTGGAAACGACCTTGTGGGCGCGGGAGCCGGAGGTCGTCGACGCCATCAATGGCGGTCAAGGCAATCCGCTCTTTCTTTCAGGAATTGAGCTTGAGCCCGGCATCCAGGCCAGCACGAGCCTCGAACAGAGCCTCAGCGACGCCGACTTCATCCTGCTTGCGGTTCCTTCGCAATTCTTGCGCGGCGTTGCCGCGCAGATGCGTCCTATATTGCGACCGGGAATCCCAGTTGTTTCATGTTCAAAGGGGATCGAGCGCGACACATGCGCCCTGATGCCGGAAGTGATTGCAGCGGCTTTGCCCGAGGCGACCGTTGCGGTGCTCGCCGGGCCATCATTTGCCAAGGAGGTCGCGCTCGGGCTGCCGACGGGCGTCACGCTGGCCAGCGCGGATCGCATGACTGGCCGAACGACTGGCACAGGCACTCACCACCGCACATTTCCGCGTCTATACGTCCGACGATCCGATCAGTGCGACCATCGGCGGCGCGTTCAAGAACGTGCTGGCCATTGCCTGCGGCATCGCCATTGCCCGCAAGATGGGCGAGAACGTCCGCGGGCTGCTGATCGCTCGTGGGCTGTACGAGATGGCTTGCATCGCCCGCGCCAAGGGCGGCAATCCGATCAATCTGCTGGGTCTCGCCGGCAGCGGCGACGTCACCTTGACCTGCATGGGAACGCAGTCGCGAAATACCACATTCGGGATTGCTCTCGGCGAAGGCCGATCGCCGGCGGAATGCTTGCGGAGCGCAAGGTCGTCACCGAAGGGGTCCATACCGCGGCATCGATCACCGAACTGGGCCGGCGCCTTGGCCTAGCGGTGCCAATCGCCTCCGCCGTCAATCGGATCGTGAATGAAGGTGCGTCGATCGATGCGACTTTTGCGGACCTGCTGGCGCGTCCAGCCGGTCCCGAACTCGTCGAGCTGGCTTGAGATCGGCAATTACGAAGGATCGCGTCGGGTGGGCGACGACCTGCACCAATCAGGGATGTGGCACGTCAGCCGAACAGGCCGCCGACCCGCGTCCCGGCGATGCGGTTGACGACGTACAGGCTCAGCGCGCACAGCACGATCAGGATCACGCCGAGCGCGGCCGCCTGGCTCTGCGAGCCCGCGATGTAGAAGGTGAAGATGCCGAACGGGGATCATCTCCCAGCCGCCCAGCGTGAGGAAGATCGTGGCCGAGGCTTCCTGGATCGAGGTGATGAAGGAGAACAGCGCGCCGACGAGGATGCCCTTCCAGACCAGCGGCACCGTGATGTCGCGGAACGTCCGCAGCTTGGTGGCGCCGACGTTCTCGGCCGCTTCCTCCATCGACTTGTGCACGAGCAGCAGCGAGGAGTAGCTGCCGCGCACCGTGTACGGCAGCCGGCGCACCGCGAGCACCAGCGGCAGGATGATCCACATGCTGGTCAGCGGGAGGTCGATGACCGGCAGCGGGAAGTGGAAGGCGCGGATGTACGCGATGCCGATGGCGGTGCCCGGAATGGCGAGGATCAGCGTGGTCAGCGCGTCCATCGTGCCGCGCCCCGGCGCCGCGTGCGCGCCATGATCCAGGCCATCGGCACGCCGACGACGAGGCAGATGAACACGGCGATGCCCGGAGAACAGGAACGAGTTGATGATGAACTTGGGCGTCTCGATGCTCACCTGCCGAAGAACTCGAGCGTGTAGTGCGACCGGGAACGGCGTGAGCGCCCAGCCCCTGCCCGACCGCGGCGAGCAGCACGCCGACCTGCGGGATGAACGAGACGAACAGCAGCAGCGACAGGAAGCCCACCGCCAGCCAGCGCTTCACCGGCCCCAGCCGCCGGCGCTCGACCTTCGAGTAGGCGAGCGAGCTGTAGTCCTTGATCGCCACGTACTGGCGCGCCACCAGCACGAACACGATGGCGAGCAGCACCAGCAGCGCCGAGATCACGATGCCCATGCGGAAGATGCGCCGGTCGACGAACTGCACGATGTTGAGGTAGGCCTGCGGGGCGAGCAGGTCCTGCACGCCGAGCGACCAGCGGCGTGACGAAGTCGGCGAAGGTCCAGATGAAGACCAGCAGCGCGCCCGGAAATGTAGCCGGGCGTGGTGAGCGGCAGCGTGATGTCCCAGAACCGGCGCCAGCCGTTCGCGCCCATGCCCTGCGCCGCCTCCTCCAGCGACGGGATCGACCTTGGACAGCGCATCGAGGATGCTGAGCGTCATCAGCGGAAACAGGTGCACCGTCTCGACCAGCAGCACGCCGTGCATGCCGTACATGAAGTTGATCGGCGTGCTCCATGCCGAACCAGTCCATCAGCAGCACGTTGACCGTGCCGGCGCGGCCGAGGATGAAGACGAAGCCGAGCACGCCGACCAGCGGCGGCAGGATCATCGGCAGCATCGTGAGATACGAGAACAGGTTCCGGCCGGGGAAATCGTAGCGGATGAGGAGAAACGCGACGGCGATGCCGATCACCGAGGTGGTGATGACCGCGGCCACGCCCAGCACCAGCGACTTCCAGAGCGAGCGCAGGTAGTAGCGGTCGGTGAAGAACTCCTGGAAGTTCGCCGAGCGTGAGCTGCCCGGCCTCGTTGGTGAAGGCGTCGTAGAAGATCCGCGATCAGCGGGATAGACGACGAAGAGGATCAGGAACGCCCAGATCAGCGCCGAACCCGAGCGCCGGCCGGGGTTAGCGCGCGGGCAGTCTCATTTGCTCGCTCCGGGATCGCCAGGGTGCTGCTCGACGGGAAAGCTGAGCGTCGACGGCGCTGCCCATCGGCAGCTGCTCGTGGTGCCACGGATCGCGGATGTCGGCCTTGAAGATGACGCCCGGCGCCAGTCGACGTCGTAGCGCAGCGTATTGCCGAGATAGGCGGCGAAGGAGATCTCGCCCTTCACGCGATTGCGCGTCGGCGCGGCTCGCCGTCGACCGTCGCGTTCTCGGGGCGGACGCACAGCACGCAGCGGTCGCCCGACCTGAAAGCGCTCGTCGAGCAGCGCCGATAGCTCGCCCAAGCGCGGTCTTCGACCGCAGCCGGCGCTCGTCGGTCGTCGACCGCCTGCACCGTGCCGTCGATCAGATTGTTGATGCCGATGAAATCGGCCACGAAGCGGTTGGCCGGCCGCTCGTAGAGCTCCTTCGGCGGCCCGACCTGGAAGCACCTTGCCCTGGTTGAACACCGCGATGCGGTCCGACAGCGTCAGCGCCTCTTCCTGGTCGTGCGTCACGTAGACGTGGTGATGCCGAGCTCCTTCTGGAGCTTGCGGATCTCCTGCCCGCACCTGCACGCGGATCTTGGCGTCGAGGTTGGACAGCGGCTCGTCGAGCAGCAGGATCTTGGGATTCAGCACCAGCGCCCGCGCGAGCGCCACGCGCTGCTGCTGCCCGCCCGAGAGCTGCCCCGGATAGCGGTCGCCGAGCCCGCCAGCTTCACCTTTTCGAGCACGCGCCTGCACCCGGTCGGCGATCTCGGCGTCGGCCGATCTTGCGCAGCTTGAGCCCGTAGGCGACGTTCTCGGACACCGTCATGTGCGGCCACAGCGCGTAGTTCTGGAACACCATGCCGATGCCGCGCTCGTGCGGCGGCACGTCGTTGACGACGCGGTCGTCGAAGCGGATCTCGCCCTCGTCGGGCGCGTAGAAGCCGGCGATCAGCCGCAGCAGCGTGGTCTTGCCGCAGCCCGAAGGGCCGAGGAGGGTGAACAGCTCGCCCTCCTCGATCGAGAGATCGACCTCGCTCGACCACCGCCAGCGGCCCGAAGCGCTTGGTGAGGTTCTCGACCGCGATGCGCATGGCCAAGCTCCGGGGACTCGGCAGTGACGGCTCAGTATTTCTTCTTGAGCTCCTCCGCAGACCGACTCGATGTCCTTGCGGAACTGCGAGTTGACCGCCTCGTAGCGCTTCTGCGCGACGTCGTCGTCGTAGATGTTGGCCACGTCGACGTCGAAGTAGGAGCGCATGCCGCCGGTGAACTCGACCGCCATCTCCGCCGGTCGAGCCCGGCGCGCCCTGCACGCGGTACTTCGGCGTGATCGGGAACACGCCGCGCTCCATGGCCACCCGCTGCCCGCGCTCGGACAGCAGGAACTCGATGAAGGCGCGCGCCGCCTTCGGATGCTTCGCGCCGGCGAGGATCGCGATCGGCTCGGGCGTGATCCAGGCGGTCTTCGGCGCCACGAACTTGATGTCGAAGCCGGCCAGCCGATCCTCGAACGCCATGTAGCTCGGCACCGCGAAGCCGGCCGCGAACTCGCCCTTGGCCACGACCGAAGGCACGTCACGGCTGCGCGCGGTGAAGATGCCGGTGTTGGCGGCGAGGCGCTTCAGCCACTCCCAGCCCTTGTCGTCGCCGTCGCGCTGGAGGATCACCTCGTAGGTCGCGTGGCTGCTGGACGAGCGCGTCGGCGCGCACTGCGCGACGTTGCCCTTCAGCTTCGGATGCAGCAGGTCGTCCCAGTCCTTCGGCTCGCGGCACGCCGAGGCGCTGGAGCAGCTTCGGGTGATAGACGAGCCCGTAGGGCTCGAGCACCGTGCCGATCCAGAAGCCCTTCGGATCCTTGAGCGGAATCGGCTTGGGCTTGCCGATGCTGGCCGGGATCGAGTCCACCACCGCCTTGCGGCAGGTCGAGCTTCGCCAGCAGCTTCTGCTCGGCGAGCTTGTCGAAGAGCGCGCTCTCGCCGCCCCAGAAGATGTCGGCCTCGGGCCGGCCCTTCCACTCGACGATGCGGCCGTAGGCGACCGGCGTGCCCGCCGCCAGCGCGCTCGTCTTGAACGGTGATGTTCCAGCGTTCCTTCGCGTACTTGGCGAAATCCGCCAGCGCCGGGTCGGTCAGCGTCTTCGCAACCGGCGTGATGAGGGTCAGTTGACTTTCGATGGCCTGCGCTTTCGCCGCTGTTGAACCGCTCGCCGCGAACGCGCCAGCAAGCGTGAGCAGCCGCCGTCTCGTCAAATCATGGGCCATGGCTCTCTCCTTTGGAGACCAGAATGATGAAGGCTATCAACGGCTGCGGCAGTGAATTTGATTAGCATCAAGACGACGCGAGATTTCTGATCGTCGCCGTAGGCAGCCCAGGCGATCCTTGGTGCCAAATGAAGTTGATCGAAATCAACTGGTCGCGCCCAAGCCGGGTTTAGAAAAAGCTGTCTGCGCAGGTGGCCCCGACTATTCTCGGAGCTGCAAGAGGAGCACGCCGATGCTAGCGCGCGATGTGATGGTTGCCCCCGTTATTACGGTCAAACCGTACTCATCGATCAAGACGGTTGCCAATTTATTTTGGAAGCGACGCATCAGCGGCGCTCCGGTCGTGGACGATAAAGGCAAGATCGTTGGCATGATCAGCGAAGGAGACCTTGTCTGCAGATCCGAGCTCAAAACCGACAGGTCGCATCCCTATTGGTTTCTTCAAGTGGCGGGCACAGAGACTCTCGCAAACGAATATGCCAAGTCCCATGCCAAGCACGCCTCTGACGCGATGACGCGCAATGTCATTGTGGCGGCCCCGGATACATCGCTCAACGATATTGCTGCCTTGATGGAAAAGAACTTCATCAAGCGTGTGCCGATCGTCGAGAATGATCAGCTTGTCGGCATCATCACCAGGGCCAATCTGGTTCAGGCGGTGGCGAGCGCCCCGAGTGGGTTGGACTTCACCCTTTCCGATTCGACTATTCGAGCGAAGCTTCTCCTGGAGCTCAACAAGCAGCCGTGGGCAGATGCGTCCCGGCTTAACGTCATTGTGCACGATGGTGTCGTTGAGCTTTGGGGCACGGCGTCCTCCGATGCCGAGAAGCAGGCCATCCGGGTGGCCGCTGAATTCAACGCCGGGCGTTTGCGCTGTCAACAGTCATCTGCGCGTAAGGCCGCCTGCTGAGCCTCCCGTAATGATCGTCGCGCCGGACATCGCAGTTCGATAGTTTAAGATGCCTCATTCCGGCGGGGACTCTCCCCCGAATGAATGTTGGTTGGGACCCGCAATGGAATGGGATCGAATTCAAAAGCATCCTGGGGACTTTGTCGGCGCCAACCTGTCGGATTACGAGGCATATGCCCGCTGCTTTTCGTGGGAACAGGCACGTGCGTTGCTCGCTGGTCTGCCCGGTGGAGGAATCAACATTGCGCATGAAGCGGTCGATCGCCACATCGGCGCCGGACGGGGTGAGAGGCTGGCGCTGCGATGGCTCGGACGTGATGATCAGGTGCGAGATTACACATATGCGGCGCTTGGCGCCGCGGTAAACCGATTTGCCAACCTCTTGGCGCAACGCGGCGTGACCAAGGGGGACCGTGTCTATTCCTTGCTCGGCCGCGTTCCCGAGCTCTACATCGCGGCCCTCGGTACGCTCAAGAATGGCAGCGTCTTCTCACCGCTGTTCTCGGCCTTCGGGCCGGAACCGATCAAAGCGCGGATGACGATCGGCGGCGCCAAGGTGCTTGTGACATCCGAAGCCTTCTATCGCCGCAAGGTCGAACCTTGGCGCATGGAGTTGACGACTCTCAAACACGTCTTTCTGACCGATTGCTCAGGCGATCCGCCACCGAACACGATCGATCTTTCGGCGGCCATGGCGGCGTCTTCGGATCAGTTCGACACCGTATGGACCGGCCCGGAAGACATAGCCCTGCTGCACTTCACCAGCGGCACCACCGGACGCCCGAAGGGCGCCGTACATGTGCACGAAGCCGTCGTGGCGCATCACATCACCGGCCGACTCGCGCTTGATCTCAAACCGGACGATATCTTCTGGTGTACGGCCGACCCTGGATGGGTGACCGGAACCTCGTACGGCATCATCTCGCCACTGACGAATGGCGCCACCCTCATCGTGGACCAGGCGGAATTCGATGCCGAGCGCTGGTACCGCATCCTGCAGGATCAGAAAGTTACGGTCTGGTACACGGCCCCCACCGCCGTCCGCATGCTGATGAAAGTCGGCGGCGCCGTCGCGAAGCAATTCGATCTGTCCAAGTTGCGCTTCATCTCCAGCGTCGGTGAGCCTCTCAATCCCGAAGCGGTCGTGTGGGGTACCGATGTCTTTGGGATGCCGTTTCACGACAATTGGTGGCAGACCGAAACCGGCGGTATCATGATCGCCAATTATCGATCGATGGACGTGAAGCCGGGATCGATGGGACGCCCCCTGCCCGGCGTTGTCGCGGGCATTGTCGAGCGAGGAGAATCCAACTCGGTGCATGAGATTACCAAGCCGATGGCGATGGGCGAGCTCGCTCTGCGTCCCGGTTGGCCATCCATGATGCGCGCCTATCTCAATGAGGAGGAGCGTTATCGCAAATGTTTCGTGGGCGGCTGGTATCTGACCGGCGATCTCGCGATGCGAGACGCCGAAGGTTATTACTGGTTCGTCGGACGAGCCGACGATGTCATCAAAAGTGCCGGCCACCTCATTGGTCCGTTCGAAGTGGAAAGCGCCCTGATGGAGCATCCTGCCGTGGCGGAAGCCGGGGTGATCGGGATGCCGGACCCGACCGCGGGCGAAGTCGTCAAAGCCTATGTCGCGCTGAAAGCGGGTTTTGACTCGAGCGATGCACTCCGCAAGGAGCTGCTCGGTCATGCCCGCAGCCGATTGGGTCCGGCCGTCGCGCCAAAAGATATCGCATTCCGTCAGAACCTCCCGAAGACGCGCAGTGGAAAGATCATGCGTCGCCTGCTCAAGGCGCGCGAACTGGGGCTGCCGGAAGGCGACATCTCGACGCTGGAAAGCGAGGAGCGATGACAGCGCCGCTCGATAAGCCAAGGCTGTCGCGCAGCCACTCGCTGGCCCTGCTGAAGCAGATGATCCGCATCCGCCGGTTCGAGGACAAGTGCGCGGAGCTCTATACGCAAGAGAAGATCCGCGGCTTTCTCCATCTCTACGATGGTGAAGAGGCTGTTGCGGTTGGGGTCATCCCCGTTCTGGAGCAGCGCGACCGGGTTGTCGCCACCTATCGCGAGCACGGGCATGCGCTCGTGCGCGGTGTACCGATGACCACGGCGTTCGCTGAAATGTACGGCAAGCAGGAAGGCTGCAGCCGCGGGCGCGGTGGCTCCATGCACCTGTTCGACCGTGCCACCAATTTCTACGGCGGCAATGCGATCGTCGGCGGTGGGCTTCCGCTTTCGATCGGCCTCGCACTCGCTGATCGCATGCGTCGCAATGACGTCGTCACCGCCTGCTTCTTTGGCGAAGGTGCTGTCGCCGAAGGCGAATTCCACGAAAGCCTGAACCTGGCCGCGCTCTGGGAGCTGCCGGTGCTGTTTGTGTGCGAGAATAACCTCTACGCCATGGGCACCGCGCTGGCGATTTCCGAATCCGAGACCGACATCCAGCGCAAGGCAGGATGTTATCGAATTGCATCCGAAGCCGTTGATGGCATGGATGTCGTTGCGGTCGAAGCCGCGGCCCGGCGTGCGGTTCACGCCGTGCGCGATACGCACAAGCCCTATTTCCTCGAATGCCGCACTTACCGGCTACGTCCGCATTCGATGTTCGATGCTCAGCTTTATCGCGACAAGGCGGAGGTCGAAGCCTGGCGTCCGAAGGAGCCTATTGTACGTTTCCAAGGTTGGTTGGAAAGCAATCACATGGTTCACGCCGACGAGATCGCCAAGATCGAAGCCGAGGTCGCGGCCGAAGTCGCGGAAGGCGTTGCGTTTGCGGAGGCGGGAGGATGGGAACCCGTCGGCGACCTGGCGCGCTTCACCTACGCTGAGGGGGCCGCCTGATGGCCCGACAACGCGCTGCGGCAAAGCCGGTTGCACAGGCCAAGGCGGCCGAGGTCACCTATCGCGATGCAATCCGGGAGGCGATCCGCGATGCGATGCGGCGCGACGAGCGCGTGTTTCTGATGGGCGAAGACGTCGGCCGCTATGGTGGTTGCTACGCGGTGAGCAAGGGGCTGCTGGCAGAATTCGGGCCCGAGCGTATCCGCGATACTCCGCTTTCGGAGTCTGGATTTACCGGTGCCGGCATCGGCGCCGCCATGGCTGGGATGCGACCAATCGTCGAGCTGATGACGGTGAACTTCAGTCTGCTCGCGCTCGATCAAATCTTGAATACCGCCGCCACGGTACGCCATATGTCTGGCAACCAGTTCGGGGTGCCGCTCGTGATCCGGATGGCGACTGGCGCCGGCCGCCAGCTCGCCGCCCAGCACTCCCATAGCCTCGAGGGCTGGTACGCACACATTCCTGGCATCAAAGTATTGGCGCCCGCGACCCTCGAGGATGCGCGCGGTATGCTGTGGACCGCGCTTGAAGATCCCGATCCAGTGCTGATCTTTGAAAACGTGATGCTTTACAACCTGTCGGGAAACCTCGCGACTGACGCCGGCCCCGTCGATATCAACAAAGCAGCCATCCGTCGCGAAGGACGCGATATCTCACTCATCACCTATGGCGGGTCGCTGTGGAAGACCCTGGAGGCGGCAACAGCCCTCGCCACCGAGGGTATCGATGCCGAGGTGATCGACTTGCGCAGCCTGCGGCCGCTTGACGATACGACGATCATGGCATCGGTGAACAAGACTCGCCGGGCAGTCATTGTCGACGAGGGATGGCGGAGCGGCAGTCTCGCCGCAGAAATCTGCACGCGCATTGTCGAGCAGGCATTCTGGAGTCTCGACGCGCCGATCGGCCGGGTGTGCAGCGAGGAAGTGCCGGTCCCCTATGCCCGCCACCTTGAGAACGCGGCGATCCCGCAAGCGGCGAAAATCGTTGCCGCCGCCAAGGCCGCGCTCGGGCGGTCCTAGGAGCACGTTGTGGTCGACTTCCGCATGCCGTCCCTCGGTGCCGACATGGAGGCCGGCACGCTCGTGGAATGGATGGTCAAGCCCGGCGATCGGGTGAAGCGCGGCGACGTCGTCGCCGTGGTGGAGACGCAAAAGGGCGCGATCGAGATCGAGATTTTCGAGACCGGCCAGGTCGATCAGATCCTGGTAGAGGTCGGCAGCAAGGTGCCGGTCGGAACGCCACTCGCCAGAGTGCGAACCGATGGCGAAGCCAAGGCGGGCATTGCAGTCCCACCTTCCCCGCCTCCGACCGTACCCTCGCCTGCCGCGGCGCCAAAACCTCCGACCCCGCCGGTGGCAGCGCCGCCTCCCGTCACGGCACCGACACGCGCCATCGCACCCCCTCCACCAGTCACGCGAATCTCGCCGGCCGCACGCCGGCTTGCACAGGAGCGCGGCCTCGATCTCGCAACGATCGCCGGCAGCGGACCGGACGGCGCTATCGTGCTGGCCGACATCGAGCGACTGCCATCCGCCCGCCCCGGCGAAATCGTCGAGCCGGCCAAGAAGCCGAAGGCCGTAGGCCTTGATCTCGACGCCATGCGCGCGGCCATCGCGGCCGCCATGGCGCGCTCGAAGCGCGAAATCCCGCATTACTATTTGCGCCATGACTGCTTGATGGCCGCGGCCGAAACTGGCTTGCAGCCACCAACGCAACTCGCACCCCCGAGCGACGACTGTTGATGAGCGTCCTCACCCTCAAGGCGGTGGCGCGCGCGGCAAGCAAATTCACCGCCTTCAACGGTTTCTTCCGCGATGGCCGGTTTGAGCCCGCGACCGGCGTGCATGTCGGCGTCGCGATCGCGCTGCGCGGCGGCGGGCTGGTCGCACCGGCCATTCACGACACCGCGGAGCTGCCGCTCGACGCGCTGATGGCTCACCTGCGCGATCTCGTGCAGCGCGTGCGCGCCGGCCGCATTCGCAGTTCCGAGATGGCCGATCCGACCATCACCGTTTCAAGCCTCGGTGATCGTGGCGTCGAGGCGCTCTATGGCGTTATCTATCCGCCGCAAGTGGCCATTGTCGGCTTCGGCAAGGTCGTGACCCGGCCCTGGGTGGTCGACGGAGCCGTCGGCCCGCGCCCGGTCGTCACCATCACGCTGGCCGCCGACCATCGCGTGAGCGATGGCCATGCCGGCGCGTTGTTTCTGGCGGAGATCGGCAAACTATTGCAGGAGCCGGACAAGCTATGAACCGCGCGGACATCCTCATCGTTCTGGAAGAGGAACTCGGCAACATCGCGCCGGAAGCCGACTTCAAGGCGCTCGATCCCTCGGCCGACCTGCGGGAAGCCATCGATATCGACTCGATGGACTTCATCAATTTCGTGATCGCCATCCACCGACGCCTGGGCGTGGATATTCCGGAGCTCGACTATCCAAAGCTCGTCACGCTAGACGGCGCAATCAAATACCTCACGGCGAAACTCGGCGTGACGTGAGTGCCGACTATCCCTTGATGCAGATCAGCGGCCGCAGCCGCGCCACGCTTCGCGCGAGGCCGGCATGCTCGGCCGCGGCCACGACCGCGCCCACGTCCTTGTAGGCGCCGGGCGCCTCCTCGGCGACGCCGCGCGTCGAGGGGCTGCGGATCAGGATGCCCTGCGACGCAAGATCGTCGACGATCTTGCGGCCGCTCCATTGCTTGAGCGCCGCATGGCGGGACAGCGCGCGGCCGGCGCCGTGGCAGGCCGAGGAGAACGCCTTCTCCTCGCTCGCTCGCCTCGCCGACCAGAATGTACGAGCCGGTGCCCATGCTGCCGCCGATCAGCACCGGCTGGCCGACGGCACGCAGCGCCTCGGGCAGGCTCGGATGGCCGGGCCCGAAGGCGCGGGTCGCGCCTTTGCGATGGACGAACAGCTCGCGCCGCTTCCCGTCGACGACATGCGGCTCGACCTTGCAGGTGTTGTGCGAGACGTCGAACAGCAGCCGCAGGTCGCAATTCGGGAAAGAAGTGCGCGAACACGCGCCGCGCGTAGTGGCCGAGAATTTCGCGGTTGGCCAGCGCGCAATTGATCGCCGCGCGCATGGCGCCGAGATAGCGCTGGCCGACCTCCGAATTGATCGGCGCGCAGGCGAGCTCGCGATCGGGCAGCTCGATGCCCGAGGCCTCCGCGCGTCACGACCATCTCCTTCAGGAATTCGGTTCCGATCTGGTGGCCGAGCCCGCGCGAGCCGCAATGGATGGTGACGACGACGTCGTCCTGCGCGAGGCCGAAGGCCTCGGCGGCCGCCGGATCGAAGATTTCCGCGACCGCCTGGACTTCGAGATAGTGGTTGCCCGAGCCGAGCGTGCCCATCTCCCGGCGCTGGCGTTCCTTGGCGCGGTCGGACACGCACTCGGGCTGCGCGCCCGCCATCGTGCCTTGTTCCTCGATCCGCTCGAGGTCGCGCGCGTCGCCCCAGCCGCGCTCGATGGCCCAGCGGGCGCCGCCCGCCAGCATCGCGTCCATGTCGATGGCGTCGAGCGTGATCGCGCCCGTGCTGCCGACGCCGGCCGGAATCTGCCGAAACAGCGAGTCGGCAAGCGACTTCTGCACCGGCAGAATGTCGGCGACCGACAGGCCGGTCAGCATCGTGCGCACGCCGCAGGAAATGTCGAAGCCGACGCCGCCGGCCGAAACGACGCCGCCCTGATCGGGATCGAACGCCGCGACGCCGCCGATCGGAAAGCCGTAGCCCCAATGGGCATCCGGCATGGCATAGGAGGCCTGCACGATGCCGGGCAGCGTCGCGACATTGGCCGCCTGCTCGTAGACCTTGTCGTCCATGTCGCGGATCAGATCTTCGTCGGCATAGATGATCGCCGGCACGCGCATCGCGCCGTGCGGCTCGATCCGCCAGGTCGTCGGATCGACACGGGTGAAGCGCGCGGGATCCATGATCGCTCTCCTCTAGACGTCCACGATGCAGCCGGCCGACCAAGTGCCGTCGTGGTCCTGGGCGACCTTGCAGCGCCGTGTAGGTCGCGCCCTTCGGCTCGCAGGCCGGCGCATGCCGCTCGACATCGACCGGCTCGCCCCACAGCGTCGCCTTCGAGCCGCCCGCCCTCGATCCGCACGGCGAAACGTCCGAACAGCATCTTGCGCACCGCCATCTCGTAGATGATGGCGTTGAGCCATTCGACGAACAGAAGCTCGATGTCCGGCGCCTCGCAGTTCACCTCGACCGCGACTGTCGGCCTTGACCTCCGCATGCGGTGACGACCGCCGTCAGCGCCTGCGCCGCCTGCTCGAACGCTTCCGCTGCCGTCGCGCCCCATCCGCGCACGCCGACATCGGCATCATGCGGGAAATGCTCCCATCCGCGTCTTACCGGCCGGCGGGCCCGCGTTCATACGCGCAGACCGTGTTTCCCGAGCAGCTTCACCGTGCTCGCCTGCGGCCCTTTTTCGCCCATCTCCTCGGCAAACGTCACGCGCGTGCCAACGGTCAGACGCCCGAACGCGTCGTCGAGCACGCTGTTCGGTGAAAATAGACTTCGTGGCCATCGGCTGCTTCGATGAAGCCAAACTCGCCGGACGGATCGAGATGCGTGACGGTTCCGATCGGCTGAGCCGTCGTGATGCTTCATCTGTCCCTGCATGCGGCGGACATGGTCCTGAAGCTGCCGGCGCGCGCGCTTGAACGCGTCATTGATCGCGAACGTCAGATCGGAATGGCGTTCGTCCGCCTGCGGCGTGCGCGCGACATTGACTTCGCGGCCGTCCGGAAGCGCCAGACGGATATTGACCTCGTAAAGACCGCCGGTCCGGTGATGTCCGCCCGGCCCTTTCACCACCACCCGGCAAGCGGTAACGCGACCAAACCGTTGTTCCAGCTCGGCGACGTGCTGCTCGATCGAAGTGCGAACGCTCGGCGTCGCCGTCATGTCCTGAAAATCGATTTCGACGGGGGTCTGCATGGTTTTCTCCTCGACGCTCCAAACAGAAGATGATTGATGCAAGGACATCAGGCTGCCCACCCGCGTAGCCGAACGCGAGCAACCCACGTCTGTATTGATAGCGGGCTGGTCAGACCCTCGTTTGACGTAGGTCAATACTGAAAATTGGTGCGCGCGGAACTTATCGATTTTTCAGTGCGATAGGGTCATTGCAGCGAGCCTCGGTGTTGGCCACAAATAGACCAACACGAGCGCCAAAGCCGCCAGCACGGCACCAACGCCGAAAGTCAGGGCGGAACCTCCAATGCTCCAAATCATCCCGGCAACTGCACTCGCAAAGAATGTCGTCAGCCCGATCACGCAGTCGTAGATGCCGAATGCCGTGCCCTCTAGCTGTTTCGGCGCAACCTCAGCGACAGCCGCCTTCAACAGCCCGTAGCTGAGTCCCATTTGCAGGCCCCACAGCGCTGAGCCGAAGGCGATGACCCAGAACTCGCTCGCGCCGGCGAGGATCACATCGGCACCAATCAAGATCACGCCTGTCACTGCCATCTGGATCCGCGCGCTGACGCGATCGGCCAGGACGCCACACGGATACGCGGTGATTGAATAGACGACGTGCATGACGGCAATGATCACCGGGATATATGCGACCTGCACCCCGATTTCGTGAGTCTTCAGAACGAGGAACGCCTGACTGAAACGAGCCAACGAGAACATTCCAGCGATCGCGACAATCCACCAAAACGGTGCCGCCAGTTTTGCCAGTTGCTCGCGACCGAAAAGACGGCGCTCCGGCTCGGCTGAACGGATTTCAACCCTCTCCTTCACTCCCCAGATAAGGAGCACGATCCCGGCGATAGCGGGCAGGACTGCAACCCAGAATACCAATCGAAAGTCGTCTCCGCTCAGCTTCATGAGTCCGATCGCGGCAAGAGGACCGATGACAAAGCCAAGGGTGTAGAGCGCCCCGCGCAGCCCGAAGCTAGAGCCGCGGATGGACTGAGGCGTAATGTCGGCAACAAAGGCATCGCGAGGAGCATCGCGCAAACCCTTGCCGACACGGTCGACAGTGCGGGCGAAGAGGACCGTGATCGCGCTGTCGGCAAGCGGAAAGACCATCTTGACCACAGCCGACATTCCGTATCCGAGCAGGAGCAGCGGCTTACGCCGTCCGAGCCAGTCGCTGACCGGGCCCGCAATCACCTTGGCGATGGACATTCCCGCCCCGGCCATGCCTTCGATGATTCCAACCGAGGTCATCGAAGCGCCGATGACCGCGACAAGGAATACCGGCAAGAGACCCAAAATCATGGCCGAGGAAACGGCCGTCAGCAGGCTGATAAGCCCGAGGACCAGAACGCGAGATGGAAGGCGCGGTCCTATCGTCGGGTTTTGCGTCACGGCTCGTCCACCCTGCCCCTCCGTCGTCCGCCCCAGGTCGCAATCCTGAAAGCGGAAGCCTAGGGGACTGGGGGAAGAGTCAGTCCGCTATGCGGGTCGATCCAGATGAGATCGTCGACCACATTCTTTACGCCCGGAATGTTTTCGGCCGCCACCCGCAACGCCGCACGCTGGCGCTCATCAGTGAGAACGCCCGACAGCTTCACAATGCCGTCCTTGACCGCAACGCTGACGGGCGGCGTCCAAGGCAGCTTCTTGAGCTCCTCTACGAGCTTCGTTCGAATGTCAGTATCGCTGGCGGAAGCCGGTTGCGCTTCGTGAGCAAGCCGGGCGACGGTACGCAATATGTTGGCGCGGGTCACCATGCCCACGACGGTCGTTCCGCGCGTGACCGGCAACCGCTTGATCCGGTGGCGCTCCATGAGATGGACTGCTTGCTCCAGAGGCATTTCCTCGGTGGCCGTATAGACCGCTTCAGTCATAACCTCGCCGACCTTACGTCCGCTTTCGTGCGTGTATTCCGTGGCCAGCTTCCCGGGTCCGACGATGAATTCGAGCCAGCGGGGCCGGTGGCGTTGCGTGCCCGTTTCTTGACGCCGCAGGAAGTCACCTTCCGTGACGATCCCGACCAGGTTCCTTGCGGCATCAACAACCGGAAGGCCACTGATCTTGTGTTGCAACATCAAACGAGCGGCTTCAAGAATGGACGCCTCGGGCGCTATCGTTATGACTTCTTCAGTCATCAGCTCGGCTACGTTCATTGTTTTTCTCCCTGATCGGATTTCGGTTCGACTAGCAGGACCGGGACACGTCGGACTGACGAGATCATTCCTGCTAGGGAATTGTCGAAATTGCTTCGGGGTCAGGACGACAAGTCGTTCGCGAAGCGGCTCCAGCGTATCAGCAACGCTGAACAAGGGTGCGGCTTGCTCTCGCGTGGCAATGCCCACGCCGGCCGCACCCAGGACGCAAAGTCCAGCTGCCACTTTCGTCCCATCGACAACGGACAGTCTCTCTTTTGCAAGAGCGGCAATTCTTGCAGCCACTTCAAGGCATGGATCGTCGGGCGCATTGACGATGGCAATGACCGGACCAGTACTTCGAACAATTTCCGCCGGCACAAACATAACCGAAGCCGGCGAACCGATAGCTGCCGCCAACGTCGTCTGAAACTGCAGGCTGACGCGCTCGCAGAGATTTTCGGGCTCGGCCACAACCAGGATGTCACCAGAGCGAGAGACCGATGCCAGCGCTTCGGCGATTGATCGACTTTGAACAACTTCGAATTCGGACGGCAGGTTAAGCGTCTTGGCAGCCGCCCGAAAAGATCGTTCCGCACTGCGAGCAGCAACATTGATCGCATCGGTCATCTCAGTAGGTTGGATATTGCGCCAGCCGCCTTCGAGCAGGCGGAACTCCCGGACAAAGGGGAAGGCAGCGAGACTGCCAAGTTCATCCTCTTTGAAGAAGAAACCTCGTAATTCAATGCCCAACAAGCTTGCGAAATCCATTGCTTGCCGCAGCCCTTCGCGCGGCACGTTGTGGCGGATCCCTAAGACGATCCGCTGGAAGGTAGCAGGTTCAGTCATTCGCTTGCCGGTAGCGCTGCTTGCGATTGCCTCTCGAAGTTTCTGCGTATACTGGCGAAGGCGCGCAAGCGATCCTCCACCCGCCGACTGATGCTGCCGGCTGGATAATTGCCGCCGTCGCCCCGGATTCCGGCATCGAGGCCGGTTAGCAGGGCAATCCCTTCGTCGATGGTTGCGACCGGATAGACCGCAAAACGGCCAGCCGCGCATTCCTCGACGATATCGCCACGCAGCATCAGATGCTGGACATTGGCGGCAGGAATGAGAACGCCTTGCGTGCCGGTTAGACCGCGCGCCTTGCATAAATCAAAGAAGCCTTCGATCTTCTCGTTCACACCGCCGATTGCCTGCACCTCTCCGTGCTGATTGACCGAGCCCGTCACCGCGAGGTCCTGGCGGAGCGGAACATCCGCCAGTGCCGACAGGAGGGCGTAGAGTTCGGCCGACGACGCACTGTCGCCCTCGACGCCGGAATACGACTGCTCGAACACGAGACTGGCAAGGAGCGACATGGGCGTATCCAGGGCGTACCGTCCCGCCAGGAATCCGGACAGGATGAGAACCCCTTTCGAATGGACCGGGCCGCCCAGTTCCACTTCCCGTTCGATATCCACGACCTTCCCCGCGCCCGGCCTGACCTGGCAGGTAATCCGCGTTGGGCGCCCGAACGAATAGCCTCCTAGCTGCAGGACGCTGAGCCCGTTGATCTGACCAGTATGGCGGCCGTCCGTATCGATGAGCGCGACCTTTTGCGACAATCGCTTCCAGCGAACGGTCGCGCAGCCGTGACATGCGCTGGGTCCGCTCGTCGATCGACCTTTTCACGTGGCTCCTGGCGATAACGGAAGAGTTCTCCTCCTTTGCCCAATAGTCGGCCTCATTCAACACATCTCTGAGCTGCTCGACCATCAGCGTGAGCTTGCCAGCATGCTCCGCAAGACGCGCCGCATGCTCCAATGTTAGGGCCACTGCCTCGCGTTCGATCGGCCGAAGTCCCTCACGGCTAGCCAACGATGCAATGAGCCTCGCCAGCAGCTCCTCGCTCTCGGGCGTGCGATCGAAGTCGTTTTCGAAGTCCGCGAGAACCTTGAAGTACTCGCTTAGTTCAGGATCAAATGCGACGAGCAGAAAGTAGAGCAAGCGCTCTCCGAACAGCACGACCTTAACCTTCACCGGAATTGGGTCTGGCTCCAACGAAATGGTGCTGGTCAATCCCAGAAATCTTGCGACGTCTTCAATGGCGATATCGCCGCGGCGCAACGTCCGCTTCAGCGCGGTCCAGCTAAACGGCTCCGTCAGCAGGCTACGGACGTCCAGCAGCAGGTATCCGCCATTGGCGCGGTGAATCGCGCCCGCCTTGATCAGCCGAAAATTCGTTTCCAGCACCCCGCGTGACGAGACGTATTCGATACGGCCGATCAGGTTGGCGAGGGTCGGATGCAACTCCTCGACGATAGGGGCAGTCGTTCGGCCGTCCTGAGTGACGAAGACATTGACTTCGTAGCGGTCAAACGGGTTGCCCCGCCCGGCGTCCACCGGCACGACTTCGTCGCCGTCGGACTTCGGCATGAAAATGGAAACGTTCTCGACGAGGTCGTCGCGAACTTTCTCGATATGCTCGAAGAATCCGCGGAAGGTCGGCAAATTCTGATTTCGTTTCATCAAGGAGCTGATCAACTGCGAAATTTTGCCGAAGCGCGATTGAGTTTGCGAACTTCGTCGCGATGCTCCCGCTCCCATTGCGGAACTTGATGCATGATCCGTTCGAGGTCCTTTTCCAGAAGCTCGATGACCTTTTGAATGGCGGAGCGTTTTTCTTCCGGCCAGGTGTGAAACTGCTCGGGCGGGACGATCTGGCCGTTCTCCGCCGGCGCAAGAGCGAATCCAAAGGGTGTGCGTACGACAAGAACGTTCTTTTCCGCAGCCTTGTCGCGCAAGCTAGCGAACGCCTCACCCTGTTTCTTCTGAAACGCCTCTTCGATGGCGCTGCGGCGCGTTTGATAGTCTTCGCTTTGAAAGACGGCCGGGAGCGCCGTCTTCAGGTCGTCAATGAGGTGGTGCATTGCCTGCGCGAAGCCGCGCGCGCGGCTGGCCGGAAGTTCCAGTGCAGTCGGCTTGTCGGGGTCGGAAAAATTGTTGACATAGACCCAGTCCGTCGGCGCGGGGCGGCTTTGTGCATCTTTGATCAGGACTTCCCTGACGGCATCCTGCATCCGTGCGCCGTTGGGTCCGATCACAAAGAGATTGAAGCCCGGCTTGTCGATGCCCGTGCCAAAATTGATTGCGCCTAGCGCCCTGGTCTGTCCAATCGGTCCGTCGACCGGTGTCAAATCTGCAGTCGTGGCGAACGATAGCCGTGATAGGTCGGCTGGCCGGTACAAGCGGTCCTGAGGGAGTGGACCCACAACGGAGCGAGCGCCGGTCTCCTCGCCGCCCGCGTTTGGCTGTTTAAGTGCAACATCGGACATCGGTCCGCCTTTTGCGCCGAGGCGATACGCCGGATGAGTGTCTGGCCTCGTGGCAGCAATGTGACGTCGATGACCGGCAGCTCCGTTGAGATAGATCAACGTTAACTGATCGGCGGAATGGCCGGCTTAGCGAGGCCCCCAAGGTCTGGTTCGCCGCATTTGGCCGCAATCACATTTCTGACTTTGTCCCGGAGCGCAACGACCGACGCAAAATCGGCTCCCATCGATGGGACAGGGTCATCCAAATACACACTGATAGCGGCCCATCGCGGAAACCATTGATCGGATCGCAGCATGGAGCGTGTTCCGGTAATGATCCCCGGCACGACCGGAAGCGATGCTTCGCTCGCGACCTTGAACGCACCGAGATAGAAGCCCGTCAGCCCTGCCCTGCGCGTGAACGTCCCCTCCGGAAAGAACACGATTGGCCGCCCGTCCCGCGCCAGCCCGACGGCAGCTTCAGTATCTGCCACGCTTGCGGCGGCGTCGTAACGGTCGACAAAATGCGCGCCCAGCCGTCGCAGGAACGGACCAGCGATCGCCTGTCCTGCCAATTCCTTCTTGGCTGCGAACGCCGGTTCTCCGGGCAGTGCGGCTGCGACCACCAGCGCATCGGCATAGCTCGAGTGATTGAATACGACGACAGCATTCTTAGGCGGCAAGCGCTCTCGGCCGGTCACGGAAAAGGGAACGCCGAGCATCAGCAGCGCCGTACGTGCGATCGTTCGGACTGCGGCCCAGCGCCACTCCAGCCTCGGCAGCGCCATGACGGCCAGCCACCCTGTGGCGCCACTCAAGACAACGACCATCCACCACCAGGCTGCGTAAAGAAGGGCCGCTGCCGACTCGGCGATGTTCAAAATGCGCGGCCCGAGACCCGTCAGATACAAGCGCACGACCTGCCAGCGCAGAGACCGCTGCGGCTTGCCAATTTCACCTGCTTCATAGAGGTCCCTCGCGGCCGACCTGCGGATCTTGCCGCTTGATGTCTTTGGAACTGTCTGCGGCGGTGCGAGCACGACCTGATCCGGCGGCGTGCCCAAAATCTTGGTCGCCGCTTCCCGCACTTTGGTCGCCAGTTCCTCACGCCGTTGCGGATCGGCCTCCATTGTTTCCGCGAGGACCACGACTCGTTCTGTACCAGATGACCGGTCAGCTATCCCGAAGGCCGCAACTCCGTTCTTGAGGATGCCGGCAACGTCACCGACGGCCTCCTCGATCTCCTGCGGGTAGATATGCTGTCCCGCGCGGATGATGATGTCCTTGATGCGGCCGGTGACGAAGACCTCGCCTGCCGCCATGTAGGCCTGGTCGCCGCTATCGAGCCATCCGTCCTGGAACAATTCGCGAGTTTTGACCGCATTGCGGAAGTAGCCGGAGGTGGCGGACGGGCCGCGAAACACCAGGCGACCTTCCCTGCGCTCTGCGCACTCGCGACCGCCTTCATCGACGATGCGGACGTCGTGTCCGGGCAAGGGCCGCCCGCAGGAGACGATTTCTAGCGCGGCCTCGTCTGCGTCCTCCGCGGTCTGGGCGCTGCCACTTCGAACTCAATGATTCTCGATTGACCCGGTCAATGGTCGGAGGTCTTCCCAAGGCCGGAAACGTGAGCACGACGGTGTTCTCGGCCAATCCATAGCCCGGGCCATCGCCTCACGATGGAATCCATAGCGTTCAAATCGCGTGGTGAAGCGGCGAAGGGTCTGGGCACTGACGGGTTCGGCACCATTGGCCACGATCCGCAATGAGCTGAGATCAAGTCCTTCAATATCGGCATCAGCGATCTTGCTGAGGCACAATTCGAAGGAGAAATTCGGGGCGGCCGAGAGTGTGGCGCGGTAACGATGCATCGCCCAGAGCCAAGTCTCCGGCCGCCGTAGAAAGCTCAGAGGCGACATCACGTAGAATGATGCCGCGAAATAGAGAGATCCGAGCCAGCCGCCGATCAGGCCAAGATCGTGGTACAGCGGAAGCCAACTGACGAAGACATCCTTCGAGCTGGCTTCGGTGGCGACCCCAAGAGCGCGGATGTTGGCGAGCAGGTTTGCGTGACTCAACACGACGCCCTTTGGATCGCCGGTACTGCCGGAGGTATATTGAATAAATGCGGTCGCGCTGCCGTCTTCAACCGAAGGTAACTGGCAAGGCTCGGCGTGGGCGGCAAGCCCGGCCACACTTTCAACCAGCGCCAGGCTGCGGACCTGACCACGTAACAGCGTTCCCAACCGAATCGCCTGCGGCACCGTAATCAGGATCTTGACCTCGGCATTGTTCAAGATGCCGGCTTGTCGAAGCATGTGATCTTCGAGCTGCGACAACCGCGCCGGCGGATAGATCGGGACGGGCACGGCACCTGCATAGAGAATGCCGAAGAACGCAGCAAAGAATTCCAGGCTCGTGGTGAGCATCAACGCGATGCGATCCCCTGGTACGACATCCTTTGCGATCAGCGCACTTGCTAGACTGCGGGCCAACTCGGCCAGCTGGCGATAGGTCATCACGCCGAGGACGGTATTTTCGTCTTCCAGCAACGTGAGATGGACACGATCAGGATGGCGGTCGACATGCCAGTCCAATGCCTCCACCAACGTCTTGGCGTGCTCGGGAGCGTCCACAATTGACGTGGCTACGGGAGACTGTACGGAGACGTGCACTTCCCTGGTGCGCGGCGCCGACTTGCTGATTGCAGCAAGCAAATCAGCGACCGTATCAGCCTCCGCCAGCGTATCCGGCGGAAGACGCACAGCAAACGCCTGCTCGATGCGCAAGATCAGCTCAGTGCGTCCCAAGCTATCGATTCCGAGATCGCGATCGAGCCTGCTGGACGCGGTTACGGGAGCTGCCGCACCGCTTCTGGAATGAAGCTCGCGAGCGAGCCCGTCCACCACGGCGAAGAGGCGCTGCGCCTGCTCCGTATCCCCTGGTTGATGTTCTCCGATTGGCAGGGTCATCGGCGCAGCCATATTTGGTTCGGACGCCGCAATTGCGGCCTAATGGGCGAACAGACAGCAGATCGGGGATTGTTCGAGGAGTTCGCGGGTTACACCTCCAAACACCCACTCACCTAGTCTGCTGTGCCCGTAAGCCCCCGCCACAAGGAGGTCGGACTTTTCTCTTTGGGCGAAGCGTATGAGCTCCGATGCGATTGTTTCCTCACGACGAAGGAACACCTTGGCTGTCACACCTACGCCATGGCGTTTGAGATAGGTGGCGACTTCGTCGAGCCCTTTTTCCGCTTCTTGCGCCACGGTCCTCTCGGCAACCTCGACGACCATGACTTCGTCGGCATCCTGCAACATCGGAATGGCGTCGCGAACGGCGCGGCGTGCCTCACGGCAATCCTTCCAGGCGACGACGATCCGGCTCGCGCTCAGTTGGCCGATGCCATTCGGGATGGCCAGCACCGGCCGCCCCATGCGCAGAACAGCCGCGCCCGGGTCGAGCGACACGCAATGCACTTCCTTTGCTGCCTGCCTGCCGATGATCACCAGGCCGGCAGCGCGCGCCTCGTGCGTCAGATGGTCCAGTGGAAGCCGGAGCTCACCCCGCCATTCTACATGTTTGATGCCTTTGGCGGCTCTGCGGAATCTTTCTTCAGCGGCCGTCATCAAGGCTGTCAGCTCTTCCGTCTGATGCTTTACCGGTTCATCATCAATGACAGCGACGTCAGCGGCAAATCCCATTCCTGGCGACCATCCGCCGATTCCGATCAACGCGAACTGCGATCGCTTCGCGAGATCGACTGCAATATCGACCCGGTTTCCCGAGTCACCTTCCGCGTCGATGTGCACCAGCAGCGTTGTGTACGACATATGAATTCGGGATGTGAGCGCAGTTGTCCTTGAACAAAAATGCAGAACGCTACACGGGCTACGATTTGGCGTCCGATGAGGCCGCGGCCTGCTGAGTAACAGGCCACATCTCTCTGACGTCCTCCGGCAACGCGTGCCAGACGTCTTCAACCTCACCAGTGGTGATTTTTTCCGACAGCAATTGAAAGACAGCCGTCACGCACTCTGCCGTGTTCAAAAGCGGATCGCGTTTGAAATCCCGCTCGACGTGATCGAGAAATGCCTGCCGGTTGCGCTTCTTGACCGGGGTCGTTGCCGGCCGCCACTGTTCATAATACGCCCCGCGAAGGAGGCCCGGCAGTTGCGCTGCAAGATTTGCAAACTCGTCAACCTCAAGCCAATCGCGAACGGCGTGCAGCACCGCCTTCAGCAGCCGATAGGCTCGCGACTTGTCGTTCCAGCAAAGCCGATCGTTCAAATCGTTGATCCAAACGTGGGTGAGATGGACCGTCCGCTCCAGTCCTTCAAGTCCGACTGCGCTCATGAGGTCCTCCTTTGATTTGTTAACAAGCGTAGTGGCTTGTGATGGCCACACATTGAGCCAAATCAATTCCGACTAGGCCGGCAGAGGCGCCAATCTGTCTTGATGCCGCATCAGTCGGCCAAGGCGCTGGTCACATGACATTGAGCACCCTCTTTCAGGTTCCCTGCTTCGTTTGCGATAGATCAAGCGGTTTATTGAGCGCCTTGGCCATATTGCTTCCAAACGCCGGCTACTCACGCCGAGATGGTTCAGTATTCATGAAGTGAACACGCCGCTTTTTCGGCGTTAAAGGAGCGATCCAATGGCACACAAGCATGTTCTGTTCCGCTCTGCGGCGCGGGAAAAAGTCTTACGCGGCGCAACGCAACTCGCGGATGCCATTCGTGTGACGCTCGGACCTCGATCAAAATCGGTGCTTATCAAACACAAGTGGGGCGCGCCGATTGTCTGCAATGACGGGGTCACCATCGCAAAAGAATTCGACCTCACTGATCCAGAAGAGAATCTCGGGCACAGATGTTGCGCCAGGCGGCAGAAAAAACAGGCGACCTCGTGGGCGATGGAACAAGTACCTCTACGATTCTCGCCCACACAATACTGTCCGACGGACTGCGCAATGTCGTTGCCGGCGCCAGCGCCATCGAAATCAAACGCGGGCTGGACCGCGCCACAAAGTCGGTCGTCGAAGCTCTGAAGTCGTTATCGCGACCGGTCAAGACCCGCAAAGAAAAGGCTCAAGTGGCCACCATATCGGCACATAATGATCCGGAGATCGGTGAACTTGTTGCCGAAGCAATGGAGAAGGTCGGAGGGGAAGGCGTTATTACGGTCGAGGAATCGAAAGGGACGGAAACAGCGCTCGAAGTTGTCGAAGGTATGCAGTTCGATCGCGGCTTCCTTTGGCCTACTTCGTCACCAAACCGGAAAAGATGGAGGCGGCGTTGGAAGACCCCCACATCTTGCTGTCGGACAGAAAGATCAGCGCATTGAAAGAGATGATTCCGTTGCTCGAGCCGGTTCCAAAATCCGGCCGGCCGCTGTTAATCGTCGCCGAGGACGTCGAAGGCGAGGCCTTGGCGACGCTGGTCGTCAATCCGATCCGGGGTTCGCTCAAGAGCGCCGCCGTCAAAGCTCCTGGGTACGGCGATCGCCGAAAAGCGATGATGAAGGACTCGCGGAATTGACCGGCGCGACAGTTCATCTCCGAGGATCTGGCCTTAACCTCGAAAAGATGACGCTGGAGCATCTCGGGCGTGCTAAACGCGCCGTCGCCGACAAGGACGAGACGACGATCATCGGTGGAACTGGAAACCGCGACCGCATCCAGGGCCGCGTGACCAAATTCGCCGCGAGTTGGAGAAAACCACGAGCGACTACGATAGGGAAAAGCTGCAGGAACGACTCGCGAAGCTTGTTGGTGGCGTGGCTGTGATCCGCGTGGGCGCGCCGACCGAAGCCGAAATGAAGTCAAAAAAGGAAGCGCTGGACAATGCCATCAGCGCAACGAAAGCGGCGGTCGCAGAAGAGATCGTTCCGGGAGGCGGTTTGGCACTATTGCGTGCAATCGACGCCGTTCAAAGAGAAGAAGCGAAATGCGACGGCGACGAGCGAACCGGCGTCCAGATCTTGAAGCGCGCACTCGAGCGCCCACCCGGCAGATTGCGGAAAATTCTGCCTCCGATGGCGGTGTGGTCATTGCTCAGATGCTCGCTGGTCGAGGCAACTATGGCTTCGACGCCGGACGGAAGGAGTATGTTGATCTGGTCGAAGCAGGAATCATCGATCCGACAAAGGTCGTGCGCGTGGCTCTGGAGAACGCCGTGTCTGTTGCCAGCGTGCTGTTGCTGACCGAGGCTACGATGGCTGAAATTCCGGAACCGAAGAAAGATCAAATCGCTCCATCGGAAATGGCAATGTAGGATCGAACTACCTTGTGGGGCTGCGGCTCACGCTCAGGCAGTCCACAAGGAGATCCTGCGGATCCCCCTCGCGGCCCTTTCAGGATTTCGGGGCTATCGCCGGCCGGGCCGGGACCACTTGAATCTCAATCAGCAGATAATGACATGGCTGGCTGAGGTGGCAGTCCTGTGCGAACCAGTCTCTGGCATCATTTCTCTGATATCAGGGAAAAATACAGGGAATTTCGTACGTTTCTCGGCTTTGAGAGGCGCCGTCCTTGCAGGGTGAAGGCGCAAACTCAAAGGCTTACGGCCAAATTCCCTAGTTCATAACAACAGGGAATTTGTGAAACCACAGCAGGGAATTGAAAAGCAACATCAGGGACTTTGGGACGCATAAGTCACCACCCCGTTATGACCCCTCGCCTACAAACGCAAAATCACTCAGGTCATTTGACCGCAATTCCGCTGCCAAAGGATTCAACGCCATGGGAAAAGCGGCGGACAACGAACGGCTGAAACTACGAGCAACATTCTTCAACAATCTGTCAGTGGCGTGTTTTGTAACAGGCCTATTCATTCCGTATTTGGCCCTGCTGAGAGGATGGGGTCAGTCGATGAATTTTTTCGAGGCCTTAATTGCGGGCGAATGGACAAGCGCCCGAAGTGACGCTCTGGGTTTGTTAGCGGCCGTCGTTGCGCTGTCGCTGGGCTACATATTCCGTCGCCGAGCCGACAAGATCGCGCAGTCCATTCAAGACTAAACGCGCCGGCAATTCGTCGACCGCTCAGGCCCTCGCTTGGCTTGAAACCGGATCCTGATTTTGCTTGCCATCGCGCGAGCCCGCCGGGGGAGATTTCACACCCCGGCGGGGCTCGTTGCGCCACCAACTTGCTCCGCCACACGAACGACTACAGGAGGAAAGCCACAAACGGGCCTTGCAGGATTCACCGAAGAACTCTCGGTTGCCCCTTGAACAGGCGCTATCTCAAACCTCGCCAGCGAAAACTTTGAGATGGCCGTTGATGACAGCTCTTCTAC
>CAVUIV010000014.1:0-74861 GCA_963741595.1 uncultured Alphaproteobacteria bacterium
AGCGCTGCCAGCACATTGCCGATGACATGGCGGCGGGCGTCAAGCGATGCCTGTAACTTCCGTTCCCGCTCGTCGAGCGGCTGTAGCCGCTGTTCGGTCGCGGCCATCCGGTGCTCCAGGCCGCGTACGCGGGTCGCGACATCGATGATCTGACGATTGAGTTTGCGACGGTCGTCGCCGATCTGCTCGATCTCGCGCTGCAGCTTGCTTTCGAGATCGCGGGCCCTTTTCTGCTCGTTGCGGATCGCCTGCAGTTCCTGATCGCGCTGTTCGAGCGCGTTAAGCTTGGGCGAGCCCTTGGCCGCCGGCGTGACCGAGCCGGTCGGCGCCGATTTGGTCGGAAAATTGAGGAATGGGACTTGTCCGGGCCGCGGCGGTGCCTGCGCCGCGGTCGACATGATCCAGGGCGGCAACACAGCCAAACCGGCTGTGAGCAGGAGGCCAGATGCGAGGCGCAGCAATTGCGTCCGATCGGTGATCATGAAGACCGTTGGGTGCGAGGAGAAACCCTCATCAGCGATGAATTGTCACGATTGGTACGGCATTAAGACGAGGCCCGACAAGACAACGTTGGAGGCATCGCCTGCACAACGCGTGCCCCCTGAATTGGCACGCTCTCGACGCGATTTGCCAGGAGTGAATGTGGCGAGCGGCGTGCCATCCCCAAAATGGTGGGAGCTTTGGTTACCGAGCATCGGGCCAACAGAATACGCATTCCGTGCCGTTGAGATCTTTTGGAAGATTATTCTTGTTCTTGCGATCCGCCAGCTTGTGGATAGATATTCTTTCTACGATTGCTCCCAAGGATACGGAAATGCGCTTTCTCCCGATCTTTATCGATGTCACCGGCGGCCCTGTCGTTCTCGTCGGCGGCGGCGCCCATGCGGTGAACAAGTTGCGCCTGTTGCGCGCCGCCCATGCCACGGTGCGCTGGTATCCGGGTCGTGCCGATGTCGCCGACACGATCGCGCAAGCAAGCAGCGGATCGGGGCGGCTCGACGTCGCGAGCGGCGATCCCGTGTCAGCCGACTTGGCAGGCGCGATCGCGGTGGTCAGCGCGACCGGCGATGAGCGCGACGAGGCGATCTCGGCACGCGCACGCGCTGCCGGAATTCCCGTCAACGTGGTCGATCGCGCCGAACTGTCGACATTCATCTTTCCGGCGATCATCGATCGCGGCGACGTGGTGGTGGCGATCGGCACCGGCGGCCATGCGCCGGTGCTGGCGCGTTGGCTGCGCCGCCGCATCGAGGCGGTGGTGCCGGCGCGCATCGGCGAATTCGCCGCGCTGATGGGCCGCTATCGGCGCCGTGTTGCCGATGCCGTCGCTTCGCCGCGATCGTTTTGGCAATCGGTGGTCGACGGCCGGATTGGCACGGCTGCGCTGGCCGGCCAGATGGCGCGCGCCGAAGCCGATCTCGTGCGCCGCATCGACGCGCGCAGCCACGATTCGCGCGACAGCACCGGTACGGTGTTCCTGGTGGGAGCGGGACCGGGCGATCCCGATCTGCTCACGCTGCGCGCATTGCACGTGCTGCAAGACGCCGATGTCGTGTTTCATGACGAACTGGTCACCGACGCGGTGCTCGACCGCGCCCGCCGCGATGCTGAGCGCGTGTTCGTCGGCAAGCGGCGGGGCGCACCCGGCATCGGCCAAGACGAGATCAATCGGCGGATGGTCGAAGCCGCGCGGGCCGGTCGCAAGGTGGTTCGCCTCAAGGGCGGCGATGCCTTCGTGTTTGGTCGCGGCGGCGAAGAGGTCGCGCGGCTGCGCGAACACGACATCCCGGTGGTCATCGTACCCGGCATCACGGCGGCTCTGGGCTGCGCTGCCGAGGCGGAGCTGCCGCTCACCTTCCGCAACGAAGCGACGCGGCTGTCGTTCGTCACGGCGCATCGCGCCGACGAAGCGGCAGCGCTGGATTGGTCGGGTCTCGCCGATAGCGGGACCACGGTGGTGGTCTACATGGGTCTCGCCTCTGCCGCCGCGGTCCGCGACGGACTGATCCGTGCCGGGCGCGATCCAGCGACGCCGGCGGCCGTGCTGGCGCGTGGCACGCGGCCCGACTCGCGCGCGGTGGTGGGGCGATTGGAAAATCTGCCGACGCTCGCCGCGTCGGCCGGCGACGGCCCGGCGCTGCTGGTGGTCGGCAATGTGGTCGCCCATTCACGGCCGTGGCGCGAAGCGCTGGAGTTCCTCAACGCACAGGTGGCCGCATGACGTCCCCGCACGAACAGAAGAAGCGCAAGGTCAACGGATCGGTCGTGGTGACCGCCAATCGGCTCGGCGATGGCGCGGTGGTCTATCGCACACTCGACGACGACTGGACGACCAATCTCGACGCGGCGGCGGTGGTCGCTGCTGCCGCGGCCGCTACGCTATTGCAACGCGCGGAAGCGGATGGCGTCCGCGCCGTCGGTCCCTACATCGCGCCGGTCGAGCTTGCGCCGGACAACCGCGTGCTGCCGGGCAATCTGCGCGAGCGGATCCGGCTCGCCGGCCCGACGTTCGCGCTGCCGGGAGCCATCTAAGGTCACGCCATGTACCGTTACGACGAATTCGACCAGGCGCTGGTGGACCAGCGGGTCTCGGAGTTCCGCGATCAGGTGAGCCGCCGTTTGTCCGGCGACCTGAACGAGGACGAGTTCAAGATCCTGCGGCTGATGAACGGCGTCTATCTCCAGCTGCACGCCTATATGCTGCGGGTTGCGATCCCCTACGGCACACTGTCGTCGCCGCAAATGCGGATGCTGGCGCGCGTGGCGCGCCGTTACGATCGCGGCTACGGCCACTTCACCACGCGGCAGAACATTCAATTCAACTGGATCAAGCTCGAGGACATGCCGGACACGCTGGCCGATCTGGCGAGCGTGGGGCTGCATGCCATGCAGACCTCGGGCAATTGCGTGCGCAACATCACCACCGATCAATGGGCCGGTGTCGCCGCCGATGAGATCGAAGACCCGCGCGTCTTTGCCGAGGTGCTGCGCCAGCATTCGACGATGCATCCGGAATTCACGTTCCTGCCGCGCAAGTTCAAGATCGCGATCACCGCCGCGACGCATGACCGCGCCGCGGTCAAGGTGCATGACATCGGCCTGCGCATGGTCCGCAACGGGGCGGGCGACGTCGGTTTCGAAGTGATCGTCGGCGGCGGGCTCGGCCGCACGCCGTTCATCGGCAAGACCATCAAGCCGTTCCTGCCCCAGCGCGATTTCCTGAGCTACATCGAGGCGGTCTTGCGCGTCTATAACCAGTATGGTCGACGCGACAACATCTACAAGGCGCGCATCAAGATCCTGGTGCACGAGCTCGGCGCCGAGAAGTTCGCAGCCGAGGTCGAACAGGAATGGAATGCGATCAAGGACGGCGCGCTGGCGCTGGATCCAGGCGTGGTCGCCGACATCGCCGCGCGCTTCGCCTATCCTTCTTATGAAAGCCTCGACGACAACCCGGTGGCGTTGGCGCGGGCCCGCAAGGAGGATCGCGGCTTTGCGGCTTGGCTCGACAATTCCGTCGCCAATCACAAGCAGCCCGGCTATGCCATCGTCACGCTGTCGCTGAAGCCGACCGGGGCGCCGCCCGGCGACGCGACCGCTGCGCAGATGGATGCGATGGCCGATCTCGCCGAGCGCTTCAGCTTCGGGGAAATCCGGGTCGGTCACGAGCAGAACCTGGTGCTGCCGCATGTGGCGCAGCGCGACTTGCCCGAACTCTGGCAACAGCTCGAAGCGCACGATCTGGCGACGCCGAATGTCGGGCTCATCTCCGACATCATCGCCTGCCCGGGGCTCGACTATTGCAGCCTCGCGAATGCTCGCTCGATCCCGCTCGCGCAAGACCTGACGCAGCGCTTCAAGGATCATGCGCTGGCGCGCACGATCGGACGTCTGCACATCAACATCTCCGGCTGCATCAATGCCTGCGGCCATCATCACGTCGGGCACGTCGGCATCCTCGGCGTCGAGAAGAATGGCGAAGAGTTCTATCAGATCACGCTCGGCGGCCGTGCCGACAACGATGCGCGGCTCGGCACGCTGCTTGGTCCGGCGGTGCGCTACGACGAGGTCACCAATCTGATCGAAGATGTCGTCACTGCCTATGTGGAGCTCCGCGCCAAGCCGGAGGAGTTGTTCATCGATACGCTCGCGCGTGTCGGCGTCGAGCCATTCAAGGAGCGTGTCTATGCCATTCGTTAAGTCAGGACGGATTGTCGAAGACCGGTATGTTCGCATTGCCGACGACGCGTCGGTGCCGGACACCGGCGCGGTGCTTGTCTCCGGTGCGCGCTTTTTGGCAGATCCGGACGCGTTCCATCGGCGCCAGGGAGCGACCGGCGTGGTGTGGCCGAACAATCGGCCGGTCGCCGAGCTCGCGCCTTATCTCGATCGCATCGCGACCGTCGCGCTGGTGTTTCCCGGGTTCCGCGATGGCCGCGGCTATAGCCAGGCCCGCATCCTGCGCGAGCGCCATGGCTACAAAGGCGAGCTGCGCGCGACCGGACAGGTGCTGCGCGATCAATTCCTGCTGCTGCTGCGGGCCGGCTTCGATTCCTTCGAGGTGAGCAAGGAGGCCGATGCCATCGCCTTTGCGGACAGCGTTCGGCGCTTCAACGTGTTCTATCAGCCGACCGGTGACGGCCGCAGCACTGCGCTGCGTCAGCGGCTCGGCCGCGCTTCGTCGGCTTGTGCGACCGCCGACGCTCACGCCCTGTGATACGGGTGTCCTGAGAGGATCGTGACGGCGCGATAGATCTGCTCGAGCAGCATCACCCGAACCATTTGATGTGGCCAGGTCGCCGCACCGAACGCCATCGTCAGGTTTGCTTTGTCGCGCAGGCCGGGCGCAAGCCCATCGGCGCCACCGATGACAAACACCGCGGCCGGCTTGGCTTCCATGCGCCAGGCTTGGACGTGGCCGGCAAAAGACGAGCTGGGCAGGCTCTCGCCCCGTTCATCCATCAGGATCGTGACGGCGCGCTCCGGAATGACGTTGGCGATGGCAATCAACTCTTCCAGCATGCGGCGGGCCGTATCGTCGGCGCGGCTTTCCCTGATCTCGACGATCTCGAAGCCGGTGAGCCCGACGCTGCGGCCGGCCTGCGCCGCGCGCTTGCGATAGCGTTCCGCGAGGTCCCGCTCCGGGCCGGATTTCA
Organism: uncultured Alphaproteobacteria bacterium; assembly: GCA_963741595.1. Taxonomy (GTDB): domain Bacteria; phylum Pseudomonadota; class Alphaproteobacteria; order Rhizobiales; family Xanthobacteraceae; genus VAZQ01. The sequence goes on from CAVUIV010000014.1 coordinate 5,157, forward strand.
GGCGTCCAACGGCGGCAATCAGGAGGCGCATGGTCGCGGCCTCTCGGTCAGTCATGACCGCGCAAGCGGGTATCCAGAGGACAATCCCCGAGTTCCCGCGTTCAACCGATCCCGCTGAGACCCCCGATTATCGGGGGCGGGGACGAGCGCAGTATAGAGGCTCCGCCCTAGCTTGCCCGCGCCTTGGGTCCGCTCGCCCACATTTTTTCGAGCTGGTAGAAGGCGCGGACTTCGGGCCGGAACACATGGACGATCACGTCGCCGGCGTCGATCAGCACCCAGTCGCAATTCGGCATGCCTTCGACCCGGACGTTCTTGACCCCGGCTTTCTGCAAATCCCGGACAACGCGATCGGCGATGGCGCCGACCTGCCGGTTCGAGCGCCCGGAGGTGACGACCATGCAGTCCGCGAACGAGGATTTGCCGGCGAGATCGATGGTGATCGTGTCCTCAGCCTTCATGTCATCGACACTGGCGAGGATCAGGCGAAGGGTCTCCTCGGCGTCAGGACGCACCTTGGAAACCCGTTCGGGGGCGCGTCGTGCGCCAGCCCGAGAGAGTGCAGATGTGGACAGGATTCGCTTTCCTTTCGCTTCCTTCACTGCAACTTCACCGCGCCGACTCTGGAATAGCGGCGCTTCTCTAAGATAGGCATGCCCAGTTAAGGGTTTCAACCACCCAACCGTTCCGGGATGCCAGTATTTTGGTCATTTTCGACTGCGGTTTTGCGACAACCGCCGCGCGGCGCGCAGCGCGGTCGAGGACAGCGGCGATTTCAGCCCGTGCAGGTAGACCCAGGCCGGCGGGTTGCGGCCGGCCAGCGAGCGGGCCGCGCGTTCCGGAACTCGATAACGTGCGAGCGCCTGTGCCGCGGTACCGCCGAGGGCATAGAGGCTCGGGCCCAGCCGATCCACCACCGCGATCGGCACCAGGCCGGCGATGCCGCGCCAGTTCTCCCAGCGATGGAAACTGCGCAGATTGTCGGCGCCCATGATCCAGACGAATTCGACCCCTGGGCAATGCGCCTTCAGGTAGGCAACCGTGTCGTAGGTGTAGCGGGCGCCGATCGAGGCTTCGAGGCCGGTCACGATGATGCGCGGATGATTGGCGAGCTCCTGCGCCGCCGCGATCCGTTCCTCGAGGGGCGTCAGCCCCCTGGTATCCTTGAGCGGGTTGCCCGGCGTTACCATCCACCAGACCTGATCCAGCCCGAGCCGCCGCATGGCGATCAAGCAGGCGGCGCGATGCGCATCGTGCGGCGGATCGAATGTTCCACCGAACAGACCGATTTTCATGCCGCGGGTGTGAGCGGGAAGGGCACTCACAGCGGTCCAGCGTTTCGCTTCACGGGCGTATCTGCCCCGTGCCGCGGACGCGGTAGTTGAAGCTGGTGAGCTGCTCGACCCCGACCGGGCCGCGCGCGTGGAAGCGGCCGGTGGCGATGCCGATCTCGGCGCCGAAGCCGAACTCGCCGCCGTCGGCGAATTGCGTCGAGGCGTTGTGCAGCACGATGGCGGAATCGACCTCGCGCAGGAACTTTTCTGCCGCCGCCTTGTCCTCGGTGACGATCGAGTCGGTATGGTGCGATCCGTAGCGTTCGATATGCGCGATCGCGCCGTCGACGCCATCGACCACGCGCGCCGCGATGATGGCGTCGAGATATTCGGTCGACCAATCGTCCTCGCTGGCGGGCGTCACGCGGGCCACAGCCTCGCGGGTGGCGTCATCGCCGCGCACCTCGCAGCCGGCATCGAGCAGCATGGTCACCAGCGGTTTGAGATGCGTCGCCGCCACCGCGCGATCGACCAGCAGCGTCTCGGCGGCGCCGCAGACGCCGGTGCGGCGCATCTTGGCGTTGAGCACGATCGATTTCGCCATGTCGAGCGAGGCGGCCTTGTCGACATAGACGTGGCAGATGCCTTCGAGATGCGCGAACACCGGCACCCGCGCTTCCTGCTGCACCCGTGCCACCAGGCTCTTGCCGCCGCGCGGCACGATCACGTCGATGGCGCCGTCGAGGCCGGCCAGCATCATCCCGACCGCGGCGCGGTCGCGGGTCGGCACCAGTTGGATCGCATCCGCCGGCAACCCCGCCTCCACCAATCCGTCGGCGATGGCGGTGTGGATGGCGCGATTGGATCGATGGCTCTCGGAGCCGCCGCGCAGGATCGCGGCATTGCCGGCCTTGAGGCAGAGCGCGGCGGCGTCGACGGTGACGTTGGGCCGGCTCTCATAGATGATGCCGATGACGCCGAGCGGCACCCGCACGCGCTCGATCGTCATGCCGTTCGGGCGCGTCCAGCTTTCAGTGACCTGGCCGACCGGATCGGCGAGGCCGCGGATCACGTCGACGCCGGCCGCCATGGCGGCGACGCGCTTGTCGTCGAGCGCGAGCCGGTCGAGGAAGGCGGCGGTGGCGCCACCGCGCTTGGCCTCGGCGATGTCCTCGGCATTGGCGGCGAGGATCGCGGCCTGGCCGGCGCGGATCTTGGCGGCGATGGCGGCGAGCGCCTGGTCCTTCTGCGCCGTGGGCGCGAGCGCCAGCACCCGGGCAGCGCGACGCGCCCGCTGCCCGATCTCGGGCATCACGGCGGCGGTGTCGGCTTCGACGGTTTTGAGCGGCGCGGTCATCGTCTAATTCCAGCGGCCTTTGGTACCATGGCCGGGGCGGCCGGGCGAGTGGGGCGCCGCGTTCTTGCCGCCGGCAGACGCGCCATGTAAGCACTGCCGACGGGCAACCTTAACGGATATCCAAGGGGCGTGCGTGCAATGAGACTGGCGGGTCAGGTCGCGATCGTCACCGGTGCCGGACGTAATATCGGCGAGGATGTCGCCAAGCTGTTTGCGGCCGAGGGCGCCAAGATCGCGGTGGTCGATCTCGACCGGCCGCGCGGCCAGCGCACCGTCGATGCGATCAAGGCGGCCGGCGGCGACGCCGAGCTCTACGCCACCGACGTGTCGAAGGGCGCCGACGTGGCCGCCATGGTCAAGGCGGTGGTCGGCCGCTTCGGCCGCGTCGACATCCTGGTGAACAACGTCGCGGTCTCCGACAACAAGACCATCTTCGAATGCACCGAGGAGGACTGGGACCGGGTGATGACGATCACCCTCAAGAGCCAGTTCCTGATGTCGAAGCATGTCGCGCAGCAGATGGTTGCCCAAGGTGGCGGCGGCAAGATCGTCAATGTCGGCTCGACCTCGGGCTGGCAGGGCCGCCCGCGCGCGATCGCCTATTCGGCGGCGAAGGCGGCGATCGCCAATTTCACCCGCGCGCTGGCGGTGCAGCTTGCCCCGCATAACATCCGCGTCAACGCCATCGTGCCGAACAAGATCGGCTCGCCGGTCGGCAAGGACGAGTTCGATCCGACCCGCCCGGTCGAGAACATGCTCAAGCGCGCCGGCCAGCCGATGGAGGCCGCGAAGGCGATCCTGTTCCTGGTCAGCGACGACTCGTCGTTCATCATCGGCGAGAATCTGTTCGTCGACGGCGGCACCATGGCGATGGACCAGACGGGGAGTTGAGCGCGATCTCGTGTCCCGGGCGCAGCGGTGCAGCCTGAAGCGGAGCGAGCGCGTCACGCTGGATCCGGCGGCCCCGCTGCTAAGAGACGACAGCTGGGTCCCGGGTCTCGCAGCGCATCACTTCGTGCTGACGCCGCGCCCGGGACACGGCTCGCTCTACGAATATTTCGTCGGGCCTTTGCCGGTCCAGTTCGGCGGGTTCGCCGCCTTGATGCGGCGCGCTTCCTTCACCAGCTCCTTGATCGCGCCGGTGATCGGCAACGAGAGCCCGGCCTTGTCGGTCATCTCGGCGACGACCTGCATGTCCTTCAGGGCCCAGGTGAAGGAGATCATGTCCCACTCCTTGAGCGCGTCGGAGGCGCCGGAGCTCATCATCAGCGCGTCGCGCAGTTTGACGAGATCGATGCCGGTGGTTTCGGCAAGCCGTCCGGCCTCGATCAGGCCGACCGCGTTCACCCAGAGCAGCAGGTTGTTCATGGTCTTGCCGACCTGGCCGTGGCCGACATCGCCGAGCACCGCGTAGTCCGAGCAGAACGTGCCGTAGACGGCGCGGCCGCGCTCGACCACGTCCGGCTCGCCGCCGACCAGCGCCAGCAGCGTGCCTTCGTCCGCCGCAAAGCGGCCGCGGCAGATCGGGGCGTCGAGCACGCCGATGCCTTTCGCCTTGGCGGCGGCGGCGATCTCCTGCACGACGAACGGCGACGTCGTCGACGACACCGCGATGATCGCGCCGCGCGCGAGGTTTTCGAGGAGGCCGTCCTTGCCGTAGACCACGGCATTGACCTCGTCGGTGTAGCCGACGCCGAGGATCACGAAGTCGCATTGCTTGGCGAGTTCCGTCGGCGAGGACGCGGTCTTGGCACCGGCCTCGGTCGCGCGTTTCAGCGCGTCGGCGCTGAGATCGCAGGCGGTGACGCTGTAGCCCTTTTTGACAAGGTGCTTGAGCATCGAGAAGCCCATGCGTCCGACGCCGACGATGCCGACGCGTTCTTTTTGTCCGTTTGCCATTGCTGTCCTGCTGCTCTCCGGTTTCTCGCAGTCATGCCCGGCCTTGATGCCGCGCATCCACGTCTATTTTGCGCTAAGTTAAGAGGATGGATGGCCGGGACAAGCCCGGCCATGACGCTCTTCGGCTAGGCTTTCTTCTTCAGCATAGCATTCAATGGCTTTGTAGGATCGGCCAGCTCGGCGGCGTCGACCGCAATCCTGCGCTCGATCAGCCGGCGGATGGCGGCGATGTCGCGCTGCGCATTGATGCCGATGGCATAGGCGATGGTTGCGCCATCGAGTTCGAACAGCACCGTCGCCTTATCGCTGATCTTGCGGCGCACGCGCGCGCTCGGATTGGCGACCGGCCAGCCCATGCCCTGGATGTAGAGATCGTATTGCTCGGACCAGTAAGACGGGACCGGATTATAGGCCGCGTCGCCGCCGGCCGCATTGCGCCCGGCGACCGCGCCATGTTCCTGCGCATGCCGCCAGTTCTCCAGCCGCACCGGGCCATTGGGGCCGGCGAAGCGCGTGCAGTCGCCGGCCGCGAAAATCGCGGGGTCGGAGGTGCGGCCATGGTCGTCGACCAGGATGCCGTCCTGCACGGCCAGTCCCGCGGATTTCGCCAGCGCTTCCTCCGGCAGCGCACCGGCGCCGACCACGATGAGATCGGCGGCGAGCGTTTCGCCGCTCTTGGTGGTGACGGCGAGCTTGCCATCCGGCAAGGCCTGCAAGCCGGTGCAAACCGTATCGGTGCGGATGTCGACGCCGTGATCGCGGTGGCACTGGTGGATGATCGCGGCGGTTTCGTCGTCGCAGACACGCGCCAGGATGCGCGGCGCGATCTCGACCACGGTGACCTTGATCCCAAGCTCGGCCGCCGACGCCGCGATCTCGAGGCCGACCACGCCGCCGCCGATCAGCAGCAGCGACTTGGCGAGACGCAGATGATCCTTGAGTTTCAGCGCCTCGTCCGCCGTGCGCAGATAGTAGATGCCGGGCCGGTCGGCCGGAAACATTGGCAGCACGCGGTTGCGCGCGCCGGTCGCGAGCACGAGCGCGTCATAGGGCAGCCGCTCGCCTGCGTCGGTGACCACCGCATGACCGGCGGCATCGATCGCGGTCGCGCGCGCGACTTTGAACACGACATTGGCGCCGGCAATGCCCTTGGGGCCGGCGATCGGCGCATCCTGCGGCATCGCCTTGCCGGTGAGCACCGCCTTCGACAGCGGCGGCTTTTCGTAAGGCTCGCTCGGCTCGTCGTGGACCAGCACGATCTCGGCAGCGGCGTCCTGCTGCCGCGCTGCCAGCGCGGCCCCGACGCCCGCGGGCCCGCCACCGACGATGACAATCTTACGGCTCATGCGCCTCCCCCCGATTGTCCCTAGATTGACACGGCGGCGCGCGCACGCCTAGAGTGGAACGTCGGTCCGCATTGCGGAACACGCTGTTTAGCGCGTCGCGTCACGACTTTCCAGCATTGCTTGTCCGTCGTCGAGGCCATGCCATGGGCAGGAAACCGATCAAGGCCGAGCCGCGCAAGCGAGAGCGGCTGTCATCGGTCAGCACCGCGATGCGGCTGCTCAAGGCGTTCTCCGAGGATGAAGTCGAGATCGGCATCAGCGCCCTGGCGAAGCGGCTCGGCATCGCCAAGAGCACCGCGCACCGGCTGGCGGTGACGTTGGTGGCTGAGGGACTGCTCGAGCAGGAGGCGGAGAGCGGCAAGTATCGGCTCGGCGTCGCATTGTTTCGCCTCGGTGCGCTGGTGCGCCGCCGGATGGAAGTCTCCAACGAGGCGCGGCCGTATCTCTATGCGCTGCGCGAGACCATCAACGAGAGCGTGCACCTCGCCATCCTCGACGGCATCGAGATCATGTACGTCTACCACCTCGAATGCACGCATGCGATCCGCTCGCGCTCCGATCTCGGCATGCGCAAGCTTGCGCACGCGACGGCGGAGGGGCAGGCGATCCTCGCATTCCAGCCGCCGGAGGTGATCGAGCGCGTCATTGCCGGTGGCCTGAAAGGGTACACGCCCAAGACCGTGACCAGCGCCGAACGCTTTCTCAAGGCGCTCGCCGCCGTGCGCCAGCGCGGCTGCGCGATCGAGGATGAGGAGAGCGAGATTGGCATGGTCTGCGTCGCCGCGCCGATCCGCGACGATACCGGTGCGGTGGTGGCGGCGCTCGGCATCGCCGGCCCGGTCACGCGGCTGACGAAAAAGGCCGTCGCCGGCGTCGTCCCGCACGTGATTGCGACAGCGAACCAGGTCTCGGCGCGGCTCGGCTATCGGGCGCGGGCGGCGGGGTGACGTAGCGAATAGTGAATAGCGTGTAGCCCGCATGAGCGAAGCGACATGCGGGACGTCGGCCCGGGTGTCGCCATCGCGTGTCGAAGACGCGCGTAGCCGCGCTTGTGGCTCATCAGGGCTACGTTCTGTTCGCAAAAAGATGGATTGCCGGGTCACAAGGGCGTTCACGCCCGTCTTCGACGGGCTGTGCCCGGCAATGACAGTCGCGGCCACTACGCCCGCAGCGCCACCAGCATTTCTTCGATGTAGTCGTCGTTGCTGGCGATCACCAGCATCGAGGCGTGCGGCCGCAGGCTCGCCAGCGTGTGCGACAGGTCTTCGTCGGAACTGTCTTCGCTGCCGATGATGAGCGCGGTCGTCATCACCTTGCGCACGGCGCAGGCTTCCGCGATCACATCCGCCACCTTCGGCTTGGTGCCGGCGCTCGCCACCATGACGATGAGATCGGCCGACGCCACTTCGTCGATCAAATCCTTGGTGCGGCCGGCGAGATCGGACAGCCAAGCTTTCATCGACCAGCCTTCGCCGCCGCGCGGGGCGCCGTCGAATTTGAGCGAGGTGAAGAAACTCGCCTGCTGCCACTTGCCCTGCGCCAGCCGCTTGACGACGGCTTCGCTCGCCGGATCAAGCGCAATCACCTTGACCGCGCGCGGCTTGGAGTTCGGATAGTTGATGCGGAACCGGGCCTCTTCGGCCGTCGTCATCCGGGCGCTTTCGCTCTGCATCCGTCCTGCTCCATGTTTCCGCGTATCAAATCGGCTAGGCGATTTAGACCGTTGTCTGCGCCTTGCCCAGCTTGCCGACGAGCGCCTCCTTGGCGCCGTCCTTGAACGCCTGATCCGGCGGCAACACGATCGAGACCGAGCGGATCTTGTGGTGTGCGGGATCGACGCCGGGCGGCAGCGTGCCCTTGTCCTGGAACGCCTTGACCGCACGCAGCATGCGGTGGCGCGCCATGATGATGCCGTTGTCGGTCGACACCAGGTTTTCCTTGGTGCGGTCGCAGACCGGCCCCATGCTCTCCTGCAGCGATGAATCCTGGATCGCAAAACCCTCGACGCCGCTATAGGTCTTGCCGGCCTTCTGCGCCGCGCGGTCGATCAGGTAGTCGTTGTCCTTGTTGGCGAGCGGGCGGTAGCCGCCCGGCACGTATTTGCAGTGCAGGCCCTGGCCGGCCTGCATGGCGGCGCGTTCGTCCTTGGTCAGCGCCCGGGTCGGATGGAAGTCGTAGGTCCAGGCCCAGCAATTGTGGTCGTCGATCGGCACCCAGAAGTGGCCGTGCATCGGATGGTCGCCGCGCGGCGGGATCATCGTGAAGTTCGGCATCACCCAAGGCGTGATCCGCCAATAGTAGTGGCCGTTCTCGGCGTTGCGCCGCGCGCCGATGTAGAGCCCGCCCGGCTGCTCGACCACCTCGAAATGCGGCCGCATGTCGGAGAGGTTGTACTTGTTGCCCTTGGCGCCCTTGAACAGCGGGTCGGAGCCCAGGTCGCCGCGATGCAGGAACGAGACGTGGCTGGAATCGATGCCGCCTTCCATCGCCTGCAGCCAGTTCAACTCCTGCAGGCGCTTGGAGATGAAGGATTGCTCCGGCGGAACCAGCGAGAATTCCCACTCCGGTAGCGGCGGTTGCTCCTCCGGCGGGCCCATATAGGTCCACAGCACCGGGCCGATCTTCACCAGCGGGTATGACTTGAGTTTGATCTTCTGGCAGAAGCCCGACTCCATCGGCTCCGAAGGAACGTCGGTGCACTGGCCGGTCACGTCGTATTTCCAGCCATGGTACGGGCAGCGCAAGCCACCTTCCTCGTTGCGGCCAAACCACAGCGAGACGCCGCGATGGGCGCAGAACTCGTCGATCAGGCCATATTTGCCATTGGAATCGCGGAACGCGAGCAGCCGCTCCGAGAACAGCTTGACCCGCACCGGCGGGCAGTCGTTTTCCGGCAGTTCCTCCGCCAGCAGCGCCGGGCTCCAGTAGCGGCGGAACATCTGCCCGAACGGGGCGTCGGGGCCGGTCTGCGTCAGCAGGTCGTTCTGGTCTTTCCTGAGCATTGAGAAACTCCAGAAGGGGTCATCGGCGCAAGCTGCCGGAAGACAATGTCACAGTCGCAGGAACTCGGCACCGGCTGATTAACGCCGCGCATCGCCGACCGGTTGCGTGCGAGCGACTGTTCCGTTATGCGGAACACCGTTCCACATGGAAACTATTCGCTTCCTGTCGTAAGGTCAATTGAGAAGGCATCGCATCTATGAGGCATCATCCATGCAGCGTCTTGATTTGTGCAGCACCGACGACGTCGCGCCCGGCAACGCGCTCCGGGTCGAATCCGGCGACCTGACGCTCGCGGTGTTCAATGTCGACGGGGAGTTCTACGTGATGGACGACCTCTGCACCCACGGCCCGGGCTCGCTCGCCGAGGGCTACATCGACGGCGACGTGGTCGAGTGCAATTTTCACAACGGGCAGTTCAACATCAAGTCCGGCGAGGTGGTGGCGCCGCCTTGCATGATCCCGATGAAGACCTACAAGACCATGGTCGAGAACGGCCGCATCATCATCGAAACCGATTGACCGCAGCAACCGAGGACGCGCGATGAAGGTGCTCTGCACCAACGGCGTGAAGGCCGTGACCGTCGACCTGCTTCCGGCCGCGGAGCGATCGCTCGGCCAATCGGTCGAGGTCGACTACGCATCGACCAAGGCGCTCACGGACAAGATCGCCGCCGGCGCGACCGGCGACCTCGCGGTGCTGTCCGCCGAGGCGATCGATGACCTCATCGGCAAGGGCGTGCTGCAACATGGCAGCCGCACCGATCTTGCCAAGTCCGTCATCGGCGTCGCCGTGCGCAGCGGCGCGCGCGCACCGGACATCGGCAGCGTCGATGCGCTGAAGGCGGCGCTGTTGGCGGCGAAGGCGGTCGTCTATTCCAAGACTGGTATCTCCGGCATGTACATGCCGCGAGCTGTTCAGGAAACTCGGCGTCGCGGATCAGATCGCGCCCAAGGCGGTGATCCCGACTGCCGGCTCGGTCGGTGAGGCGTTGGCGCGTGGCGATGGCGATATCGGATTGCAACAGGTGAGCGAATTGCTGCCGATCGCCGGGCATCAAGGTCGTCGGCCCGCTGCCGGACGCAGTGCAATTGGTGACGGTGTTCTCGGCCGGGATTTTTTCATCGGCCAAAGAACCGCAAGCGGCACGCGCTCTCATCGCGCATCTCACCGCCAGCGCGACGCGCTCGCTTTACACTGCGAAGGGATTACAGCCGGCGTTCTGAGCACCGCGGCTATCGCGGCTCGTTACAACGCAGACAGTCTGTGCCGGCATGCCCGCCAGAGAATGCCGATGATCACGACGTTAACCGCGGCGAACGCGGTCAGCACGGCGATGGTGACGTCGGGTCCATAGTGTACGAGCAGCAGCGCCCCGGCCGCGGGCGCGAGCGCCTGCACGATCAAGCTTGGAAACGCCAGCCGGCCCATCAGGATCGGGTAGCGTTGCGGCCCGAACAGGGCGAGTGGCAGCGTTCCCCTCGCGATCCAGGAAATGCCGTAGCCGGCGCCATAGAGAATGATCGCGATGGCGAGGATCGGAAACCCGACGAGCAGACAGTAGAGACCGGCGAACATCAGCACGCAGGACGCGATCATCGTCCAGATCGGATGGTAGTGCTGGCCGAACAGGCGCTCGACAACGCGCGCGCCGACTTGCGCCGGCCCGAACAGCGTCCCGAACGTCACCGCCAGCGCCAGTTCCACGCCCCGTGCCTGCAGGAAGATCAGCAGGTGCACGACCATGATCGAGCCGATCCCGGCGGCGAGCGTCATGACAAGCGCCAGCAGCATGACGATCAACGGCTCACGCCCCAACGTCATGGTTTTGGTCTCGCTCGGCGCCGAGAGTGGCCGGCGCGGCGTCGGTCGCGCGGCCTGCCGGCATCAGCCGGTTCAGGGGCAACGTGATCGACCAAGTGCATGACCGCATAGATCAGGCAGGCGCCGCGCCAACCGAACTCGTTCGCCAGGAAAGCGCTCAGCGGCCAGCACACGGTGCTCGCGAATCCGCCGAACAAGGTCAGATTGGTGATCGGTCCGCGCGCCTCATGTCCGTACAGCCGGCCAAGCGCTGCGAACGCTGCGTCGTAGAGGCCACAGCCCATCCCGACGCCGAGGACGACCCAGGCCAAAAGATAAAACGGCAATGCGGGCGCGAGCCCGATGCCGGCCAAGCCAGCGGCAAAGAACACGGAGCTCGCAGCGAGGACTGGTCGGCCGCCGTGGCGGTCGACGAGGCGGCCGACCCGGGGCGAGATCAGGCCCGCGACCAGCAATCCGATCGACGCGCCGCCGACCACCCAGGCCAGCGACCAGCCGGTGTCGGCGACAATCGGTTCGGCGAGGACCGCGGGAAAATAGAAGGTGGTGCCCCATCCCAGGATCTGGGCGACACCCAATGCTGTGATGACAACCCGGCGGCTCGGCGGATGCGTAGTCATGAGCCGGAAAAGTAGACTCGGACGCGGTGCAGCGCCACGGCAAGCGCGGCAAATGAAGGGCCCTCTCCTCGGTCGGAGAGGGTCCCATTTGTAAACTGAGTTTGTCTCAGTCCTTCCAAACGGTGTGCCGGACGCCATCCGGCCCCTTCCAGGACGTGCCGTGTTCGGTATCGTCGAAAGTCCACAGGGTGATGCCAAAGAGCTCGACTGTTGCGTGGGTCGACGCCGCTCCGGCAATGGCGTCGAACTCATCGACGGTCAGCTCGCGGATGTCACTCGTCAGGTTGGTATTCATGGTGAGTTCCCTTGCGTTGGGATTAGAGCGAGCCGGTCCTGCCGACGCGGATCCAGGTCGGATCGAACCATGGGCTGGTCGGGGGGATCGGCGTGAACGAACCGATGGTCGGCAGCCTGATGCAGCCATCGATGACGCCGCCGGTGACGAGGTCGAGTTCGCTGTCGTCGAGGCTGCGCAGGCTGTTTGAGTTGGACGTCTGGACCTTGGTCATTGAGTGCTCCCGAGTTGATCTGTGTGGAGGCGCCGGTCGATGACCGTGTGCCGATGTCCGCACTCTCTCTCGGGGGAGGTCCGGGCGCTGTGACCGCCGTCACAAATTTCGCGAATCGGGAGGATTGGCCGACGGCGTGTCGGGCGCAGCAGACAGGTCGCGTGCCGCCAAAACAAAACGGCCCCGCGTAAGCGGGGCCGCCGTTCGATGCCAGTTGCGTCCGGGCGCCGTTCTCAGTCGCCGGAGGTCGATCCGCCCTTATGCTGGGTGATGGTGTCGACCAGCGCGAGCCGGCCTTTCTTCACCTCGGCGATGGCGCGGCGCAGCGCCGGCTGCACGTCCTCCGGCTTGTCGATCGGGCCTTCGCCGTAGCAGCCGAGCGAGCGCGCGAGCGCGCCGAAGTCGGGCTCCGGACCGAACAGGTCCATGCCGATATGCGCCCTGGCCTCGTCGGTGCCGCGCAGCTTCGCCATGCGGATCTGGTGCGCCCAGTCGTTGTAGTAGGCGCGGTTGTTGTGCATGACGACCAGCATCGGAATCTGGTACTTGGCCGCGATCCAGAGCGCGCCGGCGTCGAACATCAGGTCGCCGTCGGGCTGGATGTCGACCACCAGGCGCTTCTTGTCGCGGTGCGCGAGCGCGACACGCCGAGCGAGATGCCGATCTGGGTCGAGGTGCCGAGCTCGACGCCCGGATGGCGGTAGGGCTTGTCGAAGTCCCAGTATTTGCGGACCTCGTGCTTGAGGTCGTTGGCCGTCAGCACCCAATCCTCATCCTTGATCGCTTCCCAGATTTCCATCGCCAGGCGCGGGAAGGTGAGCGGCGAGGCGTCCCAGTCCTTGCGGGCGTCCTTCTGCCACTGCGCCCACACCTCGTCGTGGCGCTTGCCGATCGCGATCTTGCGGTCCTCGATCTTCTTCTTGAGGTTCGAATTGCTGTCGACCTTGGCCTTGATGATGCGGGTGAGCTCCGGCATCGCCAGCGAGGTGTCGCCGAGCGCGCGCACCGAGCAGGGCTGGAAGCGGCAATAGTCCATCGCCCATTTGCTGATGCCGATCTCGGCGACGCCGATCTCGACATAGTCGCAGGTCTTGGGCGGCAGCACCTCGAGCGTGCGCGTGGTCCGGTTGAGCTTGGTGATCTGCTTTTCCCAGTCCTTCAGGTCGAGGCCGACGATCAGGTCGAGCTTCTTGAGCGACGGCTTGTCCATGCTCAGGCAGAGCGGATGCTTGTTCGGGAAGTTCAGCGCGTTGTTGACGTCCCACACCGCCGCGCCGGCGGTCTCGGCGAGCGTCACGAGCTTGTCGAAATTGCCTTCCTGCCGGCCGGTGTATTCGGTCAGGAACATCGGGTTCTCGGACTTGATCAGCTTGTCGGCGATCGCCTCGATCGCGGCCGGGTCCGGCGCCATCGGGGAGGGCTGCCTGACCGCTTCGGCCGGCGGCAATTCGACCTTGTCGATCAGCGGGTCTTCCTGCAGCGCCGCGTCGTAGCACATGTAGATCGGGCCCTTCGGCTCGGTCATCATGATCGAATAGGCGCGCGCGAAGCTCTCCGGCACGCCGTGGATCGAGGTCGGCTGGTAGTCCCACTTGGTGTAGTCGCGGATCGCGTTGCCCTGCACCAGCGCGGTGTGGGTCCAGTCGATGTGCGGGCGGCGGCGCGCCTCGTCCATCGGGCCGGTCGCGCCCATGATGAAGATCGGCACCCGGTCGAGGAAGGCGTAGTAGATCGCCATGCAGGCGTGCAGCAGGCCGACGAGGTTGTGCAGGATGACGACCATCGGCTTGCCGGTCGCCTTGGCGTAGCCGTGCGCGATCTGCACCGCGATTTCCTCGTGGTTGCAGAGCATCATCGGCGGTTCGTTGTTGCCGTAGTTGACCAGCGAGTCGTGCAGGCCGCGGAAGCTCGCGCCGGGATTGAGCGTGATGTAGGGAAAGTCGTACCGCTTGATCATGTCGACGATCACGTCGGACTGCCAGCCGGTGTAGTTCTTAGTCTTTGCGTCCATCGGAATGCCTTGTGCTTTGGAGTGCCCGGGCGCGGGAATGCGCGGAAATCCGGTCCTAAAAGTCACGGCCGGGCAGGGCCCGTCAAGGGACGGCCAGCGCACCGGGGACACCGAACGCTTCGCGGGCACCGCGAACGCGGTGCCCGCTTGGCCGAGGCATCGCAAACGCGGCTGGTCGCGCTCGAGGTCGCTATTTCTTCGCTTCGGTCGTTCGACCTGCAGCATCGCCGCCGCCTTCTTCAGGACCGCCGGGTTGGTCTTGGCGGATTCCGCGATGATCTTCTGGACGGCGTCTGCCGCCGAGCGGCGTGATCTCGAGCTTGGCCTTGTCGGCTTCGGCCAGGAAGGCCTTGTCCTTCATGGTGTCCATGAATGCCTTGCGCAGCGCCGCGGCGCGGTCCTGCGGCACACCAGGCGGCCCCAGGAACGGCCGTCCCAGGGCCTGCCGTGCGAAAATCAGGCGCAGGATGGCGCGCTGCTCGTCGGTCTTGGCGAGGTCGACGACCAGCGGAACGTTCGGCAGGTCGTCATGCTTCTCGAGCGCGAGCTGCATCAGGACGTGGACTTTCTTCTCCTTGAACCAGTTCATGCGGGTCGAGATCACGCTCGACCACGACCAGCCGCAGCGGCCGCCGACTTCGCCGCGCTCCATCGCCAGGTTGATGTCGTTGCCGCCGGGATAGCCGGAGATGATGCGGAATTTCGTGCCGAGCACGCGCGTTGGTGATGCGCGGGAACTGGTCGGTGTCGGCCGAAGGCCCGGTGCCGCCGACCACCAGTTCCTTCTTGCAGCAGGTCTTCGTATTTGGTGATGCCGGAGGTGTGCCAGCTCACGCACACGCTCACCTCGTTGTTCATGCTGCCGAGCCACAGAAATTTCGTCGGGTCGAACTTCGCGCCTCGATGCCGAGCAGCGGATCGAACGGCGTGCCGCGTCCGATGGTGCCGAACGCGGTGCCGTCCTTCGGCGCGACATTGTAAAGCCAGTTGGCGAGCACCAGGCTGCCGGCGCCCGGCATGTTGCGGGGGACGATCGTGGGATTGCCGGGAATGTGCTTGCCCATATGGCGTGCAAGCAGCGCGCGCATAGACATCATATCCGCCGCCGCCGCTGTAGCCGATCAGGAGCTCGACATTCTTGCCCTTGTAGAAATCGGCGACGCTCTGGGCGTGCCGGCTGACGGCAGGGCGAGCGCCAAGGAAGCGATCGCGACGGCGGCAGTCGCAATGCCGCGAAGTGCACGAGATGCACATCGCATGGTCGTTCGCTCCGGTGGTGAGTTTATTATCTCAACCGGAGGTTAGATGGATCGTCGAGCCTACGTGCGGAGTGACGCGACCGCACGGGCGACGGTTGGTCGCACGATGGCCAGTTGGCGAAACCGAGCGGGGCCGGCGCAACGGTGCCGCTGCGCATGGGCCGTGTGTTACTTCAGCAGTTCTGCCGCCTTTTTCACGATCTCGGGCGGCGTTCGATAGATCTCGCTGACGAGCTTCTGCACCGCCTCGCCGGAGATCGGCGTGATCTCGAGTTGCGCCTTGTCGGCCTCGGCCAGGAAGGCCTGGTCCTTCATCGTGGCCATGAAGGCCTCGCGCAGCGCGGCCACGCGGTCTGCCGGGACGTCCGGGCGGCGCGAGATAGGGGCGTCCCAGCGCCTGGCGCGCGAAGATCAGGCGCAGGAGCGCGCGCTGCTCGTCGGTCTTGGCAAGGTCGGTGATGAGCGGAACGTCGGGCAGGTCCGGATGCTTCTGCAGCGAGAGCTGCATCAGCACGGTGATCTTCTTCTCCTTGAGCCACGATGCGCGGGTCGACACCACGCTCGACCATGACCAGCCGCAGCGTCCGTCCACTTCGCCGCGCTCCATCGCGAGATTGACGTCGTTGCCGCCCGGATAGCCGGTGATGATCTTCATCTGCGTGCCGAGCACGCCGTTGATGATGCGCGGGAACTGGTCGGTGTCGGCGGCCGCGCCGGTCCCGCCGACGTTGAACGGCGTCGTCAGCAGGTCTTCGAATTTGGTGACCTTGGTGCGGCCGTTCCAGACGACGCAGACGCTGACCTCGTCGTTGGCGCTGCCGATCCAGTTGAAGCGGTTGCCGTCGAACTGCGCGGCCTTGTTGCCGAACAGCGGATCGAAGCCGGTGCCGCGGCCGATCGTGCCCATGACCGTGCCGTTCTTGCTGGCGACGTTGTAGAGCCAGTTGGCGAGCCGCAGGCTGCCGGCGCCTTCCATGTTCTTCGGCGTCACCTGCGGATTGCCGGGAATGTGCTTGCCGAGATGGCGCGAGATCAGCCGCGCGTAGACGTCGTAGCCGCCGCCGACGCTGTAGCCGATCATCATGTCGACGGTCTTGCCCTTGTAGAATTCGGCGGGCGACTGGGCGGCCGCGCCGGCACCAATGACGGCAAGAATGGCCGGCCAATGCGACGAACATCTGGAAGCACGCATAACAATTGTCTCCTTCGATACGCAGATAGCGGACGCGCGAAAGCGCGACAGGCAGTCGCCGGTCATACGGCCGTGCACAATACGCGATTAATCCGGCCAGATAATGCAGCGCGTTGCGTTAACGCGCGCGTCACATCATTGTAGGGCTTTTCGCGATCGCGCTCAGAAACCCGGCGCCCGCTCCAACTGGTCGATCCAGTCGAAGCCCATGTCCTTGATGACGCGGTTGCTCATCACGATGACGCGGGCGTCGCTGGTCGCGAAGCTCTGATGGTTGGTGTAGGGCGGCACGTAGACGTAGTCGCCCTGCTTCCACTCGAACTTCCTGGGCTCGGCGGCCCATTCCCAGATGAACTTGTCCTGGCAGTCGAACTGCATGTCCCAATGCAGGTCGTAGCCGGTGCCCTCCACCACGAAGGCCAGCTCTTCCCACATGTGCCGGTGCTTGCCGGAACGCTCGCCGGCCTTGAGGAACAGCATGTACGCCTCGACGCAAAGCTCGGGCGTGTTCATGTTGCGGTGGATCAGATGCTTGATCAGCCCGTCCGGCGAACGCTCCCACGGCATCTCCTCGGCCGTGACCACGTTCGGACGCGTGGCATATTCCTTGCGGAATTCTTCCGACTTGATGAGTTCCTCGGCGCGCCAATTGCACGTCTGGTTGCCGGAGAGGGCCTGAACCTTGTCTTCGATCGCGCTCATGGCTGTGTTCGCGGGCTCCGGATTAGAGGTCGGTGGGCGGCGAGTACGGACCCAGCTCCGGATCCAGCTCGGGCGGCCACTCCACCATCTTCTGCAGCAACAGGTGCATGAACAGGAACAGCGGCTTCGCCTTGAACACGAGGTGCACGCATTCCTCGGTCTCGGAGTCGTTGAAGTGCTGGTGCACGCATCCGTTCTCGACCAGCATCACGTCGCCGGCCTTCCACGGGATCTTCTTGCCGTCGTGGATGTCGTAGCCGTGGCCCTTGAGCACGTAGAACACCGCGCTGTTGAGGTGGCCGTGCTTCTGTCCGCCGGTCTTGGGCGCATAGGCCTCGATATGGGATTCGATCGACTGGATGATCTGCGTCGCCTGCGGGCTGATGACGCTCTTGCCGAACATCTGCGGTCCGCCCTTCCAGGGCACGTCGCCGGCTGAGTAGACGCGCTTCTCGTCGACCAGCGTCTTGTAGAGATGGCTGTAGGTGCCTTCCAGCGCCCGGACGAACGTCCGCTTCTTGGCCCAGCGATCCCACTTCTGATGCTTCTTCTCCATCTCCATGGGGTCGGGCTGGTTGTGGCCAATGCCCGGGGCGTCGATCACGTCTGTCATCCTGCGCTCCTGTCATCCGGATCGCGCTGCGCGGTTGAGGCCGATCGGCGCGCGAATCCGGCGAAATCGCCGATTATCGGCGTCTTTACGCGATTGCGGCCGTGTGCGCAATCGCCGCTCCCGGCGTTGGAGGCTTGCTGTTCCCGCTGTCGGCACCGAG
Source organism: uncultured Alphaproteobacteria bacterium (assembly GCA_963741595.1). GTDB lineage: Bacteria > Pseudomonadota > Alphaproteobacteria > Rhizobiales > Xanthobacteraceae > VAZQ01. Next base: position 22,924 of record CAVUIV010000014.1, read on the forward strand.
CGCTACAATCGTTACAAGACAATGAAGTCCGGACAACGGACCCGCCTGGGGAGGCGACGATGAGGATGGTCATGCGCGGCCTGGCCGCGGCGCTGCTCGCCGTGGTTCCGGAGTCGGCCGTCTTGCGCAGTCACCGGCGGACTTTTATCGCGGCAAGACGGTCGACCTTTATATCGCCTACAGCGTCGGCGGCGGCTACGACCAATACGCCCGGCTGATCGCGCGCCATCTGGGCCGGCACATCCCGGGCAATCCCACTGTGGTGCCGCACAACATGCCGGGCGCTGGCGGCATGCGTGCCGCCAATTGGCTGCAAAGCGCCGCGGCCAAGGATGGCACGGTCTTCGGGGCGACCAGCCGCGCCATGGCATTCGAGCCGCTGCTCGGCAACAAGTCCGCCAAATACGATCCGACCAAGATCACCTGGATCGGCAGCGCCAACGACGAAGTCAGCGTCTGCATGGCGTGGCACACCTCCGGCGATCACGACCTTCAAGGAGGTCCAGCAGCGCGAACTCGTGGTCGGCGCCGGCGGCATCGCCGACGACACCTATCAATTCCCCGCCATCCTCAACAACATGTTCGGCGCCAAGTTCAAGATCGTCACCGGCTATGCTGGCGGCAACGAAATCAACATCGCGATGGAGCGCGGCGAGGTGGGCGGCCGCTGCGGTTTCCCGTGGTCGACGGTCAAGGCCTCGCACCAGCACTGGATGCGCGACAAGAGCTTCAACCTCTGATGCAGTTCTCGCTCGCCAAGCATGCCGACCTGCCGAACGTGCCGCTGGTGATGGATCTGGCCCGTAACGACGAAGAACGGCAGATCCTGCGGCTCGTGTTCGGGCGGCAGGTGATGGGTCGCCCCTATGTGGCGCCGGCCGGCGTGCCCAAGGATCGCGCCGATGCCTTGCGCAAGGCCTTCATGGCGACGATGACGGACAAGGCTTTCCTGGCCGACGTCGCCAAGGCACAATTCGAGATCACCGCGGTGTCGGGCGAACAATTCGGAGTCCATGGTGCATGGATATCTATCGAACGACGCCGCCCGCGGTTGCGGAAAAAGCGATGTCGATGGTGAAATAGATCGCGCCTGATGCCGATTGGATCGCAACTCGCCCCCAATGGCGCGCTCCGCGTCGGCGTGTGGACCGTGCCGTATTTCGCGCACCGGCAGGGCGGCGGCATGAGCGGGATCATTCCCGATCTCGGCGCTGAGCTGGCGCGCCGCATCGGCGCGAAACCCGAATTGGCGGCATTCGACAATCCGGCGCGCATGCTGGCGGCGTTTCGCGAGGGTGCGCTCGATGTCACCTTCCTCGGCATCACCGCAGATCGCGCCGAGGCCATCGATTTCGGGCCGGTGATGTTCGAGCTGCAGACCACCTATCTCGTTCCGGCATCGTCCGCGATCGCCGCTACTCGCGGACATCGACCATGTCGACGTTCGCATTGCGGTGCCCACCCGCAGCGCGCAGGAAGCGCATCTGCGCCAGGTCATCCGGGCCGCGACGCTGGTGCCGATACCGGCAGAAAACCCGCAATACGCCGTCGACCTTATTGAGGCGGGCCAAGCCGATGCTTTCAGCCACGTCGCGCCGATGCTGGCGGCCGTTCAGGCCAAGCTTCCGGGCTCGCGGATTCTGGCCGGCAGCTATTTCAACGTCCCGGTGGCGATCGGGGTGGCGAAGGGCCGGCCGCCGGCGGTCGCCGAGGCGGCGCGGACGTTCGCGGAGGACGTCAAGCGGTCCGGCTTCTTGCAGCTGGCGATCGACCGCGCGGGCGTCGTCGGGGTCGTGGTCGCCCGTTAACGCGGCGTTGTGGGCCTAGTGGAGTGGATTTGACATTCGCTACCCACCTGGCAGCAAGTACGCGATGCGAATGTCAAATCCTAACTCCACTAACAGCCTATATTTGCTAGTGGTCCTTTGATTTAACATTCGCAAAATCGTCCGCGGAAACGGGATGCGAATGTTAGAATTGGACCACTAGCGTCTTGCGGTTTGTATTGCGTCTCCCGGCGGCCTATCTAGAGGGCCATGACCGCCCTCGAACCGAATCTTCTGCTCGAAAAGGCGCCGCTTGAGCGGTACGTCGCGCCGGCGAAACCATCGCTGGTCGGCCTGACGCGCGCGGAGCTTGCCGATGCGCTCGGCCAGGTGGGCGTGCCCGAGAAGCAGCGCAAGATGCGCGTGCAGCAGCTTTGGCATTGGCTCTATGTGCGCGGCGCGCGCGACTTCGACGCCATGACCAGCGTATCGAAGGATCTGCGCGGGCTGCTGGCACAGCACTTCACCTTGGCGCGTCCGGAGGTGGTGGCGGAGCAGGTGTCGGCCGACGGCACCCGCAAGTGGCTGCTGCGGCTGCCCGGCGAGAGCGATGAGCGGCCGCACGAGGTCGAGTGCGTCTATATTCCGGAGACCGATCGCGGCACGCTGTGCCTGTCGAGCCAGGTCGGCTGCACGCTCAATTGCACGTTCTGCCACACCGGCACGCAGCGGCTGGTGCGCAATCTCACCGCCGGCGAGATCGTCGGCCAGGTGGTGGTCGCGCGCGACCGGCTCGGCGAATGGCTCGGGCGCGGAGCGCGCGAGCGCGCCGGGGCTGCCGACCGAGGGCGAGCGCTTCATCTCCAACATCGTGATGATGGGGATGGGCGAGCCGCTGTACAATTTCGAGGCGGTGCGTGATGCCATCGGCGTGATTGCCGACGGCGACGGCTTGAGCATCTCCAAGCGCCGGATCACGCTTTCGACCTCCGGCGTGGTGCCGATGATTACGCGCGCCGGCGCCGAGATCGGCTGCATGCTGGCGATCTCGCTGCATGCCGTGCGCGACGACCTGCGCAACACGCTGGTGCCGCTCAATCGCAAATATCCGATCGCGGAACTGCTCAACGCTTGCCGCAACTATCCGGGCTTGTCCAACGCGCGGCGCATCACCTTCGAATACGTGATGCTCAAGGGCGTCAACGACTCGATCGCCGACGCCAAGGCGCTGGTGCGCCTGCTCAAGGGCATTCCGGCCAAGATCAATCTGATTCCGTTCAATCCGTGGCCGGGCACGACCTACGAATGCTCGGACTGGGAGCAGATCGAGAAATTCTCCGAGGTCGTGTTCAATGCCGGTTATGCGTCGCCGGTGCGCACGCCGCGCGGCCGCGATATTCTCGCCGCCTGCGGCCAGCTCAAGAGCGCGACCGAAAAATTGTCCGCGCGCGAGCGCATGGCGCTGCGCGCGATGGCATGACCGACTAGTGTGGCGGTTCCGGGACTCTCGATGGACAATGTGCTGCGCTTGATGTTGCGCTTCCTTCTGGTGCCACTCGGTTACTTCGCGGCGTCGATCGCGGGCACGCTGGTGGTCCTGGCGGCCTCATGGCGACTCGTCGACGGAACGCTGCGTGACGTTCCTGACGGTGCCGCTTTCGCGCTGTTAGGATTTGCCATCGGCGGGCCGATCCTGCTGGTGATGGTGCTGACGTTCCTGATGCTGCCGGCGTCGATCGGTATCCTGATCTCGGAAGCGTTTGCGATCCGCTCGTGGATCTTTCATGTGCTCAACGGCGTGGCGTCCGCCTGGGTCGGCTGGCAGCTCTACGGCGCCCGAATCGTGGCCGACAGCGCGCTGTTCGAGAACATGCCTTTCGAGCAGCCGATCGTCGTGGCCGCCGCCGGGATCGCCGGCGGCTTCGCCTATTGGGCGGTGGCGGGTTTCAGCGCCGGCTTCTACAAGCCGGTGTTCCGCGATGCCCGTCCCGCGATGCCGCCGTCGCCCCGATCATAGCGTCCGAATTGAACGAAACTTGCGGATTGTCCCTCCTGGGCGGTTTGATGAGACGCGGCGATGCGCTAGACTGTGCAATCGGTGGGGATGTCATGTCCGAGTGCAAAAATACCTTTCGCAACAAGAATACCTTTCGCAGGATGCTGTTCCGGACGGTCGGCGTGCTGTTGCTCGCCGCGACCGCGGCAGCCTGTGACAAGTGCGGTGACTTCGTTTCACCGATCAGCCTTTTTGGCGATGCGCAACCTGAAGCATGCCGGGATCAAGCGCCAAAGTTGCGCTGATTCGGTCTCTTTGCGCACGATCATCGTTTGTGCGACATAGCGCGTGATGACGTCATTCACCGACACTGCGCCGCGCAGCCTGACCGACCGGCGTCTGGCGCTTTGCATTGCGATTTTGCTGGCGCTGACGGCGATCCGCCTGGTGGGTTTGGCCTACTCCGACGTCGACCTGTTCTTCGATGAGTTGCAATACTGGGCATGGTCGCGGGAACTGGCATTTGGCTATTTCTCAAAGCCGCCGCTGCTGGCGTGGCTCATTGCCGGCGCCGAAGCGGTGTGCGGATCGGCCGAAGCGTGCATCCGTGCGCCGGCGCCGCTGCTTTACCTCGGCACCGCGCTGATCAGCTACGCCATCGCCAAAACGCTTTACGACGAAACAACGGCGTTCTGGGCGGCGATGCTGTTTGCGGTGAGCACGGGCGTGGCGTTCTCCAGCCGCATCATCTCGACCGACGTCCCGCTGCTGTTCTTCTGGGCGGCCGCGCTGCTCGCTTACGTGAAGCTGTTGCACGGCGGCGATTGGCGATGGGGTGTGGTGCTCGGCGTGTCGTTCGGGCTCGGCATGATGGCGAAATACGCCATGATCTATTTCGTGCTGAGCATCGCGGTGGCCGCGCTGATCGATCGCGATGCGCGTGCGTTGTTCCGCGCGCCGTCATTGTGGCTGGCCGCTGCCATCGGTGTCGCGCTGGTGCTGCCGAATGCGCTTTGGAATGCGCAGAACGGCTTTGTCACGTTGCAGCATGTCGGCCACAACATCCAGGGCAGCGGAGCCGTGTTCAGTCCGCTGCGCGGGCTGGAATTCGTGGCCGGTCAGTTCGCGGTGTTCGGGCCGGTGGTGTTCGGCGTCTTCCTGCTGGTGGTGGTGCGGATCGGACAGCCCGCGCTGAACCGCGCCGACCGCCTGATGCTGTGCTTTGCGATTCCGACGTTGGTCCTGGTGACGGCGACTGCATTCATCACGCGTGCGAACGCCAATTGGGCGGCGGCCGCGGTCATCTCCGCCAATGTGCTGGTCGCGGCCGTGCTGGTGCGGCGGCAGGCCTGGCGCTGGATTGCTGTCAGCATCGCGTTCGGCATCGCCGCGCAGATCACGCTGATTGCCGGCGACGCCAATGCGCGGCGCATTTCGCTGCCGGGACTTGCCAAGCCCGATGTCTATGCGCGCACCATGGGTTGGCGGAGCCTCGGGGAGGAGGTCGACAAACTCGCCGCGCGCGTCGGCGCCAAGACCATCACGGCCGAGCAGCGCGACACCGTCGCGTCATTGCTGTATTACCAGCGCAACTCCGGACGGACGGTGCTGTCGTGGCCGGCGAGCGCGATCCCGAACCATCATTTCGATCTCACCCGGCGGCTGACCGCGGCCGCCGAAGCGCCCGTGCTCCTGATCTCGCAGTGCAGTTCGACCGCCCGGCTGACCCGCCACTATCGCAACGTCGAGTCGCTCGGCACCTTGCAAGCCCGCACCGGCCCGACGTCGTCGCGCAGTTACACCGCGTTCCTGCTCTCGGGCGCGCAGGGCGACATCGGCCCACTCTCCGGATGCTGATAGCGCGATGAACCGGACCGGCCTGCTCATCGCCCTCGCTATCGCGGTTCTGGTCGGCATTCCGTTCGCGTTCGACTCCGGCCTCGATCTCGCGTTGAGCGCGTTGTTTTACGATGCCGACACCGGATGGCGCGTGCTCGACACGCCGTCGGGGTTGCTGCGCAATTTGGCGAGCTGGTTGATCGCCGGCATCGTCGCGCCGGCGCTCATCGCGCTTGCCATCAAGCTGGTATTGCCGCGGCGTGCGCTGCTGCTGCCGGGGCGCGCGATCGTGCTCATGGTGATGACGTTGGCGCTCGGGCCCGGGCTTTTGGTCAATGTCGTGCTGAAGGACAATTCCGGCCGCCCGCGGCCGCAATACGTCACGCAATTCGGCGGCGCCGAGACGATGCTGCCGTGGTGGGATCCGCGCGGCGATTGCGACAAGAATTGCTCGTTCGTGGCCGGCGAGTCATCGGGCGCGTTCTGGACCATGGCCGGCGCCGCGGTGGCGCCGCCGCACTGGCGCGCCGCCGCCTATGGCGCCGCGTTCGCCTTCGGCTCGGCGGTCGGCGTGTTGCGGATGTCGGCCGGGGGGCATTTCTTCACCGATGTGGTGTTCGGCGGTATCGTCGTGTTCCTGGTGATCTGGCTGGTCCACGGCTGGCTCTATCGCTGGCGGCGGACGCGGGTCACCGACGCAGACGTCGAGCGATCGCTCGAACGCATCGCGATGCCCGGCTATAACGCGATGGTGCGGCTCGCCGCGCGCATTCGCGGTGCAGCACCGCGCGGCTGACACCTGCTGTCAGCCCGGCCAAAATCAAAGTGGGGACGAACCGCCGGAGGAGCGACGAGTCTCTTGACCTGGCCCCTGGGGACGCCCCGATAAGGTGAGCGGTCGGCCCCATCGAGGTGATTTATGAGCTCCTCCGCGCAATTTCTGAGCCCGTCCCAAGCCGCCGAAAGCCTCGGCATTTCCGTTAAGGCGCTGCGCCTCTACGAGGAGCGCGGCTTGATTTACCCGCCGCGTAGCGAAGCGGGGTGGCGCACCTATGGGCCTGATGAGAGGGCGCGCGTTGCTCGAATTGTGGCATTGCGCGAACTCGGCCTGAACCTCGCTCAAGTGAAGCGCGTGCTGGACGGCGACGCCCACACGCTCGGTTCGGCTCTGGAAGCGCACCAGGCCGCGCTCGAAGGCCAAGTCCGCCGGATCGTTGCCGACGTGGAGAAGGTTCGCCGGCTGCGCGCCGATCTTGCCGGAGGCCACGCGTCGCCCGAGGAGCTTGCCCGCGTGTTGGGATCGGCCACCGGCACGTATGCCGCTTTTGATCTTCCCTGGCCGTGGGGCGGAGAGCGCTTCGAACTGCGTGACATCCGCGCTTTGAACTACATCATCGGTCCGCTCGGCAGCGGTAAGACGCGTCTGGTCAAGCGTATCGCGGAGGTCCTGCCGGCGGCGGTCTTCTTGGGCTGCGATCGGTCGGATGGTGCAGGGAAAGCCGTGCGGACGCGGTTGGAAACGGATGCCGCTCTCAAAACACGGGTCGATCAGTCGCTCACCTGGCTGACCGAAGAGGGCGCCACGGTGTCGGATGCACTCCTTGCGCTCGTTGTGGGGCTTGAATCCGAAGGCCCCGCGTTCCTTGTCATCGATATGCTGGAAGACAAGTTGGACAAGGCCACGCAAGAAGCCTTGATTGCGCATCTGCGCCGCCGCGGCCCCGGCGCGGCACCCATCTTTTGCACCACGCGCTCGAACGCAATCCTGGATTTGGACGCCGTGGGTGTTGATGAGGCCATCATCCTTTGTCCCGCCAATCACAGTCCGCCGATCCGTGTCGCACCGTTTCAAGGTGCCCCCGGCTATGAAGCTGTCGCCACGTGTCTGGCCTCACCCGAGGTGCGTGCGCGGACCGAAGGGATGATCGCCTGGCGGCCTTCGGCGGCGTAGCGGTTCTCAGCATCGGCGCATCCGATGTCTGCGTCGTGTCGTCCGATTGACGCCCTCGCCAGCAGGCGTGCTAGTGGTCCGATTTTAACATTCGCATCGCGTATTTGCTGCCAGGAGGGTAGCGAATGTCAAATCCACTCCACTAGGGAAGTCAAATGACACTACGTTTGACACGCTTGATCGTTCTTATTGCCGCGGGCCTCGCGGCCGCGTCGCCGGCGGCGGCGCAGGACTATCCGGCGAAACCGATCAGGATCATCGTGCCGGTGGCGCCGGGCGGCATCACCGACATCGCCGCACGCGCCGCCGGCGACTACATCGCCCGCAAGTCCGGCCAGCCGGTGGTGATCGAGAATCGCACCGGGGCCGGCGGCAATATCGGCTCGGAGATGGTGGCGAAGTCGGCCCCCGACGGTTACACGCTCGGCGTCATCGCGACGACCCAGATCGTGATCAATCCGTTCGTGTTCAAGAAGATGTCGTACGACCCGATGAACGAACTGGTGCCGGTCGCGCCGATCGGAGAGGCGCCGCAGTTCCTGGTCGTCAACGCCAAGGTGCCGGCGACGACGCTGTCCGAGTTCATCGCCTATGCGCGCAAGGAAGCCGGCAAGCTCAACTACGTGTCGCTCGGACCGGGCAGCACCGTGCATCTCGGCGGCGTGCAGTTCACGCGGCTCGCCAAGGTGGACATGCAGCCGGTGCAGTATCGCGGCGCTGCGCCCGGCATCAGCGATCTGGTCGCCGGCAGCGTGCACCTGATTTCGGTCGGCATCGCGCCGGTGAAGTCGCTGGTCGAGGCCGGCATGCTGCGCGTGCTGGCGGCCGGGACCCGCAAGCGCGTATCGTATCTGCCGGATATCCCGACCGCCGCCGAGGCGGGACTGCCGGGCTATGAGGTGACCACCTGGTTCGCGCTGTTCGCGCCGGCCGCAACGCCGCGTCCGATTGTCGAGTGGCTCAACGCCGCCGTGCGCGAGATGAACGCCGACCCGGCGGCAGTGCGCCGGCTGACCGACGTCAACATCGACCCGATGAGCATGAGCGTCGACGAATTCGGCGCACAGGTGAAGGCCGATGCCGCCCGCTGGGAGAGCATTATTCGTGATGCCGGCCTGACGCCGCAGTAGCCGTCCTGCGCTGCTGCTACTGATCCTGCGCCAGCCGCTGCGCAAACAGCGCGATGGTTTTCTGGTAGACCTGCGCGCGGTTCCACTCTTTCAGCACCGCGAAATTCGGCGTTCCTTCCGCCAGCGCGCCGCCGCGCTGCCAGCCGTAGCCGCGCAGATAATTGGCGGTCGAGCCGAGCGCGTCCGGGACGCTGCGGATCAGATCGCGCCGTCCGTTGCCGTCGAAGTCGACTGCGAACTTCACATAGGACGACGGCAGGAATTGCGTCTGTCCGATCTCGCCCGCCCAGGCGCCGAGCAGTTGCGCGTTGCTCATGTCGCCACGGTTGACGATCGTCAGCGCCGACATCAACTCACGCTGGAACATTTCGGAGCGGCGACAGTCATGCGCCAGCGTCGCGACCGCGCGCATAACAGGATGCTTGCCCATGCCGGCGCCGAAATCGGTCTCCAGCGCCCAGATCGCGATCACCACGCCGCCGGGCACGCCGAACTGCTGTTCGATTCGCGAGAGCAGCGCCGCATGTTTGCTCATCAGCGATCGCGCCTTGGCGATCCGGGCATTGACGCGCGGTGGCCCGAATTGTTCGAAGGTTTGCTTGAACACGCCCTGCCGGCGATCGAGCTGGATCACGCGCGGGTCGGGGGTGAGTTCGGCGAACGCGGCTTGCACGACCTGCGGTGAGATCTTCTGTGCGGCGGCTTCGCGGCCAAATGCGGAGAGGAAGGCATCGAAGCTGCCGCCGCATTGCACCGCCAGCGCCGGTGTCGCGCCGAGCATCGCAATGGCAAACGCGAGGGCCGTCGTGGCAGTCCGTTGGAACATCCGTGGTCTTTCCGAAACGTCCGTCAATACGGCAGGGGCTGAACGCGTCGCACCGGTGCATTCAACCGCTGGTCAATTGTGTCGCATGGACCATGGCGTGCCCGGATTGACACGACGTTGACAAAGCCCGGATAACGTCTTGCACCAAACCAGGGGCCGGAAACAGACAAAGCGGAGGCAGAATCGTGTCGAACAGTGTCTCGCGTCGCAGCACCGCCGCTGCCATTGCCGTTCTGGCGCTATCCATGTCCGGCGCAGCCAACGCGCAAACTGACACCGTCGCTGAATTTTACAAGGGCAAAACGGTCAATATCCTGGTCGGATACGAGGCCGGCGGCGGCTACGATCTCTATGCCCGCATCATCGCCCAGTATCTCGGCAAGCACATCCCGGGCAATCCGGCGGTGATCGTGCAGAACATGCCGGGCGCCGGCGGCTTGCGAGCTGCGCGCAATCTGGTGACCGTCGCCGCCAAGGACGGAACCGTGCTCGGCATGTTGGCGCAAACGCTGCCGTTCGACACGCTGCTCGGCTACACGCCCGACGTCGACGCCGGACGCTTCACCTGGATCGGCCGCGCCGCCATGAACGTCGAGGTCGGCGTTGCCTTCGCGAAATCCGGCATCACGTCGATCGACGATGCGCGCAAGCGCGAGGTGCCCACCGCCGGGACCGGCGGCACCGCGAGTTCGACTGTGGTGCCGTTCCTGCTCAACAAGCTTGCCGGCACCCGCTTCAAGCTGATCGCCGGCTACAAGAGCGCCAACGAAGCGCTCGTCACCATGGAGCGCGGCGAAGTCGACATGGTCGGCGCGATCGGTCTCGCGACGGTGGTCGCCCGCCATGGCGCGCGTCTCAAGGACGGCACGGTCCGGCTCATCTATCAAAGCGCGCTGAGCAGGCATCCCGACATTGCCAACGTGCCGACCATCGGCGAACTCGGCAACGGCAAGGACGAGCGCGTGATCCTCGACTTGTTTGCGGCCGGCTCTGCGATCGGTCGCGCGTTGATCGCGCCGCCCGGACGTGCCGGCTGCGCGCGCCGCAGCCTTGCGTCGCGCACTCGCGGCCACGCTTGCGGATCCGGAATTGGTTGCGCTCGCGAAGAAAGGCAATCTCGTGCTCGAGCCAGGTTCGGCCGAGGAGCTCGAGGCGGTCGCGCGCAAGGTGCTTGCGACGCCGAAGCCGATCGCCGATAAAACCCGGGAAGTTCTGGAGTCACTGAAGACCCAGAAGTAAGCGACAAGAAGATACCAGGGATGCCGATCGTTATCACGGACGACGACGCGATCCGGCTTTTGACAATTCCGGAGGCGATCGAGGCGATGCGGGTCGCGTTTCGCGATCTCGCCGAAGGCAAGGCCGTCAATCCGCCGCGGTTGCGCTATTCGAGCGACACCGCCGATCCGAACGCGGCGCTACTTCGCCAACATCCATGCCGGCGCGGTGCAGAGCTATCAGACCGCCTGCGTGCGTGCGGGCTCGCACTTCATGCTGATGGACGAGAAAAGCGATCAGCGCCGGACGCTGGACAATCCCGATCCGGTGAACTGGTCGGTCATCGTTCTTTACGACCTGGCAAATGGCGAGCCGCTGGCGTTCATGCACGAGACCTATTTGTCGGGGTTCCGCGTCGGCGCGACCACCGGGCTTGCCGTCGCCGAATGTGCGCGGCCGGATGCGCAAGTGCTGGGCCTGTTCGGCACCGGCAACCAGGCACTTCCAAATTGCCGTGCCATTTGCGCGGTACGGCCGATCAAGACGGTGAAAGTGTTCAGCCCGAGCGCTGCGCATCGCGAGGCGTTCAAGGCGCGCATGGCCGGCGACAAGGTCGAGGTCATTCCGGTCGACGATCCGCGCGAGGTGGTGCGCGGCGCACACATCGTGTGCTGCGCCACCAACGCGATCACGCCAGTGCTGCAAGGCGCGTGGCTGGAGCCCGGCCAGATGGTGGTCACCATCGTCAATTCCGATGTGATCGAGACCCGATCGGAGGTCGACGAGGAGACCTTCGCGCGCGCGCGCGACATCATCGTCAACGATTGGGAAGGCGTGATTTCCAACCGGCAGGTCGAGCTGCTGCACCCCATCGAGAAGGGCATCGTCAAGCGCGAGCACGTGCACGAGCTGGGCGGCATCGTCGCCGGCAAGGTCAAGGTGCGACAGGCGCCGGGCCAAATCCTCTACTACAAGAACAATACCGGGCTCGCGATCCAGTTCGCCGCCTGCGGTGCGATCCTGTACAAGAAGCTGATGGCGGAGGGCACCAATCGCACCATTCCACGCGATTGGTTTGCCAGCCAGAAATACTCGATCCCGCCGGCGGGCTAAGTCCACGGCGGGGAGGCGAGGGGCCGTGCAATCGCCGACTTGGATTAAATCGTTTCCCGGATTGAAGCGGCTGCCGCCGGACCAGCTCGCGCTGCTGGCGACCAGCGCCGTGATCGTCAACATGCCGGCCGGAAGCCAGATCTACGGGCCGGGCCATGCGCCCGAAAGTTATCTGCTGCTGATTGAGGGCACGGTGCGGGTGCAGCAGGTCTCGGACAGCGGCCGCGAGATTGTGCTCTATCGTGTCGCCGCCGGCGAGAGTTGCGCGCTCACCACCGCCTGCCTGATGGGCTATGAGGACTACCTCGCCGAGGCGGTCGCCGAGACCGATATCCGCGCCGTCGCGATCCCGCGTCGCGCCTTTGACGATCTGATCGCGCAGTCGGGCGAATTCCGCCGCTTCGTGTTCACCGCCTTCAGCCAGCGGGTGACCAACCTGTTTCGCGTCATCGAGGATGTCGCGTTCGCGCGCATGGACATTCGCCTGGCGGAGAAACTTCTGGAGCTTGCCGGCAGCGGCCAGCAACTCGCGGTCACCCAGCAGCAACTGGCATCCGAATTGGGCTCGGCGCGGGAGGTGATCAGTCGCATGTTGGCGGAATTCCACCGCCGCGGCTGGATCTCGTCGGGGCGTGGCAGCATCACCATCCAGAACCGCCCGGCGCTCGACCGGCTGGCGCGTCACGCATAGCCGGGTTGCATTTCCGGCTTGGTGACATTGTCACAGACTGCCGGCGGCCAGCCGCCTAGCGTGACCTCTGTCCTACAACGCAACGAGGTCAATATGACTCCCAACGTCGGCACAATCGACCGTGCGCTACGCGTTTTCGTCGGCTTGGCGCTCATCAGCCTCGCTTTTGTCGGTCCACAGACCCCCTGGGGCTGGATCGGGCTTTTACCGCTCGCAACCGGGCTGCTGGGCTGGTGTCCTCCTTACGCTTTGCTCGGGATCAATACCTGCGGGGTGAAGGCCCGCTAGCCTGCGATTCGTTCAGGCCGCCGTTCACCGGCGACCGACCCGTGCAAGCGGACAAACCAAGGAGGTGCAGATGCTGAATCTCACCAGCAAGGCCTGGTCACCCTATGTGGCCGGGGTCATCATCGGACTTTTGCAGATTCCCACCTTTCTGCTGATGGACACCGCGCTCGGCGCGTCGTCCTCCTTCGTGACGGTGGCGGCGCACATCGCGTCGTTCTTCGACGGCCGCCTCGGCGAGGTCAAATACCTCGCCTCGCACCTGTGGGGCGCCAAGAACTGGTGGCAGGTCGCGGTGGTCGGTGGCATCGCGGTCGGCGCCTTCATCTCGATGCGGCTGTCGGGCGCCCGGCGTCAGGCGGTCTCGCCGGTCTGGGCGCGTGCCACCGGCACGCCGACGCTGATGACCCGCGCGCCGCTCGCCTTCGTCGCCGGCTTCATCATGCTGTTCGGCGCCCGCATCGCCGGCGGCTGCACCTCCGGCCACGGCATTTCCGGCATGGCGCAGTTGTCGGTCGGCTCGACGCTCGCGGTCGCGGCGATGTTCGCCGGCGGCATCCTCACCGCCACGCTGCTGATGCGGCGCGCCTGATCCGCAAACCGGAAGGAGATCGTCATGTCTGTGATCAATGCCATCCTCATCGGGCTCGCGACCGGCATCGTGTTCGGCTTCGCCCTGGAGAAGAGCCGCGTGTTCGAGCCCGGCGTCATCGTCGGGCAGATGCAGCTTCGGAACTTCCTGATGCTGAAGATCTTCCTCGCCGCGGTCATCACCGGACTGGTGGTGCTGGCGGTGATGAACGGCATGTTCGGCGTCAAGCTCAGCCTGAAGCCGCTGCTGCTACAAGGCCGACATCATCGGCGGCCTCATTCTCGGCGTCGGCATCGCGCTCGCCGGCGCGTGTCCCGGCACCACGCTGGCGCAGCTCGGCGCCGGCTATCGCGACGCCTGGTTCGTCCTGCTCGGCGGATTGGCCGGCGCGCTGACCTACGGCTATTTCGACGCGCCGATCACCAAGTTGTTCGCCGAGAAGCGGCCCGAAGCTCGGCTTCGATCAGCTCCTCGGCGTGCCGTTCTGGGTCGCGGCGATCGCCTTGGCGGTGGTGCTGACTGGCGCGCTGGTGGTGCTGGAGCGCATGCGTCCGTGGCGTGACGAGACCGGTGTCGACCAGGACGGCATGATGACGGCCGAGACGCCGCCGGCCGCCGGGCTGCAGCCCTCGGTGCGGCGATAAGAGAAAGCCGGCGGTGCGTCAGCCCTTGATGAGCTTGCGCACCGCCGCCTCGATCTTCTCCGCGTTGGGCGTGACGTGAGCTTCGAGCGGCGGCGAGAACGCGATCGGCACCGGCGGGCGCGCAACGCGCAGGATTGGCGCCTTGAGGGCGTCGAAGGCGTGTTCCGCCACCAGCGCCGAAATTTCCGAGCCGATGCTGCACAGCGCGTTGCCTTCGTCGACGGTGACCAGCCGGCCGGTCTTGCGCACTGACGCGCAGATCGCCTCCACGTCGAGCGGCACGATGGTGCGCGGGTCGACCACCTCGGCCTCGATGCCGTCTTTCGCCAGCGCCTCGGCGGCTTTCAGCGCCTCCCGCACCATCAGCGAGGTCGCGACGATGGTGACGTCGCGGCCCTCGCGCGCGATGCGCGCCTTGCCGAACGGCACGGTGAAATCGCCGTCCGGGACGTCTCCCGTCATCGACAAGAGCTTGGTGTGGGTGATGACCACGGTCGGGTTGTCGCTCTTGATCGCGCTGCGCAGGAGCCCCTGCGCGTCGGCGGGCGAGGCCGGCAGCACCAATTCGAGCCCGGCGGAATTGGCGTACATCGCCTGCGGGCTCGACGAATGCTGGCCGGCGCCGCCGCCGCGGATGCCGGCAAACATGTGCAGCGTCAGTGGCGCCCGCAGTTGCCCGCCCGACATCGCATGCACGTTGGCGGCCTCGCTCATGATCTGGTTGAACGCCTCGAACGCGAAGGTCGCGGTGCCGTAGTTGAGGAACGGCCGCATCCCGGCCATCGCCGCGCCGGTGACCAGGGAGGTGCAGACGCCCTCCGAAGTCGGCGGATCGATCAGGCGGTCGGGGAACGCATCCCACAGCGCGCGCTCGTCCTCGGGCTTCAGCCCGCGGTCGGAGAGAAACGAGTGCGCGCCGATCACCACCACGTTGGGATCGCTCTTGAGCGAATACGCGAGCGCATCGATCATCGCGACGGCGAAGCTTTTTGTCGGCATGGAATTACAGACGCTGTTGTGGGAGTGACGAGGAAGTTGCGACGAACTCGGTGCGTTCCCTCTCCCAGTCGAAGTCGGATGTTTGCCGACTTCGACCGCGGCTGAGATGCCGAACTCGGGTAGACCCGAGTTCGGAGTGAGGAGGCGAGCAGACCCGGTTCGCCGCGCGAGTGTGGCTCATAGGTCTGTGTCCTAAGAACGAACGAACGCGCCGGTAAGCGCGGCTTCGGGTTTCGGGTAGGGGCTCGCCTCGGCAAAAGCGCGCGCTTTCGCCATCGCCGCGTTGGCCTCGGCATCGAGCGCGATCACGTCCTCGCGCGTGAGCGCGCCGCGTGCAATCAGCGTGCGCGCGCTGCGCAGGATCGGGTCGGTGCGCTGCCACTCGGCGTGCTCGTTGCTGGCTTTGGCTGAGTCCCAGGCCGCGGTCACGTCGGTGACGCCGGTGGTGAACTCATGCGCGATCTGGTGCGAGCCCGGCCAGCGCACGAGCTGCGCCTCCAGGAAATACGGGCCCTGGCCGTCGCGCACATGCGAAAGCGCTGCCGCCACCGCCTGTTCCGCCGCCTCGGCGTCGCCGCCGTCGACCGAGGCGCAGGCGATCTTCAGCGCGCGCGGCACCGCGGTGAGTTCCTTGGTGGCGAGCCGCGAGGTCTGCGCCTCGCCTTCCTTGGAGTTGTTCTCGCACAGGAACAGCACCGGCAGCGCATAGAGCGAGGCGATGTTGAGCGCCTCATAGGCGATGCCTTCGTCGAGCGCGCCGTCGCCGAACAGCGCCACCGCGACGTTCTTTTTCTTCTGGTGCTTGAGCGCGAAGCCGCCGCCGACCGAAAGCCCGATCGAGCCACCCACCATCGCCGAGGTCGACTGGAATCCGAGCGCGGGGTCGGTCATGTGCCAGGTGCCGCCCCTGCCGCCGTTGAGGCCGCCGTCGCGGCCGAGGATTTCGGCGAGCGCCTTGCCGGGATCGACGCCGCGCGCGATCATGTGGCCGTGGTTGCGATGGGTGGTGTAGATCAGGTCGCCGTCGGCAAGCTGCATCAGCGCCGCCGCGCCGAGCGCCTCATTGCCGATCGCGAGATGCTGGCGGCCGAGCTTGTGCGCCCGCGCCAGCGTGATCACCATCTCCTCGAACCGCCGCATCAGCAGCATGCGCGCGAGCGTCGCGCGCGGCGACAGCGCCATCCCCGCCTCCCTTTTCTTGCATGCCGAATCCCGCACATCGCCGCGCCTTTGTCCAGCGCAACCTACGTCTCTCGTGTTTCGGGCATGAGCATCAGCACCAGCAAGAGACCCATCGCTCCGACCGACCCGAGGAACAAGAACACGACCGAGTCGCCAAACATGTCCGCGACATAGCCGGCGATTGTGGTGCCCAACGAAGCGCCGATGCCGACCGCGACCCCAATCACGCCTTGCGCAAAATTGAAGCGTCCGGTCGCGCGTGTGGTGTCGGCGATGACGAGCGGCACGAGCACGCCGAGCGCCGCCGCCGAAATCCCGTCGAGGAGCTGCGCGGCGACGATCACGGAAGGATCGTGCGACACGGCGAAGACCGCGCTGCGGACGCACAGCGGGGCGAAGCACAAAACAAGGAGTGGACGGCGGCCCCAGCTTTGCGCCGTTCGTCCGACCCAAGGCGCAATGGCGGCGACCACGAATTGCGGTGCGAGGATGCAGATGGCGATGACCACGGTCGCATAGTGGGGCGCGCGGATGGTCAGGGATCCCGCCATGATCGGCAGCAAGGCGGCGTTTGAAAGCTGGAACAGCACGATGGCCGCGGCGAAGATCAACAGCGGTTTGTTGCGCCGCAACGCTCACAAACGCATCGGACCACGCGCCGCGCTCTCGTTTGCGCGCTCCGCCGCGCGCCAGGTCGGGATCGATGTCGGTCGACCGGATCATCGCCAGCGCGATGAGCGTGGGGACGCCAAATGCGGCGGTCAGGAAGAAGATCGCCTGGTTCGAGTAATAATACGCAACGCCCCCCATCAGCCCGGCCGCGATGGCATTGCCGAGCGAAGGATAGCGGGCGTTGCGGCCGAGCCTGATGCCCAGCAGGTGATGGCCGACGAGCCCGAGGCTGATCGCGGCGAGCAGCGGTCCCGCGAGACAGCTCGCGATCGCGTGCAGCACCTTGGCCACAAGCGCCACGCTGAAGATCGGCCACAATGCCAGCAGCAGAGCGCTGCCGCTGATTGCGACCACGGCGACTGCCGCGAGCAGACGTTTGCCGGGAACGTGATCGACCAGCGCGCCGATGGGGATTTGCAGGGCCATGGCGGTGAGCGTCCCGACCGTCAGGATCAGCCCGATATCCAGCTGCGTCCAATTCTTCGACGTCAGATAGGCGGCGACAAACGGCCCCCATCCGGACTGCATGTCGGCGAGGAAGAATGCAAACCAGTCGAGCCCGCGTTGGCTTCGTAACGAAGGCTGGTGCTTTCTGTCCTTGGGGGCAACGGCGCTGTCCATTGCCTTTGGGTATCCCGGCTCCCGGTGATGGACCGACTATAGCCGACATCCGCGCCATGTCCGCTTCTCCTCCCCGCGCGCGGGGGAGGTTCCGGAGTGCGCGGCACCGGCGTCCACCCATTGACGTTCGGAGCATGTTGCCCAAGCATGGCGTCAATAACATTCACGGGGAGGAGACCATGCGTGCATCGCGCCGCCGTCGGCTCGCGCCACCCGCACTGTTGTTGGCAGCGTCCATTGCGCTCAGCAGCGCGCTTGTTCTCCCCACCGCGCCCGCGTCCGCGCAATCCTCGGTCGAGGCCTTCTACAAGGGCCGCACCGTCGAGCTGGTGGTCGGCACGCTGCCGGGCGGCGGCTACGACCTCTACGGCCGGCTGATTGCGCGCTATCTCGGCAAGCACATCCCCGGTCAGCCCACCGTGATCGTGCGCAACATGCCGGGCGCCGGCCATCTGCGCATGGCGAACTGGCTCTACAACGCCGCGCCGCGGGACGGCACCGTGCTGGCCACCGCGCCGCAGTCGATCGCGATCGAGCAGGCGCTCGGCACCGACGGCGTGCAGTACGACGCCGGCAAGTTCACCTATATCGGCCGCGCCGCGCCGGTGGTCGAGGTCACCTACACCTGGCACACGTCGAAGACCCAATCGATCGCCGACGCCCGCACGCGCGAGACCATCATGGGCGGTTCCGGCGCCGCCTCGCCGACGGTGTTCTACCTCAAGGCGCTCAACGCGCTCGCCGGCACCAAATTCCGCGTGGTGGCGGGCTTTCGCGGCGTGTCGGAGACCGAGCTGGCGGTGCAGCGCGGCGAGGTGGAGGGCGGCACCAAAGCTTGGGCCTCGTTCAAGGTCGACAACGCCGAATGGCTGCGCGAGAAGAAGGCGCAGATCATCCTGCAATATGCGCTCGAGCGCGCGCCCGACCTGCCGCACGTGCCGATGATGGCCGAGCTCGGGCTCGATGCGCGCGCCACCGCGGCGCTGAAACTGTTCGCCGCCGGCAACGCCATGGGCCGCTCGATCTTCGCCACGCCCGGCATCCCGGCGGAGCGCGCGGCCGCGCTGCGGGCGGCATTCATGGCGACGATGGCGGACCCGGAGCTGATCGCGTTCACCAAGGAACGCAACATCGACCTCGGCCCCGCGCTCTCGGGCGAGGCGCTGGAGCGGATCGTGATGGACACGCTCAGTGTGTCGCCGGAGACGGCCGCCGAGGTGAAGAAGGCGCGGGGGGATTAGAGGCATGATCCCGAAATTGGATCATGGTCGAGACACCGACGCTTATGCTTAAATCGCGGCTTGACTGATCTGAGAATGCCGGGCGTCCCGCGCGCGGGCAGCGCAAGCAAGGAACCGCCAGGCCATGGAAGCCGCGCCGTCCGATGTTCACGTCACGCTCGAGTACCGGGTCGATGCGGAGATTGCGGACTGGCTCCCGATCGGCGTGCTGACGATCTTCTGCGGCCTGTTCCTGTTCGCGATGGAAAAGCCCGATCTTCCGCCGCTCGAGGTGACCATCGGCGCCGCTGCCGCCATCGTGGTGGGGATCGGCATCGCCGCCTTGTCGCTGCGGCGGCGGTTTCGTCGCGGCGATCCGGTCTACGTGTTGTCGCCGATCGGCGTGCACTACCGCGGGCCGTGGATGAAGGAGATCGTCATCCCGTGGCATGAGGTCAAAGGCGTCGACACCATCGACGTCGAGTGGCGCCATTGGATGACCCGGTATCCGCAGGACATGACCTCGCGCGGCGTCACCGTGGTCCTGGTGTCCAAGCCGTTCTACGACGCGCATATTCACCTCGGCCTGTTTTGGCGCGGGCCTTATTGGTACGAGACCAAGTTCATTCCGAAGGGCGACCTGATCCAGTGCGCGCTGCATTCCGAGATCGTGTCGGTCAAGCCGCGCGAACTGCGTGAGGCGGTCGAGGCGCGCTGGCGGGCGTTCCGCGGCCAAGTGGCCGTGCCCGTCAAGCCGAGAAGGGCCAGCGTTCCGACGGTGATCGCTGCCGCATTGCGGCGAGCGCCCCGCGTCCAAGCGACGCCTTCCGCGCCGCCGCCACGCATCGTGGCGGCGGGCGACAAGCCGCGACCGATCTCGGTGGTGGCAGGCGGTGAAGGTCGCGCTGCCGCTGATCGGCATCGTCGTCGCCGGGAGCAATCTGCTCGGACTCTGGGCGACGGACGCGCAGACCAAGGCCTACCAAAAGAAGCGAGAGTGGATCGAATGGCGCGCGCGCCATGAGGCTGACAGGAAGGAGACGGACGCGAGGCTGAAGAAGCAACGGCAGGAGATGGACGACCTGATGCGGCGCACATTTGGCCGGTGAGGCGCGCGCAGACAATGACTCGTGCCGCGAGTTCGGTGTGTTCCCTCTCCCCGGAGGGGAGAGGGTTAGGGTGAGGGGGTTCGAACTGGTCGAGGGAGCTATTCCCCCTCACCCCGCCCCTCTCCCCAATGGGGAGAGGGAGCCGGCCGATGTGCGCGGAAAAGACCACGAACGCAACACGCGACCTCATCCTCGCTGCCTGATCACGACATGCGTCGCCTTTGCCGACTGCACCTGCGCGGTGCGTTCATCGCTGAACGCCGGGGTGCCTCGAACCCGTCGCCGTGCGTCGGCGACCAAGACTTGGGGGCCGCCACGAATGGAGCGCGCCGATGCCCGGGTCCATCGTCATCCGTCCCGCCCGGCCGTCCGATGCGGCGGCGCTCGCCGCCACGATCGCCGCGATCGTGGCCGAGCGCCTGCCGGTGCTGTTCGCGCGCGAGAAGCCGCCGGCGGCGGAGCAGGTCGCGGCGATGATCGCGCGCCACGCCGAGGACGCGCGCAGTTGCCTTCTGCTCGCGTGCGACGGCGACGCCGTGATCGGCATGCTGGATTTCTCAAGCCTCGCGCGTTCGCAGCAGCGCCATGTCGGCTCCTTCGGCATGAGCGTCGCGCGCGCCGCGCGCGGGCGCGGCGTCGGCACGCGCCTCATGGGCGCGCTTCTCGCGTTCGCCGCCGGCCACGGCTATCGCCGCATCGAGCTCGAGGTGTTCGCGACCAACACCGCCGCCATCCGCCTCTACGAACGCGAAGGCTTCGCGCACGAAGGCCGCCGCCCCGGCGCCGTCATGGTCGGCGACGAGGCGGTGGATGTGTTGATGATGGGGAGGGGGATCTGAGTGAGCGTCCGGTTGCGCGCGCAGCTCGCGCCGCGCTCATGTCGACGGCGCTCATCCTTCTCGCCGCACATCCGCGCGAACGCGGCTTCTTGCGGAATGCACGATCTCCACGTGCGGTCGAGCGCCGTCAGCAGCGTCATCAGCCGCTCGACCGAAAAGCCGCAAGCTTGTAGTTGCGCAGCGCCGAGACCTTCGGCTGATTGACGCCGAGCCGCGTGGCAGCCGGCCTGGCTCGGCTTGCGCTCGTCGCGGATCGTGTTCAGCGCGAGCGCGAGCCGCAGCTTGGTCTGCCGCGCCTCGGCGTCGGGGAAGCCGAGATCGGCGAAACGTTGCCGGTTCCGCGGACGATCGGTTCCGCCTTGCCGCTTTTAGCCGCGCGCTTTGCCATGACGAGCCTCGTAGTCCTGTTGCGCGAGCCGCAATCGCCGCGCGATCAATGCGATGTCGGTGCGTGCCGTGCGGATGCCGCTCGGCGATTCATCTGGAACGCGTGCAGCACATAGACCACCTCGCGGAATCGAACCGTATAGACTGCGCGATAGGTATCGCCGTCATGGTTCTCGACCACCTCGAACACGCCCGGGCCTTGACCCTTCCACGGCTTCGTTGGGATGCTTGCCGCCGAACTGTGCGAGACCCAGCGCGTTGCCCAGCTCGTCTTTCACCGCGCTCGGGAAAAGCGAGGAAATCTCGCTTCGACGAACCGACCCAATCGAGCGGTTTCTCGCCTGTTCGCCAATCGTCGCTCGCATCGACAATATCCCAGATTTGGGATGAACCCGCAAGGATGCTGCAATTCAGATCAATTGTTCTTGTTTTGTTCTATAGTCGCGAAATTCGCAATTTGGCAATCGATTTCGGCGCGCGCACGCGCTCGGTCTGTGCGTTGCTTGCACGCTGCGGCTTTCCCCCTATAGTCCGCGCGAATTTTCGGATTTTCAGAAGAACACGTGGATGGCCGGCCCGCCCGGCCATGACCGGGCTGGAGTGTTATGGCCAAAGCGCAACATCAAAAAAATCGTCCTCGCCTATTCCGGCGGGCTCGACACCTCGATCATCCTGAAGTGGCTGCAGGAGACCTACGGCTGCGAGGTCGTGACCTTCACCGCCGACCTCGGCCAGGGCGAGGAGCTGGGGCCGGCGCGCGAAAAGGCGCTGATGCTCGGCATCAAGCCGGAGAACATCTTCATCGAGGACCTGCGCGAGGAGTTCGTCCGCGACTACGTGTTCCCGATGTTCCGCGCCAACGCGCTCTACGAGGGGCTCTACCTGCTCGGCACCTCGATCGCGCGGCCGCTGATCGCCAAGAAGCAGATCGAGATCGCGGCACAAGGTCGGCGCCGACGCGGTGTGTCACGGCGCCACCGGCAAGGGCAACGACCAGGTGCGCTTCGAGCTCGGCTATTACGCGCTCAACCCCTCGATCAAGATCGTGGCGCCGTGGCGCGAGTGGAGCTTCAAGGGCCGCGACGACCTGATCGAATTCGCCGCGCACGCACCAGATCCCGATCGCCAAGGACAAGGAAGGCGAGGCGCCGTTCTCGGTCGACGCCAACCTGTTGCACTCCTCGTCCGAGGGCAAGGTGCTGGAGGACCCGGCGCAGACGCCGCCGTCGATCGTCTATCATGCGCACGCTGTCGCCGATGGAGGCGCCCGACAAGCCGACCGAGGTGCGCATCGGCTTCGCCAAGGGCGACGCCGTGAGCCTCGACGGCAAGGCGCTGTCGCCGGCGACGCATCCTCGCGCGCTTGAACGAACTAGGTCGTGCCAACGGCATCGGCCGGCTCGACCTGGTCGAGAACCGCTTCGTCGGCATGAAGTCGCGCGGCGTCTACGAGACGCCCGGCGGCACGATTTTGCTCGCCGCGCATCGCGCCATCGAGTCGATCACGCTCGACCGCGGCGCCGCGCCATCTCAAGGACGAGATGATGCCGCGCTATGCGGAGCTGATCTACAACGGCTTCTGGTTCTCGCCCGAGCGCGAGATGCTGCAGGCGCTGATCGACAAGAGCCAGGAGCACGTCGAGGGCGAGGTGCGGCTCACGCTCTACAAGGGCAACGTCATCGTCGCCGGCCGCGCGAGCCCGAAGTCGCTCTATTCGTCGACGCTGGTCACCTTCGAGGACGACAAGGGCGCCTACGACCAGAAGGACGCCGAAGGCTTCATCCGCCTCAACGCGCTGCGGCTGCGCACGCTGGGCATGCGGGACAAGCCGAAGAAGTAGCGCGCTCGCCAGGTGCATCGGGCGCACTGCCGATCGCGTGCCAAGCGAGATGTCCGTTACTGTGCCCTCTCCTCTTGCGGGAGAGGGCTCAAGAAGAACCCGTGGACGCACATGGGTGAGGGGGTCTCTTCGCAAAAGGCTTTTGACGAAGACAACCCCTCACCCAATTCTCTTTGCTGAACAGCCGGAGCTGCCCTCTCCCGCAAGAGCCAGCACTCGGGCGCGCTTGCGCGCGCCCGGGTGGGCGAGGGCACAACAATTGCGAGCCGTCGATCATCGGTCTCGATCATGCGGTAGCGATGAGTGTGGGGCTATCGGCGGCAGGCCGCCGTTCGTTCGCTCGTCAACCGCTAACGCAGCGTTTTTGGTTCGTCACGCTGGTGTCACCCAACCGTTATGGAGCACTT
The DNA here is from genome assembly GCA_963741595.1 of uncultured Alphaproteobacteria bacterium. Lineage (GTDB taxonomy): Bacteria > Pseudomonadota > Alphaproteobacteria > Rhizobiales > Xanthobacteraceae > VAZQ01. The sequence continues at coordinate 46,252 of CAVUIV010000014.1, forward strand.
TTAACGATACGCGCACCCAGCCACACGCCAGGGAGCGCTTGTTATGTCGAATCGGCACCAACATCACCATCACCACCACAAGAAATTTATTCTCGGAACGTCGGACGACGACGTTCTTGACGGCACCGATCGCAGCGACACCATTTTCGGCTTCGCGTGGCGATGACGACATTTTCGCCGGCAGCGGCAACGACAAGGCCCACGGCGGCCGTGGTGACGACCTGATCGACGGCGAAGCCGGCAACGATGACTTGCGCGGCGAGCGCGGCAACGACGGCCTTTCCGGCGGCGACGGCAACGACGAGCTCAACGGCGGCGACGGGCGCGATTTCATGGTCGGCGGCGCCGGCCGTGACGAGATGACCGGCGGATGCGGCGACGACACCTTCGTGATCCGCTCGGGCACCGGCGTCGACACCGTCACCGACCTCGACAGCAACGACAAGATCGACCTGCGCGACTTCGGCTTCGCGTCGGGCGACGCCGCGATTGCGGCGTTCCAGCAGCACGGCCACAACGCCGTGCTCGATCTCGGCAACGGCGACAAGCTGATCCTCAAGCACACGAAGGTGTCGGAGCTCGATGCCGGCCAGTTCATCGTCTCCGACGCGGAGACCGGACCGACCAGCTCGGCGTCGCCTTATGTGGTCGGCGTCGATCCGTCGATCTCGACCCGCTCGCTGCTCACCGTCGGCGATCAGACCGAAGCCAATGACGGCTGGCAGATGGTCGGCATTCCCGACGGTCTCGGCGCCTACGACAACGGCGACGGCACCTTCACCGTGCTGATGAACCACGAACTCAGCGGCGGCGACGGCGTGGTCCGCGATCACGGCTTCGCCGGCTCGTTCGTCTCCAAGCTGGTGATCGACAAGACCACGCTCGAAGTGCTCAGCGGCGAAGACCTGATCCAGAACGCCTTCGTCTACAACGCGGCGACCGGAAACTACGACCCGCTCGCCAACGCGATCAGCCGCCTGTGCTCGGCCGATCTGCCGTCCGAAACCGCGTTCTACAATCCGGAAACCGGGCTCGGCTACAACGGCGGCCGCATCTTCCTGAGCGGCGAGGAGGCCGGCAACGAAGGCCGCGGCTTTGCTCATTTCGCCACCGGCGCCGAGGCGGGCAATTCCTACGAACTCGCCTGGCTCGGCAACATGTCCTACGAAAACCTGGTCGCCAATCCGCACAGCGGCGACAAGACCGTGGTGGCGCTGACCGACGATTCGTCGCCCGGCCAAGTCTACTTCTACGTCGGCGACAAGAAGGCGGCCGCGCCCGGGCTCGACGCGCTCGACATGGCGGGCCTGACCGGCGGTACGTTCTTCGGGCTCAAGGTGAGCGAGCTTGACGGCGCCGACAACAACAACGAGAGCAACGGCACCACCCTCGGCGGCGATTTCCAGTCGGCGTTCACGCTGGAAAGTCTCGGCGACGTGAGCGGCAAGACCGGTGCTCAGATTCAAGCCGCGAGTGAAACGGCCGAAGTCACCGAATTCCTGCGGCCGGAAGACGGCCAGTGGAGCACGATCGATCCCGACATCTTCTACTTCGTCACCACCAACGGCTTCGGCCAGCCGAGCCGGTTGTACGCGGCGGAGTTCAACGACGTAACCAATCCGACTGCCGGCGGCACCATCAAAATGCTGCTCGACGGCACCGAAGGTCAGCAGATGCTCGACAACATGACCGTCACCCAGGACGGCAAGATCCTGTTGCAGGAGGATCCGGGCAGCCAAAATCACCTTGCCAAGATATGGCAGTACGATCCGGCGACCGACGCGTTGACGCTGCTGGCGCAGCACGATCCCGATCGCTTTGATCCCACCGCACCGGTCGGCGGCGAGCCGTTCCTGACCCGCGACGAGGAATCCTCCGGCATCATCGACCTGACGGACATCCTCGGCTCGGCCGGTCAGAACGTGTTCCTGTGGGACGTGCAGGCGCACTACAGCATTCCCGGCGAGCTCGTGCAGGGCGGCCAGCTCGGGCTGATGTATCAGGACCTGATCTGACGGGCGTTTGCACGGTGTCGGTCAACTGACCGCGCCAAACGGCGACGCAAAACAAAAGACCCGCCGGGTGATCCCGGCGGGTCGTTTCGCTTTGTCAGCGTTCGAACGATGCAGGACGCTTCAGCCGCGTCACACCTGCCGGTCGACCAGCTTCTTCTTGATGCCGGCGATGGCCTTGGCGGGGTTGAGCCCCTTCGGGCAGGCCTTGGCGCAGTTCATGATCGTGTGGCAGCGGTAAAGCCGGAACGGATCCTCGAGATGGTCGAGGCGCTCGCCGGCCGCCTCGTCGCGGCTGTCGTCGAGCCAGCGGCTCGCCTGCAACAACGCGGCGGGGCCGAGGTAGCGATCGGAATTCCACCAGTAGCTCGGGCACGAGGTCGAGCAGCAGGCGCACAGGATGCACTCGTAGAGGCCGTCGAGCTTCACGCGGTCGTCGTGGCTCTGCTTCCACTCTTTTTCCGGCGTCGGCGACTTGGTGTGCAGCCACGGCTCGATCGAGGCGTATTGCGCGTAGAAATTGGTGAGGTCGGGCACGAGGTCCTTCACCACCGGCTGGTGCGGCAGCGGATAGATCTTCACCGTGCCCTTGATCTCGCCGGCGTGCTTGGTGCAGGCGAGCGTGTTCGCGCCGTCGATGTTCATGGCGCAGGAGCCGCACACGCCCTCGCGGCAGGAGCGGCGGAAGGTCAGCGTCGGGTCGATGTTGTTCTTGATCCAGATCAGCGCGTCGAGAACCATCGGACCGCAGTCGGCGATATCGACCTGATAGGTGTCGATCCGCGGATTGTTGTCGTCGTCCGGATTCCAGCGATAGACCCGGTATTCGCGCAACTCGCGCGCCCCGCTTGGAGCGGTCCAGGTGCGGCCCTCGGTGATCTTGGAGTTCTTGGGAAGAGTGAGCTGGACCATGGCGTGCTCTGCTTGACTGCCTCGGAAGTTTTTTGCGTCATGCCTAGCACTAAGCTAGGCGCGACGAGCGTCTAGTAAACCCGCGCCTTCGGCTCGATGTAGGACACCTCGTTGGTCAGCGTGTAGGTGTGCACCGGCCGGTAGTCGACGGTGACCTTGCCCTTGGCGTCGAGCCAGGAGAGGGTGTGCTTCATCCAGTTTTTGTCGTCGCGGTCGGGATAGTCCTCGCGGGCATGCGCGCCGCGGCTTTCCTGACGGTTGAGCGCCAATTCCATCGTGACCACGGCCTGCGCGATCAGGTTGTCGAATTCGAGCGTTTCGATCAGGTCCGAATTCCAGATCAGCGAACGGTCGTTGACCTTGACGTCGGGCACCGAGTCGTAGGCCTCGTGGATCAGCTTGACGCCTTCCTGCAGGATCTCGCCGGTGCGGAACACCGCGCAATTGTTCTGCATCACCTTCTGCATCTTGAGCCGCAGTTGCGCGGTCGGCGACTTGCCGCTGGCGTGGCGGAACTTGTCGAGCCGGGACAGCGAAAGGTCGGCGGAGTCCTTCGGCAGGTCCTGCTGCTTGTCGCCGGCCTGCACCAGCTCGGCGCAGCGTGCCGCTGCGGCACGGCCGAACACCACGAGGTCGATCAGCGAGTTCGAGCCGAGCCGGTTTGCGCCGTGCACCGACACGCAGCCGGCTTCGCCGAGCGCCATCAGGCCGGGAACGACGGTGTCGTCGTTGCCGTGCTTCTTGGTCAGCACCTCGCCGTGGAAGTTGGTCGGGATGCCGCCCATGTTGTAGTGCACGGTCGGCACGATCGGGATCGGTTCGCGGGTCACGTCGACGCCGGCGAAGATGCGCGCGGATTCCGAAATGCCGGGCAGCCGCTCGTGCAGGATCGCCGGATCGAGATGGTCGAGATGCAGGTGGATGTGGTCCTTGAGCTTGCCGACGCCGCGGCCCTCGCGGATTTCGATCGTCATCGCGCGCGAGACCACGTCGCGCGACGCGAGGTCCTTGGCTGACGGCGCGTAGCGCTCCATGAAGCGCTCGCCCTCGGAATTGGTCACGTAGGCGCCTTCGCCGCGCGCGCCTTCGGTGATCAGGCAGCCGGCGCCGTAGATGCCGGTCGGATGGAATTGCACGAACTCCATGTCCTGCAGCGGCAGGCCGGCGCGCAGCACCATGGCGTTGCCGTCGCCGGTGCAGATATGCGCCGAGGTGCAGGAGAAGTAGGCGCGCCCGTAGCCGCCGGTGGCGAGGATGGTCATCTGGGCGCGGAAGCGATGGATCGAGCCGTCGTCGAGCGAGATCGCGACCACGCCGCGGCAGCGGCCTTCCTCCATGATCAGGTCGATCGCGAAGTATTCGATGTAGAACTCGGCCGAATGCTGCAGCGACTGGCCATACATGGTGTGCAGCATGGCGTGGCCGGTGCGGTCGGCGGCGGCGCAGGTGCGCTGCGCGGTGCCCTTGCCGAAATGCGTGGTCATGCCGCCGAACGGGCGCTGGTAGATCTTGCCGTCTTCCTCGCGGCGCGAGAACGGCAGGCCCCAGTGCTCGAGCTCGTAGACCGCCTCCGGCGCGTTGCGGCACAGATATTCGATCGCGTCCTGGTCGCCGAGCCAGTCGGCGCCCTTGACGGTGTCGTACATGTGCCAGCGCCAGTCGTCCTCGCTCATGTTGCCGAGCGCGGCGGCGATGCCGCCTTGCGCCGCGACGGTGTGCGAGCGGGTCGGGAACACCTTGGTGATGCAGGCGGTCTTGAGGCCGGCCTGGCTGCAGCCGACGACCGCGCGCAGGCCGGAGCCGCCGGCGCCGACCACGACGACGTCATAGGTGTGATCTTCGATCGGGTAGGCCCGGCCGTTGACCGACGGCGCGCCGCCGCCATTGGAACCATTGGTCGCCATGCGCCTAAACTCCGAAGGACAACTTCAAGATCGCGTAGGCTGCCGCCAACCCGATCGCGGTCGTGAAGAAGGTGTTGGCTATGATCGCTGCCGGCCGCATCACGTCGCCGTGCACGTAATCTTCGATCACGACCTGCATGCCGAGCCGCATGTGGTAGGTGATCGACGCGATGAACAAGAGCATCACGATCGCCACCAGCGGGGTGCCGAGGATCTGCTGCGCGGCGGCCTGGTTGCGGCCGAACAGCGAGACCAGGATCAGGACGAAAGCGATGGTCAGCGGCACGTTGGCGACCGCGGTCACGCGCTGCCACCAGAAATGCCCGGTGCCGGACCTGGCCGTGCCAAGCCCGCCGACACGCGCCAGCGGGGTGCGCAGGTCGCTCTTCATCGCGCGCCTCCGATGATGAAGTAGCCGACAATCCACAGCAGCAAGGTGAGGGTGACCGAGCCGACGATGGTGGCGAGCGACAGTCCTTCACGCTCGTTCGGTCCGAAGCCGTAGCCGGTGTCCCAGATCAAGTGACGGATGCCGCCGAGCATGTGGTGGATCAACGCCCAGGTGTATCCGAACAGGATCAGGCGTCCGAACCCGGAATTGATGAACGAGGTCAGGCGCGAATAGCCGCCAGGGCCGGAACCGACGGCGATCAGCCACCACACCACCAGGATGGTGCCGAAATAGAGCCCGACGCCGGTGATCCGATGCAGGATCGACATCGCCATCGGCAGCGGCCAGCGGTAAATTTGGATGTGGGGCGACAGCGGCCGCTCCCGGGCCTTGCTTCCGGCCATCGATGTCCTCCGAGGTAACGCCGCGACCCCCGCTCGGGAATGCAGCGCTCAAGGGCGTTACGTCTCCTAACGAATGGGCAGGCGGCTCGCAATCGCGCGCTGGTGGTTGTCCCGTGCGAACAAAAATCCAATGGGACGTGCGCGAAAGCTTCCTTGCACTTGCGCTTCGCGGTCTGCGAAATATCAGGCAAATTAGAACCTTTTCAATGAGGATTTGGCGTAGTCTACCTTCGTCAAATCCGAAGGGAGTCCGGCGGTGCGCTTCGATCTCGCCGACTTGAGCCTGTTCCGGCATGTGGTCGATGCCGGCAGCATCACCCACGGCGCGGAACGGGCCAATCTCGCGCTGGCGGCAGCGTCAACCCGCATCCGCAACATGGAAGAGGCGCTCGGCGCCGCTTTGCTGGTGCGCAGCCGGCAGGGCGTGCAGCCGACCCAGGCCGGGCGCACGCTGCTGCAACACGCACGCACCATCCTGCGCCAGGCCGACCGGCTCCGCGAGGACCTCGGCGCCTATGCCGGCGGTGCCGCCGGGCAGATCAAAGTGTTGTCGAACACCAACGCACTCACCGAATTCCTGCCGGCCGCCTTGGGCTCGTTCCTGGCATCACATCCGCATGTGAGCGTCGATCTCGAAGAGCGGCTGAGCGATGAAATCGTCGGCTTGATCGCCGAGGGCGTCGCCGATGTCGGCATTGTCGCCGCCACCGTGGATGCGAGCGCGCTCGAAACCTATCCCTTCCGCAAGGACCGCTTCGTTCTGGTGGTGCCGCGCGGCCATCCGCTCGCCGAGCGCTCCACCATTCCATTCGCGCAGGTGCTCGACCACGATTTCGTCGGGCTGGACCGGGCCAGCGCCCTGCAACGGTTCCTGGCTGACAAGGCCGCGCGGATCGGGCCGCCGCTGCGGTTGCGGGTCCAGTTGCGCAGCTTCGACGCGGTCTGCCGCATGGTCGAGTGCAATGTCGGCATCGGCATCGTGCCGGAAACCACCGCCCGGCAGGCCGAACGCACGATGGCGATCGCGAGTGTCGGCCTGGCCGATCCGTGGGCGGTGCGCGAGCTGACGATCTGCATCCGGCGGCTCGCCGACCTGCCGCCGTATGCGCGCCAACTCGTCGAGCACCTGCGGCAAGAAAGCTGAACGCAAGGCACGGAATAATCTCGCAAATGCGGTGTTTGGTTCGCTACACACCGGTGCCGATTCAACGCAACGCGGAATGCTGTAGGGAGATCACCATGACGACTCGCAACGGGCTTTGGCTTGCCGGCCTGGCCGCATCGGCGTTCTGGCTGGTGACCCCGGCGGCGGCGCAGAGCGCGAAAGCGACGCTCAAGGACCAGAAGGGCGCCGAGGTCGGCGTCGTCGATCTCACGCAGACGCCGGCGGGGGTGATGCTGAGGCTGTCACTCAAGGGATTGCCGGCCGGAGAACGCGCATTCCACATCCATGCTGTCGGCCGCTGCGAGGCGCCTTTCACCACGGCCGGTGGTCACTTCAATCCTGGCGGCCAGAAGCATGGGCTGCTCGTCGGGTCGGGGCACGCGGGCGACATGCCGAACCTGCATATTCCGGCCGGCGGCGCGCACGTGGTCGAAATCCTCAATGCTGCGGTGACCTTGGAAAAGGGCAAGCCGAATTCGCTGTTCCACTCCGGTGGAACGTCGATCGTCATTCACGCCGGCAAGGATGACTACAAGAGCGATCCGGCTGGAAACGCCGGCGACCGGATCGCTTGCGGCGTGATCGAGTAGCATTGTGCTGCCGGAAGCGTGACAATGCCCGTGCAGGCCGGCCACCTGCACAATGCATTAAGGCATTGCGCGACAAGGGAGGCGGGTCATGGTTGCCGAAGCCGCCCCTGACACGATCGTGGCGCCGCCAGCGCCGGCGCGCGTGATCATTCATCCGCTGTGGCTTCGCGTCACGCACTGGATCAACGCCGTGGCGGTGTTTGTGCTCGTCGCCTCCGGCTGGGAGATCTACAACGCGTCGCCCCTGTTTGGCTTCGCGTTCCCGAAGAGCATCACCATCGGCGGCTGGCTCGCCGGCGCGCTGCTGTGGCACTTTGCGGCGATGTGGCTGTTGGCCGTCAACGGGCTGATCTATGTCGTGCTGGGTGTCGTCACCGGTCGGTTCCGGCGCCGGCTTCTTGCCGCTTCGCCCCGGTGAGGTCGTCGCCGACGCGCGCTTGGCATTGCGCGGCAAGCTCTCGCACGACGATCTCTCCGCGTACAATGCCGTGCAGAAAATGTTCTATCTCGGCGTCATCGATCGCCGGCATCGTGGTGGTGTTGTCGGGGCTGGCGATGTGGAAGCCGGTGCAGCTGTGGTGGCTCGCGGCTCTGTTCGGCGGCTTTGATGCGGCACGCTACGTGCACTTCTTCGCGATGGCGGCGATCGTCGGCTTCTCGCTCATTCACATCGTGATGGCGTTCGTGGTGCCGAAAGCGCTGCGCGCCATCATCACAGGACGCAAGGTAAGGACGCCATGCCGCGCAACCGCAAGACGCGAATTCCCGGCGTCGACGCGACGCTCCTGATCAAGGATGCGGCGAAGCTTTTGCCCGATCCGGCGCGGCGATCGTTCCTGCGCGGTGGGCTCAGCGTCGGCGCGCTGACGCTCCTCACCGGCTGCGATATTGCCGACGGCATCTCGGCCGAGCGCGATGCTGCGGAAGATCTCCGAGTTCAACGACGGCGTTCAGGCCTGGCTGTTCGATCCCAACCGTCTTGCCCAGACCTATCCCGAAAGCGCGATCAAGCGGCCGTTCCGGTTCAACGCCTATTATCCCGAGGGCGACATCCCGGAGGTCGACGGCGAGGACTACAAGCTCGAAGTCACCGGCATGGTGCGATCGAAGGACAGCTGGACGCTCGGCGCGCTCAACGGGCTGCCGCAGGAGACGCAGATCACGCGGCTGATCTGCGTCGAAGGCTGGAGCGAGATCGGCAAATGGACCGGCGTGCGGCTTAGCGACTTTCTGCGCCGGGTCGGCGCCGACCTGACCGCCAAATATGTCTGGTTCCGTTGCGCCGAGGGCTACCACGTGCAGATCGACATGCCGACCGCGCTGCATCCGCAGACCCAGATGACGCTGAAATTCGACGATAAGGAGCTGGAGCCGAAATACGGCTTCCCCATGCGCATCCGCATTCCGACCAAGCTCGGGTTCAAGAATCCCAAGCACGTGATGGAGCTCAACGTCGGCAACCGCTATCTCGGCGGCTATTGGGAGAACCAGGGCTACAACTGGTTCAGCGGGTTGTAGGCAGCGACCTGGCGCCGTTAACGCGCGGGATATGGGTTCAGGATTTGGACGCCGAAAGTTTTGAAGTCGCGAGCATTGCGCGTCACGACCTGTAGGCCGTGGACGATGGCGGTGGCGGCGATCATCGCATCCTCGGTTAAGGCGTCGGAGCGTCGGTGCATCAGCTTCGCCCAGACGCGAAACGTTGCCGCATCCATTGGCACGATGTTCCAGGTGGCGGCAATCTGGTCGGCCCATACTTCGATCTCTGCCGCCTTTGCCGGGTCCTGCTCGCGCGTGATCTCGATGCCCGCCTGGATCTCTCCAAGCGTGACCGCGGAAATGTAGAGATTGCGGTCACCGGCCTCGCGCAGGAGCGCCATCACGCCTCCGTGTGGCCGGGGCCTGCGCGTTTCCGAGACGATGTTCGTGTCGAGTAGATACATCGGCCTACAGGACCGGCGGCCGGCGTCGGCGCAATCTGCCACGCGGCGGGATATTGAGGTCGCCGCGCGGGCTGTCCGCGAGCAGGAGCTCCTTCAGCGTGGGCTTTCGCGCACGGTTCAGATTCTCCCATTCCTCGGCCGGCACAAGCACCGCTGCCTTCTCGCCGCGTTTCGTGACGAGTTGAGGTCCCTCCCGAAGACAGGTCTCCAGGAGCTCGCTAAACCGGGCTTTTGCGTCCTGCACGGGCCAAGTTTTCATGCTGGCTCCTCCGAGATGACTAGTTAGCTGACTAGTTAGTACCTTTACGGCGGCGAGGCAAGGCCAGTTTGTTTTCGCCGCACTGCCGCCTCCAGGGTTGCCTTGCCAATCGCGCATGCGCCCGATAGCAATCCGCGCTCTCCACCGCGTCATGGCCTGCCATGACGACCTGCAAAATCGTGAGGTTTGTCCATGCCCACCCACAAGCTCCTCCTGCTCGCCGGCGACGGCATCGGCCCCGAAGTCATGGCCGAGGTGAAGAAGCTGATCGCCTGGATGAACGCCCACGGCATGGGCACGTTCGAGTACCGAGGAGGGGCTGGTCGGCGGCTGCTGCCTACGACGCCCACGGCGTCGCCATCACCGACGCGACCATGGCCAAGGCGCATGGCCTGCCGACGCCGTGATCTTCGGCGCGGTCGGCGGGCCGAAATGGGACAAGGTGCCGTATGACGTGCGGCCGGAGGCGGGGCTGCTGCGGCTGCGCAAGGACCTCGCGCTGTTCGCCAACATCCGTCCGGCGATCTGCTATCCGGCGCTGGCCGATGCCTCGAGCCTCAAGCGCGAGGTGGTCGACGGGCTCGACATCATCATCCTGCGCGAGCTGACCGGCGGCGTCTATTTCGGCGAGCCCAAGACCATCACCGATCTCGGCAACGGCCAGAAGCGCGCCATCGACACCCAGGTCTACGACACCTACGAGATCGAGCGCATCTCCCGCGTCGCCTTCGAGCTCGCGCGCAAGCGCCGCAACAAGGTGACCTCGATGGAGAAGCGCAACGTGATGAAGACCGGCGTGCTCTGGAACGAGGTGGTTCAGCAGGTGCACGCGCGCGAGTTCAAGGACGTGCAGCTCGAGCATCAGCTCGCCGATGCCGGCGGCATGCAGCTGGTGCGCTGGCCCAAGCAGTTCGACGTCATCGTCACCGACAACCTGTTCGGCGACATGCTGTCCGACGTCGCGGCGATGCTGACCGGCTCGCTCGGCATGCTGCCGTCGGCCTCGCTCGGCGAGATCGATCCGAAGACCAAGAAGCGCAAGGCGATGTACGAGCCGGTGCACGGCTCGGCGCCCGACATCGCCGGCAAGGGCATCGCCAATCCGATCGCCATGATCGCGTCGTTCGCGCATGGCGCTGCGCTACTCGTTCGACATGCGGCAAGGAAGCCGACCTGATCGAGCAGGCGATCGCCGCCACGCTCGCCAAGGGCCTGCGCACCGCCGACATCAAGTCGGAGGGCTGCAAGCTCGTCGGCACCCGCGAGATGGGCGACGCGATCATCGCCGAGGTGGAGAAGCTGGCGGCGTTAGCGGCGGCCGCTATTCTTAGCGGCAGCAGTCAGAAGCCGCTTGACAATCGAGCCGGCACCCTCCCATATAGGTGCATCACGGTTCCTTGGGCCCTACATCTTGTAGGGCTTGAGGCTAAGAGGGAATCCGGTGGGCCATTGGCCGACTGCCAATGCGCGAATCCGGGGCTGCCCCCGCAACTGTCAGCGGCGAGCGGACGCCATCTTCGGTCACTGGTGCGAGCGCACTGGGAAGACCTCGGCAACACCGCAACGACCCGCGAGCCAGGAGACCTGCCGTGATCGATGAAACGTCCTCGGGCGGGGTGTCCCGGTGGGGCGCTTGCAGCCGCCGGGGACATCGCGCCCCGGATTGATCCGCAAGCCGTCCGCTGGCCTCGGTCCCAACTTCAAGGGGTTGCCGATGTCTATTGCATTTGATTTCGACCGTCGTGGCGATCTGGTAGCGCCGACAAGTCTTGCGTCTAAGTCCATTGCGACCAAACCGCCGTCATCGAAGCCCGCCGCGTCCAAGCCACGCGCAACATCCAATCCAGCCCCGCTGCCGGCGCCACTGGCTCCGCTACCGCGTCCATCCGATCTCGTGTTGGATCGCCGTCGCGACGATCTGTTGACGGTGTTCGGCAAGGCCACGCTGGACGATCGCTATCTGCTGCCCGGCGAAAGTTACCAGGACATGTTCGCGCGCGTGTCCTGCGCTTTCGCTGACGATGTGCGCGCACGCGCAACGGCTCTACGACGCGATGTCGCGGCTGTGGTTCATGCCGGCGACGCCGGTTCTCTCGAACGGCGGCTCCGATCGCGGCTTGCCGATCTCTTGTTTCCTCAATTCGGTACCCGATTCGCTCACCGGCATCGTCGACACCTGGAACGAAAACGTCTGGCTCGCCTCCAACGGCGGCGGCATCGGCACCTATTGGGGCCGGGTGCGCTCGATCGGCGAGCAGGTGAGGGGTGGCGAGACCTCCGGCATCATTCCCTTCATCCATGTCATGGACGGTCTCACGCTCGCGATCAGCCAGGGCTCGCTGCGGCGCGGCTCGGCGGCGGTCTATCTCGACATCCACCATCCCGAGATCGAGGAGTTCCTGGAGATCCGCAAGGCGTCCGGCGATTTCAACCGCAAGGGGCTCAATCTCCACCACGGCATCAACGTCACCGACGAATTCATGCATGCGGTCAGGGACGGCGCGATGTTCCCGCTGCGCAGCCCGAAGACCAACGCGGTGATGCGCGAGGTCGACGCCCGCCAGCTCTGGCAGCGCATCCTGGAGACGCGGCTGCAGACCGGCGAGCCTTATCTGCTCTTCATCGACACGGTCAATCGCGCGCTGCCGAAGCACCAGCGCGAATTGGGCTTGAAGGTCTCGACCTCCAATCTTTGCAGCGAGATCACCTTGCCGACCGGCGTCGACCATCGCGACGAGGAGCGGACGGCGGTGTGCTGCCTGTCGTCGCTCAATCTCGAAACCTGGCATGAATGGTGCGACGCGCCGGATTTTGTCGAAGACGTGATGCGGTTTCTCGACAATGTGCTGACGCACTTCATCACGGTGGCGCCCGATGGCATGAAACGCGCGCGCTACGCCGCGTTGCGCGAACGCTCGGTCGGCCTCGGCGTGATGGGCTTCCATTCGTTTCTGCAAGCGGAAGGCGTTCCGTTCGAAGGCGCACTGGCGAAATCGTGGAACCTGAAGATGTTCCGCAAGATCAGGCGGGACGCCGACGCGGCCTCGGTGGCCTTGGCGAAAGAACGAGGCCCGTGTCCCGATGCCGCCGAGCGCGGCATCATGGCGCGTTTCAGCCACAAGCTCTCGATCGCGCCGACCGCCTCGATCAGCATCATTTGCGGCGGCACCAGCGCCTGCATCGAACCGATCCCAGCCAACATCTACACGCACAAAACCCTGTCCGGAGCGGTTGCGGTTCGCAATCGCCACTTGGCCGCGATCCTGGCGCGCAAGAATGCGGATACGCCGGCGGTCTGGCAATCGATCCTCGAACACGAGGGCTCGGTCGCGCATCTCGACGTGCTGGACGAACGGGAAAAGGCGGTGTTCCGCACGGCGTTCGAAATCGATCAGCGATGGATCGTCGATCTTGCCGCCGACCGCGCGCCCTATATCTGCCAGAGCCAGTCGATCAATCTCTATCTGACGGCCGACATCGATAAATGGGATCTGCACATGCTGCACTGGACGGCATGGAAGCGCGGCATGAAGAGCCTCTATTACTGCCGCTCGAAATCGATTTCGCGGGCGGCGTTCGCCGGCAAGCTGGCGGGCGAGGAAGCGGCCGCTACCGCCCCGATGCCAGCCGCGGCGCGCACCGACTACGAGGAGTGCCTCGCATGTCAGTAATGGCCGATTTTGCCGACGTCGATCCGCGCACGCTGATCGGCAAGGGCCGCGTCGGGCTGCTCAACTCCACCGGCACCTACGACGTCGATCGCTACGCCTGGGCGTATGAATTCTGGAAGCGCCAGCAGCAGACGCACTGGATGGGCGAGGAGGTGCCGCTCGGCGCCGACCTCAAGGATTGGGCGTCGGAGCGCGTCACGCCGCAGGAGCGCGCGTTGCTGACGCAGATTTTCCGTTTTTTCACCCAGTCGGACATCGAGGTCGGCGACAACTACCTCAAGCGTTATATCCCGATCTTCCAGCCGCTGGCGGTGCAGATGATGATGGCGGCCTTCACCAATATGGAGACCGTGCACATCGATGCCTATGCGCTGTTGCTCAAGACGCTCGGCATGCCGAAGACGGAATTCGAGGCGTTCCGCGACTATTCCGAAATGCGCGCCAAGGCCGACTACATGCACACGTTCGGGGTCGCAACCGTCGCCGATGTGGCGCGTACGCTGGCGATGTTCGGAGCGTTCACGGAAGGGATGTCGTTGTTCGCGAGCTTCGCGATGCTGCTCAACTTCCCGCGCCACAACAAGATGAACGGGATGGGCCAGATCGTGAGCTGGTCGGTGCGCGACGAAAGCCTGCACTGCGAAGGCGTTATCCGGCTGTATCACGAATGGAATCGGGAGACCGGCGCGGTGACGCGCTCGGTGCGCGATGACATCGTCGATGTCGCCAAGACCATGGTTGGTCTGGAGGAGCGCTTCGTCGATCTCGCGTTCGGGCTCGGCGGCATCGAAGGCATGACGCCGCAGGAGATCCACGCCTATGTGCGCTATGTCGCCGACTGGCGGCTGACCCAGCTCAAGCTGCCGACGACGTTCGGCTATTTTGAAGCCGCCGAAGGCGGGTATCGGCAGGTCAAGCCGCATCCGCTGCCGTGGCTGGTGGAGATCCTCAACGGCGTCGAACACGCCAACTTCTTCGAGCAACGCGCCACCGAATACTCGAAGGGCGCGAGCCGCGGCAGCTGGGACGGCGAGGGCGGAGTGTGGGCCGCGTTCGATCGTTCGGAGGCGCGGCAGCCTCAAGCCTAGGGCGCACGAGCGTGTCCCGGGCACACTGCAGCACGTCGTGCTGCTGTGCAGACCCGGGACCCAGGTTTCTAGCCGTCGACAAGCAACCGGGGTCCCGGGTCAGCAGCGCATCATTGCGCCATAGCGCGTCGAAGACGCGCGTGAACGCGCTTATGGCTTATGCTGCGTTGCGCCCGGGACACGCATGTGCACGCCGTGGCGTTAAGCCTGCGACATTCGGCGGGGGCGGCGATCTTTTCCGGCCGCTTGCAAGCGCCTAGGGTGCCGGCAAGCCATCAGCAGCCGGAAGGAGAGCGTCGATGTCGTGGAAGGCCGTAATCGTGCGTGGGAACGTCGGTATCTGTGGCGCAATCGCCTTGTTGATGACGATGGCCGCTCCCGCCCTGTCCCAGAGCTGGCCGACCCAGACCATCCGCCTGATCGTGCCGTTCCCCGCCGGCGGTTCGAATGACGTGATGGGCCGCTTGATCGCGCCCCACCTGGAGAAGGCGCTCGGCCAGACCGTGATCGTCGACAATCGACCGGCTGCCGCCGGCCAGGTCGGCACTGAGGCGGTCGCCCGCGCCGCCCCCGACGGCCACACGCTGCTCTTGGTCGCGTCCTCGCACACGGTGCAGCCGGCGCTCAATCCGAAGCTGCCCTACAACACCGAGAAGGATTTTGCGCCGGTGACGCTGGTGAATACCAACGGCATGTTCTTCTTCCTGCATCCGAGCGTGCCCGCCAACACGCTGGCGGAGTTCGTCGAACTCGCGAAGAAGGACCCCGGCAAATACAATTACGCGTCGCCCGGCGTCGGTAGCCAGACGCAGCTGACCATCGAATTGCTGATGCGCCGCACCGGCATCAAGCTCCAGCACATTCCCTATCGCGGCGGCGCGCCGGCGGTGCAGGCGATGCTCTCCGGCGAGACGCATTTCACCATGCTGGCGCCGAACGTCATTTTCCCGCACATCGCGGCGGGAACAATTCGCGCCATCGCCACCGGCGACCGCAAGCGCCACCCGCGGGTGCCGAACCTCTCCACCACCGCGGAGCAGGGCTTCAAGGACCTCGACGCCATCCAATGGGTCGGCATTCTCACCACTGCCGGCACGCCCAAGCCGGTGATCGACCGGCTCAACGCCGAGATCAACCGGATCATCCATTTGCCGGATGTCGTCGCAGTGCTGGCCAAGCAGGGCGTGTCGCCGACCGGCAGCACGCCGGACGAGTTCCAGGCGCTGATCTCCCGTGAGATCACGCAGTGGCGCGACATCGCCCGCGAGGCCAGCATCAAGCTCAATTGATGGTGCAGGCGCTCGGAAGCAGCGTTGCATCGGGAGGAGACACCAATGACGTCACGGTGCATGGGACTGCGCACGACGCTGCTGGGCGCTTGCTTTGCCGCGGCGGGCATATTCACCGCACTCGCGCAGCAGGCCTATCCGACGCAGACGGTCCGCATCATCGTGCCGTTCGCGCCCGGCGGATTGAACGACACCACCGCGCGGCTGTTGCAGCCGCAACTCGAGAAGGCGCTCGGCCAGACGGTGATCGTCGACAACCGTCCGGCCGCCAGCGGTATCGTCGGCACCGATGCGGTCGCAAAGGCCGCGCCTGACGGGCACTCGCTGCTCGTCGTGGCGTCGTCGCACGCGGTCGTGCCGGCGACCAATCCCAAGGTCCCCTACAACATCGAGCGCGATCTCGCGGCGATCGCACTGATCTCGAAGAATCCGTTCTTCTTGGTCGTGAATTCAAAGGTACCCGCGAAGACCTTGCAGGAGTTCGTCGCGCTCGCGAAGAAAGAGCCGAACAAATACAACTACTCAAGCCCGGGCGCCGCCGGTCACAATCATCTGGTGACGGCGCTGTTCGCCCGGCGCGCCGGCATCACGCTGCAGCACGTTCCGTTTCGCGGCGGCGCTCCCGCGATCCAGTCGCTGGTCGCGGGCGACACGCATTTTGCGGTGATCTCGCCGCTGGCATCGCTGCCGCATGTGAAGTCAGGCGCCGTGCGCGTCCTGGCGGCGGGCGGGCTCGCGCGCGACCCGCAGTTTCCCGACATCCCGACGGTGGCGGAATCGGGCTATCCCGGCTTTGAGGCGATCCAATGGGTCGGCATGCTCACCACCGGCGGCACGCCCAAGCCGATCGTCGAGCGATTGAACGCGGAGGTGAACAAGGCGCATTCGCGATAGCGAGACCGTGGCGCGCTTTACGAAACTCGGCGTCACGGTGGCCGGCGGCGGCAGCGACGCCTTTCACAAGCAGATTGTCAGCGAATATCGCAACTGGGTTGAGACCGCCCGCGAGGCGAACATCAAGGCGGAGTAGGCGCGGCTCAACAGCCGACGCACCAGTTCCACGGATAGGGGTTGTTGCGGCCCGGCAGCGTGAAGGGGCCGGGCAGTGCGGTGGGATAAACGCCGGAGCGGTGCTCGATCACACTGGTCGGGGAGTAGCCCGGGGGGATCGCGTAGTCGGTGAATTTGCGGTCGCCTGGAATCACATGGGTGCCGGCATCAAGGTAGGAACGCCGCACAGTGATGCGGGTCCGGGGCGGCGCCATGGTCATGGGCACCGGCCCATATTTCTTGGCGGCTTTCTTGGTGGCGGCCGGGCGGTTTTGACCCTGGGCCAAGGCGTCGGAGGGCACGACAGCAGTCGCCAGCACAATTGCCGCGGCGGACACACCGGCAACGCACAATTTCATCAGCATCGTAACCTCACGTCATTGCTCGACCGCAGTATCTCGGGCCCGGCGACCCGCATCCACCGCGATTCTGGTAGCAATTTAGCACATTGCGAGCTCGAACAGGTTTTTTCTTGAGCCCAGATCGTTGGAAACGATACGGCACGGGAGGCACAGACCGGACGTATGTTGATACCGGCCGGAAGCCGAGGTCGGCTTTTTTGGCTATGCACAAGGTCCAGTGTCATTTTGGCGCAGAGTATTCACAAATATGAATATATGATAGCGTTTCGCTGCTGAAAAAATCATGACCCGGAGGACACGCCATGGCAGGCAAGAGCGAACGGACCATCGACGAGCTTTACCAGGACGATCCGGAGCGGGCCGATGCGGCGGTGTTCGGCCGCAAGACCGGCGTCAACCGGCGCGGATTTCTGGGCGGCAGCGGCTTGGCGGCCATGAGCGCGGCGGTCGGCGGCGCCATCCCGTTCGCCGCCAATATGCCGGGCGGGTTGATCCCGGCAGCGTTGGCGCAGGAAAAGGCGGCGCCTGCCAAGGGGCCGCAATTTCTGAAATTCCCCGGCAAGAACCCTGGGCTGGTGGTGCTCGGCGACCGTCCGCTGGTCGCGGAAACCCCGGAAAGCCTGCTCAACGACGACACCACGCCGACCGACAAGTTCTTCATTCGCAACAACGCCAATACACCGGACCCCTTCAAGGGCGACCCCGATAGCTGGAAGATCACCATCGATGGCGAGGTCAACCAGAAGGTTGAGATCACGCTTGGCGAGCTCAAGAACCGATTCCGGCCGGTGACCCGTCGCCTGGTGCTGGAGTGCGGCGGCAACGGCCGTTCGTTCTTCACGCCCAGCGCGCGCGGCAACCAGTGGACCAATGGTGGTGCCGGCTGCGCGGAATGGACCGGCGTGCGCATGTCCGACGTCCTGCGCGCGGCGGGAGTGAAGGGCTCGGCGGTGTTCACCGGGCACTACGGGATCGACGGCAGCTTGGCCGACCCGAACCGGCCGGCCTTGTCCCGCGGCGTCCCGATCCGCAAGGCGATCGACCAGAACAACTTGATCGTTTGGGCGATGAACGGCGAGCCATTGACCAATATTCACGGCGGACCGGTGCGGCTCATCATCCCGGGCTGGCCGGGCTCGGTATCGTCGAAATGGCTGACCCGAATCTGGGTCCGCAACAAGGTCCATGACGGCCCCGGCATGGGCGGCACGTCTTACCGCGTCACCGTCAAGCCGATGATCCCCGGCGGCAAGCCCGACGACAGCAACTTCCGCGATCTCGAATTGATGCCGGTACGCTCGATCATCACCAGCCCTTCGAACGGGACCAAGCTGGCCGGCAACGTGCGCCAGTTGAACTTGCGCGGCGCGGCCTGGGACGGCGACCTCTCGATCCGTCGCGTCGACATATCGATCGACTACGGTGCGACGTGGTTGCCGGCGCAGCTCCAGCCGGCCAAAAACCGTTACGACTGGCGGCGCTGGACGGCCGTGGTGCGGTTGCCGAGCGAGGGCTACTACGAAATCTGGTCGCGGGCGACCGACCAACGCGGGACCGCGCAGCCGCACATCGCCGGCAATTGGAATCCGCAGGGCTACGGCGCCAATCCGCTGCACCGGATCGCGGTGCTGGTTGGATGAGGATCGGCGTTGTGCATGCGGCCCGGGGAGCGGCGATGCGATATCGAGTGTTGATTGCGCTTGTCGCCGCTCTCGTCGTTTCGCCGCCGGCGGTGGCCGAAACCTTCACGCCAAGCGAGGAGCGCCAGGAGGACTATCCCGCCGGCGCGGGCCGCGAGCAGACCTTCTACGCCTGCATCGCCTGCCACGGCTTCAAGATTGTCGCCCAGCAGGGCCAGAGCCGGCAGCAGTGGGACGACACCTTGACCTGGATGACGCAGAAGCACGGCATGCCGCCAATGGAGGGCGACTTCCGCAAGGTCGTTCTCGACTATCTCGAAACCGCATTCCCGCCTCGGCGGGCGCCGGGCGGTTGGCAGAACCCGTTCATCGGGAAATAGGCGCAATACAACGCCAACTCTTTTCCGTCACCCTGGGTGCGGCCGAAGGCCGAGCTCGGCGACGCCGCGGCGTTATCTCCCGCCACCTCGAGCCGATATGCCCGTCGAAAACGTGCTTCCATCAGATACGGTTTGGATCGGGCATTCTCGCTGAGAACCGCGTAGCATCTTGTCCGGCATATCGCCTAGAGCGCATTCCGGTATCCGCGCGCGGCGCGGCCGGCGAATTTCGGAGAGTAAACGATGGGTTACAAAGTCGCCGTCGTCGGCGCCACCGGCAATGTCGGTCGTGAGATGCTGAACATCCTGTCTGAGCGGGAATTCCCCGCCGACGAGGTGGTGGCGTTGGCCTCGCGCCGGAGCCTGGGCACGGAAGTGTCCTTTGGCGACCGGACGCTGAAGGTGAAAGCGCTCGATCATTACGACCTCTCCGACATCGACATCTGCCTGATGTCGGCCGGCTCCGCCGTGTCGAAGGAATGGTCGCCGAAGTTCGTCGCCGCCGGCGCGGTGGTGATCGATAATTCGTCGTGCTGGCGTTACGATTCCGATGTGCCGCTGGTCGTGCCGGAAGTGAATGCCGACGCGGTCGCCGGCTTCCGCAAGAAAGGCATCATCGCCAATCCGAATTGCTCGACCGCGCAGCTCGTGGTGGCGCTGAAGCCGCTGCACGACAAGGCCAAGATCACCCGCGTCGTGGTCGCGACCTACCAGTCGGTGTCCGGCGCCGGCAAGGAGGCGATGGACGAATTGTTCTCGCAGACCAAGGCGGTGTTTCAGATCAATGAAGTCGAGCCGAAGAAGTTCCCCAAGCGCATCGCCTTCAATCTGATTCCGCAAATCGACGACTTCATGGAGGACGGCTACACCAAAGAAGAATGGAAGATGATGGCCGAGACCAAGAAGATTCTCGACCCCAAGATCAAGCTGACCGCCACCTGCGTGCGCGTGCCGGTGTTCATCGGCCACTCGGAAGCCGTCAACATCGAGTTCGAGAATCCGATCAGCGTCGATGAGGCGCGCAGCATCCTGCGCAGCGCGCCCGGTTGCCTGGTCATCGACAAGCATGAGCCCGGCGGCTACGTCACGCCCTACGAGTGCGCCGGTGAGGACGCGACCTATATCAGCCGCATCCGCGAGGACGCGACCGTCGAGAACGGCCTGTCGTTGTGGGTCGTTGCCGACAATCTGCGCAAAGGCGCGGCGCTCAACGCCATTCAGATCGCCGAGTGCCTGATCAATCGCAAATTGATCGAGGCCAAGCGCAAGGCGGCGTGAGGCAGCCAGGCCATGATCCGATCAATTTTGAATCGGATCATGGTTCTCGCATTTGAGCATGATGCACTAGTCGGAAATCTTGCGAAATTCGCCGGTCGCGGGGTCGCGTATCGACAGCTGTCCGGTCGCGACGCCGAAATAGGCACCATGCAGCGTCAGTTCGCCGGCTTCGACCAAGGCTCGCAAGCGCGGGAATGACAGCAGGTTGTCGAGGCTGTTGGCGATCGACGCCCGCTCCAGTTGCTCGAGATAATCCGAGCGGTCGCGATGACCCTGCGGGCCGACATTCGCGGCGGCCGGGGCCATCAGCGACATCCACTGTCCAATGAAGTCGCCGGGCGAGAGCGGCGCTGCATCCTCGGCGAATGCCCGGACGCCGCCGCAATGCGCGTGGCCGAGCACGACGATGTGTTTGACCTTGAGAGCCGCGATCGCAAACTCCAGCGCCGCCGAGACGCCGTGATATGCGCCATCGGGCGAGTAGGGGGGCACCAGGTTCGCGACGTTGCGCACGACGAACAATTCGCCCGGCCGTGCGTCGAAAATCACCTCGGGCGAGACCCGAGAATCGCAGCAGCCGATCACCATCACCTGCGGCGCCTGGCCGTGCTCGGCAAGGTCGCGATAGCGCGCCTGCTCCAATGGCAGGCGGGCCTTGCGAAAGGCGTGGTAGCCGTCGAGAAGGAGTGCGGGAAGGCTCATCGCACGTGGCTCGGTTGTACCGTCCTCAGGCCGCCCCGACTGGCGTGGCGGCGGCGGTTTCGGTACCCTGACGAGGGTTCAAAGGGAAGCGATATCGCATGTTTGTCCGTCCGCGTCGCAGTGTTCTGTATATGCCGGGTTCCAATGCCCGAGCGATCGAAAAGGCCCGGACGCTGCCGGTCGACGCCGTGGTTCTGGACCTTGAGGATTCGATTGCCCCTGAGGCCAAGAAGGATGCGCGCGAGCAGGTGCGCGCCGCCATCACCGCCGGTGGCTTCGGCTCGCGTGAGGTCGTGGTTCGGATCAACGGCCTCGACACCGACTACTGGCTGGCCGACGTGGACATGGTCCGCGACGTACGGCCGGACGCCATCCTGGTGCCGAAGGTCGCGCAGCCCGCCGCCCTGGAAAATCTCGCCGATCGCCTCATGGACATCGGCGCCGACCACAAGATCAAGGTCTGGGCGATGATCGAAACGCCCACCGCCATTCTCAACGTGCGCGACATCGCCGCGGTGGCTCGCGATACCGAAACGCGGCTGTCGTGCCTGGTGATCGGGACCAACGATCTCGCGAAAGAGATGCGCGCCCGCATCGTGCCGGGTCGCACCCCGGTGCTGCCGCTATTGGTGATGGCGATCACGGCAGCGCGCGCCTACCATCTCGACATTCTGGACGGGCCGTTCAACGACCTCGCCAACGCGGAGGGCTTCGCGAGCGAGTGCCAACAAGCGCGCGATCTCGGTTTTGACGGCAAGACGCTCATTCACCCCAACCAGATCGCGCCCTGCAACGCCGCGTTCACGCCGAGCGCGGAGGAGATCGCGCAGGCCCGCGCGATTATCGCTGCATTCGATCTGCCGGAAAACCGGAGCAGGGGAGTGATTGCGCTCGACGGCCGCATGGTGGAGCGCATGCATGCCGACATCGCGCGCCGCTCGGTGGCGATCGCAGACGCGGTCGCGGAGCGCGGAATGTGACGATGCGTCGAGTCGTCATCGTCGGGGCCGGGCAGGCCGGCTATCAGGTCGCCGCCTCGCTTCGCGCCAAGAAATTCGCCGGGTCGATCCTCATTCTGGGTGACGAGCCGGTGCTGCCGTATCAACGGCCGCCCTTGTCCAAGGGCTATGTCAAAGGCGAGATGAAGGAAGACGCGCTGCTGCTGCGGCCGGAGAGCTTCTACGCCACCAACGACATCGCGGTACGGCTTGGCTGCCCGGTGGCGGCGCTCGATCGCGCCACGCGTGAGGTCGTGCTCGCGGATGGCGAACGCGTCGCCTACGACAGCTTGGTGCTGGCGACCGGCGGTCGGGTGCGGCCATTGCCGGTGCCGGGCGCGGACCTCGCCGGCGTCGCTTACGTGCGGACGCTGGCGGATGCGGTCGCGCTCAAGCCGCAGATCGAAGCCGCGACCAACGTGGTGGTGATCGGCGGCGGCTTCATCGGCCTTGAATGCGCGGCGGTGGCGCGCACGCTCGGTTGCGACGTCACGGTGTTGGAGGCGATGGATCGGCTGATGGCGCGCGTGGTGTCGCCGGTGCTCTCCGATTATTACCGCGACTTGCATCGCTCGCGCGGCGTCGACGTGCGGCTCGGTGCATCGGTGACTGAGATCATCGGCAGCGACGGCCGCGTGACCGGCGTGCGCTGCGGCGATGGCGCGACGGTGCCGGCCGACCTGGTGGTGGTGGGCATCGGCATTATCGCCAATGACGATCTGGCCAAGGCGGCGGGGCTCGCCTGCGACCGCGGCATCGTGGTCGACGCGCTCTTGCGCACCGCCGATCCCGACATTTACGCCATCGGCGACTGCGCGACGTTTCCGCATCCGATGGCGGCAGATCTTCTACGGCTGGAATCGGTGCAGAACGCCATCGACCAGGGCAAGACCGTCGCCGACGCCATCATGGGCGACGCCAAGCCGCTACGCGGCGGTGCCGTGGTTCTGGTCCGACCAATACGAGGTCAAGCTGCAGATCGTCGGCATGACGCAGCACTACGACGACACCGTCACGCTCGGCGACGTCGCCGGCGGCCGGTTCTCGGTGCTGTACTTCCGCAAGGGCACGTTGACCGGCATCGATTCCGTGAACATGCCGAGCGACCATGTGGCGGGCCGCAAGCTGTTCGGCGCCGGCAAGACCGTGGCCATCGATGCCGCGCGCGCGCCCGGACTTCAGCCTGCGGGCGGCGGTGTAACAGCCACTATTGAGGCGATCTGTGATCTCTCGCCGCCGTCACCCTGGGTGCGAGCCGCGTGAGCGGCGAGCATCGAAGGGTCGGCGGCGCCCAATATGGGCCGTCGTCCTTCGAGGCTCGGCATAGCGAAGAGGCGCTATGCCTCGCACCTCAGGATGACGGATCAGGATTGTCCGAATGCACCAAACGAAGGCCAATCACGCCCAGGGGCGCGCGGCCTGGGACTTGGCTTCGAAGTCGTTGATCTGCTTTTCCTTGACCATCGTCAGGCCGATGTCGTCGAGGCCGTTGAGCAGGCAATGCTTGCGATGCGCATCGATGTCGAATTTCACCACGCCGCCGTCGGGGCCGCGGATTTCCTGCTTTTCGAGATCGATCGAGAGCGTCGCATTGGCGCCGCGCTCGGCGTCGTCGAACAGCTTCTCCAAGTCCTCCGGCGACACCTTGATCGGCAGCACGCCGTTCTTGAAGCAGTTGTTGTAGAAAATGTCGCCGAACGACGTCGAGATGACGCAGCGAATGCCGAAATCCATGAGCGCCCAGGGCGCGTGCTCGCGCGACGAGCCGCAGCCGAAATTGTCGCCGGCGACAAGAATCTTGGCGTGGCGATAAGCCGGCTTGTTCAGCACGAAGTCCGGATTCTCGCTGCCGTCGTCTTTGAAGCGCTTCTCCGAGAACAGGCCGCTGCCCAGTCCGGTGCGCTTGATGGTCTTGAGGTACTGCTTGGGAATGATCATGTCGGTATCGACATTGATCATCTTGAGCGGCGCCGCGACGCCTTCGAGCTTGGTAAACTTGTCCATGGGCGGTCCTTAGAAGCTTTGTAGAATGGCCCTTCTCTTGGCGGCTTGGGCCCGGCCCGTCAAGCCCGGCCGCGGTGCGCGCCAGCGGCCTTGGGCTCAGAATAAGCCTGATATTGCGAGCGATGCGCGTTTGAGCCGGGGAGGCATGCACAAGCGAGCGCCCTCCTGGGTCCAAGCCGATTGTGGACCGGGTCGTGGAATTGATATGGTGGCGTCAAGGCTGCGTCGATCAGCGGCCACGCTGCCAAGGCAGATCGACACAAGGCAGATCAACGGGAGAAAAACAAATGTCGCTCGTCGAGGACAGAACCGGCACAATCACCGTCAAGAAGATGCACCCGTTCATCGGCGCCGAAGTCCGCGGCGTCGATCTCAGCCGTCCGCTCGACGCGGATACGCTCCGCCAGATCAAGGACGCCTGGCACGATAACGCCATGCTGGTGTTCCGGGATCAGAAGCTCACCGAGGACGATCAGCGCCGGTTCGCGTCCTATTTCGGCCCCGTCGCCAAGCGGGTGCCTCCGCCGGCGACCTCGCCGAAGCGGGATGATGTGGTCGCGTGGGACGACATGATGATGATCACCGACCACGTCGATGCCAACGGCAAGCCGGTCGGCTCGCTCGGCCACGGCGAGATGTGGTTCCACTCCGACAAGTGCTATCACCGCCGCCCGCACCGCGCGACGTTCCTCTACGGCATCGAGATTCCGTCCGAGGGCGGCGACACGCGGTTCGCCAGCATGTACGCCGCCTATGAGCGGATGCCCGAAGACCTCAAGCGCCGCCTGGAAGGCGCCATGGTGATGCAGGGCTATCAATACGGGCATGGCCATCGGATCGATCTCGCGATCGATCTCGCGTCCATTCATCATTGCAGCCAGCCGCTGATCGTCACCAATCCCGGCTCCGGCCGGAAGGGACTCTACGCGGCCAGCGTGAACACGATGTGGATCGAGGGCATGGACCGCGCCGAGAGCGAGGCGCTGCTGCGGCAATGCTTCGACATCGTGGAAAATCCTGAGATCATCTACGATCACAAGTGGCGCCTCGGCGACCTCGTGATGTGGGATAACCTCGCTTGCCTGCATGCACGGACTGACTGGCCGCAGGAGCAGAAGCGGATGCTGCGCCGTTGCACCGTGGAAGGCGAGCCGTTGTACTAACGGCTTGACGTGGAACCGCTTCAGGCAGTGGAGACGCCCATGGCCATCGTCGCCGAACAGGCCGAGCACCGTCTCCGTCGTCAAACTGCATCCGGTGATCGGCGCCGAGATCCGCGGCGTCGATCTCAGCCGACCGCTCGATCCCGATACCGTCCGCGCAGATCAAAGACGCCTGGCACCAGCACACCGTGCTGGTGTTCCGCGATCAGAACTCTCTCCGAGGATGACCAGCGCCGGTTTGCGTCCCATTTCGGTCCCGTCGCCAAGCGGGTGCCGCCGCGCGAGGGCGCGGTTGGCGTCGACGCCATGCTGGAATGGGACGACATGCTGCTGATCACCGACAATGTCGACGCCGACGGCAAACCGAAAGGCGCGCTCGGGCACGGCGAAATGTGGTTCCACTCCGACAAGTGCTACCACCGGCGCCCGCACCGCGCGTCGTTCCTCTACGGCATCGAAATCCCGACGGAAGGCGGCCACACGCGCTTTTCCAGCTCCTACGCCGCCTACGAGCGATTGCCGGCGGAGGTGAAGCGGCGCATCGACGGCGCGATGGTGATGCAGGGCCACCAATACACCACCGGCCGGCGCATCGATTTCACGGTGGATATTGCCACCATGCATCACTGCCGGCAGCCCATGGTCGTCACCAATCCGGGCTCCGGGCGCAAAGGGCTCTATGTCACCAGCCAGAACACGATGTGGATCGAGGGCATGGACCGCGGCGAGGGCGAAGCGCTCCTCACCGAACTGTTCGACATCGCCGAGGATCCCGCGCTCATCTACGAGCACGTCTGGCGGGTCGGCGACCTGGTGATGTGGGACAACCTGGCGTGCCTGCACGCGCGCACGGATTGGCCGAGCGACCAGCGCCGAACCTTGCGCCGCTGCACCACCGAAGGCGAGCCGCTGTATTAGGCGGGATCCTCATCGCACTCATCCTAGTGTTCGATTATCCTGAGGTGGCCGCTGCGTCAGCACCGCGCCCTCGAAGGACGACGGCTCCGGTATGACGCTACGGCGGTGGCCGTGCATCCTTCGAGGCCCTCGCCATAGCGCGTCGAAGACGCGCGGAACGCGCTTATGGCTCGGGCACCTCAGGATGACGGAGACGGCGTTCGCGCGTATGACGGAGGATCAGAGTGCGATCAACTCGTCGTCGCGCGTGAAACGCTGCTCGCGTAGCACCTCGCAGACGGTGAGCCGGAATTCCGAATAGAACTTTGCGCGGCCTTGGCGTTGCGCTTCGACGTGCTCCGGGTGCGTGCGCCAGGCTGCGATCGCCTCTTCCAATTCGAATTCCACCAGCGTGACGCGTTCGCCGTCCTCGGCCGCAAAGGTCTTGTGCGCGACATAGCCCGGCATTTTCGCTGCCAGCGCATCCATGCGCGCGCCGGTGGTCTCATAGTCTTCGCCCGCTTCGGGCGTAAGCCGCGAACGGAACACCACGACGATCATCTAGCGCACTCCTATCAGCCGCGCGCGCAGCGCCGAGCCTCAGGCGCCCTTCTCGTTCTTCGCAATCTCCGGCAGGCCGGTGATCCACGGCAGCGCCGAACGGAACCAGTTCTGTTTCTTCGGCACGAACTCCTTGCGTTGGCGCAGGATGCCGACGCGCACGCGATACGCGTCCTGTACGCCGTCGCCCGGCGACGTCGAATAGATCGGCGAGCCGCAGCGCGGGCAGAACGCCTGGATGCGCGGCTTGCCGCTGTCCGCCGTCAGCTTGAGGTAGCTTGTCGGCGTACCAGACATTTTGAACGACGTGCCGCGAACGAGCACCGATACGCGGAACGCCGAGCCGGTGCCGGTCTGGCAGTCGGTGCAATGGCAGATCGACGCATCCGCCGGATCGGCCTCGCCCTCGATGGTGATGGCGCCGCAGGCGCAGCGTCCGTCGATTTTCATGACCCTCGCTCCCTTATTCTACGCTGGCTTCGATCGCCGCGATGTCTTCGTCCGACAGGCCGAAATGATGACCGATCTCGTGCACCAGCACGTGGGTGACGATCGACGTGAGCGTCTCGTCGTGCTCGGCCCAATAGAGCAACATCGGCACGCGATAGAGCCAGACCATGTTCGGCATCTGGCCGGAGACGCTTTCCGATTGGAACGGCAGGCCGACGCCCTGGAACAGGCCCATCAGGTCCAGTTCGCTGTCGATGCCCATCTCATCGAGGACCTCCTCGGTGGGGTATTCGGCCACCCGGATCACCAGGTCGGTGCAGAGCGCGCGGAATTCGTCCGGCAACAGCCGGTAGGCGGCGTCCGCCAACTGTTCGAACTCCTCGAGCGAGGGTGCTTTGGCGGCGCGCCAGCGATCGGCCTGGGGTGACGGCGTCATGCCGCATTGTTACGGGAGCTTGGTCGGCGGGCCAAGTCGGTGGGCCAAGTCGGCGGTTGATGCCGTGTATTGAGGCGTTGACGGTCAAGCCGCTATCGGCGACCGTAGCTTGATATTATGGGGTCGGAATCATGACGGCAAAGGTCAGGATCGGGTTGGTCGCGGTCGCGCTGCTGGTCAGCACAGCGGACCAAGGCGTGGCGCAGCGGCAGGCACAGCCACAACGGCAGGCGCAAGCGCAGCCGCCCGAGTGGGATCGCGTCTTTCGCTCGGTGCTGCCGCAGGCCGGACACGCGAGCGCAAAAGACGCAGAAGAAACAGCAAAGCAAACAGCAGGCGCGGCAACGCGCCCCGACGCGCATCACTGTGCGGCCGGTCCAGCGCTATCGCCACGATGCAACGGAGTTTCCGCGCACCGACAATCTCGGATACCCCGGCCGCAACGCCGTGCGGCAATGTCGCTCATGGCTCGCGACCGAGCACCGGATGAGCGGAACCGTGGTGACCCCGCAGATGCGCTGCTGGTGGCAGTCCAGCTGAGAAAGGTTCCGGCCATCGCGCGGTGGAACCGAGAGAATCGCCCTGAACCGAATGCGGTTCCAAACGTTATGCCTTCAGGCACCACCTGAAGGAGAATGCTATGTACAAGAGTCTCATGGGCGCGGCGGCTGCGGCGATGATTGCCGCTGTTGCGACGCCGGCGAACGCGGCGGCGATCCGTCATGCGCCCGGCGTTCAGGCCGACCAAGCCAACGTCGAGCACGTCTGGCACCGTGGCGTGCCGCACCGCCGCTACAATCGGCCCTATCGGTATCGCGCGTACCCGAACCGGGCCTATCGGGCTTACCCCTACGCCTATGCCCCGAGTCCCTACTACCGCAGCGACTACTATCAGCCTCGGCCGTATGTGCAGTTCGGAGTCGGACCGTTCGGATTGGGAGTCTGGTAACGTTGCCCTACGCAACGTCAAAGCCAGAACGCATCAGGCCCGCTGCGAGGCGGGCCTGATGTTGTTTGAGTGAGACGAGCGCTCAGGTTGGCGTCAATGCCACTCCCGGATG
>CAVUIV010000015.1:0-62853 GCA_963741595.1 uncultured Alphaproteobacteria bacterium
CCGACTTCCTGGATGTCCATCGCGCGCAGGCGACCGGCGAGTTTCTGTTCCTGCATCAGGCCGCCGATCTGGTTGACCTCGCAGCCGAGCCCGAGCACCACGACGGCGGAAAAGTTCGCATGCCGCGCATAGCCTCCGAGCGTCCGCCGCAGCAGCGCCAGCGGCTCGTCCTGCGTCATGCCGCAGCCGGTCTTGTGGGTTAGCGCCACCACGCCGTCGACGTTCGGGAAATCGGCCAGGGGATTGTCGCCGGTGAACGGGTTCTTCTTGAACATGTCGGCGACGATGCCGGCGACATGGGCGCTGCAATTCACCGAGGTGAGGATGCCGATATAGTTGCGCGTCGCCACCCGCCCGTCAGCGCGGCGAATGCCCTCGAAGGTCGCAGGCAGATCGAAGTTCGGCACCGGCTTGACGTCGACGCCATAAGCATAGTCCTTGGCGAAATCGCCCATGCCGCAGTTTTGCGTGTGAACGTGCTGGCCCGGCGCAATCGGCACGGTCGCAAAGCCGATGATCTGGCCGTAACGGCGTACCGGCTCGCCCACGGCGATCGGCTTGATCGCCACCTTGTGGCCGGCCGGAATTCGCTCGACCGTGGTGACGCCATCGGCCACCACCATGCCGGGCGGCAGGCTAGAGCGCGCGATCAGCACGCCGTCGTCAGGATGCAGGCGGATCACGGGTGCCGGGGTCATGTCGGTATCTCCTAAAGTCGGCGAATGGCGAATGGCGAGTAGCGAATAGTAAACACCGTTACGCTGCCCTCCATTCCCCATTCGCCATTCGCGTCTTAGGCCTTCCCGGCCGAGTCCTTGCGGGTCTGGTTCACCTGCATCCTGGCGTAGGTCGACATCAGGCCGACTTCGTTCGACAGCGTCACGAGCTTGAAGCCCATGTTGATCGCGCGCGCCGCGCCTTCCGCGCCCGAGCAGTGGATGCCCGGATTGAGGCCGCGCTTGCCGCATTCCTTGATAATCTTCTCGTAGATCTTGAGGATTTCCGGCTCATCGCCGTCGAGCTTCGGCGTCAGGCCGTACGAGAAACGGAGATCGGACGGGCCGACATAGACGCCGTTGATGCCCTCGACGTCGAGGATCAATTCCATGTTCTCGATCGCGGTCTTGGTCTCCATCATCGGCAGCAGCACGATCTCGTCATTGGCGGTCTGCTGGTACGATCCGGCGCTGCCGTACATGCCGGCGCGGATCGGGCCGTTTGAGCGGGTGCCCTTCGGCGGATATTTTGCGTACTGAACGAGGTTCTTGGCTTCCTGCGGGGTGTTGATCATCGGGCAGATCACGCCATAGGCGCCGCCGTCGAGCACCTTGCCGATGATGCCGGGCTCGTTCCACGGCACCCTGACCATGGGGGTGACCGGGTGGCCGTTCATCGCCTGAAAGCATTGCACCATCGACAGGTAATCCTGCACGCCGTGCTGCATGTCGACGGTGACGCTGTCGAAACCGCATTGCGCGATGACTTCGGCGGAGAAGCCGGACGGGATCGCGAGCCACGCGTTCACCACGGCCTTGCCCGAGGCCCATACTTTCTTGACGTTGTTGGTTGTCATTGATCGCTTTCCCTTTGTGATCGTTGCAATTGTTGGAGTTCGCGGAGTTGATTAGCTGGCGGCCCGCTGAATGCTGGCCTCGCTGACGCCGACCTCGCGGGCGGTGTTGACGATCGCAGCCCAGGTATCGTCAGGCAGCGGTACGCCATTCCTGGTGCGCTCGGCGCGCATCTTGCGTTCGGGATCTCCGGGGACCAGCACGGTATCGACGCCGGCAATCGGCTTGGTCTCCCGGATGAAGTCGGTATAGCGCGAGATTTCCTCGTCGAAGACATTGCCGGTGTCGATCACCTTGGGATCGACATAGAAGGCGAGCATGCCGTTGGCGAACTGCCGGCCGCCTGACGTCGCGCCGGTGCCGGTGAGCGCGCCGCCGAGCAGTTCGCAGATGAAGGCAAGCCCCGATCCCTTGTGCTCGCCGAACGCGCGGATCGCACCTGTCCCCTTTGTATGGTCGCGCGGCCCGTCCGGCGTGTAAGGCCCGTAAAGCACGGACGGCTGCTCGCTCAGCGTGCCGTCGGCATCGACCAGCGCGCCGGTCGGCAGTTTCTTGCCGCCGCGGCTTGCAACCAGCACCTTGCCTTCGGCGACGATCGAGGTCGCGAAATCGAGCACGATCGGATCCTGCCCCTGGCGCGGAATGCCGACGCAATAGGGCGCGGTCGAGAGCCGCTTCTGGACCCCGCCGAACGGCGCCACCAGCAGCGAGCCGGCGGCGTTGACGAAATGGACCGACACCAACCCTTCGGCGGCGGCCATCTCGGCCCAATCGCCGACGCGGCCGATATGCCCGGCGTTGCGCAGCGCGACCGCCGGCAGCCCCGCCTTCTTGCACTTCTCGATGCCGGTCCGCACCGCGAACGGCGTCACGGTCTGGCCATAGCCGAACTTGCCATCGACCACGGCAAGCGAGGGGGTATCGACGACAATCTCGGGGGTCTGGTTGGGAATGACGTTGCCGGTCTTCTTCCAGCGGATATAGACCGGAACCCGGATCACGCCGTGGCTGTCATGGCCGGTAAGGTTGGCCGTGGTGAGATAGGTCGCGATCCGCCTGGCTTCCTCGGGCGAGGACTCCGAATGCGAAAAAACCTCGGCGACGAAATCAATCAGATTGTTGAGTTGGATGGTGACCATTTTCGGATTTCAGCCCTGACCTTTGCACCAGGAAAGCCGGCGATATCAGCGGCAAACCCTGGAACTCCCGCACCGGTTTTCATGACCGGCTTGGCTGGCACTTTGATCGAAAAATCGCGCGCGTGTCTACCATTAGCCAAATGATCGCAATCATTTGCCCGGCCGCTATGCATCGGGCCGGTAGCATCATGCAAATTTGCGCTTACTCGTCGGCCTCGGCGTCGCCCTCACCGGCCACTTCCATTTCTGTAAGGCCGCGCTCGAGCTCGGCCAGCATGTCCTGCAATTCGGCAAGCTTGCGGGCGCCGTAGCGATTGGTGATCTCGGCGTAGATCGCCTCCGAGGTCGGCGCGACGGCCTCGATCAGCTTCAACCCCTTGGGGGAGATTGACACCTCGCCGCGGCGCAGATCGGCCTTGGCGGTCCGCCGCTCGATCAGTTCGCGCGCTTCGAGATCGCGCAGGATTCGCGACAGGCTCGGCCCCAGCAAAAAGGCGACGCGCGCCAGTTCGGTCACCTCGATGGTGTCCACCGCCGTCAGCGCGCGCAGGATCCGCCACTGCTGCTCGGTCAATCCATGGTTGCGCAAGGAGGGACGGAACTGGCGCATCACAGCTTCTCGCGCGCGCAGAAGCGACATCGGCAGCGAACGGGAGAATTCGCGCATCGGCACGCCACGCATCTCGCCCGCTTTGCCGGCGCCCCCATGCGATCCGTCCGGCGATTTCTTCGCTGCCATCTTCAGTCGTTCCGCCATCAGGAATCGTTGATCGGGAGAAGGATAAAGTTTTGCGTTGCAACAAGCACCAAATCAGTTTGCGCAATATAACTTAACATGTTAAACATATTTCAGCACCCTCTTTTTGCGAACGCATATGGCCCTTTCCCAAGACGAAATCCGCAAGTCCGCCGGGCGGCTCGATCAGGCCGAAAAAACCCGCACGCAGATCCGGCAGCTTTCGCTCGAACATCCCGGCATAACGATCGAAGACGCCTACGCTATTCAGAAGGCCTGGGTCGAGATGAAAGTAGCAGGGGGCCGCGTCGTGAAGGGCCACAAGATCGGCCTGACCTCGAAGGCGATGCAGAGCGCGCTCAATATCGACGAGCCGGACTCCGGCATCCTGCTCGACGACATGTTCTTTGCCGATGGCGGGCTGGTGCCGATCGGACCGTTTCATCGCGACCCGCGTCGAGGCCGAACTGGCCTTCGTGATGAAGTCGCGGCTGGCGGGCCCGGACTGCACGATGTTCGACGTGCTCAACGCCACCGACTTCGTGGTGCCCGCGCTGGAAATCCTGGACACGCGGGTCGAGCGGGTCGATCCGCAGACCAAGGCAACCCGGAAGATTTTCGACACCATCGCCGACAACGCCGCGAATGCCGGCATCGTGCTCGGCGGCCGCCCGATCCGGCCGATGGATGCCGATTTGCGCTGGATCGGCGCGCTGTGTTTCCGCAACGGCCAGCTCGAGGAAACCGGGCTTGCCGCCGGCGTTCTCAACCATCCCGCCACCTCGGTGGCCTGGCTCGCCAACAAGATCGCGCCGAACGGATTGGCGCTGGAAGCCGGGCAAGTGGTGCTGGCGGGATCGTTCATCCGCCCGATCGAGACCCGCAAGGGCGACACGATCCAGGCGGACTATGGCCCTTACGGTTCCGTGAGCTGCTACTTCGCCTGATGCTTTAGAGAAGAGCTGGAGTCATCGCAACATGCCGCATTTCACGATTGAATATTCCGCCAATCTCGACGAACGCGTCGACATCGGCGCGGTCGTGGAACTGGTTCGCAAGGCCGCGGTCGAGACCGGCATCTTCCCGCTCGGCGGTATTCGCGTCCGCGCTGTCCGGTGCGAGCACTATGCGATCGCCGACGGCCGCCGGGCTTACGGCTTTCTCGACATGGTGCTGCGGCTCGGCGAAGGCCGCGACCTCGCCGACCCGCAAGAAGGCCGGCGAACATATATTCAAGGCCTTGTCGGCCTACCTTGATCCGGTGTTTGCGGACAGCAAGTTCGCGCTGTCGTTCGACATGCAGATCAACGACAAGGAAACCAGCTGGAAACGCAACAATATCCACGAAGCTCTGAAGGTGGAGACTGCCCATGGATAAAGTGACACCCAAGGACGTGTTTCAGGCCAACCGCGACCGCGCAGCTCCCCTGCTCGCCAAATTAAAGAGCGAGGGCATCGGCCACATGATCGACGGCAAGACCGTGCCGTCGATCTCCGGCCAGACGTTCGAGACGAAGTCCCCGGTCGACGGCGCGGTGCTGGCTTCGGTCGCCCGCGGCAATGCCGAAGACATCGACCGCGCCGCAACCGCCGCCGCGACGGCCTTCAAATCCTGGCGCGACATGTCGGCGGCGGCGCGGAAGAAGTTGCTGCATCGCGTGGCCGATGCGATCGAGGACCACGCCGACGACATCGCGGTGCTGGAATGCATCGACACCGGCCAGGCGCACCGCTTCATGGCCAAGGCCGCGATCCGGGCGGCGGAAAACTTCCGCTTCTTTGCCGACAAATGCGCGCGAGGCCCGGGACGGCCTCAACACGCCGAGCGAGGAGCACTGGAACATCTCGACCCGGGTGCCGATCGGCCCGGTCGGCGTGATCACGCCGTGGAACACGCCGTTCATGCTCTCGACCTGGAAGATCGCCCCGGCGCTGGCCGCGGGCTGCACGGTGGTGCACAAGCCGGCTGAATGGTCGCCGGTAACGGCGGACCTGCTGTCAAAGCTTGCGAAGCAGGCCGGTCTGCCCGACGGCGTGCTCAACACCGTCCACGGCATGGGCGAGGAAGCCGGCAAGACGCTGACCGAGCACCCCGCCATCAAGGCGATCGGCTTTGTCGGCGAGAGCTCGACCGGCTCCGCGATCATGGCGCAGGGCGCGCCTACCCTGAAGCGCGTCCATTTCGAGCTCGGCGGCAAGAATCCGGCACCGACACCTTCGTCGGACTGTTCGCGCCGATCGGCACGCCAAAGGACATCGTGGCGCGGCTGGCGGAGGAGACGCAGGTCGCGCTCAAAAATCCGGAGGTGATCGCGCGGGCGCGCGGCGCCGGCTTCCAGATCATCGGTGGCGGGCCGCAGGCCTTGGCCGAGCGTGTGGTCCGTGAGGTCGCGCTCAACCGCGAGATCATCCAGAAGGCGGGCATCGAGCCGCGCTAGGCTTGCAGTGTCGCCGACGGCGCAGTCAGCCGGTAAGCCAGTCTCGGCAAATGCGATTCGGGTGGGCACGGCGCGGAGACGCGCCTTTGCCCACCTACCACTCGACAAATTACTCCGCGAAGCTTGGATCGAGCCGCTCGGCCAGCCGGCAGTGATAATCCCACTCGACCTGCGCGTATTTCGGCGACTTGCGCTTCTCGACGATCTGCGCCCGGGTGACGTCGAGCACGTCCTTCGGGATGTGCCGGATCTCGGTGCCCATCGACATCAGCTGGATCTGCAGCTCGCAGGCGTCCACCAGCCGGCGCATATAAAGGAATGTCTCGCCGATGGTGCGGCCGATGGTGAGGAGCCCGTGGTTCCACATCAGCAGGCAGTGCTTGTCGCCGAGGTCGCGCAGGATGCGCGGCACCTCGTCCTCGCCTTCGGCAAAGCCTTCGAAGTCATGCGTCCCGACCTCGCCATAGAGATGCATGCTCGACTGGTCGACGATGATCAGGCCCTGCTTGGTCGCGGCGACCGCGACACCTGGGCGGGCGTGCACGTGCATGGTGCAGTTGATGTCGGGCCGCGCCGCCAGGATGCCGGAGTGGAAGTTCAAGCCGGCCGGGCCGAGCGTGACGCCGTCATGGCTGACGATCTCGCGCTTGTCGCCGTCCATGCGAATGGTCGCCAGATTGGAGGCGGTGATCTCGTCCCAGCCGAGCCCATACGGGTTCATCAGGAAGTGGTCGGGACGATCGGGGATACGGATGCAGATGTGGTTGTTGATCTGCAGGTTCCAACGGTAGTGATGCGCCAGGCGGAAGGCGGCTGCAGCCTCGACGCGGATTTTCCGCTCGCCCTCGGTCATCTCGTAGTGGCGCGCGCCGGTCTTGAACTGCGCCTGGGCAATCACATTCATTGTCGGTCTCCTGTGGTTGCGGCGATCATAGTTGCGTCGGTTCCCCTTGGCAAAGGCTGGAATATCACGGCTGTCGGCCGTCCGCCGGTGATGTGTTTGCGGAACGGGTGTGCCCGATTAAGATGCAGCAGGGAAACGCCGGGAGAAACGTCATGCGGATCGGGGCGCGCTGGCTGGTCGCGGGTCTGGCAGCCGTGCTGGCGTCCGCCGCATCGGCGCCGGGACAGGCGCAGGATGAGGCGTTCTACAAGGACAAGACCATCCGCTTCATCATCAGCGCCGGGGTTGCCGGCGGCTACGTGTCGTATGCGCGCCTCTTGGCCGCACACATGGGTAACCATATTCCCGGGAAGCCGGACTTCATCGTCCAGAGCATGCCGGGGGCGGGCGGGTTGCTCGCGACCAATTATCTCTTCGCGCAGGCGCCGCAGGACGGCACCACCATCGGACTGATCCATTCGACGGTGCCGCTCGCGCCGCTATTCGGCATGGCCGGTGCGCGCTTCGAACCGATGAAGCTGCACTGGATCGGCAGCATGGACCGCTCCGACGGTCCTTGCACCGCGTGGCACACGTCGCCGATCAAGACCTGGTCCGACATGCTCGACAAGGAGTTCATCGTCGGCTCGTCCGGCATCGGATCGCAGATGGATCTTTACCCGGCGGTGATGAACAAGCTGTTCGGCACCAAGGTGAAAGTGATCGGCGGCTACAAGGACGGCGCCTCGATCTTCCACGCCATGGAGCGCGAAGAGATTCATGGGCGCTGCGGGCCGCAGCTCACCTCGATCGGGGCATTGCGCCCGCAATGGCTGACGGAGAAGCGGATCACCGTGCCGATCGTGGTGAGCGAGCGCCGCACGCCGCAATTCCCCGACGCGCCGACGCTGTTCGAATTCGCCAAAGACGAACCGACCCGCCAGCAGATCAAGCTCTTGATCGTCTCGCAGGACCTTGATCGGCCGGTGCTGGCGCCGCCCGGAGTTCCGCCCGAGCGGGTCAAGCTCTTGCGTGACGCGTTCAATGCCACCATGGCCGATCCGGCGTTCCTGGCCGACATCAAGAAGCAACGGCTGACGCTCGATTGGGTGCGCGGTGAAGACGTCGCCAAAACGCTGGCGGCGGCCTATGCGAT
The DNA here is from genome assembly GCA_963741595.1 of uncultured Alphaproteobacteria bacterium. GTDB lineage: Bacteria > Pseudomonadota > Alphaproteobacteria > Rhizobiales > Xanthobacteraceae > VAZQ01. Next base: position 7,924 of record CAVUIV010000015.1, read on the forward strand.
GCCGCCGGACGTGGTGGCGGCGGCGAAGTCGATGATGGCCGGGAAGTGAGAACAACAAGAACGCGATAAGGAGAAGGCATGTTCGCCAAGATCAATCATGTGGCCATCGTGAGCGAGAAATACGCGCTCATCACCAAATTCTACGAAGCCGTATTCGGGATGTACCAATCCAAGACCTCGCCGAAATCCGCGCTCACGGTCGGCGACGGCTATGTCGGGCTCAACATCAATCCGCGCAAGGCCGGACGTCCGGCCGGGCTCGATCATTTCGGCATCGAGGTGGAAGACGTCGAGACCGCGTTCGACCGCATGCGCACGAAATATCCGGCGGCCGATTGGGTGCAGCGGCCCTCGACGCGTCCGTTCGCCGGCATCACCGCCAACGATCCGGACGGCAACGTCTTCGATATTTCGCAGAAGGACATGAAGAACCGGCACGCGGCCTATGTGCAGAATTCCGGCGAGCAGCAGCCGCGCTGCATCACCCATGTCGCGATGCGGACCATGCGGCCGGACGAGATGGCGCGGTTCTATGTCGACGTGTTCCAGTTCGCCGAGCAGAACAGCGTCGCGGGCGATCCCAACCACTATCTGACCGACGGCAAGGTCACGCTGATGATCATGCCGTGGCGGATCAAGAACTATCTCGGCCAGAGCATCCTGCCGACCGGGATGGACCATGTCGGGTTCACGGTCGAAGACATGCAGGCGTTCAAGAACGACGTCGATGAGCTGATCGACCGCAACCCGGTGATGAACACGCCGCCGGTCGGCCGCGGCGCCGAGGGCGCGGCGCGGCTCGATCTTCTCAAGCAGCAATGTCCGATGGGCGAGTACTTCCTGTCGGATCCCGACTACACCATGATCGCGGTGAGGGAGCGGCACTAGCCGCTCAACTGACGTCCGGACAACAAGGAGGAAACCATGTCGACGACCGAAATGAGCAAGAAAGAAGAAAGCCTGATGGAGCTCCACCGCGCCGCCGAGGCCAACTGGGCAACCTTCAGCTACGCCAAGCCTGACGGCGTCAGTTCCGGCAAGGGATTTGTCGCGCTCGGCCGCAAGGACATCGTGCGCGGTGTCGTGCAGGTGGTGAAGAAGAACGGCGGCGAGAACAATCTCCACTACCACACCGGCATCGCGAGCTTCTGGATGGTGCTGAAGGGCCGCGTGCGCTTCTACGGTCCGGACGACGTGGTGATCGGCGAGTTCGGCCCGATGGAGGGGACGATCACGCCGCGCTTCTCGCGCTACTGGTTCGAGAATATCGGCGAGGACGACCTCGAGATCCTGCAGGTCGCGGCGTTCGGCTCCGAGAAGCTCGAAAAGAGCGGCCGCACCGACGTCTCCGCGCACCGTTTCGACCCCAACAGCGCGCAGCATTTCGAGGCCAAGACGTCCCCATCAACGACCGCGTCCGCAAAGGGATGAGGTCGATGCTGTCGCGCGCGGGGCTGCTTGTCGGCGTCGTCCTGACGGCGTTGGCCGGCGCGGCGGGCGCGCAGGATGCGCCGTTCTACAGCGGCAAGACCATCCGCATCGTGATTTCGACCGGCGTCGCCGGCGGCTATGCGGAATATGCCCGCGTGCTGGCCGAACATATGGGCCGTCACATCGCGGGACAGTCCGAACTTCATCGTCCAGAGCATGCCGGGCGCCGGTGGCCTCACCGCCACCAATTATCTCTACACGCAGGCGCCACAGGACGGCACCACCATCGGCATCGTCCATTCGACGGTGCCGCTCGCGCCGCTGTGGGGCGGCAAGGGCGTCCGCTTCGAGACGCTGAAGTTCAACTGGCTCGGCGCGCTCGATCGTGCCGACGGCATGTGCATCACCTGGCGAAGCTCGCCGGTGAAAACCTGGAGCGATCTCCTCAATAAGGAGTCGACCGTCGGCAGCTCCGGGGTCGGCTCGCAGATGGACACCTATCCGGCGATGCTGAACAAGCTGTTCGGCACCAAGATGAAGGTGATCGGCGGCTACAAGTCCGGCACCGACATCTACCTGGCGATGGAGCGCGGCGAGGTCGACGGTCGCTGCGGCGGTCAGCTCACCGTCATCAGGGCGACGCGGCCCGACTGGCTGACCGAGCGCAAGATCAACGTGCCGATCCTGATCGCCGACAAGCGCAGCGCGCTGTTCCCGGACACGCCGACGGTGATGGAATTTGTGCGGGATGATGCGACACGGCGGCAGCTCGAGCTGCTGATGGTGTCGCAGACCATGGATCGCCCGGTGCTGGCGCCGCCTGGCGTGCCGGCCGCGCGCGTGAAGACGCTGCGCGACGCCCTCGTTGCGGTCATGCGCGATGAGGCGTTTCGCGCCGAAGTGGAGCGGCGCAATCTGCAAGTCGACCCGGTACAGGGCGATGACATGACCAAGATGTTGCAGCGCGCGTTTGCCGCGCCGCCGGAGGTCATTGCCGCCGCCCGTGAAACCATGGGCGGCCGTTAGGCGGAGGGAGAGGCAAATGCAATTCGGACGGGCGGCGCTGCTTGGGATCATGTTGTGTGCCGCGGGCGCGGGCCAAGGCCTGGCGCAGGAGCCGTACTATAAAGGCAAGACCATCCGCCTCATCATCAGCGTCGGGGTTGCGGGCGGCTTCGGTGAATATGCCCGCACGCTGGCCGAACATTTCGGTCGGCATATCCCCGGGCATCCCCATGTCATCGTCCAGAGTATGCCGGGCGCCGGCGGGCTGGTTGCCACCAACCATCTGTACGTTCAGGCGCCGCAGGACGGCACCGTCATCGCCATGGTCAATGCAACGGCGCCGCTGGCGCCGCTGTGGGGCAGTCGCGGCGCGCGTTTCGACACGCTCAAGCTCAATGCCATCGGTGCGCTCGACCGCTCGGACGGAACCTGCGCGTTCTGGCACACCGCGCCGGCCAAGACCTGGGACGACCTGCTCAAGAACGAGGTGACCGTGGGCTCGATCGGGGCGGGGTCGCCGATGGAGGTTTACGCGGTGATGCTCAATCGGCTGTTCGGCGCCAAGATCAAGGTGGTCGGTGGCTACAAGGCCGGCAGCGATATCGATCTCGCCATGCAGCGGGAGGAGGTCGATGGTCGCTGCGGGACCCACCTCAAGTCGATCCCGGCACTGCATCCCCATTGGATCAGGGACAACAAGCTACTGGTGCCGATCGTCGTCGCTGACAAGCGCAATAAAAACTATCCAAATACGCCGGCGCTGATGGAGTTCGTCAAGGATACGGCGACCCGGCAAACCATCGACCTGCTCACCGTCACGCAGAAGCTCGACCGGCCGATCCTGGCGCCGCCCAATACGCCGCCGGAGCAACTGCGCGAGCTGCGTGCTGCGCTGGTGGCGACGGCGCGCGACCCGGTGTTCTTGGCCGAGATCAAGAAGAAGAATCTCACGATCGAGGCCACCGGCGCCGAGGAGATGGCCCGGATCTATGCCGACGCCTATGCCGCGCCGCCCGCCGTGATCGACGCGGTCAAGGCGATCTTGGGTGCGAAATAGGCCGGCTTGAAACAGGGCAGTGCGGTCGGCAGGTGACGGCGGCGATCTGGCTCGCTATATACCGGCCCGCTAGGAGTGTAGCTCAATGGCTAGAGCACCGGTCTCCAAAACCGGGGGTTGGGGGTTCGAGTCCCTCCACTCCTGCCAGCCGCGAAAATTGATTACCTGACGTTTCAATGGCTTAGCTCCGTTTTTGCAATCCATTGGTTTTGCAGCCATCGACGTTCACCGCTCGTTTGCGGCCGGACATTTGGCCCGCGTTCTCTGAAGTGTCCCGCCTCACAACTTGTCCCCCTTGTTCGGGGCTTGTTGGACGATGTCTTTCAGTGCGTCGCCAATCAGGGGCGGATTTTTCGGGTCTTCAATGACCAGCGCCTTGGCGTTGGCGAGAGCGGCTTCGACGGTATCGAGGGCAGTGTCGACATTTTTGAGGGTCTTCTTCTTTTCGAACGCCGCCCACGCCTGCTCGAACGCCTGCTCTCTGATGTCATCGTCTCGAAATGATCGCTCCAGCCGGTATTCGATTTCCTCGCTGACGGATCGTCCCGATTTTTCGGCCGCCGCGATCAGTTTGTCGTCGAGTTCGCCACGCACGCGGAATGTCCGGCTCGGCGGACGACTTGTGGGTGCCAGTTTTTTCTTCGCCATCATTTGTCGCCCTATCGCGCGCGGCGCAGGGCCCCCCTGAAAAACACAACGTCGGAGAATACCCCACTAACGCTTGGTGTCCCGCGGCCGGTGAGCGCCGCCCAAAAAGAAAAGGGGCCGGACAATCCGACCCCAAATCCGAAACGCGTCGAGCCAACCTTGCTTGGGCCTCCCGTCGCCCTCGCCTTGCTCAAGGCCCGGAGGAAGATAGAGAACTGGTCAGCCTCTGACCCGACGCCCTGATCGTCCGCGAGGGGTTGGCCCCAAACGGTCGTCCCATCAGCGAATTTCCGGCCCCGGCGGCGGTTCAGCCAGTTCCCCGGCCTTGACCCGCACCCGCCAAGACCGTATCTCACCGGTTGAGCGCACCCGCCGGGCTAGCTAGGGCCCAGGCGCGACGATAGCACAATAACTCGTACGCTCTTTGCCGTCGGGGTCGATTCCGAGGGCGGGGGTGTATTGCCGTTTGACAGCCGATCCGATCGACAGGCCCCATGGCGAAAACCAGTCCCTTCAAGTTCCTGCAGGAAGTGCGCGCCGAGGGCCAGAAGGTCACCTGGCCGACCCGGCGCGAGACGATGATCACCACCTTGATGGTCTTCATCATGACCGCGTGTGCGTCGGTCTTCTTCCTGATCTCCGATCAGATCATGCGGTTGGTCGTAAGACCATCATCGGCTGGGCCGGGTGACGGGACGGATGGCCATGACCAAGCGCTGGTACATCGTTCAGGCCTATTCGAATTTCGAGAAGAAGGTCGCGGAATCGATCCGCGAGCAGGCCAAGCAGCGGCATCTCGAGCACTGCTTCGACGAGATCATGGTGCCGAAGGAAAAGGTCGTCGAAGTGCGCCGCGGCCGCAAGGTCGATGCCGAGCGCAAGTTCTTCCCCGGCTACGTGCTGGTGAAGATGGACCTCTCCGACGAGGCCTATCACCTGATCAAGAACACCCCGAAAGTGACCGGCTTCCTCGGCGCCGACAACAAGCCGATGCCGATTCGGAGGCCGAGGCGCAGCACATCCTGCATCAGGTGCAGGAGGGCATCGATCGGCCGAAGCCGTCGGTCTCGTTCGAGGTCGGCGAGCAGGTCCGGGTGTCGGATGGCCCGTTTGCGTCGTTCAACGGCACCGTCGAGGAAGTCGACGATGCGCGCTCGCGCGTCAAGGTCGCGGTGAGCATTTTCGGCCGGCCGACGCCGGTCGAATTGGAATTCGGGCAGGTGGAGAAGCTCGTAAGTCGTGATGCCGAAAGGGACGAAGTAGGCGTGGGAGGTGAGGCGGCTGCCAACCGCCGAGATCCGCACCACTAACAGGAGTAGCCATGGCAAAGAAAATCACGGGTTATCTCAAATTGCAGGTGCCGGCCGGGGCGGCCAATCCGTCGCCGCCGATCGGTCCGGCGCTCGGCCAGCGCGGCCTCGACATCATGGACTTCTGCAAGCAGTTCAACGCGCAGACCGCAAAGATGGAAAAGGGCACGCCGATCCCGGTCGTCATCACGACCTATGCGGACCGCTCCTTCACCTTCGAGATGAAGACGCCGCCGGTGTCGTACTTCATCAAGAAGGCGGCCAAGCTCGAAAGCGGCTCCAAGACCCCGGGCCGCGACAAGGCCGGCGCCATGACCAAAGCGCAGGTGCAAGCGAGATCGCCGAGCAGAAGATGAAGGACTTGAACTGCGACACGCATCGAGTCGGCCATGAAGATGGTCGACGGTTCCGCCCGCTCGATGGGCATCGAGGTTACGGGAGTAATCGCCATGGCAAAGCTCGGAAAACGGACACGAAAAGCCCGCGAAGGCGTCGACCGCGAACAGCTTTATTCGATCGAAGAAGCGATGAAGATGATCAAGGAGCGCGCCAAGGCGAAGTTCGACGAGACCATCGAGATCGCGATGAATCTCGGCGTCGATCCGCGCCATGCCGATCAGATGGTGCGCGGCGTGGTGAACCTGCCGAACGGCTCGGGCCGTAGCGTGCGGGTCGGCGTGTTCGCGCGCGGCGCCAAGGCCGATGAGGCGAGGGCGGCCGGCGCCGACGTGGTCGGCGCCGAGGACCTGGTCGAGAAGGTGCAGGGCGGCGCGATCGATTTCGACCGCTGCATCGCCACCCCGGACCTGATGCCGCTGGTCGGCCGGCTCGGCAAGGTGCTGGGCCCGCGCGGCATGATGCCGAACCCGAAGGTCGGCACCGTGACCATGGACGTCACCGGCGCGGTCAAGGGCGCCAAGGGCGGCTCGGTCGAGTTCCGGGTCGAGAAGGCCGGGATCGTGCAGGCCGGCGTCGGCAAAGCCTCGTTCACCGAGGAGAAGCTCGTGCAGAACATCAAGGCCTTCGCCGACGCCGTGCAGAAGGCGAAGCCGCAGGCGCCAAGGGCACCTTCATCAACCGCGTGGCGGTGTCCTCGACCATGGGCCCGGGCGTGAAGGTCGAGCCCGGTTCGCTGTTCGGGGCGCAGCCGGAAAAGGCCTGATTGGGCGCAAACGGGCGTGGCCAAGCCGCAGGTTCGGGCTTGGCAAACCTTCGCCTATGGCTTAGATAACCGAAGCGGGGCGTGCCGGGCGAGCCGGTGCGCTTTCGCGCGTTCTTGAAAAAATAGGGTGACTAGGAACTCTATCCTTTTGGATTCCCTCCGGGATCGATCTGAAAGGGGTGAGGGGTCGTCGTGTTTTTGATAGCGCGCTCGGCCATTCGGGCTTCGGCCCGGGTGGGGAGTCCTGTCCGAGACTGCAGGTGCAAGTCGTTGGAAGCCAAAAGGGTTCCGGCCTCTCGCTTAAACTCCTGCATAGACGGGTCGAGACCGATATGGGCCGTCCGTTTGGCGCGCTCGCGACCGGTTCGAACCTCGGAACATCCGGGGCGGCGGTGCCGCTTCGGGGGCAGGGCAGTAGAACGTTGTCTCACCCTCTCGGTGCAGATGACAGGTCGCAACCCGGCGGTTCCGATGAGCGGGCCGCCAACCGGAAAGAGATGAGCTAGTGGATCGAGCGGCAAAGAAGGAGCTCGTCACGACCCTCAACGGCGTCTTCAAGGACACCAAGGTCGTTGTCGTTGCTCACTATTCGGGCCTTACGGTCGCCCAGATGCAGACTCTGCGCAAGCAGATGAAGCAGGCCGGCGCCTCCGTGAAGGTCGCGAAGAACCGTCTCGCCAAGATCGCTCTCGAAGGCACCGACGTGGCTTCCATCGCGCCCTTGATGAAGGGGCCGACACTGATCGCGTTTTCCAACGATCCGGTGGCCGCGCCGAAGGTTGCCAACGACTTCGCCAAGGCGAACGAGAAGTTCGTGATCCTCGGCGGAGCGATGGGAAAGACCCCGCTCGACCCGAACGCGGTGAAGCAGCTTGCTTCGCTGCCGTCTCTGGACGAGCTGCGGGCGAAGATCGTCGGCCTGATCCAGGCGCCGGCGACCAAGATCGCCCAGGTGGTCAATGCTCCCGCGGCGAAACTCGCCCGCGTGGTGCAGGCCTATGCCTCCAAGAGCGAAGCGGCGTGAGGCCCTTCGCAAAGTCTCGACTGGTTCGAACCAAATAGGACGTGAAATCAAATGGCTGATTTGCAGAAAATCGTGGACGACCTCTCCAGCCTCACCGTGCTCGAGGCGGCTGACCTCGCGAAGTTGCTGGAAGAGAAGTGGGGCGTCTCGGCGGCTGCCGCGGTTGCGGTGGCGGCGGGCCCGGCGGCGGCAGCGCCTGCGGCTGAGGAGAAGACCGAGTTCAACGTGATCCTGGCCGCGGCCGGCGACAAGAAGATCGAGGTCATCAAGGAAGTTCGGGCGCTCACCGGGCTCGGCCTCAAGGAGGCCAAGGACCTGGTCGAGGGCGCGCCTAAGGCGGTCAAAGAGGGCGTGAACAAAGAAGAGGCCGACAAGATCAAGGCGACGCTCGAAAAGGTCGGCGCCAAGGTCGAGTTCAAGTAAGCAGTCCGGCCGCTCTGACGGCTGGAACAGAACACAAGGCGGTGATTTCGGGGCGATTTTCCCGGAATCACCTTTATATCCGCCGAGCACGGGCAAAGCTTAGGCAAACCGGCGCAGACCGAATCGCCTAGAGTCGCCAAGGCTCGATCATTTTGGGGCTCGACGCCTGTCCTGATGGTCGCGATGGATTGCGGCCTTCTGGAGAGTCGTCCCGGACCCGACGGTACGGAACGAGAGAGAGCAAGAATGGCAGCGCAGACGTTCACAGGTCGCAAGCGCGTTCGCAAGTTTTTCGGAAAAATTCAGGAAGTCGCAGAGATGCCGAACCTCATCGAGGTTCAGAAGGCGTCCTATGACCAATTCCTGCTGGTGCAGGAGCCGGTTGGCGGCCGGCCCGACGAGGGCCTGCAGGCGGTCTTCAAATCGGTATTTCCGATTTCGGACTTCTCCAACACCTCGATGCTCGAGTTCGTCAAATACGAATTCGAGGCTCCGAAATATGACGTCGACGAGTGCCGGCAGCGCGGCATGACCTACGCTGCGCCGCTCAAGGTGACGCTGCGCTTGATCGTGTTCGATGTCGACGAAGAGACCGGAGCCAAGTCGGTCAAGGACATCAAAGAACAAGATGTCTACATGGGCGACATCCCGCTCATGACCAACAACGGCACCTTCATCGTCAATGGCACCGAGCGCGTCATCGTTTCCCAGATGCACCGTTCGCCCGGCGTGTTCTTCGACCACGACAAGGGCAAGACCCATTCTTCGGGCAAGCTCCTGTTTGCTGCCCGCATCATTCCGTATCGCGGCTCCTGGCTCGACATCGAGTTCGACGCCAAGGACATCGTGCATGCGCGTATCGACCGTCGCCGCAAGATCCCGGTGACGTCGCTGCTCTACGCGCTCGGCATGGACGGCGAGGAGATCCTCAACACCTTCTTCAAGAAGGTGCCCTACAAGCGCCAAAAGGAAGGCTGGCGCGTGCCGTTCGACGCCAACCGCTTCCGTGGCTACAAGGCGATCAACGACCTGGTCGATGCCGACACCGGCAAGCCGGTGCTGGAAGCCGGCAAGAAGCTCACTGTGCGCTCGGCGCGGCAATTGGCGGAGAAGGGCCTCAAGGCGCTCCGCATGTCGGACGCTGAGCTGCTCGGGCACTTCATCGGTGAGGACCTCGTCAATTCGAAGACCGGCGAAATCTATGTCGAGGCCGGCGACGAGATCACCGAAAAGCTGCTCAAGGTGCTGATCGATGAGGGCTACAAGGAACTGCCCGTTCTCGACATCGACCATGTCAATGTCGGCGCCTACATCCGCAATACGCTCTCCGTCGACAAGAACATGACGCGCGAGGATGCGCTGTTCGACATCTATCGCGTCATGCGTCCTGGCGAGCCGCCGACGGTCGACACCGCGTCGGCGATGTTCAATTCGCTGTTCTTCGATCCGGAGCGCTACGACCTTTCGGCGGTCGGTCGCGTGAAGATGAACATGCGGCTCGACCTCGACGCCCCCGACACCATGCGGGTGCTGCGCAAGGACGACATCATCTCGGTGATCCGCACGCTGGTCGATCTGCGCGACGGCAAGGGCGAGATCGACGACATCGACCATCTCGGCAACCGCCGGGTGCGCTCGGTCGGCGAGCTGATGGAGAACCAGTACCGCATCGGCCTCCTGCGTATGGAGCGCGCGATCAAGGAGCGCATGTCGTCGGTCGATATCGACACCGTCATGCCGCAGGACCTGATCAACGCCAAGCCGGCGGCGGCGGCGGTGCGCGAGTTCTTCGGCTCGTCGCAGCTCTCGCAGTTCATGGACCAGACCAACCCGTTGTCCGAGATCACCCACAAGCGGCGGCTCTCGGCGCTGGGTCCGGGCGGTCTGACGCGCGAGCGTGCCGGCTTCGAGGTGCGCGACGTGCATCCGACGCACTATGGCCGCATCTGCCCGATCGAGACGCCGGAAGGTCCGAACATCGGCCTGATCAACTCGCTCGCGACTTACGCGCGGGTGAACAAGTACGGCTTCGTCGAGACGCCGTACCGCAAGGTGAAGGACGGCCGCGTCACCGACGAGGTGCAGTACCTCTCGGCGATGGAAGAGGGCCGCTACACGGTCGCTCAGGCCAACGCCGCCGATCGATGCGCGCGGGCGCTTCACCGAAGACCTGATCGTGTGCCGTCATGCCGGCGACGTGCTGCAGCTGGCGCCGGACAAGGTCGACTTCATGGACGTGTCGCCGAAGCAGCTCGTTTCGGTGGCGGCGGCGCTCATCCCGTTCCTGGAGAATGACGACGCCAACCGCGCCCTCATGGGTTCGAACATGCAGCGCCAGGCGGTGCCGCTGGTTCGTGCCGAGGCGCCGTTCGTCGGCACCGGCATGGAAGGCGTCGTGGCCCGCGATTCCGGCGCTGCGATCGCGGCCCGCCGGACCGGCGTGATCGACCAGGTGGATGCCACCCGTATCGTGGTGCGCGCGACCGGCGAAAGCGATCCGACCAAGCCGGGCGTCGACATCTATCGGCTGATGAAGTTCCAGCGTTCCAACCAGAACACCTGCATCAACCAGCGGCCGCTGGTGAAGGTGGGCGATCAGGTCAAGCGCGGCGACATCATTGCCGACGGTCCGTCGACCGACCTCGGCGAGCTCGCGCTCGGCCGCAACGTGCTGGTCGCGTTCATGCCGTGGAACGGCTACAACTTCGAAGACTTCGATCCTGCTCTCCGAGCGGATCGTGAAGGACGACGTCTTCACCTCGATCCACATCGAGGAATTCGAAGTGATGGCCCGCGACACCAAGCTTGGGCCGGAAGAAATCACCCGCGATATCCCGAACGTGTCGGAAGAGGCGCTCAAGAACCTCGACGAAGCGGGCATCGTCTACATCGGCGCGGAAGTCCGCGCCGGCGACATCCTGTGCGGCAAGATCACCCCGAAGGGCGAAAGCCCGATGACGCCGGAAGAAAAGCTCCTGCGCGCCATCTTCGGCGAAAAGGCGTCCGACGTGCGCGACACGTCGTTGCGCGTGCCACCGGGCGTGCAGGGCACCGTGGTCGAGGTGCGCGTGTTCAACCGTCACGGCGTCGAGAAGGACGAGCGTGCGCTTGCGATCGAACGCGAGGAGATCGAACGCCTCGCCAAGGACCGCGACGACGAGCAGGCGATCCTGGATCGCAACGTCTACGGTCGTCTGGCTGAAATGCTGGAAGGCCGGCAAGGCATCGCGGGCCCGAAGGGCTTCAAGAAGGACTCCAAGATCACCCGCGCGGTGCTCGACGAATATCCGCGGTCGCAGTGGTGGCAGTTCGCCTCGCCCAACGACAAGCTGATGAGCGAGATCGAGGCCATCCGTAAGCAGTACGACGAGTCGAAGAAGCGCCTTGAACAGCGCTTCCTCGACAAGGTCGAGAAGCTGCAGCGCGGCGACGAGCTGCCGCCCGGCGTGATGAAGATGGTCAAGGTCTTCGTCGCGGTGAAGCGCAAGATCCAGCCCGGCGACAAGATGGCCGGCCGCCACGGCAACAAGGGCGTGGTGTCGAAGATCGTGCCGGTCGAAGACATGCCGTTCCTCGAGGACGGCACGCCGGTCGACATCGTGCTCAATCCGCTGGGCGTGCCGAGCCGGATGAACGTCGGTCAAATCCTCGAGACCCATCTCGGCTGGGCTTGCGCCGGCCTGGGCCTCAAGATCGGACAGTCGGTCGATCTGTACAACGCCAAGAAGGACACCAAGCCGCTCAAGGAAATATTGAGAAAGGTCTACGGCGAGGACGAGACCATCAAGACCTTGAGCGAGAGGGATCTGGTCGAGCTTGGCACCAACCTGCGCCATGGCGTGCCGATCGCCACCCCGGTGTTCGACGGCGCCAAGGAAGTCCGACATCGAGAAGATGCTCGATCTGGCCGGTCTCGATCATTCCGGACAGGTCACCTTGCACGACGGCCGCACCGGCGATGCGTTCGATCGGAAGGTCACGGTTGGGTACATCTACATGCTCAAGCTGCACCATCTGGTCGACGACAAGATCCACGCCCGTTCGATCGGACCGTACTCGCTGGTCACTCAGCAGCCGCTGGGCGGCAAGGCGCAGTTCGGCGGTCAGCGTTTCGGCGAAATGGAGGTGTGGGCGCTCGAGGCTTACGGCGCCGCCTACACGCTGCAGGAAATGCTGACGGTGAAGTCCGACGACGTCGCCGGCCGCACCAAGGTGTACGAAGCGATCGTGCGTGGCGACGACACGTTCGAAGCCGGCATTCCCGAAAGCTTCAACGTGTTGGTCAAGGAGATGCGTTCGCTCGGTCTCAATGTCGACCTGCACAATTCGAAGCAAGGTCGCGAAGGCGCGGAAGCCGCGGAATAACGCAATCATACGGAGCGGCGAGGGCGCCGCTCCGGTTCACGAATTAACGACCCTCGGGGACTCGGCAAACGCCGGTCCCCTCACGAGGAGACGGTGATGAACCAAGAATTGATGAATCTCTTCAGCCCGCAGACGCCGGCTCAGATCTTCGATCAGATCCGGATTTCGATCGCGAGCCCGGAGAAAATCCTGTCGTGGTCGTACGGCGAGATCAAGAAGCCGGAAACGATCAACTATCGGACCTTCAAGCCGGAGCGCGACGGCCTGTTCTGCGCGCGCATCTTCGGCCCGATCAAGGACTACGAGTGCTTGTGCGGCAAGTACAAGCGCATGAAGTACAAGGGCATCATCTGCGAGAAGTGCTCGGTCGAGGTCACGCTCTCGCGCGTGCGGCGCGAGCGCATGGGCCATATCGAGCTCGCGGCGCCGGTTGCGCACATCTGGTTCCTGAAGTCGCTGCCGTCGCGCATCGGCCTGTTGCTCGACATGACGCTCAAGTCGCTCGAGCGCATTCTGTATTTCGAAAGCTACATCGTGATCGAGCCGGGCCTGACCCCGCTCGAGGACCGTCAGCTGTTGAGCGAGGACGAGTATCTCAAGGCGCAGGAGCAGTTCGGCGCCGACAGTTTCACCGCCATGATCGGCGCGGAAGCGATCCGCGAGATGCTCAAGGTGCTCGATCTCGAGAAGATGGCGGCCGACCTGCGCGTCGAGATCGCGGAATCGACCTCCGAGCTCAAGCCGAAGAAGCTCGCCAAGCGGCTCAAGCTGATCGAGGCGTTCGTCCAGTCCGGCAACAAGCCGGAATGGATGATCATGAAGGTCATTCCGGTGATCCCGCCGGACCTGCGGCCGCTGGTGCCGCTCGATGGCGGCCGCTTCGCGACCTCCGACCTCAACGACCTCTACCGCCGCGTCATCAACCGCAACAATCGTTTGAAGCGGCTCATTGAGCTTCGGGCGCCCGATATCATCATCCGCAACGAGAAGCGCATGCTTCAAGAGGCGGTCGATGCACTGTTCGACAACGGCCGCCGCGGCCGTGTCATCACCGGCGCCAACAAGCGCCCGCTGAAGTCGCTGGCCGACATGCTCAAGGGCAAGCAGGGCCGGTTCCGGCAGAACCTGCTCGGCAAGCGCGTCGACTATTCCGGCCGCTCGGTGATCGTGGTCGGTCCGGAGCTCAAGCTGCACCAGTGCGGCCTGCCGAAGAAGATGGCGCTCGAGCTGTTCAAGCCGTTCATCTATTCGCGGCTTGACGCCAAAGGGCTGTCGACGACGGTGAAGCAGGCCAAGAAGCTGGTTGAAAAGGAAAAGCCGGAGGTTTGGGATATCCTCGACGAGGTGATCCGCGAGCATCCGGTGCTGCTCAACCGCGCGCCGACGCTGCATCGTCTCGGCATCCAGGCGTTCGAGCCGGTGCTGATCGAAGGCAAGGCGATCCAGCTTCATCCGCTGGTGTGCGCGGCGTTCAATGCCGACTTCGACGGCGACCAGATGGCGGTGCACGTGCCGCTGTCCTTGGAAGCGCAGCTCGAAGCGCGCGTGTTGATGATGTCGACCAACAACATCCTGCATCCGGCCAACGGCTCGCCGATCATCGTGCCGTCGCAGGATATCGTGCTCGGGCTCTACTATCTCTCGATCCTGCGCGAGGAGGAGAAGGAGAAGCAGAAGGCGCTGCGCGTGTTCGGCGAGATCGACGAAATCGAGCACGCCTTGCACGCCAAGGCGATCGACCTGCACACCAAGATCAAGTTCCGTTGGTACGGCGAGGACGAGAACGGTGTCGTCACGCGGTATTGGTTCGAAACCACGCCGGGCCGCGCTTTGCTCGGCAGCGTGCTGCCGAAGAGCCCGAAGATTTCCTTTGCGCTGGTCAACAAGCTCATGACCAAGCGGGAAATCTCCAACATGATCGACCACGTCTACCGTCACTGCGGTCAGAAGGAGACGGTGATCTTCTGCGATCGCATCATGGCGCTGGGCTTCCACAATGCCTTCAAGGCCGGCATTTCGTTCGGCAAGGACGACATGGTGGTGCCGGGCACCAAGTGGAAGATCGTCGACAAGACCCGCGATCAGGCCAAGGAGTTCGAACAGCAATACAACGACGGTCTGATCACCCAGGGCGAGAAGTACAACAAGGTCGTCGACGCCTGGTCGAAGTGCACCGAAGAGATCGCCGAGGCGATGATGAAGGAGATTTCGGCGGTCAAGAAGCAGGAGGGTGGCCGCGAGGCGCAGGTCAACTCCATCTACATGATGGCGCACTCCGGCGCGCGCGGCTCGCCCGCGCAGATGAAGCAGCTTGCCGGCATGCGCGGCCTGATGGCGAAGCCGTCGGGCGAGATCATCGAGAGCCCGATCATCTCGAACTTCAAGGAAGGGCTGTCGGTGCTCGAGTACTTCAACTCGACCCACGGCGCCCGTAAGGGTCTTGCCGACACCGCGCTGAAGACCGCCAACTCCGGCTACCTGACCCGGCGTCTGGTCGACGTCGCGCAGGACTGCATCATCACGCAGGAGGACTGCGGGACCACCGCCGGCATCAATGTTCGCGCGATCATCGATGCTGGAACCGTGGTGGCCTCGCTGGCGAGCCGCATCCTCGGCCGTACCACGGCAGAGGACGTGCGCAATCCATCCTCGCACGCGGTGATCATCAAGGGCGGCACGCTGCTTGAAGAGCCGGAGGTCGAGGTCATCGTCACCGCCGGCGTGCAGGAGCTGCGCATCCGCTCGGTGCTGACCTGCGAATTGACCAACGGCGTGTGCGGCAAGTGCTACGGGCGCGACCTTGCCCGCGGCACCCCGGTCAACATGGGCGAAGCGGTCGGCGTCATTGCCGCGCAGTCGATCGGCGAGCCGGGCACCCAGCTCACGATGCGGACGTTCCACATCGGCGGCGCTGCCCAGATCTCGGAGCAGTCGTTCATCGAGTCGAACTTCGATGGCAAGGTGATGATCAAGAACCGCAACATCGTGAAGAACTCGGACGGCCAGAACGTCGCCATGGCTCGCAACATGGTGGTGGCGGTGCTGGATCCGGATGGAACCGAGCGCGCCGTGCACCGTATCCAGTACGGTTCACGGATGCTGATCGACGACGGCGATCAGCTCAAACGCGGTCAACGCATCGCCGAATGGGATCCGTTCACCCGGCCGATCCTCACCGAGGTCGAGGGCATGATCGGGTTCGAGGACCTGGTCGAAGGCCAATCGATGACGGAGACGCTCGACGAGTCGACCGGCATCGCCAAGCGCGTGGTGATCGATTGGCGGACCGGTTCCAGCCGCAATCAGCAGGATCTGCGTCCTTCGATGGTGATCAAGAAGGACAACAAGATCGTGAAACTCGCTCGTGGCGGCGAGGCGCGTTATCTGCTGGCCGTCGACACGATCATGTCGGTCGATCCGGGCTCCAAGGTACGGGCGGGCGACGTGATCGCGCGCGTTCCGACCGAAAGCGCGAAGACCCGCGACATCACCGGCGGTCTGCCGCGGGTGGCGGAGCTGTTCGAAGCGCGGCGGCCCAAGGAAGCCGCGATCATCGCGGAGGCCTCCGGCACCATCCGGTTCGGCAAGGACTACAAGAACAAGCGGCGCGTCATCATCGAGTCGAACAACAAGGATGAAGAGGCGAAGGAGTATCTGATCCCCAAGGGCAAGCACATTCACTTGCAGGAAGGCGATCTGATCGAGAAGGGCGACTTCATCGTCGAGGGCAACCCGGCGCCGCACGACATCCTGGCGATCAAAGGCGTCGAGGAACTCGCCAACTACCTCGTCAACGAGATCCAGGAGGTCTATCGGCTCCAGGGCGTGTTGATCAACGACAAGCACATCGAGGTGATCGTTCGCCAGATGCTGCAGAAGGTCGAGATCACCGACTCCGGCGAGACCGAGCTGATCCAGGGCGAGCAGGTCGATCGCATCGAGTTCGATGAGATCAACGCGCGCGCGGTGGTCGACGGCAAGAAGCCTGCGACCGCGCATCCGGTGCTGCTCGGCATCACCAAGGCGTCGTTGCAGACCCGCTCGTTCATCTCGGCGGCGTCGTTCCAAGAGACCACGCGTGTGCTCACCGAGGCCGCCGTCAACGGCAAGGTGGACACGCTCGAAGGCCTTAAGGAGAACGTCATCGTCGGCCGGCTGATCCCGGCTGGTACCGGCGCCCAGATGAACACGCTGCGTGAAGTGGCTGGCAAGCGCGATGCTCTGATTCTCGAGCAACGCGAGAAGGAAGCGTTAGCCAAGGCCGAAGCCGCGAAAGCGGCGGCGGCGGTGGTGGAGCAGCCGGTGGCACTGCCTGCGGCCGAATAGCTCACGCGACCTTGCGGAATCGAGGAGGCCGTCCGGATCCGGGCGGCCTCTTTCGTTAGCGGGCACGATCGTGCCGCGTCGGCACCGCTCGCGATCTCGTGTAGTCGCGTCATCGCGATTTCAGGTGACAAGAATTTAATGCAGGTGTGGAACTACTTCCCCAAAAAGCCACTTTAGCATAGTCATCTGGTCCGCCTCCCGCGTGCCCAGTCCGCCAGGTCGGGATTCGATGGATTCACTACTGATTAAGATTTTTGCCACGGCACTGACGTTCAGTCAGGTGACGGTGGGCCCGGACGCGATCAAGAGCGAATTCGACCCGATCCAGGATCAACACGAGGTGGTTTCGCTGCTGCGCGCGGGTTGCGCGCACATGCGCAAGGCCTTCGACATTGAAGATCTCAATGTCGACGATCTGATCGCCACCGCGATGGACGATCCCGAGGCCGTTTCAGGCGGGTTGCCGCAGTTCCGTGGATTGAACCTTGGCGATTTGCACATCGCCTATCGGCAATTTTGCAAGAACGAGACGGTCGCGAACTCGCCGATCGACATCACCCATGTCATCGAGTTCTATAACCGGGCGGTTGCAAATCTGCCGGACCATAACCGGCTGCGCGGTTTGCGGTTGCCGGGAGCGAGCGTCGTCCTTGATGGAACGGGGCAGAAGTTTGCCGAAGTGTTCGAGCAGGACAATCGCCGCGTATGGGTGCCGCTTGCGGAAATTCCGGCCCACGTCCAGGCCGCGTTCGTGGCCGCAGAGGACAAGCGTTTCCAAGAACATCGCGGCCTTGACGAGCGCGCGCTGATCCGTGCCTTCATCGGCAATCTGACGCAGCCCGGCCGGCCGCAGGGCGGTTCGACGATCACCCAGCAATTGGTCAAGAACCTGCTGGTCGGCGACGACTTGTCCTATGAACGCAAGATGCGCGAGATGATCGTGGCCGCGCGTGTCGAGCGATTGCTGTCCAAAGGCGAGATCCTGGAGCTCTATCTCAACTCGGTGTTTCTCGGGCGCAGTTCCTGGGGGATCGAGCTGGCGGCTCGCAGCTATTTCGGCAAGTCGACGAGCGAACTGACCTTGGGTCAAGGCGCGTTGCTCGCCGCCCTGACCAAGGGGCCGAACTTCTTCAATCCCGACCGCCACCCGGATCGGGTGCGTGAGCGTTTCATCTACGTTTTGGGCCGCATGGCCGAAGACAAGATCATCAGCGCCGAGGACATGAAGCGCGTGATGGGCGAGGGCGTACCGACGCTGGTCGCGTTCGAACGGCCGCGGCGCGACCTCGGTTTCCACTTTACCGACCAGGTTGCGCGCGAGGCGCGGACCATTGCTGGCGTCGAAGGGCTGACGGCTCAGACTTACACCGTCCGCTCGACCATCATTCCGGCGGTGCAGCGCGACGCCGAATCCGCGTTGCAGGAGGGCCTTGCGCGCTATGAGGCCTCGACCGGACGGGCGCAGGGCGCGCCCGCCGAAACCAGTCTGGTTGAGGCGATCCGCCGAATTGAATCGGGTGGCCGCGCAACGCCAGACCGGCCGGCCTGGCAGCAAGCCCTCACCAGCGTACGCCTGCCGCTTTACGACGTGCATTGGCCGCATGCGGTGGTCCTGGAGCTGTCGGCAAACGCGGCCCGTGTCGGCCTCGCCGACGGGCGCATCGTGCCACTCTCCGGCACGCGCCAGGCGATGCGGCAGCTCAAGCTGCATGATGTGGTCTATGTCCGTTTGACCGAGAGCCGCACGACCGCCGGCAAGGCTCCCGTCGGCAAGGCCGTTCCCGGCAAGACCGGCAAGGCTCCGCCGGCTAAGGCGCTGGTGACCGGCAGCGTGGCGCGCGCAGAGCTACGCCAGCGCCCGACGGTTCAGGGCGCCGTGGTGGTGCTTGAAAATCGCACCGGCCGCATCCTCGCCATGGTCGGCGGGTTTTCCTATCCATTGAGCCAGCTCAACCGCGTGACGCAGTCGCAGCGCCAACCCGGCTCGGCCATCAAGCCGGTCAGTTACCTGGCGGCGCTGGCGCGCGGGCTGCAGCCCAATACGCTGGTGCGCGATGAGCCGCTGACCTTGCCGCCGATCGGCGGTGCCAATGCCAGAACGCGGCCGGAAGACTACTGGTCGCCGCGAAACTACGACGGTGGCGGGTCCGGCATTCTCACGCTCCGGCGCGCGCTCGAATTGTCCCGAAACCTCGCGACCGCGAATTTGTTGCAGGGCGGTATCGACGCCACCCCGTCGCTCAGCCTGGACCGGGTCTGTGCCCTGGCCATGGAGGCGCAGATCTACCGGGATTGCGCCCGCTACTATCCGTTCGTCCTGGGCGCGCAGCCGGTGCGGCCGATTGATCTGGCCGCGTTCTTCGCGGCGATCGCCAATGAGGGCGTCCGTCCCGCGCCGCACACGATCGGGGCGATCGAGCAGGACGGCAAGACGATCTATCGGCATCCGGACGCTGCTGCTGTCCGGATCGGTTCAGCCGATGGGGTCGCCTTCTATCAGCTCAAGACCATGCTGCAGGGGGTTCTGCAGCGCGGCACCGCCACGCGGATCGCCGGGCTCGCGCCGTATGTTGCCGGCAAGACCGGGACCACCGACGGCGAGAACGACGTCTGGTTCGTCGGGTTCACCAACGATGTGACGGTGGCGGTGTGGGTCGGATACGACAACGCCGACGGCAGACGCCGGACGCTGGGCGGCGGGGCAACCGGCGGCAGCATCGCGGTGCCGATCTTCGAGCCGATCATTCAAGCGGTATGGGCGCATCATTCGCCGCGCACCGTCTTGCGCGGCCCGACGCCGGAGACCCGCAAATACATCGTGACGCAGCGCACGGAGGCCGAGCCGGGCGACACCACTGCGAACGGTAGCTTGGTGGAGTATCTTCGGCGCGACGCAAGCGGCCGGGCGGTCGATACCCGCTATCGCCTCGTGACCGAGGGCGAGATGTCGATGTCCTACGATCCCTATACCGGCCGGGATCGCGATGGATTTTTCGGGTTTTTTGGCGGATTTCCGTCCTGGGGCGCCGGTCCACGCTCATCGGGGGGCTTTAATCCCTTGCCGCCGCCGCGGCAGTATGAGCGACCACTGTGGCGGGGGGAGCCCAATTGACGACATCACACGGGCTTGGCGCCGCCGCCCTGCTGGCGGGGCTCGCGGCATTTTCTGCGGGTGCATGGGCACAGGATTTCGAGTTGGTGGAAACGTCGTCCATCACTCAGCTCCCGGTCGCGCAGCTCAAGCCACGGTCGATCGCGTTCTCGGACCGGCTCAGTGACGATCTCGTCGATCCGGCGGTCGGCTTCGTGCGGTATGAGGATTGGGCCAAGGCGCGGCCGATCCACCAGCAATTTCTCAGTCTTTATCCCGGCTACGTCGAGCCGAACGTCGACATCATCGTCGATGGCGCGCGCCGCCGCTACCGGGAACGGCTGCACATGTATGTGGCCGAGGCCCGCTTCATCATCGGGCGGGCGCCGGGCTCGCTCAATCTGGCGCAGCTTGCGACGCTTCCGTTTGCCGAGCGGATCGACCCCGCGATCAAGCATCACGTGGCCACCGCGGAAGACAAGCCGCGGCCGCGGGATGCACGCGTGGTCCACAACCAGCATCCGCAGCGCACATGGTGCCAGGGCCGCGAGGTGGCGATCTGCCTGCGCTCGACCTACCGCCTGGAGGGGCGCCTGCCGGTGGGTATCCAGCTCGCCAACAAGCTCCGAGAGGGCTCACGGCGGATTTCCGATACCCTCGAATTCGACAGCGAACTCACGGTCTTGTCGGCGGCCGAGGTCGGTAGCCTCGGCCTCGCCAAGCTCACCCAGCTCGATACCCAGCCGGTCGGGGCGCTTGAGCAGAGCATCTACTACGTCAACCAAGTGATGCAGTTCGGTAAGCTGTTGGCCGTCTTCCAGGTGCATCCGGACGACCCGGGCAAGACCGTGGTCAGCGTTTTCACCGCGCTTGCGATCGAATCCAACCTGCTCGGCAAGCAGAAGCAGTTCGCCAACGTGCCGATCTTGCGCAACCTGGTGCCGGCACAGGTTTTGTCGGGCAAGAGTTCGTTCAACAGCGGCAAGTCGCTGAGCGCGGGGCTGCCGGCCTATGCCCGCAACCAGATCCGTACCATCGCCGCCATCCTGGAAGCCGGCGGGCAGGCCGCCGGCAAGCCGGCAGCCAATCCGGTCCGCTGAGGACGGATTGTGCCGGCGCGACGCGGCGAATCTCGCGGTTTCAGGCCGTTTCACCTTGACTTCGGGTGGGGTCGCCGATACATACGCCGCACTTTTCGGCAGGCGGTGAGCTTCGCTTGCTCGGAACGGCATCACCGAAATCCGCTAAGCCATTGAAGCAACAAGCTTCTTCTGCGGCGCGGACAGACGGCACCAGCCTCGAGAAATGAAGCTCAAACGCTGCCTCTGACGTTTGACGGTCAGACGAAGGACATGACCGCGCGGTTCTTGCGCCGTGTGGTCCTCTGTGAATGGGAAAGCGCCCCTCCGCAACCGGGAGCGGACGGCGCTCTTCCGTTTTGCGCGTTGGAATGGTCCAGCGCGCCGGACACGAAGGATTTGGGCGATCGATGCCGACGATCAATCAGCTGATCCGCAAACCGCGGTCGCCAGTGAAGGCGCGCAACACGGTGCCGGCGCTGCAACAGTCGCCGCAGAAGCGCGGCGTGTGCACCCGCGTCTACACCACGACGCCGAAGAAGCCGAACTCGGCGCTGCGCAAGGTCGCGAAGGTCCGGCTGACCAACGGCTTTGAAGTGATCGGCTACATCCCGGGTGAGGGCCATAACCTGCAGGAGCATTCGGTGGTGATGATCCGCGGTGGCCGCGTAAAAGACCTGCCGGGCGTGCGCTACCACATTCTGCGTGGCGTGCTCGATACGCAGGGTGTGAAGAACCGCAAGCAGCGGCGCTCGAAATACGGCGCCAAGCGGCCCAAGTGACCTGAGCAAAGCGAAGGTCATCCCGGGCGAGCGTAGCGAGACCCGGGATCGCCAGAGCAAAAGAACGATAGATAGAGAGAACCGATGTCCCGCCGTCACAGCGCCGAGAAACGAGAGATCAACCCGGATCCGAAATTCGGAAACCTGGTGATCTCGAAGTTCATGAACGCGATCATGTATTCCGGCAAGAAGTCGGTCGCCGAAACGATCGTCTATGGCGCCCTCGACATCATCGAGGGCAAGACCAAGCAAAATCCGATCGGCGTGTTCGAACAGGCGCTCGACAATGTGATGCCGTCGATCGAGGTGCGATCGCGGCGCGTCGGCGGCGCGACCTATCAGGTTCCGGTGGAAGTGCGGACGAGCCGGCGACAGGCGCTCGGCATCCGCTGGATCATTTCGGCGGCGCGCGAGCGCAATGAAAAGACGATGACCGAGCGTCTCTCGGGAGAGTTGCTCGACGCATCGAACAACAGGGGGAATGCCGTCAAGAAACGAGAAGACACGCACCGGATGGCGGAAGCCAACCGCGCCTTCTCGCACTATCGCTGGTGACGGTCAGACAACAACACGGACATATTTTTCGATGCCTCGCTCGCACCCCATAGAGAACTACCGCAACTTCGGCATCATGGCCCACATTGATGCCGGGAAGACCACGACCACCGAGCGGATTCTCTATTACACCGGCAAGAGCCACAAGATCGGCGAAGTGCACGACGGCGCTGCGACCATGGATTTCATGGAGCAGGAGCAGGAGCGCGGCATCACGATCACGTCGGCTGCGACGACCGCGTTTTGGAACGACAAGCGGCTGAACATCATCGACACGCCCGGCCACGTCGACTTCACGATCGAGGTGGAGCGCTCGCTGCGCGTGCTCGACGGCGCTGTTTGCGTGCTCGATTCCAACCAGGGCGTCGAGCCGCAGACCGAGACGGTGTGGCGTCAGGGCGATAAGTACAAGGTTCCGCGGATCGTCTTCGCCAACAAGATGGACAAGGTCGGCGCGGACTTCTTCCAATGCCTGGCCGATATCGTCGACCGCCTCGGCGCCAAGCCGGTTGCGATCCAGCTTCCGATCGGCTCCGAGCAGCAGTTCAAGGGCATCATCGATCTGGTGCGCATGAAGGCCGTCATCTGGGACGACGAGTCGCTCGGCGCCAAGTATCACGACGAAGACATCCCCGCGGACCTGCTCGACCAGGCCAAGGAATACCGCGAGAAGATGATCGAGGCCGCCGTCGATCTCGACGACACCGTCATGGCTGCCTACCTCGACGGCAAGGAGCCGGACGAGGCAACGCTGAAGCGGCTGATCCGCAAGGCCGTCATCACCGCCGCCTTCTTCCCGGTGCTGTGCGGCTCCGCCTTCAAGAACAAGGGCGTGCAGCCGCTGCTCGACGCGGTGGTGGACTATCTGCCGTCGCCGCTCGACGTGCCGCCGATCAAGGGCATCGATCCCAAGGGCAACGAAGTCGTGCGCCTTCCGGACGACAAAGAGCCGCTGGCGATGCTGGCGTTCAAGATCATGGACGATCCGTTCGTCGGCACCATCACCTTCGCCCGCATCTATTCCGGCAAGCTCGAGAGCGGCACCGGCGTGGTCAATTCGACCAAGGAGCGCAAGGAGCGCATCGGCCGCATGCTGCTGATGCACGCCAACAACCGCGAAGATATCAAGGAAGCCTTCGCCGGCGACATCGTCGCGCTCGCGGGCCTCAAGGAGGTCCGCACCGGCGACACGCTGTGCGATGCGCAGAAGCAGGTCATTCTTGAGAAGATGGAATTCCCCGAGCCGGTGATCGAGATCGCGATCGAGCCGAAGTCGAAGGCCGACCAGGAAAAGCTCGGCGTCGCGCTGGCGAAGCTCGTGGCCGAGGATCCGTCGTTCCGGGTCCACACCGACCATGAGTCCGGCCAGACCATCCTCAAGGGGATGGGCGAGCTTCATCTCGACATCAAGAAGGACATTCTCAGGCGCACCTATAAGGTCGACGCCAATTTCGGTGCACCGCAGGTCGCCTATCGCGAGAAGATCTCGAAGACGGTGACCAAGGACTACCAGCACAAGAAGCAGACCGGCGGCACCGGCCAGTTCGCGCGCGTCAAGATCGTTTGCGAGCCGTTGACGGCGGGCGGCGGATTCGAATTCGAGAATAAGGTCATCGGCGGCAACGTGCCGAAGGAGTACATTCCGGGGGTCGAGAAGGGCCTTGAGTCGGTGCTCGGCTCGGGCGTGCTCGCGGGCTTCCCGGTCGTCGACCTGAAGGTCACGCTGATCGACGGCGCCTATCACGACGTCAACTCCTCGGCGCTCGCCTTCGAAATCGCGTCGCGCGCCGCGTTGCGCGAGGCGCTGCAGGAAGGCAAGTCCGTGCTGCTCGAGCCGATCATGAAGGTCGAGGTCGTCACGCCTGAGGACTTCACCGGCTCGGTGATCGGCGATCTCAACTCGCGGCGCGGCCAGATCCAGGGCCAGGACATGCGCGGCAACGCCAACGTCGTCAATGCGATGGTGCCGCTCGCCAACATGTTCGGTTACGTCTCAAACCTGCGCTCCATGTCTCAGGGGCGCGCCACCTTCACCATGCAGTTCGACCACTACGAACAGGTGCCTTCGGCGGTCGCCGCCGAGATCCAGGCCAAGTTCGCTTAACCCTTACGATTAATCCACCAGAGGACCAGAACGGAGAGTCCCATGGCCAAAGAGAAGTTCGCCCGCACCAAGCCGCACTGCAACGTCGGCACCATCGGTCACGTCGACCATGGCAAGACGTCGCTGACAGCGGCGATCACCAAGATTTTGGCCGAGACGGGCGGCGCGACCTACACCGCGTACGACCAGATCGACAAGGCGCCGGAAGAGAAGGCGCGCGGCATCACGATCGCGACTGCGCACGTCGAGTATCAGACCGACAAGCGCCACTACGCGCACGTCGACTGTCCCGGCCACGCCGACTACGTGAAGAACATGATCACCGGCGCCGCCCAGATGGACGGTGCGATCCTGGTGGTGAGCGCGGCCGACGGCCCGATGCCGCAGACCCGCGAGCACATTCTGCTCGCCCGCCAGGTCGGCGTGCCGGCGCTGGTCGTGTTCCTGAACAAGGTCGACATGGTCGACGATCCGGAACTGCTCGAGCTGGTTGAGCTCGAAGTGCGCGAGCTGCTCTCGAAGTACGAGTTCCCCGGCGACAAGATTCCGATCATCAAGGGCTCGGCGCTGTGCGCACTCGAGGACAAGGATCCGAAGCTCGGCAAGGAAGCGATCCTCGAGCTGATGAAGGCGGTGGATGACTACATTCCGCAGCCGGAGCGTCCGATCGACCAGCCGTTCCTGATGCCGGTTGAAGACGTGTTCTCGATTTCCGGTCGTGGCACGGTCTGCACCGGCCGCGTCGAGCGCGGCATCGTCAAGGTCGGCGAGGAAGTCGAAATCGTCGGTATCAAGCCGACGCAGAAGACCACCGTCACCGGCGTCGAAATGTTCCGCAAGCTGCTCGATCAGGGTCAGGCGGGCGACAACGTCGGCTGCCTGCTGCGCGGCACCAAGCGCGAGGAAGTCGAGCGCGGCCAGGTGCTCTGCAAGCCGGGTACCGTGAAGCCGCACACCAAGTTCAAGGCCGAGGCTTACATCCTCACCAAGGAAGAGGGCGGCCGGCATACCCCGTTCTTCACCAACTATCGTCCGCAGTTCTATTTCCGCACCACCGACGTGACCGGTGTGGTGACGCTGCCGGAAGGAACCGAGATGGTGATGCCCGGCGATAACGTCTCCGTGGAAGTGACGCTGATCGTGCCGATCGCGATGGAAGAGAAACTGCGCTTCGCTATTCGCGAAGGCGGTCGCACCGTCGGCTCGGGCGTGGTCGTCAGCATCATCGAGTAAGGTGGGGAAGTTGAGGGCCGCGGTTCGCCGCGGCCCTTGCTTTGGAGCAATAAATTCATGAACGGCCAGAATATCAGGATCCGGCTCAAGGCGTTCGATCACCGCATTCTCGATGCGTCGACGCGCGAGATCGTGGCGACCGCCAAGCGCACAGGTGCGCAGGTGCGCGGCCCGATCCCGCTGCCGACGCGGATCGAGAAGTTCACGGTGAACCGCTCGCCTCACATCGACAAGAAGAGCCGCGAACAGTTCGAGATGCGCACGCATAAGCGACTCTTGGACATCGTCGATCCGACGCCGCAGACCGTGGACGCGCTGATGAAGCTCGACCTCGCCGCTGGCGTCGACGTCGAGATCAAGCTCTGAGCCGGCGGACAGGATAGGGACAACACCAATGCGTTCCGGAGTGATCGCGCAAAAGGTCGGAATGACCCGCGTCTTTACCGACGGCGGTGAGCACGTTCCGGTGACGGTGCTGCGCCTGGCCAATTGCCAGGTGGTCGGGCATCGCACCAAGGATAAGAACGGCTACGTCGCGCTGCAGCTTGGCTCCGGCGCGCGCCGGACCAGCAATGTCAGCAAGGCGATGCGCGGCCACTTCGCGGTCGCCAAGGTCGAGCCCAAGCGCAAGCTCGCTGAATTCCGCGTCGACGAAAAGGCGCTGATCCCGGTCGGCGCCGAGATCACCGCCGATCACTTCGTTGTCGGCCAATTCGTCGACGTCACTGGCACCTCGATCGGTAAGGGATTTGCCGGCGGCATGAAGCGCTGGAATTTCGGCGGCCTGCGCGCCAGCCACGGCGTCTCCGTTTCGCACCGTTCGATCGGTTCGACCGGCGGACGGCAGGATCCCGGCAAGACCTTCAAGAACAAGAAGATGCCCGGCCACATGGGTGTCGAGCGGGTGACCACGCTCAATCTCAAGGTGGTGCAGACCGACGTTGAGCGCGGGCTGATCCTGGTCGAGGGCGCTGTGCCAGGCGCGAAAGGCGGCTGGATCACGGTGCGCGACGCGGTGAAGAAGTCGCTGCCGAAGGACGCGCCGAAGCCCGGCAAGTTCCGTCTGCCCGAGGGTGGATCCGATGCGGAGCCGGGACCGACCGGTCCGAAGATCGAGCAGGAGGGCGAGTGACATGGAATTGAAAGTCATGTCGTTCGACGGAAAATCCGCCGGCTCGGTCAGCCTGTCGGACGCGATCTTCGGACTCGAGCCGCGTCCCGACATTCTGCAGCGTTGCGTCACTTGGCAGTTGGCCAAGCGTCGCGCTGGCACGCACAAGGTCAAGAACCGCGCCGAGATCTGGCGCACCGGCAAGAAGATGTATCGCCAAAAGGGGACTGGCTCGGCGCGTCACGGTTCGGCGCGAGTCAACCTGTTCCGCGGCGGCGGCCGTTCGTTCGGCCCGGTGGTGCGCAGTCACGAGATCGGCCTGCCGAAAAAGGTTCGGGCCCTCGCGCTCAGGCATGCGCTGTCGGCCAAGGCCAAGGATGGCGGGATCATCGTCGTCGACAAGGCGACGGTTGAGGGCGGCAAGACCAAGGCGCTGGCCTCGAGTTTCGAAAAGCTCGGCTTGAAGAACGTGCTGGTGATCGACGGCGCGGCGGTCGACGCCGGGTTCGCACAGGCTGCGCGCAACATCCCCAACGTCGATGTGCTGCCGGTGCAGGGCATCAACGTGTACGACATCCTGCGGCGTCATCAGCTGGTGCTGACCAAGGCCGCGCTGGAAGCGTTGGAGGCGAGGTTCAAATGAGCACGATCGATCCGCGCCATTACGACGTCATCCTTTCGCCGGTCATCACCGAAAAAGCGACGCTGGCGTCCGACAAGAACCAGGTGATGTTCCGCGTCGCGCGCAACGCTACCAAGCCGCAGATCAAGGACGCCGTCGAAAAGCTGTTCGACGTCAAGGTCAAGTGCGTGAACACCCTGGTCCGCAAGGGCAAGGTGAAAGCCTTCAAGGGCACTATCGGGACGCAGTCTCCGGTCAAGCGCGCCATCGTGACGCTCGAAGAGGGTCACACCATCGACGTGACCACGGGGCTGTAGGGAGAGCACGATGGCACTCAAGACCTTCAATCCGGTCACGCCGAGCCAGCGCCAGCTCGTCATTGTCGATCGCACGGGTTTGCATCGCGGCGCGCCGGTCAAGGCGCTGACCGAAGGCAAGCATTCCTCGGGCGGACGCAACAATAACGGCCGCATCACTGTGCGGTTCCGCGGCGGTGGCCACAAAAAGGCGTACCGCGTTGTCGATTTCAGGCGTCGCAAGTTCGACGCGCCGGCCAACGTCGAGCGCATCGAATACGATCCCAACCGCACCGCCTTCATCGCTCTGGTCAAGTATCAAGATGGCGAGCAGGCCTACATCCTCGCTCCGCAGCGGTTGGCTGCGGGCGATACCGTGGTCTCCGGCGAGCATGTCGACGTGAAGCCCGGCAATGCGATGCCGGTCGGCAACATTCCGGTCGGCACCATCGTCCACAATGTCGAGCTGAAGATCGGCAAGGGCGGACAGGTTGCCCGTTCTGCAGGAACCTATGCGCAGATCGTCGGCCGCGATGGCGATTACGTCATCGTGCGTCTCAATTCCGGCGAGCAACGGCTGGTGAACGGCCGCTGCATGGGCACGATCGGGGCGGTGTCGAACCCCGACAAGATGAATACCTCGATCGGCAAGGCTGGCCGCAAGCGGTGGATGGGCCGTCGTCCTCATAACCGCGGCGTCTCCATGAACCCGATCGATCACCCGCACGGCGGCGGCGAAGGCCGCACCTCGGGCGGCCGGCATCCGGTCACGCCCTGGGGCTTCCCGACCAAGGGCAAGAAGACTCGTAAGAACAAGTCCACCACCAAGTTCATCGTTTCGAGCCGCCACGCGCGGAAGAAGAAGTAGGCACCGGAAGGTAGACACCTATGGCGCGTTCAGTCTGGAAGGGGCCGTTCGTCGACGGTTATCTGCTGAAGAAGGCAGAAACATCGCGTGCGTCCGGCCGTCACGAGATCATCAAGATCTGGAGCCGGCGTTCGACCATCCTGCCGCAATTCGTCGGGCTAACCTTCGGCGTCTACAACGGCCAGAAGCATATCCCGGTGATGGTCACGGAAGAGATGGTCGGCCACAAGTTTGGCGAGTTCGCGCCGACACGCATGTTCTACGGCCATTCGTCGGACCGTAAGGCGAAGCGCACGTCGGGTGGCTCGTCCGCGCCGGCTGCGTCGGCAAGCTGAGGCAAGTGCGATGAGCAAGAAAAAGCGCGAGCGCACCCTGTCCGACACCGAAGCGAAGGCGGTTGCGCGCATGTTGCGGGTCAGCCCGCAGAAGCTGAACCTGGTGGCGGGCTTGATCCGCGGCAAGAAGGTTGCGATGGCGCTTGCCGATCTCGAATTCTCGCGCAAGCGGATCGCGCGCGATGTGCGCAAGTGCCTGGAGTCGGCGATCGCCAATGCCGAGAACAACCACGACCTCGATGTCGACGATCTCGTCGTCGCCGAGGCGTTTGTGGGCAAGGCGATCGTCATGAAGCGATCCACACCGCGCGGCCGGGGCCGCGTCGGACGAATTTTCAAGCCGTTTTCGAACCTGACCATCGTGGTGCGTCAGGTCGAAGCTGCGGCGGCGTAGGAGAGGACCGATGGGTCAGAAGGTCAATCCGATCGGCTTGCGGCTCGGCATCAACCGTACGTGGGATTCGCGCTGGTACGCCGGCAAGAACGAGTACGGCAAGCTGCTGCACGAGGACATGGCGATCCGCGCGGCGCTCGCAAAAGAGCTCAAGCAGGCGGCCGTCGCCAAGATCGTGATCGAGCGGCCGCACAAGAAGTGCCGTGTCACGATCCACTCGGCACGTCCCGGCGTGGTCATCGGCAAGAAGGGCGCCGACATCGAGAAGCTGCGCAAGAAGGTCGCCCAGCTCACCAATTCGGATGTGGTCATCAACATCATCGAGATCCGCAAGCCGGAGCTCGACGCGCAGCTCGTCGCCGAGTTCGATCGCTCAGCAGCTCGAGCGCCGCGTGGCGTTCCGCCGCGCCATGAAGCGCGCCGTGCAGTCGGCGATCCGGCTCGGAGCCGGCGGCATTCGCATCAATTGCAGCGGGCGGCTCGGCGGCGCCGAAATCGCCCGCATGGAGTGGTATCGCGAAGGTCGGGTGCCGCTGCACACGCTGCGCGCCGATGTCGATTACGGCGTTGCCACCGCGTTCACGACTTACGGCACCTGCGGCGTCAAGGTCTGGATCTTCAAAGGCGAGATCATGGAGCATGACCCGATGGCGCAGGACAAGAAGATGGCGGAAGGCGATGTCGGGCGCCCGCGTCGCGACGCGGCCTGAGCACCGAACGGGATTACGGGACAACGATAGAGCAAAGTCATGTTGCAACCGAAGCGCACCAAGTTTCGCAAGGCGCACAAGGGCCGGATCAAGGGCCTTGCCACGTCCGGCAGCAGCCTTGCGTTTGGCCAGTTCGGCCTCAAGGCGATCGAGCCCGAGCGGGTCACGGCTCGGCAGCTCGAAGCGGCTCGTCGCGCGCTGACGCGCCACATGAAGCGCGCCGGGCGGGTTTGGATTCGCGTGTTCCCGGATGTGCCGGTGTCGAAGAAGCCGCTCGAAGTGCGCATGGGTTCCGGCAAGGGAGCGCCGGAATTCTGGATCACGCGGGTCAAGCCTGGCCGCATTCTGTTCGAGATCGACGGCGTGCCGCTCACGGTGGCGCGCGAGGCGCTTGATCTGGCCGCCGCCAAGCTGCCGATCAAGACGCGCTTTGTCGAACGTATCGCGGAGTAGGGAACGAACCGATGAAATCCGCCGATCTTCGCACGATGAGCCCTGATCAACTCGACGACGAGTTCCTGAAGCTCAAGAAGGAACGGTTCAACCTGCGCTTCCAGCGGGCAACCGGCCAGCTTGAGAATACCTCGCGCGTGCGTCAGGTGCGCCGCGACATTGCACGGATTAAAACCATCGCTGGGCAGAAACGGGCCGGTCAATCGCCGGCGTCGGCCTCAGCGGCGACCGCAACAAAAACCCCTCGGAAGCGCTCCGCGCGGCCGAAGGCGAAGTCTTCCAAGTAGAGGTTCCGAAATGCCGAAGCGTACGCTCCAAGGCGTCGTGGTGAGCGACAAGCAGGACAAGACCATCGTCGTGCGCGTCGAGCGCCGCTACACCCATCCGGCGATGAAGAAGACGGTGCGGCGCACGAAGAAGTACTACGCCCACGATGAGACCAATGAATATCACGTGGGCGATCTGGTCTGGATCGAAGAACGGCGGCCGATTTCACGGTTGAAGCGCTGGGAAGCGATCCGGGGCGAGAAGAAGAAGGTCGTTTAAGCGCTTCGCGCGGAAAGAGAACGAGGAGAGCATCATGATTCAGATGCAAACGAACCTCGACGTGGCGGACAATTCCGGCGCGCGTCGTGTCATGTGCATCAAGGTGCTCGGCGGCTCCAAGCGGAAATACGCCACCATCGGCGACGTCATCGTCGTGTCGGTGAAAGAGGCGATCCCGCGTGGGCGCGTCAAGAAGGGCGAGGTGATGAAGGCCGTGATCGTGCGGGTGTCGAAGGACATCAAGCGCGCCGACGGCTCGGTCATCCGCTTCGATCGCAACGCCGCGGTGTTGATCAACGCCCAGGCGGAGCCGGTCGGCACCCGTATTTTTGGACCGGTTCCCCGCGAACTGCGCGCGAAGAACCACATGAAGATCATTTCGCTGGCGCCGGAGGTGCTGTGATGGCGGCCAAAATCAAGAAAGGCGACCGCGTCTATGTGCTCAGCGGCCGCGACCGCGGACGTCAGGGCGAGGTCATCTCGGTGAGCCCCGGCGCCGGACGCGCATTGGTGCGCGGCGTCAACATGGTCAAACGGCATCAACGGCAGACTGCGCAGCAGGAAGGCGGGATCATCTCGAAAGAGGCGTCGGTCCACCTGTCCAACCTGGCGCTGCTCGATCCGAAGGACAACAAGCCGACCCGCGTGGGTTTCAAATTTGTGGGCGAAGGCCTGGATCGCAAGAAAGTCCGCGTCTCCAGGCGTTCCGGAGTTGAGATCGATGGCTGATACCGAAAAGAAAGCCCCCAAAGCGCCGAAGGCTCCCAAGGAGCCGAAGGCGGGGCAGGGCGAGGGCGCCAAGCAGCAGGCCAAGGGTGGCGATAAGGGCGGCGCTAAGGGCCAGCCGAAAGCCGAAGCCGCGGCGCAGCCGAAGGCCAAGCGTCCCGAGCAGCGGGTCATTCCGCGGCTGCGCACGCATTTCGATGAGACCGTGCGCAAGCAGTTGACCGAGCAGCACGGTTACAAGAACCCGATGCAGGTGCCGACCATCCTGAAGGTGGTCATCAACATGGGCATCGGCGAGGGCGTCAGCGACCGCAAGAAGGTCGACTCGGCGGCGGCCGATCTCGGCCAGATTGCCGGCCAGAAGGCGGTGGTCACCAAGGCGCGCAAGTCGATCGCCACCTACAAGCTGCGCGACGGGCAGGCCATCGGCTGCAAGGTCACGCTGCGCAAGTCGCGGATGTACGAGTTCATCGACCGCCTGATCACCATCGCGCTGCCGCGCGTGCGTGACTTCCG
This sequence comes from uncultured Alphaproteobacteria bacterium, assembly GCA_963741595.1. Classification (GTDB taxonomy): domain Bacteria; phylum Pseudomonadota; class Alphaproteobacteria; order Rhizobiales; family Xanthobacteraceae; genus VAZQ01. The sequence continues at coordinate 40,096 of CAVUIV010000015.1, forward strand.
CGGTCTCAACCCGAAAAGCTTCGACGGTCGCGGCAACTACACCCTCGGCATCAAGGAACACATCGTTTTCCCGGAGATCGACTACGACAAAGCGTCCGATATCTGGGGCATGGACATCACGGTCTGCACGAGCGCCAAGACGGACGATGAAGCGCGCGCTTTGCTGACCGCATTCAACTTCCCGTTCCGGCAGTGAGGCGTAGGCCTCAAACGCGGATACCCAGGAGACCTTAATGGCGAAGAAGAGTTCGATCGAAAAGAACAACCGGCGCCGCCGGATGGCAAAGCGGTTCTCGAGCCGCCGCGCCCGTCTGAAGGCGATCGCCGGCGACAAGACCAAGCCGATCGAGGAACGCTTTGCGGCGTCGCTGAAGCTTGCCGAGTTGCCGCGCAATTCATCGCCCACGCGAATCCGCAATCGTTGCGAGATCAGCGGGCGCCCGCGCGCGTTCTATCGCAAGCTGAAGCTCAGCCGTATTGCCCTTCGGGAACTCGGGTCCAAGGGCATGGTTCCCGGTCTTCTGAAGTCGAGCTGGTAGGAGCATCGAGCGATGGCACTCAACGATCCGCTCGGCGATATGATCGCGCGCATCAACAATGCGCAGATGCGAAACAAGTCAAAGGTCTCGTCGCCGGCCTCGCGGCTGCGCGCGAGCGTGCTTGACGTTCTCAAGAGCGAAGGCTTCATCCGCGGCTATGCTGCGGTCGAGCACGCCAACGGACGCAGCGAACTCGAGATCGAACTGAAATATTTCGACGGCGCGCCCGTGATCCGCGAGATTTCGCGGGTCTCGAAGCCGGGCCGTCGGGTTTACGCCTCGGTGAGGAACCTGCCGCGCATCAACAACGGTCTCGGTGTTGCGATCGTGTCGACGCCCAAGGGCGTCATGGCCGATCATGCAGCGCGCGATGCCAATGTTGGCGGCGAAATCCTTTGCACGGTGTTCTAATCCTGAACCGAACCGAAGCCCGGGCATTGCGAACTTCGGAACCGGACACTAGTCGGATAGCGATCGGATCAGCGCCATGTCACGTGTTGGAAAAAAGCCGGTTTCGATCCCGTCGGGGGTCACGGCCAATGTCGAGGGCCAGACCGTCAAGGTGAAGGGCCCGAAGGGCGCACTGCAGGTCGTGCTGCATGGCGACGTTTCGGCAACGATGGACAAGATTCCATCAAGGTCGATCCGCGCAATGACAGCAAGCGCGCTCGTGCGATGTGGGGCACCTACCGTGCACTGGTCGCCAATCTGATGACCGGGGTCACCAAGGGCTTCGAGGAGCGCCTGGAGATCAACGGCGTCGGCTATCGTGCGGCGGTGCAGGGCAAGAACCTGCAATTGGCGCTCGGCTACAGCCACGACGTGGTCTACCCGATCCCGGAAGGGATCGCGATCGTCACGCCGAAGCCGACCGAGATCGTCATCACCGGGATCGACAAGCAGAAGGTCGGGCAGGTGGCGGCGGAAATCCGCGATTACCGGCCGCCCGAGCCTTACAAGGCCAAGGGCATCAAGCACGCCGGCGAATTCATCTTCCGCAAGGAAGGAAAGAAGAAATGAGCCTCGACCAAGTGCTCAATCACCTGCGGGTGGGGGAACTCATCATCGTCCGCGACGGCGCCGGTTCGTTGCGCCAGCGGCTTTCGACCATGCCTGGTCGCGTCGCTGCCGTGGATGCCAACGCCAACGCCATCGCCTCGCGCAAGTTGCTGCGCAACCTGATCGCCGTCCGCAAGGGCGGGAAGAAGTAGGAACCGGCCCATGTCCAGGCTCAGTGATCGGACCGCAAGACGGCAGGCGCAGGTGCGACGGGCGATCCGTCGCGCCGCCAATGGTCGCGCTCGCCTGTCCGTTTTCCGCTCCTCGAAGCACATCTACGCTCAAGTCATCGACGATACGAACGGCGCGACGTTGGCGTCGGCCTCTTCGATCGAGAAGGACATGCGCGGCAACCTCAAGAGCGGCGCCGATATCGCGGCGGCCAAGGCGGTCGGGAAACTGGTCGCGGAGCGTGCGGCCGCGAAGGGGGTGAAGGAAGTCGTGTTTGACCGCGGCTCCTATCTCTATCACGGCCGCGTCAAGGCACTGGCCGACGCGGCCCGCGAAGGCGGGCTCCAATTCTGAAGCATGCTGTGAACGGGCATCGCCCGAACCGAACGGAACATCGATATGGCACGTGAACCACGCGAGCGGCACAGAGAGCGGGAAGAAAGCGAATTCACCGACAAGCTCGTCCACATCAATCGTGTGGCGAAGGTCGTGAAGGGCGGTCGGCGCTTCGGCTTTGCCGCGCTGGTCGTCGTCGGCGACGAGAAGGGCCGGGTCGGCTTCGGCCACGGCAAGGCGCGCGAAGTGCCGGAAGCCATCCGTAAGGCGACCGACGCGGCCAAGCGCAGCTTGATCCGGGTGCCATTGCGCGAGGGGCGCACGCTGCATCACGACGTGCTCGGCCGCCACGGCGCCGGCAAGGTGATCCTGCGCGCGGCGCCTCCCGGCACCGGCATTATTGCGGGAGGTCCGATGCGCGCGGTGTTCGAAACGCTGGGCATGCAGGACGTCGTTGCGAAATCGCTCGGTTCGTCGAACCCCTACAACATGGTGCGCGCGACCTTCGATGCACTGAAGCGTCAAAACTCGCCGCGCTCGGTTGCTGCACGCCGCAACATCAAGGTGTCCGCGCTGCAAGCGCGCCGCCGCGATCTCGCCGACGCCGAGCAGAGCGCCGACTAGGAATCAACACAAGGCGGCTGCCGGGCTTTCCTGCGCCTCCCAAGAGCAAGTGTCCGGAGTTCGACATGAGCAAGAGCATCAAGATCAAGCAGATCGGCAGCCCGATCCGCCGTCACCATACCCAGCGCGAGACCTTGATCGGGCTCGGGCTCAATCGCATCGGCCGCGTGGCGGAGGTTCCGGACACGCCGCAGATGCGCGGCATGATCGCGAAGGTGAAGCACCTTCTGCAAGTGGTCGAGGCGGCTGCGAAATAGTGTGTCATGCGGCGGCTTAATGGCCGGCATGACAATCGAAAGAATGAGGACGACGTCATGAAGCTCAATCAGCTCGCCGATCGGCCGGGAGCCCGCAAATCCCGCACCCGGATCGGGCGCGGCATCGGCTCCGGTGTCGGCAAGACTGGCGGCCGCGGCGGCAAGGGCCAGACCGCGCGCTCCGGCGTGCGCATCAAAGGCTTCGAAGGCGGTCAGATGCCACTGCATCGCCGCCTGCCCAAGCGCGGCTTCAAGAACACGCCATTTGCGCGCAAGCTCAACGAGATCAATCTGGACCGCATCCAGGCGGCGGTTGACGCCGGCAAGCTCGACAGCAAGGCGCCGGTCGACGTGGCCGCCCTGGTCAAGGCCGGTGTGCTGCGCCGTGAGCGCGAAGGCGTCCGGCTCCTGGGCATGGGCGAACTCAAGGCCAAGCTCACCTTTTCGGTCTGGGGCGCCTCCAAATCGGCGGTCGCCGCTGTGGAAAAAGCGGGCGGCTCGGTCACAATCCTGGCGCCGAAACGGCCCGAAGCAGAGGAAAAGCCTGCCTAAGCCCATGTGAATCGGCCGTCAGGCGCTCCATATAAGGGGCCGGGTGGCGAAGCCAGTTCAGGGGCGGGCAGCGGAGGACCAGGATGGCGTCAGCAGCGGAACAACTTGCGGCCAACCTCAATTTCTCGGCGCTCGCCAAGGCCGAGGAACTGAAGAAGCGCATCTGGTTCACCCTCGGGGCGCTGCTGGTCTATCGGTTCGGCACCTACATCCCGTTGCCCGGCATCGACCCGGCCGCATGGGACCAGATTTTCCGCCAGCAGGCCGGCGGCATTCTCGGCATGTTCAACATGTTCGCCGGCGGCGGCATCAACCGCATGGCGATCTTCGCGTTGAACATCATGCCGTATATTTCGGCGTCGATCATCATTCAGCTGATGACGACGGTGTCGCCGACGCTTGAACAGCTCAAGAAGGAAGGCGAGGCGGGCCGCAAGGTCATCAATCAATACACCCGCTATCTCACCTTGGGATTGGCGGCGCTGCAGGCGTTCGGCATCGCCATCGGTCTCGAAGGCGCCGGCAACGTTGTCAGCGACCCGGGCTGGTTCTTCCGGATCTCGACGGTGATCACGCTCACCGGCGGCACCATGTTCTTGATGTGGCTCGGCGAGCAGATCACATCGCGCGGCATCGGCAACGGCATCTCGTTGATCATCATGGCCGGCATCGTCGCGGAGCTGCCGGCCGCGATTGCCGGCGCCCTCGAGTTGGGCCGCACCGGTGCGCTATCGACGGCGCTGATCCTGACCGTGCTGCTGATGGCGCTGTTCGTGACCGCCTTCATCGTGTTCATGGAGCGCGCCCAGCGGCGCCTCTGATCCAGTATCCCAAGCGACAAGTCGGCAACCGCATGTTTGAGGGACAGTCCTCGCATTTGCCGCTCAAGCTCAACACCTCAGGCGTGATCCCGCCGATCTTCGCGTCGTCGCTGCTGCTGCTGCCGACCACGGTGGCGAACCTGAACGCCGGGGCGGGCCCGGAATGGTTCCAGGCTCTGGTGACGCAACTCGGCCACGGGCGGCCGTTGTTCCTTTTCCTCTACATTGCGTTGATCGTATTCTTTGCGTTCTTCTATACGGCGATCGTGTTCAACCCGACCGAGACCGCCGACAATCTCAAGAAGCACGGCGGCTTTATTCCAGGCATCCGTCCCGGCGAACGCACAGCCGAGCACATCGACTACGTGCTCACGCGCATCACCGCCATCGGCGCCGTCTATCTCTCGCTGGTGTGCTTGTTGCCTGAGATCCTGCTCTCCTATGCGCCGGGCATGTTCTATTTCGGCGGCACGTCGCTGCTGATCGTGGTCAGCGTCACGATGGATACCGTGGCGCAGGTGCAGGGCTATCTGCTCGCGCATCAGTATGAAGGACTGATCAAACGTTCGAAGCTGCGGGGGCGGCGGCGATGAGACTGATTCTGCTCGGTCCACCCGGGGCCGGGAAAGGGACGCAAGCGCAACGGCTGGTCGAAGAGCACAGCATCGTCCAACTCTCCACGGGCGACATGTTGCGCGCTGCGGTGAAAGCCGGGACGATGGTTGGGTTGCGCGCGAAGGACATCATGGCGCGGGGTGAGCTCGTGCCCGATGATGTGGTGGTGGCGATCGTTGCCGATCGCATCGCCGAGCCGGACGCGCGCAATGGCTTCATCCTCGACGGCTTCCCGCGCACGGTGCCGCAGGCAGTCGCGCTCGGCAAAATGCTGAAGGCGAAGGGCCTCAAGCTCGACGGCGTGATCGAATTGAAAGTCGACGGCGGCATGCTGCAGAGTCGGATCGAGAGCCGCATCCGCGAGGCGTCTGCGCGCGGCGAACCGCTACGCGCGGACGACGATCCGGAGGTGCTGAAGCGCCGCATCGATGCCTACAGAGAGCAGACGGCGCCGCTCGTCGACTACTACCGCTTGGAGGGAACCCTGAAGTCGGTCGATGGCATGCAGTCGATCGACGCGGTCGCGGCGTCAATCCATCGCGCCCTGACCGAGCGTCCGGCGCGCAAGGCCGCCAAAGCGGATAAAAGTCCTAGCGCGCCCAAGCCGGCCAAGGCCGGCCGCGCCAAGCCGGCCCAAGCCAGCAAGCCGCGGCGCGCCGCCGGGAAATCGAAGGCCAGGGTTAAGCCAAAGGCGCGGACCAAGCCCGCGTCCCCAGCCGGACGGCGGAAATCCGCCTCCGCCAAGGGGAAAACCAAAACTCCGGCCCGTAAAGGTGCTGGGAAGAGCAAGCGGGGGCGGACCCCCACGCGGGGCAAAGCTGCCCCGCGCAAGTCGAAACGTTAGCAGAGGTTGACGGAAGCCTATTGAATCCCCTAATAAACCGCGCATCCAGTCGGATAGGATCAAACGATACCGGGCCCCGGGAAACGGGGAGGGTGTCGCGTTACCGTTTGCGAGCTATGCGCGCAGGCTGGAACCAGGACCGAGCCGCCATTCCGCCGGCCGGCAGCAGGAGTTGAGACCGTGGCTCGCATCGCCGGAGTCAATATACCGACCAATAAACGCGTGCTGATCGCTTTGCAGTACATCCATGGAATCGGCTCCGCTAAGGCGCACGAGATCATGGAGAAAGTCGGGCTCCCGAGTGAGCGTCGGGTGTCCCAGCTGACCGATCAGGAAGTGCTTCAGATCCGCGAGATGATCGATCGCGATTATCTCGTCGAAGGCGACCTTCGGCGAGAGACGTCGATGAACATCAAACGATTAATGGATCTCGGTTGTTACCGAGGTCTGCGCCATCGACGCGGTCTTCCGGTTCGCGGTCAGCGCACGCACACCAATGCCCGCACCCGCAAGGGTCCGGCGAAGCCGATCGCCGGCAAGAAGAAGTAAGTCCTCGTCGAGGACGGGACCGTCAAGTACAGAATCGTTATGGGCCTGGCGCACGCCGCCGGGTCTCGAAAGGACCGAGAATGGGCAAGGAAGCCACCCGCGTCCGCAAGCGCGAACGCAAGAACATCGCCTCCGGCGTCGCGCATGTGAATGCGACGTTCAACAACACCATGATCACCATCACCGACGCGCAGGGCAATACGATCGCCTGGTCGTCGTCCGGCACGATGGGTTTCAAGGGCTCGCGCAAATCGACGCCGTATGCGGCGCAGGTCGCGGCGGAAGATGCCGCCAAGAAAGCGCAAGAACACGGCATGCGTACACTCGAAGTGGAAGTGGCCGGCCCTGGCTCGGGCCGTGAGTCGGCGTTGCGTGCGTTGCAAGCCGCGGGCTTCACCGTCACGTCAATTCGGGATGTGACGCCGATCCCGCACAACGGATGCCGCCCACGCAAGAGGCGGCGCGTATGAACAATGACCTTCTCCTTCAGCGGACGTCCGACCCGTCTGCTGTGAACGAAATTTCCCGCGGGGCGGAATGGGATGCGCGGACCAATGCCGCGCCACTCAACGCGATGGGTGCCAACGTGACAATTCAGAAGAACTGGCAGGAACTGATCCGACCGAACAAATTGCAGGTGTCGGCCGGCACCGACCCCAAGCGGGAAGCGACGGTGATCGCAGAACCGCTTGAGCGCGGATTCGGCCTGACGCTGGGCAATGCGCTGCGGCGAATTCTGCTCTCCTCGCTGCAGGGCGCCGCTGTGACGTCGGTGCATATCGACGGCGTGCTGCACGAGTTCTCGTCGATCCCCGGCGTGCGTGAGGACGTCACCGACATCGTCCTCAACATCAAGGACATCGCCATCAAGATGCAGGGCGAAGGGCCCAAGCGCATGGTGGTGAAGAAGCAGGGACCCGGTCAGGTGACCGCCGGCGACATCCAGACGGTGGGCGACATCGTCGTGCTCAATCCGGACCTCGTGCTCTGCACGCTCGACGAGGGCGCGGAAATCCGCATGGAGTTCACGGTCAACACCGGCAAGGGCTACGTGCCGACCGACCGCAACCGTCCGGAAGATGCGCCGATCGGCCTGATCCCCGTGGACAGCCTTTATTCGCCGGTGCGCAAGATCTCGTACAAGGTCGAGAACACCCGCGAGGGCCAGATTCTCGACTACGACAAGCTCACGATGCAGATCGAAACCAACGGCGCCTTGAGCCCCGAGGACGCCGTCGCTTATGCGGCGCGCATCCTGCAAGACCAGCTCAACGTGTTCGTGAACTTCGAGGAGCCGCGCAAGGAGGTCGTGTCCGAGACGATTCCGGACCTTGCCTTCAATCCGGCCTTCCTCAAGAAGGTCGACGAGCTCGAGCTCAGCGTGCGTTCCGCCAACTGTCTCAAGAACGACAACATCGTCTATATCGGCGACCTCGTTCAGAAGACCGAGGCGGAGATGCTGCGCACGCCGAACTTCGGCCGCAAGTCGCTCAACGAAATCAAGGAAGTGCTGGCCCAGATGGGTCTGCATCTCGGTATGGAAGTGCCGGGCTGGCCGCCGGACAACATCGACGAGCTGGCGAAGCGCTTCGAGGATCACTACTGAGTTCGTCTCTGTCCCGGCGCAGCGCATCACCAAGTGGTGCGCTGCAGAACCGGGACCGAGTTTTTGCTACCGCGGTTCCGGGCCAATGGTGTGTCGCTTCGCAGTGACCACGCCCGGGACAGGAGAGATCGAAGTCCGCCATGCGCCACGGCAACGCCCACCGCAAACTCAACCGCACGGCTGAGCATCGCCGCGCCATGTTCGCCAACATGGCCGCTGCGCTGATCAAGCACGAGCAGATCATGACGACCTTGCCGAAGGCGAAGGATCTCCGCTCGGTGGTCGAGAAGTTGATCACGCTCGGCAAGCGCGGCGATCTGCATGCGCGACGGCAGGCGATCGCCCAGATGCGCGATATCGACATGGTCAAGAAGCTCTTCGACGTGCTCGGCCCGCGCTACAAGGACCGCAACGGCGGTTATACCCGCGTGCTGAAGGCCGGGTTTCGCCACGGCAACTCGGCACCGGTCGCGGTGATCGAACTGGTCGACCGCGACGTCGATGCCAAGGGCAAGGACGATCTGGCGCGCCATGAGGCGGCCAAGGCGGCGGCGCCTGCGCCGGCTGACGCCGCCGCCTAATTGGGTCACAACACCACCTCCCGTTGAAAAGGGCGGCATCAGCCGCCCTTTTTTGTTGTGAGCGCCGTTGGTGCGCTGCTTGTGCCGTATTTTCGGCCGCGGCATCTTGGCCGTCGTGCCGGTTGGCGCGCGCAACGTGGAGGACGTTTGATGTCGGACAGCTTCACCGAAGTCACAACCAAGTCGTGGACCACGCGCATCGGTAAGTCGATCAAAGGCGTGCTGGTCGGACTGGTGTTGGTCGCCGGCTCCAGCGTTTTCCTGTTTTGGAACGAAGGCCGGGCGGTGCAGACCCAGCGCTCGCTGACCGAGGGCGCGAGCTTGGTGGTGCCGGTGGACGCGGCGCGCGTCGACCCTGCCAATGACGGCAAGCTCATTCACCTGAGCGGCGATCTCAAGCCGGGTGCGCCGCTGACCGATCCCGACTTTACGGTGTCGGCCACGGCGTTGCGCCTCGTGCGCACGGTCGAGATGTATCAGTGGAAGGAAGAAACGAAGACCGAGACGCGCAGGAATGCCGGCGGATCGGAGGAGACGATTACCCGATATGAATATGTGCGGACGTGGTCCGAGACGCGCAACGATTCAAGCCGCTTCAAGCGGCCGGAGGGCCACGCCAACCCGCAGATGCGATATCGGGGTTCGTCCTACTCATCGCGTGATGCGACGCTGGGTGCATTTCGCCCTGGCACCAATGTCATCGATCGGCTTCCTGCCAGCGACGCGGTGGCGCTCGATCCTTCGCTCGCGAGCCGTTTGGCGGGTCGCGTCCAAGGGCCGGTTCAAGTCGCCGACGGGCGCATCTACCTCGGAGAGGATCCCTCGCAGCCGCGGATTGGGGACTTGCGGATCAGCTATCAGCTGGCGCCCGCCGGGCCCGCCAGCATTATCGGGCGGCAGGCCGGCAATGGCTTTGCCGAATATCAGACCAAGGCCGGAGATGCGCTCTTGATGGTGCGGCCGGGAACGCATTCCGCCGCCGACATGTTTGCCGCGGCGCAGCGGGAGAACCGGATCCTGACCTGGGTCCTGAGACTGGCCGGCGTGTTCGCGATGTTTCTCGGCTTCACGCTGATCTTGCGGCCCCTGGTCGTGGTTGCCGACGTCGTGCCGTTCATCGGCAGCATTCTGTCGGCCGGGTCGGGGATCGTGTCGTTGGTGCTGACGGCGATCGTCGCACCGCTGGTGATCGCGGTGGCGTGGTTCTGGTATCGGCCATTGGTCTCTGCGGTGGTGCTGGCCATCGGCCTGGCGCTGGCCTACGGCTTCAAGCGCATCGCCTCGAAACGGGTGGCCGCCCGAAAGGCGACACAGCCCGCCACGGCGTGAGGGAACGCGTTGCCTGCTGCGCGTTATTTCTTCCGCTTCGGCTTGGGCGCGTCGATGGTGTCGTAAAGGTTCACCGGCGCAAAATCGTCGGTGATCATGACCCCGCCGTCCGCCTCGCGGAGCGGGTTGGGCATGCGGCGCTTGAGCACCTCCGGCAGCGGGTAGCGGAAATTGTAGCGCTGCTGCAGCGCCGCCGCGCGGGTCGCGAGCACGCTGCGATCGAATTTGGGGTCGGCGCTGACGATGGCGATCACCTCGCCCATCCCGGACGGATAGAGATCAAGCGTGGGGAAGACCTCGCTCAAGGTCTTCACCGTCGAATGATAGAGCTTCGTGCCGTCGTGGACGTTGAACGCGACGGCGCCGCCGGGCGTGAGCCGGCTCTTCACCAGCGTATAGAACTCCCGCGTCAGCAGGTGAAACGGCACGTATCCGCCACGATAGGCGTCGAGCAGGATCAGGTCGTAGCGCTCCTTGCTGCGGTTGAGAAAGACCCGGCCGTCGGCGGCGATGTAGCGCACGCGCGGGGTCTCGCGCAGTGCGAAGAACTGTTTGGCGACGTCGATCACCCGTTGGTCGAGCTCGACCGTGTCGATGTGGACGTCGGGCATGGCGCGCCCGTAATAGGTCGAGATCGACCCGCCGCCCAAGCCGATCATCAGGATGCGCTTGGGCTCGGTCGGATACAGCAGCGATGCGGCGGTCATCACCTGCGAGTATTGCAACGGCAGATCGTCGGGATCTTCGAGATTGGCCACCGATTCCGTGTAGTCCCAGCCCTTGAGTTGGAACGTCATGATCAACTGGTTACGCCGTTTGGTGATGTAGATGTCGTTGTACTCGCTCTCGACATGGGCGAGGCGGCCGTCCTTGCGCTTGAGGATTTCGGTGCGGATGCTGTCATCGATCAGGGCCTCGTTGGCCGACACCGAGGATGCAGACCGCGGTCAATGCCAGCAACACGACGGCCGAGGCCGCGGTCGCTTTGCGCTCGGTGCGCCCGAGCGCCAGCAGGATCAGCGCGCAGACCACACCGGCAGCGCCGAGCCAGAGGGTGATCGCGCGTGTCCCGATGGTCGGGATCAGGAAGAACGTGGTGCCGAGCGTTCCGACGATGGAGCCGAAGGTCGACACCCCATAGACCGTGCCCGACACCATTCCTGAATTCCGGGCGGAGCGCAGCATCAGCCGGATCGCGAACGGCGAGAACATGCCGAAGAAGGTCACCGGAAATAGCAGGATGGCCAGTGAAGCCACCAGGCTGCCGGTGCGAACGTCGTCGATGTCGGCGAGCAGGAATTCGAGCAGGGGGGCGGCAAAGCTGGGCAGCACCAGCATGTAGATCGACGCCACCAGCACGGTGAGCCCGAGGACGGTGAGGGAGGCAGTGCGGTCGGCAAGCCAGCCGCCCAGGAAGTACCCCGCGGTCAGGGCGGTCAGCACGGTCGAGATCAGCGATGCCCAGGTGTAGATGCCGCTGCCGAAATACGGGTTGAGGTAGCGTGACCCCAGCATCTCGAAGCTCATGACGATGGCGCCGGTCACGAACGCGATACTGTAGATCAGGACGGTGGTCATGGTCGCGGTCGATCCGGTGGCATCGGGGACCGCTGCTTCCAGGGATTGTTGGGTCACGAGGGCCTCATTGGGGGCGCTTACGCAAGGGTAGGGCAGTCTATTCGGCTCGAAGCGGCTTGTCGCCACCGCCGGCCGGCCGCAGCGTGGGGCGAATTGGCCTGTCCCCAGGTGGTAATTGTGCCCTTCAATCGCCACGGCAGGGCCCCTATATGTCGCATTCCCGCGAACTCGGATCCTGCCTATGCCTTTGCGCCTGCCGCTGCCCTGGACCTTTGCTGCGATTGCTGCCTTGGCCATCACCTTGGTCGGCGCCGCCGCTCAGGAGCGAAAAGTGCCGACCTCGGCGGTCGAGGTCCGGCTGTCCTATGCGCCGGTGGTCCAGAAGGCGACCCCGGCGGTTGTGAACGTCTACGCCGCCCGTACCATCACAACCCGCAACCCATTGTTCGAGGACCCCTTCTTTCGCCGCTTCTTCGGCGCGCCGGGCATGCCGGGCCCCAACGAGCAGCAGCAGCGCTCGCTCGGTTCCGGCGTGCTGGTCGATCCGATCGGGCTCGTCGTCACCAACCATCACGTGATCGACGGCGCTGACCAGGTCAAAGTCTCGCTCTCCGACCGGCGTGAGTTCGAGGCCGAGATCGTGCTCAAGGACGCCCGCTCAGACCTCGCGGTGCTGCGGCTGAAGGCCAACGGCGAACGGTTTCCGGCGCTCGAATTCGCCGATTCCGATGCGCTCCAGGTCGGCGATCTTGTGCTCGCGATCGGCAATCCGTTCGCGGTTGGCCAGACCGTGACCCACGGCATCATCTCCGCGCTGGCCCGCACCCAGGTCGGCATCACCGACTATCAGTTCTTCATTCAGACCGACGCCGCCATCAATCCCGGGAATTCGGGCGGCGCGCTGGTCGATCTGTCCGGCCGGCTCGCCGGCATCAATACCGCGATTTTCTCGCGCGGCGGTGGCTCGATCGGGATCGGCTTCGCCATTCCCGCCAACATGGTCCGTGTGGTGGTGGCCTCGGCGCGGGGCGGCAGCAACGTGGTGCGGCGGCCCTGGCTCGGCGCGAGGCTTCAGGCGGTAACGGCGGAGATTGCGGAAAGTTTGGGCCTCAAGCGGCCCGTCGGCGCGCTGGTCGCGCAGGTGGCAGCCAGCAGCCCGGCCACGCGCGCCGGACTGCGCACCGGCGATCTGATCGTGGCGCTCGACGGGCAGGAGATCGAGGACGCCAACGCCTTCGACTATCGCTTTGCCACCAAGATGGTTGGCGGGAGCAGCCGCATTCGCCTCCAGCGTGCCGGCCGCGACATGACGGTGATGGTCGCGCTCGAAGTCGCGCCCGAGCTGCCGCGCGAAGAGGTGATGATCGAAACGCGCTCGCCGTTCCAGGGCGTCAAGGTCTCCAACCTGTCGCCGGCAATCGCCGATCAATTGCGGCTCGATCCCGGGTCGGAAGGTGTGGTGGTCGTCGATGTCGCCAATGGCTCGATCGGTCAGCGGTTTTTCCAGTCCGGCGACCTGGTGCTGTCCGTCAACAATGAGAAGATCACCCGGACCGTCGACCTCGATCGGCTCAGCCGCCAGCAGAGCCGCTTGTGGCGCATCGTCATCCGGCGCGGCGGCCAGCAGATGTCGATGGAACTGCGGGGATGAGCTCCCGCCCCAAGCGCGAGGGGCCAAGCCGTCAAGGGACAAACCTGTTCGCGGCGGCGGGTCTCGATCGCGATACGCCCCGGCCGCTCGCCGACCGATTGCGGCCGACCGCGCTCGCTGAGGTCGTCGGGCAAGACCACATGCTCGGGCCCGATGGCGCGCTGACGCGCATGCTCGACACCCGCACGCTCGGCTCGTTGATCTTCTGGGGGCCACCCGGCACCGGCAAGACCACGGTCGCACGGCTGCTGGCTGACGCCACCGAACTGCATTTCGAACAGATTTCCGCGATTTTCACCGGCGTCGCCGACCTCAAGAAGGTGTTCGACGCGGCCCGTGCGCGCCGCGAGACCGGGCAGGGGACGCTGCTGTTTGTCGACGAAATCCACCGTTTCAATCGCGCGCAGCAGGACTCGTTCCTGCCGGTGATGGAAGACGGCACCATCGTGCTGGTCGGCGCCACCACCGAAAACCCCTCGTTCGAATTGAACGCGCCGCTGCTGTCGCGCGCCCGCGTGCTGGTGTTCAAGTCGCTCGACGGCGCGGCGGTCGAGAAACTGTTCGCGCGTGCCGAGGCGATCGAAGGCAAGCCGCTGCCGCTCGATGCCGATGCGCGTGCGTCGCTGGTCCGCATGGCCGATGGCGATGGCCGCGCGGCGCTGACCCTGGCCGAGGAGGTTTGGCGCGCCGCCCGCGCCGGCGAGACGTTCGACCAGGTGAAATTGCAGGAGGTGGTGCAACGCCGGGCGCCGATCTACGACAAGGCGCAGGACGGCCACTACAACCTGATCTCGGCGCTGCATAAGTCGGTGCGCGGCTCGGACCCGGACGCGGCGCTCTACTATCTCGCCCGCATGCTGGATGCCGGCGAGGACCCGCTCTACCTTGCGCGGCGCTTGGTGCGGATGGCGATCGAGGACATCGGGCTCGCCGATCCGCAGGCGCTGATCATCTGCAACGCCGCCAAGGAGGCTTACGATTTCCTCGGCAGCCCCGAAGGCGAGCTGGCGATTGCGCAAGCCGTGATCTACGTCGCCACCGCGCCGAAATCGAATGCCGCCTACGCCGCGTTTGGCGCCGCCAAGCGGGCGGCGAAGGAGGGCGGCTCGCTGCTCCCGCCCAAGCACATCCTGAACGCGCCGACCCGGCTGATGAAGTCGGAAGGCTACGGCGCGGGCTACGACTACGACCACGATGCGCCGGATGCCTTCTCCGGCCAGGACTACTTCCCGGAGGCGCTTGGCCGACAACAATTCTACCACCCGCCCGAACGCGGCTTCGAGCGCGAGATCAAAAAGCGGCTGGAGTACTGGGCCAAGCTGCGGAAGGACCGGAGCCAATGACAACACCGCGTTTGGTGCGGGCGGCCGTGGGCGTCGCGATGGCGCTGGTCACAAGCGCGGCGGCGGCACAGACCGCCGGCGGGCGCTGGGCGCTCGGTCTGCATGCCTGCGACGGCGAACTGCACACGCGGCCGGACACGCCGCTGCTGGTCGAGCCGATGTCGGTGCGCTGGTTCAATACCGACTGTACCGTCGTGTCGAGCTACCGTGTGAAAGACGTCTGGTATCTGCAGGGCCGCTGCACTGCCGAGGGCCGCACCAGCACGATCCCGATCATGTTGGACCTGCGCGGCGACCTGTTGCGGGTCGGCTGGAACCGGGAGCCGGTCATGGAGATGCAGCGGTGCCGGTAGTGCCGGCATTCAACGAAGACGGATGGTGTTGGCGTCGGGTAGTCTCTCTCGACTTGTTCTGTTTCCGGCCTGAGCGCACCCGCGCGGGACTTTGCCCTTGACCGACTCCACCGCCTCGCATCGCTCCGCGTTCAGCTACCGCGCCTTCACGATGTTCTGGATCGGACGGATCGTGTCGATCCTGTCGTTCCAGATGCTGGTGGTGGCGGTCGGCTGGCAACTCTACACCCTGACCGACAGCGCGTTCGACCTCGGCTTGCTCGGCATTGCGCAATTCGTGCCGATGCTGGTGCTCACGCCGCTGGTCGGGCATGTCGCCGACCGGTACGACAACCGCCTGATCCTGCTGATCTGCCAGTTGGGCGAGGCGACGGCCGCTGCGATCCTGGCCATTGGCACGCTGATGGGGTGGCTCGATCCGCTCACCATCTACATCATCGTGGCGCTGGTCGGCGCCGGCCGCGCCTTCGAGATCCCGACCATGGTTGCGATCATCCCGGCGCTGGTGCCGCGGCCGGTGGTGCCGTCGGCCACGGCATGGTTTGCGTCGTCCAACCAGCTCGGGGTGATTATCGGTCCGGTCCTCGGCGGGCTCCTGTACGAGCTCGGGCCCGGCACCGTGTATGGGCTCGCCGTCGCCTTCTGGTGCCTCGGCGCGAGCTTTATCTTCCTGATCCACATGGAGCACGTGCCGCGAGCCAGTGCGCCCATGAGCCTCCGGTCGCTTCTGGGGGGCTTCGATTTCGTCTGGCGGGATCGCGTGATCCTGGGCACGATTTCGCTCGATATGTGCGCCGTGTTCCTGGCCGCCGCGCCGGCGCTGTTCCCGGTCTTCGCCCGCGACATCCTTGAGACCGGCCCATGGGGCCTCGGGCTGCTGCGCGCCGCGCCCGGCGTCGGCGCCTTTGCCATGTCGGTCGTGCTGGCGCGCCGGCCGCTGACGCTGCCGATCGGCAAGGTGCTGTTCGCGGTCCTCTGCACGTTCGGCGCCGCGACCATCGTGTTCTCGTTGTCGACCCACTCGTTCTGTCGCTGGCCGCTCTGGCCGTGATGGGGGCGGCGGACGTCGTGAGCGTGGTGATCCGGTTTGCGCTGGTGCAGTTGCGCACGCCGCCGGAGATGCGTGGCCGCGTCAGCGCGGTGAACGGCATGTTCACCGGCACCTCGAACTATCTGGGCGATTTTCGCGCCGGCGCCGTGGCGGCCGCGATCGGAGCGGCGCCCGCGGTGCTGATCGGCGGCTTCGGCGTCTTCGCGGTGGCGGCGCTTTGGGTGTTCCTCTTCCCGCAACTGTGGCGTATCCGTACCTTCGAGGACTGCCTGCGGCTAAGGTGTTGAACCCGGAAGGAAACAAGCCGTCATGACGGCTGCGCCAGCGATGCCGAAAAGCGTGCAGACCGTCACCGTCACCGGCGACGAGAATGGCATGCGGCTCGACCGCTTTTTCGAGGCGCGGTTTCCGGGGCTGTCGTTCTCCCATATCCAGCGCATCATCCGCAAAGGCGAGGTGCGCGTGAACGGCAAGCGCGCGCAGCCCAAGGACCGGCTGCAGACCGGGCAGGCGGTGCGCATTCCGCCGCTCAAGCTCGACGCGCCCAAGCCGCGCGAAGACGCCAGCGAAGACCAGAAGAACCGCGCGTTCATCAAGTCGATCACGCTCTACGAGGACGACGACGTGCTGGTGCTCAACAAGCCGATGGGGCTTGCGGTGCAGGGCGGCTCCGGCACCACGCGCCATCTCGACGGCATGCTCGGCTCCATGCGCGAGCAAGGACGGCCAGCGGCCCGCGCCTGGTGCACCGGCTCGACAAGGACACCGCCGGCTGCCTGCTGGTCGCCAAGACGCGGTTTGCCGCCGCCGCGCTGGCCAAGACGTTCCGCTCGCGCTCGGCGCGCAAGATCTACTGGGCGCTGGTCGCGGGCGTGCCCGAAGCCGCAGCAGGGCCGCATCTCGACTTTCCTCGCCAAGGAGGAGCGCGAGGACGAGAGCCTCATGCGGATCGCGCAAGCACGGCGACGAGGGCGCGAGCCACGCCGTGACCTATTATGCCGTGGTCGAGACCGCGGCGCGCACAGCTCGCCTGGCTCTCGCTCAAGCCGGTGACCGGCCGCACCCATCAGCTGCGCGCCCACATGGACGCATATCGGCCACCCGATCGTCGGCGACCCGAAATATTTTTCTAAGGAGAACTGGGAATTGCCGGGCGGCATGCAGAACCGGCTGCACCTCCTGGCGCGCCGGATCGTGGTGCCGCATCCGCGCGGCGGCATGATCGACGTCACCGCGCCGCTGCCGCCGCACATGCAGCAGTCGTGGAACCTGCTCGGCTTCGACGCCACGCGCTACGATCCGATCGTCGAGGCGCCGGAGGAATGAGAGCCGATCGATGAGCGCTGAGGGGCCGGTGGCATGACGCGCCGCTCAACCGTACGCTATGAGAGACAATGCGCAGGTCGTCTTGCAGTCGCCGCCGGACTGGCTGCTCGGCCTTCGCATCGAGCGCCCGACCGTGGCGCAGATCGTGCCGCCGCCGCCGGTGCTGGAGAACCGCATTCCGGCGCCGCTGCCGCCGCCTCCGCAGCCGCCGATCATCAACGGCCCGCTCGGGCAGTCGCCGCCGCCCGGCGTCTATGTTCCGCCGCGGCTCAACACGCACAGCGATCGCGTCGTCGGCTGCCTGCATCAGGGCCGGGCTGATGGGCTGCGCGGCAAGCAGCTGCAGGCCTACGCGCGCGATTGCGCCAACGCGAACTGCGGCCAATGCATCGCATCGCCGGTGCCGCGGTGACCGGTCGCGCGAGCGACCGCAGCGCGACGGTCGCCAGTCGCAATGCCTGCCGAAGTCGAGCGGTGCCGGCCTCGGATGCGCGATCGAGCTGCCGCGCGTCGGCCGTCTCGCAATCGCGCCGGCTCGCCGATCGGCGCATGCCGATCGGCGCCATCGCTGACGCATGCCGGCGCCGCTGGCCATTCCGGCCGCGATCGGCGAGCTGCGTCAGCGACGGCGCCAGTCGACTGATCTCGTCGCGCTTCCCGCGTGGCGAGACGGTAGCGGCGACAACGTCCGAGCGACGAGGCGCCGATGCCGCCTGCACTCGCGCGGATGCGCGACGATTGACGCGCATCGCCGGCGCGATGACGGCGTACTAGCGCAGGCCGGCGTTGATCTTGTCGAGCGCCGCCGAGCCCGGGCACAGCTCCTTCTCGCGACAGCGCGTTGAGCGGCGCGTCGACCGTGTTGAGATGGCGGTGCAGGTCCTCGGGCTCGCGGTCGACGTAGAGCAGGCCGGTGACGACCTGGCCCTTGGCGGCGTGCTGCTGCAGGAAGTTCATGGCGCCGAGCCGGTCGTGCGGCGTCGTAGTCGGCGTCGAGCTTGCGCAGCACGAGCTTCGAGCCGTCGTGCTGCTCGACCATCTCGACCGTGCCCGGCTCGTAGTCGACCGTGATCGGCGCGCGGCCGGTGATGAAGTCGAGCCGGTTCACCGCCTCGTTGTGCTCGCGCACGTAGTCGAAGCTCTTGGTCGAGCCGGCGTGGTTGTTGAAGGCGACGCAGGGCGAGATCACGTCGATGAAGGCCGCGCCCTGGTGCTCGATCGCGCGCCTTGATCAGCGGCACCAGCTGCGCCTTGTCGCCGGAGAAGCAGCGCGCGACGAAGGTCGCGCCGAGCTGCAGCGCCATCGCGACGAGGTCGATCGGCGTTGTCGGTGTTGATCACGCCGCGCTTCGATCTTCGAGCCGCGGTCGGCGGTGGCCGAGAACTGGCCCTTGGTGAGGCCGTACACGCCGTTGTTCTCGACGATGTAGACCATGTTGACGCCGCGGCGCATCGCAGTGCGCGAACTGGCCGAGGCCGATCGAGGCCGAGTCGCCGTCGCCGGAGACGCCGAGATAGATCAGGTCGCGGTTGGCGAGGTTGGCGCCGGTGAGCACCGACGGCATGCGGCCGTGCACCGAGTTGAAGCCGTGCGAGTTGCCGAGGAAATAGTCGGGCGTCTTCGACGAGCAGCCGATGCCGGAGATCTTGGCCACCCGGTGCGGCTCGATCGTCGAGCTCGAAGCAGGCCTGGATGATCGCGGCGGTGATCGAGTCGTGGCCGCAGCCGGCGCACAGCGTCGAGATCGTGCCCTCGTAGTCGCGGTGGGTGTAGCCGAGCGCGTTCTTCGGCAGCGCCGGGTGATGGAATTTCGGCTTGGCGATGTAGGTCATGACACGACCTTGCGCAGCGGCGTGACCTTGAGCGCGTCGAGATGCTCGCCGATCGCGCTGGCGATGAAGCGCGCGGTGATCGGCGTGCCGTCGTAGTGCAGGATCGGCACCAGCCGCGCCGGGTCGATGCCGCATTCGTTGACGATCAGCGTGCGCAGCTGCGCGTCGCGGTTCTGCTCGACCACGAACACGAAGTCGTGGTCGGCGATGAAGCTCGTCGACGCTCGTGATGGAACGGGAAGGCGCGCACGCGCAGCGTGTCGAGCGTGCTTGCCGCTGCGCCTCGAGCATGTCGATCGCCTCGTCCATCGCCGGCGCGGTCGAGCCGAAATAGATCACGCCGTAGCGCGTCGGCTTGCTCGGCATTGGCGCTGCAGCGGGCGCGGCACCAGGTCCTTGGCGGTCTCGAACTTGCGCAGCAGCCGCTGCATGTTGTCGACGTAGGCGCGCGCCTTCCTCGGTGTAGCGCGCGTAGCGGTCGCGCGAGGTGCCGCGGGTGAAGAACGCGCCCTTGGTCGGATGCGTGCCGGGATAGGTGCGGTACGGGATGCCGTCGCCGTCGACGTCGAGATAGCGGCCGAAGTCCTTGCCGGCCTCGAGCATCGTCGGCGGTCATCACCTTGCCGCGGTCGTAGTCTGCGGCTGTCGTCCCAGGTCGAGCGGCCGGCACAGGCGGTGGTTCATGCCGATGTCGAGGTCGAGCATGACGAAGACCGGCGTCTGCAGCCGGTCGGCGAGGTCGAACGCCTGCGCGCCGAACTCGAAGGCCTCGGCCGGGTCCTCCGGGAACAGCAGCACGTGCTTGGTGTCGCCGTGCGAGGCATAGGCGCAGGAGATGAGGTCGCGATTGCTGCGTGCGCGTCGGCATGCCGGTCGAGGGGCCGGCGCGCTGCACGTCGAAGATCACCGCCGGGATTTCGGCGAAATAGGCGAGCCCGAGGAACTCCTGCATCAGCGAGATGCCGGGGCCGGAGGTGGCGGTGAAGGCGCGCGCGCCGTTCCAGGCGGCGCCGATCACCATGCCGATCGAGGCGAGCTCGTCCTCGGCCTGGACGATGGCGTACTTGTTCTTGCTTGGTCTCCGGGATCGACGCGCAGCCGCTGGCAGTGGCTGGTGAAGGCCTCGGCGAGCGAGGACGAGGGCGTGATCGGATACCAGGCGCAGACGGTGGCGCCGCCATAGACCGCGCCGAGCGCCGCGGCGCTGTTGCCTTCGATGAAGATGCGGTCGCCGACCTTGTCGGCGCGCTGCACGCGCAGCCCGATCGGGCATTGCAGGTTCATCAGCGCCCAGTCGCGGCCGAGATGCAGCGCATGCACGTTGGCGTCGAGCAGCTTTTCCTTGCCCTTGTACTGCTCGCCGATCAGCTTCTCGATCGCCGGCGACGTCCATGTCGAGCAGCGCCGACAGCGCGCCGACATAGATGATGTTCTTGAACAGCTGGCGCTGGCGCGGATCGGTGTATTCGCGGTTGCAGATCGCGGTCAGCGGCACGCCGATGACGGTGATGTCGTCGCGGAACTTCGACGGCGGCATCGGCTTGGTGCGAGTCGTAGAACAGGTAGCCGCCGGGCTCGATCTCGGCGACGTCCTTGTCCCAGGTCTGCGGGTTCATCGCGACCATCAGGTCGACGCCGCCGCGCGCGCCGAGATGGCCCGCCTCGGAGACGCGCACCTCGTACCAGGTCGGCAGGCCCTGGATGTTGGACGGGAAGATGTTGCGCGGCGCGACCGGCACGCCCATGCGCAGGATCGCGCGCGCGAACAGCTCGTTGGCGCTGGCCGAGCCCGAGCCGTTGACGTTGGCGAACCGGACGACGAAGTCGTTTACGCTGCTGATCGGGCTGCTGCTCGGCATAGGTCATCCGCGTGAGTCATGTCGATGAGATATTTCTGCATGTCCCAGGCGCCGGTCGGGCAGCGCTCGGCGCACAGCCCGCAGTGCAGGCAGACGTCCTCGTCCTTCACCATGACGCGGCCGGTCTTGAGGTCGTCGGCGACGTAGAGGTCCTGCGTCAGGTTCTTGCGCCGGCGCCTTCAGGCGCGTGCGCAGGTCGGCTTCCTCGCCGTTCTGCGGTGAAGGTGATGCAGTCCATCGGGCAGATGTCGACGCAGGCGTCGCACTCGATGCACAGCTGTCGCGGCGAACACGGTCTGCACGTCGCAGTTCAGGCAGCGCTGCGCCTCCTTGCAGCGCGAGCTCGACGTCGAAGCCGAGCTCGACCTCGGCCTTGATGTCGTGCAGCGCCACGACCTTGTCGCGCAGCGGCACCTGGTAGCGCTTGTCGAGCGCGATGTCGTTGTCGTAGCTCCACTCGTGGATGCCCATCTTCTGGCTGACGATGTCGACCATCGGCGGCGGGCGGTCGTTGACGTCCTCGCCGCGAGCAGAACTTGTCGATCGAGAGCGCGGCGTCGTGGCCGTGCGCCACCGCCCAGATGATGTTCTTCGGGCCGAACGCGGCGTCGCCGCCGAAGAACACCTTCGGGTTGCGTCGACTGCATGGTCTTGGCGATCGACCTTGGGCATGTCCCACTTGTCGAACTCGATGCCGATGTCGCGCTCGATCCAGGGGAAGGCGTTCTCCTGGCCGACCGCGACCAGCACGTCGTCGCAGGCGAAGTGCTGGTCGGGCTCGCCGGTCGGCACCAGGTTGCGCCGGCCCTTGGCGTCGTACTCGGCCTTCACCTTCTCGAACACGACGCCGGTGAGCTTGCCGTTGTCGTGGGTGAATTCCTTCGGCACCAGGAAATTGAGGATCGGGATGTCCTCGTGCATGGCGTCCTCCTTCTCCCAGGGGGACGCCTTCATCTCCTCGAAGCCGGAGCGCACGATCGACCTTCACGTCCTCGCCGCCGAGGCGGCGCGAGGAGCGGCAGCAATCCATCGCGGTGTTGCCGCCGCCGAGCACGATGACGCGCTTGCCGATCTTGTCGATGTGGCCGAACGAGACCGACGGACAGCCAGTCGATGCCGATATGGATGTTCGCGGCGGCTTCCTTGCGGCCGGGAATGTCGAGGTCGCGGCCGCGCGGCGCGCCGGAGCCGACGAAGACCGCGTCGTAGCCTTCGGCCAGCAGCGCCTTCAGGCTGTCGATGCGCTTGCCGCCGACGAACTCGATGCCGAGGTCGAGGATGTAGCCGCACTTCCTCGTCGATCACCGCTTCCGGCAGGCGGAAGTTCGGGATCTGCGTGCGGATCATGCCGCCGGCCTTCGGGTCCTGATCGAAGACGACGCACGTGATAGCCGAGCGGCGCGAGATCGCGCGCGACGGTGAGCGAGGCCGGGCCGCCGCCGACCAGCGCGATGCGCTTGCCGTTCTTCTGCGTCGGCCGGCTTCGGCAGGCGGTCGCGGATGTCGTCCTTGTAGTCGGCGGCGACGCGCTTCAGGCGGCAGATCGCGACCGGCTCCTTCTCGACGCGGCCGCGCCGGCAGGCCGGCTCGCACGGCCGGTCGCAGGTGCGCCCGAGGATTCCCGGGAAACACGTTCGACTTCCAGTTGATCATGTAGGCGTCGCTGTAGCGGCCCGCGGCGATCAACCGGATGTATTCGGGAACCGGCGTGTGCGCCGGGCAGGCCCACTGGCAATCGACGACCTTGTGGAAGTAGTCCGGCGCCGCAATGTCGGTAGGTTTCATTTACTCCTCGTGCCCGTACCCCTGTCGCGACCTCGTAAAGCCTCGCGCGAGCAGGCGTCGGCCGGTCTTACATTCGTGATCGGCTTATGCTGCCAA
>CAVUIV010000016.1:0-87860 GCA_963741595.1 uncultured Alphaproteobacteria bacterium
ATGATCGGTGCGCCGGACATGGCGTTCCCGCGCATGAACAACATCTCGTTCTGGCTGCTGCCGGCCTCGTTCACGCTGCTGCTGCTGTCGATGTTCATGGAAGGCGAGCCGGGTGCGTCCGGCGTCGGCGCCGGATGGACGATCTACGCGCCGCTCTCGACCTCGGGCCATCCCGGCCCGGCGGTCGATTTTGCCATTCTGTCGCTGCACATCGCGGGCGCCTCCTCGATTCTGGGCGCAATCAACTTCATCACCACGATCTTCAATATGCGCGCGCCCGGCATGACGTTGCACAAGATGCCGCTGTTCGTGTGGTCGCAGCTCGTCACCGTGTTCCTGTTGCTGCTATCGCTGCCGGTACTCGCCGGCGCGATCACCATGCTGCTCACCGACCGCAATTTCGGCACCACGTTCTTCTCCGGCGACGGCGGCGGCGACCCGCTGCTGTATCAGCACCTGTTCTGGTTCTTCGGTCATCCCGAGGTCTACATTCTGATCTTGCCGGGCTTTGGCATGATCAGCCAGATCATCGCGACGTTCTCGCGCAAGCCGGTGTTCGGCTATCTCGGCATGGCCTACGCGATGGTCGCGATCGGCGGCATCGGCTTCGTGGTGTGGGCGCACCACATGTACACGGTCGGCATGTCGACGACGGTGCAGGCCTATTTCGTCGCCGCCACGATGGTGATCGCGGTGCCGACCGGCATCAAAATCTTCTCCTGGGTCGCCACCATGTGGGGCGGCTCGATCGAGTTCAAGATGCCGATGCTGTGGGCGATCGGCTTCATCTTCCTGTTCACGATCGGCGGCGTCACCGGCGTCGTGCTCGCCAACGCCGGCATCGACCGCTCGCTGCAAGACACCTATTACGTGGTGGCGCACTTCCACTACGTGCTGTCGCTCGGCGCGGTGTTCACGATTTTCGCCGGCTGGTACTACTGGTTCCCGAAAATCTCCGGCTACATGTACTTCGGAGACCATCGGCAAGCTGCACTTCTGGCTGACCTTCGTCGGCGTCAACATCGTGTTCTTCCCGCAGCATTTCCTCGGTCTTGCGGGCATGCCGCGGCGCATCGCCGACTATCCGGACGCCTTCGCCGGCTGGAACTACGTCTCGTCGATCGGCTCCTACATCTCGGCGCTGGGCGCAATCGTGTTCTTCATCGGCGTGGCGCATGCTTTCATCCGCAAGGAGAAGGCGGCGGACAATCCGTGGGGTGCCGGCGCGACCACGCTCGAATGGACGCTGTCGTCGCCGCCGCCGTTCCATCAGTTTGAGAAGCTGCCGCTCATCAAATAGGCGAATGCGTCGATGACGATGGTCGGTGACATCGCGAAGCTCGGCGTCTGTCCGACGACGCCGCGCTTGCGCGGCCGCAGGTGAGCATCGCGACCGCCGGCGACTACGTCGCGCTGCTGAAGCCGCGGGTGATGTCGTTGGTGGTCTTCACGGCGCTGGTCGGGCTGGTGGCCGCGCCGGGCACGATCCATCCGGTGCTCGCGTTCACCGCGCTGTTGTGCATCGCGGTCGGCGCCGGCGCGTCCGGTGCGCTGAACATGTGGTACGACGCCGATATCGACGCGGTGATGACGCGCACAGCCGGCCGGCCGATTCCGCGCCGTCTGATCGCGCCGCGCGAGGCGCTTGGCTTCGGCATCACGCTTGCCGGATTCTCGGTGGTGGTCCTCGGCCTGACGGTGGGCTGGCTCGCGGCCGCGCTGCTCGCCTTCACCATCTTCTTCTACGTCGTCATCTATACGATGTGGCTCAAGCGATCGACGCCGCAGAACATCGTCATCGGTGGCGCTGCGGGCGCGTTGCCGCCGGTGATTGGATGGGCGGCGGTGACCGGCTCGGTCGCGATCGAGCCGATCCTGATGTTCCTCATCGTGTTCTGCTGGACGCCGCCGCATTTCTGGGCGCTGGCGTCTGACCCGCTCGGATGACTATGCGCGGGCCGGTGTGCCGATGCTGCCGGTCGTTGCCGGCGCCGCCGCGACACGACGGCAAATCTTGCTTTATTCCCTGGTGCTGGCGCCGGTCGGCGCAGCCCCATGGTTCTTGGGTTATGCCGGTTTGACCTATGGCGTGACGGCGTTGGTTGCCGGTGCGCTGATGGTTGCGTTCGCCTGGCGGGTCTGGACCCGCACCGAAGGCGAACGCGCCGTCTCCGCGGCCCACCAGATGTTCGCCTATTCGATCGTCTATCTGTTCGGCCTGTTCGCGGTGCTCCTGATCGAGAGCATCGCCGGACGGGTGATGGGATAAGGGCGGCGTGGACCACGCGGCATGGATAGCGCGACATGGACAACGGGCCCGAGTCGATCGAACTCAGCGAGCAGCAAAAGCGCAGCCGGCGTTCCCGCTCGATCGCGATTGCGCTGGTCCTCGGCGTCCTGGTGGTGCTGTTTTATTTCATCACGCTGGTCAAAGGGCCGGCGATCCTGAATCGTCCGATGTGATCGCGCCATGAGCACGTCCCGACCAGTCGAACCTCTCCGCCGGCGCGATCTCCTGGTCGCCGCCGCCTGCGGCTTGTTCGCCGCGGGCATGGTGGGAATGGCTTACGCCGCGGTGCCGTTCTACGACTGGTTCTGTCGCACCACCGGCTTTGCCGGCACGCCGATGCTGGCCAATGCCGGGCCTGATCACGTGCTCGACCGCACGATCATGGTGCGGCTGGATGCCAATGTGGCCGGAGGATTGCCCTGGCGGTTTGTGCCGGAGCGCAATTTGATCAAGGTCCGGGTCGGAGATGTCGTCACCATCAACTATACGGTGACCAACGAAGCCGCGCGCGAAACCGTGGGCAACGCGACCTACAATGTTTCGCCGCCGACCGTGGGTGGCTATTTTTCCAAGATCAACTGCTTCTGCTTCACCGAGCAACGTCTGATGCCCGGTGAGAAACGCGAGATGCCGGTCGTGTTCTTCGTCGATCCAAAGATCGTGCAAGATGCCGAGCACGACGGTCTCAACACCATCACGCTGTCCTACACCATGTATCCGGTCCGCCAGAGCCAGCCGCAAACCGTCGGCAGCGCGGGCGTCGACCTCGAGCACGACGAACTGACGGAGAGGCTTTCGATGGCTGACGCTCACGCCAAGCACCACGACTACCATCTGGTCGATCCGAGCCCGTGGCCGGCCGTCGGCGCCGCCTCCGCCTTCCTGATGGCGATCGGCGCCATCTTCTGGATGCACCATTCTTTCGCCGCGGCGCCGTACATCTTCGGGCTGGGCGTCGTCGGCGTCGCCTACACCATGATCGGCTGGTGGCGCGATGTGACGCGGGAGGCAACACACGAGGGCCATCATAGCCGCGTGGTGCAGATCTCCCATCGTTACGGGATGATCCTCTTCATCGCCTCGGAGGTGATGTTCTTCGTCGCCTGGTTCTGGGCCTATTTCAACGTCGCGCTGTTTCCGGTCGACCCGCATATGGTGGCCGCGCACAGAGTTCCTCGGCGGGGTGTGGCCGCCGAAGGGGATCGAGACCTTCGATCCCTGGCATCTGCCGCTGCTCAATACGCTCATCCTGCTCACCTCCGGCACCACCGTCACCTGGGCGCACCATGCGCTGTTGGAGAATGACCGCGAAGGGTTGAAGTGGGGGCTGATCCTCACCATCCTGCTTGGCGCCACGTTCACGGCCGTGCAGGCCTATGAGTACAGCCACGCGGCGTTCAATTTCAGCGGCAACATCTACGGCGCCACGTTCTTCATGGCGACCGGCTTCCACGGCGCGCATGTCTTGATCGGCACGACGTTCCTGATCGTGTGCTTGATCCGCACCTATCTCGGCCATTTCACGCCCACCCAGCATCTGGGCTTCGAATTCGCCGCCTGGTACTGGCACTTCGTGGACGTGGTGTGGATCTTCCTGTTTGCCTGCATCTACGTGTGGGGTGCCGGCGCCCACGCCGCCGCGCATTAGTGGAGATGCATCTGCGACGAAACAGAAGGGCGGCCGCAAGGCCGCCCTTTTCGCTGGCCGGGTGAGTGCCTAGATGGAGCATCATGGAACCTGACGATCATTCGCTCGGTACGGCGGCGCGCCGGGGTCTCGCCGGCCGCTGCCCGCGCTGCGGCCAAGGCGCGCTGTTCGCCGGCTTTCTCAAGGTCGCGCCACGCTGCGACAGCTGCGGCCTGGATTACGCGTTTGCCGATTCCGCCGACGGCCCGGCCTTTTTCGTGATGTCGTTGGCGGGCTTCGTGGTGGTGTGCGCGGCGCTCGTGGTCGAGGTCCTCTACCAGCCGCCGTATTGGCTGCATGCGCTGCTGTGGATCCCGCTGATCCTGGTGGCGACGCTGCTGCCGTTGCGCCCGGCCAAGGGACTGATGCTCGCGGTGCAGTTCCATCATAAGGCGGAGGAAGGCCGCCTGGCCGGCGGCGATCAGCCGTGACCGGTCGGCGTAGCCTCCTGTTGCCCAGCATCCTCGCGGTGGTGGCGTTTGCGATCCTGGTCGGGCTTGGCGTCTGGCAACTCGAACGCAAGGCGTGGAAGGAAAATCTGATCGGCGCACTGGCGCAGCGAACGGCCGCGCCGCCGTTGCCGCTGCCGCCGCAGCGCGAGTGGCTGATCCTCGGAGCCGTCGACGAGTTTCGTCGCGTCGCGGCGCGCGTTGCATATGTGCCCGGTCGCGAGGCGAGGGTCTATGGTGGCAGCTCGGGCTTGCGTGAGGACGTCAAAGGTCCGGGCTATTTCGCGTTCGCGCCGGCGCGACTCGCTGACGGCACGACCGTCGTGATCAATCGCGGATACGTCGACAATGAGAGCCCGGACGCGTCGCTCCGGCCGCTCGCGGTGCCGAACGCTGCCGTCGATATCGTCGGCGCGTTGCGCTGGCCCGAGTCGCCGCACTGGTTCGTCACGCCCTATTCCGAACGGCAGGACCTGTGGTTCACGCGCGACCATCGCGTCATGGCGGAGCGCTATGGTTGGGGGGAGGTGGCGCCGTTCTACATTGAGATGGAGAGCCCGGCACCGCCCGGCGGCGTGCCGCGGCCAGGGCCGTTACGCGTGAAGCTGCGCAACGATCATCTCGGCTACGCCATCACCTGGTTCGGATTGGCCGGAAGCCTGCTGGCGGTGTTCGGGGTCTGGGCGGTCCGTCGGCTCCTAGTTCTTCGCGCCGGCGATGGTTTTGAATTGCGCGATCACGTCCTTCGGCGTTTGCGCCATCTGCGCGACCACCTTGCGCACCGCCTCGCCGTCGATCGGGCTGTGCTCGAGGCTCATCTTGTTGCGCCTCCGCGATGAAGGCCGGGTCCTTGGTCATCGCCATGAAGCCGGATTGCAACGCGCGCGCGCGCTCGGCCGGCAGTCCGGGCGGGGCGACCAGCGGCAGCGCCATGAAGAACGGCGCTTCCGCGAAGTCGAGCAGGCGCAGCGCTTTGGGATCTTTGGTGAGTTCGCGGCCGGTCGGCACGTCGGGAAATTCCGGGAAAGCGCGTGGTGCGTGCGAACATGACCAGCGGCCGGAACGCGCCGGCCTGCCCAGAGCGCCGGCTGCCCGACCTTGATCGAGGAGAGGCCGACGACCTGGCCGTCGAGCTCGCTGCGCTGCTGGGCCAGGAACACATCGGCGGCGCCGCGATAGCCGCGCACGTGCTGGATGTTCAGGCCGAGCACGTCCTTGGCGATATTGGTGAAGATGCCGTTGGTGGCGCCGGCGCCGGTGGAGCCGATCTTGGCGGAGCGGCCGGTCGGGCTTGCGCAGGTCGTCCACGGTCTTGGCGTGGAAGCTCGCATTGACCGAGAACGTATAGGCGTCATTGGCATAGGACGACACGCTGCCGAGCCAGGTGATCTTGAGCGGGTCGAAGCGCGCGTTGGCGTCGCCCATGATGCGCGACCTGCGGCGCGCCGCGCTCGACGATGGCGATGGTGAGGCCGTCCTGCTCCGGCGCGTTGTAGATCCGGTTGGCCAGCGCCAGCCCGGACGACTGCAGGTTCTGCACGACGATCGTCGGGACTGCCCGGAATGTGGCTTGCCGAGGTGGCGCGAGATCAGCCGGCGCGGTGAGGTCGTTGACGCCGCCGGGGACGCTCGCGACCAGGAAGTTGATGGTCTTGCCCTTGTAGAACTGCTCGGCGGTTTGCGCCGCGCCGTCGTCTGCCGACAGCGCCGCCAGCACAGGCCGCGCGGACGAAGAGCGACAGTAACCGGCTGCAGTCGCGGCATGGCGTCGTCTCCTGCTCATCGTCAGCTATCGGGGGCGTGCGGGGCGGTCAAGGGACGCCGACTGCGGCCATCAGTGACGCATCGCCGCGATGCAGCGCGCGTCAGGGCCGATCCGTTGCGCCGTAGCCGGCCGGGGGCTAAGACCCACGCAGGCTCTCAGCTGGAGAAGCGTACACATGCTCATCATCAACAACGAACTCGTCTCGCAACTGCTCACGATGGAAGACTGCATCCGCGTGCAGGAGGAGGCGTTCAAGAAGCTCCCGACCGGCGGCGCGATCCATCGTCCGCGCATCGACATGTATTTCCCCTGCGAGCGGCCCGACGGCTATTTCCGCTGGGGCACCATGGAAGGCGCCAACGACGGCTACTTTCGCCATCCGCATGAAGTCCGACATCATGACCTGGCCGAAGGACGAGAACGGCAACTGGACCGAGGAGAAATACTGCCGCGAGCCCGGCACCTATTGCGGCATCATCCTCCTGGTCTCCACCCAGAACGCCGAGCCGCTCGCCTTCATCAACGATGGCGTGCTGCAGCATTTCCGCGTCGGCGGCGGCGCCGGCATCGGCGTGAAATATCTCGCGCGCGAGGATACCCACGTCGTCGGCATGCTCGGCTCCGGCGGCATGGCGCGCACCTTCCTGCGCGCGTTCAAAGCCGTGCGCGACATCCGCCTGTGCAAGGTCTACAGCCCGACCGCGGCCAACCGCGAGGCCTTCGCCGAGGAGATGAGCAAGGCGCTCAACATCGAGGTGCGCGCGGTCGACGATCCGCGCGAGGCGGTGCGCGGCGCGGACCTGCTTGTCGTCGTGCACCGACAGCATGGCGCCGGTCTACGACGCCGACTGGATCGAGCCCGGCATGCACGTCACCAATCTCGGCCGTCGCGAAATGCCGGACGACAGCGCCGACAAGTTCGACGTCGTGATCCGCCAGGGCACCGCCGGATTGCAGATGAAGCAGACCGAGCGCTTCCAGGCCGAGCGCGGCTTGTCGCCCGCGGCCTTCATCGGCGGCACGGTCGAGGAGATGAAGCGCATCCCGGAGAAGAATCCGCAGCCCGGTTTCGGCGGCGACATCCCGGAGTTCATGGATCGCGGCAAGGGCGGCGACAAGCCCGACTTCGCTGATCTCGTCAGCGGCAAGGCCAAGGGCCGCACCAGCCGCGACCAGGTGACGTTCTATCGCAACGTCGGCAACCAGGGCCTGCAGTTCTCGTCGGTCGGCGGCTGGGTCTACGAGCAGGCGGTGAAGCAGAAGAAGGGGCGGGCGATCCCGACCGAGTGGTTCCTGCAGGACATTAGGGATTAGCTCATGATCGCGATCTGCGCGCGCGTCGCATTGGCCGTCAGCCTGCTGCTCGGCGGCGCTCTGCGCGGCATCCGCTCAGTCGGTGGCCGATTTCTACAAAGACAAGACCATCCACCTCCAGGTCGGGTTCGGGCCGGGCGGCGAGAACGACGCCTGGGCGCGCGTGATCTCGCAGCACTACGGCAATCACATTCCGGGCAATCCGACGGTGGTGGTGCAGCACGTGCCGGGCTCGGGCGGGCTGCTCGTCGCCAACCGGCTCTACAACACGGCGCCCAAGGACGGCACCGCGATCGGCATGATCAACCGCGCGATCCCGTTCGAGCCGCTGCTGGCGGGCAAGGGCACGCAGTTCGACGCGCTGAAGTTCATCTATATCGGCAGTTCCGGCCTCGACACCACGGTCTGCGCTGCGCGCAAGGACTCGCAGGTCAAGACCATGCAGGACCTCTATACGAAGGAACTCTCCGTCGGCGGCACCGGCTCGGGCGCCGACACCGCGGTCTATCCGCAGTTCCTCTCGGCGTTGCTCGGAATGCGGTTCAAGCTGGTGCAGGGCTACAAGGGGTCGGGCGAGATCCAGCTCGCCATGGAGCGCAAGGAGGTCGAGGGCATCTGCGTGGCTTATGATTCGGTGCTGCGCGGTAATCTGGCGCGCCAAGGGGCAGCTCAACATCCTGCTGCAAGCCGGGCTCGAACCCGACCCGCGCATCAAGGACGTGCCGCAGGCGTTGCAGGCGGCGCGCTCGCCGGAGGAACGGCAGGCGCTGGAATTGTTCTTCGCGCGCGTGGCCATGGGCCGTCCCTTCGTGCTGCCGCCGGGCGTGCCGGCCGACCGCGTCACGGCGCTGCGCACGGCGTTCCAGGTCATGCTGAAGGACCCGGCCTTCCTCGCCGACGCCGAGAAGCTGCGGCTGCGGGTGGTCGCGACCACCGGCGAGAGGATGACCGCGCTGCTCGCCGACGCCTACAAGACGCCGCCCGCGATCGTGCAGCGCGCCGATCAAGGCGCTGGGGCGCGGCGGGTAGTTCCAATCGCGGCAGAAGTCATCGAGCAGAGTTCCAATCGCCAAAATAAATTGCGATCGATTTCTTTCCTAACGCCAAGCGCGCTGCCATCAGCCGAGTGATGCTGATGGCAGCGGTGACAAGAAATTTGAAAATCGACAATCGACAGTGGCGCGAGTGGCGCGCGCGGCGCATGGGTATACTCCGATACCGGCATCCGCGCGCATTCCGCAAGCCTCGTATACCAACGTTGCATTGTCATCGAGGAGCGGGAGACTATACTAATTTGGGGGTAGACGGGCGGTGGCCGATGCCTCTGCTTCGCTACTTCGTCTTCGTTGGGTCGGCACTGCTCGGGCTGATTTATCTCGTGGGCAGCGTGTTGACGCACGACACCCCGACCCATATCGACAGCAAATCCGAAGCGCCACCGCCGCAGCGCAACCGAAGCACAACGTTGTGCTCGTGCCGAGGACGGAACCCGCGTTGTCATCCGTGGTTCCAGACCGGCCAACGCCGCAGGCCGGAGCGCCGCTGCAGGAATCCAATGCGGCACCCGCGCCGGCGGCACAGGACACACCACCGCGCAAGAAGCGTAAACCGGCTCCCCGTAAACAGGAGTGGCAGGACAGTTTCGCGCAAGCCGATGGCTGGCGGCGCGACCAGCGGTCATGGACCGACCGGAGCCGAGGCGACAATGGCTGGCGCAACAATAGCCGGCGCAATGATGGCTGGCGCAACCAGGGTTCGCGCGATCCGTTTTGGGGCTCGAACTGGCGCGGCCCGGGCTGGCGTTGACAGTCCTGCGTCGCGCCAATCTCTTGGCCGCTACCCTAATGTGCATCCGCTCGGTATGATTGGCATCGTGCGAGACGCATAAGATTTGGCAACCCGTTGTCCGCGCGCATTCTGATGAATCAAGACCTGAGCGCCCGGACCCCACCCCAGCACACCGTGCCTTCGCCGCGCTGCGGCAGCCCGGCTACGGCGCCTATCTCGGCGGCTCGATGCTGGCGATGATGGCGGACTCGATCGAGCACGTCATCAGCTACTGGATGATCTACGAGAAGTTCCACTCGCCGGCGCTTGGCGGCTTCGCGGTGATCTCGCACTGGCTGCCGTTCCTGTTGTTCTCGATCTGGTCGGGCGCGCTCGCCGATCGCTTCGACGCCCGGCGCATCATCCAGTTCGGCATGCTGCTGTTCATGCTCTGCTCGCTCGGCTGGGGCATCTTGTTCCTGACCGACACGTTGGAGGTCTGGCACGCCGTCGTGCTGCTCATCGATCCACGGCATGGCAGGCGTGTTCTGGGCGCCGGCCTCGCAACTGCTGGTCCACGACATCGCCGGCCGCGAGAATCTGCACAGCGCGGTGCGGCTGATGTCGATGTCGCGCACGCTCGGGCTGCTGGGCGGCCCGGCCGTGGGCGGCGTCATGCTGCTGGCGTTCGGCCCGCCGATCGGGATGCTGCTCAATGTGTTGATCTACGTGCCGCTGACCTGGTGGCTGTGGAACGCGCCGTTCGGGCGCGCGTTCGCGAAGGAGCCGCCGATCGCTGCCGCGACCCCGGGCGGCTACGGCGGCGTGTTCGCGACCGCGCGCGAGATCGCCGGCAACCGGATCGTGGTGTCGATGACGCTGCTCGCCGGCCGCGTCGTCATTCGTCATCGGCAATGCCTACCAGGCGCAGATGCCGGAATTCGCCGCCGATCTCGGCCACGACCATGCCGATTTCCACTACAGCATGCTGCTCGCCGCCAATGCGGTCGGCGCGCTGGCCGCCGGGTTGATCCTGGAAACCTACGGGCTGCTGCAGGCGCGGCCGAAGGTTGCGGTGGTGCTGGTGATGCTCTGGGCGGCGTGCCATCGGCGGTTTCGCGCTGTCGGACAACTATGCCCTGTCGATCGGCCTGCTGCTGGTGGCCGGTTTCCTCAACCTTGCGTTCAGCGCGATGGCGCAGACGCTGGTGCAGTTGCATGCGCCGGCGCATATGCGCGGCCGGGTGATCGGGCTCTATAATATGTGTTTCCACGGCATGCGGGCGTTTTCCGGCGTCACCGTCGGCATGGCCGGCAGCCCTGGTCGGCGTGCACTGGTCGCTGGCGCTGAGCGCGGCGGCGATGCTGGTGATCGCGCTCGGCCTGTTCGCCTTCGAGTTCCGCCCGCGCGCGCCGGAGGCCGCCGAGTAACCGTTTCGCATCGGCGCGAAATCGGGCACAATACGACGCCCAACAACTTGACGCCGGGGCCAGGCAGGGAGAAACGGATGTTCTCAAAAATCAATCACGTCGCCATCGTCAGCGAGAACTACGCCCAGCTCGCGCAGTTCTATATCGCGGCCTTCGGCATGCGGACCTCGGCCAAGACCCGGCCGGGCCGGGCGGTGACGGTCGGCGACGGCTATGTCGGCCTCAACATCAATCCGCGCCGCGCCGGGCGCTCCGCCGGCCTCGACCATTTCGGCATCCAGGTCGAGGACACCGAGACCTGCTTCGAGCGCATGCGCAAGAAATATCCGACCGTGAAGTGGCTCAAGCGCCCGTCGACGCGGCCGTTCGCCGGCATCACGCACGCACGATCCCGACGGCAACATGTTCGACATTTCGCAGAAGGACATGGCCAACCGCACCTCGGTCTATGTCGAGAACGACGGCAAGGCCAATCCGCGCCACATCAACCACGTGGCGCTGCGCACCATGAACCCGGACGACATGGCGGAATTCTATCGCTACGTGTTCGAGCTCGCGCCGTCGAACGTCAAGAAGCGCGCCGACGACCCGAACCACTACCTGACCGACGGCCACATGACGCTGGTGATCATGCCGTGGGACATCACCGACTATGACGGCACCGGCATCATCACCGTCGGGCATGGACCACATCGGCTTCAAGGTCGAGAGCGTCGAGGCGTTCAAGGCCGACATCGAGCGCATTGCCGGCGACAATCCGCGGCTGACGCCGGCGCCGGTGCATACCGGATCGGAAGGCGCAGGCGCTCGACAAGCTGTTTGCGCGCAGCTGCGCCATGGGCCAGCACCGGCTCGCCGATCCCGACGGCATCCTGATCGACGTGATGCAGGACTAAACGCAACCGGCGTAACAGCCGAGGAGGCGACCATGAGGCGCAGGATCGCGGCCGCTCTGGCGGCATGTTGCGCTGTTGTCCGGCGCGGCGCTCGGCCGACCCGATCGCCGACTTCTACAAGGCCGCACCGTCAACTGGATCTTGAGCGCCGGGGTCGGGCGGCGGCTATGCCAGCCTATGCGCATGCCTTCGCGCCGTTCCTGAGCGCGCATATTCCGGGCAAGCCGCAACATCGTGATCCAGAACATGCCCGGCGCCGGCGGCATCCGGGCGATGCTCTATCTCAATTCGGTCGCGCCCAAGGACGGCACCACCATCGGCCTGGTGCATTCGAGCGTGCCGTTCGCTCCGCTTTACGGCATCGCGCGGCGCGAATTTCGATCCGCGCCAGATGGAGTGGATCGGCAGCATCACCTCGGCGTTCGGCATCTGCGTGTCGTGGGCGAAGTCGGGCATCACCACGCTGGGAGCATATGTTCGAGCGCGAGTTCATCGTCGGCGGCACCGGCGCCGGCTCGCAGATGGAAACCATGCCGACGATGCTCAAGCAGTTGTTCGGCGCCAAGGTCCGGATCGTGTCCGGCTACAAAGGCGGCAACGACGTTTACCTCGCGATGGAGCGCGGCGAGGTGCACGGCCGCTGCGGCGGGCTGGTCTCGTCGATCAAAGCGACGCGGCCGGACTGGTTCCCGGAAAAGAAGGTGGCGGTGCCGATCCAGATCGCGTTGCAGCGCGACCCGGAGTTCCCCGACACGCCCGCCGTGATCGAGTTCGTCAAGGACGAGCGGACGCGCCAAATCCTGGAACTGATCCTGTCGCCGTTCTCGATGGATCGGCCGATCCTGGCGCCGCCCGGCACACCGCCTGATCGGGTCGCCGCGCTGCGCAAAGCCTTCAGCGCGGCAATGCGCGACCCCGGCTTCATTGCGGAAGCCAAGAAGCAGAACCTCGAGATCAACGAAATCCCCGGCGAGCGCGTCGCCGAGGTCATCCGCCGCGCCTATGCGATGCCGCCCGAGGTCATCAAGGCGGCCAACGAGGCGATGAGCCTGACCGGGACGCAGTAGCTACGCATGTCCCGGAAAAGTGGGAACCGGTTTTCCGAAAGGACATGCGCCACTCTACGAATCCAGTAAAGCGCATCGCGTCATCGCGATGCGCTTTACTGGCTAAGCCCCAGTGCGTGGACCACCTTGGCCCATTTCGCCGCTTCCGCGACGTAGAACTTTGCAAATACATCCGACGTCATCGGCATCGGTGTGAAGCCCTGCGCGTCGAAGACCTTGTTGGTTTCGGGCGTCGCCATGGTCTTTTCCAGCGCCGCGGCAAGCTTTTGGATCGCCGGCTGCGGTGTCCCCTTGGGTGCGATCAGCCCGAACCAGAGCGGCACGTCGAAACCAGGCAGGCCGGACTCCACGGCCGTCGGCAGTTCGGGCAGCACGAAATCACGTTTGGTCCCGGACGTGGCCAAGCCGCGCAATTGGCCATCGCGGACGAAGCCAAGCACCGGCGGGATGGTCGAGAACATGATCGGTATCCGACCGGACAGCAGATCCTTGATGGTGTCGCCGCCGCCGCGGTAATGCACCGGCGCCATCTTGATGCCTGCGGTCATGTTGAACAGTTCGGCAGCGAGGTGAGTCGATGTGCCGGCGCCCGCGGTCGCGTACAACAGCTCGCCGGGCTTGTCCTTGCCAAGCTTGATCAGGTCGGCCACGCTCTTCACCGGCAGCGACGGGTGCACGACCAGCACCAGGCCGGTCTGCGCGATGCCGCCGATCGACTCGAAATGCTCCGTGAATCGGATCTTGAAATTCTTGAACAGGCTCTCGTTGACTGCCCCGGTCAGCAGCGTCAGCAGCAGCGTGTGACCGTCGGGAGCGGCGCGCGCGACCATCTCAGTCCCGATATTGCCGCCGGCGCCGGTCCGGTTCTCGACAACCACCTGTTCGCCGAGACTGTCGCCCATGCCCTTGCCGATCACGCGTGCCAGGATGTCGGTTGGACCGCCGGGTGCGAACCCAACGACCAGCCTAATCGGCCGGTTCGGATAGGTGCTCTGCGCGAGCGCGCCGAGCGCCGACGATAACACCAGCGCGCTGGCAACAGCGGCAAGCAACGTGCGCATGGCTCGCGATCGGCTCAAATGCCGCCCTGTCCTCAGGTTCCTCATTGTGTCCTCCGCGTCGGATTTTTTTTATGTGACGCGCGGGGGTATCGACCGGCAACGAAAACGCGAACCGCCGTCTCTCGATCCCAGCGCGCGCGGAACACGATAGCATGGGCGGCGGACCGATGACCGTTGCGCGAGAACGGGCGACTTGCCGCACGGCACGTCCAAGGGCGGTCGCCCGCGGGATGCGACCGAGGTCATCCAGGCGGCCAAGGCCGCAATGAATCTGACCGGGACGACCCGGTAAGCCCTGGTCCTCGCCGACGGTATCCAGACACCCCCGACGGGGCTGACCCCCGGTTAACCGGTTTCGCGATGCCCTGTTGTCGTCCTTGTGCGGGGTGGGCGCACCCTCTAAGGTTCGACCCGCTGGCCCCGTCGGCGACCACCGACTGGCCAGGTTTATACTAAAAAATCAACTACTTAGCTGCCGGGTCCCAGCCGAGCTGGGTGTCGGGCGTGGCAGCGGGTGAAGGACCGGATTCAGGCAGTCGGGCAGGTCGGCAGTGCGCTACGTATCCACCCGCGGCGAGGCTCCGCCGCTCGATTTTGTCGACGTGACGCTTGCCGGGCTGGCGCGTGACGGCGGCCTTTACGTGCCGGAATCCTGGCCGCGACTGGCGCCGCAAGCCATCCAGGCCTTCGCCGGGCGGCCGTATGCCGAGGTGGCGGTCGAGGTGATTCGGCCGTTTGTCGGCGACGCGATCGCGGAGCGTGACCTCGCCCGCATGGCGCGGGAGGCCTACGGCAGCTTCCGCCATGCGGCGGTGGCGCCGCTCACGCAGTATGGCGTCAACGACTTCATGCTGGAGCTGTTTCACGGTCCGACGCTGGCGTTCAAGGACCTGGCGATGCAGTTGCTCGGCCGCCTGATGGATCACGCGCTTGCCGCACGTGGCGAGCGCACCACCGTGGTGGTGGCGACCTCGGGCGACACCGGCGGCGCGGCGGTCGAGGCCTTTCGCGGTCGCGCCCGTGCCGACCTGTTCGTCCTGTACCCACAGGGACGAATTTCCGATGTGCAACGGCGCATGATGACCACCGCGGGCGATGGCAATGTCCATGCGCTCGCTATCGAGGGCACCTTCGACGATTGCCAGGCGATCGTGAAGGGCATGTTCAACCATCATGCGTTCCGCGACCGGGTCGCGCTCTCCGGCGTCAACTCGATCAACTGGGCGCGCATCGTGGCGCAGGCGGTCTATTACTTCACCGCGGCGGTCGCGCTCGGCGCGCCGCATCGCAAGCTCGCCTTCACCGTGCCGACCGGAAACTTCGGCGATGTCTATGCCGGCTACGTTGCGCTGTGCATGGGGCTGCCGATCGATCGGTTGGTGATCGCCACCAATGTCAACGACATCCTGGCGCGCACGCTGGCGACCGGCGCCTACGAGACGCGCGACGTGGTCGCGACCTCCTCGCCATCGATGGATATCCAGGTCGCCTCCAATTTCGAGCGCATCCTGTTCGAGGCCGGCGGGCGCGACGGCAAGTCGGTCGCGCGCGATGATGGGATCGCTGGCGCAGTCGGGCCACTTCACTTTGCCCCGGCAATCCTTGTCGGCGCTGCGGACGCAATTTTCTGCCAACCGCGCCGACGAGCAGGAAACCGCGGCCGCGATCCGCACCCAGTTGCGCGAGACCGGCCGCTTGATCGATCCGCATACTGCCGTCGGCATTGCGGTCGCCGAGAAAGAGCCGCGCGATCCGGCGATGCCGATGGTCGTGCTTTCGACCGCGCACGCCGCGAAATTTCCCGATGCCGTGGAGGCCGCCTGCGGCCAGCGTCCGGCGCTGCCGGACTGGCTGGGCGACCTCAACGCCCGCGAAGAACGCTTTCAGCCGCTGCCGGTCGATCAGGCGGCGGTCGAACATCACATCTTGTCCTGTAGTCGTGCCGCACACGAAGGAGCCGCCGCATGAGCGTCGAAGTTACGCGTCTTCCATCGGGGCTGACCGTCGTCACCGACGCGATGCCGCATCTGGAGTCCGTTTCGCTCGGCGTCTGGGCCGGCGCCGGCAGCCGGGACGAGCGGCCGGACGAACACGGCATCTCGCATTTGCTCGAGCACATGGCGTTCAAGGGCACCAAGCGCCGGACCGCCCGCCAGATCGCCGAGGAGATCGAAGCTGTCGGCGGCGACCTCAATGCTGCGACCAGCGTCGAGTCCACATCATACTATGCCCGCGTGCTGCGCGCCGATGTGCCGCTGGCGGTCGACGTGCTGGCCGATATCCTGTCGAATCCGGCGTTCGATCCGGAGGAATTGCAGCGCGAGCAGAACGTGATCGTGCAGGAAATCGGCGCGGCGGAGGATACGCCGGACGATCTCGTGTTCGACAAGCTGCAGGAAACGGCATTCCCCGGTCAGCCGGTGGGCCGCTCCATTCTGGGAACCCGCGAGACCGTCAAG
This sequence comes from uncultured Alphaproteobacteria bacterium, assembly GCA_963741595.1. Taxonomy (GTDB): domain Bacteria; phylum Pseudomonadota; class Alphaproteobacteria; order Rhizobiales; family Xanthobacteraceae; genus VAZQ01. Next base: position 16,187 of record CAVUIV010000016.1, read on the forward strand.
TCGTTCGACCGCAAGCGGCTTGCCGCCTATCTGACGCGTCACTACCGCGCGCCCGACATGGTGGTGGCGGCGGCGGGCGCCGTTGATCACCAAGCCTTGGTCGAGCAGGTGGCGCAGCAGTTCGCGAGCTTCAGCGGACCGGCCGGTCCGCTGCCGGAGCCGGCGCATTTTGCGGGCGGCCGCTATTTCGAAACCCGCGACCTCGAGCAGGTTCACGTGGCGCTCGCCATGCCCGGGCTCCCGCAGCGCGACCCCAACCTCTTCAGCATGCAGATCTTCACCAGCGCGCTCGGCGGCGGCATGTCGTCCCGGCTGTTCCAGGAGGTCCGCGAGATCCGTGGCCTGTGCTATTCGATTTACGCGTTCCACGCGCCGTATTCGGACACCGGAATGTTCGGCCTCTATGCGGGAACCGACGCCACCGATTTGCCGGAGCTGATGCGCGTCGTCGTGGCCGAGATCGGCAATACGGCCGAGACCTTGACCGAGGTCGAAGTGGCGCGGGCCAAGGCGCAGATGAAGGCCGGCCTGCTGATGGCGCTGGAAAGCTCCGGCGCGCGCGCCGAGCAACTGGCGCGGCAGATGTTTGCGTGGGGGCGCCCGGTGCCGCTGGACGAGCTGGTGTCCAAGATCGAAGCGGTGACCGTCGAGAGCGCGCGCGCCGCTGGACGACAGCTGATCGCTCGCGGGCGGCCGGCGGTTGCGGCGCTGGGCCCGGGTTCCGGGCTTGAAAGCGCGGCGTCGATCGTTGAAAGTCTCGTGCAACGGGCGGCGTAACAGTGGACGACCGATGGCGGCCGGCGGACAACAACATACGGATGTTCGTGCCCGCCGCGTCAGGCATCAACAGACCCGCGCCGGTTGAGACGATGGCGTTCTTTCGCAGCGTCAGCTTTTCCGAACCGCAACCCGTCGTCGCCGGCGAGGCCGTCTTTTTACGTGCACCGCAAATGGCGGACCATGCGGAATGGTCGGCGTTGCGCGCCGCCAGCCGTGAATTCCTGGCGCCTTGGGAGCCGACCTGGCCAGTCGACGATCTCACCCGCGCGGCGTTTCGACGCCGGATCCGCCGTTATGCGGAGGATCAGCGCAACGATCTCGCCTATCCGTTCTTCATCTTCCGCAAGAGCGACGGCGTCATGGTCGGCGGCCTGACATTGGCCAACATCCGGCGCGGCTGCGCGCAGGCCGCGAGCCTCGGCTATTGGATGGGTGCGCCCTATGCGCACCAGGGCTACATGACCGCCGCGGTTGCGACCATGCTGCCATTCGCATTCGGCATGTTGCGACTGCATCGGGTGGAAGCCGCCTGCATTCCCGGCAACGATGCATCGATCCGCTTGCTGGAACATACCGGATTTCAGCGCGAAGGTTTCGCGCGGCAATATCTCTGCATCAACGGGGTCTGGCAGGACCATATTTTGTTTGCGCGGCTGCGCGACGATCCGCCGATGTAATTGCGGCGCTTCCGCCCGTTGCACAGCCTTGTGACATCGGCCTTGGGGCCGCCACGGTTACTCTGCTATAAGGCCGGGTGAGGGGACTGTTAAACGTTGAGCGCTGTGATGGGGATCGCTGGCCGGAACGATCGTTTGCGATGCGCTGTCCGCATTGCGGCAGTGCTTGGTGCGGGGGCCGTGATCGCGGGTTGCGGCGGTGGCAGCAGCCTGCCGTCGATCAGCGGCAGCCTGCCGAACTGGTTTTCCCGTTCCGATACGCCTGCAGCGCAAGCCCGTGCGGCTGCCACCCCTTCAATATCCTTGGAGGACGATTGTCCCGGGATCGACATCCGCACCGGGACCGGCACGCTGGTGATCGCAAACAAGCCGCAGGAGCCGACAGCGAATGACGTGCGCTATCAACTGACCTTCGTCGAGATGGCGCGTCAGTGCTTTGTCGAGAGTGGCAACGTGCGGATGCGGGTCGGTGTGCAAGGTCGCGCGGTGGTCGGGCCTGCCGGCGCGCCGCCGCAGGTCAACGCCCCCATTCGCTACGCGGTCGTGCAGGAGGGCGTTCAGCCCAAGACCATCGTCACCAAATTCCGACGCGTTCCGGTGTCGCTCAACACCACCAGCAGCACGACCTTCACCGACATCGAAGAGGATCTGAGCTTCCCGATGCCGTCGGTCGCCGCGCTGCAGAGCTACGTCGTCTATGTCGGGTTCGACGAGGCCGGCGATGACACAATCCAAGCAGGGCAAGCAGCCCAAGCAAGCCAAGAAGAAAGAGCCGAAGAAACTCGAGCGCTCGGTCGCGCCGGAGTTTCGGCGGTAATCGCGAAAAAAGCGACCGGCATGCTTTAGTTCAGCTTGGCCTTCACTTCCGCGATGCCCTTGCCGATCAGGTCGTCGGCAAGCTTGCCCTTGACGGTGTCGGTGAGGATGCGCTCGGCCGCGGCAACTGCGGCTTCGGCGGCGGCATTGCGGACATCGGCGAGCGCCTGCGCCTCGGCCTGCGCGATCTTGGTTTCGGCGAGCTTGGTGCGGCGGGCGAGGAATTCCTCGGACTTGGCCTTGGCCTCGACGGCCAGCCGTTCGGCTTCCGCCTTGGCGCCGGCGATAATTCCGGCCGCTTCGTGCTCCGCTTCGCTTTTCTTGCGCTCATATTCGGCGAGCAGCGCGCGCGCTTCTTCCTTGAGGCGGCGCGCCTCGTCGAGCTCCGCCTTGATGCGGGCAGCCCGCTGATCGAGCGCGTCGATGATCGTCGTGTGGGCGCCGTAATAGATCAGCACGCCAATAAAGATGACGAACGCGACGGCGACCCAGAATTCGGCGGTGGCAATCATGGCGTTCCTCAGCGCTTCAAGGCGGCCGCGACCGCTTTCGCGACATCGGCGCCGGCCGGAGCGTTGCCAATCATGCGCTCGACGATCGCCGCCGCTGTGTCCACCGCAATGCCCTGGACATTCGCCATTGCCGCGGTGCGGCGGGTGGCGATCGCCTGTTCGGCCTGCGCAAGCCGGGAATTGAGCGCCGCATCGAGTTGCTTGCGGGCGGCTTCCGCGTCCGCGGCATATTTCTCGCGGGTCTCGTTGGCGAGCGCCTGGGCGCGGCCGCGGGCGTCGGCAAGCGCCTTCTCATAGGCCGCGATGGCGGCATCCGAGGAGTTTTTCAGGCGCTTGGCTTCGGCAAGGTCGCCTTCGACGCTTTGGCGCCGCGCGTCGATGATGCCGCCGACACGCGGAATCGCCAGCCGCGAAACGATCACGTAAAGCGCGGCGAAAGCGATCGCGAACCAGAACAGCTGCGACGCAAAGGTGTCCGTCTGGAAAGGCGGGAAATGGCCTTTCGGGGGGACCTCAGTGTGCGTTTTCTGGCCCGTGGCCATCGGCGTCTCCGACCGCGTTCGGCTGTTACAGCACGAACAGGAGCAGCATCGCGATCAGCAGCGAAAAGATGCCGAAAGCTTCGGCGAGCGCGAAGCCGAGGAAGAGGTTGGGGCGCTGTTCGCCGGCGGCCGACGGGTTGCGCATCGCGCCAACAAGAAACTGGCCGAAGACGTTCGCGACGCCGATGGCGGCGGCGCCCATGCCGATGCACGCCAGGCCTGCACCGAGATATTTTGCTGCGAGTGGATCCATTTGCGGGACTTTCCTTTCAGGAGGATGTTTGAGATGCGGCGAAAAATCCGATTCAGTGTCCGGGATGAAGTGCATCGCTGAGATAGATGCACGTGAGAATGGTGAACACGTAGGCCTGCAAGAACGCGACCAGCAGCTCGAGCGCGGTCAGCGCGATCGTCAGCGCCAGCGGCGCAATCGCGCCCATCCATCCGAGGAATCCAAGGCTGCCGAGCATGACCACGAAGCTGGCGACCAGCTTCAGCGTGATGTGGCCGGCGAGCATGTTCGCGAACAGCCGGACGCTGTGCGAAATCGGTCGCGACAGAAACGACAGCACCTCGATGACCACGATGACCGGAACCATCAAGGCTGGAATGCCGCTCGGCACGAACAGTTTGAAGAAATGTAGCCCGTTGTGCCAGATGCCGTAGATGATGACCGTGAAGAACACGAGCAGAGCAAGCGCGGCGGTGATGATGATGTGGCTGGTCACGGTGAACGTGTAGGGCACGATCCCGATCACGTTCGAAAACATGATGAACATGAACAGCGTGAGAACGAACGGGAAGAATCGCATCCCGTCTTCGCCGGCCGTGCTGCGTATGGTGTCTGCGACAAGCTCGTAGCTGAGCTCGGCTACCGACTGCAGGCGCGAGGGCACCAGCCGGCGTCCGGCGGTGGCGCCGAGCAGGAGGAGCGCCGTCAAGCCAACCGCCAGGAACATGAAGGCGGCCGAATTGGTGAAATGGATTTCGGTCCCGCCGACCTTCAGCAGGCTAAACAGGTTGTTGATTTCGAATTGATGGATCGGATCGGCGGCGGCCATTTTGGTTTTGATCGTCGTTTCAACGGTGCGGGACAGGGGAGGTCATCAACGCTTGGTCTCTTTTCCAGCCAAAAAGCCCGCCGCACGCATCAGATTGAGCATTCCGGCGGCAAAGCCGAGCAGCACAAACACAATGAATCCCCACGGCGAGATGCCAAGCCAGCGGTCGAGAAACCAACCGATCAGCCCGCCGACGACCACACCCCCAACCAGCTCGGTGGAGAACCGAAGTCCCCGGGCCACGCCCGACGCATCGGTGGCGGGACGAGGTGCCGAGGTATTGGGAGGCGTCCTCGACGTGCTGTGCTTAAGCCGCTCGCCAAGACGCCGGAGCCTCTCGGACAGCGCGGCCTCGTCGGTCGACGGTTGCTTGCGATCGTCTTTGTCGCGCGCGTCGTTGGCCATGCTTTCGACACCCGCAAACAATACGGACAGATCGCGGCGGTCCGCCACCCTGAAGGCCGCGCGGACCATACTGGCCGAGTTTGGGCGAGTCAAGAAAGCGACAACATCGGCTAACTGTCTGAAAAGGCGTTCGGATCGACGATTTTCACAGAGCCGCACGCGCCCTTGGTGTGCGCTGCCGCAAACGCGGTTGCGGCGACACGGCGGATGCCGTTTTGCGCGCAGTGCCTCGGCGGTGGATCGTGGTATTATGTGGGTCAGCCGGTTGGCGGCGAAAGCAGGGAGTTCAGATGAGTCGGTCGTGCCTGCTCGCCACGATCACCAGCGGTCTGGTCGTCGCGGGGTCCATTGCGATGGCCCAGCCGTCGTCGCCGGAAGGCGGCGACGCGCGCTTCACCTTCCATCGCGCCGATGAGGGTTATCTGCGGCTCGACGGTCGGACCGGACAGGTGTCCATGTGCGATCGCCCCACCAGCGGATGGCAGTGCCGGCTGGTGCCGGACGAGCGGGCGGCACTGGAGCGGGAAATTGCCCGGCTGCAGGACGACAATACCGCCCTCAAGAAGGAACTGCTCAGCCGCAGCCTGCCGCTGCCGAACGGCCTCCATCAGGATTCCCCCGGTTCCCCCGCGCCCCAGTCGTCGGCGCCCCCGTCCTCGGTGCCAAAGTCCCCGGCGCCCAAATCCAACGGCCAGCGCCCCCAATTTCCGGACGACGAAGAACTCAACCGGGTCATGGTCGCGATCGAGAAGGTCTGGCGCCGTATGGTCGAGATGATCTTGAGCATGCAGCGCGACCTGCAGAAGCGCATGTGATGCGGTCCGCCGCTGTGAACCGACTGTCAGCCATCCACGACGTGACGCCGCAGGTCATCGCAACCGCCACCCTCGGCATCGACACCACCGGACCCGGGTTCGTCGAGTTCACCCGCGACGCGGCGCGCTTCCTGGCGGAGGCAGGCGCGGGCGAGGGGGTGCTGCTGGCCTATCTCCGGCATACCTCGGCATCGCTCGTGATCCAGGAAAACGCCGATCCTGACGTGCAGACCGACCTCGTCACCGCGCTCGATCGGCTGGCGCCCGCCGATGCCGGCTGGGTGCACACAACAGAGGGGTCGGACGACATGCCGGCGCATGTCAAAGCCATGGTCAACGGTATCTCGCTGCACGTGCCGGTGATCGGCGGCAAGCTCCAGACCGGCACCTGGCAGGGCCTCTATCTCGCGGAGCACCGTGCAAGGCCGCACCGGCGTGAGATCGTTTTGCAGTTCATCGGCAGCCGGCGCTGAGAGCAGCCGACGTCCAGGCGTTTTGTCCCTCTTGCGAACGTCCGGTTTCGGCGTAGGCTGGTCGTCGGTAGCGCGCGCCCTTCATTGTGTTTGGAGTTTGGGCCATGGCTCTCCTCGACCATTTTCGCCGCCGTGACATCCGCGACCCTGTTGCCGCTGGCATTTTTATCGACGAGCAAGCCTTTCATCTCGCGCAAGCCTCGGTCCACGACTATTGCCGGCTCCGGGCGCACGGCCGCGCCGATGCGTTGTTGGCCTCCCCATCGTTCACCGCGGCGCTCGAAAAAGCGTGCTGGGAGGCCTATCCGCGTGTCCTGGCGATGCTGGGTGCGATGATCGACGTCTCGCTGCGCGCGCATGCCCGCGAGAACTCGGGCGCGGTGCTGTCCGGGCTGATGACGACGATTCTCGACAATTTCGACCGGCGGCCGGTGCCGGAAGCGGTCGGTAGCTTGGAATGGCGCGCGGCGCGTGCCGATCTCGAACGCTCGCTTGAGGCGATCGGCCGCCGACGGCTGCTGACCGTCGAGGCGATTGTCCAGGACCAGGCGAGTTTCTATCTCGCCATCATGCCGCTGCATCCGGGGCTCGGACCCGACGATCTCCCGGCGCTACGCGAAGCGCTCAAGCGTTCGTTGCTCCACGTACAGGAAATGTTCGTGCAACGCGCCAGCCGGAGCGCCTTGGTCGACGAACTCGTCGCTTGCATGCCGAAGGTCGAAACGAGCGAAGCGCCGTCCGCTCCGGCGTGATCGCCACATTGGCGGCGGCCGCGGTGGCGGCATGCGCGATCTGCATTCACGGGATTTGACGCACCACACCCCGCGCGGCATTGATCGCCTTAATGCCGTTCGCTCTGCCGCCTCGCACAGCCGTCCTGCCAGCCCTGGAGACCCTGCTGATCGCGGCGGCGGGTGGCATCGCCCTGGCGGCGATGGGGATTCCGGCGGGTCTGGTGTCCGGATCGGTGCTGGCGGTGTCGGTCGCCGCGCTCGCCGGCCGCCAAATGCGGGTGCCGACCCCGGTGGCGCAGATCTCGTTCGTGCTGGTCGGCACGCTGCTCGGGGCGATCGTTACGCCCGAAACGCTGCAAGGCATGGTCGACATGGCCGCTCAGCATCGCGATCCTGGCGGTCGCGACCATCGCCATGGTCGCGGCGACCACGTCGTATTTGCGCTTCGTTCATGGCTGGGACTGGGCCTCGGCCTTTTTGGGCGCGTCGCCGGGGGCAATGGCGCAGGTCGTTGCGCTGTCGGCGGAGTTCAAGGCGGACCTGCGCGGCATCGCAATCGTGCAGGTGATGCGCGTGCTGCTGATCATGATCGGGCTGCCGGGCAGCCTTGCGCTGTTCGGGCTCGCCGCCGGTGGCGTGATCGGTGCGCCGGAGCCGACGGGCGGTTCCTTGCTTGTGGAACTCGTGATCCTGGTGGCGGCATCCGCCGCGCTGGCGTTGTTCCTGCGCCAGATCAAATTTCCCGGCGGCTTGCTGTTCGGTTCCATGGCGGCATCGGCGATCCTGCACGGCACCGGTTTGGTGCACGCGGTGCTGCCGTGGTGGCTCGGCGGCGCCGCCGTGATCGTGATCGGCGCGGTCGCTGGCTCGCGCTTCTCCAACACCGGCTGGCGCACCGTGGTCGACTATCTCGGCGCCGCGCTCGGCTCGTTCGCGGTGGCGATCACAGTGGCAGGCTCCTTCGCCGCCATTGTCATGCTGCTGCTGCCGTTTCGCGCCGCCGACGTGATGATCGCGTTCGTGCCGGGCGCCCAGGACCAGATGATGCTGCTTGCGCTCGCCTTGACGCTCGACCCCGTCTATGTCGGCGCCCATCACCTGTCGCGCTGGATGATTTGCACGTTCTCGCTCGCGATCTTCGCGAAGTCGATGTCGCGCAGGAAGGGCGAGCCGCCGTCCGAGCCAAAGCGCTGGACGCGCCCGGGCCAGGGCATGTCGGACGATTGATCATCGGGCCGCGCGTCGCGCGGAGCCCGTTGGCAACGCTCCTCAGCATGAGGCCGAGAGAGGGCGATATTCGAAAAATTACTCCGCCGCGATGGCGCGCGGCTTCAGCGGCAGTTCGAGCCGCTCCCAGACCTCGACCAGCGCTTCGGCGAGCGCGTCGATCAGCGCATCGTCGTGGTAGGGCGACGGCGTGATGCGCAGCCGCTCGGCGCCTTTGGGCACGGTCGGATAGTTGATCGGCTGGATGTAGATGCCGTGCTCGGCCAGCAGGATGTCGGTCGCTTCCTTGCACTTCTCCGGATCGCCGACGAAGACCGGCACGATGTGGGTCTCGTTCATCATCACCGGGAGCCCGGCATTGGTGAGCACCGCCTTCACCCGCGCGGCGCGATCCTGGTGGCGATCGCGCTCAAAGCTCGACGTCTTGAGGTGGCGGATGGCGGCGGTGGCGGCGGCGCAGATCGCCGGCGGCAGTGCGGTGGTGAAGATGAAGCCGGGGGCGTAGCTGCGCACCGCGTCGATCAGCGACGACGTTCGCCGCGATATAGCCGCCGAGGCAGCCGAACGCCTTGGCGAGCGTGCCCTCCAGCACGTCGACGCGCGCCATCGCGCCCTGCAGTTCGGCCTGGCCGCCGCCGCGCGGCCCGTACATGCCGACCGCGTGCACCTCGTCGGCATAGGTCATGGCGCCATAGCGATCCGCGAGATCGCAGATCGTGTTCATCGGCGCGATGTCGCCGTCCATGGAGTACAGCGTCTCGAATGCGATCAGCTTCGGCCGCCCCGGAGCAGCGGCCCGCAGCAACTCCTCGAGATGCGCCATGTCGTTGTGGCGGAAAATCTGTTTCTCGCAAGACGATTGCCGGATGCCCTCGATCATCGAATTATGATTGAAGGCGTCGGACAGGATCAGGCAGTTCGGGATCAGCCGCGCCAAAGTGGAGATGCCGGTCTGGTTGGAGACGTAGCCGGAGGTGAAGACCAGCGCGGCGTCCTTGCGGTGGAGGTCGGCGAGTTCGCGCTCCAGTTCGACCAGCGGATGGTTGGTGCCGGCGATGTTGCGGGTGCCGCCGGCGCCGGTGCCCATCTGGTCGCGGTCTCGACCATGGCGCCGATCACCTTGGGGTGCTGGCCCATGCCGAGATAGTCGTTGGAGCACCACACGATCACGTCGCGCGGCCCGTCCGGTGCATGCCAGATGGCGTGCGGAAAACGTCCGGCCAGCCGTTCCAGATCGGCAAAAACCCGATACCGGCGCTCGTCATGCAGGCGAGCCAGACGCATCGCTGAAAAACGCGTCGTAATTCATAGACGGGTCCTTCCCAACCTGCGCAGATTGCTTGAGGGTGTCCGTTGGCCCCCTTTTTAGAAGGGTTCCAGCCGGTTTGTCGAGCGCAGTTTGGCGCGCGCCGACTTGCCGGCCATCCGACCGTTTTGGCGGCTTGTGGTATGTCGCGAGATGCGCCCAAATGGGCATGGGGGGAGACATAACGGACATGCGCCACACGCACATGTGCCAGGAGCCCAAGGGATGACGGAACGCGCCACCGGCCTCAAGCACGGCCTCACCAATTATGGCGACCGTGACTTTTCGCTCTATCTGCGCCGATCCTTCGCGCAATCCATGGGCTATTCGCGCGCGATGCTGGAGCGTCCGATCGTCGGCATCGCCTACACCGGCTCGGGATTCAACAACTGCCACCGGCATTTTCCCGAGCTGCTGGAGGCGGTGAAGCGCGGGGTGCTGGCGGCCGGCGGCCTGCCGATCGAGTTCCCGACCGATGTCGCTCGGGCGAGGTGTTCCTCAGCCCGACCAGCCTGAAATACCGCAATCTGATGTCGATCGACACCGAGGAAATGATCCGCGCCCAGCCGATGGACGCGGTGGTGCTGATGGGCGGCTGCGACAAGACCGTGCCGGCGCAGCTGATGGGGGCGGTGTCGGCCGGGCGTGCCGGCGGTCATGCTGGTGGCCGGACCGATGATGACCGGGCGGTACCGCGGCGAGCGGCTGGGCGCCTGCACCGATTGCCGCCGGTTCTGGGCGCGCTATCGCGCCGGTGAGGTGAGCGCCGAGGAGATCTCCGAGGTGGAGGGCAACCTCGCGGTGACCGCCGGCACCTGCGCGGTGATGGGGACGGCCTCCACCATGGCTTGCATCGCCGAGGCGCTCGGCCTGATCCTGCCAGGCACCGCCGCAATCCCGGCCGTTCACGCCGATCGGCTGCGCGCGGCCGAGGCCACCGGCATCGCCGCGGTCAACCTGATCGGATCGGCGCGTGACGCCCGACCGCATCGTCAATGCGAAGTCGGTCGAGAACGCGCTGCGGGTGCTGCTCGCGCTCGGCGGCTCGACCAATGCCATCATCCATCTCACCGCCATCGCCGGCCGCGCCGGGGTGAAGGTGACGCTCGATCAGCTCAATCGGCTGTCCGACTCGACGCCGGTGCTGGTCAACCTCAAGCCGGTCGGCAACGGCTATATGGAGGATTTTTATGCCGCCGGCGGCATGGGCGCGCTGCTGCGCGAACTCAAACCGCTGCTGCATCTCGACTGCGTCACGGTCACCGGCGACACCCTGGGCGAACGGCTCGCGGACGATGACGCGCTGCCTACGTCGATCGCTCCATCATCGCGTCGCGCGACAAGCCGTTTGAGCCGCAGGGGGGCCTGGTCGCGCTGTTCGGCAATCTCGCGCCCAAGGGCGCGATCCTCAAGCGCTCGGCGGCGGACGCGAAGCTGTTCGAGCACGAGGGCGTGGCGGTGGTGTTCTCGTCGCTGGCGGATCTCGCCGCGCGGATCGACGATCCCACGCTCGAGGTGCGCGCCGAGGATATCCTGGTGCTGCAGAACGCCGGTCCGCATGCGCCGGAGGCGATGCCGGAGGCCGGCTATCTGCCGATCCCGAAAAAGCTCGCGCAGCGCGGCGTCAAGGACATGATCCGCATTTCGGACGCGCGCATGAGCGGCACCGCCTTCGGCACCATCGTGCTGCACGTGACGCCGGATGCCGCCTCCGGCGGTCCGCTCGGCCTGGTCCGCACCGGCGATCGCATCCGGTTGTCGGTGAAGGAGCGGCGCATCGAGCTTCTGGTCGACGAGGCCGAGCTGAAAAAGCGCGTCGCGCCGGTCCATCCCGACAGCGAGAAGCCGACGCGTGGTTATTCCAAGCTGTACGCGGAAGAAATTCTGGGCGCCGACGAGGGTTGCGATTTCGCATTCCTGCGGCCGCAATAGAGCTCAAGCGTGAGAATTTGACCATGATCCGATTGATCTGATCAATTCAGGCAAGAGGGGACAAGAGGGGGAGACGACGGTGAAGAGTGAAGCGGTCACCTATTCGATCGGCGGCGCAAGCCATCAGGGACAGTTGATCTACGACGAGACCAAGAAGGGCCAGCCGTTGCTCCTGGTGGCGCCGAACTGGCTTGGCGTCGTGCCGCAAAACATCGCCATCGGCGAGAAGCACGCAAGCGACGGCTATGTCGTGTTCATGCCCGACATGTTCGGTGTTGGCAAAGGGCCCAAGGGCACCGAGAACCCGATGGAGTTCCTCGCGCCCTTCATCGAGGACGTCGCCGGCACGCGTCGCGCCATTGTCGGCGCCTTCGACGCGATGACCGCCGAGGCCGCCAAGCGCGGTATCGGCGACGGCAAGCGCCGCGCCGCGATCGGCTACTGCTACGGCGGCGCCAATGTGCTCGATCTCGCGCGCGAGGGCGCCGACGTCGCGGCGGTGGTGTCGATCCACGGCGTGCTGGCAACCGCGAAGCCGGCAACCAAAGGCGGGGTCAAAGCCAAGGTCTTGGTGCTGCACGGCGCCGCCGACCCGGTGTCGCCCAAGGCGCATCGCGACATGTTCGAAGCCGAGATGGATGCGGCCGGGCGTGCGCTGGATGCTCGTCAATTTCGGCGGGGTGGTGCATGCCTATACCGATCCGCATGCCGACTTCCTGCCGGTCGCCAAATACGACGCGCCGGCAACGCGCTACAGCCACAGCATGCTGGATGCGTTTATCGACGACGCATTCGCCGGACGGCTCTAGCGGGGAGAGACGTCCGTGATCCGCACCGTCACCGGCGACGTCGACGCGATCGCGGGGCGCATCCTGCCGCACGAGCACCTGCAGATCGATCTCTCGGCGCAGAAAGGCGCGGCCAACAAGGTCGGCGCCGGCGAAGAGGACGCCGTGGTCGAGGACCTGCGCGCGGCGAAGGCGCTCGGCCTTGCCGCCGTCACCGATCTCAGCGCGCCAAGCTGGGGCCGCGATCCGATGGCGTTGCGCCGGATCAGCGAGCGCTCCGGCGTGAAGGTCGTCTGCGCCGCCGGCTACTACTGGGACCCGTTCCCCGAGATCGCGCTTAAAAGCTCGGTCGAAGAAATCCGCGACGCCATGATCGCCGAGATCGAGACCGGCACCGACGGCACCGACGTGCGCTGCGGCGTCATCAAAGTCGGCACCGCGCGCGAGCCGAACGAGCCGGCCGAGCGGCTGTTCAAGGCAGCGGCGCTCGCCTCGCGCGCGACCGGCGCCCCGGTCATCACCCACACCTCGAACACCGGCCAGGCGCAGTGGCATATCCGCGTGCTGGAGGGCGCCGGCATGGACATGGCGCGCGCCGTCATCAGCCACATGGGCGCGGCGAAGGATATTTCGGAACTGGTCGAGGTCGGCCGCTGCGGCGCGTTCATGGGCGTCGACAAAGTGAGCTTCCCCAAGGGGCCGACCAATCCGGAACTGGCCGACCTCGTGCGCGACGCCTGCGACAAGGGGCTTGCGCGCCAATTCCTGCTGTCGTCCGACGTCGCGCGCCGCACCATGCTGTCGCGCTATGGCGGCAAGGGCTATCCGACGGTGCTGCGGGATTTCGTGCCGATGCTCAAGGAGCGCGGCATCCCGGCGGCCACGATCGAGGCGATGCTGTCCGACAACCCGCGGCGGATGCTGACGTTCGCGAAATAGCGGGATTGACCCCGCGCGGGGTTGGTCCGATCATTGCGGCATTGGCCCGCGAGGAGCATCCGATGCACAAGATCGCCATTCCGCAGTCCGTCGTCGACCGCGTGATCGCGCGGCGTGGCCGCGAGCACATCCACGACGATCTCGATCCGTCGCGCACCGCTCTGGTGGTGGTCGACATGCAAAACGCCTTCATGATGCCGGGTGTGGCGCATTCGCTGTGCCTGATGGCGCAGGAGATCGTGCCGAGCATCAACCGGCTGGCAGAGGCAGTGCGCGAGACCGGCGGCGCGGTGGTGTGGGTGCAGACCGCCTATACCGACGAAACCAAAAAGAGCTGGTCGGTCTATTACGACATCAGCAAGCCCGAGCAGAACGCCAAGCGCGCCGAAGCGCTCGCGCCCGGCAGCCTGGGCTATCAGTTGTGGGACACGCTCGACGCGCGGAAGGATGATCTGTTCGTCGAAAAGAATCGGTTTTCCGCCTTCATCCAGGGCTCGTCGAATCTGGCCGACGTGTTGCGCGCCAAAGGCATCGACACCATCCTGGTCACCGGCACCGTTACCAATGTGTGCTGCGAGTCGACCGCGCGCGACGCGATGATGTGCAACTTCAAGACCGTGATGGTGTCGGACGGCAACGCCGCCGTCACCGACGACGACCACAACGCGTCACTGGCGGCGTTCTACCTGACCTTCGGCGACGTGATGTCGACCGATTTGCTGATCGACTGCCTGCGTAACAACGCCAAGAAGGGCTTGGCGGCGGCGGAGTAGCATCCGAGCTCGTTTCCGGTCTCCGCCGCTTATCCTGGGAGCCGCACGAAGTCGATAAAAGATGGGTCCCGGGTCTGCACAGCAGCACTGCGTGCTGCCATAGCGCGTCGAAGACGCGCGTGAACGCGTCCTTATGAGCGCCCGGGACACGTGATCAGCGGCCGTTGCGCGCCGCTTCGATCGCCCGCCACACCTTCTCCGCTGTCGCTGGCATCTGCACATAGGGCGCGCCGATCCGCGCCAGCGCATCATTGACGGCGTTCATCACCGCCGGCAGCGCGCCGACCGTGCCGGATTCGCCGGCGCCCTTGACGCCGAGCGGGTTGAGCTTGGTCGGCACTTCGTTCTCGCCGGCGACGAAGGCGCAGAAATTGTCGGCGCGCGGCATGCCGTAGTCCATGAACGAGCCGGTGACGATCTGCTCGCCCTGGTAGACGATGCTCTCGATCAGCGCCTGCCCGACGCCCATGGCGATGCCGCCGTGGAGCTGGCCCTCGACCAGCATCGGATTGATCATGTGGCCGACATCGTCGACCGCGTGATAGCGCGCGAGCTCGACCGCGCCGGTGCCTTCGTCGATCTCGACCTCGACGATATGGCAGCCGTTCGGATAGGTGCGCTCGCCGCCATCGTAGGTGCCGCTCTCGAACAGGCCGGCCTCCATGCCTTTCGGCAGCGCGCGGTGATTGAACGAGCGCCGCGCGACCTCGGCGAGGTCGATGGTCTTGTCGGTGCCGGCGACGGTGAACTTGCCTCTCTCGAACTCGATGTCGTGCTCGGCGGCTTCCAGCGCGTGCGCCGCGAGCTTCTTGCCCTTGGCGATGACTTTGTCGGCGGCGAGCAGCAATGCGGTGCCGCCGCATGACATCGACCGCGAGCCGAAGGTGCCGGTGCCGATCGCGATCTGATCGGTGTCGCCGTATTGGAAGCGCACGCGGTCGGGCGGGATGCCGAGCTTGTCGGCGATGATCTGCCGGTAGGCGGTGCCATGGCCCTGGCCGTGATCGTGGGTGCCCATCGCGACGGTGAGCGCGCCGGATTGATCGAAGCGCAATTCCGAATGCTCGATCAGCCCGGCGTTGGAGGCCTCGACGGTGCTCGAGATGCCGAGCCCGCGCAGCTTGCCGTGCTTCGCCGATTCGCGGCGGCGCGCGTCGAAGCCTTTATAGTCCGCCATGTCGAGGCAATCGGCGAGGTTCTTGCCGAAGTCGCCGCAGTCATAGGTGTAGACCAGCGCGGTCTTGAACGGCATCGCCTCCTTCGGAATCATGTTGCGCTTGCGCAATTCCGCGGGATCGATGTTGAGCTTGCGCGCGGCGAGATCGACCAGGGTTTCGAGCACGTAAGCCGCTTCCGGCCGCCCGGCGCCGCGATAGGGGCCGGTGAGCATGGTGTTGGTGAAGGTGCCGTTCACCTCGACGTAGCCGGCCGGGAACGTATAGGTGCCGGCGAGCACGCCGATATTGTTGGTCGGCGGACCGGCGCTGCGGTCGGCGGCGTTGTAAGCGCCGATATTGCAATAGTTGCGCACGCGGATGGCGAGGAACTTGCCGTTCTTGTCGAGTGCGAGCTCCGCTTCGGTGACGTTGTCGCGGCAATGCTCGTCGGACAGGAACGCTTCGCTGCGGTCCGAGATCCATTTCACCGGGCGGCCGGTGAGCTTGGCGGCCAACAGCGCCAGCTGGTATTCGGGATAGACGCCGCCCTTCATGCCGAAGCCGCCGCCGACATTGTCGGAGATGACACGGACTTTGCTCTCCGGCACGCGCAGCACCTCGTGTGCGAGCGTGCGCCGGACCTGGTGCGGCCCCTGGACCGTGCAGCGCAGCGTGTAGCGGTCGTCGCGCGGATCGTATTCGCCGAGGCAGCCGCGCGGCTCCATCGACGCGGTGGTGAGCCGGTTGATGACCATGCGATGCTTGATGACGTGGTCGGCCGATGCGATCGCCTGTTCGGCCGCGGCCTTGTTGCCGGCTTCGTGGAAGAAGGCGAAGTTTTCGCGGCATTCGTCCCACACCAGTGGCGCGCCTGGCACGATCGCCTGCTCCAGCGTGGTGACCGAGGGCAAGTCCTCGTATTCGGCTTCGATCAGCTCGGCGGCGTCTTTCGCTTCGTTCAGCGTTTCGGCGATGATCATCGCCACCGGCTCGCCGATGTAGCGGACGCGGTCGCGCGCCAGCAACGGTTGCGGCGTGGCGAATTGCGGCGACCCGTCGCGCCGCTTGCGCGGCAAGCGCGGCGCCTGCAGCCCGAGTGCCAGCACCGCGGGATCGTTGCCGGTCAGGATATGCAGCACGCCCGGCGACTGCCGGGCGCGGCGCACGTCGATCGAGACGATCTTCGCGGCCGAGTGCTGCGAGCGCAGCACGTAGGCGCGGGTCTGATTGACCACGCTGACGTCGTCGACATAGCGGCCGTCGCCGCGCACGAGGTAGGGGTCTTCTTCACGCGGGACCGACTGGCCAATTCCAAATTCACCCATGGTGTCCTGAAGCGTTCGGTAGGCGTTGATTGTGCGGGAAACGGCGAATGCGGCGAAATGTATCGCGGCATTGCTTTCGGGGGTCAAGGCCTGTCAAATCGCGCTCCTGGAATGGCGCGCGGGGACACCAAGAAGGTCATTTCCATGCAAATCGCGCGGGTATGGGCCGCGATTGGGATCGGTCTCCTGGCCGCCATAACGGCCGGCCCTGGAGCGCTCGCCGCCGACTTCTACCAGGGCAAGACCCTGACCGTGATCGTGGGCTATGCCCCCGGCGGCGGCGTCGACACCACGGCGCGTGCGGTGACGCGCCATCTCGGCCGTTTCATCCCCGGGAACCCGGCCGTCACGGTCCAGAACATGGAGGGCGCCGCCGGCATCGTCTCGGTGAACCACCTGGTGCGGCGGGTGGCGCCGGACGGGCTGACGCTCGGCATCCCCGGCCGCTCCTGGTTCATCGAGGGCATCGTCAGGCGGCAGGGCATCGCCTTCGATCCGGTCACGCTCACGTATATCGGCAGCCCCGGATCGGTGACGTCGGCGGCCTTCATTCGCACCGCAACCGGGATCAAAACGTTCGACGAGCTTGAAAGCGTCGCCCAAGACCGTGCGCTTCGGCGCGCTGGGGGCGGGCACGCATACCGCCACGGTGCCGAATCTGTTGGCGGCCCACGGCCTGCCGATCAGGGTGGTGCTCGGCTATGTTTCGACCGCGCGCATCCTGCTCGCCTTGGAGCAGGGCGAGGTCGATGCCTCGTTCACCACCGGCGATGGCATCGCCAACCGCACGGCGCTGGCCAAGCAGGTGACGCCGATCCTGCAATCGGCGCCGCGCTTTGCCGGACTGCCGTTGCTGCGCGACGTCATTGCCGAGCGTCACCGGTCGCTGCTCGATCTGGTGATGGCGACGGACACGTTCGGAGTGCCGATCGTCGGGCCGCCCGGGATGCCGGCGGAGCAGACCGCGATCCTGCGCAAGGCATTTCTTGCGATGGCGCAGGACAAGGACTATCAGGCCGACGCCATGCGCGTGGAGCTGCCGGTCGGCAGCCCGATCGAGGGCGGCAAGCTGGCCGAGATGATGCGCGCGCTGGCGACGGCGACCACGCCGCAGGTGGTCGCCGAATTCCAGCAGCTCGTGTCCGGCAAATGACGGTTCACGCCGCGTTGCGCCGCTGGGCCGGGCTGAGCAAGTCCATCAGCGCGCTCACCGACGGCAGCTGTTCGAGCGCGCTCACGGCCGCGATGATTTCCTCGGTGACGGAGGACGGCAGGCAGCCCTTCGCATAGACGCGGAATTTGTCCTCGACTTGTTTGCGCGACAGCGGGTTCTCGAACGATCCCTTCGGGTGGTCGCTGCGCACGCGGTGCACCGCGCCGGACGTCATCTCGACCTCGACGATGGTCTGCATGATGGTCATCGACGGATCGGCGCGCATCTCGACCTGATGCTCGGCGAATTGCCGCAGCTTCGGATCGTCGTAGCGCGCCGGCTCGAATTCGGCGAGCGTGAGCGCGCGATCGTGCAGGATCACCGCGGCGGTGTAGTGGGCGGAGATCAGCGCTTCGAACTTGCCTTTGTAGCGCGGCAGCTGCCCGTGCATGTCGAATGCCATCGTCGGCAACGTCACGCGCACGGTCTTCACCGCCGCCGGATCGATCGGCTGCTGCGCCAGAATCTCGAACAGGGCGGTATTCATGCCCTGCATCAGCGAAGCGGACGGCCACAGTCGCAACGCGATCTGTTCGAGCTCCCATCGTTTGCCGAGATCGCCGATGGCGAGGTCGAGCCGCCCGCCGTTGGAGTAGGTGTTGAACAGGCCGCCGTCCTTGGCGGTAAGAAACTCCTGGGTCGCGACGAATTGCTGCTCCGCCAGCAACGCCGCCATCAGGCCGGACAGCGCGCCGCGGCACTGGTGGAACTTCACCGTCGGCGTTCCCCACGCCGCGAAAGTGCCGGCGGCCTGGCTGCCGGCAAGGCCGAAGGCACGCGCCATGGTGTCGGCGTCGAAGCCGCGCAGCCGGCCGACCGCGGCGGCGGCGCCGAACGGGCCGAGCACGCCGGGCCCATGCCATCCGCGCTTGCGGAATTCCGGATAGTCGAGACCGACGCCGATCCGGGTCGTCACCTCGCAACCGGCGGCGATCGCGGCCAAGAAATCGCGGCCGGAGGTGCCGTCGTGCTCCGCGATCGCCAGCGCTGGCGGCACCACCTCCGGCGTAACATGGGTCATGATCGGGCGATGCACGTCGCACATCGTGGTCGCGGTGATCAGGTAGCCGTTGAGCAGCGTCGCGCCGGCGAGCGACAGGCGGCCGCCGCCAATGACGCTGGATTCGCGCGACTCCGCCAGCGCTTCCGCCAGCGCCGCGAGTTGGTGGGTCTCTTCGCCCTGGTGGCCGGCCAGCGCGCAGGCGAGTGCGTCCAGGAGCAGGTCCTTGCAATGCTCGCGCGTGCGCTCCGGCAGATCTTCGGTACGGAGCGTGGCTGCGAATTGCGCAAGCACTCCTGTCGCTTCGTCCGGCATATCAAGACCCTCCGCGGGCATGGGGTTGTCGGCGTCCTCGGCGCATCCTACGCCGGATTCCCGCATTGTGACACTGCCGGCTGTCGTTGCGCCCGACTTTAAGATGGCGCAGGATCACATCACGCCAAATGGCTCACGGGAGGAGACGACGTGTTTTACGAAACCGCCAAGAACAACCACGGGCTGCCGTACAACCCATTCAAGTCATGCGTCGTGCCGCGTCCGATCGGCTGGGTGTCGACGCTGAGCCACGATGGCGTCGTCAATCTGGCACCGTTCAGCATGTTCAACCAGCTCAACTACGATCCGCCGTTCGTGTGTTTCGCGGGTTCCAATCGTCCCGGCACCGGCCAGCGCAAGGATAGCGTCACCAATGCGGAGGAGACCGGCGAGTTCGTGGTCAACATGGCGACCTACGAGCTGCGCGAGAAGGTTTCAACCACCGCGCAATTTGTCGATCCGGCGGTCGACGAGTTCGAATTGGCCGGCTTGACCAAGCTCGCGTCCAACATGGTGCGGCCGCCGCGGGTCGCGGAATCGCCGATCCACCTCGAATGCCGATATCACAGCACGCTGACGTTGCCGGCGCATCGGCGGCATTCGACCCACCACGTCGTGATCGGCGAGGTCATCGGCATCCACATCCGCGACGATGTGATCGGCGCCGACGGCAAGATCGATATCAAGAAAGTGCGGCCGCTCGCCCGCCTTGGTTACATGGACTACACCAGCGTCACGGAGGTCTTCACCATGGTGCCGCAGGGCAACCAGGCGGGGCAGATCGGCGAGGCGGTGGCCAAGCCGAAAGTCATGGCTTGAGGCGATGACACGGATGCGGCGCTTCTTCTCAATCGCCCTGGCTGTTGGCGCGCTGGCGTTTGCCGGCAGCGCCGCCGAGGCGGAAACCGCGGCGTCGTTCTACGCCGGCAAGTCGGTCGAGGTGGTGATCGGCTATCCGCCGGCGGGCAGCAACGACATCTACGGCCGTATCGTTGCGCGCCATCTCGGCAAGTTCATTCCCGGGGCGCCGTCGATCATCGTGCGCAATATGCCGGGAGCCGGCAGTCTGGTCGCCGCCAACCACATCTACAACCGCGCGCCCAAGGACGGGACCGTGCTCGGCGTGGTGTCGGCGGGCATTCCGCTGCAGGCGCGGCTCGGGCAACCGCAGGCGCGCTTCGAGCCCGGCAAGTTCTTCTGGATCGGGCGCATTCATTCGTCGTCCAGCGTGACGATGGTGTGGCGCACGTCGAAGATCATGTCGCTCGATGACGCGAAGCGCAGCGAGGTGGTGCTGAGCGCGACCGGCGCGGGATCGACCGGATCGCTCTACCCGAATGTCATGAACGAGGTGTTCAAGACCCGCTTCAAGCTGGTGCAGGGCTACAAGGGCACGCATGAGGCGATGCTCGCCTTGGAGCGCGGCGAGGCGGAGGGCCACTCCACCACCTGGGAGGCGGTCAAATCGGTCAACATGCGCTGGATCAAGGAAGGGTCTGATCCGCATCATCGTGCAGCACGGCCTCAATCGCGCGCCCGACCTGCCCAACGTCCCGACCTCGGTCGAACTGGCAACAACTCCGGAGGACCGTGCGGTGATGCGGGCGATCATGGGCGCGGCCGAGATCGGCAAGGCCTATTTCACCACGCCGGAGGTTCCGGCCGAACGGGTCGTGGCGCTGCGGCGCGCGTTCGACGCCATGATGAAGGATCCGGCCTTCATCGAGGAGGTGAAGAAGGTGCATGGCGACGTCGAGCCAATGACCGGCGAACAGATGCAGGATCTGATTGGCGAGCTTGAAGCGTTTCCGCAGCCGGTGATCGACCGTGTGAAAGTGCTATATAAAGAGTGACGTTCGGGACGAAACCGCCGGCCGCAATCGACCGTCGGGCAAAAAAATCAAATCGACAGGGAGGGTCAATCATGAAAACCATTCGTATGGTCACGGCGCTGCTTGCCATCGCGATCGGCGCGGGCGGTGCGACCGCGCAGCCGGGCAAGACGTTGCGCGAGCAACTGGTCGGAACCTGGGAGTTCATCATCGCGGAGATCGTGACCCAGGACGGCAAGAAGACCTTTCCGTTCGGCGAGCGCCCGAAAGGCCTGCTGATCTTCAGTGCCGGCGGACATTTCTCGCAGGTGCATGTCTCGGGCGATCTGCCGCGGATCGCGTCGAAGAACCGATTGGCCGGCACGCCGGAGCAGAACACGGCGATCGTGCACGGCAGCCTTGCGCTGTTCGGCACCTATACCGTCGACGAAGCCAAGAAGGCCCTGACATTCCATATCGTCGGCAGCACGTTCCCCAACCAGCAGGGCACGTCGCAGACGCGCAGCATCGACAAGCTGACCGCGGACGAATTCGTCAACACCAATCCGGCGGCGTCGCGCGACGTTCCGGCGGTGGCGTCGAATCGTTACCGCCGCGCGAAATAAAGACGGCGGCGGTTCACGCCGCGGGCCTGAACTGCCGGACAGTCAAGATACCGAGCCAGACGAAGACCACCAGCAGGGCGGTCTGCGCGATCAGGAATGGCAACTCGGTGGTCGCGGTCGGCGCGCCGAGCGCCGGCACCTTCCTGAACAATTGCGCGATCGCGACCAGCGCATCGAAGTAGAATGCGACCACCACGCTGACGGCGAAAATCCAACGCCACGGCCCGGCCAGTCGGAACACGTAGAGCCCGACGATCGCCGCGGCCAGGACAACGAGCGAAATCAGTCCAACGTAGTGGGATTCGATAAAGCGCGTGAACGGGAAGCCGAACCCTGTTGCACTGGTCAGCACGCCGGTCGCCAGGAACGTTCCCATCCAAGCGGGGGCAATCCGGGATCGAAGCAGGTCCTTCGCCACAACGTAGCCTGCGACCAACATCGCGAGGCTGAGCAAGACATGAAACCAAGTGAACAATGATAGGCCGAGAATTGTCATGATAGGTCCCTCCCGCCAATGGGGAGGTTAGGGCGCTCGGAGGAGCAGCGGCTAGCGACAATATTGTGCATCCCCCGTGTTGCGGCTGCGGAGCCAAGTTCCTAGCATGCCGATCAAACAATCAATGGTAAGGGGAGAACGCCAATGAACACCTCGGACAAGCCCTTTGCAGGTAGGATATCAGCGGCGCCGTCGCGGCGCACGATCATCAAAGGCGTAGCGGCGGTCGCGCTTGCCGCGCCGGCGGTCTTGCGGATCACGCCGGCCTTCGCCGCCTATCCGGAACGTCCGGTGCGGATCGTTGTCGCCAATACGCCGGGTGGGCCCTCCGACATCATCGCCCGCATCATGGCGGCGGCGATGCAGCAGGCGACCGGCGGCACCTTCTTCGTCGAGAACCGCGGCGGCGCCGGCGGCAATCTCGGCATGGGGCTGGTCGCGCGCGCCGATGCTGACGGCTACACCATCCTGCTGACGACCAGCGCCTATTCGGTCAATCCCGGCCTCTACAACACGCTGCCCTATGATCCGTTCAAGGATTTCGTGGCGATCTGCGAGCTCGCGGTGTCGCCGCATGTGTTTGCCATCAAGCCGGACCTCGGCCCCAAGACGATGAAGGAGTTCGTCGCGCTGGCGAAAGCCAATCCGGCCAAGTTCAACGTCTCGACCCCGCCGATCGGCACCACGCCGCAGCTGCAGGCCGAGGTGCTCAAACATCGCGAAGGCTTGCAGGACATGGCGACGGTTGTCTTCGCCGGCGGCGGCGACGCACTCAAGGCGGTGATCGCCGGCACCGTGCAGCTGTCCTCCGGCGTATTGGCGCCAGCGCATCCGCAGATCAAGGCCGGCAACCTCCGCGGGCTTGCCGTCACCGGCACCTCGCGCTGGCACGACCTGCCGGAGATCCCGACCATGATCGAGGCCGGCTACAAGGATTTCGTGTTCGACACCTACACCGCGTTGATGGCGCCGGCGAAGACGCCGCCGGAAATCGTGCGCCAGCTTGAGAAGCTCACGCTTGAGATCCTCAACCGGCCGGAGATGCGCGCCAAGCTCACGCAGTCGGGTTTCGACGTGACGGCGAAAGACGGCAAGGGTCACATGGCGCGCGTCGCCAAGGAGGTGCCGATGTTCCGCGACATCATCACCCAGGCCGGCATCAAGAAGCTGTAGGACGCCGGATCACACCTGCAGCGTGTTCGCCGTCCGCGCCTCGATCTCGCTACGCACATGCGCGTAGATGCGCGGATTGCGCGCCGAGAGGATCTGCAGCGCCGCGAGCACGGCATTGGCCGGCTCCAGCACCGTCATCACCGGCACGTTGCTCGGCGCTCGCAGCGACGACCAGACGTCGTCGGGGAATTCGCTTGATGCTCGCCGGCACCGTGATGACCGGGATGGTGGTCAGCGCCGACAGCGTCGGGCCGGCGCCGTTCGAGCGGCCGATATTGGCGATCATGACCGATGTCCGGCACGTCCTGGGCCATGCGGTAAAGCGTGGTCGCGCCGCGCAGCGGCTCTTTGTGCACCGAGCAGGTGACCACGCTCATCAAGTCCTTCAGCTCGCCGAGCGCATCGCTGAACGGCTCGGTCTTGTCGCTCTCCGAGCCGCGCCACAGGATGATGCGCTGGCGCGGCAACTGGAAGCGATCGGTGATCTCGGCAACGCGGCGATATTTGGCGGCGACATCGTCAAGCGCGCCGCCGTCGCGATAGACCTGCTTGTCGATATAGGAGCCGTCCTCGATCACGCGCCAGGAGTCGTTGTCGATCACGTCGGCGAGCAGCAGGCGGCCCTTGCGGTCGTAGCCGAACTCGACCTTGAGATCGACCAGCGTGCCGCCCTGGAGCTGCCACGCCTTCTCGAGAGCGAGAAAGGCGTGGCGAGCGATCCGCCGCATCTCCGGGAAGATCTTCCACTCGTCGTTTGAACTTAGAACGTCGGATGCCGGGAGCACAAGGAACGGCTCCTGTCCGATCACAGGTTTTGCCGGATTGAGCAGTTTGATTTGCGAGCCGCCGTCGGCGAAATCCATCAGCGGATCGTCGGCGACCAGCGGCTTGCCTTTCCAATCCTTGTCCTTGGTCTTGAGATAGAACTCGACGATCAGTTGCGGGAACAACTGGCCCTTGGCGATGTTCGGGTGGCGCTTGAGATAGGAGCCGTGGGCTTCTCGCCGTGTAACAACTTCATAGGGGAGCATGGTGCAGCCGGGTGCGATGAACGAGGTCGCGCTGTCCTGTTCCTCGAACGCGATCGGCAGTCCGCATGCCTTGAGCAGGCCGAACACGTTGCAGGTCGTGCGATTGGCGAACTTGCTTTTCTCGGGGATGACGTCGTGCTTGGCGCCGTCGCCGGCGGTGATGTCGTCCTTGGCGATCAAGCGTCACCAGGTCGGCGCTGCCGGCGAGCT
Source organism: uncultured Alphaproteobacteria bacterium (assembly GCA_963741595.1). Classification (GTDB taxonomy): domain Bacteria; phylum Pseudomonadota; class Alphaproteobacteria; order Rhizobiales; family Xanthobacteraceae; genus VAZQ01. Next base: position 40,324 of record CAVUIV010000016.1, read on the forward strand.
GATGGATCCGCTTGGTCTTGCCTTCGGCGATCAGCGCGCCGGGTTGGCGTTTCGCGGCGATAGGGGGAGTCTTGGCGTCCACGGGTCCTGTGCCTCTCTGCTCCGGAGAAGCTACTAAGAATAGTCTGTAGGGCCCCGGATACCAAGGGTCTTTGGGGCCTCGGCGGGCGCTTTCAACAGGCCTCCGCCTCACGGGGGTCGCGCCGCTGACCCGCCTCGTCGTTCTCCGGACAGGACCCGCCACAGGATCGCCGGCCGAAACAGCGACGCCGGTGGGTCCAGCATGTGCATCACGCGGTAGAAGGCGCGTGCAAGCTTGGTGTCGCTGGCGCAATTGACGTGCAGCCGCCCCATGTACCAATGCAGGAACGCGGTTCCCAGCGGGCGGGAACCGACCGCTTCCGGGTGCCGCAGGTCTTCGGTGGTGGCGAGCCGCCATGGCGTGTCCACAATCGCCGCAACCTCGTTGCGAAAGCGTCTGCACACGCCGGTGAGATCGTCGCCGGTCTGCTGCCGCAGCAGACGATCGAGCGCCATCGCCTCGAGCGCGCTTACCGTCATGCCTTGGCCGTAGATCGGGTTGAAGGCGCAGACGGCATCGCCGATGACCAGGAAGCGATCGGGAAACGCGGCGAGGCGTTCGTAGTGGCGGCGCAGATTGGCGGGAAAGCGAAGGGTCGCAATCGGCGTCAACGGTTCCGCGCGCGCGATAGCTTGGTGGATGTCGGGGACGGTGAGACTGCGCGCGTAGTCGACAAACCCGGCGTCATCGTTTGGCGGACGCTCGCCATGCAAACCGACCAGCGTTACCAAGAGTCGATCGCCCTCGACCTCGAAAATGACGCCCTGCCGTTTGCGCGGTGGGAGCGGCGTCACGTGCAGGGCGTGCCATTCGTGTCGGTCGCGCGGTGCCCGATAGAGGCGCGACGCGTATGTAATGTTGACCGGCACGGATGATTCGGCGGGCGGGCGGTAACCCATGCGCGTGAAGCCATTGCGGGGTCTGCGATCCGCGGCCGGCCGCATCGACGACAAGGTCGGCATCAATCGATGCCGTCCCATTTGTCTGAGAACGGAACTCGACGCCGACAACACGCGTGCGATCGGAATCGACCAACAATCGTTCGACCGCCCCTTCGATCACGCGGACATTGCGCAGCGCCCGGACCCGTTCGGCAATTTCCAATTCCAGAAAGGGGCGGGTGAAAAACATCATCGCGATGCCGCTGTCGAAGCGAGTCTTCCAGACGCCATGATGGTGCCAATGAAAATGAGCCCCATATCCGCCGGGACTGCGCCGCCTGCGACCAACGACGCCATGAGGCCGGGAAAAAGTTGCGACAGGATCTCCTGACCCTTCGCCATCACGGCATGGACGTGGCCGCCCTGCGGGACGCCCTTGCGTGGCTCGGGTCGCGACAGGAACGCGTCGCGTTCGATCACAGTGACCTGGTGAAAATGATCCGCCAGCACCCGTGCTGTCAGAAGCCCTGCGATGCCGCCGCCGATGACGATCGCGTGATTCCTGGTCACGTTGCCCCGGGCGTCGTTGGGCTGGTGCTGCCGGACAGGATTGAACTGTCGACCTCTCCCTTACCAAGGGAGTGCTCTACCACTGAGCTACGGCAGCATGGTCGCGGCGTTGGCGCGGGCGTTACCGCACAGCAAATCGCGCCGGAACGCGGCGATCCTTGCCACAAGGTCGCGGGTGGCGCAACCTGTGGCCGCCTTAAAGGGGCGCGAGCGCCGTGACCGAATCGCCCAAGGATCAGCAGAAACAGAGCCGAACCCGGCGCCTCTCGGCGGCGCTGCGGGACAATCTCAAGCGCCGCAAGGCGCAGGCGCGGGGCCGGACCGCCGCGCCATGGCGACGAGGGCGGCCGGGCCGGGACATCCGGCGAACCCCACAATTCCGCCGGATTTGCCGAGGACAAGCGGAGTAGTTAGACCCTCCGTGGTAAGAGTCGCCGCCGGCGGATCGCCGGGCGGGGTCGCCCATTCATGAGATCGTCGGCACGGCGGTTAGACGCCGGGAGAGCAGGGGGCATGGATCGCATTCGCATCGTCGGCGGCAAAAAGCTTACCGGATCGATCCCGATCTCGGGCGCGAAAAACGCGACGCTGCCCTTGATGATCGCGAGCCTGCTCACCGACCAGACGCTTGATTCTCGACAACGTCCCGCGGCTTGCCGATGTCGGGCTCTTGCAACGCATCCTCAGCAACCACGGCGTCGACGTGATGGTGGGCGGCAAGCGGCCGGGCGAGACCCAGTACGACGGCCAGACGCTGCACATTTCGGCCGAGCGCATCATCGACACCACCGCGCCTTATGAACTGGTCTCGCGCATGCGCGCGAGCTTCTGGGTGATCGCGCCTCTGCTTGCGCGCATGGGCGAAGCCAAGGTGTCGCTGCCGGGTGGCTGCGCCATCGGCACGCGGCCGGTGGATCTTCTGATCATGGCGCTTGAGCGCCTCGGCGCAACCATCGATATCGACAGCGGCTATGTCGTCGCCCGCGCCAAGCACGGCTTGCAGGGCGGCGAGATCAATTTTCCCAAGGTGACGGTCGGCGGCACCCACACCGCGCTGATGGCGGCGGCGCTGGCCAACGGCACCACCGTGATCGAAAACGCGGCGCGCGAGCCCGAGATCAAGGACGTCGCCGACTGCCTCAACAAGATGGGCGCGAAGATCACCGGCGCCGGCACCTCGCAGATCGTGATCGAGGGCGTGCCCAAGCTTTCCGGCGCGCGGCACCGCGTGCTGCCGGACCGGATCGAGACCGGCACCTATGCCATGGCGGTGGCGATGACCGGCGGCGACGTGATGCTGGAGAACGCGCGCGCGGAACTGCTGCAGGAAGGCACTCGATGTGCTCGCCAGCGCGGGCCTCGAATACAACGAGACCAATCGTGGCTTGCACGTCTCACGCAACGGCGGCGCGCTCAGGCCGGTCGACGTGACGACGCAGCCGTTCCCGGGCTTCCCGACCGACCTGCAGGCGCAGCTGATGGCGCTGATGACGCGCGCGTCCGGCACCTCACGCATCACCGAAACGATTTTCGAGAACCGCTTCATGCACGTGCAGGAACTGGTTCGGTTCGGCGCGCGCATCCAGCTCGACGGCGAGACCGCCACCATCGAAGGCGTCGACAAGCTCAAGGGCGCGCCGGTGATGGCGACCGACCTGCGGGCCTCGGTGTCGCTGGTGATCGCCGCGCTCGCCGCCGAAGGCGAGACCATGGTCAATCGCGTCTATCACCTCGACCGTGGCTTCGAGCGGCTCGAAGACAAGCTCTCGGCCTGCGGCGCCGAGATCGAGCGCATCGTCGGGTAGGCGTCACCGCCGCGCCGGCTGCGCATCCGCCCTCATCACATGAGGCGCTTCAGACACCAGCGTACTTGGTTACTTCCCCGAACCCACCTGATACATCCCGGTCAGGCGTTTGCGCACGTCCGCCGGTGCGGCATAGGCGCGGCCGATCAGGGTCACGAGGTCTTCGCCGCTTCTGGGATCGGCGCATTCGAGACGCTGCTTGGCGCAATCGGCGAGGAACGCCGGGTCCTTGAACGTCGCCATCATCGCGGTTCGCAGCGCGGCGAGGCGGTCCGCGGGAATGCCGGGCGGCACGGTGAACGGACGCCCGAGCCCGAGCGGCGCCGCCGCGATCGCCAGCAGGGCCTTGTCGGCCTCCGCGGTGAGCAGATCGAGCGCGCGCGGCACCGTCTTGAGTTCGGGATGATCCTCGCCGCCGTACTGGAACAGGAAGCGGACTTTGCCCTCCTGGTACCAGGTCGGGCGTGACGCTTTCAGGCTCGACCAGAACGGCGAGGCCATGGCCTCGACTTCGCCGTTCTCCATCGCCAGCAGGATCTCGTTCTGGCCGGGATAGCCGGTGATGAAGCGCGCCTTCATGTTGAAGATCTGGTTGAACACGCGCCCGTAAAACGCCGGTGTGGAGGCCGCACCGGCAGCGCCAGCGACGTAGTCATTCGTCTGCGCGTCCTTGAGCGTCCTGATCTTGGAGCTGTACCACACCATGTAGAGCGCGACCTCCGACGACGGGGTGCCGAGCCAGCCGAAGCGCGCGGCGTCGAACTGCGCCTGCTTGTTGTCGAAGAACGGCTCCAGCGGCACCGTGTTCTGGAACAGCGTGATGACGGTGCCGTCCTTGGCCGCGACGTTGTAGGTGTGGTTGGCCGCGCCGAGCCCGCCGGCCGCCGGCATGTTCTGCACCACCACGGTCGGCTTACCCGGGATGTGCTCGCCGAGATGGCGCGCCACCGCGCGGCCATAGGTATCGTAGCCGCCGGCGGTCGAGGCGGCGACGATCAGGTTGATTTGCTTGCCGCGGTAGAAATCAGCGACGCTTTGCGCCGCGGCGGGCGCGGCTGCGCACAGCAGCGCCAACAACGCGACGAGATGACGGGAGAAGAATGGCAGCCGGGCGTTGCGCATGGAGCCTCCAGGCGCGGGCGACGTGCGTCCGCATGCCCAGAGGGTAACGCAAGGTTCAGGCCGATTCTATAAGCCGGCGCCTATGAGTTCCGACGGCTACGATTTCCGCTGCATGAAGATCAGCGGCAGGCCGATCGCGAGCACCACCACGCCCATGACCGAGCCCCAGCCGGCATAGGCCAGCGCCGAATAGAACATCCAGCCGCAGGCGGCGGCGAGGATCAGCGGCGGCAGCGGATAGACCGGCACCCGGAACGGCAGCTCGCGGGTGGGCTCGCGCAGCCGGAACACGATGATCGAGATCGCCACCAGGAACATGAACAGCCAGAACACCGGCGCGGTGTAGGCGACCATCGCTTCGAAACCGTCGCGGGTCGTCGATCCGAACAGGATCAGCACGATGGCGATCACGCCCTGCACCAGCAGGCCGTTGGCCGGAGTCTGGCCACGCTCCTCCCAGATGCCGAGACGATGAAAGACGCTGACGTCGCGGCCGAGCGCATAATATGAGCGTGCGCCGGTGAAGATCGTGCCGTTGAGCGTGCTTGCCGCGGTGATGCACACGATCATGCTGAGCACGAGCGCGCCGTTCTGGCCGGCGACGATCTTCATCAGGTCGGCGCCGACCGCATTGCTTTTGCGCAGGCCGTCGAGACCGAGCGCGTGCAGATAGGCGAAGTTGATCAGGACATACGCCGTCACGATCACGACCACGCCGAGCATTAGCGCGCGCACCATGTTGCGCTTCACGTCTTTCAACTCGCCCGAGAGATAGGCGGCCTCATTCCAGCCGCCATAGGTCAGCAGCACGAACACCATCGACAGGCCGACCATGCTCCAGACCACATCGCGCGGCGGCGAGGGCACGCGCGCCACCTCAGGGGCGAAGAAGCCCGCAACCGCCACAACCAGGACCGCCACGATGGTGAGCAGCGACAACACCAGTTGCGTCTGCTTGCCCTGCAGGGTGCCGGCGAGGTTGACGCCGGTCATGATCAGCACGCCGACGATGGCATAGATCGCCGGGCCGTACGTGCCGAGGTTCAACAGCACATTGGCGTAGTCGCCGAGCACGAAGGCGACCGCGGCGATCGCGCCGGGCTGGATGACGCTGCAGCGCGCCCAGGCGAACAGCACGCTGACCTGGGGTCCATAGGCCTCTTTCAGGAACTGGTACTCGCCGCCAGAACTCGGCCGCGAGCTGCCAAGTTCCGCGTAACACAGGGCGCCGACGAAGGCGACGAACCCACCCAACACCCACATGGCGATGAAATAGGTTTCGTTCGGCACGAAATTCGCCACCAGCGACGGCGCCTTGAAGATGCCGATGCCGATGACGATACCGACCAGCATTGCGGCGGCGTCGAGCGTGGACAGGCTGGCGCGGGGTGCCGCGGTCGCAGGGTCGGCCATGTGGGGAATTCTCCGGCAGGTTCGAGCACGGCTGGCGTATGGCGCCGATCAGGCGCCGCAGCCGGCGGGTGGCGATGGTTTACATCTCCAGCGGCGGCGTCAAGGCCGGGTGGCGCGCAAGTTGTCGCCTGCGATGAGGTTGGCCTTGATCTCGCCCCGGAGCTGCACCGCTCCGCCGCCGAAATCGGTGGACAGCTCGATGGCATTGCCGGTGAGGCGTCCCGACACCGGCATGGACTTGCCGTCGATCAAGGCTGTGCCGGTGAGCTTCTGGAATCTTTGTTTGAGCGTCAACGCAAATGTGCGGCCGCCGCTCTCCGCCTGCCAGGCGCCCTCGGCCTTGCCCGGCACGATCCAGAGGTAAATCGGGCGGCCGTTGACGGTCACGTGCTCGTCCGGCTCCCAGTCGGTCATGCTGAAAGCGTGGGAGACGACCCGCGAGCCCGGCCGCAGTTCGCTGAGGATGCGCGGGCGGAGCTGGAGATTGACGCCCGTGAGGAGATACATCGTCAGCACATCGGCGTCGGCAAGTTTCATCTCGAACAGATTGCCTTGCACGAATGTGACGCGGTCGGTGACGCCCGCCTTCTTGGCATTCTCGTTGGCCTCGGCGATGCGGGTCGGATTGAGATCGACGCCGAGCGAGCGCGCGCCGCGCTGCGCCGCGGTGATGACGATGCGGCCGTCGCCGGACCCGAGATCGATATGGACGTCGTCCTTGGTCAGCCTTGCCATGTCGAGCATGCGGTCGACGATGTCCTGCGGCGTCGGCACATAGGGGACGTCGAGGCGGACCTGGGCGAAGGTGATGCCGATGAGCCCGGCGAACAAGGCCAGCCCGAAAATGATGCGGACGGTGGATGATACCTGCTTGGCGTGGGCCGGGTCTGGCCGGCGGCGGCTGCGGGGCTCAATCATCGGGCGGCCCTTCCGGAAAACGGGATGATCCGCACGCGATTCAATCGTCAAATGTAGGGCAGGGTGGGGCCACCGTACAGGGCCGAGCGCTTGCGCCGCGGCGCTCCACTCCCTAGTTATCAATCATTCTCAAGACTGTGGCATGGAGCCTGACCATGGATCCGGCGAAGGTGGAGCCGTTGAAATTTATCGCCCTGGACCCGGACGATCTGGAGGTCGTGTCGACCCATTTGCAGGACGCCGAAGTCAAGGTCGCCAATGTGCATTGGCGGCCGCAGGAGAAACGCCTGGTCCTCGCCGTGGACCGGTTCGATTGGCAGGCCTGGAACGCGTCACACCCGGAGCTGCGGCGGCGGCGATCGGCCTTGCGGTTCGACCGGGTGATGTCCTGCAAGTGCAAGCAGGTCGCGCCTGACGGCAAGGATACCGTGCTCAACCTCCTGGCGGTTGAATTCGAGATGCGGGATGCGCCGGCGGGGGTGGTCACGCTGGTATTTTCCGGTGGCCCGGCGCTGCGGCTCGAAGTCGAGTGCCTGGAGGTCGAACTGGTCGACCTCGGGCCGTCATCGGTGGTCGAGGCCCCGGCCGGAGACGGGGCGCAAGCGACCGCGGGCCGGCACTGACGCCCTAGCGAGACGATGCCTGCGCGGGCTGACAAGCGACGCCCATCTCCCTTTTTGATCCCGGGTGCTCTATGAAGGGGCATGCCGATCCGCCTCGACGCCCAATCCCCTGATTTTGCAAAGCGCTTCCGCGCCTTTCTTGACACCAAGCGGGAGACCGCCGCCGATGTCGAGACCGCCGTTCGCGGCATCATCGCCGACGTGGTTGCGCGCGGCGACCGCGCGCTGGTGGAACTGACCAACAAATTCGATCGCACCAGCGTCGACGCGAGTGGCCTGCGCGTGACCGCGGCGGAGTTGGCGGCCGCCCATGCGGCGAGTGACCGCCGCGCGCTCGATGCGCTGCATCTCGCCAAGGAACGGATCGAAGCCTATCACCGGCGCCAGGTGCCCTCGAACGATCGCTTCACCGATGCGCTCGGCGTCGAGCTTGGCCACCGCTGGACCGCGATCGAAGCGGTCGGCCTCTACGTGCCGGGCGGCACCGCCGCGTATCCCTCCTCGGTGCTGATGAACGCGGTGCCGGCCAAGGTCGCCGGCGTGCCGCGCGTGGTGATGGTGGTGCCGGCGCCCGACGGCAAGCTCAGCCCCCTGGTGCTGGCGGCGGCGAAGATCGCCGGCGTCGACGAGATCTATCGCGTCGGCGGCGCGCAAGCGGTGGCGGCGCTCGCCTATGGCACTGACACCATCAAGCCGGTCGCCAAGATCGTCGGTCCGGGCAACGCCTATGTGGCAGCGGCCAAGCGGCTGGTGTTCGGCAAGGTCGGCATCGACATGATCGCCGGCCCGTCCGAGGTGTTGATCCTCGCCGACAGTGGCGGCAATGCCGACTGGATCGCCGCCGATCTCCTGGCGCAGGCCGAGCACGACCCCAGCGCGCAGTCGATCCTGATCACCGACGATAGCGCGCTCGCCGAAGCCGTTGAAAAATCGGTCGAGTCGCAGCTCAAGACGCTGCCGCGCGCCGCGGTGGCCTCGGCGTCGTGGCGCGATTTCGGCGCCATCATCATGGTCGCCAAAATCGCGGATGCCGTGCCGCTGGTCGACGCGGTTGCGCCCGAGCATCTCGAGATCGAGTGCGAGGATGCCGAAGCGCATCGCCGGCCTGATCCGCAATGCCGGCGCCATCTTCCTGGGCGCGCATACGCCGGAGGCGATCGGCGACTATGTCGGCGGCTCGAACCACGTGCTGCCGACGGCGCGCTCGGCGCGGTTCTCCTCCGGCCTCGGCGTGCTCGACTTCATGAAGCGCACCTCGATCCTCAAATGCGGACCCGAGCAGTTGCGCACGCTCGGACCGGCCGCGATCGCGCTCGGCGAAGCCGAAGGGCTCGATGCCCATGCACGCTCGGTGTCGATCCGCGTCAATCCGCAATGATTCGCGCGCCGCGCGCCGCCGGGAGTTCCCGTCGCCTCGTGGCCGTGACCCTGGACGAGGCCTCGATCGGCCGCTCCGGGCCCGACGTCGAGCATGAGCGCGCGGTCGCGATCTACGATCTCCTGGAAGCCAATTGCTTCGATCCCGTCGGTCACGGCGCGCGGGCCGTTACAAGTTGAACTTGAGCATCACCGGCAACCGCCTGGTGTTCGACATCCGCCGCACCAACGGCCAGCCGGTGATGGCGCACCTGTTGTCGCTCTCGCCGCTGCGGCGCGTCGTGAAGGACTACTACATGGTGTGCGACAGCTATTACGAGGCGATCCGCACCGCGACGCCCGACCGGATCGAGGCGCTCGACATGGCGCGCCGCGCGCTGCACGACGAGGGCTCGCAGCTCCTGGCCGAGCGGCTCAAGCAAAAGGTCGAGATCGATGTCGAAACCGCGCGCCGGCTGTTCACGCTGATCTGCGTGCTGCATTGGAAGGGCTGACCGATGGAGAAGCGCGTCGCGGCCGCGGGCGGTGCTGTTCATGCTGCGGGCTCAATTCGGTGCGCTCGCCGATGGCGGCGGCGTTGTTGCGCCAGATGGACGTGGACGGGCTTACCATGTGCCTCGGCCGGCGTGCGCAAGGATGACCTCGATCCGTTCGCCGCCGCGGCGATGGCGGAGAGCCGGCGTCGACATATCCGCGCACGAGCCGGTCACGATCGAGGAATTGGAAGAAGAGCTGGAGGGTCTCGATTTCGATCTGATCGTGACGCTGTCACCGCAGGCGCATCACACCGCGCTGGCGCTCACCCGCCGCATCAAGGCCGCGATCGAATACTGGCCGACCGCCGATCCGGCCGCGACCGAAGGCCATCGCGACCAGCGGCTCGACGCCTATCGCGCGGTGCGCGATCAGTTGGCCGCGCGCATCAAGGCGCGCTTCTTCGGCTGATCGAGTCAGGTTGTCGAATCCGTCTCTGTCCGCTAGAGCATGATCCCGAAAGTGGCAACCGGTTTTCGGAAAAGATCATGCTTAAACGTGAGAAAATAGACCAGGATCCGATACTGTCGGATCATGGTCTAGCGTCTTTGTTGAGAGCGAAAATCGTGAGCGCAAAGTCGAAAAGCGAAAGTTCTGCTCCATGATCGGCCGGCCCAAATTCGTCCTCGCCTCCGGTTCGCCGCGCCGTGTGACGCTGGTCAACCAGGCCGGCATCGAGCCCGATGCGCTGCGCCCGGCCGAGATCGACGAAACGCCGAAGCGTGGCGAGTTGCCGCGCGCCTGCGCCAATCGGCTGGCGCGCGCCAAGGCCGAGGCGGCGCTGGCGGCCGTCAGCGTCGACGAGGAGCTGCGTGGCGCCTACATCCTGGCCGCCGATACCGTGGTCGCGGTCGGCCGGCGCATCCTGCCGAAGGCCGAGCTCTTGGATGAGGCCGCGCAATGCCTGCGGATGCTGTCCGGCCGCAATCACCGCGTCCATACCGCGATCTGCCTGGTGACGCCGAAGGGCGCATTCCGCCAGCGGCTGGTCGAGACCCGAGTGCGCTTCAAGCGGCTGTACGACGAGGACATCGAAGCTTATCTCGCCTCCGGCGAATGGCGCGGCAAGGCCGGCGGCTATGCCGCGCAGGGCATCGCCGGCACGTTCATCGTGAAGCTGGTCGGCTCCTATTCCAACGTCGTCGGCCTGCCGCTCTACGAGACCACGCCAGCTTCTGGCCGGCGAGGGCTACCCGATCCGCCTCGGCTGGCTCAACGCGGTGTGATTCCGATATCGATGTGCGTGCGATGACGGACCAAGCCGAACCTAGCGCCACCGCCCGCTGCCCGATCTGCGCCAAACCGGCCGTGGCGCCGTTCCGGCCGTTCTGCTCCAAGCGCTGCGCCAACGTCGACCTCAATCGCTGGCTCTCCGGCGTCTATGCCGTTCCGGGCAAGGAGGAAGAGGACGAGGACGGCATGCGCGGCGAGGGGACGGCGGACGAGCGGAACGGCTGAGCGCGAAGGCATCCGACTCGACAGCGCGCGCAGGCCGGCGGAGGCCCACCCGCAAGCGCCGCCGACAGTGCTCTTTTTGCGCGTTCCGGCGCCGTTCTGGACAGCCCCCCGGCGAGCCTCTATAACGCCCCGCGCTCTCACGGCCCCGTCGGCAGACGGGTTTCGGCGCCCAGGTAGCTCAGTTGGTAGAGCATGCGATTGAAAATCGCAGTGTCGGTGGTTCGATCCCGCCCCTGGGCACCATAACTTTTTACCCAAAATCTGTCCGTGGTTCGGTTCCTGTTTGTCTCCCTCATGTTCACGCTATGACGCACGATGGAGAACAGTGCACGGGAGCGTATGGGTAAAATCCTGGCAGTAACACCCGTTCGCCACTAAATCGAGTTACCCATATTTTTGGGCGGTGGTTCGGTTCCCGGTCTTTCCTTTTATTCACAGTAGCGCGCTTGCGGACTTTCTAGTTCGTGATTCAATTGAAGGCATATTAGTTAGTCCGTTCGAGTGTGGCCGTTGTGACTAACGCGGCCACGTCCGAGCGAAATCTTATGGCTGTCCGGAAGGCGAAACGCGTAGAACAATTCGAAGTTACTTGTATACGTTGCGGGTTCACAAAATTTTGGACGCAGCGCCTTTGGGAGAATCATCAACTAGAGGTGCATGGCTTTAGGGAAGAACGAAAGATTGGCCACGAAGCTAATCCTACAAATCTGTTTGCGCTGAAATGACCGGGCGGCATTACGGCCTTACTCTTCTCATGACAACAAACGTCTAAGTTGTGTACCATGCCCCCATGGGGCGTCTAACCGACTTTCTAAATTCCTTGGACACAGCCAATTGGATCACGATCTTTTTCGGGGTCATCGGCACTATCGGTGTTTGCATCGCGCTAGCGAACTATCTTGCGGGACGCCGTGATCGCAAACTCAAGACCTATCGAGACGACCCCTGAGATCAAAGCGACAATAAACAGGAGGCGCTATGAAGAAGGCTGGCGGTCCGTCCAACTTCATGTAGTCGAGTCCGAAGAGGGGCAGAATTTCAGGTATGAAAATTGGTGCATCGAGCGCGCCCGTTTGCTCAGACCATGGTGGGGAGCTCGTGCTGGCTCGCGCAGAAAACGACGATTACGCAACGGGCGTATTCTATCCCGACAAACCGGTTCGTTCATTGAATGGCAAAGCCGTAGGGCGACCACAGCGGTTTGCACTAGAATTCTTTATCAAGTTTACAGGGGAGGATGACAAAGGGAAGAAGGCCAAGTTCAAGGTGACGTTCTCGCATATCAAGAAGCGCCGTCGTCACACCGTAACGGTTTGGACCGCAGTCCCCATGAACGCTGAATAGCGCCACATAGCGCTTCATCGCTTCTCCACCATATATGGGTACGAGTGTGGGTACGGGGAAAAGCTGAACTGAAAAAGCATTTATGCGTCAATGGATTAGCCGTTCTGTGTGGAACGGCCCCTGGGCACCACTCCAAAAAGCGACTTTGATAATACAAGACTATTCGCCCTGATTGGCTAACCTGCTTCCGGTTAGCCACTGGCTGTTTCCGTTTTTAGTTTCTTGAACGCCGATCGCGCCATCACTTTACGCTCTGCCGCTTTGGTGTGTCGCTCGATTTCCTTAAGCGTGACGTGCCCGGTGATCGCCGCGATTTCGTGCGGCGTGCAACCATGCTCCGCCAGCCGTCGCGACGCTGCCTTGCGCAGCCCGTGGAATGAACAACGCGCCGGCATTCCTGCCGCGTTGCATACGAAGGAGACTCGCCGGTCAATCGAAGGCTGGCGGAATCGAGCTGATACGCGCCTCCACGCCCCGCACGTCAATCGACCAGTTTGTGATGGCTGTCACAGCCCCAAGGGCCAATCTGTCTCACTCTCACCTCCAGAGATGATTGATGGTCAATCGTCGCAGCGGGAGAGACCAATATGGATATTAATTCAGAACTGCGCCCCCTCGAAGCCCACGAACTAGACGCCGTTAGCGGCGCCGCTTGCAAGGTGAACGACGCGAAGCCGATCACAAGGGTTGACATTCCGGGTAAGGGAATGCTGGCCATCGGCACCGAGACGTGCGGTGGCTTCGATGTCCCGTATGCAATCTGGATTCCGTCCAAATGATCTGTGCCAGCGACTGGGTCCATTGAACTCAATCAAACCCGGCGTCGAAGAGGACGCCGGGTTTGATCGTCTTCGGCTGATTGAACGTCAGTGGTCGGCATGCTGATTGCCGCTGGTCTTACCAAGTCAATTTAACTCACCCCCCTCAGGATTCGCGAAATTACGGTGACACCTTACTCATTTCTGCGAGCATCACTTCGTTCTTTGAGCAACGAGTAAGCTGTCCCCGTAATTCCGGCTTTCTTTTTTCTGCGCTAGGCATGCGATTGATGCCGCCCCTGGGCACCACTACCAAAATTCTGGTTTGATTTTGCATCGCTTGCCCCTCACGAGGCCTCCAACCGCCTATTGCTGCGCAATCCGCTTGAGCCACGGCAGGATCACGGCGGCGGAGGCGTCGGGCGTGCGCAAATGGTCCGTGCTCACGGTTTGATACAAATTCTTCGGATGGCGAGCCGTGTCAAAAATCGCTCGCGCATTGTTCTGGGTGAAATCGGCCTTGCCGGCGATCCACAACAACGGAACGCGCAGGCGCGCCGTGTTGGCGCGAAGCGCGGCCGGGCCATCGGGCGAGAAAAAGCTCAGGTAAATCGTCGGCGTTGTTTTCACCGAGAAATCGCGACCGGTGTTCACGTCGGCAAAGGCAGCAGGAACGTTGCCCTTGCCCTTCGCGACCAGCGATCGCGCCCGCGCGAGGCTTTCAGCGATCGATTGGCGGCGGCCGAATTGCTGCGGATCATGCGCCGGCGCCATCCCAATAATTCCGGCGACGGACTTGCGAGAGGCGCCATAGGCGATCGCGGCGTTCGCCCCCAGGCTCTGACCGGCAATGACGATCACGGACGCGCCCCGGCTTTTCAGCCGTTCCACGGCGGCATCGATGTCCTTAAGGCAGTCGGAATAGGAGCGGTCGTAGATGCGGCGGCGCGACCAGCACATCTCCGGACGTTCCAACAAAAGGCCTGCCTTGGTGAGACTTTCGGTCAACGAACTCAAGTTCTGTGACTCTGGCATGCCTTGCTTTCCGTGCAGCAAGACGATGCCAATTCCATCCGCCGCCGCTGACGGTCCGCAAAGCGCGACGGCGACGAACTGGACGAGGACAAAGACGAGGGCCATGCCACGGGACATATCGACCTCATCGGGGGCGGGGTGCCCCGGCTAATATCAATGCGTCTCATAACAAGCGTGCGACGTTGTTCGGCAAGGCCTGAAAGCGGTGGATTTGAGCCGGTCCGTGCCTGCGCGCCGGACCATCGGCGGTGCCTGATCCGATCTGATAACGGCCGCAAATGACCTAGGTTGTCATTGAACAATTGACTGCCCCGCCTTTAGCCAAGTACTTGATGGCGCTCCATTCCGGGATTCCGCCCCTGGGCACCATCCCCTTCACGACAGACCCCTCACGCTAGACCAAGGCCCTCCGATGAACTCCATGACTGACGCCGTGCCATCTTATGTGGTGAACCCGCCTGCCATCACGTCGCTGCCGGTGCGCGGCACCAAGGCGCGGTTTCCCGATCCGGCGCGTCTACTGCGTCGGGCGCAACTATGCCGCTCACGCCATCGAGATGGGCCGCGATCCGAACAAGGAGCCGCCGTTCTTCTTTCAGAAGAATCCGGACAACGTGATTGAGGCGGGACAGGTTTTTCCGTATCCGCCGTTGACCAACGACCTGCATTTCGAGATCGAGCTGGTGGTCGCGCTCAGCAAGGGCGGCGTCAACATTCCGACTGAGAAGGCGCTCGACCACGTGTTCGGCTACGCCGTCGGCCTCGACATGACCCGGCGTGATTTGCAGAACGAGGCGAAGACCCTCCAGCGTCCGTGGGAGGTCGGCAAGGCGTTCGAGCGCTCCGCGCCGATCGGCGAGATCATCCGCGCCTCCGAGATCGGTCATCCCGACCGCGGGCGAAATCTGGCTCGACGTCGACGGCAAGCGCCGGCAGACCGGCGACCTGAACCAGCTGATCTGGAAAGTGCCGGAAGTGATCCAACACCTCTCGGCCCTGTTTGAGTTGGCGCCCGGCGACATCATCATGAGCGGCACGCCGGCCGGCGTCGGCGCGGTGAAGAAGGGCGAGGTGATGCACGGCCACGTCGACGGCGTCGGCGACATCAAGGTCCCGGTCGGCTGATCTCACGAAAGCCCGGTCTCGCCGTCGCTTGTCGAGCGCGGCGCTTGCGCCATCCGCCGCAATGTCCGTAATACTGCCGGCGGGTTCCTGCGGTCGGCGAGGGCATGCTCCATGGCGCGTGGCTGGATACGGGATTGTCTGAGGGCGCTGGCGATCAGCGCGGTGATGGGGGCGTTGCCCGCCGTGGCGCAGGCACCGACCGCGCCCAATACGACTGCGCCCGGCACGGCTGCGCCCGGCGCGCCGAAGGGCGACCAGGTCAGGATCGTCTACGGCGAGCCGAAGAACCCGGAGCATCGCGCGATCCATGATCGGCTGCGCAAGCGCCGCGTGCTGGAGGACCTGCAGGAGTTCCTGTCGCCGTTGCGCCTGCCGCAGCAGTTCACGATCAAGATCGAAGTCCTGCGGCGTGGTCAATGCGTACTACAGCGGCGGCGCGGTCACGATCTGCTATGAATACATCGCCTGGATTCACCAGATCGCCCGCAAGATCACGCTGACGAATGAGATTTCGCTGGAAGACGCGGTGGTCGGGCCGTTCGTCGACGTGCTGTTGCACGAGGTCGCGCACGCGATCTTCGATCTCCTGAAAATCCCGATCTTCGGCCGCGAAGAGGATGCCGCCGACCAGCTCGCCGCGTTCATCCTGCTGCAGTTCGGCAATGACGCGGCGCGCCGCACCATCTCGGGCGCGGCGCTGTTGTTCCGGCAGATGGCGGTCGATCAGCAGCCCGGCACCGCCGACTTCGCCGCGGTCCACGGCTTGCCGGCGCAGCGGTTCGTCAACGTGTTGTGCATCGCCTTCGGCGCCGAGCCCAAGCTGTTTCTCGATTTCGTCAAGCAGGGATTCCTGCCGCCGCATCGCCTCGGTCACTGCCGATGGGAATACCGGCAGATCGCGCACGCCTTCAAAACACTGATCAGCCCGCACGTCGACCCGGTGCTGCAGGAGAAGGTGCGGGGACGGCAGTGGCTGCGACCGGACGACGGCAAGTGAAAGGGTAGCGTACCAGGATGGCCATTCGCATCGGAACGTCGGAACACGATGGAACCTTTCACAGCCAGGGGCGCGCGCTCAAGGTGATCCTCGACCGGCAGCCGTCGCTGGCGCCGGTCGAGGTCCTGACCGCCGACACCGCCAGCGTCGAGAACGCCAATCGCCTGCACGCGGATGAGATCGCGTTCGGCTTCATGGCGGCGAACTGGATCGGCCGCGCCAAGAACGGCGAAGCGCCGTTCCGCAGTCCGATCGAGATCCGCATGGCGGCGCCGATGAATGCGGGGCCGTTGTTCTTCATCGTGCGGGCGGATTCGCCGATCCGTTCGGTCGCCGACTTGCGCGGCCGCAAGATCGTGCTCGGGCCGGAAAAGAGCGGCATGGTGCAGCACGCGCACACCATGTTCGGCGTGTTGGGCCTGGCGTTCTCGGAGTTCACCCCGGTCTATCTCGATTTTGAAGCGGGCGCGCAGGCGCTGGCCTACGGCGAGGTCGACGCCCAGCTGCAGTGTCCGATCCCCAACAAGGTGATGACCGAGCTTAGCCAGCAATGCGACGTTCGGGTGCTGCCTTATGCGCCGGGACAATTGGAGATGCTGCTCGGCGCGGTGTCGTTTTATCGTCGCGCCGTGATGCGCAAGGGCGCGTTCCGCGGTCTCGATGCCGACGTGGCGCAGCCCGCGGTGGTCAATATCCTGGCGACCCATGCGCGCGTGCCTGATGCCATCGTGCGCGACGCGGTGGCGGCGATCGTCGCCAATGCCGCCGAGCTTGGCCGGATCAATCCGCTGTTCAACGGGCTCGGCGAGTTGTTCCAGCCGCTCAAGACCGATGGCGCCAAGGCGCTCGAATTCGGCGGCGTCGCATTGCACCCGGGCGCGGTCCAAGCGTATCGCGAGGCTGGGCTGTTGACGGCTTAGCCCACTGACTTTGCCGCTGCGCCGGCCTAGAATGCTGGCAATGACGATATGCAGGGAAGGAGACAGCGATGGCTTACACCCTTGACCAGTTCTGCACCGACGCCCGTGCGCATCTGAAGGCGGAGCCACTCGCTGCGGCCTTGCCAAAGGTCGCCGAACGGCTGAGTGCGTTGTTGCTCAATCCGGAATTCGTGGCGCAGACCTTCTCCGACGACATGCCGGCCGGCAAACGCGAATTGTTTCACGATCCGGAACTCGATTTCTACGTGCTCGCGCACGTGCAGGAGGGCGGCAAGACCGGCAAGCCGCACAGCCACGGGACGTCATGGGCGATTTACGGCAATGCCCGCAACCTGACCGAGATGAGCGAATACCGCCGCGTCAATCCGGAAAGCGAAGACAACGCGGTGCTGGAAATCGCCAGCAAGTACGCGCTCGGCCTCGGCCAGACCCGCTCCTACGGTCCTGGCGTCATCCACTCGACCGCGCATCCGCAGAAGGCCTGGGTCATCCGCGTGACCGGCACCGATCTCGACAAGATGCCGCGCTACCGCTTCCGCAAGCAGGACCGCGTGCTGGAAAGCGCGTAGCGGCGCCGGCCACCAACTCGTCATGCGCGGGCTTGACCCGCGCATCCATCTCCTTGGCGAAGAAGATGGATTGCCGGGTCACGCCGCCAGTGGCGGCGGCCCGGCAATGACGCCGTTGGCGTCACTTGCCCTTCTCGGCGCCAAGCGCGCTGTAGCGCGCGATCACGTCCTTCGGGGTCGCCGCCATGCGGCCGACCAGGCGCAGGATCTCCTCGGCATCGATCGGACTCATCTCGATGCCGAGCTTCTCCGCTTCCGCGAGCACGTCCTTGTCGCGGCACATCGCCATGAAGGCCTCCTGCAGCGCCTTCACGCGGTCAGCCGGCACGCCGGGCGGCGCGACGAACGGCAGCGACATGAAGAACGGGATCTCCGCGAAATCGATCAGTGCGAGCATGGCTGGGTCTTTGGTCAGCTCGCGTCCGGTCGGCACGTCGGGGAACAGCGGATGGCGGCTGGTGCGCCCAAACAGGACCGGCACCTTGAAGGCGCGCTTCTCCCACATCGCGCGCTGTCCGGTCTTGACCGAGCTGATGCCGACGAACTGGCCGTCGATCTCCTTGCGCTGCATGGCAAGGAACATCGGCGCCGCGCCGGTGTAGCCGCGCACCACGTTGATGTTGAGATTCAGCGCCTCCTTGGCGATGATGCCGAAGATCAGGTTCGACGACGCTGCGTTGTTGGCGCCAAGCGTGATCTTGCCGGGCGCTCCCACGCGAATGTCGTCGACCGACTTGATCGGCGTGTCGGGGTTGAGCAGCATCAGATAGGCGTCGCCGCCATAGGACGACATGCTGCCGAGCCAGCTCAGCTTCGTGGGATCGAACTTCGCCTGCGGATAGCCCTGGATCGCGAGTTGCGGTGTCGCGCGTTCGAGCTTGGCGAGCGTCAGGCCGTCAGCTCGGTGGCGTTGAAGATGCGGTTGGCGGTCACCAGGCCGCCGCCGCCGGGCGTGAACTGGACGTTGATCGTCGGATTGCCGGGGATGTAGCGGCTGAAATGCTTGGCGGCGAACCGCGCCGTGATGTCGTTGATGCCGCCGGGCGAGGTGCCGACCAGCACGGTGATGGTCTTGCCCCGGTAGAATTGCTCGACGGTTTGGGCGGACGCCGGAGTCATCGCCATCAGTCCGGCGCCGAGGCACAGGAGGGCAAGCGTGGTTCGACGGTGACTGGACTGCATGGCGTCTCACTCCTTGAACGAAAGCACATCTGCTTCTGCGGCAGCTATTCGGCAGGTCTCTTAGCATACAGCCGAAGCCGTTGCGCGGCTCTCGGACATTAAGCCACTTCTGGAACTCCCAGACCCGCGCGGTGACCGGATGGACCACCGGCACCTGCAGGTCCTGCTCCAGCAAGTCGATGATGTTGAGCGTGCGCCAGCCGGAGCCGAGCATGTAGATCGCGTCGGCGCCTTTGGTCTTGAGGAAGTTCTTTTTGATGTGGGCGTAGATCTGCTCGCCGGAGAGTTCCTGCGCCTTGTTGAACGGCACGTCGATGCCGGCCATGCTGCGGACCTTGAAACCCGCATCCTCGAAATATTTGGCGAAGATCGCGTTGAGCTTGTCGGGGAAATAGGTCGCGCCGACGAAGCTCTTGGCCTTCACCGCCTTGAGCGCGCGGACGTGGTTTTGCGCCACGCTGCTGATGCGGGTCTTGTACTTCTTCTCCCAACCCGCGACGATCTTCGCCTCGCCCTTGAAGCCGTGCACCATGAACGGTGGCGCGCCGTTCGGATGGATGATGTCGCAGTTCTGCTCGGCGAGCAGCGCGATCAGCTTCTCGTAGTGCGGCATCATGGTCTCGAATTCGTCCTCGGTGCCGCGGCGGATGTTGAGGAACAGCGGGATCAGGCCGATGCCTTCCGGCAGCAAGCGGCACGACTTCCTCGGTCATGCCGGGACGCATGGTCGGGTTCACCATGCCGACCACGCCGCGCCAACTGGAGAATGACATGACTTTTTCCCTCCCGCTTGTTCGATCAGCGCCGCTTGTTCGTCGCTGTCGTTGTGTAGCCTTCCGCTTCGTCGCGAGCGCGCGCATCCACATCGCGCTTCGCCGGATCGCCATAGCCGCCGCCGCCGGCGCTTTGCGCCAGGAACTTCTCGCCGGCCTTCAATTCAAAGCGCGCCGAAGCCGGCGTCTCGAATTCCTGGGCGGTGCCGAGCCGCACCACGAAGCGGGCAGGGGCGCCGGGCTCACCGCCGGCCAGGCCGGCGGGCGGAAAGTTGATCTTGTTGAAGCGGCGGATGACGGTCGCGTCTTCCAACAGTTCGTATTCCCGCCGCAGCGCCAGCCCGCCGCGCCATTGGCCGGCGCCGCCGGAATCCGGCACCACATCGAAGGCGGTGATGCGGCACGGGTATTCGGATTCGAGGATCTCGATCGGCGTGGTGTGCAGGTTGCTCAGGTGGGTGGCGGTCGCGGTGGTGCCGTCGTGGCCGGCGCCGCCGCCATAGGCCGAGCCCATGATCTCGTATTGCATGGTCGATTGCCCCGGCCGGCCACGCGACCAGGCGATGCTGAGCGCGCTCGACGCGCCGGAACCGGTGCGCGGGCCCTGCGGGCTGTCGATCGAATTGCGCATCGCCAGCACATGCGGCACGCCTCGCATCGTGAACTGGCGATCCAGGTCGGCGAAGCCGTCGAGGTTCTCGCGAATCAGGCCGAACTCGCGCATCAGCCGCGGGCTTTCGAAGCCGGTGCGCAGCGCCGGGTTGAACTCGGCCACGAACAAGGGGTTGTTCGGCGGCAGCTTGGCGATGAACGCCGGGTCGATCGTGAAGTTGTTTTCCACCGGATGACAGGTGCCGCAGGTGCGGCCGTTGCCGGCGAAGGTTTCCTTGAAGAACAGGTCGCGGCCGCGCGCGATCAGTTCGTCCTGTGGGGAAGCCGGGGGGAGGGGCGGCTTGGCACAGCCGGCGATCACGATCAGGAGGGCGGCGTTCGCGAACATCAACGCCAGGCGACGACTTGTCATGCGGCCCCTTTCCCGGGAGCGTGGCTGCAGCCACGCAACGCGGCCGCACCATCCGTGGTCCCGGCGCGCACAGGATGGCGGCGGGAGTGTAGGCCAGCCCCCGAGGCGATTCAAGCTCGGTCGGTGACCGCAGGTTTCTGCAGCGGCCCCGGTTCGCCGGCCGCCTGAGCGGCAGGCACCGAGCGTGGCTTCAGGCGTCGTACTTGAATGACAGGGACACGCGCGCCCGGTACGCCACCACCTTGCCTTCCTCGATCTTCATGTCGAGCTTGGTGACCTCGGCAACGCGCAGGTCGCGCAGCGACTTGGCGGCGGTTTCCACCGCATTCTTGGCGGCGTCTTCCCATGAAACGCTGCTGGTGCCGATGATTTCAGTGACGCGGTAGACGCCGTTCTCAGACTTCTTCTTGGCCATGTGTGTCGCTCCTCGGGTTGAAGAGGCCGGTCGCGTGGATGTCGCTGGCGGGCCTCGGGAAAAACATCATAGGCCCGAAGAGCGGCTTGCACCATTGGCGCGCACCAGAGGTTTGAAGGGGCTCGAGGCACGCACCCGGCCGGTACGCTACGCTACGCCGAGTGCGGTGCCGACGCCGGGCCGCTGCTGTCAGGAGCTTGAATGCCGTTCACCCCCGAACACGCCGCAACGATTGCCGCCGGCTTCGATCTGAAGCGCATTCCGAGCGAGTTCTACACCGACCCGTTTCCGTATTACCGGGCCTTGCGTGAACACCAGCCCGTGAAGCGCCTGCCCGACGGCGGCGTGCTGCTGACGCGCTATGCCGACTGCGAATTCGTCTACAAGAACCCCAGGCAGTTCAGCTCCGACAAACGCCAGGAGTTCAAGCCCAAGTACGGGGATTCGCTGCTCTACGAGCACCACACCACCAGCCTGGTGTTCAACGACCCGCCGCTGCACACGCGGGTGCGCCGCCTCATCATCGGTGCGCTGTCACCGAAGGCGATTGCGCAACTGCAGCCGGCGCTGGTGGCACGTGTCGACCAGCTGCTCGATGCGATGGAAGGGCGCGAGCGCGTCGACCTGATCGAAGACTTCGCTTCGGCGATTCCGATCGAGATCATCGGCAACCTGCTCGACGTGCCGCATGGCGAACGAGGCCCGCTGCGCGAATGGTCGCTGGCGATCCTCGGCGCGCTCGAGCCGGTGGTGAAGCCCGAAGCGTTCGAGCGCGGCAACCGCGCCGTGCAGGGGTTTCTCACCTACCTCGAAGGGCTGGTCGCGAGGCGCCGCGCCCAGCCCGGCGACCCGCAGCGCGACGTGCTGACCCGGCTGATCCAGGGTGAAGACAACGGCGAGCGCCTCAGCGCGCCGGAGCTGCTGCACAACTGCATCTTCCTGCTCAACGCCGGCCACGAAACCACCACCAACCTGATCGGCAACGGCCTGGTGGCGCTGCAGCAGTTTCCCGAGCAGCGGCGGCGCCTGCTCGCGCAGCCGGACTTGATCAAGCCGGCGATCGAAGAGGTGCTGCGGTTTGAAAGCTCCAACCAGCTCGGCAACCGCATCACCACGCAGGCGGTGAACGTCGGCGGGGTCGAACTGGCCGCGCAAACGCAGATCACGTTGTGCATCGGCGCGGCCAACCGCGACCCGGCGCAGTTCGACGACCCCGAGAAGTTCGACATCGGCCGCACGCCGAACCGCCACCTCGCGTTCGGCAGCGGCATCCACCAATGTGCCGGCATGGGGCTGGCGCGCCTGGAAGGGGAGGTGGCGATTGCGCGTTTCATAACGCGCTTTCCGCACTATGCGCTGGCCGCTGCACCGGTGCGCGGTGGTCGGGCGCGGTTTCGCGGTTTCCTGAGCGTGCCCTGCTTCGTGAAGCCTTGAGGCGGTCAAGGCAGCGTCTGTGCCGTGCGCCCGAAGGTATCGGCTCTCGATACCCGGGCGCTTCGTGCTTGCGGTACTCGACCGTCTGCAGTGAAGTTCGCGTCGCGGCATGTGCCGCGATTCGAAAGCCCGTATGTCTAGAAGTTCGTATCGAAGTTCCTCTCGAAGGTCGTATCGAAGTTCGTCTCGAAGCGTGTCTCGAAGCTTGTTGTGTTCGGCGATCGCACTTTCCCTCTCGGCCTGCGTTCTGGTGCCGGTCGATTCACGCACCGGCCTGCCGATCAACGGACCGATCACGGTCGCGCGCGCCGGCGGCTGCTGCGCCGCTGGCACCGGCGGCGACCGTGCTGACCGCACGGCTGTACCCGGTCAACGAGGCGGCGCAGCGCGCCGGCCTGCTCAGCGCGGTGATCGTCGACCAGCACAGCGGGCGCGGCACCATCACGCTGGGCTACCTGGGCGAAACGCTGCAGGGTGAAGCGACGCGCGTCAATGGCCCGGGCCGGCGCGGCATTGCGAACGCCACCAGCGCGCGCGGCGTGAGCGCACAGTGCGACTATCAGATTTCCGGCGCCGGCATGGGCACGGGCGCCTGCACGTTTTCCGATGGTGCGATGTACCGGCTTCACTTCGGCGGCTAAGGGCTGCGCCCAGGGCCTTCCGGGTTGGCTCTGTGTTAGCGTGAACGGCCTCGATGGTCGGCTGGCCAAGGCGTCCATCGAGGACCGAACGACTGCACCCTTGCAGCCGCCGCCGGCAGCGCCACTGACCAGGAGAAACGCCGCATGAATGCCACTGTTGTCGAAAGCTCACTGGCCGCGGCCATCGACGCGGCCGCGCGCGGCGCGGAAGCCGACGTGATCGCCTGGCGGCGCGACTTTCATCAACATCCCGAACTCGGCAACCGCGAGTTCCGCACCGCGGGCATCGTGGCGGAACACCTGCGCAAGCTCGGCCTGGACGAGGTGCACACCGGCGTGGCCCACACCGGCGTGGTGGGCCTGCTCAAGGGCGGCTTGCCCGGCCCGGTGGTGGCGCTGCGCGCCGACATGGACGCGCTGCCGGTGGCCGAAGAGGTCGACCTGCCGTTCGCGTCGCAAGGTGCGCACCACCTGGAACGGCGAAGAGGTGGGCGTGATGCACGCCTGCGGGCACGACTCGCACGTCGCCATCCTGATGGGCGTGGCGCAGGTGCTCGCCGGCCAGCGCGCGAAGTTGCGCGGCAGCGTCAAGTTCCTGTTCCAGCCCGCCGAAGAAATGCCGCCCGAAGGCGAAGACGGCGGCGCGAAGATGATGGTTGCCGAAGGCGCGATGGACAACCCCCGGCCCGACGCCGTGTTCGGCCTGCACGTCACCTCGCGCCTGCCGCTGGGCGTGATCGGCTACCGGCCCGGCCCGGCGATGGCCAGCGCCGACAGCCTGAAGATCACGATCCACGGCAGCCAGACGCATGGCGCGATGCCCTGGTACGGCGTCGACCCGATCGTCACCGCCGCGCAGGTGGTGCTGGGCCTGCAGACCGTGGTGAGCCGCCAGATCGACCTCACCCACGAGCCCGCGGTCGTGACGATCGGCGCCATCAAGGGCGGGGTGCGCGAGAACATCATTCCCGACCTGGTGGAAATGCGCGGCACGATCCGCAGCTTCAACGAAGACATGCGCGACGACATTCATGAACGCGTGACCACCTGGCCGAGGCGATCAGCCGCGGTTCGCGCGCCGGCTGCACGGTGTGCATCCGCAAGAACTATCCGGTCACGGTGAACGACCCCAGAGCTGACCGGGCTGATGCTGCCCACGCTGAAGCGCGTGGCAGGGGAGAACCACGTGCACCTGGTGCCCAAGGTGATGGGCTCGGAAGACTTTTCGTTCTTCCAGCGCGTTTCGCCGGGCTTGTTCATCTTCCTCGGCGTGGTGCCGCCGGGCACCGACCACAAGACCGCCGCACCCAACCATTCGCCGCGCTTTTTCACCGACGAACGCTGCCTGGTGCTGGGCGTGCGCGCGTTGGCGAATCTGGCGTGCGACTTTCTGGAAAGCGGCGCGCCGCTGCTGGCGCAACCGGCTTGAACCGTTCCCGCCGCTTTGCGCTGATGGCGCGTCGCCGGCGGCCCTTGGAGCACCCGCAACATGCGCCCTCATTTCACAGTCGCGGATGAGCGGTCAGCCCACAATGGCAGCGCCGGAGGCGTCGCTCACCGAGCGCTGGAACCTCGCCGACCTCTACGCGTCGCTCGACGCCTGGAACGCCGACGCTGCGCGGCTCACCGAACAGATGGCCGAGTTCGGGCTTTGCAAAGGAAAGCTCGGCACCAGCGCGGTGAGCCTGCGCGATGCGCTGGATTTGCGTGCCGACATGATCCGGCGCCTCTATCGCCTGGGCTTGTTTTCAAGCGAACAGCTCGCGCAGGACACCAGTGTCGCCGACAGCCTGGCGCTGGACCAGCGCTGCGAACGGCTGGCGCACCAGCTCGACGAAGCGACTGCGTTCGTCAGCCCGGAGATCCTGGCGCTGGGCGCGGCCACCGTCGAGCAATTCATCGCCACCGAGCCGGGCCTGCACATTCACCGCCACCCGCTGGCGCGCATCCTGCACGCCGCACCGCACACGCTGGACGACGCGGGTGAAGCGCTGGTGGCCCGGTTCGGCCACATGAGCGGTGCGGGCCAGGCGGTGCACGGCATGCTGACCGACGCCGACATGCCCTGGCCGCGTTTCAAGCTCACCAGCGGCGAAGAGATCACGCTCGACCAGACGGCCTACTTCCGGCACCGCGAATCGGCCGACCGCAGTGAACGCCAGCGCGTGATGGACACCTTCTTCGGCGTCTTCAAGACCTACGAACGCTCGATGGGCGTGATGCTCTATTCGCAGCTCAAGCAGGACGCGGTCTACAGCGCGGTGCGCCACTACCCCGATTCGATCACGCGCATCCTCGACGAAGAGCGAATGCCCGTCGCGGTGGTGGACACGCTGATCGCGCAGGTGAACGCGAACCTGCCCACATTGCACCGCTATTGCCGGCTGCGCGCGAAGGTGCTGCGCGTGGCCGACATGGCCTACCACGACCTGTTTTCACCGCTGGTGAAGGGCGACTTCAAGTACCCGATCGCGCTGGGCCGCCAACTCGTGCTCGAAGCCGCCACGCCGCTCGGCCGGCCCTATGTCCAGGCGTTCGAGGCCGGGTTGAACAGCCGCTGGATGGACACCTTCCCGCGCCCGCGCAAGCAGTCGGGTGCGCACATGGCCGGGCACGCCTACGACGTGCACCCCTATGTGCTGATGAACTACAGCGACGACTACGAATCGGTGACCACGCTGGCGCACGAATGGGGCCATGCGATGCATTCGTTCCTGGCCAACGAAGCGCAGCCTTTCGTCACCGCGAACTACTCCAGCTTCGTCGCCGAGATCGCGTCGACCTTCAACGAAGCGCTGCTGCTCGAACACATGTTGAAGGCGGCACGCAGCGACGACGAGCGCATCTTCTACCTCGGCAGCGCCCTCGAAACCCTGCGCGGCACCTTCTTCCGCGCGGCCATGCTGGCCGAATTCGAGCGCAAGATCCACGCCGCCGTGGACGCCGGGGAAAGCTTGACCGGCGAAGACTTCAGCGCCTTGTTCGGCGAAGTGCAGCACCGCCACCACGGCGTGGCCGAAGGGGTGATGACGATTGCCCGACCTACAGCGTCGAATGGTCGTTCATCCCGCATTTCTACGAGCCGTTCTACGTCTACCAGTACGCCACTTCGATTGCCGCGAGTTCACTGTTCGCCGACGAGGTGCTGCAAGGCCGGCCCGGCGCACTGGAGCGCTACCTCGGGCTGCTGCGCTCGGGCGGGGCGGGTTATCCGTACGACCTGGTGAAAGCCGCGGGTGTGGATCTCGCCACGGCAGCACCCTACGAGGCGATCGTGGCGCGCATGAACCGGCTGATGGATCAGATCGAAGCGTTGCGGGTGCGCTGAACTCAGAGCATCACTTCGATCACGAACGGCCCGCTGTTCGCCAGCGCAGCGCGAAACGTCGCCGCCAATGCCGCCAGGTCATCCACGCGCGCGGCAGGCACGCCGTGCCCCTTGGCCAGCGCCACCCAGTCCAGCGCAGGGCGGTCCAGCGTGAGCATGTCGTTGGCGCGCTGGCCGGGCGTGCCGGCGCCGACGTGGGCAAATTCGCCGTGCAGGATCTGGTACGAGCGGTTGGCCAGGATCAGCACCTTCACGTTCAGGCCTTCGCGCGCGCATGGTCCACAGCGCCTGCAGCGTGTACATCGCGCTGCCGTCGCCTTCGAGCACGATCACCTGGCGGTCCGGTGCGGCGATCGCGGCGCCGGTGGCAGCAGGCAAGGCGAAGCCGATCGAGCCGCCCATGAGGTTCAACCAGTCGTGCGGCGCGGCGCCGGCGGTGAGCGGGCCGAAGTTGCGGCCGACCGACACCGACTCGTCGACGACGATCGCGTTTTCGGGCAGCAGCGCGGCGAGCACCGCGCCGATGCCGTCGGGCGTGATCGTGCCGGTGGGCAGCGCGTCGGCGCCACGCCGTTCGAGCGCGGCCACGTGCGCCGGCGCGAGCTGCCGCGCGCCCAGCCGTTCGGCGAGCGCCTCGAGCGCGCCGACGATATCGTCTTCCACCGCCGCGAGCGGCGTGACCTCGCATGGCGGCGGAATCAGCACGCTGGGCTTGCCCGGGTAGCCGAAGAACGCCACCGGCACCTTGGCGCCCACCAGCACGAGTTCGCCGACGCCTTTCAGCGCCTTCAAGCGCCGCGTCGACGACATACGGAACGCGCCTGGCGCGCACCCGGCCGGCGCCGCGCTGCAGGCGCGGCACGTTGTTTTCGAGCAGCAAGCGTGCAGCCCGTCTTCGCGCTGATGCGCCCGGCCAGCAGCAGCGCCGGTTCGCGCGCTGCCATGCCGCCGAGCAGCAGTGCGGCGCCACGGCCGCGCAGCAGTGCCTGCGCTGCGGCTTCGACGGCGTCGGATGCCACCGCGCTGCGCCCTGGCGGCTGCGGCGCCAGCGCGGCGCCCTCGGCCGGGCCCCAGGCGGTATCGGCCGGCAGGATCAACGTGGCGATGCGGCCCGGGCGGCGTGCGCGCCTGCGCCACCGCCGCCGCGCCGTCGCGCGCCACCGTGGTGGAGCTGCGCGCGGTGTGCACCCAATGCGACATCGGCCGCGCAATGCCTTCGATGTCGGCGGTGAGCGGTGCGTCGTGCTCGAGGTGGTGGCTCGCGTGTTCGCCGACGATGTTGACGATGCCCGAACCGGCCTTCTTCGCGTTGTGCAGATTGGCCAGGCCGTTGCCCAGGCCGGGGCCGAGGTGCAGCAGCGTCGCGGCGGGTTTGTCGGCCATGCGGTAGTAGCCGTCGGCGGCGCCGGTGACGACGCCTTCGAACAGGCCGAGCACGCAGCGCATGCCGTCGATCTGGTCGAGCGCGGCGACGAAATGCATCTCCGACGTGCCGGGGTTGGCGAAGCACAGTTCGACGCCGCTGGCGACCAGGGTGCGCACCAGGCTCTGGGCGCCATTCATGGGTTGCGGGTCTGCGCTCATCGCCGGGCCTGGTGTGCGGCAGTGGACGGGTCGTTGTGGGCATGGTTGCTTTCGGCTCAGATGAAACGGGTTGGTGTGCATGACAGCGCAGTGCAGTGGGGCAGTCGGCGAGTGCGGCGGCAGGTGGGAGTGTGCCCGCATTCGGCCTCCCGGGTTGCACGGTTTGCACCGGCGAAAGCCGGAGGGGCTACAGTCGGCGATGCAACCGGAATCTGCATGACCAACCACCGCTCACACAAGGCCAAGTTGCTTGCGGCGAAAGCCGCCGAACTCAGTGTCGCCGCGCCGCAGGTGTTCGCGCACCGCGTCGCGCGCATGGGCCTGGCCGGGCCGCTGCTTTCCGAGCGCGACCGCAAGGAATTCCAGCGCATGTTCTCGGAAAAGAACTCGGCCTTCACCGAAGCATGGGCCGCGATGGCGAAGGAAACGGTGCGCGCCCACCAGACGCTTGCGGCGTCGTATGCGCGTTCGTTCTGGTCGCCCACGGTTCGCGCCAAGACCTCGGCCGGCTCGGTGATGGCCCAGCTGCAAGACGCCGCGATGGGTGTGTTCGGCAAGGGCCTGGCGCCGGTGCACCGCAAGGCGGTGGCCAATGCCAAACGCCTCGCCCGCACCAAACTTCGCTGACCCGCGGCGACGATGATCAGGAGCTGTGCCAATGCTCGAAATCGCCTGGCTGCTGTTCATCGTCGCGTCGCTCGTTCTGATCGTGACGCCGGGGCAGGACATGATCCTCGTGATGTCGCGCTCGATCGCGCAAGGCTCGGCCGCCGGGGTGGCCACGGCCGCCGGGGTCAGCGTGGGGCTGGTCGGCCACACCGTTCTGGCCACGCTCGGCCTGGGCGCGATTCTGCGCACTTCCGAGTGGCTGTTTCTGGCGCTCAAGCTGGTGGGTGCGGCCTACCTTGTCTATCTTGGGGTGCAGCTGCTGCGCACGAAGAACAGCGAGCTCGCGGTTTCGGCAGGCGCGCCGCGTTCGCTGTGGCGGCTGTTCTTCGACGGAGCCCTGTCGAACGTATCGAACCCGAAGATCGCCGTTTTCTACTTCGCCTTCCTGCCGCAATTCGTGCTGCCGGGGGCTGCGCACCCAACACTCGCGGTCTTCGTGCTGGGGCTGGTGTTTGCGGGGCTCACGTTCCTCGTCAAAGGGCCCGTGGGGCTGGGTGCGGGCCGCCTGTCGGGCTGGCTGCGATCGCGTCCGCACGCACTGACCTGGCTGTACCGCACCAGCGGTGCCGTGCTGGTGGGCTTGGGCGTCAAGCTCGCGTTCGAGCGTCGCCCTTACGAAGGCGACGCGGTTCAGATCGCACGCGAGCGCGCGCTGCACCGGAGCTGTCGAGCGTGATGACGAATGATTGAAGCGGAGCCGTCGAGCCATGACTGAAAACCGGGCAACGGGACTGCTGTTCACGTCAACGAACGAACCTGCGCAGGCCATGGTTCTTCAGGTCGATACCGGCCTGGAGCAGCACAACCAGGCGGCGGCGCCACTGGCCGATGTGAAGCCACTGGCCACCTTCGCGACGGCGTCGTCCGGCGAGCTTGTCGGCGGCGCGGTGGGCAGAACCTGGGGCCGGTGCTGCGAGCTGCTGCAGCTCTGGGTGGAGCCGGCGCAGCGCGCTCGCGGCGTGGGTTCCGAACTGCTGCAACGGTTCGAGGCCCATGGCAAGGCGAGGAACTGCAATGTCTTCTACCTCACCACGCTGAGCTTCCAGGCGCCGGCGTTCTACCGCAAACATGGCTACCAGGTGCTTGCCGAGATCGACGGCTACCCGGATGGCATTGTCAAATACCTGATGCACAAGGTGATCGGCTGACACCGTCATGACACAGCCCGGAAGTCCACCCCAGCCGCGCCGCCGCGCCTTGCGCGCCGTGGCAACGGTCGCCGTGACCTGGTTCGGTCTGTTGGCCCTGGCCGGCTGCGCGAGCCGGCCACCCGCAGTGCCGCCTGCGCCCATCGCGTTGCTGGCCGTGCTGCCCGTGGTGGCGGCACCGAATGCCTCTGGCTCGGGTTTTGGGGCCCGGGCCCCGGTCGTCTTCGTGGGCGCGCCGGTGGGGTCGCGCGGCTCGTCGTCGGGTGGCGCTGCGGCCGCTATCGGCGTGGGCATTGTGGCGGCGGCGATCGCCATCAGCGTCGAAGAAGGTCGGCGCAAAGACCGCGACGCACTCGCCGATGCGCTGCTGGAAGTGAAGTTCGACCCGATCGAGCAGCTCAACCGGCAACTCGCCGCCGCGCTTGAACAGACGCAGGTGCGCATCGTGCACATCACCGATGCCGCAGCGGCCGCCGACATCCGTGCGGGGCGGCTGGCAGCCTTGCCCGGCGGTGTGGACGCCATTCTCGACGTGCGTGTGAGCGAAAGCGGCTTCTACGCGTCGTCGCGCGCCGGCGGTTTGTCGCCCATGCTGCTGGTCAACGCCGACATCGTCGGGCCGTACCCGGGCGCCAACCAGCTGGGCAGCTTCGAGTATTACGCCGACTGGCGCGAGAACCTGAAAGACAGGCGCTGGGTCACCACGCCGAGGGAAATGACGTTCGACACCACCGAGCACCTGAAAGCCGAAGCGGCCAGCGCGCGCGCTGGCCTTGAAAGCGTGGTGGAGCAGTTCGTCGCGCTGATTGCCGCCGACGTGAAGCGCCATGCGGCCGGGGAGCTGAGCGCCGATCGAGGCGCGCCCCTCGCCGCAATCAACGCGCCGGCCGC
This sequence comes from uncultured Alphaproteobacteria bacterium, assembly GCA_963741595.1. Lineage (GTDB taxonomy): Bacteria > Pseudomonadota > Alphaproteobacteria > Rhizobiales > Xanthobacteraceae > VAZQ01. Next base: position 70,965 of record CAVUIV010000016.1, read on the forward strand.
GGCTCGATGATCGGAAACATGCCGGGGAAGGGCTCGAGCATGCCCAGCAGTTCGGCGAACTTGTCCACCTTGCCCGTCACCGTGATCTGCCCCGATTGCAGCGCCGCCGGGAAGGTGAGTTGCTGCAATGAAATCTGGTCGAGCGTGGCGCGCGTCAGCGTGACGGTGGCGTCGGCATTCGCGGCTTGCGCATCGGCCAGGTGCGTCAGCGCACTGTTCTCCAGGTTCAGCACGAAGTTCTGTTTCGTGTCGGTGAACTGCCAGTTCAGCACCGTCGTCTTGCCCGCCGCCTTGTCGCCGTTCAGGCGCACGCCCAGGTAGTCGAAGAACAGGTCGAGCGACAGCGCCCGGATCACGTCCGGCGCCGCGGTGCTGAACGGCGGCAATCTGGGCGCGCCGTTGCGCAGCTCCCAGGCGCCTTGCAGAAAGGCGTTGCGCGCGGTCGCCGATTCCATCTGGTAGCCCAGCTGTTCGTACGCATCCGCCGCAAGGCTGCGCGCTTCCGCGTTCGCGGGGTCGGCAAACACGAGTTGCGAGCCCACCTGTGCGACCCAGCGGAATTCGCCCTTCGCATAGTCTTCACGCGCGCGCTTGAGCACCGCCTCGGCGCCGCCCATGTATTCCAGCGCCTTCTTCGCGCCGGCCACCGGCGGCAGCGCTTCCAGGTTCGCGGGGTTGCCGTCGTAGTAGCCCAGGTAGCGCTGGTAGATCGCCTTGACGTTGTGCTTCAGGTGGCCGTAGAACGGGTGCGTGGACCAGTCGGCATTCAGGCTCGCCGGCATCTTCAGGCCTTCGGCAATCTCGGCGCCCACGTAGCCGTGGTTCATCAGGCGCACGGTCTGGTCGTGCACGTACTTGTAGGTGTCGCGCTGCTTTTTCAGGAAGCCCTGCACCTGCGGCGTGCCCCACACCGGCCAGTTGTGCTGCGCGATCAGCACCTCGCTCTTCGCGCCGTAGCGGTGCAGAGCGGCGCCGATGTACTTCGACCACGCCAGCGCATCGCGCACCTGCGCGCCGCGGATCGGCAGCAGGTTGTGCATGTTCTGGCTCGTGATCTCGGTCATGTTGAGCACCCGGAACTGCGGGTAGTACATGATCAGTTCGGAAGGCGCCTCGGCACCGGGCGTCAGCTCGAAGACGATGTCCACGCCGTCGATGCGGTGCTGCTCGACCGCCTTCTCGATCAACTGCGTGGGCGGAATCAGCGAGACCGTGCCGCTCGAGATGGTCTTGCCCAGGCCCGCGTCGACCTGGCCCTTCTCGCCGCGCGGCAGCAGCGGCCCGAACTGGTAGAGCGCGCGGCGCGACATCACGTTGCCGGCGATCACGTTTTCGCCGACCGCCTCTTCCATGAAGCCCGCCGGCGCGATGACCTTCACCTTGCCCGCTGCGACGTCGTCGCCGTTCACCACGCCGCGCACACCGCCCCAGTGGTCGGCATGGCTGTGCGAATAGATCACCGCCAGCACCGGCTTCTTCGGCCGATGTTTGAAGTACAACTCGAGCGCCGCGCTGGCCACCTCGGTGGTGATCAGCGGGTCGATGACGATCAGGCCCGTGTCGCCTTCGATCACCGTCATGTTCGACACGTCGAAGCCGCGCAACTGGTAGATGCGCTCGGTCACCTTGAACAGGCCGTTCGCCATGTTGGCGCGCGCATGGCGCCACAGCCCCGGGTGCACCGTGTCGGGCGCGTCTTCCTTGGCAAGGAATTCATAGCCGCGCAGCGACCACGATGGCCGTGCACCGTCGGCGCGCTGAATCACCCTGTCGCCCAGCGCCTCGATCAGGCCGCGCCTGGCGTCGTCGAACGACTGCTTGTCGGCCATCGGCAGCTCGGCGAGCAGGGCACGGTTGGCGCCGCGGGTGGCGCGTGGTGGCGTCCTTGGGCCCTTGAGCCGGGGCCTGTGCCCAGGTGGCCGCCGTGAAAACCGCGAGCAGCAGGGCCCGGGCGAGGGTGTGCGTTCCGTTCATGCTTGTCTCCTGTGTTTTTGGGTGGGAAGGCGGAAGTGTAGGCAGGGGACGGGGTCGTGCCGAACGGTGATGCTGCAGCGCGACGGCGCTGGGCGGAGTCGCTGAGCCGGGACGCGTTTTGCGCTCATATCGATTGCATTGAGGATGCGCCCGGTCGCTGGGCATCTAAACTTCGGGACTTTCGATGGGGTGCAGGATGCCGAGGCTGCGCTGCAGTTCAAGTCACGTTTGGTGCCACGAGAATCGACGCGGCGTAGCGGGACAACAGCGATGTCGTCACTTTCGACCCTGCGTGTGGCAAACCGTACTTGCCGGCCCAGAACGGGGCCAAGCGTTCTGCAAAGCGCTTTGGTGAGCAACTCGTGTGCGTTCGCCACCGCCTGAATGCTGCAGGCACTGTTCGCCACACGACAATCGACCTCCTGGTCGCGAGCACGCCGTTGCGTCGCGCGCGCGGTCGCTGGTTGCCATCCACATCTCGGCAACGGACAAGGCCACACACACCCTGCTCATGACCTGCGGCGTACAGTGGCAGCCGAAACACAAGGACTGGCTGTTGCATAGACTCGTCGCCAAGAACCTGCGTCTGCCACGCAAGCTCATTCTCCATACAAGCGGCAAACCAGCATTGGCGCTTGTGGCAGGTTTCTGCGGCATGCATCTATTTGCTGCCGGTAGCGCCAACCTGCCGTTAACATCTCGGCATCACGTTAGCCCTACGGCTCATACGACCATGCCTTTCCCGAACCCAGCCGTCTGGATTCGCGAGACAGCGGGCGTTACTCGGGAGAACGCGAAGCGACAGCGCAGCCCGTGTTCGTTCTTCTGCTCGAATGGTCGGTCGCTATCTTGGCCGCTGAGTACTTCAGCGACGATCGTCTCGTCGAGACCGCTCGCGGCGGCGTCGCCTCAAAGCATCGGCACAAAAATCAGCTCGCTATCTATGGCCAGCTCATGGCCGCATTCGAGTACATGCTCAAGGACCGTAGCAAAGGCAATCGATGCGACCGACGCATTGACGAGCAGGTAAGAAAACAAGACTGTCTCAGCATCACAACGGAGCGTGTTCTTGCGCAGCGTGTGGTTAAAGACTCAATTGGCTCTACGCTGGTTCATCCCACCCTCGGTTGGCATTCGCCAGAGATCGTCAACGAGCGATTGAAAACCCTATTCAACGTGGTGCCGATCAAAGGTGCAGAGATTCGTACGCTTTCAATACTCTGGATCATTCGTCACTCGGTTGCACATAACGCTGGGCTGGTAACGGCTCATGATTCGGCTCGCATCGGTCAGCCACCTTTGGCCGAACGGGTGGTTCGAATCGATCGAGCAGTACATTTCCGACGCCTTTGCATTCCTGAAGGTGATTGCTACGCGCGTCGCGTCAACTGCGGCAGGGGCATCATGAAGCGTTGGTTTCTCACGTTAAGGAGTACGGTGCCAGTTTAGATCGCGACGGCGAGCCATACGCCAAGATCAAGCACCTAGGTTCGTGCATCGTGAGCCGGACTCAGGCCCTGCCTGAAATCACTGCAGCCATGTACGACGCAGACTGGGCCGTATGTGGCGTAGGGCTAACCCTCCGGTCCGCCAACGTCCTGCGGCCTTCGCACGCGGCTAAAGGCAAACGTTCAGCGTCACCCGCAACACATGGAGCGGCCTGAATGATTGAGAGACCGAGCTTCAGGCCTACGTCAACAATTTCAGGCGGCACCTTGCACCGTTGCTGAAGCCGGGAATCGGGCTGAGATGCAATGTTTACCCTGCTGAGACTGGTGGCGCCGTCTTGGCCTTCCAGATCGGCAGTGGCGTCGAGAATGACGATGTTCTCACAAGCGCACTTCAACCGTTGGACGCGCCCTGTAACATTGAGAAGCGGGCGTTCGCTGGGAACCTCGATGGCTTTGTTTTCGGTGGAACTAACGTCATCCTCGAGGACGATCGGTTGATTCTCATTAAGGACTATTCGCGCGAACAGTGGCTCGACGCCGCGGCAAAAAGAGACGTTGAGCGCGTCCTTCATCCACAGGATCCACAGGCGCGAGGTGCCAGGTGAGGTCGCGGTCCGTTTGAAGGGACGCCGGAGGAGATTAGGAACTTCATTCAGGACAACGGCCTGAAAGCCGAGGACTTCTTTCAGTTTCCCGAGGAACCATTGAATCCACTCTGGCTCGCTATTCCAGGGATGCTGGTGTTTCTTGCACTCGTCGTTCTCGGACTCGCCGGATCATTGTCCCTGCTCTTTCAGTGGCTCTCGTTTCTCATAGGCTGCGGCGCGGCAATATGGCTGGCCGCGACAATTCAAGTCAAGTTCAGTGAGCCATGGGCTTCAGCAATTGTCGGTGTCGGTTGCGTGCTCCTTTTGCTCGTCGCGTTTGGTCTTGTAACGCCGCTCCAAGCCTTCGACCAACTGAAGTCGCTGAAGAAATGACGCATAACCCTTTACAGGGACTTCCCGTTGAGTCAAGCGGGTAGTGGTTTTGTTTTCGGTATTCGGTATTGGCGCATTTGTTTCAGGCTGGTCGTGTTAAGGCTAGCCGCAGGCCACCCGAAGGGCTTGGTCTTGCTGCGAGCGGCTTGAAACGCGAACTGGGGCAATGCTTTGTCGGCAAAGACGGACTTGGCCAACAAGCCACGATCGCCATTGGAGCATCTGCCTGCTCCATGGAGTGTGTAGCGCAAGGAAAATCGGATATAGGCGGGCCTACGAGCTGCGACGAATGCAAACTCTCTCGCACGGGCAGAGTCGCAGGCGGCAAGCGTGATCCAATCAGCAAGGCGGGCGGCCCGCGGCCGCCAAGCATCTCGAAGAACTAGAGCGGAGGCGATGCAGTGAAGACGATACCTCAAGATTTCATGTTGGGGGGTCTGTCTGATGTTGGCCGTAGGTGGCGTTACTTGCTCCGGCGCAAGCCCAGCAGAGGGAGGAGGTCGCGCGAATCGGATTCCTTTCGCTTGCGGCCGGGCCCGGGGCTGCACAAATGGGCGTTATGAAGGCACTGCAGGGCCTGGGCTACACCCGCGGCAAGAATGTCGATTTCGAGTTCGGTCAACGCGTACTGGGACACCGAACGGCTGCCCGACGCCGCAGGCGATCTCGTTCGGAAGAAGGTTGATGCAATCGTCGCGATCGGGAACCTCTCCGCCTTCGCTGCAAAACAGACGACCGAGAGAGTCCCGATTCTGGTCTGGCGGATGCACGCAGCGATCGAAACGGGACTGGTTCGCAGTCTCGCGCGTCCCGGCGGCAACGTGACGGAAGTCGAGAGCCTGGCGCCCAAGCTCGATGCCAAGAGGCTCGAACTCCTCAAGGAGATCGTGCCTAAGCTCACGCAGGTGGGCCACCTCTACAACCCTGACGATCAGGCAGCCCAGGCGACTCTCGCGTCAGTTCGCGAGGCCGCTCGCAAGCTCGGTGTGCGGGTCGTGCCGCTGCCGGTCAAGCGGATCGACGAAATCGATGAGGTCCTTTCGGGCGTTTCGGCCGGGTCGATAGACGCACTGTTGACGTCACCGACGAAGTGACTGGCTGGTATGGGTACAAGATCTCCGCGTACGCATCGAAGCATCGATTGCCCACCGTGTGCAGCGTCAGATACGCGGTTGAAGCCGGATGCCTGCTGTCCTATGGCCCGTCGCTGGACGAGTTCAGCGCGGTCGTCGCGCGGCAAATCGACAAGGTCCTCCACGGTGCGCGAGGTGGCAAATCTTCCGGTCGAGCAGGTGACTCGCATTGAAATCCTGTTGAACATGAAGACGGCGAAGGCGTTGGGCATAACGATCCCTCAGTCGGTGCGGGTGAGGGCGGACGAATTGATCGAGTGAATGCCACAAAATTTCCAGGTGCAAAGTGCGGCCCACCCCGCAGTTCCAGCCGACGCGCCTTCGGCGAGCGGCTGATATGCAACGTCGGGCGGCACAACTCACTCGCGGCGCGTCTCTGAAATTCATATCAACCTTCCGGGAGAGGCTCATGTCCAAACCACAGCTTCTTGAAGACGAGATCGGCAGAAAACTTGCGGAGGCCGAGTCCAGTGGTGAACTGAAGGCTGCAAAGGGATATGGCGAACCTTTGCAGCATGACGCTGGCTGGGAGCAAACACCCGATTCCCTCCGCATGCCCTTCAAGATACTCAAAGACGCTGGCTTTGTCCCGCATGAAGTTGAGATGATGAGAGAACGAGCAGAGCTGCGGCTTCAATTGGCAACCGAGACTGATTCAACGAAGGTCAAAGCCATACAAGTACGCTTGGCCGCATTGGAGCAAAGCATTTCCTTGCGCTTGGAAAGCTTGCGTAACTCATCATGATGGAGGCAAGGCATACGTCGTTCGAAACGCATGAGGAATACTTCGCCGACTGCCCGGCCGAAGCGCGGGGCCGCTTGGCCCGAGTCCAGCATGAAGTCGAAAAGCGCATTCCCGGCGCAAGCCGGTGCATCGGCTACAACATGCCGGCATTCAGGCTCGGGCGGATCTTCTTCTACTTCGCAGCGTTCAAGAAGCACATCGGCGTCTATCCGCCAGTCACGGACGATGAAGCACTCATCGCAGAGACAGCGCAATTTCGAGGGCCTAAAGGCAATCTGTCGTTCCCGTACAGCCGGGAACTGCCCGTGGAGCTCATTGGCAGGGTTGCACTGGCACTTGCCAGGCAGTACGACGCACACCCGAGGCAAAGCACCAAAACCGGGTCCGACTAACCATGCAGTCCATCGGACCGGCTGCGGCGGCCGGTGAATTCAAACCTCGATATGGTTTTGTCCTGTCTTGTCCAGGCGGCACCAGAACCCAGCCCACACCAGGAGAGCAGCAACATGGAACCGATCGACAAGCGCTCCGATTCGAGAAGCACTTTCATCGCGGCAACGCCGGCACAGGTCTTCGCTGCGATGAACGATCCCGCACGAGTCGCCCGCTGGTGGGGGCCTGACGGATTCAGCAACACCATTCATCAGTTCGACTTCCGACCAGGCGGTACCTGGTCGCTCACCATGCACGGCCCCGACGGCAAGGACTACCCAAATCAAAGCCGCTTCACGCGCATAGCGCCCGGCGAGCTCTTCGAGATCGAACACCTGTCTGGCCACCACTTCGTTCTGTCCATCGAGTTGCGACCATTTGATCAAGGGACTCAGGTCCACTGGCGCCAAACCTTCGACACGGTTGAGCACTATGAACAGATCGCCCAGTTCGTGGCGGGTGCCAATGAGCAGAACCTGCAGCGACTGGCAGCAGAAGTCTTGCACTCACGCGATGGCGCTTGACCCTTCCGTCAAGAGGACTGCAAAGCGGACTGCATTCGGCAGCCACTGAGACACCATGCTGGTGGTTTGCAGCGTCTTCGAGGTGCTGAATGTTCTGCCACATCAAGCGGCCTGACTCTTCCAGAGAGCCGGTTCACCGGGCGTCCTGATGGCCACCCTTGCCGATCGATTGCCTTCGCGACGGGAACGGACTGTCGTTCGTGCTCTTCGTGTCGGCGATCTTGGACGATTCCACGAATACCGGGCCGACGAAGCCCTGGCCAGGTTTCAGGGCTGGACGCCGATGACAGTGGAACAAGCGTTGACATTCCTGCAGGCCACTTCCGCTGTGACGGACCTCATTGCCGGAGACTGGATCCAGCTTGGCGTTGCAGATGCCGTCACGGATCTGCTCATCGGCGACCTGGGCCTTTTCCTGGCGCAAGACGGCCTGTCCGCAGAAGTCGGGTTCACTCTGAACCAGCAGAGCCAGGGCCAAGGGCACGCGACGCGGGCAGTTCTGACGGCCATTGACCTTGTCCTGGCATCGACCTCGGCAGCAGAGGTCCGGGCAGTCACGGATGCTCGAAACGTCGCCTCCATCAGGGTCCTGGATCGGGCCGGGTTCCAGTTCACCTTGCAGCAGCAGGCCGTCTTCAAGGGCGAAGCATGCACAGAACTCGTTTACGTCTACCGACGCAGTGATCACTAGACCTTCCATCGAGCCGAACTCCATGACCGGATCGGCCCGCTCATGGCAACCGTCGGGCCTCGCACACACGCACCAGTGCTTTGGCGATAGCATGGCGCCCGGATCGAGAGAATCACACATCGAAAGGAGGGTCGACCATGCCCACTGGAACCGTACGTTTGCACCGTGTGCTCCGGGCGCCTGCGGAGCGTGTCTATCGGGCGTTCCTGAACGCCGACGCCATGGCGAAGTGGATACCGCCCTACGGGTTCACCTGCAAGGTTCACCACATGGATGCCAGGGTCGGTGGCACGTTCAGGATGTCGTTCACGAATTTCAATTCCGGCAACGGCCACTCTTTCGGCGGCGAGTACCTTGAACTTGTTCCCAACGAGCGGCTTCGCTACACCGACAAGTTCGACGACCCGAACCTGCCCGGTGAGATGCAGGTGACGGTCGTGCTGACCAAGGTTTCCTGCGGCACCGAGATCAACATCGTGCAAGAAGGGATTCCCGAAGTCATACCCGTCGAGATGTGCTACCTCGGCTGGCAGGAGTCCCTTGCGCAGCTCGCCACACTCGTCGAGCCCGAAATTCCCGGCTAGGAATCGGGCGGCGTCAAGTCATGAAGACCCAGTACTACACCGCCTCCAGCCTGGACGGCTTCATAGCCACGCACGACCATTCGCTGGAATGGCTGTTTCCGCTGGGCGACATCAACGACACCGGTTATCCGCGTTTCATCCAGGGTGTCGGGGCGCTCGCCATGGGTTCGTCCACCTACGAATGGATGTTGCGTCATGTGGTCAAGCCAGGAACCGAGGCGCAGGCACCGTGGCCTTACCAGCAACCAGCTTGGGTGTTCAGCAGTCGGGAGCTTCCGCGCGTTGCGTCAGCCGCCATTCACTTTGTCCGCGGTGATGTCAGGCCGGTTCACGCGGCGATGGTGCAGGCCGCGGGCGGCAAGAATGTCTGGATTGTCGGAGGTGGCGATCTCGCAGGTCAGTTCCATGACGCGGGGTTGCTCGACGAGATCATCGTTCAAGTCGGTTCGGTGACACTGGGCTCGGGCATGCCGCTGCTTCCCCGCCGTATCGTGTCACCGCCGCTGCAGCTCACGAGTGCACAGTTCGTTGGCCCCGGCTTCGCTGAGCTCACGTACTCGGTGCCGATCAAGCGATGACGTACCGCCAGTGCAGCGAGGCCACCTCTCAAACTTTCCGGCATGAGCCACCGCTTCATCCATCACATCGGCCTGGCCATCGAAGAATCGTTGCCCGGTACGAACCGCTGCACGCTCGAGGTTCAGGGCATGCATCTGAATTCGACGGGCGCCGTGCACGGCGCAGTTCTTTTCGCCATGGCCGACACGGGCATGGGAAAAGCGCTCTACACGACATTGAACACCGGCCAGCTCTGTGCCACGATAGAAGCCAAGATCAACTACTTCAAGCCGGTGCGAGCGGGTGTGATCGTCTGTGCCAGCGAGCTGGTGAACCGTGGCAAGTCGATCGCCTCGCTGGAGTCCACGATCACGGTTGGCACCGAGGTGGTCGCCAGGGCATTCGGCACCTACACGGTGTTCGAGCGAAAGAATCAAAGTTCGGTCTAGCGCTGTGGTCGAGTACGGCGCGTTGGGCCTGCAGGCTCCAGCGGCCGCAATCAGCGAAGTCTCGGGTTTGCCAGGAGAACCGCCCGTGCCCAACTGTGGACCTGCCGATGCCTTGGTTGGGTATTCCGATCGAAACACACTGCGCGTAGAGACTGACCGGTCGATGCGATTGCTCTGGACTTCCATCGCACTGGCCACGTTGGCCTACCTGGCCCTGTGCGCCGCGCTGTTCGTGTTCCAGCGCTCGCTGATCTACATTCCGCAGCCGCGCTCAGTGACGGCCGCACACGCGCCGCTGCGCCTGCCCGTCGACGGGGCCGAACTGGTCGTCAGCGTGCGGCCGCGCGCCGGTGCCAAGGCCTTGGTCTATTTCGGCGGCAACGCGGAAGACGTTTCGCTCAACCTCGAAACCTTCGGCCAGTGGTTCCCCGCGCACGCGCTGTACCTGCTTCATTACCGGGGCTACGGCGGCAGCAGCGGCGCGCCAAGTGAGGCGGCCAATCACGGCGACGCCGCGGCCTTGTTCCGTGCCGTTGCGGCGCAGCACGCCGATGTCGTGATCATGGGGCGCAGCCTGGGCGCGGGCGTGGCGGTGCGGCTGGCGAGTGAGCAGCCCACGGCGTCGCGGCTGGTCCTGATCACGCCGTTTCACAGCCTGGCAGACATTGCCGCCGCGGCATATCCGTTCGTGCCGGTTCGCTGGCTGCTGCGCGACACAATACGAATCGGGTCGGTTCGCGCCGGGCATCCGGATGCCGACGACGATCATCGCGGCCGAGCACGACGAGGTGATTCCACTGGCCAATACCGCAAAGCTGTTCGCCAGCTTTGCCACCGGTGTGGCGACGATGAAGGTGATTCCTGGCGCCGGCCACAACACGCTGGACAGCCAGGGCGTGTACCGGGTCGTGTTGCAGGCGGCGCTGTGACAGAGTGCGGCCAGTGCGAAGCCTTCAGCGGCCCGGCGGACATGAAGGCGCGCAGCGTGGGCTTTCGCGGTGCTCGCCGCCCTGGCGCACGATGCCGACGCGCGCCGCAACGGTGGCGCGCGCACGCAGGTGATCGACATGGTCGTCATCCACTCGACGGGCGGCCCCACCTGCGACGCAGAACCGGCAAGCCGATCTGGGTCAGCGCCGGCACGCTGGCCGACAACCTCAGCCAGATCGAAGCGCACACACGCTGGGCATTCACTACATGATCGACCGCGATGGCACGCTGCGCGCGAGCGTGCCGGAAGACCAACTGGCGCACCATGTGTTTCGGTCAGCGGCCGCTCGATTGCGATCGAACTGATCAACGACGGCGACGGACTCGACCCGTTTCCCGAGCCGCAACTCGCCGCACTGGTGAGCCTGCTGCGCGACATCCAGCAGCGCCGCGGCATCCGGCGCGACGAATCGTGCGGCACTCCGATCTCGACCTGCGCCACTGCCATGGACCGCCCAGCGCCGCAAAGTCGACCCGGGCGCCGCGTTCCCGCATCAGTGGGTTCTGGATCGGGTGTTCGAATGATTGCCGCACCTCGGCTCGTGCTGAGGGCCGGCCCTGATCGCGCCAAGCCATTCGGAATGTTCGCCATGGCCATCGCCATTCCACCGGAGGTAGATTTGCACAACACCATCCTTCAGTTCTGGTTCCATGAGGTTTCGCCTGCGCAACGCTGGAAGGTCGACCCCGCATTCGACCGGTCATCGTCGAGCGATTCTTGAGTTCATGCGCAGGCGAATCGCTGTGAGTTGTTCGAATGGCGCAAGGAACCGAAAGGGCGACTGGCGGAAATCATCGTGCTCGACCAGTTCTCGCGAAACATGTACCGCGGCAGTCCGCTCGCCTTCGCAAGCGACCCTTTGGCATTGGCGCTTGCGCAGGAAGCCGTGGCCGCGACGGGCCGACCTGGCGCTCACGCCGGAGGAGCGAAGCTTCCTGTACATGCCGTACATGCACAGCGAATCGAAACGGGTTCACCAGGTGGCGGAGCAGCTCTTCAGGACGAACGGCATTGAGAGCAACCACGACTTCGAACTGCGGCACAAGGCCATCATCGACCGTTTCGGTCGCTACCCCCATCGCAACGCGATTCTCGGCCGCGAGTCGACCGATGAAGAACTTGCATTTCTCGCGTTGCCGGGGTCGAGTTTCTAAGGTGCGGGCATGACGCGAAAGGGTTGAAGCATGCTCACGCTCTACGGATCCCAAGGCTCCGGCTCCGCTGCCATCGAGTGCGCGTTGCGCTGCTGCGAATTGAACTACACCGTCGTCAGGGCCTCGACCTGGGAAGCCGATTCGGCCCGCGAAGAACTCGCCCGCGTGAACCCGCTGGGGCAGATCCCGACGCTGGTGCTCGAGGACAAGACCGTGCTCACGGAAAGCGCTGCCATCCTCATCCACCTCGGCCTTCAGTATCCCGACAGTGGGCTGTTGCCGAAATCGGTGAAGGCCAGGGCGATGGCCTTGCGTGGCCTGGTGTTCATTGCCAGCAACTGCTACAGCGCGATCAGCGTGGGCGACTACCCGCAGCGCTGGACGACTGCCACCTCGACGGCCGCGCGCGAGAAAGTGCGTCAGGCGGCGCGGCGCCAGCTGCATCGGTCGTGGGATGTCTTTGCCGATACCTTCGCCGCGCGGCCGTTCCTGTCGGGCCGGGCGCCGGGCGCGTTGGACTACCTGGCCGCGGTGGTGTCGAAATGGTCGGGGGCGCGGCAGCACCTGGCGCACAGCCGGCCGGCTTTCGCACAGACGCTCGAACGCATCGAGGCGAACAAACGCGTGGCCGAGGTGTTTGCCAGGCACTGGCCCGAATGACGGCCCGAATGACGCGCTTGACCCGTGCGGCCCGGCCGGGCAGCATCGGCGACCATGGACTTCAACACTTGGCTCATCTACCTGCTCGCGGCGATCGGCCTTTCGCTGTCGCCCGGGCCGAACGGTTTGCTCGCGTTGACGCATGGCGCCCTGCACGGCCGGCGCAAGGCGCTGTACACCATCTTCGGTGGGTCGCTCGGGTTCATCGCCGTGGTTGCGCTGTCGATGTTCGGCATCGGCGCGTTGCTCAAGACTTCGCTGATGTGGCTGGCCGTGATGAAGTGGGTCGGCGGCGCGTACCTCGTCTGGCTCGGCATTCAAGTCTGGCGCTCGCCGCCGATCGGCATCGACATTCCCGCGGCAGAGCAACCTCGGGCAGGCTGGTCGCTGTTTCGCCAAGGGGCGTTGTCGGCGCTGACCAATCCCAAGGGGCTGCTGTTTTTCGCTGCGTTCCTGCCTCAGTTCATCGACCCGGCACGCAGCCTCTTCGTGCAGTTCCTCATCATGGCCGGAACGTTTGCCGGCATCGAAATCTGCACCGAGCTGTTCATCGCCAGCATGGCGCAACGCATCAGCCCGTGGCTGCGGCGCGTCGGGCGGCGCTTCAACCAGGCCTGCGGCGGCGTGTTCATGGCGATCGGGGTCGCGCTGCCGCTGCGCAGTTGATCGCTGCGCCCACCCTGCTGCAGGACTGGTAGATTCGACCTGACGCTTCAGCAGGCCTTCGGAGGTTCGATGTCAGATTCACCGAAAACAATCGCGGTCACCGCTGCCGACGCGCCGGTGCGCAGCAAACCCTCGGTCTACCCCGAGCCGTTCAGGTCGCAGATGGCGGGCCGGGTCAAACGGCCGCTGGGTGACCTGTTCGGGCTGTCCAATTTCGGCGTGAACCTCACGCGGCTGGCGCCGCAGGCGAAATCGGCCTTGCGCCACGCGCATACCCGACAGGATGAATTCATCTACATCCTGGAAGGCCGCCCAACGCTGCACACCGACGCTGGGGCCACCTTGCTTGGCCCGGGCATGTGCGCGGGCTTCAAGGCGGGCACCGGCAACGCCCACCATCTGGTGAACGACACGCGCTGCACGACGTGGTGTACCTGGAGGTCGGCGACCGAAGCGCGGGTGACGCGGCCAGCTACCCGGACGACGACCTCCAGGCCTCGCTCGTCGATGGGCAATGGACGTTCGTCCATCGCGACGGTTCACCCTATGCGTGAATCTGCAACCGCCGCGCACGCCACCGCGCCGCCACTCAAAGGCGTCGATCACATTCATGTTTTCGTGTCCGACCGCGCGGCGGCGTTGGTCTGGTACGGGGCGGTGCTGGGCCTGCGGGCGGTTGCGGAACTTGAATCGTGGGCGGCCGATGGTGGGCCGCTGACGATCGGCGATGCAGCCGGGTCGGTGCACCTGGCCTTGTTCGAGCGCCCCGCTGAAAAGTGCCGCTCGACGGTCGCCTTGTCGGTGTCGGCGCAGGGCTTTCTGGCCTGGCAACGCCACCTCGAGGCGGTGCTGCAGCAGCGCGTCGAGCCGGTCGATCACCAGCTGTCGTGGTCGTTGTACTTCTCCGATCCGGACGGCAACCCGTTCGAGATCACGTCGTACGAAGTCGAGCCTTTGCGCGCTGCCGCATGGGCGTGAACGCGCGCAACTTCGAGCCCGGCGTGATCGGCGATGTGCGCATCCGGCGATTGCCTCAAAGTTAGACTTGTGCCGCTGTGCGCCACGGCAGTGCCGGGCACCGAGGGCAGGGAGACGGTGCAGTTCTAGTTCACAAAGGAGAAACTCATGAGACTCAAGGACCAGGTCGCCATCGTCACCGGCGCGGCCAGCGGCTTCGGCGCCGAGATTGCGCGCCAGTACGTTGCCAACGGCGCCAAGGTGGCGGTGGCCGACATCAATGCGGCAGGCGCGAAAGCGGTGGCCGCCGAACTCGGCGCCAACGCCATCGCCGTGACCTGCGACGTGACGCAACGCGCCGACATCGACGCGCTGGTGGCGGCCACGGTGGCGCGCTGGGGCAAGCTCGACATCGTCGTCAACAACGCCGGCTGGACGCACAAGAACGGCCCGCTGCTCGACGTTGACGAAGCCACCTTCGACAAGGTCTACGACGATCAACGTGAAGAGCATCTTCCACATGGTCCACGCCGTCGTGCCGATGATGCGCAAGGCGCGCAAGGGCGTGATCCTGAACGTCGGCTCCACCGCAGGCATCCGGCCGCGCCCGGGCCTGACCTGGTACAACAGCTCCAAGGGCGCTGTGAACCTGATGAGCAAGAGCCTGGCGGTGGAACTCGGCGCCGACAACATCCGCGTCAACGCGATCTGCCCGGTGATGGGCGCGACCGGTTTGCTCGAGCAGTTCATGGGCATGCCCGACACCCCCGAGAACCGCAAGAAATTCATCGCGACGATTCCGATGGGCCGCCTGTCGACACCGCTGGACATTGCCAAGGCGGCAGTGTTCCTGGCCAGCGACGACGCCGAGTTCATCACCGGCGTGGAGTTTCCGGTGGATGGGGGGCGGACGGTCTGATCCGGGTTCTGTTTCTCTGGAATGTCGGTCTGGCGCGTTGCTGATCTTCGGGGCGGCGCAGGCGGGCCGCACCGGTTCAAGCGGAAGTCCTGCGCTCGAGAATGGCCTTCATGTCGGTGAAGCCTATCGGTGCCGAGGTGTGCTCGTGAACGATGCGCAGAACGTGCCCCGACGTTCCGGAGAATCCAGGTGATCCGGTTTTGCATCGAGCGGGCCTGTTCACCTTGAGCGTTGAGAGCGGCATAGGTGACCATGGCGCTGAGTGTGGCCAGCTCGTGTCCTCCCGACGACTGCACTTCGTCGAAGCTCACCTTCACGCGCTCCTGGCCCAGCGAAGAAAACCAACCTTCCACTGCGATTCGCCAAGCCTCATGGCCTTCGTATGACCAGACCCCCCAAGCGTCGAAAACGCGAACCTTGGGGTCATACAGGCGCATGAACGCTTCGATGTCCTTGGCCAAGACCGCTGATTCGTAGGATCGGAGTACGCGAGCGATCGGCGCGTCCATTTCAGTCATCTTGAGGCTCCACTGTTCAGGGCCGGGCCAGCATGTCCCGAATGCGCGCCGAAGTTTAGCTGTGCGCCTGATCGACCTCGGTCGGCGTGGGTGAGTGTGGGTCAAGTCCGAGGCGGCGCCCCGGTTAGCGCGCGCCTAAGGCCAACTTCCCGAAAAATGAATTGTGGTTTTTCGCGCGCGGCGTCAAGCTTGCCACCTCACCCGGGCTGCGAGCGTGACCCTCATGCAAGACACCGACACCGCCTACACCGACATCCGCGACGCCGTGCGCGCGCTGTGCGCCGAGTTCCCGGCCGAGTACCACCGCGAGGTCGATCAACGGCGCGGCTACCCCGAAGCCTTCGTCGACGCGCTGACGAAGGCCGGCTGGATGGCCGCGCTGATTCCGCAGCAATACGGCGGCTCGGGGCTGGGCCTGTGCGAAGCGTCGGTGATCATGGAAGAGATCAACCGCGCCGGCGGCAACTCGGGCGCCTGCCACGGCCAGATGTACAACATGGGCACGCTGTTGCGCCATGGCTCTGCCGCAGCAGAAACAACGCTACCTGCCGCAAATCGCCAGCGGCGCGCTGCGCCTGCAAAGCATGGGCGTGACCGAGCCCAGCACCGGCACCGACACGACGAAGATCAAGACCACGCGCCGTGCGGCAGCGGCGACCGCTACGTGATCAACGGCCAGAAGGTCTGGATCTCGCGCGTGCAGCACTCCGACCTGATGATTCTGCTGGCGCGCACCACGCCGCTGGCCGACGTGAAGAAGAAGAGCGAGGGCATGTCGATCTTCATCGTCGACCTGCGCGACGCGGTGGGCCATGGCCTGACGGTGCGGCCGATTCCGAACATGGTGAACCACGAGACGAACGAGTTGTTCTTCGAGAACCTGGAAATCCCGGCCGAGAACCTGATCGGCCAGGAAGGCCAGGGCTTCAAGTACATCCTCGACGGCCTGAACGCCGAGCGCACGCTGATCGCGGCGGAGTGCATCGGCGACGGCTACTGGTTCATCGACCGGGTCAGCAAGTACGTCAACGAGCGCGTCGTGTTCGGCCGCCCGATCGGCCAGAACCAGGGCGTGCAGTTCCCGATCGCCGAGGCCTACATCGAGGTCGAAGCCGCCAACCTGATGCGCTGGAAGGCCTGCCGCCTGTTCGACGCGCACCAGCCCTGCGGCGCCGAAGCCAACATGGCCAAGTACCTGGCCGCGAAGGCCTCGTGGGAAGCGGCGAACGCGTGCATCCAGTTCCACGGCGGCTTCGGCTTCGCCTGCGAATACGACGTCGAGCGCAAGTTCCGCGAGACGCGCCTGTACCAGGTGGCGCCGATCTCGACCAACCTGATCCTGAGCTACGTGGCCGAGCACGTGCTTGGGCTGCCGCGGTCGTTCTGAGGTGCAGGTGCGCTGTGCCTTCGAGTGGGTCGATGATTGTGGCCCGGGGCTTCTGGCGAAACCCGTCTGTCCGTGCAGGCCCAGCCCATCGCCGACTGCGCCCCAGGGCGGCGGCGGCGCCCC
>CAVUIV010000017.1:0-103687 GCA_963741595.1 uncultured Alphaproteobacteria bacterium
ATCCGAACGCGCGCACCGCCAACAACTGCATCTTGCGCGGAACGCCCGGCAACTACACGCGCGCGTCGACGGATGTGCAGTGGCGGCGCACGATCGTGGACGCGTTCGGCCAAGTCTACACGCCGTTCGTTTCGCTGCGAGCCGATGTCGCCAGCGTGGACGTCAGCAACGCGCCCGGCGTGTCGAACTTCGCCGGCACCGGTCAAAACGAAATTGCCCGTTTCATGCCGACGGCCGGCCTCGAATATCGCTACCCATTCATCAACGTGCAGTCCTGGGGAACCCAGACGATCTCGCCGATCGCCCAGGTCGTCGTGAGCCCGAACGAAACCAATATCGGCGGATTGCCGAATGAGGATTCGCAGAGCTTCATGTTCGATGCCAGCAATCTATTCCGTTACAACAAGTTCGCTGGCTGGGATCGGGTGGAAGGCGGCGGTCGCCTGAATGTCGGCGCGCAGTACACCGCTCAATTCAATCAAGGCGGCTACCTCAATGTCTTGGTTGGACAGTCCTATCACCTGTTCGGCCAGAACTCGTTTGCGGTCGCCAGCCCAACCAATACCGGCCTGAACAGCGGCTTGGACAAGGCGCAATCCGACTATGTCGCGCGCGTCATCTACCAGCCCAACTCACAGCTGACGCTGTCGTCACGGTTCCGCTTCGACGAGGCCGATTACACGCTGCAACGCTCCGAATACGAAGCGGCGCTCAATTTCGAGCGTTGGTCGACCAGCATCATGTATGGCTACTACGCCCCACAACCGGCGATCGGCTTCCTGGACTCCCGCGAAGGCGTCACCTCCACCGCGCGCTTCAAACTGTCGCAGAACTGGCAAACATTCGGCGGCGTGCGTTACGATTTGAAGAATAGCCAGCTTAACGAGACCCAGGTTGGAATAGGGTACGTCGACGATTGCCTCATCTTGGCCCTGAATTACATTACAGAATACCGTTACAACACCACCGACAACCACAATCATACCGTCATGCTTCAGTTCAGCTTGCGGACGCTCGGTGGCACTTCGACCCGGCAGGGCTTGGCCAATCTCTCGAACCTGCCCGGCGCCTCGCGGTAAGCGTTTAGCCGCGCGTTACGAGAGATTACCCAGGGGTGGGCGGCAGTCACGGAACGGCACAATGACGCTTGGAAGCCAGATCAAATCCACCTCGATGACGGTGCGGGTCCGCGTGGCGGCGATGCTGATCGTCGTCGCTGCGAGCGGAACCGCCATCGCGCAAAACGTCGCCGTTTTCGTCAACGGCGATCCGATTACGGCGATCGACGTCGATCAGCGCAGCAAACTCATTCAGCTCACCGAGCAGAAGATGCCCCCCCGTCAGAAGGTGTTGGACCAGCTGATCGATGAGAAGCTGAAGATTCGCGAGGGACGACGATGGGGCCTCGAGGCCAGCGACGCCGAGGTCAACGGCAGCTACGCCTCGATGGCGAGCCGGCTGCAGAAATCCGCCGATTCGCTGACCCAGGAACTCGCGCAAAAGGGCATCAACGCCAGCACGCTGAAGTCGAGAATCCGCGCCGACCTCGTGTGGCAGCAACTGATCCGCGGTCGCTATCAATCGCGGCTGCAGCTTTCGGATCAGGAAGTGGTCTCGTTGCTGAAATCCAAGAACATCGAGGATCGCGATGCGGTCGGATACGACTACACGCTGCGTCCTATTCTGTTCCTGATCACGCCCGGCGCTCCGGCCTCCGCCTTCGAGGCTCGCCGCAAAGAAGCCGAAGCGCTGAGAAAGAGCTTCAAAGGCTGCGAGGAGAGCCTGCGGGCGGTTCGCGCCATGCGCGACGTCGCTGTTCGCGATCAGGTCATCCGCTCATCGGCCGATATTCCGGAGGGTCTGCGCAAAGTGCTCGACAGTATCCCGCTTGGTCAATTGACCGCGCCGGAAGTGACGCGCCATGGCGTCGAAATGTTTGCGGTCTGCGCCAAGGCAGAAACCAAGACCGATACGCCCGGGCGCCGGGCAGCGCGCGAAACCCTCATGACCCAGCGATTTGAACAGGAATCAACGCGATACTTGCGGCAGCTGCGCCGCGGCGCTTTGATCGAGCCCGGCAAGTAGCGAATGGCGCGTGTGCTTGCGCTGACGCTTGGCGAACCCGCGGGGATCGGTCCCGACATTGCGATTGCCGCCTGGCGGCGGCGGCAGGAGCTCAGCCTCCCGCCGTTTTACCTGCTGGGCGATCCAGACTTTATTCGCCGTCGCGCCGAGCAGATCGGCGGCCGCTTAGCCATCCTGACGGTCGAGCCGGCTGGCGCAGCAGCGGCGTTCGAAGACGCCCTTCCGATTGTCGACATCGGCGTCACGGTGACCGCGGAGCCCGGCCAGCCCGACGCCACCAGCGCGCCGGCCGCCCTCGCCGCCATCCACCGCGCGGTCGCCGACGTATGGGCCGGCGCCGCCGCCGCCGTGGTGACCAACCCGGTGGCCAAGAACGTTCTCTATCGCGCCGGGTTCGCCGACCCGGGCCACACCGAATACCTCGCCAAGCTTGCGGAGGACGCAACCGGCCTGCGTCCGCTGCCGGTCATGTTGCTGTGGTCCCCGGAGTTGGCCGTGGTGCCGGTCACGATCCACCTGCCGCTGAAGGATGTGTTCGCGACATTGACCACCGACCTGATCGTGGAAACGTGTCGGGTGGTCGCGCATGACATGCGCACCCGCTTCGGGATCGCGCGGCCTCGCCTCGCCGTTGCCGGACTCAATCCGCATGCCGGCGAACAGGGGACGCTCGGAAC
Organism: uncultured Alphaproteobacteria bacterium; assembly: GCA_963741595.1. Lineage (GTDB taxonomy): Bacteria > Pseudomonadota > Alphaproteobacteria > Rhizobiales > Xanthobacteraceae > VAZQ01. Next base: position 2,763 of record CAVUIV010000017.1, read on the forward strand.
CGAAGACCTGACCGTCGTTCGGCCAGCGGTCGAACGACTGATCGCCGAAGGCATCGACGCCCACGGTCCGCTGTCGGCCGACAGCATGTTCCATCGTGCGGCACGCGAAACCTACGATGTCGCGATCGCCATGTATCACGATCAGGCGCTGATCCCGATCAAGACATTGGCGTTCGAACACGCGGTCAATGTCACGCTGGGGCTCCCATTCGTGCGCACCTCTCCCGATCACGGCACCGCTTTCGATATCGCCGGGACCGGGCGCGCCGACCCATCGAGCCTGATCGCCGCGATCAGAACTCGCGGCACGGATTTCGGCGAGCAACGCTCAGCCGGCGCTTGCCGCCCGCCGATGAGCACCATCGACGACCTCCCGCCACTGCGAGAGGTGATTCGGCGGTACGATCTGCGCGCACGAAAATCGCTCGGCCAGAATTTCCTGCTCGACCTCAACCTCACGGCCCGCATCGCGCGCGCCGCCGGACCGCTCGAGGGCGTCACGGTGATCGAGATCGGTCCGGGCCCCGGCGGTTTGACGCGGGCGCTGCTCGCCGCCGGCGCCCATCGCGTCGTGGCGATCGAACGCGATGAGCGCGCCATTGCCGCGCTCGAGGAGATCGCCGCGCGTTACCCGGGGCGCCTCCATATCGTCGCCGGCGATGCCCTCGCGGTCGATCCGCGGACGCTGCTCACGGACGGCCCTGCGCGGATCATCGCCAACCTGCCCTACAACATCGCCACCGCACTCTTGGTCCGATGGCTCACCACCGAGCCGTGGCCGCCCTGGTTCGACCGCATGGTGTTGATGTTCCAGCGCGAGGTCGCCGAGCGCATCACCGCCGCGCCGGGCTCCAAGAACTACGGCCGGCTGTCCGTGCTGGCGGGCTGGCGCACACAGGCGCGCATCCTGTTCGATATCGCGGCCTCCGCTTTCGTTCCGCCGCCGAAGGTCACGTCGTCGCTGATTGAGCTTGTGCCGCGGCCGGTGCCCCTGCCCTGCGAACCGGCCATTTTGCAAAAGGTCACCGAGGCCGCATTCGGTCAGCGGCGAAAAATGCTGCGTCAGAGCCTCAAATCGCTGGGGCGCGATCCGTTGCCGCTGCTCGCAGCGGCGGAGATCGAACCGACGGCGCGCGCCGAAGAAATTCCGGTCGAGGGGTTCGTGCGGCTCGCGCGCGCCGTGGCGGGTGATCGATCGTGATGCCGCGCACCGAGATCAAGCGGTCGTGCTGCGCAATACCAATCGTTGCAATCATTCTCTATCACGCGCGATAGCGCGCATATTCAGAGCTTCGCCTGCAAGCCGCGGACGAACGCCGACAAGCCGGTCTGCCGCTCGCGCTTGAGGCGCTCGGCAGCCAGGATGGCGCGAACCTGCGCGAATGCCGGATCGATATCTTTGTTGATGATGACGTAGTCGTACTCCGCCCAATGGCTCATTTCATCGGCGGCCTTCGCCATGCGCGAGGCAATGACCACGGCGGAATCCTGAGCCCGCGTCCGCAGCCTGCCTTCCAGATCACCGATCGAGGGAGGCAGCACGAAAATCGTCGCCAGATCGCGATCGGCCTTTTCGCGGAGCTGTTGCGTGCCCTGCCAGTCGATGTCGAACAGCACATCGCGGCCGGCCGCCAAGGCGCGTTCGACCGGCGCGCGCGGCGTGCCATAAAAATTGCCGAACACCTCTGCCCATTCGAGCAGCTCGCCCTGTTGCACCATTTTTTCGAACTGCGGCCGCTGGATGAAGCGATAATCGCGGCCGTGCTTCTCGTTGGCGCGGCGCGGCCGCGTGGTCACGGAGACGGACAGCTCAACCGACGAATCCGATTTCAACAGCATGCGCGACAGCGTGGTCTTGCCGGCGCCTGACGGCGATGACAGCACCAGCATCAGGCCGCGGCGAGCGATCGCCTTCGGTTTGCGCTTTGGTTTTCGAGCCGCCGCCATTCTCGCTATTCCAAATTCTGCACCTGCTCGCGGAATTGTTCCACCACGGTCTTGAGCTCGAGACCGATATTGGTCAGCTCCACGTCGTTGGACTTGGAGCAGACCGTATTGGCTTCGCGATTGAATTCCTGCGCCAGGAAGTCGAGCCGCCGGCCGACCGCACCGCCGTCGGCGAGCAATTTGCGGCCCTGCGCCACATGCGACGCCAGGCGATCGAGTTCCTCGCGGATGTCGGCCTTGCTGGCGATCAAGATCGCTTCCTGATGCAAGCGGTCCGGATCGAACCGATCGGATGCACCGAGCAGCGTTTCAACTTGGTCTTTGATGCGCGCCTTGATGGCCTCTGAGCGCCGGCCGGGCACCGCCTCCGCCCGCGCCGCCAGCGTCGCGATCTCCGACAGGCGTTGTGACAGGATTTGACCAAGCGCCGCACCTTCGCGGCGCCGCATATCCGCGAGTTCGGCCAATGTGGTTTGAAATCCGGCGATCACCGCGGCCTCGGCCGCCTGGCGATCCTCCTCCCGCTCGTCCTCGTCGACGACTTCGATGACGCCCTTGAGCGACAGGATGCCATCGATCCGCGGCGGCGCCGCCTCGATGCGGCCGCTGAGACCCTTCACCGTCGCAAGCACCGCCGCGAGCACCGGCTCGTTGACCTTCACCACCGGCGCCACGCCTTCGCGCTTGGCCGTCAGCGTGCCGTAGATCGTGCCGCGGGCCAAGACCTCGGCGGCGCGGCTGCGCGCGGGCACTTCCACCGCATCCCACCCGGCCGGCACGCGCAAACGCAGATCGAGCCCCTTGGCGTTGACCGACTTGATCTCCCAGCTCCAGACGTAGGCACCGCACACGCCCTGTCCGCGTGCGAATCCGGTCATGCTTGCGAGCGCCATCAGCTACCTACCGGGAAAATCCACCCCACAGGATTCGGGCCGCGACCATAACGGCGCGGCCTGGGCGTCACAAGGCTGGCAGCAGAGCTCCCGGGGACCCGGTTATTGCTTTGGTGGGTTGCTCTTGCGGCCCTTGGCTTGCGCCTTTGGCTCGGCCGCTGGGGGCTGTTGAGTTCACGGACCGGCTCGGGCGTGCCGCCCCTCTCCAGCGCGCGCAAGCGCGCGACATTGCGCAGGTGCTGATCGTAGGTCTCGGCAAAGGCGTGGCCGCCGGTCCCGTCGGCGACGAAGTAGAGCTCCTTGGTGCGCGCCGGATTGGCCGCCGCCTCGATCGAGGCGCGGCCTGGATTGGCAATCGGCCCGGGCGGCAACGCATCGATCAGGTAGGTATTGTACGGGGTCGGCCGCTCAAGATCGGCACGCGACAGCGGCCGGCCGAGGGTCCCTTTGCCGGGCGCCAACCCGTAGATCACGGTCGGATCGGTCTGCAGGCGCATCTTCTGCTTCAAGCGATTGACGAACACGGCCGCGACACGCGTGCGCTCCTCGGGCCGGCTGGTTTCCTTCTCGATGATGGAGGCAAGGATGATGAGCTGCTCGGGCGTGCGCAACGGCAGATCGCGGCTGCGGCGTTCCCAGGCCTCTTTCAAGACCTGCTGCTGCGCCTGCTGCATGCGCTGAATTGCCTGCTCGCGGGTGTCGCCCCGCCGGAAATTGTAGCTGTTCGGCAGCAGGCTGCCTTCCCGCGGCGTATCCTTGATCGATCCGGTCAGGATCGAATTATCCAGCAGGCGTGCCGCGATCTGCTCCGACGTCAACCCTTCCGGGACGCCGAGCAGGTGTTGGACGACCTTGCCCTCCACCATGGTCTCGACCACATCGCGAACGCTGGCGCGCTTGGGAAATAGATACTCGCCATACTTCAGCTCAGAGCGAGCCTTCAGCGCGAATACGCCACCGACAAAAACGAGCTTGTGCTCGTCGATCACGCCCTCGCGCTGCAGGAGCTCGGCAATTTCGGCGAGCCCCGACCGAGCCGGGATGGTGACGACCTTGTCGGCTTGCAACGGACCAGGCGCTTCGAACCGTAGCTTGCCGAACACGACCACCGCGCCGCCACCCAGGACGAGCAATACCAAGAGCGTGAAGATCGCGTTGCCGATGATCACCAGAGGATTGCGGGTACGCTTTGAACGGTTGGTCGGCACGGGCACGTGTTCCGGTTCGAGCGCGGCGCGCGGGCTGCGAGGCGTTATGCGTCGGTCCATGGCCGGATTGACGAATCCATCCGGCCGAGCAGACGCAGGCGAATGATGATCGGAGATACCAGCACTACCGGGAACGGCCGGCAGTCTCTGCGGATAGCCCGGCGTGCTAGCGGCCCGCATTCCATCGGGGGCAATCGGCGGATCGGCCGGCAGTGGGCCGCCCATTCCAGTGCGAGGGAACGACGACGAGGCCGAAATGAACCGATTGGGCGACGCCGGAGCGGGCGACGGGCGTGCGCCCATTTGCGGCGGCCGCGGATCGAGGCCCGCAGGCCGGAGCTGCCCTGGCGTCACGGCCGGTGGCCGCGCCGTCGGAGTCCGGGCTTTGTCGCTGAGCGGAGGATAGGTCGTCGCCGAGGGAAATCGACGGCTTGGAGGATTTGGGGTGGTACCGGCCGCAGGCGAACGCCCAGTCAGCGGCGCCGACATGCGCGGACGCACCGGCCCACCGCCATCACCACCCGGAGGCGTCGTTCGTGAATTCACAGCCCGTCCCCGACTCGACGCCGACCTGCGCGTGGTCCGGTGTTACCGGTGCGCGTCATGTTTGGCCGAAACGTCGGCCGCCGCTTGCTGTCGTACATCAAGTTGTCTCGCACGGCGAGCGCCCACTGCCTCAGGTTAGAGGTGAATATGGCAAAAGCGGGAACTGTTGCGATCAACCGTTGAGTCGGCGGAACACCAACGACGCATTGGTGCCGCCGAAACCGAACGAATTGGAAAGCGCAATATCGATTTTGCGCTTCTTCGCACGATGCGGCACCAGATCGATCGCGGTCTCGACCGACGGATTGTCCAGATTGATGGTCGGCGGCGCCACGCCATCGCGCATCGCCAAGATCGAGAAGATTGCCTCGACCGCACCGGCTGCACCCAGCAAATGACCAACCGACGACTTGGTCGACGACATGCTGATGTGGGCCGCATCATTTCCGACCAGGCGCTGCACGGCGCCTAACTCGATCTCATCGCCGAGCGGAGTCGATGTGCCGTGCGCGTTGATGTAGTCGATCTCCGCCGCCGAAATGCCGGCCCGCGCGATCGCCGCCTTCATGCATCGCAGCGCACCGTCGCCGTCTTCCGCCGGCGCGGTGATGTGATGCGCGTCGCCCGACAGCCCGTAACCGATGATCTCGCCGTAGATCCGGGCGCCGCGGCTCTTGGCATGGTCAAGCGATTCAAGAACCACCATGCCGGCGCCTTCGCCCATCACGAAGCCATCGCGATCGCGATCGTAAGGTCGCGACGCCCGTTCTGGCGTGTCGTTGAATGCGCTCGACAATGCGCGGCAGGCGATAAAGCCGGCGATGCCAATCCGTGAAACCGGCGACTCTGCGCCGCCCGCGACCATCACCTCCGCATCACCAAGCGCCACCAGCCTGGAGGCATCGCCGATCGCGTGCGCCCCGCTCGAGCAGGCGGTCACCACCGCATGATTGGGGCCGCGCAGCCCGTGCGCGATCGACACATAGCCGGACGCCAGATTGATCAACCGGCCCGGAATGAAGAACGGCGAGATCCGCCGCGGCCCGCGCTCCTTCAAAATGATTGCAGCCTCGGCGATGCCGCTGAGGCCGCCAATGCCGGAACCGATCATCACGCCGGTCTGGTTTTGATCGTCCCGGCTCTCCGGCTTCCAGCCGGCGTCAGCCAGCGCCTGGGTTGCCGCGCTCATCGCGAAGATGATGAAGTCGTCGACCTTGCGCTGCTCCTTCGGCTCCATCCACTGGTCTGGATTGAAACTGCCGTCGGCGCCGTCGCCACGCGGGACCTGGCAGGCGATCTTGGTGGACAAGTCCGAGACGTCGAACGACTCGATGCGCCGGGCGCCGCTTTTCCCATCGAGCAGGCGCTGCCACGTCGGCTCGACGCCGCACCCGAGCGGCGTGACCATACCGAGCCCTGTGACTACAACACGCCTCATCTGCGGTTCCTCGAGCAACCGGCAGGTAAAGTCTATGCCACCGACGCTCTGATCGCTACACCCCTGCGCAGCACGCGATCGAATGCAACCGATCCGCAGCAGACATCATACGTCGGCGACACTGCATCGCCAATGGCGAATGTGATCGCCAAGCCGCCAGCTCCGCCGATGGCAGGAGATCAGCTTTTTGCGTTCTTTTCGAGGAATTTGACGGCGTCGCCGACCGTCAAGATGGTTTCGGCTGCATCGTCGGGAATTTCGCAACCGAACTCTTCTTCGAACGCCATGACGAGTTCAACGGTGTCGAGACTGTCGGCACCGAGATCGTCGATAAAGCTGGCGTTCTCGGTCACCTTTTCGGCTTCGACGCCGAGGTGCTCCACAACAATCTTTTTCACCCGCTCGCCAATGTCACTCATCGCTGTAACCTCGTAACCTCTTGTCCATGTCGATTGGCTCGTCCGGCCGAACCCTCAGAGCCACTGCGAACAGTCGTCCGGGGCGACAGCGGAAGTTGGGGATCGCGGTCGCGAGCGAACCGCAGAATGCCCGACGTAGCAATGCTCGCCAAGGCCCCCCGTTAGCGTACCCCAGCCAACTGGGGTCCGGTTACCACACTTCCCCGGGCTTGACCAGCACGGGCGTTCGGCCTGCGCTCCCCAACGGGCCTCAAATCATTGCCATGCCGCCGTTGACGTGCAGCGTCTGGCCGGTGACATACGCGGCCTCGTCCGATGCCAGGTAGACCGCAGCCGCAGCCACGTCGGCACCGTCCCCGAGCCGGCCGGCCGGAACCCGGGCGAGGATGGCCTCGCGCTGCTTGTCATTGAGCTTGTCGGTCATGGGGGTCGCGATGAAGCCCGGCGCGATGCAATTCGCGGTAACACCCCGTTTGGCGTATTCCTGAGCGATCGACTTGACCATCCCGATCATGCCGGCCTTGGCCGCCGTATAGTTGCCCTGCCCCGCGTTCCCGGTCACGCCCACCACCGAGGTGATCGCGATGATCCGGCCGGAGCGGCGGCGCATCATCCCTTTGAGAGCGGCACGCGCCATCCGGAAGGTCGCCGTCAGGTTCACGGCGATCACCTCATCCCAGGCCTCGTCGCTCAATTGCACCAACAAGTTGTCGCGCGTGATGCCGGCGTTTGCCACCAGGATGTCGAGCTTGCCCATCGCCGCTTCCGCTTTTGGCACCAACGCATCGACCGCTTCCCGATCCGCGAGGTTGCAAGGCAGAACATGCACGCGCTCGTGCAAGGCGCCGGCGAGCGCGTCGAGCGCATCCTGGCGCGTGCCCGACAGCGCGACGGTTGCACCCTGCTGATGCAGGGCGCGCGCGATCGCACCACCGATACCGCCGGTCGCTCCCGTGACCAACGCGGTCTTGCCGGTCAGGTCGAACATGGACGCTCTCCTGCTGTGATTGAGGACAGTTAGCCGCGTGCCGCTTTGAACGCGGCGACGTCATCCGGAGTGCCGATGGACACGCTGCTCGCACCTTCCGCAATCCGCTTGACGAGTCCAGACAGAACCTTGCCGGACCCGACCTCATAGAAATTCACAACGCCGGCCGACGCCATGAAAGCGATCGAACTCGCGCCAGCGCACGGTGCCGGTCACCTGTTCGACCAGACCGCGCAGGATCTGCGCGGGGTCCGATACCGGTGCGGCGGTCACATTGGCGACCAACGGCACCACCGGTGACTTGATCGAGACCTTTGCAAGCGCATCGGCCATGACATCGGCAGCGGGCTGCATCAGCGCCGAATGGAACGGTGCCGACACCGGCAGCAACATCGCGCGCCGCACGCCCTTGGCCTTGGCGATTTCGACCGCTCGCTCGACGGCCGCCTTGTGCCCGGACACGACCACCTGTCCGCCGCCGTTGTCGTTGGCAGCCTGGACCAGTTCGCCCTGCGCGGCCTCAGCCGCAATCGCCGCCGCCTGGTCGAAGTCGACGCCAAGCAATGCGGCCATGGCGCCCATGCCGACCGGAACGGCGCTCTGCATCGCCTGGCCGCGAATGCGGACCAGACGCACCGCGTCGGCGAGCGACAGCGACCCTGCCGCCGCCAACGCCGAATATTCGCCGACCGAATGACCGGCAACAAACGTTGCATCGCGCGCCAGTATCACGCCGGCTTCGGCTTCCAGCACCCGCATGGCGGCGAGCGACACAGCCACCAGAGCCGGTTGGGTGTTTTCGGTCAGGGTCAGGGCTTCCGCCGGCCCTTGCCACATCACCGTGCTGAGCTTGTCGCCCAGCGCATCATCGACTTCCTCGAACACGCGGCGGGCGAGCGGGAAGGTCTCCGCCAGAGCCTTACCCATGCCGACCGCTTGGCTGCCCTGCCCCGGAAACACATACGCCGCCGACATGCCCACCCCTCGCTGCGAATTGGCGCCCTAAGACACTGGCATCCCGTCGCTGTCAAGCGAGGCCGGCGCTGGTGTGGCGGTTCAGAAGTCCGCAACATTCTCGCGGCGAGTCCAACTTGCGGACTTCTGAACCAAAGCCACACTAGATCAATAAGTTGCTAGTGTCCTTCAATTCCGAAGTTCGCAAACGAGGGTGCCGCGGAACGATGCGAACTTCGGAAACGGGACACTGGTAACGAAGTCGCAACCCTACACCGTAACCAAACGCAAACCCCGCTTCCTAACCGGTCAGCAATGCTATTTCGCTAGACATGCGGGATGGGCGGGGCGGCGATGAGCAAGACTGCGCTGGTGACCGACGAGGATCTGACACGGTCCCGCGCCGATCCCGAATTCCGTCATCAGCTCCTGGCCGACAATCTCGAATTGCTGCTCGACGAACTCAAGCGGCTGCGCCGCGGCAAGCCCGACGAGCAGAGCGTCAAGCATATCCGCGAGGGCGTCGACCTGGCGGTCCAGCTCGCCGAAATCCTACAGCGAATTCAACAGCCTCCACCCGGCGTCGGCTGACCAGGCGGCATCGCGGAGCTGATCGCCATCACTTGGCCGGCACCATGACCGGCTTGCTCTTGTCCTTGATGCGGATGACCAGGACCTTGAGCGGCTCCGTCGTGCTCGCGTTGCGCCCGACATGGGGAACGTTGGGCGGCACATGGACGACTTCTCCGACCCGGTACGTGCGGGCCTCGCGGCCATCGATTTCAGCGGTGGTCGCGCCTTCGAGCACATAGACGATCTCGTGACCGTCCGGATGAATGTGCCGCGGGGTCGCCCCGCCAGGCGGAATCGTGAGCACCTCGAGGATCGTTTCCTGGCCCGGAATGCCCTGCAAGTCGGCCTGCAAGAGCGATTGTATGGTCGGCTTTTGCTGGGCCTGGGCGCGGTCGGGACCAAATGGCCCGCCAAAAAACGCAGCTAGGAACAAAAGCGGCAGACCGAAACGTCCCATGGGTCCCTCCATCCTCGGCGAGCCATCGTAGCCGATATGGGGGACGCAACCGGCTCCCCGATCCGCGCCATCTTACGGGCGGAAAGGCACTTGGTTACGGACGAAAAAGGCTCTGGGATGCGCCCTTAACCCCGGCCCGCGCTTGCGTTTTCGCGACAAGCCCCTATAACGGCGGCTTCCGCTCGATCCCGGCCGGGAGCTGAACGGACGGCCGCGTAAGGGCTGCCCCCCTGTGCGGCAGGGCCAGATGGTCCGGCGTCCCGTGTTCCCGCCTTCTGAGCATTCGAGCCTTTCCCGAAAGGGCTCGAAGGGCTTCGCGCCGGGACGAGCATAACGCAACGGGAAAGGCATTCCATGCCCCTCTACGAACACGTCTTCCTCGCGCGCCAGGACGTCAGCGCGCAGCAGGTCGAAGAACTGACCGCCCAGTTCAAGGGCGTCATCGAACAGATGGGCGGCAAGGTCACCAAGACCGAGCAGTGGGGCGTCAAGTCGCTCTCCTATCGCCTGCGCAAGAACCGCAAGGCGCATTTCACCTGCTCAATGTCGACGCCCCGCCGGCGGCGATCAACGAGATCGAGCGCCAGGAGCGGCTCAACGAAGATGTGCTGCGCTACATCACCGTGCGCGTCGAGGAGCACGAGGAAGGCCCGTCCGCGATGATGCGCAAGGTCGATCGCGACCGCGAGCGCGACGAGCGTGGCGGTGGCGGCTTCCGTGACCGCGGCGATCGCGGCGGCGGTTTCCGTGACCGCGGCGACCGTGGGGATCGTGGTGACCGCGGCGATCGCGGCCCGCGTCCACCGCGCGATGAAGCGTCCGATGACTCAAGCGACGGAGGAGTGACCATGAGCTTTGCACCGACCCAGACGCGCCGCGCCGTTCTTCCGCCGCCGCAAGACCTGCCCGTTCACCGGCGCCAACGCGCCGAAGATCGACTACAAGGACGTGCGGCTGTTGCAGCGCTACGTCTCCGAGCGCGGCAAGATCGTGCCGAGCCGCATCACCGCGGTGTCCGCCAAGAAGCAGCGCGAACTCGCGCAGGCGATCAAGCGCGCGCGCTTCCTCGGCTTGCTGCCCTACGTGATCCGATAGGATCGACGACAAAGCCTCGACCGGGAGGCCAGCGAGTCGCCGTCGCAGCCACGACGGCCTATGGTTGGGGCGGACGTGATCCGTCTCTAACCGCTGATGAAGCGGGACAGCTTGAGATGATGCAGATCGTTCTCGATCGGAATTGGCGCCGGCGCGGCGGCGGCGCTGCTGTTGCGTCGGTCGCGTCCGGCTCGATCGCTCGCGATCGCTTCTGTTCTATCTCGCGCCGCTGCCGATCCTGATCGCCGCGCTCGGCTGGAGCCACTGGCCGGGCTGATCGCGGCGCGGTCGCTGGCCGCTGCCGGTCTCGGACTCGATGCCTCGGCTTCCTTTTTCACTTGCGTGTCTCTGATTGGCGTCGGGCTGCCGGCGTGGTGGCTCGGCTATCTGGCGCTGCTGGCGCGCCCGGTCGCCACGAACGGGCGGCCGGCGACGACTCGAATGGTATCCGGTCGGCCGGCTGGTGCTGTGGGCCGCGGTGCTCGGCACGCTTGATCGTCGTCGCCGCATGCCCAATTTCGGCACCGACCAGGAAACTTCCAGACCGCGCTCCGTACCGCATTCGAGCGGGCGCTGCGGCGCAAGGTCTACGACGCAGATCCCCGGTCGCGCGACACCAGCCGCGTGATCGATATGCTGGTGGTCGCGCTTCCGCCGGCCGCCGCGGTGCTCTCCACGATCACTCAACGTCGTTCAATCTCTGGCTCGCCGGCCGCATCGTGAAGGTGTCCGGGCCGGCTGCGGCGGCCGTGGCCCGATCTGCCGCCATGACGTTTCCGGCATCTGACGCCGGTGCTGCTGGCCGCCGCGATCGCGGCTCGTTCCTGCCCGACCTGCTCGGCATGCTGTCGGGCGTGCTCGCCGCAAGCCTGCTCATGGCCTATGCGATCCTCGGCTTTGCGGTGCTGCACGCGATCACGCGCGGCATGGGCAGCCGCGTCTTCGCTGCTCGCCGGCGCCTATGCCGCCGCCATCGTCTTCGGCTGGCCGGTCCTGGCGATGGCGCTGCTCGGCCTCGCCGAAACCGCCTTCAACATCCGCGGCCGCGTCGCCCGCAAGCGGCGGCCCGCCGACCACCTCGAACCTGATCACATTCAAGTCAATGAAGGAGACGACACATGGAAGTGATTCTGCTCGAACGCGTCGCCAAGCTCGGCCAGATGGGCGACGTCGTGCGCGTCAAGGACGGCTTTGCGCGCAATTTTCTGCTGCCGAAGGGCAAGGCGCTGCGCGCCACCAAGGACAACCGGTCGCGCTTCGAAACGCATGAAGGTCGAGCTCGAGGCGCGCAATCTCGAGCAGAAGGGCGAAGCGGAAAAGGTCGGCCAGAAGCTCGACGGCCAGAACTTCACGGTGCTGCGCCAGGCGGCGGAAAGCGGCCAGCTCTACGGCTCGGTCTCGCCGCGCGATATCGCCACGCTGGTGACCGAGACAGGGCTTCACGATCGACCGCGATCAGATCGCGCTCAACACGCCGATCAAGACCATCGGCATGCACAAGGTGCCGGTCGTCGCTGCATCCCGAGGTCGAGGTGACGATCAACGTCGCGGTCGCCCGCAGCGCCGACGAGGCCGAGCGGCTCGCGCGCGGCGAGGACGTCACCGTCGCCCGCGACGAAGCGAACAAGAAGCCGCGGCCGAGGCGCTGGCCGCGGCCGAAGCGTTCTTCGAGCCGGAGGCGCTCGAGCCAGCGACGCCGCGGGAGACGAGGCAGCGCGCCGACGACGACGCCGAAGTAACGCGCGACAGTCAAGAACGGCGCCTACTCCTCGAACGGCTCGAGCGCTGGGCACGGCCGGCGGGGCCTCGCTGCGACCGACTCGCTGCGGCAGCTTCCGCCTGGACGCTCGCGCGACCGATGCGACTTCGGCGACCTCGGCTGCCCGCTTTGCCTTCGGCGCTTGCTGCGGCCGTTGCGGCCGCTCCTGCGGCCGGTCCGTCGAGCCTGCTGTTGCGGCGGCGGCGACGGCGCCTTGGCCTCGCTCCTTGCTCTGTTCTCCACAAGTCCGCTTGGGCCGCTGCTTGCCCGCCCGCGGGTCGGCCGCCGCCGGCACTCCCGCGAGATAGCTCGCCATGGCGGCCGCCTCCTGCGCGCTGGTGGTGTAGTGCTCGCGCAGGAACCCCGCGCTGGCGCGCTTGAGCTCCTGCGGCCTGCGATGACAGGCGTTGAGCAGGTGTCCGCGAAACATTTGCGCCAGGCGTCTTGCCTGCATCGATATTGCCCTGGGCGATCGCTGGAACCGGCGATCCCAATGACACAGCAGACCTGCCAGCCAAGGCGCCGAACGCCGCAATCCCCACACGGTGCCACCTCTTTGATCCGACATCACATTCAGTCGGCTTGAAGTCTTCAGCTTGCCGTGCATTTTCCACTTAGACAATCCGTAGATTTTACGGATTGATCTGCGTCATTGCCGTTAGTTGTAGACTTTGTTCTAATACATCTGTCACGGCGGGTGCCAGCTCCAGTGATGGGGCTGTGGTTGCCTGCTCGTGCGGGTGAACCGGAAATGTGTCGCAGGCATGGCGTGGCTTTTTGCCATGCGCTGCGACATGCGAGGAGAGCCGATGGATCGGTTGCTTCGCGTCGCATTGGCAATTTGTCCGACGGGGAACCTGCGGCTCACCACCGCGGAGGGTGCTGTATTGGTTTTCGGCGACGGCACCGGAACGCCGGTCGCCATCCGCTTCACCAGCCACGCCGCACAGATGGCGTGCTGCTCGATCCCGAGCTGAAGCTCGGCGAAGCCTACATGGACGGCACGTTGTCGTCGAGCAGGCACGATCGCCGACTTCTCTCGATCGTGCTCTGCCAGCGCCGTGACGGCAAGCCGCCGCGCTGGGCGCGGCTGCAATGGCTGTCCGCTATCTCTACCGCCGGCTGCAGCAGTTCAATCCCGCCGCGGCGCGCGCGCCGCAACGTCGCCCATCACTACGATCTCGACGGCCGGCTCTATTCGCTGTTCCTCGACGCCGACCGGCAATACAGCTGCGCCTATTTCGAGACGCCCGGACCAGTCGCTCGACGACGCCCAGCTCGCCAAGAAGCGCCATCTCGCCGCCAAGCTGCTGCTCGAACCCGAGCAGCGCGTGCTCGACATCGGCTGCGGCTGGGGCGGCCTCGCGCTCTATCTCGCCGAACTTGCCGCGCGCGCGTCACCGGCATCACGCTGTCCGAGGAGCAGCACGCAGCTCGCGCGAGCGCGCGCGTCCGAAAAGCGCCTGGCGCAAGCCGATCGAGTTCCGCCTGCAGGACTATCGCGACGTGCCGGACAAGTTCGACCGCATCGTCTCGGTCGGCATGTTCGAGCATGTCGGCGTCGGCTTCTACGACGCCTTCTTCCGCAAATGCGCCGCGACTGCTCGACGACGACGGCGTGATGCTGCTGCATTCGATCGGCCGCTCCGAAGGGCCCGAACGTCACCAATCCCTGGATCGCGAAATACATCTTCCCCGGCGGCTACATTCCGGCGCTGTCCGAGGTGCTGCCGGCGATCGAGCGCGCCGGGCTGCTGGTCACCGACATCGAGATCCTGCGCCTGCACTATGCCGAGACGCTGCAAGCCTGGCGCGAGCGCTTCCTCGCCCATCGCGAGGAGGTCGAGCGGCTTTACGACGCGCGCTTCGTGCGGATGTGGGAGTTCTATCTGGCGGCCTCCGAGATGGCGTTCCGCGAGCAGGCCATGATGGTGTTCCAGATGCAACTCGACCAAGCGGCAGGGCGTGGTGCCGATGACGCGCGACTACATGCTGCGCGCGGAGGCGCACGGCTGCGCGCGCTCGAAGGCCGCAACGGCCGCCGCTGCGGCTCGCCGGCGAGTAGATTCGCATCATCGTCAGCGACCGCAACATGTCAGCGTGCGTCAAGCGCCGCGAGCGCGATGATCGGGCGACGTTGATTGCGGGGACATTTGATAAGCGCGCTTCTCGTCGTCCGCTTGTAGCGTCTAGAGAGCGTGCGTGAACGGTCGGCGTCGCAACTCCGCTAGGCGTAGCGTGGTGAGTGCCGTGCCTCATCGACGTCGATCTGAAAGACCAGACCATCGGGAATTCATGGCTCCTCGAATCGACCGTGCGCAAGCAGCCGGAGCGAACCGCGCCGCGACCTATCGCGCCGCTCCGCACAATATCGAGGCGGAGCAGGCGCTGCTCGGCGCCATCCTCGTCAACAACGAGGCGCTCTACCGCGTCTCCGATTTTCTCGAGCCCGAGCATTTCTTCGAGCCGATCCATCAGCAGATCTACGAGCATCGCGCGCAGCCTGATCCGCACCGGCAAGGTCGCCACGCCGGTGACGCTCAAGACCTTCCTGCCGGCCGACGTCGACATCGCCGGGCATGACGGTCGCCCAGTACCTCGCCCGGCTCGCCGCCGAGGCGACGACCATCATCAACGCGGCGGATTACGGCCGCACCATCTACGACCTGGCGATCCGGCGCGACCTGATCCGCATCGGCGAGGACATGGTCAACGTCGCCTTCGACGCGCCGGTCGATTTCGCGCCGCGCGAGCAGATCGAGGACGCCGAGCGGCGGCTCTACGAGCTCGCCGAGATCGGCCGCTATCGGCGGCGGCTTCCAGCAATTCGAGACGCGCGCTGACCACCGCGGTCGACATGGCGGCGCGCGCCTATCAGCGCGACGGCAAGCTGTCCGGGCTTGGCGACCGGGCTGAGCGACCTCGACAGCAAGATGGGCGGCCTGCAGCCGTCCGACCTGATCATCGTCGCCGGCCGTCCCGGCATGGGCAAGACCGCGCTCGCCACCAACATCGCCTACAACGTCGCCCGAGGCCTGGCGCGGCGAGGTCGCAGCGCCGACGGCCACATCGAGACCGTCAACGGCGGCATCGTCGGCTTCTTCTCGCTCGAAATGTCGGCCGAGCAGCTCGCCACCCGCATCATCGCCGAGCAGAGCGGAATTCCGTCCAGCACGATCCGGCGCGGCGGCATCAGCGAGCGCGATTTCGAGAAGATCAAGGACGTGGCGGTCGAGCTGCAGCACCTGCCGTTCTTCATCGACGAGACCGGCGGCCTGACGATGGCGCAGCTGGCCGCCCGCGCGCGCCGGCTGAAGCGCCAGCACGGCCTCGACCTGCTGGTCATCGACTACATCCAGCTGCTGCAAGGCTCGATCACGCCGCTCGCAGGAAAACCGCGTGCAGGAGGTGACCGAGATCACCACCAACCTCAAGGCGCTGGCCAAGGAGCTGAACGTGCCGATCATGGCGCTGTCGCAGCTGTCGCGCCAGGTCGAGAACCGCGACGACAAGCGGCCGCAGCTCTCCGACCTGCGCGAATCGGGCTCGATCGAGCAGGACGCCGACGTGGTGATGTTCGTGTTCCGCGAGGAGTACTACCTGAGCAACAAGGAGCCGCGGCCCGGCAGCGAAGAGCACCTGAAGTGGCAGACCGAGATGGCGGCCGTGCACGGCAAGGCCGAAGTCATCATCGGCAAGCAGCGCCACGGCCCGACCGGCACCGTCAACCTGCAGTTCGAAGCCGCCGTCACGCGCTTCGACAATCTCGCGCGCGACGCACAGATTCCGGAGCGGCCGGCCGACTACTAAAGCTGCCGACGCAACGCAATCGCAGAAAACGAGCGCCGCCCGTCAGCACGGCCGCATCTGGTTCGATGCTGTCAAGGCTGAATGCACTGGTCCGTTGCCGTGCCTTTCGTGCTAGACGATCGCCCGGCGTCCATGCATGGGATGGCGGCGGTCATGGGCGATCCGCCATCCCGGACGTGAGTCATCGAGCGTCACCGCGTGATCGAGCTAACCATAATGTCGCTACCAGAGACCACGCTGCGCCCGCGATCAGTGCCCCCGCAGGCGCGGAGGCTGGCGGCATCCTCACCATCGACCTCGCCGCCATCGCAGGCCAATTGGAAGCGGCTTGCGGGCATGACCGTGCCGGTCGAATGCGCCGCGGTGGTCAAGGCCGACGCCTACGGCTGCGGCCTCGAACCGGTCGTTCCGTACGCTCACGAAAGCTGGCTGCGGGACGTTCTTCGTCGCCGATATCGCGGAAGGCCGCCGCGTGCGCGCGTGCGCCCGGCCGCGACCATCTACGTCTTGAATGGATTGGCGCCGGACACGGCGCCGTCCTTTGCCGAGGCCAACGCTGCGGCCGGTGATCAACAGCATGGCCGAACTGGCGGAATGGGATCGCTTCGTCGCGGCCAATGACTGGCGCGGCGGCGCGGCACTGCACGTCGATACCGGAATGCACCGGCTCGGCCTGACGCCGCGAGGAAGCCGTCGCCATGGCGCCGCGGCTGCAAACCGAGAACCACGGCATCAAGCTGCTCATGAGCCATCTTGCCTGCGCCGACACGCCGGACCATCCGCTGAACGACCGGCAGATCCGGCTGTTTCGCGAGATGCGGATCATGTTTCGCGGCGTGCCGTCCTCGCTCGCCAATTCGTCCGGCATTTTTCTCGGCGGCACCGCCCATTGCGATCTGGTGCGGCCTGGCATCGCGCTCTACGGCGGCAAACCCGATCGCCCGGCCAGCAACAACCCGATGGCCCGGTGGTCGAACTCAGAGGCCGGATCGTCGCAGGTGCGCGACGATCGAGCAAAGGCGACACGGTCGGCTATGGCGCGACTTGGACGGCGGCGCGCGCCGAGCCGGATCGCGGTCATCGCGGTCGGCTACGCGCGACGGCTATTCTGCGCGCCGCCGGCGCGGCCAAGGGCAAGCCGCCGGCGCAACGTCGATCATCGCCGGCAAGCGCTGCCCGGTCGATCGGCCGCATCTCCATGGATCTCTTGGCGGTCGACGTGACCGATCTGCCGGCCGGCGCGGCCCGCCGCGGCGAGTTCGCAACGCTGATCGGCGAGGACCGTGGACATCGATCAGCTCGCGGCCGCGTGCGGCACGATCAGCTACGAAATGCTGACCAATCTCGGCCGGCGCTATCACCGCATCTATCGCGACTGATTGTGTGCCCGGAGCCCGTGGCCTAGTCGCGCTTCGCGATCGGTGGAGCCATCAACACACAAACCAGGCGAACGTAGCTCGCAATCACGACACACAGCGCCAGCACGGTCGCAAGTACTGAAAACGCCGGCGAAAACACGCCCGAGCCGAAACCCCATATCCAGATCAGCAACGCAGCCACCAGCCAGGCGACCCCGAATGCGGCCAGCAGGGTCCGGTTTTCCCGCGTGACCAGGCGTGCCATCACATCGCCGCTGGGCTTGGTGTCATACCCGACCCAAAAATCGTTTCGCCTGGCGGCCGCCTTGGGAACCATCACCAGGAACCAGGGCTGACGAAGGCTCATGCGAAAGCTCCTCTGAGCTTGAGCTTGTGAGCTTACCTGTGAGCTCACTATGAACTTCTTGGGCAAACGGTGGGCCCGCCTGCCCTGCCGGTCAATCCAGCGCGCCCGCATACCGGACATGTTAAGCTGACATTCGAATCCAGCTGGATTATGGACACTACGCATGGCACGCCGCACCGATAGCTTCATCTGCCAGAACTGCGGCGCGCATCTACGGTCGCTGGCAGGGCAAGTGCGACGCCTGCGGTGAGTGGAACACCGTCGCCGAGGAAGGCGCCGAACGTCCGGCCGCGCCCGGCCGCGCGCCACGCAAAGGACGACGCTTTCCGCTCGAGCCGTTGTCCGGCGAAAGCCAAAACGCCCCTCGCCTCGCCTCCGGAATCGCCGAATTCGATCGCGTCACCGGCGGCGGCTTCGTGCGCGGATCGGTGCTGCTGCTTGGCGGCGACCCCGGCATCGGCAAGTCGACGCTGCTGATTCAAGTCGCCGCGACGCTGGCGCAAGCGCGCCAACGTGCCGTCTATATCTCCGGCGAGGAAGCGGTCGCCCAGGTGCGATTGCGCGCCGAACGGCTGGGTCTCGCCAACGCGCCGGTCGAACTCGCCGCCGAGACCTCCGTCGAGGACATCATCGCCACGCTGTCCGAAGGCGCGACGCCGCAGCTGGTGATCATCGAACTCGATCCAGACCATGTGGAGCGACATGGTGAATTCCGCGCCCGGCACGGTCTCGCAGGTCCGCGGCGCGGCGCAACTGCTGATCCGCTTCGCCAAGCGCTCCGGCGCCGCGGTCATTCTGGTCGGGCACGTCACCAAGGACGGCCAGATCGCCGGTCCGCGCGTGGTCGAGCACATGGTCGACGCCGTGATGTCGTTCGAAGGCGAAGGCTCGCACCAGTTCCGCATTCTGCGCGCAGCCAAGAATCGGTTCGGCCCCACCGACGAGATCGGCGTGTTCGAAATGACCGGTCGGGGTCTGCGCGAGGTCGCCAACCCGTCGGAGTTGTTCTTGTCGGAGCGCGACCTCGGCTCGCCCGGGACCGCCGTGTTCGCCGGCATCGAAGGCTCGCGTCCGTTGCTCGTGGAGATCCAGGCGCTGGTGGCGCCGACCTCGCTCGGCACGCCGCGCCGCGCCGTGGTCGGATGGGATCAGAGCCGGCTGTCGATGGTGCTTGCGGTGCTCGAGGCCCATTGCGGCGTGCGGCTCTCCGGCCACGACGTCTATCTCAACGTCGCCGGTGGGCTTCGCATCCAGGAACCCGCCGCCGACCTCGCTGCCGCTGCGGCGCTGGTGTCCTCGCTGGCCAATGCGCCGCTGCCAGCCGACGCGGTCTATTTCGGCGAAGTGTCGCTCTCGGGCGCGGTGCGGCCGGTGGCGCAAACCGCGGCCCGGCTCAAGGAGGCGCAGAAGCTCGGCTTTGCCCGTGCCGTAATGCCGGAAGCATCGCGTGGCGAGGGCGAAGGCGCGCTCACGATCGAGACCGTCGGCTCGCTCGCCACCCTCGTCGCCGACATCGCCGCGCGCGGCACCCGCCCCGCCCGCCCCGAGCGCCGCGCCGCCAACGAAAAGTGATCGCTGTCGCTGTCAGATCGCGAGGGACAATCCCGCGACCAACAGGATCGCGAGCACAACGCGTCGGAACCACGCATCGTTGATCTTGCCGAACAACAGCATGCCGAGCGCGGTGCCAGCCAACAGCGCCGGCAGGCTCAAGGTCAAATTCCACAACGCCTCACTCGAAACGCCGTAGCGCGACAACAGCAGCGCCAACGCAAACACCTGCATCACCGTGATGTAGGGCTGCACCAGGCCCCGCTGTTGCTCCTTCGGCATCCCGCGCAGATCGCACCAGATCACCGGCAGCGCACCAGGCATTGCGGTCAGTCCGCCGATCAGTCCGCCGCCGAAGCCGACGGCGGCCTCACGCAACCTGCCTTGGGTGGCGCGAAGCAAGATGCTCGCGGGACGAAACAGCATGCAGGCGGCGTAACCGGTGAGGAAGATGCCGAACCCCATGCGAAATAGACCGGCATCGATGTGATGCAGCAGATAAAGAGCCGGCAGTACACCGAGGGCACCGCCGGCAATCAGCACCGGATTGCTGCGCCACTGGACGGTGTGGCGCAACTTCGTCAGCGAGATGCCTTGCACCACAAGACTGCACGCCATCATCAGCGGCACGGCTTCGGTCGGCGGAAGAAGATGCAGCAGGATCGCTCCTGCCACCGCCGAAAATGCAAACCCTGCCAGACCGGACACGACGGCGCCGGCGAAGACACCGGCGCTGAGAACGACAAAAGCAGTTGGGTCCATGAGAGTCATGACCGGCACCTCACGGTTTGCGCCAGCCGGACATGGCAGGGGCTTAAGGCAGAACTTTGTCTTGCAATGATCGAATGGAATGGAATCGGGGCCAGCATCGTTCGCGCTCCTGGGGGTTGTGGACGCTGGCCGTCCGATAGTTGAGAGCGGCGTGCCTGTTCTTGGATTCGCGCGACAAACATCAGGACTGCGGCGACGATCGACCTGTCCGATGCGCCACGCACCCCCGAATGTTTCGTCCCCGCGAGACGACGAAACAATTTTGCGCGTCGATGAAACAACATTCGGCGCGACGACAATCGCTTGAAACGCTGTTCTGGCTATAACGCGCTAGGGCATTGCGCCCTCAACGAGAGAAGCCCCCGAACGGGCTCGCAATGACATTTTTCTAGCGGAGGTCTCTGCCATGTCCGATTCAACGTCAGTCCCGGTGCTTCCCGCCGACATGCCGCTGGGCATGCAGATTCTTGGCTCCGGCTCGGTTCGCTTTTCGCTCGACGGCATTCCCGAGCATGAGCGGCTTGCGGTGTTCCGCGAAGTGTTTGGGCGCATGGTGTTGAAGTACGACCTGGAGCCTCTGCCCGACATCCCGTTCAACGTTGACCTCCGATTCCGGACGCTGCCCGACCTCATGATGATGTCGGGATGGGTGCACGGTTCTCGCAACCAGAGGACTGCCGAGACGATTGCCGCCGATGGCAGCGACGACATCGGCATGATCGTGAACCTCCGCGGCCCGCACCGAATCGTCCACGCCGGGCGCGAGATCGTGCTGGAGGATGGCGACGCCACGCTGGTGTCCATGGGTGAAGTCTGTAGCTTCACCCATCGCCCGCCGGGCGACATTCTGGCCTTGCGCGTTCCGCGCAAGCAACTCGCGCCGCTGGTGCGCGGGGTTGACGACCAATATCTGCGCCGCATCCCGCACGGCACGCCGGCGCTCGGATTTTTGACGAACTACATCAAGCTCGCCCAGGACGATCGCAGTGGGGCGCACCCGGAGTTGCAACACCTTGTGGCCGGGCACGTTCACGATCTGATGGCGATGGTCGTCGGCGCCACCCGCGATGGGACCCAGATCGCGGAAAGCCGCGGTCTGCGCGCCGCGCGGCTTCACGCGATCAAGCAGGACATTGCCAAGAGCGTCGACCAGAATGACCTGTCGCTGACGGCCATTGCCACGCGTCATCATTGCACGCCGCGTTACGTCCAGCGGCTGTTCGAGTCCGAAGGCACCACGTTTACCGATTATGTGCTGGCACAGCGCCTCGCCCGCGCCTATCGCCTGCTGACCGATCCGCGGCGCGCCCGCGAGAAGATCAGCGCGATCGCGTTCGAATCTGGTTTTGGAGACGTGTCCTACTTCAACCGCGCCTTCCGGCAGTGTTATGGCGAGACGCCATCGGGCATCCGGTCCGGCCGGACGATGAACTGAGTGGCCGGACGGCAGGGGCGCGCTGAGGCGCGATAGCCAACCTCACTCCCTTCGTCCCGACCGTTGTTCGATGCGCCCGGCAACCGTCCGCGTCCAGTCGCCGCACACCGGCGACGCCGGATCAATTGTCGGCCCCCGACGAATGCAATAGCCTTCGCAAGCGACAACAACAAATCCCGCGGGACGGAAACCGCCGCGCGCTTGTGGTGGAGGAGTTTGCATGCAGCCCATGAAGAGCCGCCGCATCGCTTTGGTCCCGATCGTCTTGGCGATGGGTCTGGTGTCGGCGCCCACCACCGCGGCAGACTACTACGCCGGCAAGACCATCGACTTCATCATCGGCAATTTTCCCGGCGGCGGGTTCGACATCTATGCCCGCGCACTCGCGCGTCACTTCAGTCGCCACGTTCCCGGCAAACCCAATGTCGTGGTCAAAAACCTGCCGGGCGCAGGCAGCGCCAAGGCCGGTCATCAGGTCAGCCAAGTGTCGCCCAAAGACGGCCTGACCATCGGCGGCGTCACGCCCGGCGCAATTACCGGTCCATTGCTCGAAGGCAAGCCCAGCAAGCTGTTCGACGCCAGCAAGGTCACTTGGGTTGGCACCATCAATGTCGGCACCCGCGTCTGCGCGACCTATGGCAACGCCAAGACGAAGACCTTCGATCAGGCCATGACGGAAAAGACGGTCTTCGCCGGCGTTGCACCCGGCGACGCCACGTTGGACTTTGCCTATATGGTGAAGCGAACGACCGGCGCGAATATCGACGTCATCGCTGGCTACAAGGGCACGCAAGGCGTGACACTGGCTATGGAGCGGGGCGAAGCGGACGGCGCGTGCGGCTGGGATTGGTCAAGCGCGAAAGCGATGAAGCCGGACTGGATCCGCGACCGCAAGCTCAATCTGCTTCTGCAGATCGGTCCGCAGGCCAACGACGAACTGACCAAGATGGGCGCGCCGCCGCTATGGAATTTCATCAAGACCGAGGACAACCGGAAAGTCGCCGAGCTGATCGTTAGCCAGCAGAATTTTCAACGCCCGTACTTCGTGGCGAAGGAGACGCCGCCGGAGCTCGTCGCGATCTTGCGCAAGGCGTTCGACGCGACAATGCAGGACCCGCAATTCGTCGCGGACGCCACCAAGGTGCAAATCGACGTCTCGCCGCTACCAGGGGCGAAGGTGCAGCAACTGATCGAGAGGTTTTTCTCCACGCCGAAATCCATCGTCGAGCAAGCCCGCCAGGCCATCCGGCCATAGCGCGATCCATGCGTTGGCCAGCGGCCGGCCTTTCGAGACGAACTTGGACTGCAAAGAGACAGCCGCTATAGGTTGAGGCTATCCCCGCGCTCGCGAAAACCTCAACCAGCAGCGAATTAAAGATGAAACTCCAGCTCAGTTTCGCCTACTCGTCAAATCCGCGCACGCGGCCGATTCTCGACGGCACCGTCAAGCCCGACGGCATCGATCTCATTCCGACCGTGATTCATCCGTCCGAAATGTTTTGGCGCCAACTGCGCTTTCGCGACTTCGACGTTTCCGAAATGTCGATTTCGCACCTGTTGACGATCACGGCCGCCGGCAACACCGACTGGGTGGGAATACCGGTCTTCAGCACGCGCAAATTCTTTCACACCGAAATCCTCGTGCGCCGCGATGCAAACATCGAGACGCCGGCCGACCTCAAGGGCAAGCGCAGCGGTGTGCCCGAATATCAGCAAACCGCCGCGCTGTGGACGCGCGGCGTTCTGCAAAACGAATTCGGTGTCGACCAGACCGAGATCGAACATTGGATGGAGCGGGTTCCAACCCACAGCCACGCGGGCGCGCTCGGGTTCAAGCCACCGCCGGGCGTCACCATCAAGCAGATTCCCGCCGACAAGAGCATCGGCTCCATGATGACGTCTGGCGAGCTGCAGGCGGTCATCCACTACATCCGCGAAACCAATCTGGTGGACCGCTCGACCACCGACCTGCACCACCATGCCGACATCAAGACGCTGTTTCCCGATCCGATCGCGGAGGGCGTCCGCTTCTATCGCAAGACCGGAATTTATCCGATCAACCACGCCATGGTGATCCGGCGCGAAATTGCCGAGGCGCACCCATGGACGGTGCTCAATCTGCTCAAGGCTTTCGATCAAGCCAACGAGATCGCCAACCGCCAACGCGTCGAGCACGTGCAGTATCACGTCTGGGCCGGACTGATCTCACAGGAGGCCGGCAAGGCATTGGGCGAAACCGTGGTGCGTCACGGCATCAAGGCCAATCGCAAGACGCTCGAGACCGCGGCGCTCTATTCCCACCAGCAAGGTCTCACCCCTCGCCTGGTCAAGATCGAGGAACTGTTCGCGCCCAGCGCGATGGACCAGTAGCGCCGCCTCGTGGTCCAATTCTAACATTCGCATCCCATTTCCGCGGGTGGCTTTGCGAATGTTAGAATTAACGGACCACTAGCAAGCATAAGCTGCTAGTGGAGTTTGGATTTGACATTCGCGTCGCGCGCTTGCTGCCAGGGAGATCGCGAATGTCAAATCCACTCCACTAGCGCGGATCGACGATACGTCCCTGGAACAGCACGGCGCCGGTGGTCTCGTCGACGAGATAATAGAGGAACGGACGGTCGACCCGGAACTGCAGCGGTTCGACCGGCTTGATCTTCGCACTGCGCACAACGAAGCCGATCGCGGTGGCAGCCGCCGCTTCGGTTGCCTCCTCCGACACTTCGATCACGGCGCGATGCACGATCTGATCGATCGCCGCCCCCTCTTTCACCATCCCGCTGAAATCGGCGCGGTTCAGGTCAAACGGCAATGACATGCCAAGCTTCTGAAACACCGGCTTGAGATCGGCCCGATACTCGGCCTTGAAGCGCGGTAGCGATAGCACCACCGGCCGCGGTACTTCCTTGCGCAGCGCGCCGAGCAATTGGGTGAGCTCGTTTTGGTCGATCCGGCGCGAGACTTCGTCGACGCCGTCGATCTCGTTCGGCAGCGCGATCACCATGGCCAGCGAACGGATGGCATACGGCAGGCGAATCGCGCGATAGCCGTCGCGCACCGCCACCGCGTGGTCGGCCCGCTGCAACATGGTCGGGACCATTTCCTGCCGGCTGCGCGACAGACTGAAGAACTCGTCTCTTGGTGAGCTTCTGGTCGAACACGAGCGCCCAGCGCGATTTGAAATAGACCGCATTCACCAGGACCATGTCGGAGGGCCGGTCGAGAATCTTGTCGATCTTGCCTTCGGTGCGCTTGGCGACCCAGCCGTTCACGGTGTCGAGGGTCGCGCCGCGGAACACCTCGGCCGCATACTGGTCTCTGACCAGGGCCTCATAGTCCCGCGTGACCGTACCGGCGGCCAGCATCAGCGCATTGGCGACCAGGAGCTTGGCCGATGGCGGAACTCTCGGACTTGCCACGCAGATGTCGCCAGCGCGTTTCGCCAAAATCGGGCAGCTTCCGTCCGCCCGTGGCGGCGCCTCGCAGCGCCCGCCCGCTAACTTCAACGGCGCGGGACAGCTCGGCTGCGCCTTGTCATAGCCGTTGAGGATCGCCATCGCGGCGGCGTTGGCCTTGTTGATTTGCGCGACCGCGAGACTGTGCCGGAGCACGGCGGCCATTTCGCGCTCGGTGTCGCCGCGTGCGCCGGCCAGCGCCATCGCCATCGCGGTGCCGATCGAATAGGGCGAGAACACGATGTTGCCCGGCTGGGCGGAGAAATCCTTGAACAGCGCCTGGCCCGACGCGTTATAGGCGCGCGTCAGCGCCTGCACCTCCGGCCGGCCGGCCTCCTGCGCCACCGCGCCGGCGGGCGCGAGCGCCGTGAACAGGGAGGCCGCCACCATCGGAACGGCGTGGTGTCTTGAGATCGGCATGCGCGTTTCTCCCTCGGCGCCCCGGTCGCAATGGTTTGTCTCAGCAATTGCATCAAAATCGTGATCGGGGCGGCTTTCCCCTGGGCTGGTGGGCTGCAGAAATCGTTAACCAGCACCGTGGCGAGCGTCCCTACAAGACGGGTGACGGCGGAACCGGCCCCGGCTATACAGCACCCGTCCGGACCCCCTCCGGCAGCCCGCGCCAAACCCGCACCCCCCGTGTCAAAAGAGCGGGGAAATCAAGCGGGTGGACGAGCCTGCCGGCCTTGCCGCGACGGCGCTGCAGGGATCATCTAGGGCATCCGGGAGCGCCGATTCGTCGTGCGGTCGATGCCGGCGACGAAGGAGGATCGAAAGTTCGACATGCCGATCACGCTGCTCGACATTCATCCTGCTCGGCGTCATGCTGGTTTCGGCGCTGCTCGCCATGATCCGCGGCTTCATGCGCGAGATCCTGTCGATCGCCGCCTGGGTGATCGCGGCGGTCGTGACGCTTTACTCCTACTCGCGGCTGCTGCCGTTCGCGAAGGCCTACTTCAACAACGACATCGTCGCGGCCGGCGCCGTGATCGGCGGCATCTTCCTCGGCACGCTGCTGATCGTGTCGATCATCACCGTGCGGTTCTCCGACATGGTGCTCGACAGCCGGGTCGGCGCGCTCGACCGCACGCTCGGCTTCCTGTTCGGGCTCGGCCGCGGGCTGATCATCGTGGTGGTCGCCTTCCTGTTCTTTGCCTGGCTGGTGCCGCCGCGCACGCAGCCCGCATGGGTCGCCAACGCCAAGTCGCAGGGTGGTGCTGCAAGCAGACCGGGGATTGGCTGATGTCGATGTTGCCGGACGACCCCGAGAGCACCATCTTGAAGCGGTTGAAAGGCCCAAGCAGGAGACGGCGAGCCGCAGGATGCCGCCGCCGGAACAGCGTTCGTTCGACACCGCCACTGAGGTGCCGACGAGCATCGACATGAGCCAGTTGATCGACCACGCGAAGGCCACCAGCCAGCCGACCGACCGCGCCTTCGACTTTGACGGCGACCGGCTGCGCGAGGAATGCGGCGTGTTCGGCATCTTCGGCCATCCCGACGCCGCCGCCATCACCGCGCTCGGCCTGCACGCGCTCCAGCATCGCGGCCAGGAGGCCGCCGGCATCGTCTCCTTCGACGGCAAGCGCTTCCATTCCGAGCGCCGCATGGGCCTGGTCGGCGACAACTTCTCCCGCCGCGAGGTGATCGACCGCCTGCCCGGCATCGTCGGCCATCGGCCATGTGCGCTATTCGACCACCGGCGAGACCATCCTGCGCAACGTCCAGCCGCTGTTCGCCGAGCTCGACGGCGGCGGCTTCGCCATCGGCCACAACGGCAACCTGACCAACGGCCTCGACGCTGCGCCGCCAGCTCGTGCACGAAGGCGCGATGATGCAGTCGACCACCGACACCGAGGTGATCCTGCATCTGGTCGCGCGCGCCAGGCGCAACCGCTTCATCGACCGCTTCATCGAAGGGCTGCGCCAGCTCGAAGGCGCCTATGCCTTCGTCGGCACTGACCAACAAGAAGCTGATCGGCGCCCGCGATCCGCTCGGCATCCGCCCGCTGGTGCTCGGCACGCTCGACGGCTGCCCGATCCTCGCCTCGGAGACCTGCGCGCTCGACATCATCGGCGCCAAATACGTCCGCGACGTCGAGAACGGCGAGGTCGTGGTGTTCGACGACGAGGGCGCGCATTCGCACAAGCCGTTCCCGCCGATGGCGCCGCGGCCCTGCATCTTCGAATACATCTATTTCGCGCGGCCGGATTCGATCGTCGGCGGCCGCGCGGTCTACGACGTGCGCAAGACCATGGGCGCGGAGCTCGCGCGCGAGGCGCCGGCCGACGCCGACGTCGATCGTGCCGGTGCCGGATTCCGGCGTGCCGGCGGCGATCGGCTATCGCGCAGGCCTCCGGCATTCCCTACGAGCTCGGCATCATCCGCAACCACTATGTCGGCCGCACCTTCATCGAGCCGACCCAGCAGATCCGCCAGCTCGGCGTGCGCCTCAAGCACAGCGCCAACCGCGCCGTGGTCAACGGCAAGCGCATCGTGCTGGTCGACGACTTCGATCGTGCGCGGCACCACCTCGATCAAGATCGTGCAGATGATGCGCGACGCCGGCGCCAAGGAGGTGCATTTCCGCATCGCCTCGCCGCCGATCACGCATCCGGACTATTACGGCATCGACACGCCCGAGCGCGACAAGCTGCTCGCCGCCACCCACGACCTCGAAGGCATGCGCAAATTCATCGGCGCGGATTCGCTCGCCTTCCTGTCGGTCGACGGCATCTACCGCGCCATGGGCTTCGAGGCGCGCGATCCGGTGCGGCCGCAGTTCACCGACCATTGCTTCACCGGCGAATATCCGACCGCCGCTGACCGACCGCAGCGACGAGCGCGCACGCCGCGGCAATTGTCGCTGCTGGCGGAGGCGGGCTGAGGCATCTCCCGATGCGTCATGCCGGATGCCTGCGAAGCGAGCGCATCCGGGCTCCATCAGCCTCATGCGTTCTGCGAGAGTCTGATGACGCTTCCGGGCTCGCGCACAATCCAAGTCGGCATAGCCGACTTCGAGCTTGGCAGTCCGATCTCGGGCAGGCCCGAGATCGGCGAGCGCCGGAATGACGATGAGATTTGCATGCCCAAACCCCTCGCCGACCGCATCGCGCTCGTCACCGGCGCCTCGCGCGGCATCGGCTATGCGACCGCGCTCGCGCTGGCCCGCGCCGGCGCCCATGTGGTCGCGGTGGCGCGCACCGTCGGCGGGCTGGAAGAACTCGACGACGCCATCCGGCGCCGCCGGCGGCTCGGCGACGCTGGTGCCGCTCGACCTGAGGGACTACCGACGGCATCGACCGGCTCGGCCGCGGCGCTGAACGAGCGCTATCGGCGGGCTCGACGTCCTGGTCGGCAATGCCGGCCTGCTCGGCCCGCTCGTCCCCGCTCGGCCATGTCGAGCCGAAGGCCTGGGACGAGGTGATGGCGGTCAACGTCACCGCCAACTGGCAGCTGATCCGCGCCATGGACCCGCTGCTTGAGCGCTCCGAGGCCGGCCGCGTGGTGTTCGTCACCTCGGGCGCGGCCGCGAATCGCGCGCGCCTATTGGGGGCCCTACGCGGTCTCCAAGGCCGCGCTCGACGCGCTGGCGCGCACCTATGCGGCGGAGACCGCAGCGACCAATGTGCGCGTCAATCTGTTCAACCCGGGACCGACCCGCACCCGCATGCGCGCCGCCGCGATGCCGGGCGAAGACCCGATGACGCTCAAGACCGCCGAGCCGGTCGCGGAGAAGATCGTGGCGACTGTGCCTGCCGGAGTTTCAGGAGAGCGGGAAGATCTACGACTTCCGCGAAGGGCGCCTGCTGACGCCGGCGTGATGGCCGTCAGGCCCAATCGAGGAACTTGAGGATCGCGTCGCCCATGATCAGGCGACGGTCGCTGCTCGACAGGAAATGAAGCTCCTGTTCGAAGTGCTCCACATACATCCGATAAGGATATTTGCCGCGCTGGTGCGTGAGGTCGGTGCCCCAGAAGCAGCGCTGCGGACCGAACGCCTCGATCAGCCGCTTGAGATGCGGCGTCATATCCTTGAACGGATACGGCTCCGAGGAAAATCCCGGCACCGCCGACAGCTTCACCGCCACGTTCGGATATTTCGCAAACGGCGCGATGATGTCGAGACGTGGCCCGACCCGCTTGTATTCCGGCCCGCGTGTCGCCTGACCGAAGTGGTCGATGATCAGCCGCAGTCGCGGATGCGCGCTGGCAATTCGCCCGATCTGTTCGGGCGCGTCGGGCGCGAAGATCATGATCGGCACGTCGGCGTCCTCCGCAGCCTGCCAGATCCAGTCGGCGGTGCCGTCGGCGATCCACTGGGTCTTCTCATGATTGAACGCGAGGCGGATGCCCAACATGCCTTTCTGCTGCTTCCAAGTTGGCAGCAGCTTTTTCGAGTTCGGATTCTCAAACGCGAAGCGCCCCATCACCGCAAAGCGATCCGGACGCGCCGCGGCGGCCTCCAACGCGTGGTCGTTGAAATCGCCCGGCCAGGTCGGCGGCACGATGATGGCGCGATCGATGCCAGCCTCGTCCATCAGCGGCAGCGCCTTCTGCCAGGTCAGCGCCTCGGCAAGATGCGCCCGCTGCTTGCCGCCCGGAATCCAGGGCCGTTCCGGCGTCTCTTCGGTCCACACATGAATTTGGGAATCGACGATCATCGCTTGCTACGCCTCACCGCTTCTTCTTGCGCTTTCCGGCGTACGGATTGGCTTTCTCACGCAGCGTCAGGCGGATCGGCGTGCCCGGAAGATCGAAGGTCTCGCGCAGGCTGTTGACGAGGTAACGCTTGTACTGGTCCGGCACCTTGTCGGCGCGGCTTGCGAACAGCGCAAAGGTCGGCGGCCGGCCTTTCGGCTGCGTAATATAGTCGAGCCGGATGCGACGGCCGGACACCGCCGGCGGCGGATGCGCCGCGGTGACGCCGGCGAGCCAGCGGTTGAGCGCGCTGGTCGAAGCGCGCCGGTTCCAGACGACGTGGGCATCGATCACCGCCTGCATCAGCCGATCGAGCCCGGCGCCGGTCATGCCCGACACCGCGACCACCGGAACGCCCTTGAGCTGCGGCAGCCAATGATCGGTCTCCTCGCGCAGCTTCTTCACCGCGCCTGCCGGGCTTTCGACCAGATCCCACTTGTTCATGCCGATCGCCACCGCACGGCCTTCACGTTCGACCAGATCGGCAATCCGCAAGTCCTGCTCCTCGAACGGCGCCTGCGAGTCCATCAACACGATGACGACTTCGGCGAAGCGAATCGCATTGAGCGCATCGGAGACCGAGAGCTTTTCGAGCTTGGCTTCGATCCGCGAAGGCCGTCGCAGTCCGGCGGTGTCGTGGATCTGGAATGTGCGGCCGTGCCAGCTCAGTTCGACCGCGATGGAGTCGCGGGTGATGCCCGCCTCCGGCCCGGTCAGCAGGCGCTCCTCGCCGAGCAGGCGATTGACCAACGTCGACTTGCCTGTGTTGGGACGCCCCACAATGGCGACGCGAATCGTTACCGGCTCGGCTGGCTCAACCGGTTCGGCCTGGTCGTCTCTCTTGCTTCGTGCCTTGCGTTCCGCAGGTTGCGCGGTTTGGCCGGGCAGCGCCTCGCGCAGCGCGTCGTAGAGATCGGCGAGCCCCTCACCGTGCTCGGCCGAAATCGGCACCGGATCGCCGAGCCCGAGCGCATAGCCTTCGCCAAGGCTCGCCTGGGCGGCGCGGCCTTCGCTCTTGTTCGCCACCAGGATCGCCGGCTTGCCGGAGCGTCGCACCAGATCGGCGAAGCTGCGATCAACCGGAACCGGGCCGGTGCGCGCGTCGATCAGAAACAGGATCGCATCGGCCGAGGCGATCGCCGCGTCGGTCTGCGCCTGCATCCGCCCGCTGAGGCTCTCCGGCGCGGTCTCCTCCAGCCCCGCGGTGTCGATCACGGTGAATTCGAGATCGCCCAGCCGCGCGCGGCCCTCGCGGCGGTCACGGGTGACGCCGGGCCGATCGTCGACCAGCGCCAGGCGCCGGCCGACCAGACGGTTGAATAGCGTGGACTTGCCGACGTTCGGCCGTCCGACAATGGCGACCGAAAAGGTCATGGGCTCAATCGGTGCGTTGGGAGGTCCGCTCTATGCCCCGCCACGGCCGCAAAGGCAAATCAGCGCGGCGTCGGCGGGTCGGGCCAAATCGACGGCTGTTGCTGTTGCGGACGCTGCCCCGGCGGATCCGGCCACTGCGTCCCCGGCGACTGTTGCCGCTGCGGTTGGGCCTGCGGTTGGGGCTGCGGACGCACGGTGACGGGGGTTGCCCGCCGTTCCGGCTCGGTCGTTTCCTGAGCCACCTTCGGCTTGGGCTTCGGCTTGGCCTTCGGTTTGGCCTTCGGCTCCTCAGGCAGGGCCGCCTTCGCCTCTTCGGCCTCCTGCTCCTGCAAGGCGGCGGCCTGGTTGCCCTTGACGAGGTCCGAGGGTACGCCGCGCGCCACGCCCGGGACGCCACCCGGAAACAGCTCCCTGCCGTTCACCCGCCAGCGGCTTCTTGTTGCCGAACCAATCGCCAGCAAACCATTCTTGCGGATCGAAATTAACGCAGCCGCCAAGCGGCAACGCGAACGTCGCGACAACAATGACAGCGCGTGCGATGGTTTTCATGCGCTCTGCCCTCAGCTCTTGCCGTCAGGCGCAGTGAGCGCGATCAGCATTTCGACCCGCGTGCGCGAGGAAGCCGGCGTGTCCGCATCGGTCAGGATCGCCGCGTACCACTTCATCGCTCCCGGTCGATCGCCGGCTTTGCCATGCGTTGAGCGCGAGCAACTCGCGCGCGGCATGACGGAAATCGCGACCTGGCTGGGCCAATGGCTCCAAGAGCTTGCGCGCGTCGACGTGCGAGCCCGCGTCGATCATAAGCGCGGCGGCACGCAAGCGACGCCAAATCGCGCATCACCGGCTCGACATTGCTGTCGGACGAAATCTGCTCGTAGATCTCGGTCGCCGCCGCCGGGTCGGAGGTTGCGAGTGCGGCTGCCTGGCGGATCCGCGCAAGCTCACGATAGGACGGCGTGCCGTTGGCGACGATCTTGGCGAATGCTTTTTCGGCCTCGGCATGCTTGCCTTTGTCAGCGAGCGTGATGGCGTTTTCGAACTGCTGCGCCGGCCTGCGCCGCCTACCTGCGCCTGCCACCATTCGTAGGACGCGCCAGCCGCCGACCCCCACCACGACAAAGAGCACGGCGCCGACGATCAACGCCTGATAGCGCTCCCACAGCTTTTTGAGCTGTTCGCGGCGGACTTCCTCATCGACTTCGCGGAAGACGTCGGACACGTATGACCCTCCCCCTGCCCCGATGCCGTCACCCCGACCGGGCCCGGCAGCGATAACCTATCGATGTGGCGCGCGGCAAGGCAAAATCGCCCGCAGCTGCGCCTAACCCATTCAAACGACAGCGATTCTACCGGTCTTTTCGCCGCATGGGATAGACTGTTCCGGGCCGGGAAACGCCCGCGAGCGGACATCGTCCGCATAGCCCGCGACCGCCGCCTCGATCCCCGGCCCGAGGTCGCCATAGCGCCTGACGAATTTCGGCACCCGCGGCGACAGCCCCAGCATGTCCTCCAGCACCAGGATCTGGCCGTCGCAGGCCGCGCTCGCGCCGATGCCGATGGTCGGGATCGCGACCTGCTCCGGTGATGCGGCGGGCGAGCGGCTCGGCCACCGCCTCGATCACCACCGAGAACGCGCCGGCGTCGGCGACCGCCTTGGCGTCGTCCTCGATCGGCGCCCAGTCGGCCTCGTCGCGGCCCTGCGCGCGGAACGAGCCGATGGTGTTGATCGACTGCGGCGTCAGCCCGACATGGCCCATCACCGGCACGCCGCGCTCGACCAGGAACGCAATGGTCTCGGCCATGCGCCGGCCGCCCTCGAGCTTGATCGCGCCGCAGCCGGTTTCCTTCATCACCGCGCCGCCGACATGAAGGCCTGCTCCTTCGACGCCTCGTAGGAGCCGAACGGCATGTCGACCACGACCAGCGCGCGCGTTCGAGCCGCGCATCACCGCGTGGCCCTGCAGGATCATCATGTCGAGCGTGACCGGCACCGTGGTCTCGAGCCCGTGCATCACCATGCCGAGCGAGTCGCCGACCAGGATGACGTCGCAATATTTGTCGACCAGGCGCGCGGTATGCGCGTGATACGAGGTGAGGCAGACGATCGGCTCGCCGCCCTTGCGGGCGCGGATGTCGGGCGCGGTCAGCCGCTTGATCTCGTCTTGCGCGGACACAGTCTTACCTCACGAACGCTGGTATGCCGATCACATAGGGGTGGAACCAGAATCCCAACACCAGATAGACCACGGTGCCGACCACGACAGCGAGAGTATCGCAGTCGCGGCCTCCCAATCCGAAATCCGGCGCGCCGGGATCGGTGCGATATTTCAAGGTGACGCGGTCATACGCCGCCCACGCCAAAAACGAACCGAACAGAACGATCGAGCCGAGATCGCCGTTCGCCAGCAAATGACCGAGCGCCCACAGCTTGATGCCGACCAGCATCGGGTGCTTCAACACGCGCTTGATGTCGCCGGGAATGTAGGCTGCCGCGATGCAGACGAATGCCGGCCACAGCAGCAGATTGTTGACGTGACGCAGCCAGCGCGGCGGGTCCCAGATCTCAATCATGCCGGCCGCGCGATAGCTCGCGAAGCCGTAGGCGATCAGTCCGATCCCGGCGAGCGATACCAGCGAATAGACGACCTTGTACGGCCCTTCGCCCAGCCGACCGATCACGGCCGCGCGCTGTGTCCGCATCGTCGTGAAGGTGTGCGCGCCGAAGAAGATGGCGAGCCCCAAGACCATGATTCCAAGACCCATGGGCACTTCTTAGCACCTGCGGCCGGCCCATGGGAGGCCAGGATGGGAGGCCAGAACATGCCTAACGCCGCTTGGTGTCGAGAGTTCGCATGGGGCGAGCGGCCGGCGGTGAGCGGGTGCTGGTGGCGCCATCGCCGGCGCCAACGCTCTTTGTCCGGTTCAACCGAAGGCCAGAGCGACGTCTTGGTTATCGAAACCGCGACGTCCGCGACGGACTCGACGAGAGCGATTTCTCTGAATTCCCCACGAAACTGATGCCGAGCATATAGCCGCGACGCCAGACCAACGTGCAGACCTTCTTGGTTCCACCATGCAGGAATTCAAATCGTTGCGGCAGATCCTGCACGCGCGCGAGCGCGAGGCAGGCCCCGCCGGCAGAGAGATCGAGCACGGAGCATTCGATGGGTGGGGTCTTGCCGTCGATCAGAATTTTGCCGTTCGCCGCAACCAAGCCCCGGGGCTTGGAGCGAAACCACCGGCGCTTATCGGACATGCTCTTGTCGGACATCGAAGACCTGAAACAAAATCTTTCCGGCCGGAACCGATGTCTCGGACTGAGACATGATTGGGCCGGTACCGTCTGGTATATTAGCGCGGCATACTAATACTTCCTTAAGCCGGTCACTAAACAGCCCATCATCGGCTCATTCCAGATCTCACCTCAGCCCGCCTGCAATAATTTTTGGCATGCGCGCGCGTAAGAGGCGAAGTGTAGCCCTTGCACGCCTGCCAAGATTTCGAGCGCCTGTTTTAAACCGCAGGCGACGAGCATCCCGCGACGGCAGCCATGCGGGAGTCTCGTCGCCCGTTCGGAACCGCAACCGCTACCTGACCTTGACGTATTTGCGCAGCACCCGCGGCCGCGGCTCGCCGGCGAACACGTTGCCGAGTTTATCGACCGTGCCGAACTCCGGCCCGCTCCCGGTGCGCGTGCTCGGGCGGCCGCCTTGATCGAGGATGAAGTATCGGACCCAGCCGTTCAGCGCGTCGCCGATCCGGATGCCTTGTTCAAATCCCGGATTGTCGAAATTGTCGGATTCGGAATCGAAGACATAGATCAGGTCTTCGTCGTTGACCGAGAACGCGATCCCGCTCGGCATTCCGAACTGGTGCCAGCGCGCCAGATATTTGCCGTCCTGGTCGAAGATCTGGATGCGCGTGTTGGAACGGTCGCAGACGAACAAGCGGCCGCGTTTGTCCATGGCGATGCAGTGCGGCGACCCGAAATTCGCCCGGCGCGTATCCGGTCTTGCCCCAGGCTTTGATGAACTTGCCGTCCTTCGAGAATTTCACGATGCGGTTGTTCGGGCCGTGGCCGTCGGCGACGAAGATGTCGCCGTTGGGAGCCGTCACCACCCCGGCCGGCGCATTGAAATGGCTCTCGTCGTTGCCGGCGACGCCCGGCTCGCCGAGCGTCATCAGCACCTGACCGTCCGGGCTGAACTTGCGCACGATGTGCCCGGCCCGCACGCCCGCTTTGGCCGCTCGCGCCGACGACGCTTCGGCCGCCGAGTCGGTCGCCCACACATTGCCCTCGCGATCCACGTGCAGTCCGTGCGGCCAGATGAACATCTGGGCGCCGAAGCTTTTGACGACATTGCCGTTCTTGTCGAACTTGTAGATCGTGTCGTGCGGCTTGAGCGTGCCGTCGGCGTTCATGCAGTCGATGCCGAAACGACCTCCGCGCGCGACCGGGACCGGGCTGGTCTCGTCGCATCGGATGAACGCCCAGATGCTTTCGCCGTCGACGTCGACATGCACCGACGCCGGCGGTCCCATCTCCCGGCCGCCCGGCAGCCTTGCCCATTCACCACCCGGAACGCTGGGGCCACCGCCATCCGCCAACCCTCGCACCGGGCGGTAAGGGTTTTGCGAGGGCGATTGGGCGACGCACACCGCGCCGGTCGCGAGCAGCACGATCGCGCCGCACCACGCGGTTATCCATCGCATTCGACTTGCCTTCGACATGGCATCCTCCCTGGTCCATTATTGTTAGAGCATCAGTTTGCTTGGCTTTGCTCGAGAAGCAAGTGGCTCACGGAGAGGCCGGTGATGGACCGCACGTCGTCGCAAAGCATTATTCGCTGGCACTATCTCGGCTGGGCCTTGGCGGCCATCGCCGTGATGATCGCGGCAATCCTTGTCGGCGATCTGTGGTTCCTCAACTTCATTCACGTCTTCTCCAGCCTGTTGTGGACCGGGACCGATCTTTTCATGGGATTTGTGCTCGGCCCGGTGCTGCGACAGCAGGATATGACCACCCGTCGCGACATTGCCCGCGGCCTCACCCCGCGCACGCTGTTCCTGATGCCGACGGTCTCGATCATTTCCGGCACGACCGGATGGTTTCTGGCGGTCGCGCTCGGCTACACCATGCTCGACTGGCCGGCCTATGGCTGGGTCGCCGCCGCGCTGGTGCTGGTGACGTTGATGACGATTTAGGGGCTCGGATTCCTGACCCCGATCAACGTGTTGGTCTGCCTCGAACTGCAGAAGGCCGATCCCGATCTCGCCAAGGTCGGCCGCTGGATGCGATGGTATTTCTACGCCGTGGCGGTCCAGGGAGCCATGCAAGTGGCGATCATCGTCGTCATGACCCGCTTCCGCATGGGCGCCTGATCTCGTGCCGCGTTTGCTGCTGCGCGGCCCGCCCGAAACTTTTCCGGGCGGTGGCACACGCGCGACACCCTTCCTCCGCACTTTTGCCGCGCGCCCCACGGAACCATGCTGCAGGGGCGGATTCGTGGGAGGGACTTCCAATGATCCGCATGATCTCGTCATGCGCACTGTCTTGCGCCAGCGCTGCTGCAATTGTCGCCCTGTCGAACGGTCCGGTCCGTGCCGACAAGCCGATCCAACTTGAAGCGAACTTCGCGCAAGCCGTCATGGCGGCGGGCCAAACGCAGCGCAGCTACCTGCGGATCGGCCTCAACGGCTGTGAACGTCCAGCCGACCGAGCGCACGCCGGTCAACGTCGCGTTTGTGATCGATCGCTCGGGGTCGATGCAGGGCGCACGCATCGCCCAGGCCCGCGAAGCGGCGGCGGCGGCGATCCGGCGGCTCGACAAGAACGACACCGCCTCCGTCGTCATCTTCGACGACAAGATCGATATTCTGGTGCAATCACAGCCGGTCGACGACCACGCCGCCTTCATCGACCGCATCCGTCAGGTGAGCGCGCGCGGCTCGACCGCAATCCATGGCGGCGTCATCGAAGGCGCGCAACAGGTGCGCCACAATCTCGACCCGCGCCGGCTCAACCGCGTGGTCTTGCTATCGGACGGCCAAGCCAATGTCGGGCCGCGTCGGCCTGAGGACTTTGCCAAGCTCGGTCGCGAGCTTCTGGCGCAAGGCATTTCCGTCAGCACCATCGGGCTCGGCAAGCAGTACAACGAGGACCTGATGCTGGCGCTCGCGCGCGCGAGCGACGGCAACCACAGCTACGTCGGCGAAACCACCGACCTGATCCAGGTGTTCAACAAGGAGTTCGACGACGTGCTGGCGTCCTGCGCGCAGACGGTCTCGATCGACGTCGAGCTGAAACCCGGCGTGCGCGTGGTGCGCGCGCTCAGCCGCGACGGCAAGCTCGACGGCCAGAGCGCGCAATTTCAACTGAGCCAGGTCTATGCCGCGACGGAACACTACGTGCTGATGGAGGTCGAGATCGACCAGGCCGCCGCCGTCGGCGACGCCGATCTCGGCCGGGTCCGGGTGAGCTACACCGCGCCGCAGGACGGCTCGCGCCAGACCATCGAAAGCCCGGTGCGCGCCCGCTTCAGCGAATCCGCCGGCGAAGTCGCGGCGAGCCGCAACAATGCGGTGATCGAGGCGGTGGTCGAGCAGAGCGTTCGCGCGCGCACGGCTGCAGCCGTCGAATTGCGCGACCAGGGCCGGCACGGCGAAGCCCAGGCGCTGTTCCGGCAGAATGTGACCGAGATCGAAGCCCAGGCCGCGCAGGCCCCGCTGTCCGGCCGGCTGCAATACCTCAAGCAGCAGTACGACGGCATCGCCGCCGACGCCGCCGGCAGCATCGCCGAGCGCTCGGGGCGACCAACGCAAGTTGCTGCGGCAGATGGATTCGAATCCGGCCGCATCGGGCTCTCGTTACTGAGCAGCATGATCCCGAAAAAGCCTGCCCCGGTTATCCGTGGAACCGGGAGGATGCCCGGCATCCGCCTGCTCGGAACAAGTTCAACGGCACAGCTTTAAGCCTACATCACCGGCGAATGGCCGCCGTCGACATTGATGGCGGTGCCGGTGATGTAGGACGCGGCGTCGGAGGCCAGGAAGCAGGCGAGGTTGGCGAACTCCTCGGCCTTGCCGATGCGGCGGAGCGGAATGTCCTTGGTGCGCCGGCTCGATGTAGTCGTCGAGCGCGATGCCCTCCTTCTTGGCGCGCTGCACATGCTGGTCGGATTCGATGAAGCCGACCAGCATGGCATTGACCAGGATGCTGTGCGGCGCGCCTTCGTGCGACAGCACCTTGGTCAGCGCCATGCCGGCGGCGCGCGAGATCGTGGTCGGCGCCGAGCCCGCCCGCGGCGCCTTGGCGCCGATATTGAGCACGTTGATGACGCGGCCCCATTGCCGCTCCTTCATACCCGGCCAGGCCAGCCGGGTCAGGCGGATGGCGGCAAACAGCTTCTGGTCGAGGTCCTCGCGCCAGACCTCGTCGGTGAATTTCCTCGAACTTGCCGTTGCGCGAGGTGCCGGCATTGTTGACGACGATGTCGACCTTGCCGAACGCCTTCACCGCCTCGTCGTAGATCGCGCTTGATGTCGGCCGGGCACGCCGACATCGCCGGTCACGCCGATGACCTTGCCCTTGCGCCTGCGCCTGGATCTCCTTCACCGCCTGGTCGAGCGCCTCGCGCCCGCGCGCGGCGATCGGCAACGTCGGCGCCGGATTGCGCAAACCGCATCGCGATGGCATAGCCGAGGCCCTTCGAGCCGCCGGTGACGATGGCGGCGCGGCCGTCGAGGCGAATATCCACGTGCTTCACTCCCTGATGTTGAACTGATCTTGAAGAGGCCCGATCGCCTAGGCGCGAATGGCCTCTTTATAAAGGTCGGGCTTGAAGCCGACCAGCAGCTTGTCGCCGCCGAGATCGAGCACCGGCCGCTTGATCATCGAGGGCTGCGCCAGCATCAGCGCGATCGCCTTCTTGGCGTCGAGCGCCTGCCTTGTCCTTGTCGGGCAGCTTGCGGAAGGTCGTGCCGGCGCGGTTGAGCAGCGTCTCCCAGCCGACCTTCTTCGCCCAGCGCTCCAGCCGCTCGCGCTCGATGCCGGCGGTCTTGTAGTCGTGGAAGGCGTAGGCGACGCCGTGCTTGTCGAGCCAGGCGCGCGCCTTCTTCATCGTGTCGCAGTTCTTGATGCCGTAGATGGTGACGGCTTGCCGGCTGACTGCCATGTCACTCCCACTCGATCGTGCCCGGCGGCTTGCTCGTCACGTCGTAGACCACGCGGTTGACGCCCTTGACCTCGTTGATGATGCGGGTCGCGACGTGGCCGATGAACTTCATGTCGAAGGGATAGAAATCCGCGGTCATGCCGTCGGTCGAGGTCACCGCGCGCAGGCCCGACCACGAAATCGTAGGTGCGGCCGTCGCCCATCACGCCGACGGTCTTGCACCGGCAGCAGCACCGCGAACGCCTGCCAGATGTCGTCGTAGAGGCCGGCGCGGCGGATTTCCTCGATGTAGATGTCGTCGGCGAGCCGCAGGATGTCGAGCTTCTCGCGCGTGATCTCGCCCGGGCAGCGGATCGCGAGCCCCGGCCCCGGGAACGGATGGCGGCCGACGAACGCCTCCGGCAGGCCGAGCTCGCGGCCGAGCGCGCGCACCTCGTCCTTGAACAGTTCGCGCAGCGGCTCGACCAGCTTCATGTTCATGCGCTCGGGCAGGCCGCCGACATTGTGGTGCGACTTGATGGTCACCGACGGCCCGCCGGTGAACGACACGCTCTCGATCACGTCGGGATAGAGCGTGCCCTGCGCCAGGAAATTCGGCGCCGCCGATCTTCTTCGCCTCGGCCTCGAACACGTCGATGAACAGCTTGCCGATGGTCTTGCGCTTGGCTTCGGGGTCGGTCGACGCCGGCGAGCGCGCCGAGGAACATGCTCCGCGGCGTCGACGTGCACCAGCGGGATGTTGTAGCTGCCGCGGAACAGCGTCGACGACCTTCTCGCGCCTCGTCGAGCCGCAGCAGGCCGTGATCGACGAACACGCAGGTGAGCTGCTCGCCGATCGCCTCGTGGATCAGCACCGCCGCGACCGCGGAATCGACGCCGCCGGACAGCCCGCAGATCACCCGGCCCTTGCCGACCTGCTTGCGGATCTTCTCGATCGCCTCGTCCTTGAAGGCGCGCATGGTCCAGTCGCCGCGTGCAGCCCGCGATCTTGCGCACGAAATTGCGCAGCAGCGCCGCGCCGTGCGGCGTGTGCATCGACTTCGAGATGGAACTGGGTGGCGTAGAACTTGCGCTCCTCGTCGGCGATCATGGCGATCGGCGCATTCGGCGAGGTGCCGACCACGCGGAAGCCCTGCGGGCAGCACGGTCACGCGGTCGCCGTGGCTCATCCAGACCGGATACTTCTCGCCCTTCTTCCACACGCCCTCGAACAGCGGCGTGTCCTCGGTGACCTCGACCTCGGCGCGGCCGAATTCGCGGTGATGCCCGCCCTCGACCTTGCCGCCGAGCTGCTGCGCCATCGCCTGCTCGCCGTAGCAGATGCCGAGCACCGGCACGCCGGCCTCGATAGATCGCCGTGCGGCGCCAGCGGCGCGTCCTTGTCGAGCACCGAGGCCGGCCCGCCGGACAGGATCACGGCCTTCGGCTTCATCGCCGCGAAGGCCTCCTCCGCCTTCTGGAACGGCACGATCTCGCAATAGACCCTCTCCTCGCGCACCCGCCGCGCGATGAGCTGGGTCACCTGCGAGCCGAAATCGACGATCAGGATCTTGTCGTGGGAGGTCTCGGACATTCGCTTGCCGTTCGAGTCTCCGACGGCCGTGGCGGAGGGGATCGCCGCCCCGATCCGAGGAATAGGGTTATGTGACGGTCGCACCGTCCGCGGTCAAGCCTCCGCGGTGGCCGGGAGCCTGATGGCGACCCTGACGCATGGACGTCAGCTTTCTGGCTGTTATGATCCGCGCGATAGTCAGCTTGGTCCTGGGGGGAGATTAAGATGCTCAGTCAATGTTTGCGCTCATCGAAGATTGGGCTCCTTCCTGCGTTTTGGCAATCGCCACTCTGCTGCCGGCCGAAACGCTGCGCGCGCAGCCGATGCAACCCGGCGAAGCCTTTGTCACCCGTTTCTCGGGGACAACGCGATGGCGCTCAGCAGGGCGAGGCGGTCATCGACCTCGAAGGAACGGTCGGCAGCATCATCGACGTGCGCGCG
Source organism: uncultured Alphaproteobacteria bacterium (assembly GCA_963741595.1). Lineage (GTDB taxonomy): Bacteria > Pseudomonadota > Alphaproteobacteria > Rhizobiales > Xanthobacteraceae > VAZQ01. Next base: position 44,027 of record CAVUIV010000017.1, read on the forward strand.
CCCGGCCAGCCGCCGCAGGGCCATGCACTGGATCGACGAGCCGCAGCGCCAGCCGCTCAAGGCGTCCGAGGTCGGCCAGGTCTTCGGCGTCGCGCTCGACGGACAGAACCCACCGAATATCTACGTCGCAGCCACGCCCGCCTTCGGCCTGCACCGTACCGGCGACAACAAGCAATGGATGCCGGGCATGTGGGGCCCGGGCGGCCCGGGCGCGATCTACAGGCTCGACGCCAGCGACCGGCCGTCCGCGCGCTGTTCGCCCAACTGGCGCTCAGGGACGCCAGAACACCGGCGCGTCGCTTGGCAACATCGCCTACGACCGCTGGAACCGGCAGTTCTTCGTCTCCGATCTAGAGACCGGCATGATCCACCGGCTGCGCTCCGCCGACGGCGCCGATCTCGGCGTCTGGGACCACGGCGCGCAGGGCCGCGCCAGCTTCCTCGACGTCGACAGCGGGCAGCCGCGCAAGCCTGCCGCCGATCCCGTTCAATCCCGGCATCGCGCGCCCGCATCAACGACTGCCCCAGCGGATCGTTCTCGAACTCGCCGGAGTGCTGGAACATCGCGGCTTCCGGCCGTCGCGTGTGGGGCCTCGGCGTCTCGCGCGACGCCAAGAGCGGCGACGTCCGGCTCTATTACTCGGTCTGGCAGCAGCCCGGCCTTCGGCAGACGACGACTTGGAACGCGCTGCCGAAGACGAGAAGCGCAATTCGGTGTGGTCGGTGCAGCTCGGGCCGGACGGCGATTTCGCGCGGCGACGTGCGGCGCGAATTCCTGGTGCCGGATTTCTTCGAAACCGCGGATGACATCGCGCGCGCCGGCTACAGCCAGCCGGTCAGCGACATCACATTCCCGGCCTGCTCCAATCGCGGCATCATGCTGGTCGCCGAGCGCGGCGGCATGCGCAATCTCGGACTTGGCTGAACCGAACCCGTTCGCCGATCCGCACGAGGCGCGGCTCCTGCGTTACGAACTCGACCATGAAGGCAACTGGCGCGCGGTCGGCCGTTACGACGTCGGCTTCCGCGAACGCCAGCCGGAGGAAGGCCCGCCCGTCATGCAGTCAAACTGCGCGGGCGGCGCCGCGTTCGGCTACGGCTACGACTCCAACAAATGGACGATCGCGCGCAACCAGCCCGATCAGTTCGTCTGGATCGACCGGCGACGTGCTGTGCTCGTCGGTCGGCCCATGCAACGCACCGGGCATTGGCGATACCGGCCCGACCGGCCCCGGCGCTCAGCAAGGCGCGCCGCAGCAGGTTTCCGAGACGGAAGGTCCGCAGCAGGCCGGCGATGTCGAAGTGCATGGCATCCAGGGCATCGGCGAGGGCACGTTCCAGCCGGTGGCCTCGGCCGGCGCCTCTCCCGGCGGCGGCGCCGCCGGTCAGGGCGGGCAGCCCTCACAGGGTTCCAGCCTCAACAAGTCCTACATGATCGACACCGACGTCAACATTGACAAATCCGGGAATGTCGATGCCGAACGCACACTCAGCAACGACGCCACCTGGATCGGCGACATCGCGATCTATCAGATCTGCGAGTCTCCGCCGATGGGCTTTGTCGCGGTGGCACCGCTGCCCGTGGTCGGCATCGGCCACGATCCGCAGATCAGCCACTCGATGTACGAGTCGCACGGCCGGGCGGGCAGCCACTTCCGCTTCGGCTCCCATTCGCCCTACGTCAGCCACAACCGCTGGCAGTCGCACAACCGCAGTTGGAGCCACTATCGCGACGGCTCGCACAACCGGACTTGGAGCCACGAACGGCGCGGATCGGTCCACAACCGCTACATGACCCATCTGCGCTACGGGTCGCCGCATGACCGCCGGCTGACGCACCAGCAACTCGGGACGCCGCACGATCGGATTCTGACGCACCGGCGCTATGGCTCGCCGCACGACCGGCGCCAGACGCATCAACGTTACGGCTCGCCACATGACCGCGTGCTCACCCACAAGCGCCAGGGCTCGCCGCATGACCGCGTCCAGACGCATCAGCGCATTGGTTCGCCGCACGACCGCGCGCTCACCCATCAACGCACCGGCACGCCGCACAATCGCGTGCTCACCCATCAGCGCACCGGCACGCCGCACGATCGCGCGCTCACCCACAAGCGCTACGGGACAACGCATAACCGCCTGCTCACCCACAAGCAGCAGGGATCGCAGCCTGTGCCGAAGGGCGTGCCGAAGACGGTGCATACACGGGCGATGACTCACGCCACCGTCGGCTCGCAAAAGGACAAGGGCGGGAAGACGATCGTTCCGCTCGTGCCACAAATACCCGCTGACAAGCACACCCGGGCGCAAACCCACCTGCGGCAGGGATCTCCGCAAACCAAGATCGACCCCAAAGTAACGCCGAAGGTTGTGCATACCCGCGCCATGACGCACGCGCGTGCGGGGTCGCCGAAGCAGCAGATCACGCCGAAGGGGACGCATGCCGCTGCCGCGAGCCATGCCCGCACCGGCTCTAAAAAAGCGACACAACCAAAGACGTTCCAACAGAAGACGATCCAGCAGAAGACCTTCCAGCAGAAGACTCGGCAGAAGACTCCAGCAGAAGACCTTCCAGCAGAAGACGATCCGGCAATCGCAGCCGAAAACGTTCCAGAAGCAACGGCTGCAGGAGAACAAGGCGGGCGGCCAGCATACGCGCGCCGCAACTCACCAAAGGGACGGTTCGGCGAAGAAGAAGTAGCCGGCGGCGCGTGGGAGCAAGCAATCACGTTCCGGGAGCCACGCTCCCGGAACAATCGATCCGGCGGGGGCGCGGGAGCAATACAACGACCGGCACGGCGATCGTTCGATCCAGCGAGTATCCGTCATGATGTTTTCCGAGTTCAGGCGCCGATCGGCGGCGCCGCGACCGAGCCAGTCCGCGCGCCGTACCGCATCCTCCGCGCTTGTCGCCATGGCCATGCTCGGCTTGGCCGCGACGGCCGCAATGTCGGACATGCCGCGGCTCTACACCAACGAGCAAATGGTCGAGGATGTGACCAAGAAGTCGACGCTTGCGATCGATGATCCGATCGCCGTGTTCACGTTCGTGCTGAACAGCCTGCCGGATCGCGTCACGGTCTATCCGACCGAGAACTACTACTATTTCTGGTTTCACCATAACGGCAACCGCTACGCCGGAAACATCCGCATCGATGTGCTCGATCGCGACGCCGGCAAGGTGCATTTCGCCTATTTCAAAGACTTCAACGAGTGGAGCGGTGAGCCGGATATGAAGTACCGGCTTCTCGACGGCTCGCACGGCGTCAAGATCGAAAAGGTCGAGCCGCTGGTCTATCGTGTAACCTTGGGCTCGAAATCGGTGGTGTTCGCCTTGAACGACCTCTCCAAGGTCACGCCGCCATCGACAGCGCTCGGACCGGACGAGAAATATCTCGGGCCGGTGTTCGATGAGTCCGCCATCCGTCTTTTCCTGATCTACAACAGCCGGCTGAAAGCGTTTCACTACATTCTCGACGAGACCGTGACGGTTTCGGACGAGCTGATGCCCGCATCCAGCACCGACCGGATTTTGATCGGCAGGCGCACCGGCTTCGCATTTTACCGGGACCATCGCCTCGATCGAAAAATTCTCGTCGGCATCTTCGAGGGCAATTCGCGTTCGAACAACTACTACGACGGGCCGTTCGACCAGCTACCGGACAATTTCATTCACGACAATTCGCTGCGCGATGCGATCCTCGCGGTCGAGCCCGAGCTCAAGGGCAAGATCGATCGCTACGGCATCGCACCCGACGCGGCCAGCCGTTACATGATCGGTCCGTATCTTCACTATCGCAGCGAGGAAGAGCTCGACTTGTTTCACGAATGCGCAACCAGCAAGCTCATCGCTGCCGATCAGTATTACAATTGCTTTGTCATCGACGAGAGCAGCGAAGTGACGGAGCCCCTCCACCACCACGGCCGGCGCGCAAGAGACCGCCCAAGCGGTCGAAGAAATAGCCCCGCCGGATCGGCAGACCGATCTCAAGACACGCGGCGCATCACCGCGACGAAAAATCCGTCGGTGTCGGTGCGGCGCGGCGTCATCAGCAGGCCCTCGTCGCGTCGTCAGCACCGCGCGGCGGAACAGGAATGCGCGCTCGCCCAGCGCGGCGGTGGCCTCGGCCGCCGGCACGATCGCGAACTCCGGATGCGCGTCCGAGAAATCCGCGCACCTGATCGCCGTTCTCCTCGGCGAGCACCGAGCAGGTGACATAGGCGATGCGGCCGCCGGGCTTCACCAGCGTCGCGGCACGGTCGAGCAACTCGGCCTGCTCCTTCATCCGCTGCTCGAGCGCGCCCGGCCGCACGCGCCATTTGGCATCGGGATTGCGCCGCCACGAGCCGGTGCCGGTGCAGGGCGCGTCGATCAGCACGAGGTCGGCGTGGCCGGCGAGATCGGCCAGGACGTCGGCCGCGCCGCGCGGCGTGCGGACCTGCACGTTGCGCACGCCGGCGCGCTCAAGCCGCGCATGGATCGGCGCGAGCCGGCGCTTGTCGTCATCGGTGGCGTAGAGCTGGCCCTTGTTGTCCATCGCGGCGGCGAGCGCCAGCGTCTTGCCGCCGGCGCCGGCGCAGAGATCGATCACCTGCTCGCCCGGCTTGGCGTCGGCAAGCAGCGCGGCAAGCTGCGAGCCCTCGTCCTGGATTTCGATCAGGCCCTTGATGAACGCCGGCTCGGCATGGATCGCCGGGCTGCGAGCGTCGGCAGACAGCACGATGCCGCAGCCCGTGCGGCGACCAGCGCGTCGGCACCGGCTTGAGATCGGCGAGCGCCTCGGCCGCCTCCTCGCGCGTCGCCTTGAGCGTGTTGACGCGCAGATCGAGCGGCGCACGCGACGCCAGCGCCGCGCCCTCCTCGGCGCGCTCGTCGCCGAACGTCGCGGCGAGATGCGGATCGAGCCATTCCGGATAGTCGCCCGCGACCCACGGCGGCGCGCCGTCGAGGCTGGCGGCGTCGAGCCGCGCGCGCTCGGCATCGGTCAGCGGCGCCGGCGCAAAGCGGCCGCCATCGGCAAGCTGCGCGATCGCGGCGACATCGAGCTTGCGCTCGAGCCGCAGCATGCCGAGCAGCACCGCGCGCGGGGTGTCCTCGCCCATCATGAACGCCGCCGAGGCCTGGCGGCGCAGCGCGTCGTAGAGCAGTCCCGCGATCGCGGCGCGGTCGCCGGAACCGGCGAACCGGTGCGCGAGCCCCCAGTCCTTGAGCGCGTCGGCCGCCGGCCGCCGCCGCGCCTCGATATCGGCGAGCACCTCGATCGCGGCGGAGAGCCGAGCGGCCGGCGTCATCGCACGGCCTCTTGCAGGGGACGCGGCGCCCGGTGACTATTCGCGCGTATCATCGATGCCTTCCTGCTGCGGCAATCGCCATGCCCCGTCGCCGGCCGGAGCATTAGCGGGATCGGCCCGGTGCCGAAGGCGCACGAGGGTTTCGTGATGGCCCCGCCGGCAATGTCGCCCGTTCATCGCTTGAACGGCGATCCCATGCAAGCCGAGATGACCTAACCTGCCCTGCGGATCGCGGCCGCCTCCCGCTCGCCGGAGCGGATGGCGCCGTCGATGAACGACGGCCAGTCGGTCGACGTCTCGGTGCCCGCCCAGTGCAGCGGACCGACCGGATCGCGCACCGCACTCCCGAACAGCGTCGTCGCGCCGGGCGTGAGGAAGCCGGTAAAGCAGCCGCGCGTCCACTGCGCCTCGGTCCAGTTCAACTCGTGATAGTTCACCGGTTCGAGCGCCTTCGGCCCGAACCGCTTGGCGACCTCGCCGAGCAGGATGCGCTTGCGCTCTTCCGCCGGCAACGGCGCGACCTTGCGCGCGTTGTCGGAATAGACGAAGCCGGTCAGGATGCCGGTCTTGGAATATTCTCGCGGATTGCTCGAGTCCGCCGTCTCGCCCATCACCGAGAGATGGTCGTAGGACGTGCCGTTGAGGCCGTCGTCGCGCCAGAACGGCGCGCTGTAGATCATCGACACCTTGATCACCAGGCCTTGCGGCCAGCGCTGTGTCACCTGCGTGCGGTTGGTCGGCAATGCCGGCGAATATTCGATGGCGCCGGCAAGCGTCGGCGGCACGCAGATGATGACGCGGCGGGCGCGTCACCGCGATGCTGTCGGACTGCACCACCGCGCCCTTGTCGGTCCACTGGATACGGCGCACCGGCTGATTGAGCTTGATCTCGCCCTTGAGCCGCTCCGCGACCCGCCGGGCAACACGTTGGGTGCCGCCGATCAGACGATCGGCCTGCGCATCACCGAACAGCTCGCCAATGCCGTGACATGCCTTGATCAGCCAGGCGAGATGCAAAACGGAAATTTCCTCCGGGCTCGCGCTCGGCACCGACCCGACCTCGGTGGCGGCAAATTGCCGGGCGCCTTCGTGCGGCACGTTCTGCCGCAGCCATTCGGCAAAGGTCACCGAATCAAGGAGCTTGCCGTCCGGATGCGCCCACGGCGCGTTGACGTCGACGGTGTCCGCGATGCCATCAAGCTTCTTGTAGATTCCCTTCAACATGTCCGAGCCAGGGAACGGTTCGTCCTTGTCCTCGTCGATCCGGTAATACTCGATCGGCATCGAAAATGCTGCGCTGGAGCGTCTTGCCGAAATTCGGCGACGGATAAGTTTCGCAGCCCATCTCATTGATCAGCGCGTAGAAGCGTTCCTGCGACGAGCCGACCCACTGGCCGCCCCAGTCGACCCAGCCGCCATCCTTCAAGGCCACGGTCCAGGACCGACCGCCGACCTGGCCGCGCGCTTCCAGCACCACCACGCTGGCGCCCGCCTGCTTGAGCCGCAAGGCGGCGGCGAGCCCGGCGAAGCCGGCGCCGACGATACAGACATCAGCGGTCAGACTGCTTGACGTATTGGGTGCCGCGTGCGCCGCACCGCCGATGAGCAATGCGGAGCCGGCGCCGCCAATGACGTGCCGGCGCGAGAATTGTGACATGATCGCCTCTTCGAGATCGGGACGCGAGCAAACCCTATTCAGGCCAGCACAACGCGCAAGATGAAGATCGTCCACATCACCGCCAGCACGAATCCGCTGGCGATGAACAGCAATCCGCGCTGCCCCAGGTTATTGCTGGTGACATGAACGGCGGCATGCAGCAGGCGCAAAACAACGAACACCCACGCCAGCACCAGGAATACAAGATCGGCCTGCCGCGTGATCCAGGCCAGGATCGTGAGCACGTAGAACAACATCGGCAGTTCGAGCTGGTTCTGGAACGCATGCGTGATCTTCATCACGTGCGGCGGCCAATTGAGCTCGCGCAGCGAGACGTCGCGCGGCTTGACCTCGCGGCTGCGAACGGCCTGCACCCGCAAATAAGCCGCCCACAATCCTAAGACGAACGTCAGCAGCACAAGGACGAACAGCGGCAGCAGGACAGTGCGGATCGACATGATGCTCCCCCGTGACAGAAACTTTGGCCGCGTGTATCCGGAAAATCAAACACTAACCGGTCAACGTGCCGTTCCTTCGAACGCGATCAGCCCCAAGTGGCCGACCAATGCTACAACCGCCAGAAAATTGATGGTGAAGACATTGCCCCGCAACCCGACATTGTCGGTCAGCGTCTGCACCAGCGTGTGGGCCACGCGACCCGCGACGAACACCCATGCCGCAACAATATCGAACGTCGTAACCTTGCCGAGCACGATCAACAGCACCGCCGCGACGTAGAAGAACACCGGTAGTTCGAATTGGTTGGCAAGATTGCGGGTAATGCGCGCGATCGCGAGCGGCTCCTCGCGGCCAAGCACGAACGCCGAGTAGTCGATCTCGCCGCGCCTCACCGCGCGGGTGCGCGCAATGGTGATCCAGGCATAGAGCATGATGACCCAGCCGATGTGGGCGAGCATGGGCCAGAGGATGGCGGAGGCGGACTGCGGCATTGGTAAATCCCGGCACGAACGTCAGCGGCACACGCACGAACAGCGGCAACAGAACGGCCTGATCGAGAATCGCGAGATCGATCCGGGCAGCCTGCCATAAACGCATCATTGAAGTCCGCAGTTGCAAAGTAGTCGCAACAATATCGCCCGCAATGTGCTGCCGATCACAGCTTGCGCGGATTTCGTCCTGGAGAACTGAACCGTTCCACTCTGGCGAGCAACGAAATAGCAGAGGTCGGAACTGGCAACGGATGGAGACGACCCATGACCAAGTCTGCTTCCCGCAAACAGGCCCGGCGCTTTTGGGGCGCCATGGGCGCCGCGATGCGGGTGTCCTCCCGCAGGCCCGATACCCACAGCCAAATTTGGACAGCCGGCGTGCCCCTCAGGGACACTAGTGGTCCAATTCTAACATTCGCATCCCATTTCCGCGGACGATTTTGCGAATGTTAGAATTAAAGGACCACTAGCAAGTATAGGCTGCTAGTGGAGTTTGGATTTGACATTCGCATCGCGTGCCTGCTGCGAAATGGGTAGCGAATGTCAAATCCACTCCACTAGCCTGCGCGAGATCGAATTCGAGGCGCGCCTGGCTCGATAGCTGGCGGGCCAACCGCCGGTCCGCTTGTACCGCCGCGATCGGCGGGCGAGACTATGGCCGGCTCGGATAGTTCGGCGTCTCGCGGGTAATGGTCACGTCGTGGACGTGGCTCTCGCGCAGGCCGGCGCCGGAGATGCGCACAAACTCCGCCTTGTCGTGCAGCTCCGCGACGTCACACGCGCCGACATAGCCCATGGCCGCGCGCAGGCCGCCGGCAAGCTGGTGCAGCACGGTCGCCGCCGAGCCCTTGTAGGGCACCTGCCCCTCGACGCCTTCCGGCACCAGCTTCAGCGTGTCCTTGATGTCCTGCTGGAAGTAGCGGTCGGCCGAGCCGCGCGCCATGGCGCTGACCGAGCCCATGCCGCGATAGGATTTGTAGGAGCGGCCCTGATAGAGGAACACCTCGCCCGGCGTTTCGTCGGTGCCCGCCAAAAGCGAGCCGATCATGGCGCAATCCGCGCCGGCGGCGATCGCCTTGGCAAGGTCGCCGGAATATTTGATGCCGCCGTCGGCGATCACCGGCGTATCGGTCGCGGCCGCCGCCTCGACGGCGTCGAGAATGGCGGTGAGCTGCGGCACGCCGACACCGGCCACGATCCGGGTGGTGCAGATCGAGCCCGGGCCGATGCCGACCTTGATGGCGTCGGCGCCGGCGTTGATCAGCGCCTTCGTGCCATCGGCGGTCGCGACATTGCCGGCAACGACTTGCACGGCGTTCGACAGCCGCTTGATGCGCTCAACCGCATCGAGCACCAATTTGGAATGGCCGTGCGCGGTATCGACCACGACCAGATCGACGCCGGCTTCGATCAGCCGCTCGGTGCGCTCATGGCCGTAATCGCCAACGGTGGTCGCGGCGGCGACGCGCAGGCGGCCTTGCTCATCCTTGCAGGCATTGGGATTGGCAACCGCCTTCTCCATATCCTTCACGGTGATCAACCCGACGCAGCGATACTGGTCGTCGACCACCAGGAGCTTTTCGATGCGGTGCTGGTGCAAGAGGCGCTTGGCCTCTTCCTGGCTGACGCCCTCGCGAACGGTGATCAGCTTGTCCTTGGTCATCAGTTCCGCGATCGTCTGGCGCCGGTCGGTGGCGAAACGCACGTCGCGATTGGTGAGGATGCCGACCAGCTTGCCGGCCTTGCCGTTGCCACCGCCTTCCACCACCGGCACGCCCGAGATGCGGTGCGCCTTCATCAGTTCGAGCGCGTCCGCGAGCGAGGCGCCGGGCTGGATGGTGAGCGGGTTCACCACCATGCCGGACTCGAACTTCTTGACCTGCCGCACCTGCGCCGCCTGCGCCTCCGGCTCGAGGTTGCGGTGGATCACGCCGAGACCGCCGGCCTGCGCCATGGCGATCGCCATTTCGGCCTCGGTCACGGTGTCCATGGCCGAGGCGATGATGGGAAGATTGAGCGGGATTTGGCGGGTGATGCGGCTGCGGATATCGACCTCCGCGGGCATCCGCTCCGACAGGCCGGGCTTGATCAGCACGTCGTCGAAGGTCAGTGCCTCACGCAGGGGTCCCTGGGACGTCGCGGCCATTCGCCAACTCCAGCCTGCCCGTTTCACGGGCGTTTGCGGGCCGTCGTTGGTGGCCGGATAAGGTTCGGCCTGCTCAAAACCGATGCGGTTTTGCGCGAATCGACGGCCCATTTTGGGTTGGCGGAGGTCGATAGCATACCGCCCTCACCGACGCAAAGCGGTTCCAGCCGGGGTTCCCGGCGCCCGTGTAGGGTGCACCGGGTTGCTCGCCTCGTGGGCTACCGCCGGTAGTCCGGCGGCGGACCGTGCTTCTCGATCGCGTCGACGATCTCCCGGTGCTTGCGGGCTTCGCGCCGCATGGAGATCGCAATGACGGCGTGGCCGGACGGCACCAGCCACAGCACCGGGAACGCGAATCCCAGGATGATGCAAGGCACGATGATGGCCAGGTTGAGTACCGCCGAGAACGGCTGACCGTTCAGCAGCAGCGCCAAGGGCGGAACGAAGATCGCCAGGATATAGATCATCGAAGAACCCTCCTACCGACCCGCGAGCGGGCACGCGCCCCGATAAATAGGATGGCTTTGCGCGGGGGCAATAGCTGGGTTGCGCGCGCTGGCGAATTCTCTGTTACGGTCGACCTCCCTGCTCCACCGGCTCGAAGCCCGCCCATGCTCTCCAACAAAATCGTGCCGCTGATCGTGGCGGTCGCCTTGTTCATGGAGAACATGGATTCCACCGTGATCGCCACGTCGCTGCCGGCGATCGCCGCCGACATCGGCGCCGCGCCGCTGGAGCTGAAGCTCGCGATCACCAGCTATCTGATCACGCTGGCAGTGTTCCTGCCGGTGAGCGGCTGGACCGCCGACCGGTTCGGCGCGCGCACCGTGTTCCGGGCCGCCATCCTGGTGTTCATCTGCGGATCGATCGGCTGCGCGCTGTCGCAATCGCTGACCCAGTTCGTGCTCGCGCGCATGGTCGAAGGCGTGGGCGGCGCGATGATGACGCCGGTGGCGCGGCTGATTCTGGTGCGCACGATCGACAAGCGCGAGCTGGTGGTGGCGATGATCTGGGTCACCGTGCCCGCCCTGCTCGGCCCGCTGATCGGCCCGGTGCTCGGCGGATTTCTCACCACTTATGTCTCGTGGCACTGGATCTTCATCATCAACGTGCCGATCGGCCTCGCCGGAATCGTGCTGGCGACGATCTATATCGAGGACATCAAAGCCGAGAATCCCGACCCGTTCGACGCGCGCGGCGCGGCGCTGGCCGGGCTCGGCATCGCCGGGCTCACTTTCGGCGGCTCGATGCTCGGCCTCAATTTCCTGCCGAACGGCATCGTCCTCGCCCTGATCGCGATCGGCGCGGCGGCGACCTGGGCCTACGTCTTGCACGCGCGCCGCACGCCGGCGCCGATCCTCGATCTGTCGCTGCTGCGGCTTCCAACTTTGCGCGCGGCGGTGGTCGGCGGGTCGCTCTACCGCGCCGGCGTCGGCAGCATGCCGTTCCTGCTCCCACTTTGCTTGCAGCTTGGCTTCGGCCTCACCGCGTTCCAGTCCGGACTGATCACCGTGGCCAATGTGTTCGGCGCACTCGGCATGAAGACCATCATCCCGATCGTGTTGCGCACGTTCGGCTTCCGCTGGGCGCTGACAGTGAACGCACTGGTGAGCGCGTTCATGGTTGGGCTGTGCGCGACATTCACGCCCGGCGCTCCATTCGCATGGATCGTTGGCGTGCTGTTGGTCGGCGGCTTCTTCCGCTCGCTGCAATACACGAGCCTCAACACCATCGCCTATGCCGACATCGACTCCCGCTACATGAGCCGCGCGACCTCGCTGGTGGCGGTGGCGCAGCAATTGTCGCTGTCGGTCGGGATCGCACTCGCCGCCTCGCTGGTGGAGCTGGCATTGCATTTCCGCGGCGGCGACAAGATCACCGCCGCCGATTTCCAGCCAGCCTGGATCATCATCGCCACCATTTCGGCGATGACTTCGCTGCTGTTCTGGCGGCTGCCGCCCGATGCCGGCGCCGAGGTCTCGCGCCGGCATCTGACATCGTCGTCCGGACCGACCGAAGCCAGCGACCAGAAGCAGGGCTGATACTGCCTGATCCCCTGTCTGTCGGCTCACGGCTGTGCGAAACTGCAAAAACGCCCATAGGGAGCTCGCAATGAACCGGAATCCGCTACGCATGCTCGTACTGGCCGCGGCTGTCGCCATGGTGGGAAGTGCACACGCACAGGACTTCCCGTCAAAGCCGATCCGGCTGATCGTCCCGTTCCCGCCCGGCGGGCCGAACGATCTGATCGCCCGCGTGGTCGGCCAGCGAATGTCGGAAATCCTCAAGCAGCAAATCGTCATCGACAATCGCGGCGGCGCCGGCGGTGTCACCGGCACCGATGTGGTCGCGAAGGCGCGCACCCGACGGCCACACCATCGCGATCACCAGCGCCGGCGCGCTCGCGATCAGCATCGCCTTGCAGGAGAAGCTGCCCTACGACACGCTCAAGCACCTCAAGCCGGTGACCCTCGTTGCAAAAGTGCCGGAGCTTCTGGTGGCGGCGACGGGCGTTCCTGCCAAGGATCTGGCCGAACTGGTGGCGCTGGCCCGCGCCAAGCCTGGCACACTGAACTATGCCTCGTCCGGACCCGGCAGCATGCCGCATCTTGCGGGCGAGCTGCTGAAGGTCGCCGCCAAGATCGACATCGTCCATGTCCCCTACAAGGGCGCGGCGCCGGCGGTGAACGATCTGCTCGGACAACAGGTGCAATTGGCGTTCTTCGATCTGCCGGTGCTGCTGCCGCAGGTGCAGTCTGGAAAGCTCAAGGCCATCGCGGTCGGCAGCCGCGAACGGGCACCGAGCCTGAACACCGTGCCGACCACCGCCGAGCTCGGCTATCCGCAGGTCGAAGCCGACAACTGGTACGGCATGGTCGCGCCGATCGCGACGCCGCCCGCCGTGGTCGCGCGGCTGCACCAGGCGACGGTCGAGGCGCTGCGCGATAAAGGCGTGCGGGAGAAACTGTCGAGCCAGGGCCTCAATCTCATCGGCGACACGCCCGAGGCGTTCACCGCCTATATCCGCAGCGAGATCGAGAAGTGGGGCAAAGTGGCGAAGGCCGCGAAGCTGGTGGCGAATTAACTGGCCGGCGCAAGCCCAGGCGCCGTGCGCTGGCGCAACTCCGCCCGCATCACAACGATTGCGACCGCACCGCACATGATAGGAATAACCAGAACTCTCGCCATGAAGAATGGATGGACGAGGGTATGAATTCCAAAATAGCGCTATCCAGGCCACCAGGAATCCAAACCCCAGTAAGCAACCCATGAGCTGGGGTGGGAACGGTCTGCCGGAGGTTCGTCGCAGCAGTGCGACGCGCAGTGTCGTTGCGCCAAGAGCCAGTAGACCGCCGACGACGAGGATCGATCCAAAAACGGGCGACCCCCAACCGACGAGACGACTCCAAGGGTAGTAAATGCGGAGCAGGTAGACGACCTGCCCCAATGGACGGTCAAGATAGCTGATGTACTGCTTCACCAGATTTGGGGGAGATTCCAACGTAATATCGCCCCGCAATCGACGCAGAAAACTCGGAAAATGAACGGCGAATTGATTGCTGCCTTCAATCAGCGACACGACCAGCAGCCGAATGACAACACAACAGACGAAGGCAATGCAGAAAGCCGCCACGACAATCGCAATGTGGCGCATGAATATCCGCAGGTCCGGAGCCCCATGACCGACCATGAGCGCGATAACAGCTAGACCGACCGGAACGCCACCGGTCAAAATATCGAACTGTGCGATCAATGCTCCATACAGCGCCCCCACAACCGCGCACGTCCTCAATGGCGCCGCACCCAATCTCAATGACAACGCAACCGCGATGAACACGGCGTGCGTGATATCCGACGGCGCAAAGAAAACCGTACCGCTGAAATGCGACAATCCATAAAACAACAAGAAGACGACGCAAATGACCACAACTGACGTTGCGTGTCGTCGCCACGCGAATCCGAGCGCGAACAGAAATGCGGCATAGACCGCGACGTGCAGGACGATGGTCGACGCATTCAGTGACAGATTGCTCAACAACAACTGCGCCAACGCACGTTGGCCCATAATGTATCGATCATACGCGATATTGGTCGGCTGTGCCCGAGCCGCAATTTCCGGCTGCACGAGCTGTATGACTGCCTGGCAATCGGCATTGCCGGGCGCACGCGGATCGACATCAAGTTTCGCCGCCCGCACCCGTATGGTGCGGAGGCTCAATGACATCGCATCCAAACCCGGCGCGATCAGAGTCTGCCAGATCTGGCAGTCAAAACCGAACAGCGGGGCCCCGGGATTTGTGGTCAACCGCAGTGGCACAAAAGGCAGCGGACCAAGATGCCGTGTCGTATTGATCGACCCATCCGCAATCGAACGCTGCAAGGTCGCTCTAACCGCAGACGGAACCTTGCGAGAAAATGACGGCGTTGACAGAGAACAAAACAGCCATGACCAATGCCGCCAGCGCGACACTGATCGTAGCGACCTGAAAAGACTGTTTGATTGTGTTGCCGAACGATCGCATATCGAATGTCAAATTATGTTCGCTGAGTGTCGCTACGGCGCAATCTGTAGATCACGTGCAATCGTCGATCGAACAGCCATGTGAACGGCACCGGATACAGGCCGAGACGCTCAACGGACTTTTCGACAACCAATCCCACATCGGAGAATAACCGAGTCCAACGTCCCTCGGACAGAAAGTTGTAAGGCAGCGCGACGTCATGGCCGCGATTGCCAACCCAATCCATGAACCGCAGCGTCGCGCCGGCCGCGAATCCGACCAGGACATGATCTTTGATCAAGATCGTGCCGCGACTGACGCGCACGGCGTCCCGCAACACTGCGGCCGGATCGAGCGTGTGATGCAAGACGTCGACGAGCATGACGCAGTCATAACTGGCGTCCGGGGCGGGAATGCGAACGCCGTCATAGCGAGCGACCGGGATGCGCGTCACCGGACTCAATTTAACATCGATGCCGTCAACCACCACGTCCGGCCGCTTCTGCATAATGGCGGCTGCGATCGATCCATCGCCGGCGCCCACATCAAGCACGCGCGCGCTGGCGGGAAGCTCGGCAGCAAGGTGTTCAGAGAGAATGCGCACGCGGCGCCGAAACACCAGAGAACCGTGCGTAGCGTTCAGGGCGAGCTTGGCGCCAGTGCTTATCATCAGCGACGACCCGGGATCTCGATAATGCCGGCCAGAAATGCGGTAAAGGCAAGCTGGATCGATGCTGCAATCGCCGTCAGTGACAGCATCAGGAGGCGAAGCAGAGTGGCGTCCCGCAACGGACCGAAACCGAGTGACGCCCAGGTTCCGATGCACCAGCCGAATCCGGCAACGCCGAGAACCAACAAGCCGAGTGCGAGCACCAGCATCCGCTCCAACGAACACCATTCCAGAAATTGGGAGTAGCGCGACGACGGCGGGATGAAGCCGCGTTGCGCGCCGAACCGCCTCGCGATCACTGCAAAACTGATACTTTGCATGCCAAGCAGGATCGTGATGCACGCCACGATGAACGTATGGATGTCGAGGCCAACCGAACCGATATAGCGGATACCCGGCAGCAGAATCGCAACTCCGAGAATTCCCAAACCCAACAACGCAAGGCCGGGATAGAGGAACAGCCAGCGCGGGCTATACAGTAGCAGGAAGCGCAAATGCTTCCACCCGTCGCTCCAGGTGCGCAAGTGCGGCCGGCGCGAGCGGCCATCGGACTTAAGTCCAGTGGGCACCTCGGCAATTGAATAGCCCGCGAGCGCCGCACGGACGATCATTTCGCTGGCGTAATCCATGCCGGTGGTACGCAAATCAAGCGCCAACAGACGTTCCCGATCGAAGCCGCGCAGTCCGCAATGAAAATCCCCGATCGGGACCGAGAAGAACAAACGCCCGAGGAAGCTCAACAACGGATTGCCGAGGTAGCGGTGCAGGAACGGCATCGCTCCGGGCGCAATCTGGCCTTTGAAGCGGTTGCCAACAACCAAGTCGGCACCTTCGCGCAGCTTCTGCACGAACGGCATCAACGACGAGAAGTCGTAGGAGTCGTCGGCGTCACCCATGACAACGAAACGGCCGCGCGCAGCCACGATGCCGCCCTGCAGCGCGGCGCCGTAGCCTTTCAGCTCGACGGAGACGACGCGCGCGCCGAGCCTCACCGCGATCTCGCGCGAGGCATCGGTGCTGCCGTTGTCGGCGATCAGGATTTCACCTTGAATGCCGGATCCCTCCAAAAACCGGCGCGCCTTGTCGATGCAGGGGCCCAGCGTCTCGGCCTCGTCGAGGCAGGGCATCAAGATCGTCAGTTCGCAATTGGACATGAATATTCAAATCCACTTCGCGCGGGCGCAGCAAAACCGACGCCGCCCCCATCCTACTTAATCTCCGGTCGCGCCTCGCCGCGAAAGCCCGTCGCCAGCAGATAGAGCTCCGCGGAATCGGCGCGGCTCGCCGCCGGCTTGACGTGCTTCACGCTCGGTGAAATCGCGCTTGAGCGTGGCGAGCAGCGCCGCCTCGGTGCCGCCCTGCAGCACCTTGCAGAGGAAGGCGCCGCCGCGGCGCGAGCACCTCGCGCGCGAATTCGGCCGCGGCCTCGGCCAGCGCCATGATCTTCAGATGATCGGTCTTGCGATGGCCGGTGGCGTTCGCCGCCATGTCGGAGAGCACCACATCGGCCGCGCCGCCGAGCATCGCCTTGAGCGTGTCGGGCGCGGCGGGATCGAGAAAATCGAGCTGCACGAAATCGACGCCGGGGATCGCCGCCATGTCGAGGAGGTCGATCGCGACCACGCGGCCGCGGCCCTCGTCGGCGCCGATGCGCTTGGCCGCGACCTGGCTCCAGCCGCCGGGCGCGGCGCCGAGATCGACGACGCGCGCGCCCGGCTTGAGCAGGTGATGCTTGTCGTCGATCTCGATCAGCTTGAAGGCGGCGCGCGAGCGAAAGCCTTCGCGCTTGGCGCGCGCCACATAGGGATCGTTGAGCTGGCGCTCGAGCCAGAGCTTGGACGACAGCGTGCGGCTCTTGCCGGTTTTCACCCGCGTCTTGAGATCGCGGCCGCGGCCGGGCGTCGTCGTCACGATGCGTGCGCTCCGCCGGCGCCGGAACGTCGCCCCAGACGCCGTCGGCGCGCATCATCTGCACCAGCATGCCCTCGCGCAGGCCGCGGTCGGCGACCCGCAGCCGCCGGCACGGGAACGCGCGGCGGATCGCTTCCAGGATGGCGCAGCCGGCGAGCACGAGATCGGCGCGCTCGGCGCCGATGCAGGCATTGGCGACGCGGTCCTCGTAGCTCATGGCGAGCAGGCGCTCGACCACGCGCGTCACCTCGTCGTCGCTCATCCAGCAGCCGTCGACGCGGCGGCGGTCGTAGCGCTGAGATCGAGATGGACGCCGGCGATGGTCGTCACCGTGCCGGAGGTGCCGAGCAGATGCATCCGGTCGACCGCGGCGCCATGCGTTGTCGGCCACGAACGGCGCAACGATGGCGGCGACCTCCGCGATCATCGCCTCGTAGATCTCGCGCGTGACCGTGATGCCCGCCATGGCGCTCGGCGAGCGTCACCACGCCGACCGGCAGCGACACCCACGCTTTGATCTGCGGCGGTGGCGGCCCGCGACGGCATCGGCGGCCGAGCGGCCGAGCCGCACCAGTTCGGAGGAGCCGCCGCCGATGTCGAACAGGATCACGCCCTCGGCCTCGGGATCGATCAGCGGCGTGCAGCCGGTGGCGGCGAGCTCGGCCTCGGTCTCGCGATCGACGATCTCGAGCTCGAGGCCGACCTCCTCGGCGATGCGGGCGCGGAACTCGCCGCCGTTCTCCGCCGCGCGGCAGGCCTCGGTCGCGATCAGCCGCGCGCGGGTGACGCCGCGATTGCGCATCTTGTCGCGGCAGATCGCGAGCGCCTCGACCGCGCGCGCGATCGCGGCCTCGCTGATGCGGCCGGACGACGAGATCCCCTCGCCCAGCCGGATGATGCGGGAGAACGCGTCGATCACGCGGAAGCTGTCGCCGGTCGGGCGCGCGACCAGCAGCCGGCAATTGTTGGTGCCGAGATCGAGCGCGGCATAGGTCGACGCTCATCCCGGCCGGGCGCGGCCGCCGCGATCGTGCGCGGGTGCCGTAAGGTGACCGCCGACCCCACGGCGACCGCCGCGGCGGCCGCCGGTCATGCGCGGGGTCGAGGCCGCCGGTTGCCCGGGCCTCGTCGTTCATCCAAAGCCTTCCTGCCGCGCCGAAGCCTCCCGGCTCGACGGCGGCGGCGATGTCCAAATCCAAATCGGACAAGTGTAACAGCGCGGCGGCCCTCGCGCAACAGATGCACGCCGGGCGCATGGCTAGGGCGCATGAGTCCTTGTCGAGCCCGGGCTTGCTCCGCTATTTCAAGGCGGAGTTCGCTGCGTTTTGC
The DNA here is from genome assembly GCA_963741595.1 of uncultured Alphaproteobacteria bacterium. Classification (GTDB taxonomy): domain Bacteria; phylum Pseudomonadota; class Alphaproteobacteria; order Rhizobiales; family Xanthobacteraceae; genus VAZQ01. The sequence continues at coordinate 62,484 of CAVUIV010000017.1, forward strand.
CCTGCCATTCGCCCTCGTTGCGACCCTCCGGCGATGGGAGAGGTCTGGGCCGCGATACGCTCGCGGAGCCGTGTCGCAGCCGACGTCCATCCGACCTGCGACCAAAGGTGCACCGATGAACATGCCAAACGAGCCCGACCACTGGTCGCTTGCCGAAATTCGGCATCGGCCAGCCGGTGCCGCGCACCGAGGACCCGACGCTGGTGCGCGGCCAAGGCCGCTACACCGACGACATCAACCTGGCCGGCCAGGCCTATGCGGTGATGGTGCGCAGCCGCATCGCGCACGGCGTCATCAAGGCGATCGACACCGACGCCGCGCGCAAGATGCCGGGCGTGCTCGGCGTCTACACCGGCGCCGATCTCGCCGCCGACTACGGCACGCTCAAATGCATCGTGCCGTTCAAGAACCGCGACGGCACCGACGATGAAGAAGCCGCCGCGGCCCGCGCTGCGCGACCGACAAGGTGCGCTTCGTCGGCGATCCGGTCGCCTGCGTCGTGGCCGAGACGCTGCTGCAGGCCAAGGACGCCGCCGAGGCGGTCGAGCTCGACATCGAGCCGCTGCCGGCGGTGACCGACGCCGGAGCAAGCGGCGCAACCGGGCGCGCCGCAGATCTACGACGACGTGCCGGGCAACGTCGCGCTCGATTTCACTACGGCGACAGCCGACGAAGGTCGACGCCGCCTTCGCCAACGCCGCGCACGTCACGCGACTGAAGCTCGTCAACAGCCGCATGGTGGTGAACGCGATGGAGCCGCGCGCGGCGATCGGCAGCTACGACCCGGCGAGCGAACGCTTCACGCTGCATGTCTGCTCGCCAGGGCGTGTTCGGCATGAAGGGCAACATCGCCGACATGCTCAAGGTCGACGCCCGACAGGTGCGCGTCCTCACCGGCAATGTCGGCGGCTCGTTCGGCATGAAGGCGGCGGTCTATCCCGAATATGTCTGCGTGCTGCATGCGGCGCGCGCGCTCGGCCGCCCGGTCAAGTGGACCGACGAGCGCTCCGGCAGCTTCGTCTCCGACAGCCACGGCCGCGATCACGAGCGTCACCGCCGAGCTCGCGCTCGACGCCGACGGCCACTTCCTGGCGGTGCGGCTCACCGGCTTCGGCAATATGGGCGCGCTTCCTGCGCCAATGTCGCGCCGATGCCGGCGACGCTGAACGCGGTGCAAGAACGTGCAGAGCGTCTACCGCACGCCGCTGATCGAGGTCTCGACCAAGTGCGTGTTCACCAACACCACGCAGGTCGTCGGCCTATCGCGGCGCCGGCCGGCCCGAGGGCAACTACTACATGGAGCGGCTGATCGACGCCGCCGCCGCCGAGATGGGCATCGACCGGCTCGAGCTGCGCCGGCGCAACCACATCCGGCCGCGCGAGATTCCGCTACAAGACCGCCTCCGGCATGACCTACGACAGCGGCGATTTCCCGGCGGTGCTCAAGCAGGCGCTCGAGGCCGCCGACGTGCAAGGGCTTCCGCCAGCGCAAGCGCGAGAGCCGCAAGCGCGGCAAGCTGCGCGGGCTCGGCATCGGCTGCTTCCTCGAAGTCACCGCGCCGCCGACCAAGGAGATGGGCGGCATCCGCTTCGAGCCGACGGCACCGTCACCATCATCACCGGCACGCTCGATTACGGCCAGGGCCACGCCACGCCGTTCGCGCAGGTGCTGAGCGAGAAGCTCGGCATCCCGTTCGAGCGCATCCGCCTGCTGCAGGGCGACAGCGACGAGCTGCTCGCCGGCGGCGGCACCGGCGGCTCGCAAGTCGATGATGACGAGCGGCACCGCGATCGTCGAAGCCTCCGCCAAGGTGATCGAGCAGGGCAAGCAGATCGCCTCGCACGTGCTGGAAGCGTCGGCCGGCGACATCGAGTTCAAGCGACGGCCGCTTCACCATCGCCGGCACCGACCGCTCGATCGGCATCATGGAGCTCGCCGCAGAAGCTGCGCGTCCGGCCTCAAGCTGCCGGACGGCGTGCCGCAGTCGCTCGACGTCAAGCACGTCAGCGACGGCGCGCGCCGCCACCTATCCCGAACGGCTGCCATGTCTGCCGAGGTCGAGATCGATCCCGACACCGGCGTGATCGAGGTGGTGAAATACACCTGCGGTCAACGACTTCGGCACCATCATCAATCCGATGCTGGTCGACGGCCAGGTGCACGGCGGCGTGGTGCAGGGCATCGGCCAGGCGCTGATGGAGCATGACCGTCTATGACGAGCGAGGGCCAGCTGCTGACCGGCTCGTTCATGGACTACGCGCATGCCGCGCGCCGTCGACGCGCCGGACTTCGCGGTCGCAGAGCCATCCGGTGCCGGCCAAGACCAATCCGCTCGGCGTCAAGGGCTGCGGCGAGGCCGGCTGCGCCGGCTCGCTGACCTCGGTCATGAACGCGGTCGTCGATGCGCTGTCGGAATTCGGCATCCGCACATCGACATGCCGGCGACGCCCTAGCGGGTCTGGCAGGCGATCCAGTCATCGGGCGGAACGGCCGTCGTGAGCCTGATGTCGAGACACGCGCGTTAGCAAGAGCAGAAAAAGCCGAGGAACATGACCCAGGCCGCCGAACTTCCCTTCCCTCCGCGCGCGCGGCGGAGACAGGCTCATCGCCGGCGTGTGCTTCGCGCACTTCGTCAGCCACTACTACATGCTGCTGCTGGCGCCGCTGTTCGTCTTCGTGAAGGACAGACTACGGCGTGACCTACACCGAGCTCGGCTTACGCGCTCACCGCTTTCAACGTGGTGTCGGCGGTGCTGCAGACGCCGGTCGGCTTCCTGGTCGACCGCATCGAACGCGCGCCTCAATCTGGTCGGCGGTCTGTTGGTCGGCGCCGCGGCGTTTGCGGTCGCGGGACTGGTCGATTCGTTCTGGGTGTTCGTCGCGATGTTCGCGCTCGTCGGCCTCGGCAACACCGTCTATCATCCCGCCGACTACGCGCTGCTTCGCAGGCATGTCCCGGCGAGCGCATCAGCCGCATCTTTTCCTTCCACACCTGCGCCGGCATGCTCGGCTCCGCCGTCGCGCCGGCGACGCTGCTTTTTCTCCATGCGACCATGGGATGGCGCGGCGCATTTCTCTGCGCGGCGGCGCTCGGCGTCGTCGCGGCGCTGTTCGTGTTCCTGACCCCCGAACCACCCGAGCCGGCCAAGCCTGTCGCCAAGAAGACCGACGAGCCGGTGGACGCGGCGGCCGACGGCTGGCAGCTGCTGCTGTCGCCGCCGATCCTGCTCAATCTCGTGTTCTTCATCTTGCTGTCGATGTCGGCGGCGGCCTCAACCAATATCTGGTGGTGGCGCTCGGCGTGCTGTACGGCACGCCGGTCGCCCTCGCCAATACCGCCCTCACCGGCCTCCTGGTCATGAGCGCGGTCGGCGTTCTGGTCGGCGGGGTGCTGACCGGCGCCACCTCGCGCTACGGGTTGATCACGGCGATCGGTCTGTTGTGACCGCAACGGTCAGTTTGCTGGTCGGCCTGGTCGACTTTTCCGCGCTGGTGCTGGTCGCGCTGATGTCGAGCGCGGCTTCGCCAACGGCCTGACCATGCCGTCACGCGACATGATCGTGCGCGCGGTGACGCCGCGCGGCGCCTTCGGCAAGGTATTCGGTTTCGTCACCACCGGCTTCCATATCGCCGGCATCGTGTCGCCGCTGATCTTCGGGCAACTGCTCGATCACGGCTATCCGCGCGAGATCTTGTTCTTCATGGCGTTCTGCGCGCTGCTCTCGGTCGCCACCGTGGCGTATTCAAGCACTCGCAAGCCGGCGAGCTGAATCAAACGACACTGATGCTTTAGAACCGAGGGCGACCGTCGAACCGAGGGAGACCGTGCGCGAGCGACGATGGGCCTCAATTGGTCGAGCGCTCGGGTGCGACCGAGCGCTCGTCTCCTGCTGGACAGGAATTGAATGTGCAGACGCCGATGGGGGCCTCACCACCGCAATGTCCGCCGCAACGAAATGAACTATACTTGAAAATTGCGTCGTTCGCATCACGAAGCTTGCGATTTGGTTAAAACGCGCGGCGCGTCGACGTCATCAATGTCTGCCGGCAATCAAATGGCGCACGTCTCTGAGCGGCTCGCGTTGACCGCAAGCGTCCGCGTCAATCGTCGACCGCGTCCGGCACCAGCGGGATCTGGGCCACGAGCCGCTCCACGGCCAATCGCAATTTGGGGTCGTCGAGCAGGCGCCGGATCTGGCGCATGCAGCGCGCCGGATTGCGTGCCGGATCGTTATCGTCAATGACGGTAATCGCTTCCTGCAAGGCAAGCGCAATGAGCTCCAGGTCTTTCAAGGAGCTGGCGCTGCGCTGTCTAGTATTCACGCGTGCGTCGATCATCACAATGCGATCTAGGTGCGTCGCGTTACTATGCGATTAAATTTTGCGTTACGTTTTGCTTATTTGAGCAACTCATTCCGATGCAACGGTAACGACGTAGTTCTGTTAGTACTATGGTAGTGATAATCGCGCGCGACGATCACCACGCGCCGGCCCCCTCTCGCATGGTCTTGGTCTCGCGGATCGTCGCTGAAGTCAGCCGCCGCCGTGCGCGAAGAGCCGAACGGCAGGCACAGGTTCGTCTGCCGCAACGGCCGAAGCGGGCTACGCCGTGCTTGCGCCCCCTGCCCATCGGCAAATTTCCCGCAATCGCAAAGGGGTGGACCCTTTGCCGGGAACCCCCTATATCAGGGCGCATTCCATAAATCGGCGCCGCCCGGCCCCGGCGATCCCGGGGCTCCTGCCGCCCAGTGGGGAATAGTTCAACGGTAGAACAGCGGACTCTGACTCCGTTAATCTAGGTTCAAATCCTAGTTCCCCAGCCAGTTCAATGGGTCCTTCCTTCGCCTCGGACATGAGACAGCGAGGCAGGTCCGTCTTCAAAAAAAGCCGCTAAAGTCCGTCAGCCCCGGCCTTTGAGCCGGACCAGCGCTTGCACAACACGTTGCAAATGACGCCTACTCAGCCGGCTCGTGATGCGCCCGCGCCACGTCTCCAGCATTCTCATGCGCGGCAGCGTGGTGCTGCGCACCAAGGTAGCTGTAGACGGTCGGAATGACGAACAGCGTCAGGATCGTGCCAAAGCTCATACCGCCGACCACGACCCAGCCGATCTGGTGCCGGCTTTCGGCTCCGGCACCCGTAGCCAGCGCGAGCGGCACGGCCCCAAGGACCATCGCCCCTGTCGTCATCATAATCGGACGAAGCCGCAGCGACGCCAACTCAATCACGGCCTCGATCCGATTCTTGCCCAGCAACTGCTGCTGATTGGCGAACTCAACGATCAGAATGCCGTGCTTGGTAATGAGGCCGACCAGCGTGACCAGCCCGATCTGGGAGTACACATTGAGCGTTCCGCCGGAGAAATACAGGGCTGCAAGTGCGCCGGTCATCGTGAGCGGCACCGCCAGAAGAATGATCACAGGATCGCGGAAGCTCTCGAATTGAGCCGCGAGCACCAGGTAGATGAAGCCGAGCGCCAGCACGAAAATGAACAGCATGCTCGAACCGGCGGCGCGGTACTCGCGGCTCTGGCCGGTCACGTCGGTCTGCACGCTCGACGGCAGCACCTCGCCGGCAACGCGTTCCAACTCGGCAAGTCCGTCACCGAGCGCATAGCCCGGTCCGATGTTGCCCAGGATCGTCACCGAGCGCATCTGATTGAACCGTTTCAATTCGCGCGGCGCCACCAATTCCTTGATCTGCACGATGTTCGAGAGCTGGATCATGTCGCCCTTCGGGCCGCGCAAAAAGACCGTCGACAGCGTGGAAGGCGACGCGCGGTCCTCGACCGCAAGCTGGACGTAGACGTCGTACTGCCGGCCATTCATTTCGAAACGCGTAACCTGACGGCCGCCCAGCAAGGTCTCCAGGGTTCGACCGACAACGGACACATCGAGGCCCAGGTCCGCCACCTTCGTTCGATCGATTTCAACCTTGAATTCAGGCTTGTTCAGTTTGAGGTCGGTATCAAGATTGGTCAGGATCGGGCTGTCCTCGAGGCGGTCGAGGATCTTGTCGACGTATCCTTGCAAGTCCGCATATGAGCCCGTGGTCATGATCACGAACTCGATCGGGCGTGACGACGGATGCACGCCGAGCGACGGCGGATTCTGCGCAAAGGCCAGAACCCCAGGGATGCGTCGCAGCTTCGGTGATACTTCGGCGACCATCGACTGCTGTTTGCGGTCGCGCGCGCTCCAATCGGTCAGTCGTCCGATCAGGATGAGATTGGAGACCTGCGGCGCACCAACGATGATCAAGGTGGACGCAACTTCCGGAATTTCGGACACCAACGAGCCGATTTGCTGTGCGTAGCGATTGGTGAAGGCCACGGTCGCACCCTCAGGGGCCGTGCCGCGGATGTTAATGACGCCGCGATCCTCAACCGGCGACAGTTCCGAACGCAAACTGACGAAGAACACCGCGCTGAGACCGGCGACCAAGACGGCCAGCCCGACCATCAACGGACGCACCTTCAGCGATGCGGTGAGCCAGCGGCGATATCCCGCCTCGAAAGCCTGGAATCCGCGCTCGATACCGGCAGCGATCCGATTGGGATTCGGATTATGGCGCAATAGCTTCGAGCACATCATCGGAGTCAATGTGAGCGCCACGAAGCCCGAGACCAACACAGCGCCGGCCAGCGTGAGGGCGAACTCAGCAAACAGCCGACCGGTGCGGCCTGGCGCGAACGCCACCGGCGCGTAAACCGCCGTGAGCGTCAACGTCATCGCAACGACCGCGAATCCGATCTCCTTGATGCCCTTCATGGCAGCCGCAACCGGCTTCATGCCATGCTCGATGTGCCGGTAGATGTTCTCCAGCACCACGATCGCGTCATCGACGACCAGACCGATAGCGAGAACCATCGCGAGAAGCGTGAGCGTATTGACGCTAAACCCGAGCGCGTACATCAAGCCGAAGCTCGCAATCAGCGAAATCGGTATGGTCACGATCGGGATGATGGAGGCGCGCGGAGAGCGCAGGAAGAAGAAAATCACCAGCACGACCAGCCCGATGGCCTCGAGGATCGTCCAAAAAACGGCCTTGATCGAACGATCGATAAAGACCGCGCTGTCATTGCCGATTTCGGCGCTCATTCCTGCTGGCAGCGCCGCATTGATTTCTGGCAGCACCGCGCGAACGCCTTGCGACACTTCCAGCGGATTGGCGGTTGCCTGCTTGATCACCCCGACGATGATGGCAGGCGCGCCGTTGTACGTATTCACGCGGCGCTCGTCCTGCGCGCCCAGTTCCACGCGCGCAGTGTCGCCCATGCGGACTTGATGGCCATCGGCGAGCTTCACGACGATATTCGAGAACTGCTCGGGCGTCGTCAGTCCGGTGCGCGAGAGCACGGTGAATTCACGGTCCGCGCTCTCGATGCGGCCGGATGGAAGTTCGACATTTTGCGCCCGCAACGCAGCCTCGATGTCCTGAACTGTCAGGTTGTAGGCTGCAAGGCGCTCGCGATCGACCCAGATGCGCATGGCGTAGCGCCGCTCGCCAAAGATCGTGATATCGGCGATGCCGGTGAGATTTTTCAGCCGGTCGACGACAAACCGGTCGACGTAGTCGGTGATTTCAAGGCCCGACATGCGCTCGCTGCGGAAGACGATGTACATCATCGCCTGAGCGTCGGCTTCCACCTTGGCGACGTTCGGTTCCTGGATCTCGATCGGCAGGCGGCGGCGCACGCGGCTCACCCGGTCGCGCACGTCGCTCGCCGCGTTATCGGGATCAATGTTCAGCCGGAATCGGACGGTGATGTTGCTGGTCTCATCGCGGCTTGTCAATTCGAGGATGTCGATTCCTTCGATGCCGGCGATCGACCCTTCGAGAATCTGGGTAACTTGGCTTTCGATGATCGTTGCCGACGCGCCCGGGTATGTCGTCTGCACACGCACGACCGGCTCGTCGATGTTGGGATACTCGCGGACCGTGAGCCGCTGGAACGATACAATTCCAATCAGAATCAAAATGAGGCTCATCACCGATGCGAAGACCGGGCGGCGAATGAAGAATTCGAAAGCACCCATGGTGTCAGCCCTTGGCAGCTTCGGTCGTCAATATCTCGACCGTTGCGCCGTTGCGCAGGCGCTGATGTCCGGCGGTAACGACCACTGCATTGACCGTCAGCCCTTCAAGCACCTCCACGAAACCGGCCTTCCGCTCTCCGAGCCGCACTTTGGTTTCCACCGCTCGCCCGTTCTCGAACTCGGTAGACGAAGGAGTCGGCGCCCCGCGCGACGATGGCGCTTTCGGGCACGGAAACGACATTCTGTTCCTGCGGTCCCTTGACCGTAAGACGGGCGAACAATCCCGGTCGGAGATCGCCGCTGGTGTTCGGCAGCCGGGCGCGAATGCGCAAGGCCCTCCCGTTGACGTCGACCATGGGATTGATTGCGTAAACGGTGCCCGTAAACGTCTTGTTCGCTATTGCATCGACCGTCACCTGGATGCTCTGGCCGACATCGACGTTTGCCAAAAAGATTTCCGGAATGCTGAAATCGACTTTGAGCGTATCGATCTTCTCGAGGTTGACGATGGTTGTGCCGATCGGAACGTAGGCGCCGACGGAAGCTCTGCGCAGGCCGACAATTCCGGAAAACGGCGCGAAGATGATGTGCTTGGCAAGGCGCACCTTTGCCAGCTCCAGGGTCGCGCGCGTGCCCTCGAACGCGGCAGTTGCCTCATCGCGGGCTCGCAGCGTCACGTTTCCGCTCTTTGCGAGCGTGTTGGCCCGATCCAGGTTGGACTGCGCAAGCGCAAATCGCGCTTCCTGCTCGGCAACCTCTGCCCGCACCAGTGAGTCGTCGAGCCGGATGAGAACGTCGCCCTCCTTGACTTGCTCGCCCTCGCGAAACGCGATCTCGGCAATCCGGCCGGGCAATTCCGGAGCGATGTTGACGGATTCATCCGATTGCAGGCTGCCAACCGCCCGAATGTCGGAACGGCTCGTTGCTGCGATGGCGTTGGCGGTTTCGACGGCCACGCCTGTCCGCCCAGGGTTCTTGGAAGCGGCTTTCCCGGCGTCCTTGATTTGGGCCGAGTTCCCCTGGTTGAAACGCAGCAACTGTGATCCGCCGGCCAGGACGGCGCCGCCAATCACGAGAATCAGGGCCGAAAACAGCCACTTGCGCATCTGGTAAGTTCCCTTAATCCCCCAATATAGGGCGTTATCGCGGCCCCTTAGTATTAAATTTTAGAATAGCGGGCTTTACGAATAATGCGCTGCATCATCCAACTTGTGCAGACTAAGCCGCACTGCACAGTCCAATACGAAGGTTTGCACAGAAAAACGACCCTCGCTTGAGAGAACGAGGGCCGATAGTGGGGCCTGCCGAGAGAGGCAGGTCATCGCAAGCCAGCACATGCCGGCGCGGCTCGCCATGCGGCATCTTACCCTTTCTGACGGGGCAATTTCCCGACCCAATCAAAGACTTCCGGTCAGGAACAAATGCTCTGCGCTAAGCTCAACAATCACCCCTTCGCGGGGTTGCGCGGAAGCCCTGCCGACAGCGGCGCGCCCGGGGCTTCTGCAGCCCGGCGGCGAATACTCTGATTCATTAATCTAGGTTTAAATCCTCGTCCCAGCCAACCCCAGCAATTCAACGACTGATCACGCGGTCAGAAGGCGAAAGCGAGAGTTTTCATATCCCAACAAAAACTCTCGCTTCTTTCTCTCGTCTTGGTTTCTCCGTCTTGGTTTCTCTAGTCTTGTTTCTCTAGTCTTGGCCGGGCCTCCAACGACGACGCCTAAATGGATGGCAGGAATTTCAGCGCCGGAAACCACTGTGCGATCAGTGTCGGCGGCCACGGGATCGACATCACGTTGTCGAACACGAAGCTGATCGCAACCACCAGAACGATCGCGTAGGTGATGACGAGCTTCCACGGTTCCTTGTTCTCGTATCGCATGAAGATAACGACGAAGAGTCCTACCGTGGGAACCAGCCCGATAACGGCCATGACACCCATAAAGGCGATCAGGTAGCCGAAGAACCGCACTGCCCGCTTGACGATGATCTCCAACGGCAGGTGCTCGGTGTCGGATGCTATGTCCATGTGGATCTTCTGCTCGACCTCATGCTGCGCCAATTCCGCGAGGCTTTCCGCCGCGTGAACCGCCGGCTTGCGGCACATGTCGTTGAACAGGCTGATCACGCAGACAGTGATGCCGACGCCGCCGACCACCAGCGGCACGATCTTGGCGCTGAAATCCCAACGCAAGGCCATCATCACCATCAAGCTAAGGATGGCGAGCATGAAGATCGTGAACAGTTGGCTCGGCTGGAACCGCGGTGCCTGGAAGCTCTTCGCCAGCTTGACGACGCCACCCTGGCTGCGGATGTCCTGAAGCAGCGGACGCAGCAGGCCGACGGCGGCCATGATGAAGAGGATCGCGACCACCGGCCGGGCAAACCAACTTATGCCATAGCGTTCCACCGAAATGAACATATAGCGTTCGATCGTGTCGCCGAGCACCGCCCCCAGAATCAGCGGCGGCCGCGGCCACTTGAACTGCTTCATCAACCAGCCGACGACGCCGAAGAACAGCAGCGCGAACAGATCGCCCCACTGCCGGGTCGCTTCGAAGGCGCCGATATAGATGATGCCCATCACCGCTGGCAGAATCAGGCTGAAGCGCAGCGTTGCGAGCCGCGCAAATTGCGGGCTGAACGCATAGGCCATGCCGGCGCCGAGGATGTTGGCGAGCGCCACCGACCACACCATGGAGTAGGTGATGTCGAGGTTCTTGTGCAGCATGTCGGGGCCCGGGACGAGCCCGTGGATCAGGAACGCGCCGAGCAGGATCGCCATGGTGGCGCTGCCGGGCACGCCGAAGGCGATGGTCGGCACCAGCGCGCCGCCTTCCTTGGCGTTGTTGGAACTCTCCGATGCGATGACGCCGCGGACGTCGCCCTTGCCGAAGGTCAGCGACGCGCCTTTCTCGGTCTTGAGTGCGTGACCATAGGCGAGCCAGTCGACGACCGACGCGCTGATGCCCGGGATCGAGCCGATGCCGCCACCGATCCAGGAGCAGCGCACGATCAGCCACCAGTGCGTCATGCAGTCCTTCACACCTTGCCACTGGCCTTTGTAGATGTCGGCCTTCTCAAAGCCCTGGGCGATCGCCGCACGGGTAATCAGCAGGTCGCACAGTTCGGGCAGGGCAAAGATGCCGAGCAGCAGCGGGGTCAGCGGCAGCCCGTCCCAGAGATAAAGGCTGTCGAACGTCCAGCGCAGCGTGCCCGATTGCGGGTCGGTGCCGATCATCGCGATCATGATGCCGAGGCAGCCGGCGGCCAGCCCGCGCAGCGGCGCGTTGCCGGACAAGATCGCGACCATCGATATGCCCAAGACGGCGAACGCCAATAGTTCGGGCGATCCCAGGAACAGCATGACTGGGCGCAGAATCGGAATCGAGACGGCGAGCAGACACGCACCGAAAATGCCGCCCATCATCGACGACATGTAACAGGCGCTGAGCGCTCGTCCCGCTTCGCCCTTTTTTGCCATCGGGAAGCCATCCAGCACCGTCGCCGCGGAGGCGGCACCCCCGGGCACGCCGAACAGCACCGCGGGAATGGGATCGCCGGTCGCGGTGGTTGATCCCAGACCGAGCAGCAGCGCAAACGCCGAATAGGGGTCCATGTTGAAGGTGAACGGCAGCAGCATTGCCGTGCCGGCAAGACCGCCAATGCCGGGAACGATCCCGAGCACCAGTCCCATCATGCAGCCGGCTCCCAGATACATCAGGCGGCCCGGATCCATCAGGATCAGAAACGCCTTGCCTGCAGCGGTTGCCATGAAGGCAATTTCGCCAGTGATCACGTCCATGATTTCCTCACTCCAAACCCGCTTCGACGGACGAAAGCCGTATGTCTCTGTCGATAGCGCCTGGTTGATCCGATATCCGTGGTGGTGGCAGGCACGCGCGATGGCTTGGATCAGCGCCCGACTACTGGGGAAGGTCCGGTCGGGCAGATGCTGTGGGAGGCTCCCGCCCGAAAGCGGAAGAGCAGCGACCCGACCGGTCTCATTGCATAAGCAGGGCGCGGTTATTCACGCGCGGCCGCGCGACTGTCGCGGGACGGCGGGCGCGATCCCTACTTATGCGGTCGGGGGTGCTCGGGGTTCAGCCGCGCAAGGCCGGTGGGTCGGACCGGCACGATCGCTCTGCTGGAGGATTCGCGGATTGAACTCAGGCGTTGGCCACACGACGGTAACGACAACGCGATCGACCGGCGTATCGTGGGTATCGTCCTCAGCAAATTGACTGATCGCACCGTCAAGGATGTCGGCGGAGAGATCGCGAGTGGAGAGATCGCGATGAGCGATCGGCGCGGGCGCGACGCGAGAGTTCCAGAACGCCGCCTCGACCTGCGGTCCGCCAATGCGTGTGTTTGGCGTTCCGCACAGAAACGCCAAGGCCATCAGCAGGACAGGAAAGAAACCAAAAAGAGCGCGTCGAACCATGAACGTCGGTCGCCAGTGCCGCATGCGTCCATGAGCTTATGCCATGGCGCGCACCGTTTCCACAAGCCGCCAGCCAAGGGTGCGGCCCCCCGCCACGGCAGCCACCGCGTCGTTACCCCTTCGCCGCGTTACGCGGCAACCCTGCCGGCGACGGCGTCGGCAGGCCCGTGGCCTCGCTCCAATGCGCATTCGCCATGGCGCGCGTGAAGTGCGCCACCCGGGTAGCTCTCCCTTTGCTGAACGATAGAGACGACGTGTGACCGCGGTCACAGCGGCCTCACCAAAGATCGGACAAGTTGCCTCCATGGTCACGGGATAGGCCCGCACCAATCAGCAAGGGAGTAGTAACGTGAATACCACTGTCAACACGGGCGGCGACATCCGCGAACTGTCGCTGAATGAAATCGAATCCGTCAGCGGAGGCGCAAAGTTCTCGTTCCTCGGCATCACCATTGCCATCAACGAGGAAGGCGTAACCGGGATCGGCATCGGCGGCCTCGCTGGAGTCGCGGTGGTCGACGGCCAAATCTGTGGCTTTTTCGGCCCGTTTGGGGGATGCCTCTGATATCGAACGACACCGGAAGCCGCCCGGTTCGCCGGGCGGCTTCCTATTTCAGGCCGTCTCGCCTCGCCAGCCTCCGCAAGCCATCCGACATCCGGGGCCAGTTGAAGGCGATCGAGGAAGCGGCGCTGCTCACCCCTTCGCCGCATTGCGCGGCAATCCGGCCGGCGGCGGCGCCGGCAGGCCGGTGGCTTCGCTCCAATAGCTCAAATCGTAGAACACTTCGGTCGGCTTGTGCGGCGGCTTGTAGTAACCGAGCTCGATGCGCATTTCGATGTTCTTGCGGATCGACTCCGGCCGCAGCATCGCGTTCGGCACCACGTAGGAGTAGTTGCTTTCGGCGCGGTCGCGCGGCAGCTTCTCGTCCGTCATCAGCACCTGCAGCATCTCTTCGCGGTTCTCCGGCTTGAGCAGCCAATCGGTCGCCTGCGCCATCGCGCGCGTGAAGCGCACCACCGTCGAGCGGTTCGCCTCGATCCATTTGCGCAGGCCCCAGCCGCAAACGATCGGCCAGTTCGGAGCGTAGTCACCGCCCTTCGCCAGCACGACGCCACCCTTGGCGACCGCGCGCTCCGAGAACGGGCGTTGCAGCATCGCGGCATCGACCTTGCCGTCCATGAAGGCGGCCGCCCGCACGCTCGAATTTCCCAGGATGTCGATCCGGTACTCGCTCTCGGGAATGCCGTTGTCGCGCATGATCTTGTTGCGGATGAGATCGTAGTTGGAATCGACCGGATCGGCGGCGAACAGCTTGCCGCGCAGCTCGGACAGCGCCTTGTATTTCGGCTGCGCGATGAGCTGGACGTCGAGCCCCTCCTCCGGCTCCATGAACAACAGAAAATCGACGCCGTCCTGGGTGGTGCGCGCCAGCATGGTGTCGGCGGACGACAGCGTGATCGGCCAGCGGCCTTCGGCCAATCCTTTGTTGTGCTCGGGCGCGAGCCGCACCAGATAAAACTCGACCTCCAGCCCTTCCTTGGCGAACAAGCCGCGGCGCTGCGCGATGTGAAAGGCCGGCGTCCGGTAATAGCCGGTCACCGTGATCTTGGTCTTGCCGGCGATGGCGGGCGCGCCTTGGGCAGAGGCATGGAGTGTCGGTCCGATGGTGGAAACGACCGGCCGCCGCCAAGCCACGCAACGTATTCCGACGGCTGATGGTTCGTGCGCCACGCAGCATGAGCAACCTCCCGGGATTATGTTTCTTGGGCGCAAGGCTACGCCGAAGTTCCGGGAGGCGCTAGTGATCCGAATTCTAACATTCGCATCCCGTTTCCGCGGACGACTTTGCGAATGTTAGAATTAAAAGATCACCGCAAGACATTCGCGTCACGCGCTGATCTCATCGGCCGGAACCAGACCGTCGTACCGCACGATCAGTCCGCGATCACGCCATAGTGGCAAGGGCGGCAGAGCGCCGCTCGGGTCGAACGGATCGTCCGCGTTAGCCACCGAAACCGACGCAAAGTGCCCCACATTGCTGAGGCGCGCGCACCCCACCGCGATCCGCTGCCAATCCGCGGGCGGCTCCGCCTGTAACGCCGGATATCGCACGGCGCGGACGACGACCCATTCCGGCCCTTCGTCCCCGACAAACCAGATCGAGGGAGTAACGGCGGGATTTCCCTGCCATCCGATCAATTGCCGACCGGCCTTCTCCAGGCCGCCTCGAACCACCTGGACTGCAAAGTCTTGCAGTTCCCAATCGGTCATCTCGACCAGTTCATCGCTTGCAAGTGCGAGCGGATCAATGGGCGCGCCGGTGCGTGCATCGTGCAATCCCCATCCGCCGCCTTGCGGCATCCAGCGCCCGTCGCGGACCTGCATCGGCATGAGACACGGATAGCCGTTGCATCCCTCTGCAATCGAAAGCAGTCCCTTGCGGCTTCCGGGCACCGCCAGATTTTGATCGACGTCTTCGATCCTGACAAAGAAAAGCTGATTGCGAATCCGAAACGACAGGTGCTCCAAGAAGGGTGGATTGATATCCGCCTTGAGCCAATTCAGCTCTGACGCATTTGCCTGCGTTTCGAAATGAAGGCCCGCCGCCTTCCAACAATGGGCAAACTCTTCTGAGACATCCTGCACGTCGATGTCGCGAGGTCCATCGGGAGCTTCCAGAATACCGCCTCGGGCGAAATGGCCCCGGCCCCAACCTTCCTCGTCGGGCTCCATCGGATCAGTCAAAATGACGTGTCCCTGCGCGCGACGGCTGACCTCAGCCAATCGCGCGCACTCTGCGATCACCTCATCAAGAAGGCGAACTATCTCGGGACGCGCAAGCCACTCGTTCCATGCATCGCGATCATGGCCGTCCAATCTTGTGAAACGCGGAAATCGATCGAGCCACTCGCCTCGCCATCCATATTTTCCGTCGTCGCACTTTTCGAGAACACGAACAAAGCGCTTGGCCTCCTCGCGATCTTTCGGCACCGCGGCATGCTCGGCGACCTGCATGATTTCGTTGCGATTAAGATCGAATGGCGCGTCCCCTTCCTCCGGCGCTGCAACCCAATACCAGAAATGTCCTGGTGGGCACGCCTGCCAATTTCCGCCGTGATCGAACAACGCATGGCGCGATAGCGCGAGATCAAGACCGCTGGGCAATTTGGGCATAAGCAATTCGATGTGTTGGCAAATACTTGCAGCCAGATATGAGCGCTTCGCAGCTTAGCTCCTCATCGCGTTCTGCGATAGCCCGACCGGCGACAGAGCCGGCAGCCGACCTCCCTGTGCTGCGCCTGCAGGCGCCTCAAACTTTCGACATGTCCATGGTCGCCGGCACGAACAATTCCTCGACCGCGACCTTGCGGTCGATCAGGCCCTGCTCATGGGCGTACTGGCGTCAGCGCCTCGATCTCGCGCATGTTCTCGTGGATGCCGTAGGCCCAGAAGTCCTTGCCCATGACCGCCATGGTCTCCTGGGTCTCCGGGATGAGCCAGGGCAGCGTCACCATCAGCGCGTTGACGTCGAGAAGGTCGATCATGGCGAGCGCCTTGGCTTCGCAGAACGCCTTGTAGACGCTGGTCGGCGAGCCAGGGATATTTCTGCACCAGCTCCTTGCGGATGCCGACGAGGTGCATGAGCGGGAACATGCGGGTCTTCTTGTAGTAGGCCTGCTCGGCCGCGCGGGTGTTGGGAAACAGCCGCTTGATGTGCGGCTCGCCGCGCAGGAACGATGACGGCGCCGCGCGCCGTGAACAGCGCGTCGAGCTCGCCGTCGCGCAGCATGTCGACCAGCGTCTGGTCCTTGCCGATCGGCTTGAGATCGAGGCCCGGGATCGGCTTGAGCGGCGTGCGCTCGTCGCGGCCGGCCTCCTCCTGGCCGCCGCTGCGCCAATGGATCTCGGTCGGCTTCACGCCGTATTCGTGCTGCATCATGCCGCGCATCCAGACCACGGCGGTGATCTGGTATTCCGGCAGCGCCGATGCGCTTGCCGCGCAGGTCCTCGGGCTTGCGGATGCCGGAATCGGCGCGCATGTAGATGCCGGAATGCCGGAACAGCCGCGACACGAAGGCCGGGATGCCGACATAGGCCGAGGTGCCGGCCGCCACCGTGCGGATGTAGCTCGAGAACGACAGCTCCGAGACGTCGAACTCCTGATAGCGGAAGGCGCGGAAGAAGATCTCCTCCGGATAGAGCGGCAGATAGGTGACGTCGCAGCCCTCCACCTTGACGCGGCCGTCCCTGATCGGCGCGGGTGCGGTCGTAATTGCCGCAGGCGATCGTGATCGGCACCTCGACCATTGGGAGTCTCCTCGCATGGAGCTACTGCGGGATGGAAATGCGCGCTCGGAGCAGCGGATGCGGGCTCGGATTTGCAGGCATACGCGTACTTGCTTCCGTTTGCGGCTGTGAAGCGTCGCCTTGTTGGCGCATGCTTGTGCGCGATATTTTGCCGCGGACCGGTCCGCCGCGCGCACATGCGCGCGTACCCGAAGCGGCCAAGGAGAACGACCATGATGTCGACCGTGATCGGCGGCGCGATGCTGCCGCATGCGCCTCAGTTCTTCACCATGCCGGAGACCGAGGACAAGGCGAACGTCGCAGCACGTGCGCGAGGTCGCGGCCGAGATCGGCAAGAGGCTGCGGGCGCTCAAGCCCGACCTCTGGATCATCTTCTCCAACGACCACGCCGAGCAGTTCTTCCACAACGCCGCGCCGCCGTTCACCGTGCATGTCGGCGGCGAGGCGACCGGCGAATTCGCCGGCCGCAAATTCCATTGGAAGGTCCCGAGCGAGATCGGCTTCGAGATCGTGCGCCAGCTCTACCGGCAGAATTTCGACCCGGCCTTCACCCGACCGCCAAGATCGACTACGCCATCGGCATTCCGCTGACCCATCTCGGCCATACCGATCCGGTGCTGCCGATCTACGTCAACGCCTATCTGCCGCCGCAGCCCACCATGGAACGCTGCTACGCCTTCGGCCAGGCGGTGGCGCGCACCGTGACCGCGCTCGGGCTCAAGACCGTGGTGCTGTCGAGCGGCGGCATGTCGCATTTTCCCGGCACCGACCGCTACTCCAATCCCGGAGCTGGCTGGGACAACGCGCGTGCTCGAGAAGCTCGCAGCCGGACAAGCTGAAATCGCTGATCGGCTACGACGAGACCGAGCTCGACGACACCGGCAATATCGAGCTGCGCTGCTGGGCCTGCGCGGCCGGCGCGCTCGGCGAGCGCAAGCCCGACATCGTCTCGCATGGATCCGAGCTGGCATCACAACTATGCCTCGCTCGGCCTGGATCGGCGGCGCACAGCGAGGCCGAGCACGCCGCGCATTATCCCTCGATCAAGCCCGAGCTGGTCGAGCTGACCTCGGCGCTGCACGGGCTCGCCCACGACGCCGACCAGCGCGCGCAATACATGGCCGATGCGCCGGCCTTCGCGGACAAGTTCCGCTTGCCGCCCGATCAGCGCGAGGCGCTGATCAAGCTCGACCTGCCGGCGATCGTGAAGATGGGCGCGCATCCGCTGGTGCCGTTCCTGGCGCAGCTGCAGATTCAGCGGCTGCGCCCGACGAAATAACTTTCACCGTACCGTCACGCCCAAGGAAGGACTGCTTGATGAAGGCCGCCAAAAAATCATCCAACAAGAAACTCCCCACCGCACCCAAGGAGCTGATCGCCGATCTCGTGCTCGCCAACAAGATTCTCTACGGCCTCGAGGTGGTCGATGCCTTTGGGCATATCAGCGTGCGGCATCCGAAGGATCCCGACAAATACCTGATGGCGCGCCATCTGCCGCCGGGCATCGTGACGCCGAAGGACATCGTGCTGTTCGACCTCGATTCGCACGCCCCTCACCCATGCCGACAAGCCGCAATACAGCGAGCGCTTCATCCACGGCGAAATCTACAAGCTGCGGCCGGAGGTGATGTCGGTGATCCACTGCCATGCGCGCTCGCTGATCCCGTTCGGCGCCGCCAAGGGCGCACGGCTGCGGCCGATGTCGCACATGTGCGGATTCCTCGGCTGCGGCGTTCCGGTGTTTGAGATCCGCAAGGCCGGCGGCAACACCGACATGCTGATCCGCACGCCGGAACTGGGCAAGGCGCTGGCCGACACGCTCGGCGACAAGAACGTGGTGCTGATGCGCGGCCATGGCGCCACCATGATCGGCATTTCGATCCCGGAGGTGGTGTTCCGCGCCGTCTACTCGATGGACAATGCGACGGTGCAGATGCAGTCGCATCTTCTCGCCGCCGGCGGCGAGGTCGAGTTCCTGAACGAAGAGGAAGCCGAGCTGTCGAGCCGCGGCCGCAACGTGCCGCGCGCGTGGTCGCTCTGGAAGAGCCAATTCCGCAAGGCCTGAGCTGTCACATGCAGATGTCAATTCTTGTCGCCCTCATCACGTTCGGCCTGGGTGTGTCCTATGCCCAGGCCGACGCGGTTGAAGAGTTTTACAAGGGCAAGACGATCACGGTCGTCACCTCGACCGGCGTCGGCGGCCCGTTCGACCTGACCGCGCGCGCGCTCGCCAAACACATGCCTCGCTTCATTCCGGGGCGCCCGACCATGATCGTGCGCAACATGCCGGGCGGCGGTCACGTGTTGGCGACCAATTTCATGTTCACCCAGGCCGACAAGGACGGCACCGCGATCGCCACCGTCAACAACAGCGTGCCGCTGCACCAGGTGCTCGACGGCCGTGGCGTGCGCTTCGACGCCCGCAAGTTCAACTGGCTGGGCTCGACCGGCACCAGCAATCTCATGACCGTATCCTGGCGCACGTCCGGGTTCCGCACCATGGATGACGTGATGGCGCGCGAACTGGTGACCGGCGCGACCGGCGTCGGCTCCGGCACGTTCATTTATCCGAACGCCATGAACGTGGTGCTCGGCACCAAGTTCAAGATCGTGATGGGCTACAAGAGCACCGCCGAGCTCGATCTCGCGTTGGAGCGCGGCGAAGTGCTCGCCCGCAGCGGCGCAAGCCTCGCCGGCATCCTGCAGGAACGGCCAACCTGGATCAAAGAGAACAAGGTCCATGTCCTCGCACAAGTCGGCGCCGAGCGCGAAAAGGATTTTCCCGACGTGCCGCTGATGCACGAGTTGGCCAAGACGCCGGAGCAGCGGCAAATTCTCAACCTGATCTCGCTGCCGCCGGCGCTCGGCCGTCCGTTCTTCACCACCCCCGACGTTCCGGCCGACCGCGTCGCCGCGCTGCGGCGCGCCTTCGAAGCGACCATGAAGGACGAGGCGTTCCTCAACGAGGCCAAGCAGCTCAACCTCGAGATGAACCCGTTCGGCGGCGAGCGCGCGGCGGCCATCGTCAACGAGATCGTCAATTCGTCGCCCGAGCTGATCGCCAAGGCCAAGGCGGTGCTGGACGCGCCCAAGTAGCCTGATCGATGGATCATATTCGTGCGGCAAATTCGGTCGGCTCCCTCTCCCATAGGGAGAGGGATGGGGTGAGGGGTTAGGGTCTATCGAGAATTCAGTAACCCCCTCACCCCAACCCTCTCCCTGCGGGGAGAGGGAGTCCGTCAGCGCTCGCGGCACCTTCACGGATTCAAATGATAGAGTCATGTCCGTCACTGAAACGCCGATCCTGATCGTGGGCGCCGGCCCCGTGGGGCTTGCGCTCGCCGCCGATCTCGGCCGCCGCGGCGTGCCCTGCCTCGTGGTCGAACAAGGCGAAGGTCCGCCGGATCACCC
Organism: uncultured Alphaproteobacteria bacterium; assembly: GCA_963741595.1. Classification (GTDB taxonomy): domain Bacteria; phylum Pseudomonadota; class Alphaproteobacteria; order Rhizobiales; family Xanthobacteraceae; genus VAZQ01. The sequence goes on from CAVUIV010000017.1 coordinate 82,688, forward strand.
CCGCGCCACCGCACTCAATGCGCGCTCGATGGAGTTCATGCGGCGTTTCGGCGTTGCCGATGCCATTCGCCGCGACGGCATGCCGGAGGATTTCCCGCATACCGCGCTCTACTGCACGACCCTGACCGGCTTCGAGATCGCGCGCATCGACCGGCCGCATCATGGCGGCAGCGGGCCTTCGGCCGACAGTCCCGAGCGGGCGCAGCGCTGCAACCAGATCTGGCTCGACCCGATCCTGCACGACCTCGCCGCCGGCTGCGGCTGCGTGACCATCCGCTACCGCTGCCGGTTCGAAACCGCCACCGACCAGGGCGACCGCGTGCTTCGCGACGGTCCACGATCTGGCGAGCGACGAGCGCATGACGATCGGCGCGCGCTATCTCGTCGATTGCAGCGGCGGACATTCGCCGATCCGCCGGGCGCTCGGCATCGGCATGAGCGGCTCGAACTATCTCGGCTACTTCCTCAGCGTATTCGTGCGCGCGCCCGAGCTGTGGACGCATCACGCGATGGGCAAGGCCGCGCTGATCAATTTCGTCGAGCCCAACGGGCTCTGGCGCAACCTCGTCAGCCTGAACGGGCGCGATCTCTATCGCTTCGGCATCCGCGGCAAGGCCTATTACGACGATCCCGAGCAAGTCGACGTCGATCGCCTGTTCAGCGAGGTGGTCGGCAAGCCGGTGCCGCACGAGATCATCTCGGTGCGGCGCTGGACCGCGCGCAACGTGGTCGCCGACCGCTACCGGGCCGGGCGGATCTTGCTTGCCGGCGACGCGGCGCATCTCAACCACCCCGCTGCCGGGCTCGGCATGAACACCGGCCTCGGCGACGCCATGGATCTCGGCTGGAAGCTTGCGGCGGTGCATCACGGCTGGGCGGGCCCTGCCCTGCTCGACAGCTACGAGGTGGAGCGCCGGCCGGTGGGCCAACGCAATGTCGGGCATGCCGATGTCAGCCACGCCAATGATCGCGAGCAGCAGCCAGGACCGGCGATCGCCGACGCGACGCCGGAGGGCGCGCGCGACCGCAAGTCGCTGGCCGACGCCATCGTCCCCGCGCAGACCCGCAAGGTGATCACCGACGGGCTGGCGCTCGGTTATCGCTACGATCCTTCACCGATCGTGTGGCCCGACGGCACGCCGCCGCCCGCCGACAGCGTCACCGACTATCACCCGACGGCGCGGCCCGGCAGCCGCGCGCCGCACGCCTTCATCGCGCCCGGCCGCTCGATCCTCGATCTCTTCGGGCAGGGCTTCGTGCTGCTGCGGCTGGGGCGGGAACCGCCGGACGCGGCGGCGCTGACGCGCGCTTTTGCACAGCGCAATGTGCCGCTGGCGGTCGAGACGATCGACCGTCCCGATGTAGCGGCGCTCTATCAGCGCGCGCTGGTGCTGGTGCGGCCCGACGGCCACGTTGCCTGGCGCGATGACAGCCTGCCCACCGACCCGCTGGCGCTCGCCGATCGCGTGCGCGGCGGTTAGAGCATGATCCCGAAAAGTGGGAACCGATTTTCGGACAAGATCATGCTCAAAAAAAGCTAGACCGTGATCTGATTCAGTTGAATCGGATCATGGTCTAGCGGTCCTCGGCCACGTCGATCATGGTTCCATCGGGATCGGCGAGTTGGAACGCGCCGAGCGGGCACTTCGCCAACAGCTTCAGCCGGGCCACGCCTTCGGAATCGAAATCGATCGGCTTGCCGCGAAGCTGCAGATTTGGCCGCTCGACCTCAGCCAGGTTCTTCTTGAAACCATCCATGCTCGGCACCCGAAAGCCGATGTGATCCATCGCCGGCTGCTCGATGCCGGCGCCGTTGAACGATGAAATCTTCCACGGAATGATCGACATGGTCATGCGGCCGTCGGTCAGGAAATAGCCGCCTTCCTCGCTCGGCAGATTGCGCGCCTCCAGCTCGAAGATGTCGGTGTAGAAGGTCGCGACCCGCTCGGGCTCGCGCACCCGGATCGCGAAATGGCTGACGGAGTTCTCCTGCTTCCACTCGCCCTGGGCGTAGACCTCGGCGCGGTTCTCGTGCCCCGGCTGCGACAAGTCGAAATAATTGCCGGCCGGATCGTGGGAGCTGTAGCTGGCGAACGGACGGTTGCCCGGCCGCTTGACGATCTCGATGTCCGGATATTTCTTCGCGCATTTCTCGCGCACCTTGTCGAGGTCTTGGACCTCGATGCCGAAATGGTCGAGGCCGGCCTTGCGGCCGCCGCGGCGGGGAATGACGGTCATGCCCACATAGCCGTCGCCGAGCGAGATCGCCGACATCTCGCGCGAGGTATCGCCCGACACCTTCATCCCGAACACCGCGCGGTAGAACATGGCGATGGTCGCGTAGTGATCGGTGGTGATGGCGAGATGGTTGAGCTTGCTGAACATGGTTCCTCCTCGAAGCGCAATCAGTTGTAGTAGCGGTTGAGCGCGATATCCTTCATGTTGGCGATACCCTTGTCATCGAGCGTGGTCATCGCCTTCTCCACCGCCGCCTGCACCTCGTCGGCGCTGAGATAACCCGCCGCCAGATTGACCTTGGTCATCTCGGCGATGAACGCCGGATCGCGCAGAACGTCCGCCAGAGCAGCCCGCAAATAGTCGACGCGCTCTTTCGGCGTGCCGGGCGTGGTGAGGATCACCCGCCCCAGGCTCGCAATGTTGGCGCGCCAGTCCAGCAGCCGCTCGGCGTCGCGCTCGAACTTCGCCGCCTCGAAGATGGTCGGCACGTCGGGGAATTTCTCCGATCGCTTGCGCGCCAAGACGGTCAGGGTGCGCATGCCCGAGCCCGACCCGTACAGCGCCGCCGCCTCGTCGGAGATCACCCGGCCGTCCACCTCGGCGCGCTGAATCGCCATATTCATGCCGCCGGTGCCCTTGTAACCGAGGATGATCTTGCACTTGATGCCGAGCGCGTAACACATGATCGCGGCGAAATCGGAGTTGTTGTCAGCCTTGCCGGAGCCCGCCCACAGCGCCTGCCGGTCGAGCTTCTGCATGTCGGCGACGCTCTTGTACGGCGACTGCGGACCGACCACCGCGACCTTGTCTTCCCCCGATACCCGCGCCAGGAAGATCTGCTTGCGGACGTCGTAGTTGACCCCTGAAAGGCCATAGAGCTGCGCGGTCACCAGGCCCTCGCCGCCGGTCAGCAGCAACGTCAAACCGTCGGGGGTCGCGTTCACGGTGCGGTTCATGGCGATCATGCCGCCAGCCGCCGGCTCATTGGTCGGAATGAGCCGCACGCCGATCCGCTTCTCCAGGAAGGCGCTCACGGTACGCGTATAGGTGTCGTAGCCGCCGCCTGCACTGCCCATGGTGAACAGGCGGCCCTGCTTGCCCTGATAGAAGCTCGCATCGGCGAGCGCAGGCGCCGAAGCGATCAGCGTGGCCCCTGTGATCGCCAGAGCCGCGAGCGTGCAGCGTGATCCCGGAACGGACATTGGACATCTCCCCGCGCGACGTGACCGGCGTTGAAGCCCGGATTGCTTCAACTCTATGTCCGGGCGTCAGCCGCGCCCATGCGGCCGGGCGGCGCAGTCGCGGCGGGTCACGCCGGTTCGGCGCTGGCGTCGTCGCGGTTTCGGACCTTGGGACCGCCGTTCTTGCGGATGTCCTTGCGCGTCACGTAGTCGATGATCATCACATTGTCCTGATTGCCGGAGCGGTGCCCCATCAGGATCATGTGGCCGTTGCCGGTGTTCTCGAGCTGATAGAACGAGCCGCCGGTGATCAGCGCCGCCATGCCGGGCTTCAGAACCGACGACGTGCCGTCGGGAAAGTGCATGGTGCACTCGCCTTCGAAGCAAGTGAACACCTGGTCTTCGTTGTGGCAGTGCATGTCATCATGGTCGCCGGGATTGGGGTAGTAGTGGACCCAAGCGTGCAGCTTGCGCGTGTTCATCACGACCGTGCGCTTCTTTTCGCGCAGCGCGACTTCCTTCGGATTGATGACTTGAATGCCCATGACGTTTCTCTCCCGTTATTGGGCGGCAGCTTAACCGACATCGCGACATTGCGGAAGCGCGGTTCTAAGGCCGTCCAACGGCGCCTGACTAGTGCCGTCCAGAGGCGCCTTTAAATGTCGCAATGGCACGATCGACCACCGGCTTTGGCGTGGCGTAGGTCTTGGCAAACAGATCGCTGACCTCCGCGCCGCTGCCGACGATGATATCGGCCCGCATCTTTTCGGCGTCCTTTAGGAACGCCTCGTCCTTCGCCATGGCCGCGAACGCCTGCCGGAACGCCGCCACCACGTCCGCTGGCGTGCCCGGAGGCAGCGCGAACGGCCGCCCGTATTCCTGCCGCGCCAGCAGCAGCTCGAAGACCGCACGCCCTTCCTTGCTTTTGATCAGATCGAGCCCGGACGGCACATCAGGCAGATCGTCGGATCGCGACAGCCCGATCTGCATCACGATCCGCACCTTGTTGTCGCGAATCCAGTCCGGCCGGGTGGCGCGCAGGCTGCTCAATTCGGTGCCGACAATGCCGTGCACCTCGTTGCGCTCCATCGCCAGCATCGCCTCGCCGTTGCCCTTGTAGCCCGACACCACCTTGAACTTGGTTGCGGCAAGGTGATTGAACAGGTTCGGATAGACCTCGGTCGAGGCGTCGCCGCCGCCCGACGACCCGACCAGGATCTCCTGCTTGTAGAAGTCCTGCATCGTCCGCACCGGCGACTCGTGCCAGAAGATGCCGATGTTCACGAGCCGGTTCAGGCTCATGATCCAGTTGAATTTCAGCGTCTCGTATTTCGCCTGCGTATTGCCGAACAGCGGCTCGAATGGCGCGCCCGCCATGAACAGCGCGATCGCGCTGCCGTCTTTTGGGGCGACGTTGTAGAGATAGTTCGCAACGATGACGCCGCCGGCACCCGGCATGTTGCGCGGAACGATCGCCGGATTGCCGGGCAAGAACCGTCCGAGATGCCGCGAGGCGAGCCGGGCATAGGCGTCATAGCCGCCACCGATTCCAGCCGGGATATAGACCGCAACCGCCGGCGCCTTGAATTGGGCGACAGCGGGCGTTGCCCCAAGGCAGAGCGCGACGGTGGCAAGCAGCATCCGAATTTGGCGCATGATCTCCCCCGGCAGTGGGGACAGCGCGTTCGGCGACGCTGTCATGCCGCAAGACTAACCCGGATTTTGCTGCACTCAATCCGCGCTACGAGTGACAAATCTGCGCACTTGGTAGCCCGGATGTCGCGGCGCTCAATCCGGGCCACGAGGCCGAAGTGCGGTCAAACGTTGCGCTCGGCGACGAATTTGGCGCCTGCGATCAGCACGTCGGCGGACTTGCCGAACGGCGCGAGCGCAGCCTCGGCGTTGCCGACAATGGTGCGCAGCCGCGCCTTGGCGCCATCGATGCCGAGGATGCCGACGATCGTCGCCTTGCCGGCCACCGCATCCTTGCCGGTCTGCTTGCCGACCAGGGCCGGATCGCCCTCGACGTCGAGCAGGTCGTCGGCGATCTGGAACGCCTGGCCGACCGCCGCGCCATAGCGTTCGAGCGCGTCGCGCTGCGCGGCGCTCGCCTCGCCCAGAATGCCGCCGGCGCAGCAGGCGAATTTCAGCAGCGCGCCGGTCTTCATCGCTTGCAGCGTCAGGATGTCCTGCTCCTGCAACCGCTGAACCTTGCCGCCGTCGAACCGACCCTCGGCGGTCAGATCGAGCAACTGTCCGCCGACCATGCCGCCGAGACCGGACGCGCGCGCCAGCGCCTGCACCAGCTCGATCCGCACCGCCGGATTGGGATGGGTCTCGGTCCGCGCCAGGATATCGAACGCAAAGGTGAGCAGCCCGTCGCCGGCGAGGATCGCGGTCGCGTCGTCGAACGCCTTGTGCACGGTCGGCTGCCCGCGCCGGAGATCGTCATTGTCCATCGCCGGCAGGTCGTCGTGCACCAGCGAATAGCAGTGGACGCATTCCAGCGCCGCGCCGGCCATCAGGGCCTGCGAGCGGTCGACCCCGAACAGCGCCGCGCTTTCCACCACCAGGAACGGGCGGAACCGCTTGCCGGCGCCCAGGCTGGCATACCGCATCGACTCCAGAAGACGGGCCGGCCGGCCGATCTCCGCGCTCACCAGCGCGGGGCCGAGCAGCCGGTCCAACAGAGCCTCGGTGTCCTTCGCGATCTGGTTCAGACGGTCCTGAAATTGCGCCGCCGCGTTCACGCCATCCTCATGGGTAAAAAGCCTCCCGAGGCCGCCTGTCTATTCGAGGCGCGGGTCGATAACCAGCCCCCAGAACGGGCCCAGTGTCCCGATTCCGAAGTTCGCATCATTCCGCGGCACCCTGGTTTGCGAACTTCGGAATCGAAGGACACTGGCAACCTATTGATCTAGTGTGGCTTGGTTCAGAAGTCCGCATGTCGGACTCGCCGCGCCAATGTTGCGGACTTCTGAACCGCCACACTAGTTGGCCCTTGCATGGACCGCTGGTATTTTACACAGGTTCCCCTCGGCCGAGGCCGGGTTCACCGGAGCCTTCCAGCTCTATAGTTACCGCAGCAAGGGACAGCACTCAGGCATCATGTTGGTGGCTCTCGCAGCGCTTTCGCTCGCCATCTGGCTCTATCTCGTGCTCGCGCGGGGCGGCTTCTGGCTGTGCTCGGAGCGCGATCAAGCCGGGTCTGCGTCCTTGCCGGCATGGCCGTCCGTGACCGCCGTCATCCCGGCCCGCAACGAGGCCGACGGCATTGCGCAAACCATCGAGTCATTGCTGCGCCAGACCTACCCGGGCGCTTTCACGATCATCCTGGTCGATGACGATTCCACCGATGGCACCGCGGAGGTCGCGCGGGCGAGCGCTGCGCGATTGAACGCGGCCGAGCGTCTGCAGGTCATCGCCGGAGCGCCGCTGCCACGCGGTTGGACCGGCAAGCTGTGGGCGGTGAAGCAGGGTGTCGAGGCCGCACAGTCGGCGATCAATGCGCCGGGCTATATCCTGTTGTCCGATGCCGACATCGTCTACGAACCCGAGGTGCTGACCGCATTGGTATCGCGCGCGGCGTCGCAAAAGCTGGTGCTCACATCGCTGATGGTGAAGCTGCGCTGCCAGAGCTTCGCCGAGCGAAGCCTGATCCCGGCCTTCATCTTCTTTTTCCAGATGCTGTATCCGTTTCCATGGGTGAACCGGCCGACCGGCGCGACCGCCGCCGCGGCCGGCGGCTGCATGCTGGTCCAGAGCGCCGCGCTCAAAGCGGCGGGCGGCATCGATTCGATCCGCAATGCCCTGATCGACGACTGCTCGCTGGCGAAGCGGCTCAAGGCGCAGGGGCCGATCTGGGTCGGCCTGACCGAGCGTGTCCACAGCACCCGTCCCTATCCCGATTTCGAGGACATCCGGCGGATGGTGTCGCGGTCGGCCTATGCCCAGCTGCGCTACTCACCGCTCCTGCTCGCCGGTACGGTGGTGGGGATGGCGCTGACCTACCTGGTCCCGCCAGTCCTGACACTGTTCGCCGACGGCCCTGCACGCTGGCTGGGGCTTCTGGCCTGGGGCTTGATGGCGCTGGCGTTCTTTCCGACCTTGCGGCTCTACGGCCGCTCCCCCCTGTGGGGACTGGCCCTCCCGGCCATTGCGCTGTGCTACATGCTGTTCACGCTCAATTCCGCCCTCCAATTCACCCGCGGCAAGGGCGGACTATGGAAGGGGCGCGTCCAGGCGCTGGAACCATGACCCACGACCCTGCCGCATTGCGCTCTGGAAAGGGGCACCGGGACGAGAACTTCCCGGTGGCATCGCGGCTGATTCATCCGCGGCATCGCGGCGCCATTCTCGCCTTCTATGAGTTCGTCCGGGTTGCAGACGACATTGCCGACCACACCTCGTTGAGTGAACGCGACAAGCTCGAATTCCTCGATCGGCTCGAAGCCGGCCTGCTCGGGAACCGCGACGACCAGCCCGAGGCAGTGGCGCTGCGCACGGTCCTGCGCGAGCGCAACCTGTCGCCGCGCCATGCCCAGGATCTCCTGACCGCCTTCCGGATGGATGTGACCAAACTCCGCTACCGCGACTGGGACGACCTGATCGGCTATTGCCGCTATTCGGCCATGCCGGTCGGCCGCTATGTCCTCGACGTGCATGGCGAGGACCACTCGGCCTGGCCCACCAACGACGCGTTGTGCGCGGCATTGCAGGTGATCAATCACCTGCAGGACTGCAAGAAGGATTTTCAGACGCTCAACCGAGTCTACGTCCCGGAGGATGCGCTGGCGGCGGCCGGAGCCCGGGTCGAGGATTTGGGACGCGAGGTTGCGACACCGGAGCTACGGCGGTGCCTCGGCGCACTGGCCGAGCGGACCGGCCTCCTGCTCGACGACAGCGCCGTGTTTTCGTCGCGCATCAAGGACTTCCGCCTGGCCATGGAGGTCGCCGTGATCCAATCGCTGGCGCGCCGCCTGGTCGCCCTGCTCAAGCGTCGCGATCCGCTCAGCGAGCGGGTCCATCTCGGCGCCGGGAGCGGTCGCGGTCGTCGGCCTCTTCGGGATCGCCGCCGGCGCGGCGGGCCGTGTCAGCCGCGTCTTCACCGCGTCGCATGCAACCCGTAACGCATGAGAGGGCCCGTGGACGCGACCAGCCCCCCATCGACCGCATCGCATAGCGCCTCCGGCAGCTCGTTCTATACGGCGATGCGCATCCTGCCGGCCGCGCAGCGCGACGCGATGTTCGAGATCTATCGCTTCTGCCGCGAGGTCGACGACATCGCGGATTCCAGCGGGCCGCGGCCGGTGCGGATCGCGCAGCTTGGCGAATGGCGCGACGAGATCAACGATCTCTATCAGGGCAAAGTCGGATCGAAGGTCGTTGGCTTGGACGCGCCGCTCCGCCGTTTCCACTTCCGGCGCGAGGATTTCCTGGCCGTCATCGACGGCATGGAAATGGACGCACGCGAGGACATCCGCGCCCCAAGCTTTGCCACGCTCGATCTTTTCTGCGACCGGGTGGCGAGCGCGGTGGGACGGCTTTCGGTTTGCGTGTTCGGCATGGAGGACGCCGAGGGCAAGCTCCTCTCGCACCATCTCGGACGGGCCTTGCAGCTCACCAATATCCTGCGCGACCTCGATGAAGATGCCGGGATCGGTCGCCTCTATCTGCCGCGCGAAGCCCTTGAACAGGCGGGGATCACCACGACCGATCCGTTGACCGCGCTGCGCAGCCCGAACCTCAGCCAGGCCTGCGCGCCCTTGATCGAACGCGCGCGAACCCATTTCGTCGAAGCGGACAGGATCATGCGGCGCAATCCTCGGCGCACCGTGAAGGCGCCGCGGATCATGGGCGAGGTCTACCGCGCCATGCTGGAAGGCATGATCGCGCGCGGCTGGAGCGCACCGCGCCAGCGCGTGAGCCTATCGCGCGCGCCGGCTGGCCTGGATCATCCTGAAATACGCATTCCTGTGATGGCACGCACCGTTCACATCATCGGCGCCGGCCTTGCCGGCCTCTCCGCTGCGGTCGAGCTGACGCAGCGCGGAGAAACCGTGGTCGTGCACGAAGCCACCACGTTTGCCGGCGGCCGTTGCCGGTCCTATCACGACTCCACGCTTGGCATGACCATCGACAACGGCAACCATCTGGTCTTGTCGGGCAATCGCAGCGTGCTTGACTATCTGCGCCTCCTCGGTGCGGAACAGCGCCTGGTCGGCCCCGCCAAATCCGAGTTTCCGTTCTTCGATCTCGCGAACGGGGAACACTGGACGCTGCGGATCAATGACGGCCGGATTCCGTGGTGGATTTTCAAGTCGGGCATGCGCGTGCCCGGCACGCACGCCTTCGACTACCTGCCGCTGACGCGCCTCCTCTGGGCGGAGCGTGATCGCGCAGTCGGCGAGGTCGTTCGATTCACCGGGCCGCTGTATGAGCGGCTGATGCGACCGCTGTTGCTGGCGGCGCTCAACATCGAGCCATCGGCCGGCTCTGCTTCGCTCGCCGGCGCCGTGATCCGCGAGACGCTTGCAGCCGGCGGTCAGGCCTGCCGCCCGCTGATCGCGCGCGAGGGACTCGGCAGCGCACTGATCGAGCCGGCGCTCGCGTTCTTGCGCGACCGCAACCGCGCGGTGCGGTTCGGACATCAGCTTCACCGCCTGCACAGCGCCGATGCGCGGGTCACCGCGCTCGATTTCGGCAGCGACCGCATTGCATTGGAGCCGGACGACGCGGTGATCCTCGCCGTGCCGCCCTACATTGCGTCGACGCTGATCCCCGACCTCCAGGTCCCGACCGAGTTCCGCGCCATCGTCAATGCGCATTTCCGGATCGAGCCGTCGCCCTATCAGCCGCAGATCCTTGGGCTCATCAACAGCACCACCGAATGGGTGTTCGCATTTCCCGGGCGGGTCGCGACCACCATCAGCGCCGCCGACCGCCTGCTCGACACGCCGCGCGAGGCGTTGGCGCGCACGATCTGGAGCGAAGTCGCGGCCGCGACCGGCCTGCCGCCGGAATTGCCGCCCTGGCAGATCGTGCGCGAGCGCCGCGCCACGTTTGCCGCGACCCCCGATCAGGACGCGCGTCGGCCCGACCCGAACACGCGATTCAACAATCTCTTGCTGGCCGGCGATTGGACCAATACGGGCTTGCCCGCCACCATTGAAAGTGCCATTCGATCCGGGCGGCGCGCCGCCGACCTCCTCGCACAACATTGATTCCGGGACGCATACCGTGCTGACGCAAGACACAAGCGATTCTGCTTTGGAGGAGCGCATTGAGCGCGCCGCGCGCGCGCTGTTCGACCGCCAGCAAGCCGACGGACATTGGGTATTCGAACTGGAGGCCGACGCGACGATTCCGGCCGAATACGTGTTGATGCGCCACTTCCGCGGCGAGCCGGTCGACGCCGAGCTCGAACGCAAGATCGCCGTCTATCTGCGCCGCATTCAGGGTGCGCATGGCGGCTGGCCGCTGTTCCATGAGGGCGGCTTCGACATGAGCGCCAGCGTCAAGGCCTATTTCGCACTCAAGATGATCGGCGATCCGATCGACGCCGAGCATATGCGGCGCGCCCGTGAGGCGATCCGCACGCGCGGCGGCGCTGCCCGCGCCAATGTGTTCACGCGGACGCTGCTGGCGCTCTACGGCCAGATCTCCTGGCGCGCGGTGCCGATGATGCCGGCCGAAGTGATGCTGCTTCCGAAGTGGTTCCCATTCCACCTCGACAAGATTTCGTATTGGAGCCGCACCGTCATCGTTCCGCTGCTGGTGCTGTTGGCACTCAAGCCACGGGCCAAGAACGCAAAGGGCGTGCGGATCGACGAGTTGTTCCTGGACGATCCGGACCGCGCGCGGTTGACGCCGCGCGCGCCACAGCAGAACCGGTTCTGGTTCGCGTTCTTCCGCGTGGTGGATCATGTGTTGCGCGCGGTCGAGCCGGCGATCCTGCAGCGCCTGCCGACGCGGCAACGCGCGATCAAGGCCGCCGAGGCCTTCACCATCGAACACCTGAACGGCGAGGACGGGATCGGCGCGATCTTCCCGGCCATGGTCAACAGCGTGCTGATGTTCGACGTGCTCGGCTATCCGGCCGACCATCCGCATCTGACGATCGCGCGGCTGTCGGTCGAGAAGCTTCTGGTGATCAAGGACGACGAGGCCTATTGCCAGCCGTGCGTCTCGCCGGTCTGGGACACCGGCCTCGCCTGCCATGCCCTGCTCGAAGTCGGCGGCGATCGCGCGGTGGCGCAGGTCAACAAAGGCCTCGACTGGCTCAAGACCCGGCAGATCCTCGACGTCAAAGGCGACTGGGCGGCGGCGCGGCCGGACGTGCGGCCGGGCGGCTGGGCGTTTCAATACAACAACCCCCACTACCCCGACGTCGACGACACCGCGGTGGTGGCGATGGCGATGGACCGGGCGCAGAACCTGCAAGGGCGAACCGACTACCGCGAGCCGATCGCGCGCGCGCGCGAATGGATTTTCGGCATGCAAAGCCGGAACGGCGGCTGGGGCGCGTTCGACGCCGACAACGAGCACTATTACCTGAACCACATTCCGTTTGCCGATCACGGCGCTTTGCTCGACCCTCCGACCGAGGATGTCACGGCGCGCTGCGTGTCGATGCTGGCGCAGCTCGGCGACATGCCGAAGAACGATCCCCGCGTGGCGCAGGCGGTGGACTATCTCTTCGAAGCGCAGCATCCGGAGGGCAGCTGGTACGGCCGCTGGGGCATGAACTACATCTACGGCACCTGGTCGGTGCTCTGCGCGCTCAACGCCGCGGGCGTCGATCACGGCGCGCGTGAAATCCGCAAGGCGGTGGACTGGCTGGTCAAAATCCAAAACGCCGACGGCGGCTGGGGCGAGGACGGCGACAGCTACAAGCTCGACTACAAAGGCTACGAGCCGGCGCCGTCAACGCCGTCGCAGACCGCCTGGGCGGTGCTCGGCCTGATGGCCGCCGGCGAGATCGACCATCCCGCCGTCGCACGCGGCATCGCCTACCTGTCGCGCACGCAAGCCGCTGACGGCCTGTGGCCCGAGGAGCGTTTCACCGCGGTCGGTTTCCCGCGCATCTTCTATCTGCGCTACCACGGCTACGCGAAATATTTCCCGGTCTGGGCGATGGCGCGCTACCGCAACCTCAAGCGCGCCAACAGTCCGTCGGTCGCCTACGGGATGTAGCTCAACGGAACGTCATCTTCATCAACCGTTCGGCATTGCCGCAAAAGATCATCTTGCGTTCCTCCTCGCCGATATCGAGACGATAGATCACGTCGATGTTCTTGCGGATCTGCGAGAACGGCGCATCGGACGCAAACACCACATTGCGTGGCCCGAAGAACTCCAGCCCACAGCGCACCGGATTGACCGCGCCATGCATGGCGGTGTCGCCATAGAACATCTTGCAGTAGTCGACGAAGGGCCGCCGCAGCGCAGACTTGACCGCGGTGTAGTCCTCGCCGGCAGCCCGCTTGCCGAGACCCATGAAGCCCGCCTCGAGCCGGCCCTCATGGTACGGGATCATGCCGCCGAGATGATGGGTGATGATCTTGATGCCGGGCTGGCGGTCGAACAGGCCGCTGTAAATCAGCCGCAGCATCGCCACCGACGTCGCATAGGGCCAGCCGAGCACGCTCCAGGCGTCGAAGCGCGAGCGGGTCTCGGACTCGTAATCGGGCATCATCGGACTGCGAGCCGGATGAAGCCAGATCGGCAGCCCGATCTCGGCCATCCGATCGAACACCGGCTGGAAATCCGGATCGTCGAGCGGCCGCCCGGCGGCATGGGTAAAAAGCTGGATGCCGCGCGCGCCAAGCTGTCCGACCGAATAGATCAATTTCAGCCATGGCTGCGTCGACATCGTGCATCGGCAAGGTCGCCACGAACGCCGGGAAGCGGTCCGCATGGCGCTGCACGATGTCTGCCATGGCCTCGTTGGCGAAACGGACCAGGTCGACGCCATCCTTCGGCGTCGGCAGGGCTTCGGTGCGCGGGTTGGGAAGCGAAATGATCTGCCGGTAGTCGCCGAACTCGTCCATCTCCCGAAACCGCGCATCGAGATCGTGCACCATGCGCGTATTCTGGAGACGCTTTGCCACGTCTTCCGGCCGTGCCAACTTCGCTATCATGCGCTCGAAGGCGGCGCGCGGAAAGACGTGGGTGAAGATGTCGACGATCATGGATGCCCCCCTCGACGATGACCTTTGCGCTGGTCATACCACGCGGGCAAGACGCCCACGCAATAAGGAGGAACGACGCATGCGAACGATCGTCCCGGCGCTCGCCTTGGCCACCTTGCTGGCGCCGGCGGTTGTCGACGCGGCGCGCGCGGACGTTGCCGAATTCTACCGAGGCAAAACCGTCACGGTCGTCAACGGCGGAGGCTCCGGCGGCGGCAGCACCGTCTACACCCAGGTGATCGCGCCCATCCTGCAGAAGCACATGCCGGGAAATCCGACCTTCGTGATCCAGTACATGCCCGGCGCCGGCGGCGCACGCGCGGCCAACTACGTGTATTCGGCAGCGGCGAAAGACGGCACCGTCCTCGGGCGACCGCTGCAAGAAGTTGCGCTCTTTTCGCTGTTGCGCGCGCCCGGCCTCCAATATGACGCCGCCCGCTTTCAATACATCGGCGGCGCCTACACCTCCCGCAGCACGATCTCCGTCATGAAGCAGTTTACGCCAGTGCGGACGATTGAGGACGCCAAGCGCACCGAGGTGATCGTCGCCGCCGGCGGCAAGGCATCACAGCCCTACATGTACCCGACGCTCGCCAATGCGCTGGTCGGCACGAAATTCAAGTTGGTGATGGGATATCCCGGCACCGGCGCCATGAACATCGCCATGGAACGTGGCGAGGCGCATGGCCGCGCGGGTTCGTGGAATTCGTTCCGGGGCGCCAAGCCGTATTGGGTCGAGAAGGACTTGCTCGCCAACCTCACGGTGATCGGCCTCGACCGCGAGCCCGAACTCCCCAACGTGCCGCTGCTGACCGATTTCATCTCCAACCCGGCTGATCGGCTTCTGATGGAGCTTGTCGCGTCGAGCGCGCTGTTCGCACACGTTTGGCTCGCGCCGCCTGGGGTGCCGGCCGATCGGGTCGCGGCGCTACGCGAAGCCTTCGCCAAGACGATGAACGATCCGGACCTGATCGCACAGATGAAGCAACGCCACACCGATTTCGACTACATCTCGTGGCGGCAACTGCACGATGCGGTCGAGAAGCAAGCGAAAGTCGACCAGAAGTCGATCGAGCGCTTGCGCGCGATCCTCGATCTCTAGGTCAGGCCGCGCCGCCCGATCCCGACCTGCTTCGCTGGTTCGGTCTTACGCCGGCTGCGCCTCGGCGCCGGGCGGGCTGACTTTCTTCGCGGTCGCTTCCTGCGCCTCGGCCTTGCGCATCTCCGAGAGCTTGTGCTGCACGTTCTCGGAGAAGACGTATTGCGCCGGCCGCTGATCGTCGAGCGGGATCTCCGCCGCGAAGGCGCCTTCGACGCGCGGTCCGCGGATCGCCACGGCGAGCGTGCGGATCGGGTTGCGCAACACTGCTTCAGCCGCGGTCGGCTCGTAGCCGCAATGCGCCATGCAGTTCGCGCACTTCTCGTACTTGCCGGTGCCGTAAGCGTCCCAGTCGGTCTTTTCCATCAGGTCTTTGAAGGTCTTCGCATAGCCTTCGCCGAGCAGATAGCAGGGCTTCTGCCACCCGAAAACGTTGCGGGTCGGCATACCCCACGGGGTGCAGTGATAGGTCTGGTTGCCGGCGAGGAAATCGAGGAACAACGGTGAGTGGATGAACTTCCACCCCTTGCCCTTGCCGCGCCTGAATACGTCGCGGAACAGTTCCTTGGTCTTGCGCCGGCCAAGAAAGTGCTCCTGGTCCGGCGCCCGCTCATAAGCATAACCGGGCGAGATCGACACGCCGACGCCGAGTTCCTTGCAGAGATCGAGAAACGCGGCGATGTCCTCGGCCGGATGCCCGTCAAACACCGTGCAATTGACGTTCACGATGAAGCCCTTGGCCTTCGCAGCCTTGATGCCGTCAATCGCCTTCTCGAAGCCGCCCTCCATGCAGACCGACTTGTCGTGGTGCTTCTTGATGCCGTCGAGGTGGACCGAGAAGAACAGATAGGGCGACGGCTCGAACAGATGCAGCTTCTTTTCCAGCAGCAGCGCATTGGTGCAGAGCGAGACGAATTTCTTGCGGGC
Source organism: uncultured Alphaproteobacteria bacterium (assembly GCA_963741595.1). Lineage (GTDB taxonomy): Bacteria > Pseudomonadota > Alphaproteobacteria > Rhizobiales > Xanthobacteraceae > VAZQ01. Next base: position 98,326 of record CAVUIV010000017.1, read on the forward strand.
GATAATGCCTTTGACGATCTCGCCGATCTCGCGATGGATCAGCGGTTCGCCACCCGGGATCGCGACCATCGGCGCGCCGCACTCGTCGACCGCGTCCAGGCATTCCTTCACCGACAGGCGGCGATTGAGGATCGCATCCGGATAATCGATCTTGCCGCACCCGAAGCAGGCCAGGTTGCAGCGGAACAGCGGCTCGAGCATGAGCACCAGCGGGTAGCGCTTGCGGCCCAACAGCTTCTGCTTGAACAGATATGCGCCGATGCGCATTTCCTTTAAGAACGGGACACCCATTCGTTCACTTTCTTGCTGACGCCGCCCGCGACCGCGGGGGGCAAATTGCTAGGACGCGACCGCGAGCTCCGCAGGCAGCCGAAATTCAATCTTCTCCTGACGGCCGTCCATGATCGAAACCTCGACCGGCCCCAAGCGACGCAACCGTCGATCACATCCTCGACCAGCACCTCCGGCGCGGACGCGCCGGCGGTCAAGCCGACAACCTTCGCGCCTTCGAGCCATTTCGGATCGAGCTCGCTGCCATCGGCAATCAGATAACTCGGCAACCCGGACTCTTCGCCAATCTCGCGCAACCGATTCGAATTCGAACTGTTGGTGGCGCCGACCACCAAAATCACGTCGACCAGCTTGCTCAGGTCGCGGACCGCGGACTGGCGGTTTTGCGTCGCATAGCAGATGTCGCGGGTCTCGGGACCGACGATGTTGGAAAACTTGCGCTGCAGCGCCTGAATGATGCCCTGGGTGTCGTCGACGCTGAGCGTGGTCTGCGTGACATAAGCGGCCGGGGTGTCGACCGGCAGATCCAGTTTTTCAACGTCGGCTTCGCTCTGCACCAAAATCACCGGGCTCGGGATCTGCCCCATCGTGCCCTCGACTTCGGGGTGGCCGGCATGACCGATCAGGATGAGCTTGCGGCCCTGCGAGACATAGCGCTTGCCCTGGTTGTGGACCTTGGTGACCAGCGGACAGGTCGCATTGAGCACCGGCAGGCTTCGGGACGACGCCTCGTCCTCGACGCTCTTGGCCACGCCATGGGCGCTGAAGATCGTGACGGCGTTGTCGGGGACTTCCGACACGTCCTCGACGAACACCGCGCCCTTGGCCTTGAGGCTCTCGACCACATGCTTGTTGTGGACGATCTCATGCCGGACGTAGACCGGCGGGCCGTATTTCTGCAACGCGCGCTCGACGATTTCGATGGCGCGGACGACGCCCGCGCAAAATCCTCGAGGTTGAGCCAAGATCACTTTCATATCGTTCAAACCCACGAAAATCGGGCCAATTCAATCGAATCCACACGCGCCGGAACTATCCAGCAACATAGGGCACTGCGCCCTGGGGACAACCCCTGCAGGAGCGCCTTCCCGCCCTTACGCCAGGTTCCGCGCTGTAGAGTGAAGGGCGTCGCGCCGGATATCCTTTCCAAGAGCCTCAAACACCTTGGCCACGATACCCTTGGCGTCGAGCCCCGCCTGCGCGTACATCACCGTCGGGTTGTCGTGGTCGATGAAGACATCCGGAAGCACCATGCACCGGACCTTCACGCCGCCATCCAGGGCCCCGTGTTCGGCCAGCGCCTGGATCACGTACGAACCGAAGCCGCCGATCGAGCCCTCTTCTACGGTGATCAGGACCTCGTGCTCGCGCGCCAGGCGGAGCACCAGATCGGTATCCAGCGGCTTCGCAAAGCGCGCGTCAGCCACTGTGGTGGTCAGGCCGTGCGATGCGAGCGTCTCGGACGCCAGCAGGCACTCCTGCAGACGGGTTCCAAAGGACAGCAGCGCGACCGACGTGCCTTCCTTGATGATTCGGCCCTTGCCGATCGGCAGCGGGATGCCGACCTCCGGCATGTCGACACCGACACCGTCGCCGCGCGGATAGCGCAGCGCCGACGGCCGGTCGTCGATCGCCACGGCGGTCGCGACCATGTGGGCAAGCTCGGCCTCGTCGGCGGCCGCCATCAGCACGAAGCCCGGCAGGCAGCCGAGATAGGCAACGTCGAAGGAGCCGGCATGCGTCGGGCCATCGGCGCCGACCAGGCCCGCACGATCGAGCGCGAATCGCACCGGCAGGCGCTGGATCGCCACGTCGTGGACGATCTGGTCGTAGCCGCGCTGCAGGAACGTGGAATAGATCGCCGCAAACGGCTTGTAGCCTTCGGTCGCAAGCCCGGCCGCGAACGTCACCGCGTGTTGTTCGGCAATGCCGACGTCGAAGGTCCGGTGCGGAAACGCTTTGTTGAAGATGTCGATGCCGGTGCCGGAAGGCATTGCCGCAGTAATCGCGACGATCTTGTCGTCCTTCTGCGCTTCCTTCACCAGGCTTTCGCCGAACACCTTCGTATACGACGGCGCGTTCGCCTTGGCCTTGACCTGTTTGCCGGTGGCGACGTCGAACTTCACAACACCGTGATACTTGTCCGCAGAGGCCTCGGCCGGGCCGTAGCCCTTGCCCTTCTGCGTCACCACGTGGACCAGAATCGGGCCTTCTTTGGCGTCGCGGACATTCTTCAGGACCGGCAGCAGGTGGTCGAGATTGTGGCCGTCGATCGGCCCGACATAGAAGAAGCCCATCTCCTCGAACAGCGTGCCGCCGGTGACCAGGCCACGCGCATACTCTTCCATCGCGCGCGCGCGCTGCTCGAGAAATTTCGGAAGCTTCTTCGCGAGCTGATGCACGATATGGCGCAGCGACCGGTACGGCCTGCCCGACACCAGCCGCGCCAGATAGGCCGACAGCGCGCCAACCGGCGGCGCAATCGACATGTTGTTGTCGTTGAGGATGACGATCAGGCGCAAGTCCATCGCGCCGGCATTGTTCATGGCCTCATAGGCCATGCCTGCGGACATGGCGCCATCGCCGATGACCGCGACGACGTTGTGCGCCAGGCCCGACAGATCGCGGGCGACTGCCATGCCGAGGCCCGCTGAGATCGATGTCGATGAATGCGCCGCTCCAAAGCAGTCGTATTCGCTTTCCGCGCGTTTTGTGAATCCCGACAGTCCGCCGCCCTGCCGCAGCGTGCGGATCTGGTCGCGGCGCGCGGTCAATATCTTGTGCGGATAGGCTTGATGGCCTACATCCCAAATCAATCGGTCACGTGGCGTATCGAACACGTGGTGCAAGGCCACGGTCAGTTCGACAACTCCGAGCCCAGCTCCAAGGTGACCGCCGGTCACCGCAACGGCACTGATCGTTTCGGCCCGCAGTTCGTCAGCAACCTGTCTGAGCTGACGCTCGTTCAGGTGCCTGAGGTCGGCGGGAGATTTAATGGTGTCGAGAAGGGGTGTCGTTGTCATGATCGCAACATCATTTTCCCTAGCAGTCGGGCGACTGGGCGCGGCACGGTTTGGATAGCTAGGACGACGGAACCATGCAGATCAGCTCGCACCCATTGGGAGGCGCCCGCCCCGGCGGACCGCGGTTTGTTCTTAGTCGTCTGAATAGCCGGATGGTTCATCCCATTCAATAGTGCAAGTTAACGATTCTACTGGGGCCCGGACGGGAAGAGAAATCATGCTTCGATCAAAAATTGTGTCGATAGTGGACATTTGCACGCGGTTCCCGTGGGCTATTCTTGTAATCGTAGTGGTATTAACGGGTCTGTCAGCTATCTATACCGCTCGTAATTTTTCGATTAACACAAATGTTAACCGATTAATCTCGCCTGATCTTGATTGGCGCCAAAGAGAACTAGCGGTGGACCGGTCGTTCCCCCACCGCAACGAAACAATTCTGGTGGTTTTAGAGGCCCCCTCCTCCGAACTCGCCACCGAAGCCAATGCCGCGCTCATCAAACGACTGCGCGAGCAGCCCACCCATTTCCAGTCGGTCCAATCGCTCAATGAGAGCGAATTTTTCCAACGCAATGCCCTGCTTTTTGTTCCCGCCGACCAGGTTCAGGGCTTCGCCAGCCAGTTCGGCCAGGCCCAGATTCTGTTCCAGGTGCTGCACACCGACGCCACGGTGCGGGGCTTCGTTCAGGCCCTGACGTTCGGCCTCGCGGGCCTGCAACGCAAGATGTACAGCCTTGACGACATGACGCGGCCGCACGCTGTTTGCGGTAACGCTGGAAGACGTCCGTCGGCCGAGACCGGCCGACGAGCTTTTCCTGGCGCGAGCTGGTGGAGCCGCCGCGAACGGCACCGCCGACGAATTGCGGCAATTCATCCTGATCAAGCCGGTTCTCGATTTCACCGCCCTCGAACCGGGCGGCGTCGCAACGACCGCAATTCGCCAGGCGATCGCCGACCTCAGGCTCGACAGCGACTATCGCGCGCAGAGTGCGGCTAACCGGCTCGATCCCGATTCAGGATGAGGAGTTCGGCACGCTCAAGGAGCACTGGGAGCTCAATACCCTGGTGTCGCTCCAATTCCTCGTCGGGGATCTTGCTGGCTGGCGCTCGGTTCGGCGCAAATCATCGTGGCGGTTTTGATCAGCATCTTCTCGGGCTGGCGATGACCGCCGCGCATCGGTCTCGGTTTGGTCGGCTCGCTCAATCCGATCTGAGTCGCGTTCGCCGTCCTGTTCGTCGGCATCGGCATCGATTTCGGCATCCAGTTCGGCGTCCGCTATCGCGCCGAACGTTACAAAAGACGACTTGCCGCATCGCGCTCTCGAACGGCGCGCGTCATGTCGGCGTTCCGCTGACGCTCGCAGCCGCCGCGACCGCGGCCGGATTCATCTGGCGTTCCTCCCGACCGCCTATCGCGGACTTGTCGGAGCTCGGACTGATTGCCGGCCTCGGCATCATCGTCGCGTTCCTGGTCTTCGATCACGCTGCTGCCAGCATGTTGAAGCTGTTCAACCCCTCCGGCGAAAAGGAGCCGCTCGGCTATGCTTCGCTGGCGCCACGGTGGATGGCGTTCGTCGAGCACCACCGCGTTGCCATCATCGTCGGCACGGCGGTGATTTCGTTGGGCGGGCTGCCGCTGCTCTTCTATCTCCAGTTTGACTTGGACCCAATTGAGAGTGCGCAGCCCGAAGGTGGAATCGGTCGCCACGTTCCTGGAGCTCAGAAGCGATCCCAATGCAGGCGCCAACGCGATCGACGTCTTGACGCGCGATCGCGAGGACGCGCGCCAAACCGCCGAGCGGGCTGCGGAAAATTCCCGAGGTCAACAACGTGATGACCCTCGAGACGTTCATCCCCAGTGACCAGGAGCAGAAGTTGACCTCGATCCGCGCGCTGGCCAAGGCGATCGAACCGGCGTTCAAAGCGCCGGCGCGTCCAGCCCCGTCCGATGAGGGACAACATCGCGGCGCTCAATCGCGGCGCGGACGCTTTGCGGAAAGCGGCCGTTGGCCAATCCGGCCCCGGCGCCGAAGCCGCCAACCGCCTGGCGG
>CAVUIV010000018.1:0-95438 GCA_963741595.1 uncultured Alphaproteobacteria bacterium
CGCGGTCCTTCAGCGTCACGACGCTGACCTGCAAGGTAAATGGGAATTCAATCGGTAGCACCTTTGAGCGCTAACCGCCGTTGGATGTATACGGCTATGCTGGACTCGGTGAACGCCCCTGCATCCTGATCGAAGGGCGTCAAATTTGATGAAGCGATCGTTTCGCATTCTCGGCCTCGGGATACTCGATGACAGAGGGTCACCTTCTTCTGCGCTTGATGAAGCATTTTAGCTAATTGTTCCCGTACCAAGATTTTGTGCTGAGCAACGATTGTCTGGCACTTGAGTATTATCGGGCCGCCTCGGGAAGAAACTTGGAATCCCGCCCAAGGCGGAAATTGCTTTCGGATGGGTAATTCTCAAAGCGGCTGGTCATTGCATCCATCTCAATCGCCCCCGCTCAAGGTCACCGATCAGGCGATAATGCGGCTCGCTCGAACTGTCATTGCAACGCTTACGAACCGAAGCTTGCAAAAGCTAACCTAGGCCTAATGCTGGAGTTGTCAGCAACTCACAGACATAAGGCAGAAATCGCTTCCTGATTCCATGTCAATATCCTTGGCCTGCACCGACGCAAGCATGAGGAAAACTATGGACGCTGAAACCAAACTGCTGGTGCTAGTGTTGAATTTCGTTCCATATATCTAGCGGTATTCAACAAGCTGCGGCAGTGAGTGTAGGTAAATAGAGTGCCCGGGCTTGTCGAGCTTCCGACCCTTGACGGACTCCGTCCCAACTTTCGTGGTGGCTTTGCATGGGCCATTCACGGTCAGCACGGCAGCAGCAACGGATTTGTTGCCGGCACCAGGTGCAAATGCTGGCTCCTCCCGGGCCATCATCCCATCAATTGCTGTCGCCAACCCCGATCTCTTCCGATCCGAAGTGGGCGATCACGCTTCTGGTTGGGGCGTCAGCCGGCGAAATGACAAACTCGTTCAGCTCCTAACAAGTCCTTGCACTGAAAATCAGTGTTACGATTTCGTCGGCGGTTCATTGTCGCGCCGACTGACTTGATTCTCGAGCTTGATTCTCGCTCGAAGCAGAGATGGGCGTCGGCGGGCGCTTCGGTGCTACGGATGCCGCCGAAGCTATGGGCTGCGTATCACATTCGTTACAATGGCTTCCCGTGGTCGACCACACTACGGTCGCGGTAAGCACGGTAATTCAATCACATATCAAAACTTCCCCCAGCGGGACGCGACCTGGCGATTGACCTCGCATCTGTTGCATTATTTCTCGCCAGAAATCACCTTTGCACTACCCCTAATACAAAATGGCACCAGGCGCTGGTCCGCTATCATCATCGCTCTGGCGTATTTCTTGCATGTTCAACAACGTGTGGGGCGGCTCCAATGTGATAGCGATTGGTTATCGGAATTGATTCGACCCCGACGGAAAATGATCGAAGCGGGCTACGGCGAGACCGTGTCGCTAGCGACGGGCGCTCGTCCACTTGGCTGCCGCGACTTTTCTGCTATGACACTCCCTCATGCATTGAACTGCCCCGGGTTTGCCGGAGGCCATTTCGTTTGATTTACGCCGCCATCGCGGGCTCGTCGAGCGTGGCGTAGAAGTGTGCCTCGGCTTCGGCTGGCGGGACGTCGCCAATAGGTCCAGCAGCCGGCGATGGTTGAACCAGTCTACCCAGGTCAGCGTCCGGCGTGGTGGCTTCAGAAAACCACGGCGATAGATATAAAACCAACCAGGGGTGCTCTACTACGACCACTCGGCGACTTGCTCGATACGGGCAGCGGTCGCTGGTTCATACCGGAATGGTCGGCGTTGCCCCGTGCGTTTTTTGCTTGATTGCGGGGCCGTACCAGACCGAGGTGGGAGTGAACCGCTGGCGAAGCAGCAGGAATTGGCCGTGCTGAAGCGATGGCGCTGGGCGACCGGCTGGAGGCGAGCCTCGCCGCCACCCGCCGCGGCCTGCTCGACGCACTGTCCGCCGAGGCGCTGGCGCCAGCCGAGCGCGAGTTGGAGGCGGCTGATCGTCAGTGTTCTGGCCTTTGGCGGCATATCGGCTTACCAAGGGCGATCAGCCCGTCAACGCCGGAGCATAATTAAGGACTGGAATCTGCACGATGCTTTATGTCGATATTCCTACGCTTCCCGAAATCCGGGCTCTACATCGCCGCCCGCGCCGATGCCTGCGTTTCGATCTATGTGTCGACGACGCCACAAACCCAGGATGTAAGGCGAGCCGCATCGCCTTCGGCAACCATACCAAAGCGGCTGCTGCAACAATTGGAAGCCGCCGGCTTCGACAAGCGCCGCCGTGCGTTGCTGGAGGCGGAACTCACAGCGCTCGGCGAGGATGATGCATTCTGGCGGCTTCAGGCCCACAGCCTTGCCGTCCTCGCCACGCCCGACAGCGTGCGCACCTTCCGGCTTGCCACCGCGATCGCCGATACGGTCGAGGTGTCGGATCGTTTCCATCTGAAGCCGCTGCTGCGCGCGATCGCCTTCCCGCAACACGCCTTCGTGCTCGCCTTGTCGGAGAACGCGGTGCGCCTTGTGGAGGTGTTTGCCGATCTGCCGGCGGTTCACGTCCGCGTTCCCGACCTTCCCAAAAGCGCTGCCGATGCCGTCGGCCGTGCTTCGGTCAACAACCTCACGCAAGGAACGCGGATCGCCAACGCTCAAGGGCAGAAAGCTCCTGCTGCGTCAGTATGCGCGGCAAGTCGATGCTTGCTTGCGCCCGGTATTGGCCGGCCGCGAAACGCCGTTGATCCTGGTTGCAACCGATCCGCTCGGTCCGATCTTCCGCGCGGTCAATAGCTATCCCGCTCTTGCGACTGAAGGAATCGCGACCAGCCCCGACCGGCTCAGCGATCAGTGAATTGGCGAGCGCGGCGCGCGCTATCCTCGATCGCGTTTATGCCAAGGAGGTCGATGCGGCCAAGGGCCTGTTTCAGACCAGGCTCGGGCAGCGCCGCGCCACCACCGACATTGGCGAGGCGGCGCGCGCGGCGACGAATGGCGCGGTGGAACTGCTGCTCGTCGATATCGACCGGGTCATTCCCGGCACGGTGGGTGAGACCGACGGCGCGGTCTCGCTCGCCGCGGCGGCCGGTCCGGAGAGCTATGACGTGATTGACGAGATCGCCGGCCGCGCGATCCTTGCGGGTGCGAGGTTTCTCGGTGTGCGTCGCGCAGATATTCCCGGTGAGGCGCCGCTGGCCGCGATCCTGCGTTATCCGATCTGAGCGTGGGGCGCGCATCGCTTCGCCGTGCCCGCCTTCGCACGCACCATCGGTATTGACTACAGGGCTGCGAAGTGGGAGCAGCGGGCTCCCTGTCTTGCGGGCGATAACCGTCGTGTTTGATTTCGTGCAGTCGGCGCGAGCCCGGGGGCGGCTCGGCAGCGAGGGTTGGGAGGCAGGGTTCGATGAACGCGGCCTTGGAGAAACCAGCCAACGTGCCTGGCTTGATTTACGCAGAACAGACATTCCGCCAACGCGACGGGCTGCCCATAATGCGAGGCCCTTGCCCGTTCAGCATAGCGCCCCGGTGGAAATTAATGCGATAATCCGCGCAACATTTATAGCTCAATAATTTGCATCACGCCCGATAGGTGGCAAAGCCTTTGGCAAGTTAGGCGCCAGTGAACATGATGTCGTCCTGGCGCGTCGCGTCATTCGCTGCTGCGCACAAAATTCTGTCGCTATTGGAAGCACAGCGGACATCGAAGCGTGCGCGGCGATGGCCAGCAGCGACGCGAATGACCCAAGCAGACTTAACGCTCCCTGAATCAATTCCGGCGGTGACTAATACGTAGCCAGCAACGAACTCCGGGACGCTTGGATCGACGCAAACCGAAGACCAACCTGTCGGTTGGTATCCCTTGGCCGGCCCTCGGAGTCCGGTACATAGCCAATGGTTCTTATTGCTTCCTCTTGCAATTCCCTATCGGCGTCGGGCTCCTCTTCGAACGGTATTCCGCAATGCACTACCGCACCTGCGGCGCACCAGGCGGAAGAGCATCCATGAGCCATATTGAGGTTAGGGCCAATGCAGCGAGGTACGTTTCCCATAATTGGCCTGAGGGGCCAGTGCCCATTATTTCCGATAAACTTCTAGAAACGGCAAAATGGGCAGCCCCTCAAATTGCTTTGGCGCATGAAGGATTTACCGTTCCAACTGGGGCTAAGTAAATCGGAACCGCCTGTCTTTCGTTCACGAGGGATTGAACCGCAGTACGATAAGAGGCCGTTGTCTCCCCAAAAAAATTGATTTCATTGTGTTGAAATGCAAGCCGCGCGGTTCTGGGTGGTTAGTTTGTACCTACTTACGTGGCGATAAGGAACGCCCAGCATGTCGAGCGTAAGACGGATTCCCAAATCGCGTGGATGGCTGACGCCGAGACCTCCAGACACAAGTCCTTTTGCTTTTGCAATGTCAGCGGGTTCCTTGATCCCTGGTGCAATGTCGGCACGGGCGTAAAATACGGTGGCGTTAGCTTCGTAGGCGACGAACTCATAGGACTTGAGGTCAATGCGAAATTTTTCCGGTTTGGTCGCGTATTGCCAAGGCAAACCTCGCCGGCCAAATAGCCAAAGGTGGTGCCGACCCCTTAGGCGCCACTTCACCGAGATAATTCACGGCGTTTAGGCCAGCGCCACCGGGCATGTTTTGCACGACAATTGTTGGACTTCCTTCGAATACGTTTGCGAGGAAACGAGCAAACAGTCGCCCCTCAACGTCCACCCCGCCGCCGGAGCCAAAGTTGATAAGCATGGTCAGCCGCTTGCCTTTGTAGAACAGCTCCTGGGCTTGAACTTCCAGCGGGCCGAACGAAAGTGTTGCAAAGACACTGCCCCGGCCGCAAGCAGGAATTGATTGCGAGGTATCCCCATAGCTCCCCCCCAACAATGATCCGTTCCTCGTTGGAAACATAATCGGCCAGGTCAAAAGTTAACTTAGGCCGACGAAGGAAAGAAGGGGGGCACGGCGGCTGTTGGCCCAAACTGGACCTCCCCGGGCATGTCCGCTTTCACGCTGCTTTTGGAGTGAGCGGACATCCAGCGTATTTACTCCAGACGTCCGGTTTATGATACACGGACATGGAAAGGCCTCGCCAATAATCGCCTCAACGATCAATGCGCCAGGTCGCCGCAAATGCGCGCGTGCCCCAACGCGCTGATTTCCCTCGTCGCGGCCTCTAGCCGCTTCCGCCTCAACATAGCCTCCAGCCGTTTCAACACAGCCTCCAGCACCTTGGCGGCCACTCCGCTATCGCTGGCCGCGGCACCTTAGTCAGATATTCCTCGACGGCATGGCTGTTCATCGCATTGCGATCCGATGGCTCACCTTCGTCAGTCACGTTGTCGCTCCACGAAAAAAAAGTTTCTGGATTACGCGTAATTCAACGCGAGCCACCCAACCGCTAGACGGCCCAGAACGACATAGGGATCTGACCCGCCCCCCTGCTGGGTCATGCGAATTCCTTGTGGCACCAGTAATCAGGCGCCGCGCGCGCACGTCGAGGCCGAGCGCCTCGTCCAGGGAACGCCCCGCTCGCCACCGGTCGGCGCGCGCCCAAGACAACGGCGCCGTTGCGCAGCGGTCGACCGGCCCTGATATCGGCCTCCATGCGCGCAATGCGCTGCAGCGCGCGTGTCGAATCTCGACGCGACTGGAGGGGTGGACGATCCGTGATCTGGGCTTTTCATTTGAATTTCGCAATTTTACGCGCAAAGGCCCACACCGGTCCGCGGGCCCGTCGTCTGCAGGGATTGAAGGGCCTACCCGCTGGCGAGTTTATCGCGGGCGCCTCGCGGCAATGAGGTGCTCCTCAACCTCGCTGTCGGTGAGCGTTCCCTCGCGCTCGGCGCGCTCGAGGTCTGCACGGGCATAACCGTCCAAAGAACCGAGGATCAACCAACCAGAGGACGATGCCCACGACCTAGTCGATCGACCAACCTGTTCTGCGATCTCCTGCAACGACTGCCGACGTGGCTTCCGATCACTGGCGCTCGCAAGGTGGCGTAAATCAACGCCGCCGCCGCCTTCTTCTTCCGAAAAATCTCCCTTTCAGGGAATCAACTTGTTTCAAAACTCATACGCAACTGGTTGCAGGTCATCGGGCACATGACCTGCAATTCTTTGCAGGTCTGACCTGCAACTGATTGCGCATCTTGTTCCTTTAAGGGCTCCGTTGAGGCACAGGACATAGCGGCTGCATGGCCGTTGCCGCCCGCCGTTGCAACCGCAGGAGGCCGGAGCGCTCCAGGCGCCGGAGCGCATACTGGATTGTTCGAACAGACTTGTTGAGTTGCGCCGCTAGGCGTTCCTGTCCGGGCCAGCAAAGCAGCTGCTTGCTTGTAGTGAAGGGAAGAGCTGTCAGCGCGAGGGCGAGCCGCAGTCGACGTCGAGTTCAGTCCCCCGCACGACGCTTCTGCTCCACAACCCTCAACCATAGTGCAATCCGGCGGCGATTCGCCTGCCAGGGCCCGCGTCTCTTCGGACCGCTGTTGCTTGCGCTGGAGATCGAAGGCGCAGACGCTACCCACCGTCGTCGCCCTTCACGAGGCCTCGCTGAAGCGCCTGCTCGAGCGCATCCGCAACGGCACGTGCCAGATCCGGGAGGTACGCACGTCGACGTTGATGCCGGACTTTCCTGGCTTCAGTTCGTCGCCGCTCAAATACCAGACGCGGATCGCGATGATGTCGCGGCCGGAATATTGATCGAGCATCACGCGGATCGTTTCGCGGGAATTCTTGGGCCACTCTGCAATGATGGGGGGGTTGCTCATTGCGGAATTCGCGTTGGTGCGAGATGCATCCCACGCAAGAACTGACCGACGCCGAGGCCCTGAAGGAAGCGCTGTCGCACTTCAGGGCGAGCATCGTCCCATGCTGCATGTAGGGCCTTCAGCTCGTTGTCGACCGCGTAGCCTCGCTTCAGGCCGTCGCTGATTGCGGCCGTGCGGCCCGGATGAGGGCGAGCCCTGGCGAGCTGCTCGAGGTTTCGCGCGCGGACCGCGGGATCGTTCATCGCCTCCCGTGTGCGGCGGCTAATTTTCTCTCGGACATCTGGCCGCGCCATCGCGACTGCTTGATTTCAGACGCTGTCTTGCCCTGACGCCCGGCAGCGCCATCGCGGCCTGTGTGCGCTCTGAAATGCGCTCGCGCATGGCGGGATCGTTGTTGATCGCCTTGGCGCGCTGGCGGGCTTCCTGCCGCCGCTCAGGCGTCCAGTAGTCGTGAGCGAACTCGCGACGCCGCTGGCGCGCCTCCGGCGCGGAATTGGCGGCCCTGATCTTCGCGCGCGCCTAGTCGGTGTGGTTGTGGCCGGGGCGGGGCATCAGGCGGCCCTCGTTACGACTGCAGCCTGATTTCCCCAGAAGGTCCACCCCGTCGGGGGTTCACCGCGGGCGAATATCTCGATCTTGGTCAAACTCCGGCCAGCAACGATGAATCCATTCCCGCACGTGGTCATGGGGCTTTGCGAATGCTCGCCGATAGGTGCATCGAAAACCGATTCGTCTCGCGTTCCAGGGAGCGGGGCCGGCGTGTCGCCGCGTCGCGCAAGGGTCAGCAGACTCATGCTCATCTCGAAACCATCGGCCCATACCGGTCTGGTTTCCCTTTCAACCCTTGCGCCAAATCTGCGTGATTGCCGTACCGACCGGGGCCGGATCATGCAGCATCCGCGCTTCGCGGTCCTGCAGGAGCTTGCCATCAGTTCCGCGCGGCCGCAGCGAAATGAAGCCCCACTGCGCCAGGATCTCGATGTCATCGATCAGCGACGCCGCGGTCGACCAGTACGCAATGGTCGCATCGAGCGACAAGAACTTGTCGATCGGGAACCCAATCAACTCGTCGAAGGTCATCGTTGGATAGTAATTTCTCTGGCGCCTTTCTCCGACCCGCTCGCATCGGCATATACGTCATGATGCCGGGGCACATCGATGAGGGCGAGACTAAACAGGCGCCCAGCAGGCAGGCCCGGATTGTTCAATGCAATAGCTTCTAGCTTTTGCTGTCGCTCGTCATGCCGAACTGTTCTGATCGACAGCGCGCACCTCTTTCGCAACCCGCTTCAGCGCCCGTTTGCCGGCGGGCGTGCTCGCGACTTCCGTCAGAATCTCCCCGCTGCTTTTCGGCAGGCAGCAACGCGATTTCTGCCGCCATCGTCTACGGTCGCCTGCCGGTCGCGCACCGCCTGGTGTAATTCCGGACGCCATGCGCCTTAACCAGTTCCGCGCGCTCGACGCTGGCGTAGCTGATGCCGGCGACGTCGGCGCGGTGTTGACGGTTCAAGTCCTCTTTTGAGGACCCACTGCGGTCACCACCCCATTCAGCGACCCCAGATCGGCAGCGAACCATCGCCTTCTGGCTGGTCGTGAGGTGTCGACGGTTGAAATTCTTGTCTAGAACGAAAGCTATCGGATCGGCCCCACGGAAGGGCGAATAGAGCGGAGCGATGCCAAGCTCAATGCAGGCGCGCTCGCGATGAACACCGTCGAGGACTTCGCCGCCTAGTAGAATCGACCGGCTCGCGCTGGCCGTTCTTCTCAATCGAGTCCTTCAACGCCGCGAACTCGTCCGGCGTCATCGGCGGAAAGATAGTCGCCAGTTGATGGTGGCGACGCGACGCTTGCGACGTGCATTCTGTTAATGTATTCGAGACGTCGATCTGCTCGCCAAGCTGATCTTGATCTCGAAGGCCGCCACCGTCCCCGCCGGGATGATGCGCGGCCTTCATGTCTTCAGGGGCCATCGCGCACCACCATCTCTTCTCGCTTGCGAGCCAATCGCTGCTTGGTTCGCTCGCTGGCTTTGGCGCGTGCCTCCGGTGTCCAGAATGCGTGAAGCCGATCTGACAGAAGCCGCCGCGTGTCGCGCGAGTGGGGCGAACGCTTCGGACGTCTTTTCACGTGGAACCTGTTCGCAACGTCCTGCGCGAAAACAGATTCCCTTTCGAGGCCGCGCACGTCAGGCCGCTTCCATGCCGAGCTGTCGACGAAGCGGCGCGGTAGGGACGACAATCCGCTTGCCGAGCTTGATGGTCTGGAAATCACCCCGCTTCGCAGCCTCATAGGAGGCGTTGCGGGAGAGACCGAAGACCTTCATTCCGGCGTCCTGCACAGAAATCGTCGGCTTTTTCAGAAGCTCATTCACATCGCTTGGGGTCATGTGGACGCCTCGCAATTATATGCACTGGAATCAATGTGCACTAATGGGATGCAAAACCACGGAGGGCTTGTCAAACATTACTGCAAGCTATACCCTGTGCATTAAATAGGGAGAGCAGGGGGCCCAATGGCAAAGACGACAAAACCGAAGGGCAGGCCGCCCGTGTCACCGGAGGTCCGCCGGAGCAAAAACTTCACGTTTCGGAGTTCGGGAGGCGTTGCACCAACAGCTGAGCGTCGCCGCAAAAATCGCTGGTCGATCAATCAGCGAAGAGATCGAATTTCGTTTGGAATGGTCGTTCGTCGGCCAAAGGGCAACAATCGAAGCCCTTGATTTGGCCTACGGCAAAGAACTCGTCGGAATTCTCTTGTTAGTCGCCGAGGCCATGAACGTTGTGGGACCGCAAGCCGGTTTCATTGCAACACGTACGCTAGAGGGTTCTCGCAATTGGCTGGATAACCCGTACGCGTTTACGCAAGCAACCCAGGCGGCTCACACGGTCCTAGATGCGCTGAAACCTGTTGGCGACCCGACGACTTCTCAAATGAAACCCTCAGTCTCAGTCACGATCGGCGACCCTCCGCCCCATGGATTCGATTCCAGTTCAATGTACGCCGAGCTAGGACGGGGTTTCGCCAACACAATCTTAGAGGAGGCCGCGACCGGCCACACGAGGACTACCGGCACAGTGGAAAGAGCGCGCCGCCTGCACCGGCTGCTTGGCCCGCTTGCTAATCGGCTAAGTAATTTTGCCGATCCGGAATTCCGAGACGCGCAGTCACACATTGGGGACGATCAATGACCGGCCATGTCCGTCGCCGCGGCAAAAATAGCTTCGAGCTGAAATTCGATGCCGGCAACGATCCGATCACCGGCAAGCGCCGCATTCGGTATACGTCATTCAAGGGCACGAAGCGCGCCGCAGAGCTCGAACTGGCGCGGCTTGTGTCAGAGCATGATGCTGGCAATTCGGTCGACCCATCAAAGGTAACGGTCGCCGAGTTTTTCGACCGATGGGATCGGGACTTTGCGAGCGCGAATGTCTCATTGAAAACCTTGGAGCGCTATCGACAGATCGCGCGGCTGCAGATTAAGCCGCACATCGGCAATGTGCACATTCAGAAGCTCCGCCCGGTCCATCTCGCCGACCTCTACGCGAAACTGGGTCGCGGCGATGGTGCGCTATCGGCGCGCACAATCGGGCACGTGCACAGGATCCTGCATCGCGTATTGCGTCACGCGTCCGCATGGGGCGTGGTTGTGCAGAACGTCGCCACGCACGTACAACCGCCCACCGTGCACGAAACCGAAATCACCATCTTGGCCGAGGAGCAGATCGGCAAGGTTATCGATCATCTGCGGGGCAGGACCTTGCGCCCGATCATCTCCCTGGCACTCGCGACAGGAATGCGGCGCGGCGAATTGTTGGCGCTGCGCTGGAAGGATACCGACCTGGAGGGCGCAACGATTACGGTGGCTCGATCGCTCGAGCAGACGAAGGGCTCGCTGCGCTTCAAGGCACCGAAGACGAAGCACGGCCGACGCAATATCACCATTCCGCCCTGGATGGTTGCCGAGCTGCGCGCGCACAGGGCGAAGCAGCAGGAACGCCGCCTCAAACTCGGCATGGGCCGGGCGCCCGACGACGCCCTCGTCTTCGCCAAATGGAACGGCGAGCCACGGGCGCCGCATTCGGTGTCGCAGAAATTCCGGATGATCATGGCCGCACTCAAGATTGAGCGCGTGACCTTGCACAGCCTGCGTCACACTCACGCCAGCCAATTGATCGCCTCGGGAATGGACGTGCTGACGATCTCCCGGCGCCTAGGTCACGGCTCGCCCGTCGTCACCCTGAAAGTCTACGGGCACTTGTTCAAAAACACCGACGCGCGCGCGGCCGAGATCATGCAAGCGGCCTTCGCCAAGGTGCGAACTGAATGAGAACGCAGCGGCTTGCTTCCGGTGGCATTCCGGTGGCAATTTTCTGGATAGGGTGTAAGAAACCCGCGTGGTCCCGTAGCTCAGCTGGATAGAGCACCGGTTTCCTAAACCGGGGGTCGCAGGTTCGAGCCCTGCCGGGATCGCCACTTAGAGCGCACGGATTCCCATGGAATATGTTTTCAATGTCCTGGTGCTGGGGCCGGCCACGAGTTCTGTTCAGCCTTGCGATCTTCATCGGGACCGTTCTGATCTCCTCCGGATTTTTCCGGTACTCGGGATCGGGGTTCGGGCTCTATCTCTACGCCACGTTGACCGCGCTGATCGTCGTGCCCTACCTGCTTTTCGTGATCTACGTGTTCCTGATGGCGGCGCCGCTGTGGACGTTCTCTGAAGGCGTGACGATGCTGATCCTGAGCCTGCTGCTGACGCCGCTTGGCGTCGGCTGGCTGATCGGGATGGCGATCGGCGGTGTGCGCCGTCCGGTCTACTGATGTCAGTCTTCGACTGGGGCGTCCCA
Organism: uncultured Alphaproteobacteria bacterium; assembly: GCA_963741595.1. Classification (GTDB taxonomy): domain Bacteria; phylum Pseudomonadota; class Alphaproteobacteria; order Rhizobiales; family Xanthobacteraceae; genus VAZQ01. The sequence continues at coordinate 11,603 of CAVUIV010000018.1, forward strand.
TTCGCGACGAGCCGCATAGCCCCCCTCTTCACGTTGGTCAGCGTACTCGGTCGGAGCTGCGCGGCGGCACGAAAATGGCCGGAATTGCCGTAGCGACGGGCAAAGATTAACTGGATTTAACGGAATCTCACGGTGTCGTGCGTATCAAGTTTTTGCACGTGCCGCTTATATACAGCCTGAGCCTGCGCCCAGATCCCCCCCGATCCCCCAACGCAGGCTATTTTGAACCCCGCGTCCCCCCCGGCGCGGGGTTTTCATTTTGACGGGCATGACGCTATTCGCGTGCCGCGCTCTTTCTTGAAGATGGGCCCGTCCGGAGAACGGCCTGCCGCCTACACCCCGCGCTTGTTGCCCCATGTCAGCACGTGAAGCTGCGGCAGCACCGTTGCGCTGAACCATCGGTCGGCGGTCACCTTGTCGATCAGCCAACGGAAGCGACCCATCAGATCATCGCGATCGGCGTCGTCATTCGCGGACGCCGCCACCAGGGGCGCGGGATTGCCGACCTGTAGATAGACCGGCAGCGCCGGCAAGCGCGCGGCGGCGGTCTGCGCGTAGGCATAGTCAATGTCATCGAACACGACGATCTTGAGCGCGCAGCGCGCACGCTCGCCGGCCGCGCTCACGCAGGCATCGACCATGTCCCAGTCGGTCGCCATGCCGGACGATGGCGGCTTGGGGCTCAGCATCAGCCAGTCGAGTTCGGCGAACCACGGCTTGGCGATACTCGCCTGCGTCTCGAGTGCAAACTTGTGGCCGTGGGTGCGGCCTAGTTCGATCAACGCGCCGATCGGCTGCAGCGCCGGATTGCCGCCCGACACCGTGACCAGGATCGGCTGCCCGCCGGCGAGTTCATTGACGCGCGCCATCACGTCCGCGGGCGACATCGACATCCATTCGCGATGATGCTCGGGCAGCACCGCATAGAGCGTGTCGCACCAGGCGCAGCGATAGTCGCAGCCGGCGGTGCGCACGAACACGGTCGGCCGTCCGATCAGCGGACCTTCGCCCTGGATGGTCGGGCCGAAGATCTCGCTGATCCGGATCGGATCGCTCACGGCGAGTACTCGGCCCAGGAGCTTGGCGTCTCGCTGACCCGGACAGCGACGACCTCGGGCCAGCGCGCCTTGCACCAGTCGTACAGCCACTCCGCGATCACCTCGGTGGTGGTGCGGTCATGGCCGAGCGCATCGTTGAGATGACGGTGATCGAGGGTCGTGTTGATGAAATCCTTCAGCGCCGAGAGCTCGTGGAAGTCGCGCACGAAGCCCACGGTGTCGAGCGCGGGCGCTTGCAGCGAGACCTCGACCTCGTAGTTGTGTCCGTGCAGCCGCGCGCACGGATGGTCGGCCGGGAGTCCGCCGATAAAATGCGACGCCGAGAAGCTGAAGCGCTTGCCGATCCTATGCATGGCTGCGCCTCGCTGATCGAGGCATGGTTAAACGAGGCATGGTCAATGGACGCCGGCCCGATCGGAGGGCAGGTGTGGAATCGCGACGGAATCGCATCCATCGCGACGGATCGCGAATTGTCTTCACTTCGGGGCTCCTTGTTTTGTCCGGGTAGGCTGCGACCGGGCCGGCGATACCGGCATCGCGGCAGATGCTGACTTTGAGCCCCTGATGTCAACCCGAATTCGGGCCGGGCTTCCTCGCGTCGCCCGCGTGCGGCGGCCGCCGGGCTACGCGCCAAAGGCATGGAGCCATGGCGTTTCCATGCATTGCCGTTCGCGGCGGAATTCGCGATAAGCGGCGCGCATGGATTTCCTCTTTACGCCGGAGATCGGTCCGCTCCTGTTCGCCGGCCTTTCCCTCGCATCGTTCGTCTCGGGCTTCATCGGCGTCTTCACCGGCGCCGCTGGCGGCGTGCTGCTGCTTGCGTTGATGGCGATGGTGGTGCCGCCCACCGTGGTGATCCCGGTGCATACCGTGGTGATGCTGGGCACCGGCGCGGCGCGCACCATGATCATGTGGCGCCATGTCATGCGCGGCACGCTGCTGCCGTTCGTGCTCGGCTCCGCGATCGGCGCCGCGGTCGGCGCCAAGGTGTTCGTGGCGCTGCCGCTCGACTGGCTGCAGGCGATCCTCGGCGCCTTCGTCCTCCTGGTCACCTGGATGCCGAAGCTCGGACGCATCGGCGCCGAGGGCGGCCGCTTCGCCTTCCTCGGCTTCGGCACCACCTTCCTCGGCGTGTTCGTGAGCGCGACCGGCACGCTGCTGGCGCCGTTCGTCGCCAGCGCCGCGCCCGACCGCTACAACCACGCGGCCACGCTCGGCGCGCTGATGCTGATCTCGCATACCGCCAAGGTCGCCGCGTTCGGCTTCATCGGTTTCGCGATCGGCAGCTTCGTGCCGTTGATGGTCGCGATGGTGCTGGCCGGCGCCGCCGGCAACTGGCTCGGCGAAGTTGCGCTCGACTACACCAGCGAGGGCCGCTTCCGCCTGATCCTGCAACTGGTGCTCACCGCGCTCGGCCTGCGGCTGATCTGGATGGCGGTGCCGGAGCTGGGGCTGTTCTAGGGGCGGTGGGCCGTCAGGACCTCGTCCTGGTCGCTGTGCCGTGGCCTTCCATCTCGCCGTTGCAGTCCTTCCCTTTGAAAGACCACTTGGCCGTCTCGCCGGCGAATTCAACCGACGTCTCGTATGACCCGGTGCACGCCGGGCTCGAAGCGCTTTGCAGCGACATGGAGTCGATCCGCGTGCCGTTCAGCTTTCCCTTGCCCTTGCCGTATTCGCCGAGCGGGGTCCGGAATGTGACGCTGACCTCGTCTCCGGTCTGATCGACAATCAATGAGATCTTCTGCTCGCCTTGCACACGGTTTCCGTAGGTCGTGTGATTGATGCCGTCGTAAGTCCCCGCCACGCGGAGAATACCCGCGCCACAGGCGAGCGTGAGCAACTGATCGAAGGGAGAGCCTGCGGTCGGGCTGATTGGTTCTTCAAAAGTCGGGGCGCTCACAAAGAGCAAGTTGCCGGCCGCGTCAAAGTAGTCAATCTTCGGGGATGAGACCTTCCGCTCGATGCAATACGCCTTGAGGCGTTGCGCAAATGATCGGTAGTGGGGAGGAAGCCCGATCACATTGGCCGTGAACAGCTCTGCAAAGGGTCGGTCCGAGTCGAATTTCAGCAGCGTCACCAGTTCGAACTGGAACGGCAGATTCGAAGCTGGTTCCGGTGGGGCGTAGTAGATATTGGCGTCGCCCCGCGGCGTGCGAGAAAGGTACGACAATTTGATATTGGTGAGCGCTTCCTTGGTGAGTACAGGTGTACTCAGGTTGTCACACAGCAATCGCCTGGCGCCAGAGGTGATCGCGCCTGGTGCGATCGGTGTGCCCGTTGTCGCCAAAGTCTGCGGGTCACCAAAATTGAAACGAGACAGGATTGCGCCTGACTTGCCGTAGACGATTTGTTCCGTGAGCGCGAACGTCGACTTCTGGCAACCGATGACGCTGACATTGTCCTCGTACGCCGGTTGCGACATGACGTCCGCGGGCGTCGGCGAGCCGCCTAGCAACGGGAAGCGTGCCGTGTAGAGGATGGCATCGCCGAACCTTCTTACCGAGGTCGGCTGGAAGTAGTAGGCAGCTGCCGGCGCTTGAACGTTTATGGCGAACAAGACCCATTCGCCGGGTCGGCTGGTCCAGAGCGCATTCTGGTTTGTGCTTTCCGTTTCGGGTGGAAAGTACGACTGGCGAATGCGTTGAATGGCATCGGGCGCAACGCCTCGCGCGAGGAGAAATCCAATCCCGATCAGCGCCGCTACTCCCGCGGCGATTGCTGCGGGCCGTCGCCAAGTCCTGGGAGCCGGAATTGTCCGGATGTCTCTGACCAGTCCGGCCATGTCGTGGCGAAAGCTGGCGTTCGTGACTGACGTGGACTGATGATCCAGCAAACCACGGATGTCCTCCGGCAGGGCGGCCCGTGCGGGTAGCGCCGCCCTGTTGATCTGAACCGGAATCACTGTGATGTTGCGCTTGAGTGCATGCGCGATTTCAAGCCGCACCCAATCGTCGGGACTGTCCAGTCGGCGATGGCCCTGCTCGTCGCGGGCGTCGAGCCAGCCTGGTCCGATCAGGACCAGCATCACCTTGCACTCTGCCAGGCGCGCCTCGAGCACTTGCGGAAATTTGGCGCCGGCCCGCATGTCCACGTCGATGAACACGTTCTTGCCGCCGAACTCGTGCTCCAGGTATTGGCCGATGCCGATGGCGCTCGCGGCGCTGTCGTCCCGGCGATAGCTGATGAATATCTTCTGCGACATTTCCGCTGACGCCTCGTCGAGAGGCTCGCCCGCCTACAATTGGTTCTGCCCGCCCGCTGATACCTGCGCGGGAACTTAACCGAAAAAGATATCGTAGGTCGAATCGATCATCGGCGAACGGAGCAAGACGTGGATGCCCGGCACAAGGCCGGGCATGACCCATCAACGGCCCGGATCTCGCTCCTCACAACCCCGCGAGATTGTATCGCGAGAAGTCGTGGCCTTCTTTCACCACGAACTCCAGCAGGAACGGCGAGCCGCTCTCCGTGACCTTCACCGCCTCCTTGATCGCGCCGACGATGTTCGCCGGCTTGTCGACCCGCATCGCCGGCACGTTCAAACCTTCGGCGACCTTGGTGTAGTTGCCGCCGACCGTCATGGTTCCGTATTTCTGGTCCGAGATCGGCAGCACGTCGCGCTCGGCGCCCATGACGCCGTTGTTGAACACGATGGTGAGGATCGCGATCTTGTTGCGCGAGGCGGTCTCGATATCCATGCCGGTCATGCCGAACGAGGCGTCGCCCATCAGGTTGACGCAGAGCTTCGTCGGCTCGGCGATCTTGGCGCCGATGGTGATGCCGAGGCCGTAGCCGAGCTGCGTGGACTTGCCCCAGCCCATGTAGGAGCCGGCCTTGGTGGTCTCCCAGAACGGCAGCAGTTGTTCGCGCGGCGAGCCGGAGTCGTGGGTCATGATGACGTTGTCGCGGTCCATGGTGCGCATCAGATCGCGGATCACGCGGTACTGGTTCAGCGGCGTCTCGTCGGAATCGAGGTGCTTGGCCCATTCCGCCAGCCACGCCTTCTTCATCGACGCGATCTCTTCCTTGAGCGACGTGAGCGCGTTGCCGCCGCGGGCGGCGCCCTTCTGCTTCTCGACCTCGGCGATCAGCGCTTCGATGACGAGCGCGGCATCGCCGATCACCGAAAGCGTCGGCGCGGCTCTCCTTGTTGATGTCGCTCGCCTCGTTGGTGGAGTGGATCAGCGTCTTGGACGGGCGGCATGTTGGGACCGAAATTGGTCTTGGTCAGGCTCGAGCCGATCGCCATCACCACGTCGGCCCTGGTCATGAACTCGGTGAACATCTTCGAGCGCGAGCGCGTCGAAGCACCAAGCGCCAGCGGATGCGAGTCCGGGATCGCGCTCTTGCCGGGATTGGTCGCGACCACCGGCGCGGGGATCAGCTCCGCCAGGGTCGCGAGCAGGTCGCCGGCCTCGGCGTAGTGGATGCCCTGTCCCGCCCACAGCACCGGGTTCTTGGCGGCGAGCAGCATGCGCGCCGCTTCCTTGATCGCGTCCGGATCGGGCGCGGTACGCTGCATCGGCACCGGCGTGTAGTCGATCTCGCCCTTGAACTCCGCCTCGAAGATCTCGTTCGGGATCTCGACCATGACCGGGCCGCCTTTGCCGGAGCGCATCGCCTGGTAGGCGCGCCGCATCAGGTCAGGCAGCTCCTGCACATTGTACGCCAGCGCCGACCATTTGGTGACGGGACGGTAGACGTCGGACGCGCAGAAGGTCGGCTTGATCGAGCGTTTCGACAGCGGCAGGCCGGCCGGGATCATCAGCATCGGCACGTTCTCGGTGTAGGCCTGCGCCACGCCCGGGAACGCGTTCTCGATGCCGGGGCCGGCCTGTGCGGCGAACACGCCGTTCTTCCTGCCGCGCTTGATGCGCGAGTAACCGTCGGCGAGCCCGACGCCGACGCGCTCCTGCCGGCAGAAGATCGGGCGGATGTTGAGGGCGGCGCAGCTCTCGATCAGCGGATTGCGCGGATAGGCGGACAGGAAGTCCGTGCCTTCGCGACGGAGAATTTCAGCGACCACGTCTGCGCCGTTCATGGGATGTCCTTGGTGGGATGGAATGAGAGGAGATGCGAAGTATAGAGGTGAAACGCACCGGGGCGAAACCGCCTTGACGTGCGGTGTGCCGTCGCCATCGTGGGCGGCGTTCAACAGGAATGGATGCGGCATGTGCTTCTCGGCGACGGCGAGCTTCACCGCGGCGGCGGTCGCGGGCAGCATCGGCACGGTCACCTTGTGGAAGGCGGCGAAGCTGCGCGATCCCGCGCTGCTGCCGATCGCGGCGTTCCCCGTGCTGTTTGCGTTGCAGCAGGCGGTCGAGGGCTTGCTCTGGCTCGACCTCGCACGAGCCGGAGCCCGGCGCCTGCCGGCCATTCCTGACGCACGCCTTCATCGGCTATGCGGAAATCTTCTGGCCGATGTTCGCGCCGATCGCCGCGTGGCTGATCGAGCCGAACCTGTGGCGGCGGCGGCTGATCGCGCTTTGCGTGCTCACCGGCGCGGCGGTCTCGACCTACCTCATGGTCAAGATGCTCGGCAATCCCTACACTGCGTCGGCCGCGAGCGGGCACATCGCCTACAGCAACGGCGTGAGCTATCCGAAGGGAATCGAAATTCCCTACGTGCTGGCGACCACGATATCGCTGCTGCTGTCGTCACACCGCCTGATCCAGTTGCTCGCGACCGTCATCCTCGGCGGCTTCGCGGTGGCGTGGTGGTCCTATCACCAGTCCTATATTTCGGTTTGGTGTTTCTTCGCCGCGGTGTCGAGCATCCTCGTCTACCTGTTCGTGCGGCAGAGGTCTCAAGTGCGGGCATAAGCACGCGGGCATAGCCCACGTTGATCCTGGAATCGTTCAAAGTTGCCGCGGTTGTTGGGCGCCAGACACACTCTATATAAAGGCCGTGATATAGAGAGGCCGTGATATTCGGTCTCTGAATTGATGGAGAGCTATTGCATGTCGATGTCATCCCCGGTTGCCGCCCCGGTCGAAGCCGATCCCCGCGCGCCGCAACGCGTGCGCCACCAGCCGCGCCGGCGCGAGCTCGACGTGCTGCGCGTCGACAAGATCGCGGCGCACATGATCCGCGTCACGCTCGGCGGCGACCTCGACGGCTTCACCAGCCTCGGCTTCGACGATCACGTGAAGCTGTTCTTCCCGACGGGTTCCAAGGCCGCCGACGGCGAGCCGGAGATGGCACTCGCGCGATTACACGCCGCGCCGCTACGATCCCAAGGCGAACACGCTCGACATCGAGTTCGTGCTGCACGATGCCGGGCCGGCGACGCGCTGGGCCGAGCAGGCCAAGGCGGGACAGAAGCTGCACATCGGCGGACCGCGCGGCTCGTTCGTGATCCCGACCACGTTCGACTGGCATCTGCTGGTCGGCGACGACACCGGTGTGCCGGCGATCGCGCGGCGGCTGGAGGAATTGCCGGCCGGCTCGCGCGCCGTGGTGCTGGCGGAAGTCGACAGCGCCGCCGATGAGGTGCCGTTCAAGAGCGCCGCCGAGGTGTCGGTCACCTGGGTGCATCGCAACGGCGCCGAGGCCGGCGCCACCGATGTGCTGGCGCGCGGGCTTGCGGCGCTGAAGCTGCCGAACGGCGACTACTATGCCTGGGTCGCCTGCGAGTCGCTGACCGCCAAGGCGCTGCGCGCGCAACTGATCGCCAATCACGGCGCCAATCCGAAATGGATCCGCGCGGCGGGCTACTGGCGCCGCGGCGCCGTCGCCGTGCACGAGAACCACAACGATTGATCCGCTGCGCCGGTACGAGGTCTGGCAGCGCGGCTGGCCCGCATGCTATGCTGATGGCGCGCGTTTCAGGGCGCGTCCCGTCCACGGAAAGGGAATCTCCCGCCTGATCTCTGCAAGGTCTCGTAGCGACGACGACCCTCTTTCAGCCCGTCTCGTGGACACCGGGCATAACGTGAAAGAAGGTCAGTCATGACGGAAACCTCCCGCAACGCGGACGCGCAGCGCTTCATCGAACCGCTGCCCCCCAAACCCAATCTCGACAAGCAGCGCAAGCTCGCCAAGACGCTGGCGCTCGACTACTGGCGCGGCGACGCGGATGCGATGGCGCGTGTCCAGGCGTTGCATCCAAAACCTCCCGCCGCGGACAAGTTCGCGCTTGCCGATGCCCAATTGGTGATCGCGCGTGGCTACGGCTTCGAAAGCTGGGCCAGGCTCAAGCACAAGATCGACTCGCTGACCAAATCTCCGGCCGAGCTGTTCGTCGCCGCGGTTCAGAGCGGCGATGTCGAGGGCGTGCGTGGACTTCTCGATGCGCATCCCGAACTCGCCGCGCGCATCAACGATCCGCTGTTCGACTTCAAGCAGCCCGCGATCCACTGCGCCCGCGGCAACGTTGCGATGCTCGATCTGCTGATCGCGCACGGCGCCGACATCAACGCAAAGTCGGAATGGGAGATGGGCGGCTTCGGCATCCTGGAGACGGCGACGCCGGAGCAGTTGCCGCGTGCTGGTCGAACGCGGCGCCGCGCTCGACGTCTGGTCGGCGGCGAAGTTCGACATGGCTGACCAGCTGCGCGCCTTCCTCACGTCCGATCCATCGCTGGTGAATGCGAAAGGCGGCGACGGCAAGCGGCCGCTGCACTATGCGGCGAGCGTGGAGATCGCCGGATTTTGCTCGACCATGGTGCCGAGATCGATGCGCTCGACGACGACCATCTTTCGACGGCCGCGCAATATCTCGTCAGCGAGCATCCGGACGTCGCCCGCTTCCTGCTCGCCCGCGGCGCGCGCTCCGACATCTTGCTGGCGGCGGCGCTTGGCGACCTCGATCGCGTGCGCCGTCATCTCGACGAGGACCCGGACTCGATCCGGATGCGGGTGAGCCAGGACTGGTTCGCGATGGTCGACACCGCCAAGAACGGCGGTCACATCTATCAGTGGACGCTCGGCTTCCATGTCTCGGCATTCGACGTGGCGCGCAAGCGCGGACACCAGGCCGTGCTCGATCTGCTGCTGGCGCGGACCAGTCCGCTCGACCGCTTGCTCGACGCGCTGTGGAATGGCGATCTTGCCGCGGCGGACGCGATCCTCGCGTCATCGCCCGGACTGGTCGAACAGGCGCCGTCCAATGCCACGCGGCTGGTGGCCGACGCGGCCCGCAACAACAGGACTGCTGCGGTCGAAGCCATGCTCGCGCGCGGCTTCCCGGTGACGGCGACGTCGCAGCACGGCGCGATGCCGCTGCATTGGGCTGCGTGGCACGGCAATCCTGACATGGTGCGCGCCGTGCTCAGGCACAATCCGCCGCTCGACGCAGTGGACCGCGATCATGACGGGACGGCCATGGGTTGGCTGATCCATGGCGCGATCGGCGGCTGGAAAGGCATCGCCACCGATCGGCACGACGAATGCGCGCCGCTGCTGCTGGAGGCCGGCCTCACCGTCGACGAGGCGGCGCTGCCGACCGGGCACGACGCGCTCGATCGGGTGCTGCGCGATTGGTTCGTGAAGCGCGGGCCGAAAGGGTGACGAGCTACTTCGCCGGCACCGGCTCGCGCGGCTCTGCTTCGCCGGCGCCGGATCGCGCAGCCCGAGGATGCGCCGCGCGTTGTCGTAGAACAGCTTCTGCTTGTCCTGCGGCGACAGGTTGAGCTCGTCGATCAGCTTGAGCGCCTGCGCCGGCTCCCAGCACGGATAGTCGGTGCCGTACATCACGTTGTCGATGCCGTAGTACTCGATCGCGAACTTCATCCCGGCCGCGTGCGGCGACACGGTGTCGGTGTACATGCGCTTGAGATAGGTGCTGGCGGGCTTCGGCAGCTTCGCCTTCGGCGTGTTCTTGTCCATGCGGCCGGACTGGTAGGGCAGGGCGCCGCCGGTGTGCGACATCACCACCTTGAGCGTCGGATGCCGCTCCATCATGCCGGAGAGCACGAGCCGCATCGCCGCGACGCTGACTTCGATCACGCGCCCGAGGCTCAGATGCAGCGAGCCGTCATAGCCGGTGAGCGCGTCCGCGAACACCGCGTCGGTCGGATGCAGGAACAGCGGGATGCCAAGCTCCGCGACGCGCGCGTAGAACGGCTGCAGCCGCTCGGCGTCGATGCGCGGATCGGCGCCGATCGAGCCCGGCATGTTGACGCCCATCAGGCCGAGCCGGCCGACGGCGTCGTCGAGCACCTCGATCGCGATCCGCGTGTCCATGAGCGGCACCGCCGCGCTCGCCCACAGCCGGCCGGGGTATTTCCTCTGCGCGCCCGCCATCTCCTCGTTCCAGTGGGTGGCGGCCTCGCGGCCTTCCTCGCCCGGCAGGTCGGAGAAGAACACCGAGAACGGACCGATGGAGCACACGACGTCCACCTGATGGCCGAGCCCGTCCATGTGCTCGAGCTGCTTGTCGAGGTCGAACCACTCGGTCCAGCTGTTGAGGATGTAATCGACGCCGTCCTGCCGCAGATAGGTGTAGCCGCCGCGGTCGTTGGTATGGGCGTAGGGGAAGGTCTTGCGCTTGCAGAACCGCTCCGACACCGAGCGCGGCCACCAGTGGAAGTGCGAATCGATGATGTGCATGACGGAGAATCCCCAGGCGCGAACCGCGGTTCCATTCTAGCGTGTTGGCCACATTGCTGCCAAATGGATGAATCGATCTCTACCGAGTTCCATGGCCGATTGGCCAAAACGCCCGTTAGTAGGGCATTAATTGTACCATATGATTGTCGATTCCGCTGCAAATGCAATGGTCTGCGCGCCTCATTCCTGCCTGCCTCGCTGATCAGATTGCGGGCTGATCGGGGGTTTCCAAGCGAATGCGAGCGTCCCGCGCCGAGCCATCGGCTGACCGGATGTCCGGCTCTATCACGTGGTGGGCGTGGGGGCTGGCGGCTGCATTCTTTTCTCTCGTCGCACTGCCGCTTGCGTCCTCCTCGCCCTATCCAACGCCCAGCCGCCAGGATTGGTTCACGCAAGACGCGCCGGCGCAGATGACGCTGGCGTCGGCATCGTCGTTCTCGCTCGCGTCCGCGTCGTCGACGCCTGCGCAGCCAGTGGGCGAGTCGGTGTCGCTGGTGAACACCGTGCGTACGCTGTCGATCCGGCGGCCGATCGGCGATGAGCCCGAGCCCGAGGCCGAGCGGCCGCTGGTGACCGCGAGCATCGGCAACGTTCGCGGGCGCGAGGCGGCCTACGAGCAGAAACTTTACGAGCACCGGCTGGCGGCGGCGCCGTCGTCGCATGACGATGAGCCCGCGACGGCGTCGGCTCCCGCCGACGAGGCGCCTGCGCCGGCATCGCGGCCGCGCGCGAATCCGGCCGCGGACGAGATCAACGCGTATCTGTGGGAGGTCTACCAGCGGCAGCCCGCCAAGAAGGATCGCGGCGGCGACTTCACCTGGAAGGATCCCGCGGCTGCGAACCGCATGGGCAAGACGCTGCAGGCCTATGTGATCGTCGGCATGGATGCCGACTTCCGCGAGCTGGTCTATCACGCCGGCAAGGCGCTGGACAAAGCCGGCATCGAGTGGACCATCGTCAGCGGCTTCCGCGACGACTGGCGGCAGAGCATTGCGTCCGGCATCAAGGCCCGCACCGGCTACTCGCGTCACGGCGGGTCTGTGGCGGTCGGCGGCTACGGCCATGGCCGCGCCGTCGACATCGGCCACATCGACAGCGAGCGCAGTGGCGAGGTGTGGCGCTGGATCGACGCCAATGGCGCCAAGTTCGGGCTGCATCGTCCGTATCGTTTCGATCCGCCGCATGTCGAGCCGCGCCTCGAATGGCGCCGGCTCGCGTCGAACCTGCGCCGCGAGCGCACCGGCGCCACCGCGGTCGCCGCGGTCGAGAACGACGACCAGGCCGAAGAGACGCGGCCCGCCGCCAAGCGCAAGGCCCGCAACGCGCGCGTCGCGCATGCGCGCACGCCGTTCCGGCGCGCGGCAACCGCCGCTCCAACTGATCCCTGCATTCGCTGGCGCGCATTGATGCGCCCTCTCCCCTTGAGGGAGAGGGCATGAAGGTATCTCAGCAACAAGAGTGGGTGAGGGGTCTCTTCGCGGGGACGAGGCCACTCGCCAAGTACCCCTCACCCATTCGAGCGCGTTGAAGCGTTCGTGTAGCCCTCTCCCTCAAGGGGAGAGGGCGCAATAACAGCCGCCCGCTCAATCCGCAGACTTGCTGCCGCCCTGCTTATCCGTGCCCAGCGCGGCGCGCGCCTTCGCCACGATGCCCGGCGGCGCGTAGACCGTCGCATTGACGAGCTGCGTGACGCGCTCGGCGCTGAGCGGATTCATGTCGAGCCGCACGCGGTTGCCTTCGGCGATGTAGTCGGGATCCTTCATGGTCGCGGCGAATGCCTTGCGCAGCGCCGCGACCCGGTCGGCCGGCACCTCGGGCGGCAGGAAGAACGGCCGCCCGAGCGCCGCCGGCGACGAGATCAGTTCGAGGATCGCCCGCTCCTCGTCGTTGCGGCCGAGCTCGTGCATCAGCGGCACGTTCGGATATTCGGCTTCCTTCTCGGCGCCGGTCTGCACCAGGAACACGACCTTGTTCTCGGACACCCACTGCGGCCGCTCCTGCTTGAGGCCGGTGAGCGTCATGCCGCCGCGCGCCTGCACCTCGCCGCGCTCGATCGCGAGATCGACCGACGCGGAATCCTTGTAGCCCATCACCATCTTGAACTTGGTGCCGAGGATGACGTTCATCGCGTTGGTGTACATGTAGGTGCCGGAGCCGACGCCGGTGGTGCCGGTGAGCAGCTCGCGCTCGAACACGTCCTTGATCGTGTTGAAGCCGGCGGTGTGCCACGCCATCGTCATCAGGTTGGCGTAGCCGGTCGAGCCGAGCCAGATGAACTTGCCGGCGTCGAAGCGCACGCCGCGGCCGTCGATCACCTGATGGGTCGGGATGCTGTTGACCACGCCGCCGATAGTGGTGCCGTCCTTGGCGGCCTGCGTGTACATGAAGTTCGACATCAGCACGTGGCCGCCGCCCGGCATGTTGCGCACGACGATGGTCGGATTGCCGGGGATGTGCCGCGACAGGAAGCGCGCCACCACGCGGCAGGCGAGATCGATCGGGCCGCCGACGCCGCCGCTCGCCACGATGGTGACGGTCTTGCCCTTGTAGAAGTCGGCGATGGGATCGGTCTGGGCGATCGCGCTTGCGGGCGCGGCGCCAAGCGCCAGCGCGAGCAGCAGCGAGTATCTGCGGGGCTGCATCTATGCTTTCCTCCGACGACCTGACGCGGGCAGGTCTTGGCGCGGAGCATAGGTTCAAAGCGCGGGGCCAGCAATTGCGCGGCCTGCGGCAGTTCGCGCGCAGTGGCTTACGCGATCTTCAGCAGCTTCTTCGCGTTGCCGGAAAACACCTTGGCCTCGTCGGCGGGCGCGAGCTTGAGGTCGCGGATCATCTGGATGCCGTCGCCCTTGATCGGCGTCAGCGGCGGCGCATCGGTGCCGAACACGAACTTGTCGGCGCCGACGGTCTCGACCACGCAGCGCGCCGCCGGCAGGTGGTAGCAGACGCTGTCGAGGTAGCACATCTTCAGATAGTGCAGCGGCGGATGCTTGATCAGCATCGGCTCGTAGGAGCCGAGGAAGAACGCTTCCTCCTGCAAGGTGTAGGCGTAGTTCATGCGGCCGATCACCTCGCAGATGCCGCCGCCGAGATGGGTGACGACGAGCTTCAGCGTCGGGAACTGCTCGAAGATGCCGCGCACGATCAGCCGCGCCAGCGCCAGGCAGTTGTCCTGCGGGCGGCCGACGCTCGACGCCAGGCGATAGTCGTTCATCGCTTCCTCGCCGTAGCCGACCGGCGGCGGATGGATCACCACCGGCACGTCGAGGTCGGTGCAGAGCTGGAAGAACGGCTTGGCCTCGTCGGCGTCGGGATAGGCGTGCTGGTGGCTGGCGCGGATCATCACGCCCTTCATGCCGTCGACCTTGATCGCGCGCTCGAGCTCCTTGAGGTAGTCGTCGCGGCCGTTCGGGATCGAGCAGGCGAGCGCGTAGATCTTGCCGGCATGCTTGTGCTGCTGCTCGGCCAGGAACTTGTTGATCTCGCGGTGCTCGACAAGGATGCGGTCGAAGTCGGCGTCCCGCAGGTAGGGCGTGTGGTTGCTGATGACGGTGGCGTCGACGCCGTGCTTGTCCTGCGCCGCCAGCACGTTCTCGATGGTCATCGGGCACTTGCCCTGCCAGGCGGGCGCGGCCTGCTGCTTCGGCGGATAGACGTGGGTGTGGAAGTCGATGATCACGTCTTTCTCCGTAGTGTTCGACCGCGCAACGAACTCGGTGTGTTCCCTCTCCAGTCGAAGTCGGATGTTTCCGACTTCGACCACTTAATGAAGTGCCGAACTCGGGTATACCCGAGTTCGGATGGGGAGAGGGTTAGGGTGAGGGGGTTCGAATCCTATCGAGGACCTAAACCCCCTCACCCTACCCCTCTCCCCAACGGGGAGAGGGAGCAGACCGAGCCAGCCGCGCCGGCAGCATTCAAGCTTGGCGAACGGTAAGACTACTTTGATGTCCGTGTCGCCTTCCAGCCTTCCGGCGCGATGCCGACGATGGTGTCGTTCTCGACGCGCCCGCGATAGACGCGCGGGCCGACGCCCATGTCGATGGCGAAGCTGATCTCGGTGCCGTTGAGGCGGCCGTCGCGGATCTGCGTGGTGTGCGCCTCGACCACTTTCGGCAGCGTGCGCCGCTCGACGTGCGCGGCGGCCTTGAAGTTCTGGAACGCCTGGTCGACGTCGAGCGCGAAATTGCCGTCCTCGCTCTCGACCTGCCAGCGGCCGGCGACCTTGGCCGGGATCGTCCAGACGAACAGCACGCGTCCGCGCATGTTGTCGGTGGCGTCCGGCCACCAGTCGTCGCCCATGTGGAAGGCGTGGGTGACGAGCCGCGCGCCCGGCCGCATCTGCTCCAGCAGGCGCGGGCGCACGTCGAGGTTCACCAGCGGCAGCAGATAGGTCGTCACCACGTCGGCCTTGCTGACGTCGGTGTCGAACAGGTCTTGCACCTCGAAGGTCGCGCGATCGCTGACGCCGGCCTTGGCGGCGTTGGCGACGCGCTTCCTTGACGCGCTGCGGGTTGAGATCGACGCCGAAGCCGCGCGCGCCGCGCTGCGCCGCGGTGACGACGATGCGGCCGTCGCCGGAGCCGAGATCGATCAGGTATTCGCCGGGCTTGACCTTGGCCATGTCGAGCATGCGCTCGACCACGTCCTGCGGCGTCGGTACGTACGGGGTCTCGCGCTCGAACAGGATGTCGTCTTCGGCGATCGCGCCGCCGAGACAGAGGACAACCGCGGCCGCGCTGAGAGCGGCGCGGGACATCGACCTAACAGCACGCATCAAGGGAACTCCGGAACATTGGCCAGCCTGGCAGCCGGTGTTGTCGCGCAAAATCGACCGATTGCAAAGACAAGCGTTCAAAGCAGGCCTTGAGCGGCAACGAGCAGCAGGCCGCCGACAATGCCGACGTTGGATAGCCAGTTGTTAATGGCCCAGCCGCGCGTTTCGCCTGCCATGTTCCAAAAATTGAGCATCATCACGGTGGCGGCAACCGTGAAGACAATGAGCCCAAGCGCGGCCGGCACGACGAACATGCCGAGGATCAAGAGCATGCCGCAGGCGATCTGAAAGGCCGTGCCGGCGGCGAGGACGAAGCGCGGGAACGGCACGCGGCGCCGCCCTATGTCTTTTGCAACTGCGGTGAAGATCGTCAGGTGGCGGAGGCCGCCCGCCACAAACAGGCAGCCGAGCAACGCGCGCCCGACCGCCACCAATGTGGGCGCCAGGTCAGAACCGAACATTGAAAGCCTCGATGGCTGGAATTGCTGGGTTCTTTCTTATCGCCCCGCGCGCCCGCGACCAAGGGGCGGCACATCAAGGGCGGATCGGGCGTTAACGCTTTCATTATGCTCGGCCATTCGGCTACCATCGGCGCAACGCGCTGGAGGAAGGCGCAACACGCGGGGGAAACGGGCATGTCGTTACACAGAGGCGGTTGGGCCGTTGCCGCCTTGCTGGCGACGGCTCTGGCGGCGGGACCGGCGGCGGCGCAGCCGTTCCAGTTCGCCGCCATCGGCGACACCGGCTACTCCAAGAAATCGGAAGAAGAATTCGAGCCGCATGATCGCGGCGATGAACAAGGAGCCGCTCGCCTTCGTGGTCCATGTCGGCGACTTCGAAGCCGACCCGCGTCCTTATATGCGCAGCCCGACGACGGTCACGGAGCCGTGTACCGACGAGAGCTTCAAGAGCGTGCTGGCGCAGTTCCAGCAGTCCGCGCATCCCTTCGTGCTGACGCCGGGCGACAACGACTGGACCGACTGCCACATCCTCAAACCGCGGCAGGTCGATCCGATCGAGCGGCTCGCGAAACTGCGGGAGATGTTCTACCCGCAGGGCGTGAGCCTCGGGACAGCGGACCATGCCGGTCGAGAGCCAGGCCGGCGATCCGAAATTCTCGAAGTTCCGCGAGAACCTCGCCTGGACCGTGAACAACGTGTCGTTCATGACCATGCATATCGTCGGCAGCAACAACAACCGCGGCCGCACGCCGGAGATGGATGCGGAGGCCGACGAACGCATGGCCGCGAACATCGCTTGGCTGCGCAAGGCGTTCGCCGACGCCAAGGCCCGGAACAGCGCCGGCCTCGTGCTGATCACGCAGGCCAATCCCGGCTTCGAGACGCAAGTGGACGCCGTCATTGATCGATCGCTATTTCCGGCTGTTCCCTGGCGTCAATCCGCCGAAGGAAGCTGCCGCCGAGCGGCTTCGACGACATCCTCGATGCGGTCGCCGCCGAAATGGCGAGCTACGACAAGCCGACGCTGTTCATCCACGGCGACACCCACATCTTCCACGTCAGCAAGCCGCTGGTGGATCGCAAGAAGCTGGACGCTTCCTCGATCAACTTCACGCGGCTCGAGGTGTTCGGCGATCCGGATTCGCACTGGGTGCGCGTGATGGTCGATCCGAAGGATCCCGGGTCTGTTCACGATCCGGCCCGAGATCATTCCGGAGAACCGGGGGCGTTAGCGCATGTCCCGGAAAAGTGGGTACCGGTTTTCCGACAAGGACATGCGCCGACGTAAGAAGACCATGCGCGTGTTCTTCCTAACCACGCTTTGACACGAGACTGCGATGGATATGCCCGTCAACAAGTTCGGCATCGGCCAGCCGGTCCGCCGCGTCGAGGACCAGCGCTTCATCACCGGGCGCGGCAGCTATGTCGACGACATCGACCTGCCGCGGCAGTGCTACGGCGTCGTGGTGATGTCGCCGCACGCCCATGCGCGCATCAAGAGCATCGACACGTCGAAGGCCGCGGCGGCGCCGGGCGTGCTGCTGCGTGCTGACCGGCAAGGACGCCGCCGCCGACGGGATCGGCACGCTGATCGCGCGCCGATGCCGGAGGATGTCGGCGGCCCGAAGGGCTATCGCGCCTGGCGGCCGCTGCTCGCGGCCGACAAGGTGCGCGCGGTCGGCGACCGCGTCGCCTTCGTCGTCGCCGAGACCTTGCAGCAGGCGCGCGACGCCGCCGAGCTGGTCGAGGTCGACTACGAGACGCTGCCGGCCGTGACCATCGTCGAGGACGCCGTGAAGCCCGGCGCGCCGAAGGTCTGGGACGACAACCCCGGCAACATCGCCTTCGCGCTGGCGTTCGGCAACAAGGACGCGACCGACGCCGCCTTCGCCAAGGCCACGCACACGTCATCGCTGCGGCTCGAGAACAACCGCCTCAGCGCCAACGCGATCGAGCCGCGCGCCGCGATCGGCGACTACAACGCCGCCGACGATGCCTACACGCTCTATGCGACGTCGCAGAATCCGCACGGCGACCGCACGCAGCTCGCCGACCAACGTGCTGAAGATTCCGGAGACCAAGCTGCGCGTGATCTCGCCCGACGTCGGCGGCGGCTTCGGCATGAAGGGCGGCGGCTATCCCGACGATGGGCTGGTGCTGTGGGCGTCGCGCAAGCGTCGGCCGGCCGGTGAAATGGACGTCGACGCGCTCGGAAGCGCTGCTGGGCGACACCCACGGGCGCGACCAGGTCGTGCACGGCGAGCTGGCGCTCGACGAGAACGGCAAAATCCTCGGCCTGCGCGCCAACTCGATGCACGCGGTCGGATCGCACTACCTTCGGCTCGACGCATGGTGAACAGCTTGTTCCCGATCAAGCTCGCGCCCGGCGTCTACGACATCCCGGCGCTGCATGCGGTCGGGAAGGGCGTGTTCACCAACACCGGCGCCGGTGCATCCCTATCGCGGCGCCGGACGCCCGGAGGCGACCTATCTGATCGAGCGGCTGATCGACCGCGCGGCGCGCGTGATCGGCATCGATCCGGTCGAGATCCGGCGGCGCAATTTCATCCCGCCGTCGAAGATGCCGCTACAAGACCGCGACCGACATCGATCTACGACAGCGGCGACTTCGCGCAGGTGATGGACGAGTGCCTCAAGCTCGCCGACTGGAAGGGCTTCGGCAAGCGCGCCGCCGCGTCGAAGAAGAACGGCAAGCTGCGCGGCCGCGGCCTCTGCTATTTCCTCGAGGAGGCGGCGATCTTCAACGACCGCATGGAGCTGCGCTTCGATCCGAGCGGCACGGTGACGATCGTCGCCGGCACCCATTCGCACGGCCAGGGCCACGCCACCGTGTACGCGCAGATGGTGTCGGAATGGCTCGGCGTGCCGTTCGACAACATCCGCTTCGTGCAGGGCGACACCAACGCGGTGCCGATCGGGCGCGGCACCTACGGCTCGCGCAGCATGCATGGTCGGCGGCAACGCGCTGAAGCGCGCCGCCGACGCCATCATCGAGAAGGCGAAGCCGATGGCGGCGCACCTGATGGAGGCGCGGCCGGCGACATCGAGTTCAAGGACGGCCGCTTCGCGATCGTCGGCACCGACAAGGCGATGGCGCTCACCGACGTCGCCAAGGCGTTCTACGCGCCGGCGCATCTGCCGACCGAAGTTCGGCGTCGGGCTCGAGGCCGCGGGCATCGTTCGCCAGCGAGCCGCCGAACTATCCGAACGGCTGCCACGTCTGCGAGGTCGAGGTCGATCCCGAGACCGGCGCGGTCGCGGTCGTGCGCTATGCCGCGGTCGACGATGTCGGCCGCGTCATCAACCCGATGCTCGTGCGAAGGCCAGATCCACGGCGGCGTCGCGCAGGGCGTCGGCCAGGCGCTGATGGAGCACGTGCGTCTACGACGAGCAGCGGCCAGCTCCTGACCGGCAGCTTCATGGACTACTGCATGCCGCGCGCCGACGATCTGCCGGAGATCGATGTCGGAGCTCGCCGAGATGCCGTCCACGACCAATCCGCTCGGCGTCAAGGGCGCGGGCGAGGCCGGCGCCATCGGCGCGCCGCCGGCGGTGATCGGCGCGATGCTCGATGCGCTGCGGCCGCTCGGCGTCGAGCACATCGACATGCCGGCGACGCCGAGCCGGGTCTGGGAGGCGATCCAGCGCGCGCAGGCGAATGGCCGAGTAGTGTCAGCCGTCATCGGCGCCGGACCGGCCGGGCTGATGGCCGCCGAGGTGATGGCGCGCGGCGGCGCGCGCGTCACGGTGTTCGACCGGATGCCGGCGGCGGGACGGAAGTTCCTGCTCGCCGGCCGCGGCGGGCTCAACCTCACGCATTCGGAGCCGCTCGAACGCGTTTCTCGGCCGCTACGGCGCGGCGACGCCGCAGCTGCGCGCCGCGATCGAGGCGTTTCCGCCGGACCGGCTGCGCGCCTGGTGCGAGGAGCTCGGGCAGGAGACGTTCGTCGGCTCGAGCGGGCGGGTGTTCCCGAAGCGCCTGAAGGCGTCGCCGCTGTTGCGCGCCTGGCTCAGGCGGCTCGATGCGGCCGGCGTCGTGTTCAGGCCGCGCCATCGCTGGACCGGCTGGAGCGACGACGGCGCGCTGATGTTCGAGACGCCGATCGGGCGTGGTGACGGAGCGCGCCGACGCGACGGTGCTGGCGCTGGGCGGCGCGAGCTGGCCGCGGCTCGGCTCCGACGGCAGCTGGGCCGAGATCATGGCGCGCGCCGGTATCGGTGTCGCGCCGCTGCGGCCCGCGAACTGCCGGCGTGCTCGTGAACTGGTCGGAGATCTTTCGCGAGCGCTTCGAAGGCGCGCCGCTCAAGCGCATCGCGCTGTCGCTCGACGGGCCAGACAGTGCGCGGCGAGGCGCTGGTCACGCGCACCGGTCTTGAAGGCGGCGGCATCTATGCGCTGTCCGGCGCCGATCCGCGACGCGCTCGATGCCGCGGGCGAGGCCGATGCTGCACATCGACCTGCGTCCCGATCTCACCGTCGCGGCGTTGACCGCGAAGCTCGGCGCGCCGCGCGGCAAGCAATCGCTGTCGACCTTCCTGCGCAAGGCCGCGAGCCTGGCGCCGGTCGCGATCGGCCTGCTGCATGAAGCGCAGGCCGGCGCGCGCGCAGCTGTCCGCGCTGCCGCCGGACGCGCTGGCCGGTCTGATCAAGGCCGTGCCGGTGCGGCTCACCGGCATTGCCGACATCGCGCGCGCGATCTCGACCGCCGGCGGCATCGCGTTCGACGAGATCGACGCGCGCTACATGCTGCGCCGGCGGCCCGGCACGTTCGTCGCCGGCGAGATGCTGGATTGGGAGGCGCCGACCGGCGGCTATCTGCTGCAGGCGTGCTTCGCCACCGGCGTTGCCGCCGGGCAGGGCGCGCTGGCTTACCTTAGCGGATACTGCCGCGAACCGTTCGGCGACCGCGCCGTCCTTGAAGAAGCGGTCTTCGATCTCCGAGTGGATGCGGTTCATCCATTTCTCGGCGCGGGCGGCGCGCTCCTGGTAGTGGCGGATGTCGCCTTCCAGTTGCGCGATGCGGTCTTCCGCTTCGCGCAGCTTGCAGCGACAGCTTGTGGGCGATGTCCATGGCGCGCTCGCAGTTCTGCTTCGCGACGTCGACCGCATGCTGCAGCATCGCCACGATCGCCTGGCCGGAGCGGTCGAGCGGATCGCCGTCATTCGCGCTGCTGCTGCTGCTCGCGGGGCGGCGGCGCAAACGGAATGACCTTCTCGGGGGCGCGCTGGTTCATGGCAGGCGGAACTTCTGCACCGGGATTGGCGATTGATCCCTCCATCGATAGCCGAGCGGCAGACCGCAAAGGAAAGATGATGCGCAGACAAATGTCCGAGCGCTGTGGCCCGCTCCGCAACGGCCGAAGCAAGCGGCACGATGCGCAAATCAATCCGATCGTGAGCCAGTATACGCGCCGGGCGGAACTGGTTGCCTGCGTCATCCGGTTTCCGATTTTTTCCAATGGAACGGCAGCGGAATAGTTGATAGGCTCACACTCAAGGCCGGTGCCGCTTGCACAAGAAAAACGCCGGCCGCGTCCAAGGGAAACGTCTGCACTGCA
This sequence comes from uncultured Alphaproteobacteria bacterium, assembly GCA_963741595.1. GTDB lineage: Bacteria > Pseudomonadota > Alphaproteobacteria > Rhizobiales > Xanthobacteraceae > VAZQ01. The sequence continues at coordinate 33,032 of CAVUIV010000018.1, forward strand.
AGGAGGATTCATGGTTTCGTTCACGCTGAACGGCAGGCAGGTATCGGTCGATGCCGCCGCCAACACGCCGCTGCTCTGGGTCATCCGCGATCACGTCGGCCTGACCGGCACGAAATACGGCTGCGGCGCCGGCCTGTGCGGCGCCTGCACCGTGCATGTCGACGGCAAGGCGGTACGCGCCTGCCAGACGCAGGTGTCCGAGGTGACGAACAAGACGGTCGTCACCATCGAGGGCCTGTCGCCCAATTCCTCGCATCCGCTGCAGAAGGCCTGGGTCGCGCTGGAAGTGCCGCAATGCGGCTACTGCCAGTCCGGCCAGATCATGAAGGCGGCCGAGCTGCTCGCCGCCAATCCGAAGCCGAACCGCGCGCAGATCGTCGCGCACATGGACGGCAACATCTGCCGCTGCGGCACCTATCACCGCATCATCGCCGCGGTCGAGCAAGCGTCGAGGGAGGGCTGAGCCATGACGATACGATCGAGTTCCAAGAGGCTCCGAAGTCTCCCGCCGCGGCGTGCTCGCCGGGCTTGGGCGGCATGACGTTCTGCCTCGCGTTCGGCACCGACGGCGCGCACGCTGTTCTCCGAGGCGCAGGCCAACGCGCTGGCGAATGCGCAGGTCACGCCTGGGTGCGGATCGCGCCCGACGGCACGATCACGATCCTGAGCGCCGGCGCCGAGATGGGCCAGGGCTCGATGACCAACCTGCCGATGATCGTGGCGGAGGAGATGGATGCCGACTGGTCGAAGGTGGCGATCGAGATGGGCGCCCGCCGAGCAAGGCGTCTACGGCTACATGATGAACAACAACGTGCGGATGATGGCGATCGTCGGCAGCCGCGCGACGCATGCTGTACTACAACGATCTGCGCACCGCCGGCGCGCAGGTGCGCAAGGTGCTGCTGCAGAACGCCGCCGAGAAGTGGGGCGTCGATGTCGCGACGCTGCGCACCGAGCCGGGCGTCGTCATCAATCCGGCGAACGGCCAGCGGCTGACCTACGGCGAGATCGCGGCGTTCGGCAAGGTGCCGTCGCCGCTGCCGGCGGTCGACGCCAAGGAGCTGAAAGCCCGCAAGGACTGGCGGCTGATCGGCAAGGGCGTGCCGCGCCGCGACATGGCGGCCGAAGGTCAACGGCACCGCCAGTTCGGCATCGACATCACGTTGCCGGGGATGGTCTACGCCACCACGCTGCACTCGCCGGTGCACAATTCGGCGCCGGAGAGCTGGAACGACGCCGACGATCAAGGCGATGCCGGGCGTCGATCGGCACCGTGCGCCTGCCAACGGCGTCGCGGTCGTGGCCGATCGCTTCGAGCGCGCATTGGCGGCGCGCGATGCGCTCAAGGTGACGTGGAAGAAGGGCCAGGCCGCCGGCTTCAACTCGGAAGAGGCGCTCAACCGCGACTACGCGAAGATCCACCACGATCCGAACGCGCAAGTCGCAAGCCGTGCATACCGCGGGCGACGCCAAGGCGGCGTTCGCCGAGCGCGGCCAAGGTCCACAAGGCCGAGTTCCAGTCAGCGACTACGGCTATCACGCGCAGATGGAGCCGCTCAACGCGGTGGCGCGCTTCAATGACGCCGGCGACGAGGTCGAGGTCTGGGAAGGGACGCAGGCGCCCGACATTTCGCGGACCGCGGTGGCGAAGGCGCTCGGCTTCAAGGAAGAGCAGGTCACCCACCACCAGTGCTACATCGGCGGCGGCTTCGGCCGGCGCAACGGCGGCTACGAAGCGGTCGAGGCGGCGCAGATCGCGCGCGCGGTCACGCCGTCCGGTGAAGCTGATCTGGACCCGCGAGGAGGACCTCGCGCAGGGCCGGTTCCGCCCGCAATCGTTCCAGTGCCTGGAGGCGGCGACCGATGCGTCCGGCAAGGTCACCGGCTGGAAGCACTGCGTGATCGGCGACGGCGGCAACATGCTGCTCACCGGCGGCATGCGCATCGCCTACTACGGCGTGCCGAACCAGCAGCCTCGAGCTGCGCGGCATCTCGCATGGCGTGCAGATCAAGCACTGGCGCGCGGTGGCGCACGTGTTCAACGTGTTCGCGATCGAAAGCTTCATCGACCAGATGGCGGTCGATGCCAACATGGACCCGATCGCAGTTCCGGTTCGAGCGCATGGGCGCGACGCCCAAGGCGCGCGCGTGCTTCGAGACCGTCGCGCAGATGTGCGACTGGAAGGCGCGCGCGTCCGGCAGGGCCGCGCGCATCGGCGTCTCGATCTCCGAGCGCTCGGGCTCGCTCGGCGCCGGCGTGGTCGAGATCTCGGTCGATCGCCAGAGCGGCAAGATCAAGGTCCACAAGGTGTGGGTCGCGGTCGACGGCGGCATCATCGTGTCGCCGGGGCCGGCCAAGGCCAATATCGAGAGCGCGATCATCTACGGGCTCTCGAGCGTCCTGCACGAGCGCGTCACGCTGAAGGACGGCGCGGTCGAGCAGACCAACTTCCACGACTACAACCTCATGCGCATGTCCGACCTGCCGGACGAGATGCACGTGCAGTTCGTCGACGTGGAGACGCGGCCGACCGGCCTTGGCGAGATCGGCAACCCGTTCATCGCCGCCGCGATCTCGAATGCGTTCCACCGGCTGACCGGCAAGCGGCTGCGCCACCTGCCGTTCACGCCGGAGCGCGTGCTGGAGACGTTGAAGGCCTGACGCACAAGCAAGGGTAAGGAAAGGCAAGCGCCCGCCGTTTGGCGGGCGCTTCGCATTGATCGGCCGGCCCGCCATTGCGGTTGGCCTTCGGCCGGTCTAGGTCGTCTGGCGGTGCCAGGGCGGCCGCTTTACGATGCGCCGCTCGGCACGTGTCCCTGCGAGGAGTTCCAATGATGCGATATCCGATCGGCGCCATCCTGATGGGCCTGGCGATGCTGTTGGCGCCGGCCGCGGATAGCGCCGCGCAGACCGCCTATCCGACCAAGCCGGTGTCGCTGTTGATCGCGTTTCCGCCGGGTGGACCGAGCGACGTCCTGTCCCGCATTGTCGGGCAAGAAGCTCGAACAGATCCTCGGGCAGCCCTTCATCATGGACAACCGGCCCGGCGCCGGCGGCAACATCGCCGCCGAGGCGGCTGCGACCGCGCCGGCCGACGGCCATACCCTCCTGATGGGCAACAACAGCATCCTCGCCACCAACGCCGCGCTCTACAAGAAGATCAATTTCGATCCCGAGCGGGACTTCGCGCCGATCAGCCTGGTCGGCTCGCAGGCGAATATCCTGGTGGTCAATCCGAACGTGCCGGCGAAGTCGATGGCCGAGCTGATCGCGCTGCTGCGCGCCAATCCCGGCAAGTTCAACTATGCGTCCTCGGGCCACGGCGCGGCGGCGCATCTCGCGGCCGAGCTGTTCAAGGCGGAGGCCAAGGTCGACATCGTGCACGTGCCGTACAAAGGCGCGGCGCCGGCCCTGACCGACGTGATCGCCGGCCACGTGCAGATCATGTTCGCCACCGCCGCCTCGGTGGTGCCGCACATCCAGAGCGGTAGGGTGCGCGCGCTGGCGGTCACGCCGCTCAAGCGCACCGCGGTGTTTCCGGATCTTGCCACCATCGACGAGCTCGGCCTCAAGGGCTTCGACGCCACGACCTGGCACGGGCTGGTGGCGCCGTCGAAGACGCCGCGCGAGGTGGTGGCGCGGCTGCACAAGGCCACCGTCGAGGCGCTCAACGATCCGGCGGTGCGCAAATCGCTCACCGATCTCGGCGTCGATATCGTCGGCAACACGCCGGAGGAATTCACCGCCTATATCAAGGCGGAAATCCCGAAATGGACCGCGATCGTCAAGGCCTCGGGCGCGAAGCTGGATTGATAGCTTTGCCATCAACCCGTCATCGCCGAGGCTTGAGCCCGGCAATCGCGTCTCGCAAGGATGGGCGCGGCACCATGCGTTCGAGACGCGCGCGTCGCGCGCTCCCGGCATGAGCCGAGAGAGGGAGCGAAGGAACCATGAACGTCGTCGAACGATCCAAGCCATCCATGGCGCGTAACGTCCGCCGCCTCGGTCACCTCGACTTGCCGGGTGCGGGACAGGTCTGCGTCGCCGGCTCGCACGCCTATGTCGGGCATATTCCCAACAAGGACCATCTCGGCACCTCGATCGTCGACATCTCCGATCCGGCCAATCCGCGCGTGGTGGCGACCATCACGCTCGACGATCACGCCTCCCACAGCCACAAGGCGCGCGTGGTCGGCGACATCATGATCGTCAACCATGAGCGCAACCCGACCGCCATCGGCCGCCGCGCCGACGAGCTGCCGCGGGTGGTGAAGGAACTCACCGCCGCCAAGGGCCGCGCGCCCCAGCCATGCCGAGATCGCGACCTGGCTCGGCGTTGACCCCGCGGACGTGGCCGAGATCGAAGCGGAAGCCAAGCGCGGCTACCACAGCGGCGGCTTCAAGGTCTACGACGTCTCCAATCCGGCGAAGCCGCGCGAGATCGCGCACCAGAAAACCGGCGGCATCGGCGTTCACCGCTTCGATATGGACGAACGCTACGCCTACATCTCCACCGAGATGACGGGCTATATCGGCAACATCCTGGTGATCTACGACATGCGCGATCCGGCGAAGCCGCAAGAGGTATCGCGCTGGTGGATGCCCGGCCAGCACATCGCGGGCGGAGAAACCCCGACCTGGCTCGGCCGCCAGCACCGGCTGCATCATGCGTTGCGCTATCGGCGACGAGATGTGGGCGAGCTGCTGGCACGGTGGATTTCACATCGTCGACATTTCCGATGTGTCGAAGCCCAAGACCAAGGGCGGCTACAATTATCATCCACTGTTCCCGGAGCCGACGCATACCGTGATGCCGGTGCCGCAGCTCATCAACGGCAAGCGCATCGCGCTCGCCATCGATGAGGAGGATCAGGCGCAGAGCGCCAACGAGGAGCAGATGCGGCGGGGCCGGGCGCATGCCTGCATCCTGACGTTCGACGTGACCGATCCGGCCGAGATCAAGCCGCTGGCGCAGTTCCAGGTGAGCGAACTCAACTCGCCTTATGCGCGCACGGCGGGCGCCCGCTTCGGTGCGCACCAGTTCTGCGAGCGCATGTCCGGCACCATCTGCTTTGCGACCTGGTTCGGCGGCGGCCTGCGCGTGGTCGATGTCGGCAATCCGCTGTCGCCGCGCGAGGTCGGCCATTTCATCCCGGAGCCTTGCGGCGGCCGGCCGGCGCCCCAGACCAACGACGTGGCGCTCGATGATCGCGGTCTGGCCACGATCGTCGACCGCTATGTCGGCTTCGATGTCTTGGAATTTCGGCCGGGCGGAGTGGCCTGACCGCCGATCGTTAAGCCATTCTTAAATGCAATCCGGCGGCGCGGGCTATGTAGCGCGTGCGTCGTTAAGCGAATCTTGCTGATTTCGACATAGCATTCCGATGGCACCTCCATGCATGGGTGCGATCGCCAGTCGAGTTCTTCATTGCCGTTCGCCAATACGATGTCCACGGTGCAATCACTGATTGCTGAACTCGACGAGGTGCTGCTCAAGGCATCGCGGACGGAGTACATATCGATCTTGCAGCGCGTGACCGATTTGTTCGTCGAGCGCGCTCCGACCTACTCCAACGACCACGTCGCCGTCTTCGACGAGGTGCTCGGCCGCCTGGTTGGTAAGGCGGAACGGCCGGAGTTGATTGAATTGAGCGATCGGCTGGCGCCGGTCGGCAATGCGCCGACAAACGTCGTCGATCGCCTGGCGCGTCACGACGATATCGCGATTTCCGGCCCCATTCTGCTCAAATCGAGCGCAGTGAAGGATCAGACACTCGCTGCCGTCGCCAAGGAAAAAAGCGAGAAGCACCTGTCAATGATCGCCGGCCGCGATCAGATCGGCGAGGCGGTGACCGATGCGATGGTGGATCGTTGCAGTGCGGAGGTCGCGTGCAAGGTGACCGGCAACCAAGGCGCAACCCTTTCCGAACTGGGCTTCGTCAAGCTGATCAACCGTGCCAAGGACGATAAAGCCCTGGCCTCGGCGATCGAAAGCCGCAATGACCTGCCGCCCGAGTTAGAGCCGTTCCTCAAACTGGCGCTCGCCTGACAATCCTCCGCCGGATGATGGCTACGGTTCGGCCCCGTAAAACGAACGGGCGTCGGCAGTGAAGCGCAGGCGCGACTTGTCGTCGATATAGAACATGTGGCCGCCGCGGTAGAGCTTGAGCTGCGCGCGCGTGGGATTGGGAAAATCGGGCAGGTGGTCGAGCACGTAGCGGCTCACCGCATAGGGCGTCACCATGTCGGCATAGCCGTGGACGACCAGCAGCCGGAACGACGGATCGAGCGCGAGCAGGGTGCGCAGGTCGTCGTCGACGCTGGCGTTGTCGCGGCTGGAGCCGCGCCCCAATCCCAGCGGTTGTTGGCCTCGCGCGACAGCAGCACGTAGGTCATGTCGGTCTTGTAGCCGAGTTCCTCGCGCACATAGGCGGCCATGGCGCCGCTATAGGTTCGCGACAGCGTAGCGAGCAGCGGGTCCGGTCCGCGCGGCGTCGGCGCTCTCGGGGTGCGGATCGGGGCCGGTGAAGGTCGACGTCATAGCGGCTGACGAGCAGACCTTCGGCGCCGCGCAGGTGCTTCACGTAGTTGATCGCGGATGAAGCCGCGCGTCCGGGTCACGACGTCGAGCGGCATGCCGGTGATCTCGGCGACGCGCGCATAGAAGGCGCGGGCGGCCTCGCCGCGCGGCGGCGCGCCGGCCAGCGTGGTCAGGTATTCGCCAAGCGCAAAGCGCTCGGCTTCGGCGAGCCGTTCCGGGCGTGAACGTGCCCCGTGCGTTCGAGCTCGGCGGCGGCGAGCGAGGGGATCTGCATGGCGGCGCCGAGCGCGAAGCGGGTGCCGCCGAACGTGAAGGAGCCCTCCATCAGCGGCGACACCATCACGATGCCGTTGGATCGCGATGCCGTGGTCGCCCCGCAGCGTCGCGCGCGACTTTGGCGGCGCGGAATCCGCCATAGCTCTCGCCGAGAATGAACTTGGGTGAATCGGCGCGCTGGTTGTCGGCGATCCACTGCGCGATCACCTTGGACAGCGCTTCGGCGTCGCGCGCCACGCCCCAGAATGCGTTGCCGCCGTCGGCGCGCGCCGGCCGGCTGAAGCCCGATCCGACCGGATCGATCATCACCAGGTCGGTGAATTGCAGCCAGGTCTGCGGATTGTCGTGCGAGCTGCGGCGGGCCTTCGCGGCCGGGGCGGAATGTCGGCGAGCGCTTGGCCCGGCGAGGCCGAGATGCAGATAGGCCGACGCGGCGCCGGGGCCGCCGTTGAACACGAAGGTGACCGGCCGTTTGATGTCGGCCGGCGCCTCGTCGCGACATAGGCGACATAGAAGACCGCCGCCGTGCGTTCGCCCGACTTGTCGTGCAGCGACAGCGTGCCGGCGGTCGCGGTGTAGCTCATTGGGCCGCTGTCGGTCTCGATGCTGTGGCGCGTCACGGAGTGGGCGGCAGCAGCCGCAGCGCGCCCTTGTCGGCGACGCTGATCGAGCTCGATGAACGGGATCGCCGGATGCTCGGCGCGGCTTGGCTGGCTCCTGGCCGCGCGCGCGCTCATGCCTGCGCGATCGCCAGCGTCGCGGCGGCGGCAAGAGCAAGGCGGCGAGGGCGCGGGTCAGTCCGGGCAGTGGCGGCGGAGATATGCATCGCGGGCGATCCTTCAGGTCCGTATCGCCCCCACGCGTCAAGCTTAGCCGATCCCGGGGCGGCCGGTTCAAACCGGCCGCCTCTCGATCTTGCGGTTATGGGCCGTGTACGAACGTGCAGCCGAGACGATGAAGGAGACGAAACGATGTCCGAAGCGCTCAGAAGAAAACTCACCAATGCCGGGCGCGTCCTGGCGATGCAGGACCAGGGCGATTTCGTCGCCGGGCACGTCACCGTGCGGCTTGAGGACGACAACAGCCGGTTCCTGATGAAGCCGGCCACCATCGGCCTCGACGAGATGACGCCGGAGAACATCATCACCGTCGATCTCGACGGCCAGCGGGTCGGCGGCTCCATGCCGCGCCACAACGAGGTCTATCATCCATTCCGAGGTGCTGCGCGCGCGCCCCGATCTCAACGCGGTGATCCATACCCACGCGCCGCACGCGGTCGCGTTCTCCTCGCTCGGCAAGGAACTGCTCCCGGTCAACAACGAGGCCGGCTACTTCTACAAGCGGCTGCCGGTCTTCTCCGAAACCAGCGACCTGATCGTGACGCCGGAGCGCGGCAAGGCGGTGGCGAAGTGCCTCGCCGACCGCAATGCGCTGATGCTGCGCAATCACGGCATCGTCGCCGCCGGCCGCACGCTGGAGGAGGCGGTATGGGTCGCGCTGAAGCTCGAGCGCGCCTGCCGCGTGCAACTGATGGCGGAATGGGCCGGCGGGCCCAAGCACATCGCCGAAGGCGAGGACCTCAGAAAAAGAACCAGCGCGGCATGCGCCAGGACCTCTTCACCAACGTGTTCAACTATCTCGTGCGCTCATGGTGCCGCGTGCACGGCAAGCCCGGCGATCCCTGCTGCGCCGAGCACTACGAGACGGATTTGAGCGGGTATAAGGGGTAGCGTTGCAGCGATGCTCATCCACATGGCGGAGGTCACCGCCGAGGCTGGCGAGCGAGAGCGCAGTGCGAGTCGGGATGCGCCTGCGTCTCAGCATCGATGGCGAGCTCGGTCCCGGCTCGCGAGCTCCGACGCTCCGCACGTGCGACGTGCGCTCGAGCACATACTTGCGAGCAGTGGCTACCGCGGCTTCAGCACGATATTGGTCCAGAGGTCGTCCCACTTCTTGCGGTTGTCGAGCATCTCGGACGGATCGATCATGGTGAGATCGACGCCTTCCGGCAGCGGGCGGATCTTGGGGTTGGTCGGCGTCATGTCGCGCTTGGCCATGATCTCCTGGCCTTCGCGGATCATGAAATCGTAGAACAGCAGCGCCGCGTGCGGATGCGGCGCGCAGCGCGACACCGCCGGTCCGTAGCCGAGCGCGACGACCGGGCGGAGATAGAGCGGCTCGACCGGCGCGCCGTCGCGCTTCTGCTGCTCGGGCTTGTAGCTGTAGACGGTCAGCGCCAGCGGCACTTCGCCGGCCTGCACCAGATTGGCCAGCAGCGTGTGGCCGCGGCGCACCGACACGCCGTTGGTCTTGACGATGTCGCGGAACAGCTGGAGACCCTTCTCCTCGCCGATCTTCATCACGATGGTGCCGAACCAGTCGAAATCGGCGGCCTCGACCGCGAGCCGGCCCTTCCAGCGCGGATCGAGCAAATCCTCGTAGCGCCGCGGCGCTTCTTCACGCTTCACCAGGTTGGTGTTGTAGGAGGCCGAGAAGATGTTGAGCCGCGTCGCCACCCATTCGCCATGCGGACGAAATGCCAGCGGCGCGAGATCATCGGTGGCGGGCGTCTTGACCGCGATCAGGAGCTTCTCGCGGTGCAGCGTCTCGAGTTCGGCGGCGACGGTGGCGAAGGCATCGACCGCGCAGCGGCCGGCGCGATGTTCGTTGACGGCCCGCTGCACCAGTTGCTCGGAACTGGCGCGCCAATACTGGAAATCGATGCCGTAGCGCTTGCGGAACGCGTCGCTCACCGGCCGCATGTCTTCGGCGACGGTCGACCCGTAGACCGATAACCACTTTTTCCTTCTTGGCGCCCGCGATCAGCCGCTGCGTGCGGTCCGGCCCCTGATAGGCCGCGATCTCGGCGATGCTCGGGCTGGGCGGCGTCGGGACGATGCTGCCGTCGCGCCGAGCGCCAGCGCGACGAGCGCGACCGGCGCCAGCACCATGAGGTCGCATTTAACGGATGTGCCCACAGTCACGATCAGTCTCCCTGCCAGCATTCGCGGCGTCGTCAAGCGACGCGCGCCGTCACGGCGTTGTTGGATTGCATATCGCTGTAAATGAGGTGGTATGGTCCGCAACGAGGCCCAATGCCGCGCTCGGTTCCGCGGTAGACAACGACCGCAATATCAGCAAAGTTCTGCCTCCCCGGCGCGGATCCGCCGGGCAACGAACTTACCCCTTGCAGGTCAGGAAAATGCCGGCTCCCAAGGCTTCGCGCGCGCTCAGCCGATTTCACGGTCCTCGACCTCACCCAGGTGCGGTCCGGGCCGACCTGCGTGCGCCAGCTCGCGGACTGGGGCGCAAATGTGATCAAGATCGAGCAACCGCCGGCGCTCACGGTCGGGCGAGCCGCCGGGCGGTCCGCGCGAGGGTCCGGACTTCCAGAATCTGCATCGCAACAAGCGCGCCATCACCTTGAATCTCAAGGCGCCGGAGGGCTTGGCCGCGTTCAAGCGCTTGGTGAAGAAGGCGGACGTGGTGGTCGAGAATTTCCGCCCCGACGTCAAGAAGCGCCTGAAGATCGATTACAAGGACCTCAAGAAGATCAACCGGAAGATCATCCTCGGGAGTATCTCGGGGTTCGGTCAGGATGGGCCTTATGCCGAGCGTCCGGGCTTCGACCAGATCGCCCAGGGCATGGGTGGCTTGATGTCGGTGACCGGCCTGCCCGGGCAGGGACCGGTCCGGGTCGGCATCCCGATCGCCGACCTGTGCGCCGGTTTGTTCTGCGCCATGGGAATTCTGACCGCGCTGCTCGAGCGCGAGAAATCCGGCCAGGGCCAGCATGTCGCGACCTCGCTGTTGCAGGCGCAGATCTTCATGCTCGACTTCCAGGCGGCGCGCTGGCTGGTCAAAGGCGAGGTCGCCGGACAAGCCGGCAACAATCATCCCACCAGCATGCCGACCGGCGTCTACAAGACCGCCGACGGCCACATCAATATCGCCTCCACCGGCCAGAAAATCTGGGAACGGCTGGTCGCAGCGTTCGGCGCGCCGGAGATGCTGAACAATCCCGACTACGCCACCGCCGCGACGCGCTCCAAGCACCGCGACAAGCTGAACGAGGAGATCGACAGCCATACGGTCAAGCGCACCAGCGCCGAATGGATCGAGCTGCTCAACAAGGCCGGCGTGCCGTGCGGCCCGATCTACTCGATCGACCAGATGTTCGCCGATCCGCAGGTCAAGCACCTCGGCATCGCGCAGGGCGTGAAGCGCAAGGACAAGTCGGAGATCAAGCTGGTCGGCCAGCCGGTGACGCTGTCGCGAACGACGAGCAAATTGGTGCATGCGGCCGCCCGAGATCGGCGAGCATACCGTCGCTGTGCTCAAGGAATTCGGCTTCAAGCCGAAGGATATCGCGACGCTGCGCAAGGCCAACGCCATATGAGGAATTTGACCACGATTGTTTCTTTCGTCATGGCCGGGCGTGCCCCGGCCATCCATCTCTCTTCGCAAGAAGATGATGGATGCCCGCGACAAGCGCGGGCATGACGGCAGAGAGCGGGAGCTAGGGCCATGGATGACAAGACGAAAACCGACAAGATGCTCTCGCGCAAGGAGGGCGGCGTCGGCTATTTGATCTTCAACAATCCCGAGCGGCACAACGCGGTGTCGCTGGAGATGTGGACCGCGACCACCGACATCCTGGAAGGCTTCCGCAACGATCCGGAGGTGCGCGTCGTGGTGATCACCGGCGCAGGCGGCAAGGCCTTCGTCTCGGGTGCCGACATTTCGAAGTTCGAGAGCGAGCGCTCGTCGATGGAAGCGGTGAAGCACTACAACGCGACCGTCGGCAAGGCGAACCAGACGGTCGCCGAGTTTCCGAAGCCGACCATCGCGATGATCAAGGGCTATTGCATCGGCGGCGGGCTCGGTCTGGCGCTGTGCTGCGACATGCGGATTGTGTCCGAGAACTCGAAGTTCGGCGTGCCGGCGGCGAAGCTCGGGCTGGGTTACGCCTATCCCGGGCTGAAGCGGCTGGTCGACGTGGTCGGTCCGGCCTTCGCCAAGGAGATCTTCTATACCGGCCGGCAATTCGACGTTCCCGAGGCGCTTGCCATGGGCCTGATCAACCGCGCGGTGCCGGCGGACGACCTGGAAACCTACGTCAGGACCTATGCGGATACGATCGCCGGCAACGCGCCGCTCACCCTCAAAGCGGTGAAATTCATCGTCGGCGAAGCTGTCAAGGACGAGAGCCAGCGCGACCTTGCGCGCTGCAATGAACTGGTCGAGAACTGCTTCACCAGTCAGGACTACATCGAAGGCCGGACGGCGTTCATGGAGAAGCGCAAACCCATCTTCACGGGGTCGTGAGACGAGCTTCTTGACGTCATTCGGAGCGCTGCGACGCAGCCGGACCCGTAACTGCCCCTCTCGGGGTTGCGGGCTCGGTGTTCGGAATGACCAATAACAACAACAAGGCGGCAAGCTGTCGCGGAGGCGAATCGCAGGATTCGCTGAATAAACCCGTGCGGAAGCGGTACAATCCGCTTCTGGTCGGGTTAGGAAGCGGCGCAGGAAACATCGTGTAGGAGGATTGGCGACGTGGCGTCCGTTGAATTACGCGGCCTGACCAAGCATTACGGACCGCTGGCGGTGGTCGATAACGTGTCGTTGACGATCGAGCACGGCCGGCTGGTCTGCCTGTTGGGGCCATCGGGCTGCGGCAAGACCACCACATTGCGCCTGATCGCCGGGTTCGCCGAGCCGAGCGGAGGCGAGATACGCGTCGGCGACCAGATCCTGTCCGCGCCCAATCGCACGGTGCCGCCCGAGCGGCGCAACATGTCGATGATTTTCCAGAGCTACGCGCTGTGGCCGCATATGACCGTGGCGCAGAACGTCGTCTACGGTCTCGAACTGCGCAAGGTCGACAAGCAAACCATCGCCCGCAAGCTCGCCGCGATCCTTGCCACCACGCATTTGGCCGAACTCGCCGACCGATATCCGGGCGAGCTCTCCGGTGGCCAGCAGCAGCGCGTCGCGCTGGCGCGCGCGCTGATCGTCGAGCCGGAGACGCTGCTGCTCGACGAGCCACTCTCCAATCTCGACGCCAATCTGCGCGAGGAAATGCGGTTCGAAGTGCGCCGCCTGCACGACGAATACCGCTACACCACGATCTACGTCACCCACGACCAGTCCGAAGCGATGACGACCGCCGACATCATCGCCGTGATGAACCTCGGCAAGATCGAGCAGGCCGGTTCGCCCGAGGAGATTTACGAACGGCCGCGTTCGGAATTCGTCGCGCGCTTCATCGGCATGAGCAATGTCGTGCGCGGCAAGGCGCTCGACAACAAGCATATTTCGATCGCCGGCCAGACGTTGCGCTGCATCGGCGACGGGCTCTCGGCGGGCGTCGATGCCGCCGTCTCGGTGCGCCAGCATGTGATCCGGCTGTCGCCGCAAAAGCCGGAGTCGGCGGAGAACATCCTGCCGGCCACGGTGGTGCGACAAGTGTTCCTGGGTTCGAGCCGCGACTACATGGTCGAAGCAGCGGATGGCACGCAGCTCCGCGTGGTCGCGTCGCCGGCGGAGAACATGGCGCCGGGATCGTCGGTCTGGCTGCACCTGCCGCCGGACCGCTGCCGCGTGCTCGAGGGCTAACCAAGACGATCGCCGTCCGGCGCCGTGGCCGGGCTTTGACAGGGAGAACCACCATGAAGCTGCCGAACATATCGAGGCGCGAAGTCCTGAAAGGATCGGCTGCGGTGGCCGCCGGCACGTTTGCCCCGTCGGCCAAGGTGCTGGCGCAGGCGCCGCCGGCTGTGGCGATCACGCCGGAGCTGATCAAGGCCGCGCAGAAGGAGGGGGCCTGCAACTACTACACCTCCATCGATCTGCCTTTGGCAGAGCGGATCGCGCGGGCCTTCGAAGCGAAATTCTCGGGCGTCAAAGTGCGCGTCGAGCGCAGCGGCGCCGAGCGCGTGTTCCAGCGCATCGGCCAGGAATACGGCAGCAAGATTCATCGCGTCGATGTCGTCAATTCATCCGATGCGGCGCATCTCATCGTCTGGAAAAACCAGGGCATTCTTGCCCCGTTCGTGCCCGAGGACGTGGCCAAGCACTTTCCGGCCGAGCACAAGGACCCGGACGGGACATTCTCCAGCTTCCGCCTCACGCTCTGTCCGATCGCCTTCAACACCAAGACGGTGAAAGCGGAAGAGGCGCCCAAGAGCTTCAACGATCTGCTCGATCCGAAATGGGTCGGCAAGCTCATCAAGGCGCATCCCTCCTATAGCGGCACGATCCTGACCGCGACGTTCCAGGTCGCCCGCGACATCGGCTGGGGCTACTTCGAGAAGCTCGCCAAGCAGAAGATCATGCAGCTGCAGTCCGCCACCGATCCGCCCAAGAAGGTCGTGCTGGGCGAGCGCATGGTCGCCGCCGACGGCGTCGAATACGTCATGTTGCAGGAAAAGGAACGCGGCAGCCCGATCGATATCGTCTACCCGACTGAGGGCACGCCGCTGATCGTCGGCCCCAATGCGGTGTTCAAGGCGGCGCCCAATCCGAACGCGGCGCGGCTGTTGCAAGCCTGGATGCACACTGCGGAATGCCAGCAGCTTTGTATCGACCACGGCGGGCTACGCTCGGTGCATCCGCAGGCCAAGGAGAAGGCGGGCCGGACACCGCTCGCCAAGATCAAGCTGATGAAGGACGATGCGGCTGCCGTCGAGAAGACGGCGGAGTCCATCAAGAAGCGCTACAGCCAGCTGTTCGGCGTGTAACAGGGCAGCGTCATGCGCGGGTCAAGCCCGCGCATGACCGACCAGAGAGCTAACGTGCCGATCCTGACAGGAGGAACACCATGATCAAGCGTCCCATCTCCCGGCGCACGGTGCTCAAGGGCTCCGCCGCGGCGGCTGCCGCCACCGTCTTCGCCGCGCCGGCGCGCGCGCAACTGCCGGCGCCGTCACCGATCAACGACGCGCTGATCGCGGCGGCCAAGAAGGAAGGCAAGGTCTCCTTCTACACCGCCATGGACCTGGACTTCGCGCAGCGTCTCGGCAAGGCGTTCGAGGAGAAGTACGGCATCGCGACCAAGGTGGAGCGCTCCGGCGCCGAGCGCGTGTTCCAGCGCATCGGCCAGGAGTACTCCGCCAAGATCTACGCGGTCGACGTCGCCAACACCGCCGACGCCGCGCACTGCATCATCTGGAAGCGCAACGGCTGGCTCGCGCCCTATCTGCCGGAGGAGGTCGCCAAGCATTACGACAAGGCCTACTACGATCCGGACGGCGCTGCACATCGTGACCCGCATCCTGGTGTCGCCGATCGCCTACAACACCAAGCTGGTGAAGAAGGAAGACGCGCCGAAGAGCTTCAAGGACCTGCTCGATCCGAAGTGGGCCGGGCAAGATGGTGAAGGGGCATCCGGCCTACAGCGGCACCATCATGAACGCCACCTACCAGATCGCGCGCGATCTCGGCTGGGACTATTTCGAGAAGCTCGCCAAGCAGAAGGTCATGCAGGTGCAGTCGGCGACCGACACGCCGAAGAAGATCCAGCTCGGCGAACGCGCGGTGATGGTCGACGGCGCCGGCTATCTCGTCATCCGCTACAAGGAGGAGGGCAGCCCGGTCGAGATCGTCTATCCGGAGGAGGGCACGCCGCTCGCCACCGGCCCGAGCGTGGTGTTCAAGTCCGCGCCGAACCCGAACGCCGCCCGGCTGTTCCAGAACTGGATGCACTCGCGCGAGGCGCAGCAGTTCCTGGTCGACTGGGCGCGGCAGTATTCGGCGCACGGCCAGACCGTGGAGAAGCCGAGCGTCCGGCCGCTGCGCGACATCAAGCTGATGAAGGAGGACCCGGCGGCGGTCGAGAAGGAGGCCGAGACTCGATCAAGAAGCGCTACGCGCAGATCTTCAAGGTGTGATGCGCTGCATCGATCGTGATGGCGATGGTGACGAGCGCATGCGGTGCGCGCTTACCCGCCTCCCGCACGTGGAGAGGGTCGGCGACCCGTCGAGCGAAGCGAAGCGGGTGCGCCGGGGTGAGGGGCGTGCGCTCTTGCAGACCCCCCACCCCTTCCCCTCCCCAGCGCTCCGCTTCGCTCTGCGGGCGGAGGGGAGACGCATCACCTCGATCGCATCTCAAGGAGTCCGTCCGTGACCATCGCATTGCCGGCGGAACCGGCCGTTCAGCGGCGGCCGTTCAAGATCGACATGTCCTGGCCGGTGCTGATCGCGTTCGCGGCGCTGCTGTGCGTGCTGATCGTCCTGCCGATGTCGTGGCTGGTCTATTACAGCTTGGTCGACAAGGACCGGCGCGTTCACGCTCGACAATTTCGCGACGCTCCTGCACCGAGCCGGAATACCGCGGCGCCGATGGTCACCACGTTGATCCTCGCGACCAGCGCCAGCATTGCTCTGTTGCCTTGCCGCCGCGCCGATGGGCTGGCTGGTGGCGCGCACCGATCTGCCGTTCTCCAAGGCGGTGCGCGCGCTGGTGACGGCCTCGTTCGTCACGCCGCCGTTCCTCGGCGCGATCGCCTGGGAGCTCCTGGCGGCGCCCAATTCCGGGCTGCTCAACAAGTTCTACCGCCATCTCACCGGCGCGCGAGATGGGCGAGCACATCTTCAACATCTATTCGATGACCGGGCTGATCTTCGTCGTCTCCTGCTACACCTTCCCGTACATCTTCGTGCTGGTCGCCAACGCGCTCGACCGCATCCCGGGCGACCTGGAGGACGCCTCCGCGATGCTCGGCGGCCGCACCTGGACCACCGCGCGCCGCGATCACCATTCCGCTTGCGCTTGCCGGCACTGCTGGCCGGCATGCTGATCGCCTTCCTGCAGGCGATGACGCTGTTCGGCTCGCCGGCGATCCTCGCGCTGCCGGCCGGCTTCCACACCATGACCACCAAGATCTGGAGCCTGTTCCAGTTTCCGCCCAAGCCCGAGCTTGCGGCGGCGGCCTCGCTGCCGCTGCTGGTGCTGACCGTGATGCTGCTGCGCGCCCAGCACATGATCCTCGGCCGCAAGGGCTATTCGGTGGTCGGCGGCAAGACCGGCGATCCGCGGCTGATCCGGCTCGGCGGTCTGGAAATGGCCGGCGCTGCGTCTTCGTCTTCGGCGTGCTGATGCTGCCGGTGTTCCTGCCGTATTTCGCGCTGTTCAACGCCGCGTTCTCGCCGATCGCGACGCACGCTGGTGACGCCGGAGAACGCGACGCTGAACAACATCTGGTTCACTCTTCGAGCCTGTCGTCGACCAAGACTCGCGCTGCAGAACACCTTCATGCTCGGCGCGCTGACCGCGACGCTCGGCACCGTGATGGCGCTGGTGATCGGCTACATCACCGTGCGCCGCGCGGTGCGTCGGCCACCAGGCGCTCGGCTTCCTCGCCACCGCGCCGATCGCGATCCCCGGCATCGTGCTCGGCGTCGGCCTGTTCCTGGCCTACACCCAGCCGCCGTTCGTGCTGTACGGCACGCTGTGGATCCTGCTGCTCGCCTATCTCACCATCGAGCTGCCGGCGGCCTATCAGCAGCTGTCGTCGGCGTATCAAAGCGGTCGGCAACGATCTTGAGGATGCCAGCCGCATCCTCGGCGCGACGCGCTTGCAGGCGCTCCGCCACATCACCGCGCCGCTGTTGCGCACCAGCGTGCTCGCGACCTGGTGCTTCATCTTCGTCGCCACCATCCGCGAACTGTCGGCCGCCATCATCCTGTTCACCTCCGACACCAAGGTGGTGTCGGTCTTGATCTTCGACCTCAAGGAAAGCGGCGACCTCGGCGCCATCGCCGTGCTCGGCATGATGATGCTGCTGCTGACCTTCGCGGTCGTGATCGCCATCAACCGCATCCCCGGCTTCGGCGCTGCGCAGCGCCTGCGCAATGCGTGATATTGACAGGGCATTTCTCTGGGCCTCATCCTGAGGCAGCCGCGCGATAAGCGCGTTTACGCGCGTCTTGCGACGCGCTATGGCGCGGCGTCTCGAACCATGGCCACATACCGGGGCTCGCCCCATCCTTCGAGACACTCGCTTCGCTCGTTCCTCAGGATGACGGGCGGAGCTAGGCAATCGCTGATGACAAATAACAATGGACGCTGCTCTCCCGAAAATCTCCGTCGCCGAGCATCTGGCGGACACCATCGTCGCGCTCGATGCCGGCACGCTGCCCGCCGCGGTGCGCCGCACCTGCGAGGACCTGCTGGTCGACGTGGCCGGGCTCTGCGTCACCGTGCGCAAGAGCCGACTACATCAAGGCCTCGCTCGCCGGCTGGGACGACGACGGGCCCTGCACCGCGATCGGCCACGGCCGCACGCTGAGCGCGGCCGGCGCCGCCTTCGTCAACGGCACCGCGGCGCATGGCGAGGATTTCGACGACACCTTCGAGGGCGGCCCGGTGCATGCCGGCGCGGTGATCGTGCCGGCGGTGCTGGCGGCCTGCGAGCGGCACAACCCGGACGGCCGCGCGGCGCTGGTCGGCATCGCGGCCGGCGTCGAGATCATGTGCCGGCTCGTCGCTGGTGGCGCCGATGCAGGCGCACAAGGCCGGCTTCCATCCGACCGCGATTTCGGCGCGATGGGCGCGGCCGCCGGCGTCGGCGCGCGCGCTCGGGCTTGACCGGAAGCAGATCGTCGATGCGCTCGGCATCGTCGGCTCGATGGCGTCGGGCATCATCGAATATCTCGCCGAGGGCGCCTGGACCAAGCGCATGCATGCCGGCTGGGCGGCGCAATCGGGCCTGCGCGCGGCGCTGCTGGCGCGCGCCGGCTTCTCCGGGCCGCGCACGGTGTTCGAGGGCGTGCACGGCCTGTTCCACGGCTTCGCCAATACGCTCGACGGGCGATTACGACGCAGGTGATCGGCGATTTCGGCACGCGCTGGGTGACCGAGACGCTCGCGTTCAAGCCCTATCCCTGCGGGACCATGGCGCATCCCTATATCGATTGCGCGCGGCGGCTCGGCGCGCCAAGGTCAAGGCTGAGGACATCAAGGAGATGGTCTGCGACGTCGGCGAGGGCACCGTGCATCGGCTGTGGGAGCCGCTCGCCGCCAAGCAGACGCCGGCCAACGGCTATGCCGGAAAATTCTCGACGCCCTACTGCATCGCCGCCGGCTTCGTGCGCGGCAATGTCGGGCTTCGGCGATTTCACCGACGACGCGGTGCGCGAGCCAGGCGGTGGTCGCGCTGGCGCAGAAGGTGCGCTACCGCATCGATCCGCAAAATCCCTATCCGCGACGACGTTCACCGGCCACATCCGCGCCACGCTGCAACGACGGCCGCGTGATCGAGGAGCGCCAGCCGCATATCCGCGGCGGCGCGCACGGAGCCGCTGACGCGCGCCGACATCGAGGAGAAGTTCGTGCTCAACTGCCGCCACGGCGGCTGGGACGCGGCCGCGCGCCAAGTCGGTCATCCCGCTGCTGCGCAAGCTCTACGACGGCACGCATCGACCTCGCCCCGCTGCGGGGCTCAATATCGCTCCTCCACCGACATCCCCTCCGCGTCACGAGGCTAAAGCCCATGTACACCGATCTTGCGCTTCACATCGACGGCCAATGGCTCAACGGCGACGGCCGTGCCGGCGAGGACGTCATCAATCCCGCGACCGAGAAGCCGCTCGGCCGGCTGCCGCACGCGAGCGCGGCCGATCTCGATCGCGTGCTGGAAGCGGCGAAGAAGGGCTTTGAGGTCTGGCGCAACACGCCGGCCTATGAGCGCGCCAAGGTGCTGCGCAAGGCCGCGGCGCTGGTGCGCGAGCGCGCCGACGCGATCGGGCGCATCATGACCCAGGAGCAGGGCAAGGTCTTCGCCGAGGCGCGGCTCGAAGTCCTGGTCACCGCCGACATCATCGAGTGGTATGCGGAGGAGGGCCGCCGCAGCTACGGCCGCATCGTGCAGGGCCGCCAGAAGCACGTGCGGCAGATGGTGATGCAGGAGCCGGTCGGCGTGGTCGCGGCGTTCACGCCGTGGAACTTTCCGACGCTCACGCCCGCCCGCAAGATCGGCGGCGCGCTCGCCGCCGGCTGCTCGCTGATCCTGAAGGCGTCGGAGGAGACGCCGGGAAGCTGCGTCGAGCTGGTGCGCTGCGTGATCGAGGCCGGCGTGCCGCCGGGCGTGCTCAATCTGGTGTTCGGCGTGCCGGCGAAGGTGTCCGAGCACCTGATCGCGTCGCCGATCGTGCGCAAGGTGTCGTTCACCGGCTCGATCCCGGTCGGCAAGCATCTCGCCGCGCTCGCCGCCAAGGGCGTCAAGCGCACCACGCTGGAGCTCGGCGGCCATTCGCCGGTGGTGGTGTTCGGCGACGCCGATCCGGAGAAGACCGCCGACACCATCGCCGCGTTCAAATATCGCAACGCCGGCCAGGTCTGCATCTCGCCGACGCGCTTCTATGTGCAGGAGCCGGTCTACGACCGCTTCCTCAAGCGCTTCACCGACTTCGCCAACGCCATCAAGCTCGGCGACGGCCTGCAGGACGGCACCACCATGGGGCCGATGGCGAATTCGCGCCGGCTCGACGCGCTCGAAAGCTTCGTCAACGATGCCAAGAACCGCGGCGGCAAGATCGTCACCGGCGGCAAGCGGCGCGGCAACCAGGGCTACTATTTCGAGCCGACGGTGGTCACCGACATTCCCGACGACTCCAAGGTGATGACCGAGGAGCCGTTCGGCCCGATTGCGCCGATCGTCACCTTCAAGACCTTCGACGAGGTGGTGGCGCGCGCCAATTCGCTGCCATTCGGGCTCGCCGCCTATGCCTTCACGTCGTCGACCGCGACCGCGACCGCGATCGGCGACGCGCTGGAGTCCGGCATGGTCGGCGTCAACTAGCGTGGCGATCTCGACGCCGGAGACGCCGTTCGGCGGCGTCAAGGAGTCAGGCTACGGCAGCGAAGGCGGCGTCGAGGGCCTCGAAGCCTATACGGTGACCAAGTTCATCTCGCAGGCGTGACGCCGCAGACGCGGTGCTTGTTGCAATTGCGCGGGGAGAGCCGTTCCGAACGAAAGGGCGATCGAAAAAAACAACAGGGGGTAGTGCCGTGCTGAAGAAGTCAACGAACCTGCTCGTGCCGGCGATGCTTGACCGGCGCGCTGCACTGTCCGTGCTGCTGACGCTGCCGTTCGCAACATCGGTTTCGGCACAGTCTTATCCGGACCGCTCCGATCAGGATGGTGGTGCCGTTCGCTCCGGGCGGTATCACCGATGTGTCGGCGCGGCTGATCGCGCAGTTGATGTCGGTCTCCATGAAGCAGTCGGTCGTGATCGAGAATCGCTCCGGCGGCGGCGGGACGATCGGCGCCACCGCCGCGGCGCGGGCTGAGCCCGACGGCTACACGCTGCTGGTTTCAAGCTCGGCGACAAACGCAATCCTGCCGGCCATGTACGAGAAGCTCGACTACGATCCCATCAAAGGCTTTCTCCCGATCGCCCGGATTTCGAGTGCGCCCTACCTGCTTGTCGTCAACGCCGACGTCCCGGTGAAAACCGCGCGCGAGCTCGCCGACTATGTCAAAGCCCATCCGAAACTCGCATTCGCGGCGCCGACCGGCACGCCGCCGCATATCCTTGCCTTCGTCTTCAAGGAACTGACCGGTGTGGATTTCCCGGTCGCCTTGTACAAGGGCGGCGGTCCGGCCATGACCGACCTGTTGGGAAACCAGGTGCAGGCGATCTTTCAGGCCACGACCATCATCCTGCCGCTCCTGAGCGACAAGCGGGTCCGCATCCTCGGCATTGCGGCGCAGGAACGGTCGAGCTTGCTGCCCGATGTGCCGACCCTGGCCGAGCAGGGCTTCCCGCTGCTGATCGCCAATTCCTGGAACGGGCTCAGCGCGCCGGCGGGCACGTCCGCTGACATCGTCCGCCGCCTGAACCATGAGGTCAATGAAGCCCTGAAATCCGCGGAGCTGAAGGCGACGTTTGCCAAGCTCGGGATCACGGCCAATATCGTCAGCCCTGCCGAGTTCGGCGTGTTCTTGAAAGAAGAGGCCGTCCGCTGGGACGCGCTGGTCAAGGCCTCGAAGCTGCCAAAGGTCCGGTGACGCCATCGCGCCGTCGCGCAGCGATACAGCAACGCCGCTCCGCGGCCGCGAATTCGAGAACATCGCTTCCAAATATGGGCAGGTCATCGCACACCAAATTGCCGGCGTGGAGTTCCAAATGGGCCGAGGTCCTCCTCGACAGTCAAGGGCATGGGTCGAAAGGGTGGACCTAAGTCCTACTAGACCCACACCGCATTTCGAGAGAGGCTGTTGATCGATGCAGCGTGCGACGGAAGAACAGAAATAGCGTGCACGACGTCATCGGCTATTGCTGCAAGCAACACGTACCCCAAGGCGCTTGGCGGTGATAGGGCAATCGTCTGATTGAAATCGCGGAAGCACCCTATCGAAGAAAGGATTGTGCAAACTTAAGGACGAGGGATCGGGGGAGCAACGAAACTCCAAACCAAAGGAGGAATCTGATGGCTACCAATCTGATCTCTCTCGCGATGCAATATCTGACACCGGATGTCATCTCGCGCATTGCTTCTGTGCTGGGTCTCGACCGCAACAGCACACAATCCGCGATTAGCGCAGCGGTTCCGGCGCTGCTTGCCGGAATTAGCGGCGCGGCCGCCAAGCCCGGTGGCGCGCAAAATCTGGTCGACACCATCCGGCAGCAACCCGGCGTGCTCGACAATTTCGCCAACATCATCGGCAGTGGTGATCAATCGTCACTTCTCGATCAGGGACCGACGCTGCTCAAGTCGGCGCTCGGCGGTCAGGATCAATCCGCGCTCGCCGGCGCCGTATCCAAGTTTGCGGGCATCGGCCAAGGCGCGAGCAATTCGCTGCTCGCCATGCTGGCGCCCGTCGCCTTGGGTGCGATCGGCAAGCAGCTCGGCGGCCGCAATCTTGATGTTGGCAGCCTGACCGGCCTGCTCGCGTCGCAGAAAGACCAGATCGCTCAGGCATTGCCGGGAGGATTCGGCAAGCTGCTTGCCGGCACCGGGCTCCTCAACTCGCTCAGCGGCACAGTCGGCTCGGTTGGCGCCATGGCCGGCCAGGCCACGAGAGCGGCAGGAGCGGCAGCCGGCCATGCCGAGCAATTCGGCGCTTCCGCCGCCCGCATGGCCAGCAACGCAGGCCAGCGCGTGGCCGGCGCCGCGCCATCCGCAATTCCGACCTGGACATACTGGGTTCTTCCTCTGCTCGCGATCGGTGGAATCCTCTGGTACCTGCTGGCAAACCGCACCGAGCAGGTTCCAGTTCAACCGGCGGCAACCGCGACCCAGAGCGTGGTGGTCGGGGGCGTCGACATCGGCAAGCAGCTTGGCGACAGCCTAAACTCCTTACGGACCTCGCTGCAGGGCGTCACCGATGTTGCTTCCGCCACCGCGGCGTTGCCAAGAGTGCAGGCAGCCACGACGCAGATCGAAAAGATCAACGGCATGATGGGCCAGCTTTCAGCCGATCAGCGCAAAGTCATCGCTGGGCTGACCGCTCCAGTGAATGCCACGTTAAGTCCGCTCTTCGACAAGGTCTTGGCGATCCCAGGTGTCGGCGAGGTGTTGAAGCCTGCCGCCGACAGGTTGAAGACCAGGCTTGCGGATCTTTCCGCCCAGTCCGCAACGGTCGGATCCGGACGCCAGTAGCGCCGTAGGGTTTGTGCACGCGCGCAGTCAAATGCCCTCTCCCCACGACGGGGAGAGGGCGCATTCATGTGCTCGTGGCAAACGCCAACAATGGCTCAATCCAGGGTCTCGACCCGCACGATCGAGGCGCCGTGGTTGGAGCCGACCCACAGCACCGGCCGCGGGCCTGTATCTTCCACGAACACCCGCCGGATGTTCGTCGTGCGCGGCAACAGGTACTGCACCATGTCGCCGGAGTCCGGGAACAGCCGCGTCACCAGGTCGGTGTGCATCGAGCCGGTCCACACTTCGCCGTTCTTCGCCGGCGCGACCGCGTAGGGATTGTCCCACTTGGTCGGCGTCATCCATTCCTTGATGGTCTTGGTCTGGGGATCGAACATCGCGATGCCGCCGTGGTATTCCGCAAACCACAGCCGGTTCTGATGATCGACGCCGCCGCGGCGCGGCCGCGAGCTCGGGAACGGCGTCCGCCAGATCTCGACTTCCAGCGTCTTGGCGTCGCGCCGCCCGATGCTGGTGCCGCCGAACTCGAGCAGATACATGTTGTTTTGGTGATCGGTCGGAATGCCGTAGGCGCTGATTTGCCTGCCGTTCTTGTCGACAGCCTTGCCGGTATTCTCGAACTTCCCGGTGGCCACGTCGAGCCGGTAGTACTCGCGGGTTTCCTGGTTGTTCGACCACACCTTGCCGTCGACGTGCCAGCTTTTCGGAGCAACCATCGAAGCCTGGGTGCTGAAGCCGAGCCACTCCTTCGGATAGGGGTAGACCGTGAGCTTCTTGGTTTGGCGGTCCATCTTGGCGATGGCCGATTGGTACATCATCGCAATCCAGAGATTGCCGTCACGGTCGAGCTGGAGATCGAGCGTGCCCTTGGGCTGCTCGGGCCGCACCACCGGGATATCGTAGTCGATGACCTTGCCGGTCTTGGGATCGAGCATGCCCATGACCTGCGAGCCGAAATCCGAATACCAGGCGTTGCCATCCGGATCGACCACCACGTCATGCGGATAGGCGTTCTTCCGCGGCAGATCGTATTCGGTGATGATCACGCGGGTGGCGCGGCCCTTCGGCCGCGGCAGCGGTTTGAACTCGTATTCCTTGGCATCCGGATTGGTCAGGCTGACGTCGACCAGGAACTGCGCCGCTGCCGTGGCGACCTTGGGATCGACGCGTGGGCGTTCGCTGCGAGCGCCACCGGTTACCAGCATTTGCGGCTGCGCCGGCGTCGAGCCCGGGTAGTAGCGGCCCATCCGGTTGAACACCTGGAGCCACTCATCGACGTCGTGTTGCGCGGTGAACAGCCGCTGCAAGGTGTGGCAGCCGGTGCAGCCGGTGAGGAACTGCTTCTCGCGGTCGGTGCCGGGCAGGCTTGCCATCCATTCGCCATTCGAGAGCTGGAGATGGATGTTGCGCGCGCGGTTGAGCTTGAGATCCGCGCTGGCGCTGCCGCCGGCCGGAATCTCCACGGTCTTCGGCCCGTCGAGGATGTAGCCGACGGCGCGGATCGAGATCGTGTACTTGCCGGGCTGCAGGCGGTCGGCCGGGAAGCTGTAGCGTCCCTGCTCGTTGGTCACCACGGTGGTGGTGATGGTGGTGCCTTCACGTTTGAGGTTGACCAGGACGCCTTCCATCTGGGCTTCCTGGGCCGAGGTAACCTGTCCGCTCAGCGCGGACGGGGTTTGTGCGTGGACTGGCGTGTTGGTGGTGAGCGCGGCCGACAGGATACCGCCGACGATCGCCCACAAGCTTGATCGCTTGATTTGCATGGGTCGCCTCCCGAGACGAGATGGCCGCGATCCGGTCTTTGCTCGCCGGATTCACGGGAAGCGATCAGTATCGACCCAGTGACAGGATGCCGCAAGGGCCTCGCGTGCGTTATGCCCCGCGGGCGCGGATCGCTTGCCAGATCTTCTCGGACGTCGCCGGCATGTCCATGAGAATGCCCGGCGCGCCGGCGATGGCGTCGTCGACCGCGCTCATCACGGTCGCGATCGCGCCGGTGGTCGCCGCTTCGCCGACGCCCTTGACGCCGAGCGGGTTGGTGGTGGCCGGCACGATGTGCATCTGGTCGCGGATCACCGGCATGTCGACGGCGCGCGGCATCGCATAGTCCATGAACGAGCCGCTCAGCAATTGCCCGCCGTCGGGATCGTAGACGATGTTCTCGCCGATCGCTTGCCCGAGCCCTTGCGCCAGCGCGCCGTGGAATTGCCCTTCGACGATCATGTGATCGAGGATGTTGCCGCTATCGTCGACGGCCGTGTAGCTCGCCACCGTCATCTGTCCGGTCTCGCGATCGATCTCCACCTCGGCGATGTGGCAGCCGTTCGGAAACGCCTGCGGCGTCTCGGCGGTGGTCTTGGTGTCGAGATCTTCCGCGATCTCGCCGCGCGCTTTCATCTCCTTGGCGCGCGTTGCCAGCTCGAACAGCGAAATCCGCCGGTCGGTGCCGACCACCTCGAAGCGGCCGTCCTTGTAGGCGATGTCGGCCTCGGCGGCTTCGAGCACCTGCGCCGCGATGGTCTTGCCCTTGGCGAGCATGGTGTCGACGGTCTTGACCATCGCGCCACCGGCGGTGATCGCCGAGCGCGACGCGACCGACGCGAAGCCCGGGATTTCGTTGGCGGAATCGCCGTGTCGGTGCACGATCTTGTCGGCGGCAATGCCGAGCCGTTCGGCGACCACGCGCGGGAACACGGTGGCGTGGCCCTGTCCGGTCGACTGCACGTTGAGCGCGAGAATGAGCCCGTCGCCGCCCGGAAACCGCAGCGCCGCGCCCTCCAGCGGCGCGCCGCCGGAATGTTCCAGCACGCAGGAGATGCCGAGCCCGCGCAGCTTGCCGCGCTTGAGCGCATCCTTGCGGCGCTTCTTGAAGCCGTCGACGTCGGCGAGCTTGAGCGCCTTGTCGACGATCACCGGGAATTCCCCGGAATCATAGGTGGTGCCGACCGCTGTCTTGTAGGGGATGGCCTTGGCCGGGATCAGGTTCTTCTTGCGCAGCCTGATCGCGATCGATGCCGGTGATGCGCGCGGCCTCGTCGATCACGCGCTCCAGCACGTAGTTCGCTTCCGGCCGGCCGGCGCCGCGATAGGGCGAGGTCGGCGCGGTGTTGGTGAACAGGCACTTCACGCCGATGTCGATCGAGCGGATGTCGTACATGCTCGGAAAGCAGCGGGCGAAATTGAGCGTCTGCAGGTTGGCGCCGACCGAGCCGACATAGGCGCCCAGATTTGCGAAGTGCCGCACCCGCAGGGCGAGGAAGCGCCCGTTGTCGTCGAGCGCCAACTCCGCCTCGGTGACGGTGTCGCGCGCATGGGCGTCGTTGAGGAAGGATTCCGAGCGGCTCGCCATCCAGTGCACCGGACGCTTCGTCACCTTGGCGCCGACGAGCTGGGCGATGTATTCGGGATAGGCGCCGGTCTTCATGCCGAACGCGCCGCCGACGTCCTCGGTGATGACGCGCAGCTTCTCCTTCGGGATGTTCATGACGGCGATGGCGTTGTCGCGCATCGCGCCGGCGCTCTGCGAGCAGACGCGCAGATGGTAGCTGTCGCTCGCCGCATCGTAGCGCGCGGTCGCGCCACGCGGTTCCATGGTTGCGTGGGTGAGCCGCTGCTGGGTGACGCGTGACGCGCGCGACGTGCTTGGCGGAGGCGATGATGCGCTCGACCTCGGCGGCGTTCGCCTCCGGATTGGGATGCGTGCCGGGCCAATCGAGCGCCAGGTTGCCCGGCGCTTCCGGCCAGATTTGCGGGGCGTCCGGCCGTTGCGCTCCCGCGATGGTGACCACGGGATCGAGCGCCTCGTAATCGACCTCGACCCGGTCGGCGGCGTCCTGCGCGGCGAACTCGGTTTCGGCGATCACCATCGCCACCGTCTCGCCGACATACATCACCCGCTCGCGCGCCAAGCGCGTGCCGATGCGGCATCAACGAGCTTGCCGCCGTTGCGGCCGGGCAGGGGCGGGTGGCGCGTCACGCTGCCGACGCCGGCCGCATCGATATCGGCGGCGGTCACGATCGCGATCACGCCGCGCACTTTTTTCGCGGCATCCAGGTTGATGCCGCGAATGCGGGCGTGCGCGTGCGGCGAGCGCACGAACGCCGCGGTCGCCTGTCCAGGCTCGGTGGCATCGGCGACAAAGCGGCCATTGCCGCGGACGAGATAGTCGTCCTCGACGCGCGGATGATAGGCGTGGTGTTCGTCGGTATGGGTGTCCATGCGGGTCCGCGACGTTCTTGAGGCTGTCGATGGGGCTGCGGTTATAGCGCAATCGGCGGGGCTGGGTAGGGCTTTCGCCACCGCCCGCAAATCTGTAACAACCGGGCGATCCGGACCACGGACGAGCAAGGGGACGAGGCGCCATGGACCAGGCCAATACGTCGTCGCGGATACCGGCCGAGACGATTGCCGCGCTGATCGCGGATGCCCTGGCCGCCGCCGGGCTGCCGGCCGACGACGCGGCCACGGTGCGCCGAGCTGATGCTCGAGGCCGACCTCACCGGCGCCGATGCGCATGGCGTGTTCCGGCTGCCGCAATATGTGAAGCGGTTGCGCGCCGGCGGCGTCAATCCCAAGCCCAACATCCGGGTCGAGAAAACCGCGGCCGCCACCGCGGTGGTCGATGGCGACAACGGCATGGGCCATCTGGTGATGGCGCGCGCCGCCGAGACCGCGATCGAACTCGCCCGCGATGCCGGCATCGGCTGGGTCGGCGCGCGCGGGTCGAACCATGCCGGCGCTGCCGGCGTCTATGCCGCGATGCCACTGCCGCATGGCATGGTCGGGATCTATGGCGTGGTCGCGAGCGCCAATCACATGCCGGTGTGGGGCGGCATCGAATCCCTGCTCGGCACCAATCCGATCGCGATCGCCATTCCGGCCGGCGAGGAGCCGCCGATCGTGCTCGACATCGCGACCTCGGTGGTGTCCTACGGCACGATCAAGTCGCATCGCCTGCAGGGCAAGCCGCTGCCGGAAGGCTGGATGGTCAACACCAAGGACGGCACGCCGCTCACCGATCCCGCGCGCAGCGCGAGGGCGTGCTGTTGCCGATCGGCGGCTACAAGGGCTCGGGCCTGGCGCTGATCCTGGGTTTGCTCGCCGGCCCGCTCAATGGCGCCGCCTTCGGCCGCGACGTGTTCGATTTCAACTACAACGACACCGATGTCTGCAACACCGGGCATTTCATCGTCGCGCTCGACGTCAACCGCTTCACGCCGATCGACACCTTCAAGTCCGACATGGATCGCCATCTGCGCGACCTGCGCACGTCGAAGCCGCTGCCGGGTTTCGATCGCGTGCGGCTGCCGGGACAGGAGCGCCAGAGCCGCCGCGCCGAACGGCTCAAGAACGGCGTGCCGCTGCCGCGCGAGCTGATGGCGCAGCTCGATACGCTTGCCGGCGAACTCGGCGTCAAGCCGCTCGGCGCGCGGTAAGGATTGTCATGCGCGGGCCTGACCCGCGCATCCATCCTTTCGAAGAAGATGGATTGCCGGGTGTCGCAGCGGCTCGGCAATGACGACGAATGCGCCTACCGCGGCGGCTCCAGCGCCTTGCGAACGCGCTCGGCGATCGGTTGCGGCGTGCGCAGGACCTTGGCGATCAGCGTCTGCGCCTGTTCGCCGGTGATCGGATCGATCTCGAGCTTGAGCTTCTTCGCATCGGCGAGGAAGTCCTGGTCCTTCATGGTGGCGTCGAAGGCGCGCCGCAGCGCCTGCACGCGGTCCTCCGGCACGCCCGGCGGCACGAAATAGGGCCGGCCGTATTCCAGCCGCGCGATCACGAGCTCGAGCGCCGCGCGATCTCGGTCGGTCTTCGCGAGGTCGAGCACCATCGGCACGTTGGGAAGATCCGGATGCTTCTTGCATCGCCCATTGCGCGATCACGTTGACTTTCTTTTCCTTGACCCAATCGCCGTTGAGCGACAGCAGCGTGGTCCAGTTGGTCGCGCCGTTGCCGTGGATCTCGCCGCGCTCCATCGCGAGATGGATGTCCTGCGTGCTCTTGTAGCCGGTGATGACCTTGAACTTGTAATTGAACACGGCATTGGCGAGCATCGGATAGTCGTATTGCGTGGTGCCGGGCGCCTGCGCGCCGGTGACCACTTCGGTCTTGCGCGATGTCGGTGAACGACTTCACCGGCGCGGTGTGCCACATATAGGTGACCTGCGTTTCGCGATTGGTGCTGCCGATCCACATCATCTTGACCGGATCGAAGCGCACGCCGGTCGGCTGCAGCAGCGGGGTGGTCGGCAGGCCGTTGAACGGCGCGCCGATCGCGGTGCCGTCGAACGGGCCGTTGGCGACGAGCTGGTTGACCATGGTCATGCTGCCGGCGCCGGGCTGGTTCTGCACGATCACCGTCGGATTGCCGGGAATGTGCTTGCCGAGGTGCCGTTGCAGCGCGCGGGCCGTTACGTCGTAGCCGGAGCCGACGGCGATGCCGACCACGATGCGGATCGTCTTGCCTTTGTAGAAATCGGCGACGCTCTGCTGCGCCAGCGGCCGGCGTGCAACAGCATCCCGCAACCAACGACAGAGCCAGCGCTGCGCGTTTCATGGTGATGTCTCCCCTTGTCTCGTGCGCCGCCATTGTTCGCTGAAGGGCGCTTGAGCCCGGGCGGTCGATGGTTGAATATTAGCATGGTTCGCCGCCGCCTGACGCGCCGTTGCGACCTCCCGCCGCCCCCCGCACGCGTAAAGGACAACGATGACCCGCCCCCGCACCATCGACAGCCATACGCATATCCTCACCGAGGAGACCATCGCGCTCATCGCCAAGGAGGCGCCTCGGGTCGCGCCCAAACTGACCCCGATCGACGGCGATTTCGCGGTGCTGGAGGTGGCGGGCACGCCCTACCGCCCGTTTCCGCGCGGGGGCTGGGAATTGGAGCGCCGGTTCGGCGACATGGACTGCGGCCGAGGTCGATGTGCACGTGCTGTCGGCCACGCCGCAGACCTATCTCTACGATCAGGAGGCGGCCTTGGGCGTGGCGACCTCCACGCTCCAGAACGACCAGATCGCCAAGCTGGTGAAGGCCCATCCCGACCGCTTCATGGGGATCGCGACCCTGCCGATGCAGGCGCCCGACCGCGCCGCCGCCGAGCTCACCCGCGCGGTGCGCCAGCTCGGCATGCATGGCGCGATGATCGGCTCCAATATCGCCGGACGCAATCTCGACGATCCTGCGCTCGAGCCGGTGTGGGCGGCGGCAGCCGAGCTCGGCGCCTTCATGATCATTCATCCGACCAATGTCGCGGGCGCCGACCGGCTGCGCTCGTATTATCTCAACAACCTGATCGGCAACCCGCTCGATACCACCATCGCCGCCGCCTGCCTGGTGTTCGGCGGCGTGCTGCAGCGGCATCCCAAGCTCAACGTTTGCCTGGTGCACGGCGGCGGCTTCGTGCCCTACCAGGCCGGTCGCTGGGTGCACGGCTGGCACGTGCGGCCGGAGCCGCAGGTGAACGTCAAGCAATCACCGGAGCCGTGGATCGACCGGTTCTATTACGACAGCATCCTGCACGCGAAGCCGCAGCTCGAATTCCTGGTGTCGTCGGTGGGGTCGTCGCGCGTGCTGCTCGGCAGCGACTATCCCTACGACATGGGCACCGGCGAATGCGTGCGCCAGGTCGTTGCGCTCGGGATCGACGACGACAGCAAAGCGGCGATCCTCAACGGCAATGCCAAGACGTTGCTGGGCGCGTAGAGCATGACGCATCATCCGTGCGCCATGGTCTGCACGGCTCCGAAGCACAACCCAACCTACGGCTTCGGCGCGAGTCGTCCGCCGGCGGCAGTGCGGATTCGCAGCGCGGAAGTCTTTGCCTCACGCACCACCTTCTCCACATCGTAGGCCACGAGCTTACCGCCCCGCTTGACGATCTTGCCGTCCGCGATGACGGTATCGACATTGGCCGGCGTTGCCGACTGCACGATCGATGCCTCGATGTCGGCGATCGGCGCAACGTTGATATCGTTGCCGCGGATCAGGATGATGTCCGCGCGCTTGCCGACACTGATGGACCCCGTCACGTCGCCGAGACCCAAGGCCTTGGCGCCGTTCAGCGTCGCCATTTCGATCACCTCGCGGAACGTCACCTCGGGCAGCTTTTCAGTCGGTGTTCCTCGCCAGGGAATGCCCATGTTCCATGTGAAGCGCATGGTTTCGAACATGTTCGGGGGCGCGATTGAACTGGCGTCGAACGACAGCGAGATCAGCACGCCATGCCTGCGCATACGCAAGAGCGCGTCGCGCGGATCGCCGGCGCGCCCGAGTCGAAACTCCGACAGCGTCGCAAAGCTAAGCGGTGTCTTGGTGCGCGCCATCGTTGCGGCATCGGCGTCGCTGGCCGGAAGATAGTGGCAGATCAAGAGATTGGGCCCGAGCCAGCCGCGCTTCTCGTATTCGTCGGCGATGACGCGGTTGGGCGGGGTTTGTCCGGCGTGGATCGCGACCTTCAGCTTGCGTGTCAGCGCCTGCTTCATGTCCTCGAGATAGGCTGCCTCGTCACTTTGCGACAGGCCGCGTAGGTTGACACCGAAGGTGACCAAGCCCTCGAACGCCGAGCCTTTTGTGAAATAGTCGCGCTGGACCCGGTCGATGTCGGTGTAGTCGAGCGGCTGATTGCGCGGCATCCGGTCGATGTGTCCATAGGCATAGCGGGCGCGCAGCAGCGACTCGCGGTGTGCTTGCAGCTCCGCATCGGCGTGCGCCGGCGTACGCGTGTTGTGCGACCAGTTATGTACGGTTGTGACGCCGGCATTGGCGAGTTCCACCAGGCCCAGCATGACACTGGTGTAGAAATCGACGGGCTGGTAGTGCGCGGAGGTCGCGTTCTTGGCCGGGAAGTAGCCGAAGCCGTCGCCGATGAAATTACGGCCGAGCGCGCTCCACATATGGTAATGGGTGTCGACGAACCCCGGCATGACGATCATATCGGTCGCGTCGATCGTGTCGGCGCCGGGCGCCGACAATTCTGCGCCGACGGCTTCGATACGGCCATCTCGCACATGTACGTCACCGCGCGGCAGAACGCCGAGCGCGGGATCGACGGTGACGACCGCGCCGCCTTTGAGGAGGTAGTGGCCGCGTGCCACCGTTGGCGCCGCGCCCTGGGCGAACGAGGGCCGCACGAGGGCGGGCGCGGGGAGGGCGCTGAGGGCGGTGGCCCCTAGCAATCGGGTGAAACGCCTGCGGTTCAGCATGATCGCCTCCTAGTGAATGACGAAGCAGGCAAACCTAGCAGGAACTTTCGGCCGTGCCTCCGGAGGAATCCGAGGCGACCCTCGCCGCGCGAGACGAACTTGCCCGCCGAAGTTGATCGCTGCCGGCCACGCCACCGAAATCCGATGGCGCGCGTTCAGCAATTGTCGCGGAGTTTACGCTCTCACGATCGCAGCAGGTGCCGGCTGAAAGACGCGCTGGAGCGCGCTCCAAGCCAATTGGCAATCGTGTCGTGCGTCGCGATGGCCGACATCTCGACGCTGACGCGTTCGTGATAGCCCCTGACCGGTCTTGGCAATCGCGCTTGCGAAATGCCGATCAAGCTCGCGGCAACGATCATTGTGGCTGCCGGAACGGCTCTGTGACGCATGGTGTTGTCCCCCAACCCATCTTTTTGATTGGGAGCGATGATAGCGACAATTGTCTGCAATCTCGTTGAAAACACAGTTCAAATGCATCGGGCCGGCGAAAGGATTTGTTAACCGAACGCTGTGGCCTACTTCGCTTCGAGAGCATTGCGCACGCGCGAGACCGTGCTGGCCGGCGTGCGCGAGACCTGGGCCACGAATGCGGCCAGTTCGGCGCCGTTCATTGGGTCGACGTCGATTTTGAGCTTGTCGGCTTCGGCGCGATAGGCCCGGTCTTTCATGGTCGTGTCGAATGCTTTGCGCAGGGCGGTGACGCGGTCGACCGGTACGTTCGGCGGCAGGAAGAACGGTCGTCCGATATCGAGCCGCGCCATCACCAGTTTCATCGCCGCGATATCCTCGTCGCTCTTGGCGAGATCGAGCGCGTTCGGAATTCCCGGCAGGTCGGGATTGGTCCGCAGCGCCCATTGGGTGATGATCTTGATCTTCTTTTCGGTGAGCCATTGCGAACTGAGCGTGCGCACGCTGGTCAGCGCGGCGACCGCGCCTTGCACCTCGCCGCTTTCCAGCGCGAGGTTGATCTTGGCGGTCGAGCCGTAGCCGGTGATGACCTTGTGCTTGAGATTGAACAGCGCATTGGCAACCAGCGGAAAATCCACTTGCGACGAGCCCGGCGCCTGCGCGCCCATGATCAGCTCCTTGGCCTTCAGCTCGGCGAAATTCTGCACCGGCGAGTTGTGCCAGACATACGTGACGTGGGTTTCGCGGTTGGTGTTGCCGAGCCAGATAAGCTGCGTCGGGTCGAACCGGATCTTGCCAGGCGACAGCAGCGGAAGCGTCGGCATGCCGGCGAACGCCGCGCCGATCACGGTGCCGTCGAACGGCCCGGCGGTATAGAGCTGCGCGGTCATGGTGGCGCTGCCGGCGCCGGGCTGGTTCTGAACGACGATCGTCGGATTGCCGGGAATGTGGTTGGACAAATGGCGCGCCAAGAGCCGCGCATTCACGTCATAGCCGGAGCCGACGTCGATGCCGACCACCATGCGAATGGTCTTGCCGCGGTAGAAGTCGGCCACGCTTTGCGCCCAGGCCGTCGAATGAAATGTAGTCAGTGCTACAATGATAAGAAGCAATTGTCGCATGAACCTCCCCCCAATAGTATCGTTGAGATGCGCGCGCTATTTTACGTCGCGCATGCGCCCCATACTAGCGGTGTTTTTGAGGGACTACGACACGTCGCGCTGCGACCTATTTCCGCCTCGGCGCAAATGATTGGTTGGGGAACGTCGACGTTGCAGGCCGTTGCACCACGATGAAGCCGCGATTGGAGGCCTCGTGGCAGGCGTTGCAGCCGGCCGTGAGCTTATCGTAGGCGGTCAAGAAGGCCTTGCTGTCGCGCGCCTTGATGGCGGCTTGGACCTCACCGATCGGAGGCATCGCGGTTGACTCAATCAGCTTACCGACCGGGATGTCCTTGTAGACGGGAATGCGCTTGACGATGTCCTCGAGTAGTTCTTCCAATTCCTCGGCCTGATAGTCCGCCAGCTCCCAATTGCGCGCATTGCCGGCGAGCCAGACTTTGGCGTGGTGGCTCTGCACCTGGAGCATGAATTCGATCAGGGCCGGCTCGTACGGTTTCGCCGGCTCGCCGGTGGCGTTGCTTGCCGCGCCAGCGACGGTGAGGCTGGCGAGCAGCGCAAGTGCGGTCTTTTTCATGATGATTGTCCCCCTATGATATTGGCTGTTCGGTCGATCACGAGCCGATGCTTTTTGCGGAGGCCGAGCTTGTCGCCGTGCCGGTTTGCTCACCCGCGCGATGCCCGAACCACATCCGCCGCATCACGTCGTTTCGCTTGAAGAAGTGATGTCGCAGCGATCCCACGATGTGCACGACCACCAGCGCCGCCAGCAGGTAGGACGAAATGGTGTGGGCTTCTTCGTAGAAGTCATGCATCGCGCGGTCGGTCACGATCGGCGGGATCGGTAGCCCGAAGAGATCGAGCGTCAGCGGCCTGCGGAAGGTGCCGGCGAGCGCCCAGCCGCTGAGCGAGGCGACGAACAACAGCACGTACAGGCCGAGGTGACCGGCCTGGGCGGCGATGATCTCCCAGCGCTTGAGAGTCGGCCGGCATCGCCGGCACCGGGTTGAGCCAGCGCCACAACAGCCGCAGCACCAGAAGCGCGAGCAGGTCGTAGCCGATCGCGGCGTGCCAGATGTAGTTGGCGAACCGCTCGGGACGCGGCGCCATGTGGACCATCCACCAGCCATGAAGCAGGAGAACGAGGACGGCGAGGGCGCCGACCCAATGCAGGAGTTTGGACGGCCAGCCCCAATCGGCCTGCGAATTGCGCAGCATCAAGGTACCTCCCGGGTGTCGTCGCCCGGGAACTAGAATAGAATTATTCTAATTCGAGTCTAGATCAAAAAGATTTCAGCGCCACGCGATCGTCGCCGGGTTCGAGCGGTAGCTTGACCGGCTTTTTGAGCTTGGCTGACAGGTCGAGCGCCTTGGTCAGCATCAGGTTGCGGTGGGCTTCCGCCGCGGTCGCGGCCTGCGTCGGCAGGCCGAGCGCGACGCGGTTGAGCCAGGACACGGTCTCGTCCGCCATCGGGCCGCGCAATTCGCCGAGCGCCATGTCGCCGGGCGGATAGCTGCCCATGAAGTCGACCAGCCGGGTGCGGTCCGGCGCGTAGCCTTCCTCCTGCGGCTTCGAGACCGCGAGCACCATGTCGCGATGGGTGTCGTCGATGGTCAGCACGCCGTCGGTGCCGTTGATGCCGACTTCGAGCGAATAGACCGCGCCGGGCCAGGTCACCGGCAGCGCCCAGGAGATGTTGAGGTGATAGACGCTGCCGTCGCGAGAACATGATCATGCCGGCGGTGGCGTCGATGCCGCCATAGAGCGGGCCGAGCACCTTGTCGATCGAGCGCGCGTAGCATTCGACCGGCGTCTTCGCCTCCATGTACCACATCACGATGTCGAGCGCGTGCGTGCCGGAGATCACCATCGGCGAGATCGTCGATGGATCGTCGGTGCGCTTGTAGTTGTCGATCGCGACCAGCCGGTTCATGAACGCGCGCGAAGTGACGAGCGTCACGTCGCCGAGCGCGCCGGTGCGTACCTTTTCCTTGGCGCCGAGCCATTTGCGGCGGAAGCGCTGGGTGTAGCCGACGACCGCGTCGAGCTTGGCGTCGGTGATCGCTTTGAGCACGCGCGCCGATTGCGCGAGGTCGGTGGCCAGCGGCTTTTCAATCAGCATCGGCACGCCGCGCTCGACCGCCGCCATGATCGGATCGACATGCAGGTGCTCGTCGGTGGCGATGATGGCGCAGGTGACCTCCGGCCGCCGCAGCAGTTCCACATGGCTCTGGGTGACGAAGTCGGCGCCGATCTTGGGCGCGACCTCGCCGGCGCGGTTCGGGTTCTTCTCGGCGAGGCCGATCCACTTCACCGCCGGATGCCGGTTGGCGACCTCGCCGCGGAACAGCCCGACGCGGCCGCCGCCGATGATCGCGAGGCCGATGTCCTTGGCAGGGGTTCTCATGAGCAGCACCCTTGCGCCGGCCCCGCAGCATTGCCGCGTGCGCGAGCAGTTGCGTTGTTGTGCCCTCTCCCCTTGCGGGAGAGGGCTGCACGCTGTTTCAGTGCAACGGATTGGGTGAGGGGTGCTGCAAGCATCACCCCTCACCCAATCGTGCTTGTTGCTCATTCGGAGCCGCCCTCTCCCGCAAGGGGAGAGGGCACGAGATGTGAGCTCGAATCTGTGCGCGGTCGACTCTCATACGTTGTCGCCCTTGCGGAACTTGGCCTTGAAGTCCGCCACCGCCGCGATCGTCTCGTTGGTCAGCGGCAGGTCGACCGGCTCGTTGCGGTCGGCGGAGAGATCGGCGGCGGTGTAGGTTTCCATCACCATGCGCGCCTACTCCGGCGTCACCATGACCGGCGTGTTGCGGATGCAGGCCTCGACGAAGTGGATGGTCTCCGGCCCCATGCCGCCGGCGAACACGTGATCGACCATCTCGCCCGGCATGGTCGACATCGGGAACCATTGGCCGTGCTCGGCGGTGTTGAGCCAGTGGTCCCGCGCGGTGTCGTCGAGCACCAGCGCGCCGTTGGTGCCGGTGATCTCGATCCAGGTCGAGCAGTAGTTCGGGAAGCTCTCCGGAAAATTCCAGCCGCCGCCGATCATCACCACCACGCCGTTGTCCATCGTCACGGTGGTGAACATCACGTCGTGCGAGCCGTTGATCGGCTCCATGTAGCCGTAGGCGCCCTGCGAATAGACCCGGACGGGCTTGGCCGGCTCGAGCAGCCACATCACGAAGTCGAGGTCGTGCGTGCTCTCCATCACAACGGGCGAAAGCCGCACCCGGCTCGCGATCTTCTTGCCGAGCGCGCGCGACAAATGCCGGCTGACCAGCACCGACACCACCTTGCCGAGCGTGCCGTCGCCGATCTTCTTCTTGGCGTAAGCGACCTTGGTGTTGAAGCGCTGCGAATAGCCGATGGTGAATTTCAGGTTGTTGCGCTTGGCGAGCATGATCAGCTCGTCGGCTTCCCACAATTCGAGCGCGATCGGCTTTTCCAGCATCACGTTCTTGCCGGCGCGCAGGCAGTCGCGCGCAATCGGATAGTGGTTCGATTCCGGCGTGGTCGAGACGAACACCACCGAAATATTGTCGTTGTTGATGATGTCTTGATAATTGAGCGTCGCGGTCGCGGGCTTGTAGAGCGCCTTCACCTCGGCGAGCCGGTCGGGGCGGATGTCGCAGAGATGCAGCTTGTCGACCAGCGCCGTGCGCGCCAGCGTTTCCGCGCGCGTTCCGCCGACCCATCCGACGCCGATGACTGCCGCTTCGACCTGCTTCACGGGCTGTTTCCTCACGCTTTGTTCTGCGATGCGGGCGCAAACAACCATGAACGCCGAAGGTCCGCAACACGGGACCGCGACAAGGTCTACAAGCGGCCGCGCGGGGCACCCATGAAAAAAGGCCGGCCCGTTGCGGGGCCGGCCCTGGCAATGGCCTCGATCGGGCCGCTCTACGACATCGACGCCCGGACGCGATCGGGCGTGAACGGCGCACGGCGCAGGCGCACGCCGGTCGCGTCGAAGATCGCATTGGCGACCGCGGCGGTGACCGGCCGGGTCGAGCCTTCGCCGGCGCCGGTCGGCGGCTGGTCCGGACGATCGAGGATCACGACGTCGATCACTTCCGGCATCTCGGTCATGTCGAGGATCGGGTAGGTCACCCAGTCGATGCTGGTCACGTTCTTGGTGATCGAATTTGACCTCTTCCCAGATCGTCCGGCTCAGCGCCTGGATGATGTTGCCCTCGACGGTATGCACCAGCCCGTCCGGGTTGATGACCTGGCCGCAGTCATGCGCCACCGTGAACTTGCGCGCCCAGATCTTGCCGGTCGTGCGATCGACCTCGACCTCGGCAACGATCGCACAGATGGTGCCGTTGCGCGCCGCATAGGCGATGCCGCGGCCGCTGACCGTGCTGCCGCTCTGGCCTTTGCGCGGGGATGGCCGCGACTCCCAGCCGGCCTTCTTCGCCGCCGCCTGGAGCACCGCGGCATGCCGCGGATTCTTGACGTGCCGCAGACGCAGCTCGAGCGGATCGATCCCCAGCGCGGAGGCGATTTCGTCCATGAAGGATTCGCTGGCGAAGTGGATTTGCGGCCCGACCGGGTCGCGCAGGTGCGAGCTGCGCAACGGCGAGGCGCGATCGAGGAACGGCGCGATCGTTTCCCAGGCGCTGCTCTTGTTGGCGAACGCATAGGATTCCGCCGGCACCCCGAAGTTGTCGCCCGAGCGCAATTCGGCGCCGCGGAAGTGGCCGGCCAGCGTATCGCGCGGCTGGCTGCCGTTGGTGTTGACGTCGACGCGCGAGAATCCCTTGCTGAGGAATTCATAGGCGATGACCTGCCCTTGGGCGTCGATCGCTGCGCGGGCACGATGGATCGAGGCCGGGCCCTTGGGGTCCCAGCCGGTGCCTTCGTC
Organism: uncultured Alphaproteobacteria bacterium; assembly: GCA_963741595.1. GTDB lineage: Bacteria > Pseudomonadota > Alphaproteobacteria > Rhizobiales > Xanthobacteraceae > VAZQ01. The sequence continues at coordinate 72,072 of CAVUIV010000018.1, forward strand.
GCGCATGTATTGCAGCCGCACCGGCTTGCCGACCGCCTTGGCGATCACCGCGCAGTCGTTGCCGCAGTCGTCGGCGTCGCTGCGCCCATACGAGCCCGGGCCGACCACCCAGATGCAGTCGACGTTCTCCTGCTTGACACCCAGCGTCCGGGCGATGCCGTCGCGCAGGAAGTGCGGCTTCTGCGTGCCGCTCCAGCAGGTGACGTGGCCGTTGCTGGCGATCTCGACCACGCGCGCAGGCCGGTCCCATGCAGGCATGCGATTGGAACGGCCATTCGTATTCGGCCTCGATCACGCGCGCGGCGGTTTTGAATGCTTCCGCCACGTTGCCGACCGGCTTGCTGTCTTCGCGCTTGCGCACCGGCGCCTTGCGGATGTGGTCGTAGAGCGCCGCCTGATCGCCGAACGGCGGCTTGGCGTTCGACCACTGCACCTTGAGCTGCCGCATCGCCTTGATCGCATCCCATTCCTTGTCGGCGACCACCGCCAGGAAGTTGTTTTCGCGCACCACGCGGGCGCCGGGGATGCCCTTGATCGAGGCTTCGTCGACGCCTTCGATGGCGGCGCCGGCGACCGGCGGGCGGATCATGCGCGCATGCACCATGCCGGGGCGCTTGACGTCGGTGACGAAGGGCTCGGTGCAGAACGCTTTCGGCGCGATGTCGGCGCGGCGGATCGGCTTGCCGACGATTTTGTACTCCTTGTGGCTCTTCGGCTGGGCTTTGCCCGGCGCGTAGAGCGCGTTGCCGATCTGCTTGTTCCACTCCAGCTCGACGTTGAAGTGGCGTCCGCCGATCAGCTCGGCATAGGTGGCGCGCTTCTTCGGGTCGCTCTTGGCGTGGACCGCGCCGTCGGTGACGGTCAATTGGTCGGCCGGCAGGTTGAGCTTCTGCGCCGCCATGTCGACCAGCACGCGGCGCGCTTCGGCCGAAGCCGCGCGCATCTGCTTGCCGCCGAATTGGATGCCGGTCGATCCCGACGCACCGCCCTGGTTCACGCTGGTGCGGGTGTCGGCCATGAACACCGTCACGCGCTCGAACGCGACGTCGAGCTCTTCGGCGACCATCTGGCCGATCGAGACATAGAGGCCCTGGCCCATGTCCATCTTGCCGAAGAACGCCGACACCGAGCCGTCGGCGTTGATCGCGACATAGGACGAGAGCTGGTTCGGCACCAGCGGCGGTCGTGTCGGCGTTGCCTGCGCAAACGCTGAATTGATCGAGAGCAGGGTCTCGGCGGTGATCGGCATGCCGATCGAAACCACCAACGCGCCAGCGCCCTTGAGGAGCGAGCGGCGGGAGAAATTCTCAGGCTTTTCCATCTTCGTCATGTTCGCCTCCCTCAACCCATCATCGACGCGGCGCGCTTGACCGCGCGCAGGATGTTCACGTGCGTTCCGCAGCGGCACTTGATGCCCTGCAGCGCCTGCTTGATCTGCGCGTCGGTGGGCTTCTTGTTGTCGCGCAGGAAGGCGGCGGCGGTCATCACCCAGCCGTTGATGCAGTAACCGCACTGCGTCACTTGCTCTTCCACATAGGCGGTCTGCAGCGGGTGCGGTTTCTCGGGCGTTCCGAGCCCGGACAGCGTCACCACCTTGCCGTCGCCGACGGATGAGACCGGCGTGACGCAGGAGCGGATCGCTTGGCCATTGAGGTGCACGGTGCAGGCGCCGCATTGGGCGAGACCGCAGCCGAATTGCGGATTGTTCAACCCGATGTCGTTCTTGAGCGCATAGAGCAGCGGCATGTCGGGATCGGCGTCGATCGTGTGTGACTTGCCGTTGACGTCGAGCGTGTATTTGGCCATGGGTGCATATCTCCCTCGGTGGCTTTTTGATGGGATGGTCGATGGGCCGCCGCACATCGACCACAGGTCACGGTATCGACCGTGATTAGGACTGTTCTAAGTCGAGAGTAGTGCAAGCGACCCGGCTTGGGAACACCCCTGCGGCGAATCATTCCCTCGTCGAGGGCGTGCGCTTCTCTCATTGGTTCCAAAGCGTGCGGCGCACGCAAGGTCCGCTATTGCCTTCAAGAGCGACCGGACAATGGACATCGGCTTTGGCCGATACCAACCGTCGCACCCCTTGTCCCTTGCTCCCATTCGCGCATGCACGGATGTAATGTGGCCTCAACAACAAAGTTGCCGGGGAGGGCGCCGGACATCCGATCAATGCACCCGGCAGGGCTGGTGCTGTCGGACCCCGTCGCATGACAGGCTGTGGCCCCACTCAATTGCGCACGTGACAGTCTGCACGCGATCAAGGAGCTCACGATGAACTGGACGTCCGCGGTTGGAATGCTCGGTTGTCTCGCGGTTGCGACTCCGGCACAGGCGCAAAGCTTCCCGTCCAAGGCAATCACGCTGGTGGTGACCGCCGCTCCTGGTGGTGTCAGCGATGTGATCGCGCGGGCGCTCGGGCAACGGCTCACGCAAGCATGGGGCCAGCAGGTTGTCATCGACAACCGCGGCGGCGCCGCCCATGTGCTCGGCGCACACACCGTGGCCAAGGCCGCGCCGGACGGTCATACCCTGCTGGTCGCCGAGGCCGGTACGTTCGTGATCAATCCGACGCTCTATCCCAAGGGCAAGCTGCCTTACGATACCGAAAGGGATTTCACGCCGATCACGGGCCTCATCCGCATCAATCAGGCGCTGGTTGCGCGCACGTCCCTGCCGGCCTCGAATGTGCTCGACCTGATCAAGCTCGCGAAACAGAAGCCGAATGAATTCACTTATGGCACCGCCGGCGTTGGCTCGGGCCCGCAGATGAACATTGTCAAATTCGAGAACATGGCTGGCGTGGCCCTGCGGCCGATCCATTATCGGGGCGCTGCGCCCGCGCTCAATGACGTGATGGCAGGTCACATCGATCTGATGTCGATCAGCGTGAGTCTGGTCGCGCAGCCCCACCAGGAAGGCAAGCTCAAGATCCTCGGCGTCGGGGCAAAGCAGCGGGTGTCGCTGCTTCCCGATGTGCCGACCGTTGCCGAGAGCGGCCTGCCCGACTACGAGGCGGCGACCTGGTTCGGGTTGGTCGGGCCCAAGGCGATGCCGCGCGACCTGGTGACGAAGATCAATACCGAGGTGCGGCAGATTCTCAGCGATCCCGCCTTCCAGGCAAAGTTCATGGCTCCGCAGAGGTTTAAGTCGATGGCCAGTGCCCCCGAGGAATTCGACAGTTACATCAAGTCGGAGACGCAGCGCTGGGGCAAGGTGATCCGCGAGCAGAAACTGGTGATCCAGTAGCGCGGAGCGTCGTGGCTGACTCCCGATCTGTGCGTTGATGAGTTCACGTCATGCGCCGAGCAATGTCAGCTTTTAAGCCCACGCACGGCGTCGAACAGCCCGCGCACCTGCTGTTCGGACAGATTGCGCGTGATGAAGACGACGCGGCTGGCGTGTTCGCCGTCGGGCCAGGCGGCGAGTTCCACCGGCGGATGGGGAAGGTGCTGCACGAATTGCACCAGCACCGGCCCGCGGCAGCCCTCGACGTCGAGGAAACCCTTGACCCGCAGCAGGTCCGATCCGCGCAGCGCAATCAGCGTCTCCATCGTGCGCGAGAAGGCGCTCCATTTCATCGGCCGGTCTTCGGTCAGCACAAAGCTCGTGATGCCGTCCGAGTGCTCGGCCTCGGCGACGAAGGCTGAGCGTTCGCCGGAGCCGATGCCTTCAATCAGACAGCGTGGATCCAGCCGACCGTTGTCGGCGACGACGATGTCGGCATGGGCGTTGAGCTCGCGCAGTCGCGTCCGCAACGCTGCGACCACGTCGGGGTCGGCGAGATCGGTCTTCGACAGGACCAGGCGATCGGCGAGGATCGCTTGTTTGCGCGATTCCGAAGACCAGCCGATGGTGTCGAGCCCGGTCGCGGTATCCACCACGGTGACGACCGACCTCGACGAAGAACTCGCCGCCAAGCGCTTGGTCGGTCGCGAAGGTTTGCAGGATCGGCGCCGGATCGGCGAGGCCGGAGGTTTCGATCACGATGCGCACGAACGGCGGCACCTCGCCGCGTTCGCGATCGATCACCAGCTTGCGCAAGGCATTTTGCAAGTCGGTGCGGGTGACGCAGCAGACGCAGCCGTTGCCGAGCAGCGTGGTCTGGTCGTTGGAGCTGCGGATCAGCGCGTCGTCGATGCCGACCGCGCCGTATTCGTTGACGATGACCGCGGTGCCGCGGCCTTCCGGCGTCGCCAGGAACGACCGCAGCAGCGTGGTCTTGCCCGCGCCGAGAAAGCCGGTGAGCACCGTCACCGGGATGCGGCCCCCGCGCGCGTGCTTGACCCGTCGTCCAAACGGGCCAGCCGCGCGCGAGGGAAAGAGTTCGAGCGCTGTCAGAAATCCATCTCCAGGATGTAGAGCCCGCCGGAGAAGCGATCGACCGTGTAGACGATCTCGCGCTCGTCGACGAACACGTCATTGAGCTGGATCGACGAGTATTTCGACAGCGCCGGTCCGGGCGGTACGAAGGTCGCGACTTCCTTCGGCTGGTAGGCGTTGGAAATGTCGTAGGCGCGTAAGCCCCCGTTGAAGAAGGTGCCGAGCACGATCTGGTCGGACTGCCACGAGGTCGGACGCGGCGTGTTCTCGTGGATGTTGTGCGCGCCGAAGCGGCCGCCGCGGGTCTTGTAGTCGTCCGGGTTCGGCATCGGGCAGGTCGAGATCGGAACCAGATTGTTCTCGTCGCGGGCGTCGAGAATCCAGATCAGCTTCGGCCAGTCGGCGGCGTCGTCGGAGGTCGACTCGTCGGTCATCACCACCAGGCCGCGATCGAACAGCGGCACGATGGTGTGGGTGAAGCCGGTATAGGGCGGCGAGTTGTCGAACCGCGAGATCGGCTTCGGCTTCGACTTGTCGGAGATGTCCATGACGAACATGCCGGCGTCGAGATAGGCGAGATACATCCGGTCCGGCCGCTGCGGATAGACGTTGGTGTTGTGGGCGCGGTTGCCCTTGTCGAGCGCGGGCTTCTGGTGACGGGCCGGCGGCGGCTCGTTGTCGCCCTTGCGCGTGCCCGGCAGCCACCAGCGGCCGACCTCGGTGGGCTTCGACGGATTGCGCACGTCGAAGCAGCGGTAGAACTGGTCGTCGAGCGGATGGTTCGGCTCGAAGTCGGCGCGCGCCGGAGGCCATGTGGACGTATTCGCCGTCGGCAGAACCAGAGCTGATGCACGCCGCGCGAGAACGGACCCGAGCAGTCGACAAATGCGATCGACTTCGGCTTTTCCGGCGTGGAGATGTCGAACAGCTCGAAGCCGGCCGGCTTCTGCCCGACCTTCTGGCATCTGATAGGCGACCGCCATCACTTGCCGGTGATCTCCAGCGAATTGGAGCGCATGTAGCCCTGCGGCAGGTCGGTCTGGCAGACCACCTTGGGCTTGCGCGGGTCGGAGACGTCGACGCGCGGTGAAATTCTTCGGCGCGCTCTCATGCGCCAGCCAGATGATGCGGCGGCCATCCGGCGCGATCTGGACCGACATGCCTTCGCCCATGCCGCCGAAGCCGTCGAGCGTGTGCTGGGCGAGCAGCTTGAAATTCCAGGCGACCGGGTCGTAGGCGCTTCCCTGAGCGGATTTTCAGACATGCAATGACTTCCTCCAATTGGGCGGGCAGGGTGTAGCGCGTTTCCCCCGGCCGTGAAAAGGCCGGCACGATGGGTATCGAACGAGCAGCGAGTGCGATCGGCTCCCTTCTTCAGTCCACGCGTTCATGACGCTGCTCCATGAAGCGGACTGCGACTGCGTGGGAGGGACGTGTAGCGCGTCTCTTCGAGAGCGCAGGACCCCTCACCCCAACCCTCTCTGCGCGGAGAGGCAGTCCGCCGTGCCGCAATCACGGCTGGCGAACAACGACGGCTCATGCTCTAGCTGCTGGCCTTGGCCCAGAAGTCCGGGCGCAGGGCTTTTTTCCAGTCCGGGATGGCGGCGATCTTCTTCTCGCGCAGGAGCACCTCGGCCTCGCCCTGCCAGGTAGGGCTGCAGGTCCTGTGGGAAGCCCGGGCTCACTTCGACGCGCGACAAGGCCTTGGCGAAGGTCTCCTTCGACAGCTTGTAGCCCTTGCAGGTGAAGAAGGCATGGATCACGTCCGTCACCTTTCCGGGATTGGTCTTGAATTCGGCCGCCACGTCCTGCCAGGCCTTGAGATAGGCGACCACCGTGTCCGGATGCTTGGCGACGAAGTCCGGCGTTGCGGCCATCACCACCGGCATCCGGTCGAAGCTTGAGAAGTCCAGGACCGAGGTGCCAAGCCCGTCGGCGACGGCGATCGCGTTGTAGGGTTCGACGTTGACCATGGCGTCCACGGTCTTGGCGGCCATCGCGGCGACCATGTCGTTGACGTTCATTCGGACTTCCTGGAAGTCGCCCTTGCGCAAACCGAACTTCGGTCCGATCGTGATCGACGAAGACGTTGCCGACCGAGGAGCCGACCTGGTTGGCGATCTTCTTGCCCTTCAACCCGGCGATCGAGGTGATGTTGAGGTCCTTGCGGATCACCACCTGCGCGGTCTTGCCGACATATTCGATCAGCGCGATGGCGACGAGGCCCCCTTTGTCATGCCCGATCAGGAACGACTGGCCCGGCATAGGTGCCGAGGTCGACCTGGCGCGCCACCATCTGCTGCATCGTGAGATTGCCGGACGGGACTGCGAATTCCTCGGAATTTCAGCGCCGCGCTTTTCCAGCGCGCCGGACTTCAAGAGATAGTAGGTCGGCATGCCCCAGATGTTGGTCTGGTAGCCTTGGCGGATGGTCGCGAGCTGGGCCGATGCGGGCGTTGCTCCGCCGAGGCCGAGCGCGACAGCGCTTGCGCCGGTGGCGGCAAGGTAGTGCCGGCGCGTCAATGCGTGCTTGGTATTCATGGCCGTTCCTCCTGTCTGAATGATTTTTTTTGGTTTGATGAGCTGATGGTGACGTCAGTCTTGGTGCATTCCAAATTCCTGGATGGTGGAAGCGACTTCGTCTCGTGTCTGCACGATCACCTTGCCCGAGTTCCTGCGGCGTCGACGAGGTGGCGATCGAGCCGGTCTTCTCGATCATGGCGCGATACTCCGCCGACGCGACGATCGCGACCAGTGGCTGTTGTAGCGTCGATGATCGCTTGCGGCGTGCCTTCGCGCGCGCAGATGCCGAGCCAGCCAAACCGCACGAATCGGGCCCTTGCTCTCGGTCAGCGTCGGAATGTCCTTCGCGCTTGCGAGCCGCTCCGGGCTCGTAATCGCCAGGAACTTGAGCTGCTTTTCGCGGTGAAGCGGCAGCACCGCCATGCGTCGGCGAGAGGTAGATCATGCACCCGTCCGGCGATCAGGTCCGGCATGATCTGCGGGCCGGTGCGGAACGGAACCCGCGCCATCGAGATGCCGGCAAGGCGTTCGAGCTGGCGCGTCAGGATTTCCTGCGCCGACGCGGCGCCGAGCGTGGCGTAGGTGAGCTTGCCCGGATTGCGTTTTGGCGTAGGCGACGAACGACGCCATGTCGTGGGCGGGTACCGAATTGGTCATCGCGATGCCGTAGTAGTATTTCGAGATCAGCGAGATCGGCGCGAGATCGGTGAGCTTGAACTGCGGGTTCTTATAAACCGCGGTGTTGATCAACTCGAAATGCGTGCACAGCAGGAGGGTGTAGCCGTCCGCCGGTTGCGACAGGACGTCCCGGGTGGCGAGCATTCCCGCTGCGCCGGGCTTGTTCTCGACAATGACGCGGTGGCCGATCTGCGTGCCGAGCTTGTCGGCGATGAAGCGCGCGGGAATGTCGGTCGGTCCGCCGGCGCCGAAGCCGACCACCAGCCGAACCGGCCGTGTGGCATAGCTCTGCTGCGCGTGGGTCGTGGTCGTGGCGGCGATTGCGGCCGCGATCACAGCCAGGCCCAGTAGAGCGGATCGGTTCAGTCGCATCGACGCTGTCCTTCCCATGAATCCGGATCGGGTCCGGTCGGTCTTATCGGCGGCTGCAATCGGGCCGGTCACGAGGCCGCCATGTCCTGTCCAGTCCCTATGTTCTGTCCAGTCCCTGGTCCAGCGGTTGTGTCTTGTCCGAGATGTCGCAGCAGCAATTTCTGATAGTCCAGGAATTCGACGCTGAGCGGATCGCGCGGGCGCGGCAAGCGAGATCGCCATCTCGGCCTTCACCCGGCCGGGGTGCGGGCTCATGACGATCACGCGGTCCGCGAGATACACCGCCTCGGCGACATTGTGGGTCACGTAGACCACCGTCTTGCGCGTTTCCCGCCAGACATCGGCGAGCAGTTGCTGCATGTCGTCGCGGGTGAGCGCATCGAGTGCGGCGAACGGCTCATCCATCAGCAGCACCGACGGATTGTAGGCCAGCGCGCGGGCGATAGCGACCCGCTGCTGCATGCCGCCGGAGAGATGATGCGGATAGGAGCTGCGCGAATTTCTCGAGCTTGACGAGCTTGAGCTGCTGCCAGCGCGATCTCCTCGCGTTCGGCTTGCGCAATGCCTTTCATCTCCAGGCCGAACGCGACGTTGCCGAGCGCGGTGCGCCACGGGAACAACTGCGCGAAGTCCTGGAACACCACGCCGCGGTCCATGCCGTGGCCGGTGACCGGCTTGCCGTCGATGCGGATCTCGCCGCCGGTCGGCGTCAGGAAGCCGGCGATGATGTTGAGCAGCGTCGTCTTGCCGCATCCGGACGGGCCGACCAGGCACAGGAACTCGCGACTGCTCGATGTCGAAGCTCGCGTGTTCAACGCCGGCCACGCGGCCGGACGGCGTGTCGTAGGTGAGCGAGACGTCGCGAACTTCGATATGGGCCATCGGTCAGCCGTGCAATTCAGCGGTTTCGGCGTTGGGTACGAGCGCCTGCCGCAGGATGGCGAGCGCCTCCGGCGAGCCGTCGAGCGTGCGATATTCGCGTCGCTTGATCTTCCAGCCGTGCGGCGAGCGTTCGAGCTCCCAGCGGTTGGCGCCGACGCGATGGATTCGGTAGCCGCGCGAAACGCCATGCGCGGGGACTTCGATTTCGTCGGCGGTTGGATGCGGCGCCAGGATTTGCAGGTACGACGTGACCACGGCGCGGTCGCCGTCGATCGTCGACATGCGGCAGGCCGGCAAAATGCGCAAGCCCGGCTTTGATCGCGTCCTGGTGCGCCGGCCGCTGCGACATCTGCGAGATCGCGCGGTTGCCGATCGCGGTCTTGGCGCCGCCGAGATCGAGCACGGCGTCATCGCAAAAGATCAACTCGATATAGGGCTGCGCGGCGGTATCGGCGCTCGGCGGGTGGCTGGCGATCAGATTGTAGATCTCCAGGCGATCTTCGATGGTGCGGATGCGGTCCTCGATCGTCCTCGCGTCGGCCCGCATGCGTCTCTCCCCTGGAATTCGCCGCTGGTGTCGGCGCCGGTTGCCGCGATGCTGCCATGGCGGTGTTGTGACTGCCAAGCCGTGGTTCGGCGCTGCGGCTATCGGCGCCATCGGTACCAGCGCCGGTCGGCGAGAATGGCCTGGGCGGCGTTGTGCCCGGGCGCGCCGGTGACGCCGCCGCCGGGATGCGCGCCGGCGCCGCAATGATAGAGCCCGGGCAGCGGCCCGCGATAGTCCGCGTAGCCGAGCATCGGCCGCGCCGCAGAACAGCTGATCGAGCGACATCGCGCCGTGAAAGATGTCGCCGCCGACGAGGCCGAATGCCGCTCGAGATCGAGCGGGCTGAGCGCCTGGCGGGCGATCACGCTCGCCTTGAAGCCCGGCGCGTAGCGCTCGACGGTCTCGATCATCAGGTCGGCGACCTCTCGCTGTGGTCGTCCCAGGAACCGCCATCCGGCAGCTCCGGCGCGACGTGCTGGCAGAACAGGCTCGCGACATGCGCGCCCGTGCGGCGCGAGGCTGTCGTCGAGCGTCGAGGGGATCAGCATCTCGACGATCGGCTCGCGGCTCCAGCCGTGCGTGCGCGCGTCGGTATAGGCGCGGTCCATGTAGCCAAGGCTCGGCGCCGATCACGATGCCGGCGGTGTGGTGATCCGCCAGCGCGCGGCCCGGCAGCGCGGTGAAGCTCGGCAGTTCCGACAGCGCGACATTCATCCGGAAGGTGCCGGAGCCGCAGCGGAATCGCTGCATGCGGCGCAGGAATTCCGCGGTCGAGCGCGCCGTCCGGCACCATCGACGGTGTAGAACAGCTTGAGATTGGCGTTGACCGCGACCGCGTTGCCGCGGATCGGCGCGGCCGTCGTCGAGCACCACGCCGCGCGCGCGGCCGCCCTCGACCACGAGTTCGCGCACCGCGCGCGCGGTTTCGATCTCGACGCCGTGGCTCGCCGCCGCGCGGGCCATGGCCTCGCTGATCGCGCCCATGCCGCCGATCGCATGGCCCCAGACCCGGCGCTTGCCGTTGACCTCGCCGAAGGCGTGATGCAGCAGCACGTAGCCGGTGCCCGGCGCGTAAGGGCTGCCGTAGATGCCGACCACCGCGTCGAAGCCGAACAGCGCCTTCACCAGGTCGTCCTCGAACCAGCTGGTCGAGATAGTCACCGGCCGAACTTGGTGAACAGGCCGTAAAGCGTCGCGTAGATCGGCGTCCGACAGGTGCGCGCAGCTTGCGGCCGAGCGCGCCGGCCTTGATCAGTTCGCCGACGCCCGCGAGGCCGTGCGCCAGGTTCGGCGGCGCCCGCAGCACCAGGTCGCGCAGCACATTGACCGCCGATGTCGAGCTCGCGGTCGAACGCGACGTAGCGCTCGGCGTCGCGGCGGTTGAACTTCGCGATCTCGCCCTCGTCCGGCCCTCGGCCGAGAGGAGCGAGCGGCCGTCGGGCGCCGGCAGGAAATTCTGCGCCCGCCGCTCGACGATCCGCAGCCCGTGGTCGTGCAGGCGCAGGTCGGCGATGACCTTGGGGTTGAGCAGGCTGACGGTATAGGCGGCGACCGAGTTGCGGAATCCGGGGTGAAACTCCTCGGTCACCGCGGCGCCGCCGACGCATCGCGGCGCTCGACGACCTTCACCTTCAGCCCGGCCATGCCGAGATAGGCCGCGCAGGTCAGGCCGTTATGCCCGGCGCCGATGATCACGACATCAAACTGTTGCATTCCTGAGCTCATCGATTAAGCACGGGGCACTTTCGTCCGAAAAGCGTCGCGAGACTTGCGCGCGATGTTGAAATCCTCTCGTTGGCTCTTGCGAATCCGAATTGCTGCCTTATTCACCCGTCAATGGTCTGCCACCGCTCAAGGCGGACTCTAACCACGTCACGCCATCCAGACCATCCACGTAGATCTCGTGCCCAAACGACAATCATTGTCCCGTCGCCCATCGTCCCGTCGCCGTTTCCGCGTTGGCCGCTCGAAGTCCGGGCTCGGCCTGTTCGCGGTGAAGACGTTCAAGAAAGGCGACGTCATCACCAACTATACGGGTCGGCTGATCACCACCAAGGAGGCCGACGAGCTCTGGACCAAGTACCTGTTCGAGGTGAACAGCCGCTGGACCATCGACGGTTCCACCCGCCGCAACGTCGCGCGCTACATCAATCACTCGTGCCGGCCAAACGCCGAGACCGACATCAAAAAACACAAGATCATCATCAGCGCGATCAAGGGCATCTATCCCGGCGACGAGATTACCTACAACTACGGCCGCGACTACTTTAACGCCTTCATCAAAGAGCATGGCTGCCGCTGCGCGGCGTGTCGTCAAAAAGCGGCCGAAGCGCGCGCGGAAGCCAGACGCGCCGCCGCGCGGCGGGCGAAACGCCAAAAGAACCAAAAGAAGAAGCGCTCGTAGCACACAGCCACAGTCAGCCGGTTGTCGGCTGCGAATCCAAGAATGCTGCGATCTTGGGATCGGCCTTGAGCCGCGCCAGATCGTCCGCTGTGGGCAGCTGCGGCTTGTCGCGCTGCGCGTTCACCATGCACAGGAAGCCCAGCGGCTCGCCCTCGGTGGCGCGGAACTGATGCCAGGTCATCGGCGGCACCGTGACCAGATCGCGGGTCTCGATCGCGCGCACCTCGTCGCCGACCAGGCAATGGCCGCGGCCGCGCAGGATCATCACCGCGTGCATGTGCTCGTGACGCTCGAGCGTCGAGAAGCCATCCGCCGCCATCTCGAAATAGCGCAGTTCGCCGTTCATGGCGGGGTCGGAGAACAGCGTCTGCCGCGTGATCGCCTTGAACAGCGCGCGGCCGTCCTCCTTGTAGGGCAGCAGGTCGACGTCGTCCCAGCGGTAGTCGTCGGTCGCCTTGCGGTGGATCGGTCGCTCGCTCACTGGCTCGCTCATGGCTGCTCATAGCGCTGTTCCGCCTTGCGACCGCCGCCACGAAAGCCGCGCGTCGCCTCGGTCAGCCGCTCGCGCGCTTCCAGCAGGCCGCCGCCGATCAGCAACATGATGTCGGCGCCGTAGAAATCAAGCATCTCCGGCACCCGCTCGCGGCTCATGCCGCCGGCCGGGACCGGAACGCAGGGGCGCAGGCCGTCCCACGTCGCGCGCGCCGCGCCGCGCGATCGCGCGGCAGGTGTCCGGCGAATAGCCGAAACGCCCGCCGTGATTGGGAAATATCGCGGCATCGGCGCCGAGCAGCCGGAACAGCTTGCCGAAATGGAGCGGCGGCGCCATCCGCGCCGCGCCGGCCAGCGACGGATGCGTCAGGAAGGCCATGTCCGGGATGGTCGCGCGATGAGCCGGTGAAAATTGGACAGGCCGGACGACCATCGGCGCGACCATCACGGTGTCGATCCCGCACTCGCGCGCGACGGCGATCTGCGCGCGCATGGCGTCGAGATCGCCGGTGAGGCTCGGCACATAATGCGCGCTGTCGCCGCCGCGCCGCAGCGCCGTCGCGATCGCGCGGCAACGCGGGCCGGCGAACGGCGAGTAGGATTGATCGGCGAGGCCGTGATCGTCCTTGATGTAGTCGATGCCGCCGTCGGCGAAACGGCGCGCCAGGTCGGCGAGCTTTGCGGGCGGCAAGCCCTGCGGCTTGAGCGCGGAACAGGTCAGCGCGCGCCGCGCCGGCGCCGACGCGCTGCCGCAGGCCGTCGAGGCCGTGGCGCGGGCCGCCGAACGCTGCGCGAGATCGTCCGGGAATTCCGCATCATGCAGCGTGACGTCGTCGTGGATCGAGGAGTTGCCGAACAGCATGTTGACGAGTTGGCCGGCATCGCGCCCGACCGTCGCCGCCGACAAGCGAGATCCGCGCTTCGAACACTCCGCCGCCGAGGTCGCGCACGCCTTCGACGCGCCCCACGATCTCGGACAGAACAGACGCATCGTCGATCGCCGCGAGCGGCATCTCGACGCTCTGCTCGACCGCGATCGCCTGCGCGCGCGCGTCGGCCGAGCGGGCGTCACAACGGATGTGATAGATGGCCTGGAGGCGGGACACGGATCTTTGACTCGTCGACTATTCTCAATGTTGAACGTGCGTGAAATTGACGCCACGGACTCTCTCGAGAGTTCGAGTGACCCCTCACCCAACCCTCTCCCCTCCGGGGAGAGGGGGCGCACCGAGTTCGTTGCAAGCGCGCGCGAGATGTCGACGATGAGGTTGGCGGTGACCAGCGTTGCGACGGTCATGAGCCACAGCACGAACCACGCCAGCAGCAACAGCAGCACGACCACGGTGACCGGAATGAGGATCGGCGCCAGCAGCATGACCTCGATCGGCCGCAGCGTGCGCGTGCCGGTGCGGAACAGAATGCCCGCGTCAGCCGGGCCGAAGGCGGTCACGCGCCCGACCACCCGCAAGGGAATGATCTGCGCGCCTGGCAGGTGCGGTGATCGGTTGGTCATGGCGCAGTCGATGCTCCGCACTTGCGAGGCCGAAGGCGCGTTACGAGGCGCGCAGGGCCAAGCGTCCTGGGCGACACTTCTACATCAGCAGCAACGCCGAACAACAAGGAAATACCAGCACTTAGAGCGACTTTGTCGCACCGAAATGCGGTAACACCACGGCATCCATCCTAAGCCGCGCCGGTAAGCAATTCGTTCTACACATCCCGTCAATTCGCTTTATTCCGAACCGGCGATGCCGGCCTCACGCACCAGCTTGCCCCAGCGCGCGATTTCGCGCGGCAGGAAGCCTCGCAAGTCCGCGAGCGAGGGCGAGGTGACCGGGATCATGCCGAGCTTGATGGTCTGCTCGCGCATCTCCGCGGTCGCGGCGAGCGCCGTCAGCTCGGCATGCAGCTTGGCAGTGACCGCCGGCGGGGTCTTGGCCGGGACCAGGAATACGGTCCAGGACACCGCCGCGAAGCCCGGAACGCCGGCGTCGGCGATCGGCGGGATCTCGGGTGCGCTCGGCAGCCGGACCGTCGAGGTCAGCCCGAGCGGGCGGACGCGGCCGGCCCGGATCTGCTGGATCGCCGAGGACGGGTCCGCGAACACCAGTTGCACATGGCCGGCGACCACGTCGTTCAGCGCCGGCGGCCCGCCTTTGTAGGGCACGTGCGTCATCTGGATGCCGGTCATGCTTTTGAGCATTTCGCCAGAGAGATGCAGCGTGGTGCCGGTCCCGCTGGATGCGTAGGACAGCTTGCCGGGATTGGCCTTGGCGTATTTGATCAGGTCGGGGATCGACTGCACCGGCAATGAGGGGTGCACCACCAGCACCAGCGGAATGTCGGCGACATAGGCGACCGGGAGGAAGTCGTTGGCGGTGTCGTACGGCAGCTTCTTGTAGAGCGTCGCGTTGATGGCGAGCGGGCTCGGCGACACGAAGATGGTGTGGCCATCCGGCGCCGCGCGCGCGACCGAGTTGGCGGCCACCACGGTGCCGGCGCCCGGCCGGTTCTCGACCACGAACGGCTTGCCGAACTTGTCGGAGAGCTTCTGCGCGAACGCCCGCGCGAAGATGTCGATCGCGCCGCCGGGCGCGAACGGCAGCACCAACGTCACCTGCCGCGCCGGCCACTCTTGGGCGTCTTGCGCGCGGGCGGATGCGTCGGTGGAGCACGAGTAGCGCGAGAATGCGATGCTATAGCTGCACGTTTCATAGGTCTCTCCTAAACATATCTATCGAAATGTATTCAGAAGCTTCGACAAATCCGTGACCCTCCCCTGGAGGGGGAGGGTCGCGCGCATCGAGCGAAGTGGATGTGAGCGGGGTGGGGTGAAGTCTGCCAATTCGCGTTCACCCCACCCCGACCGCCTTCACTCGCTCCGCTCATTCCGGCATCGACTTCTCCCCCTCCAGGGGAGGGTGACGGAGCAAGCGGCTTGTGCCGAGACCAGCTCATCAGGAACTCGCATCATGTCTTCGCCGCGCGCACCATGCCCCAGCGCTGCACGGTCGCGCGCTCAAGCGTGCCGAACACCAGCCGTTCGAACACGAAGCCGATCACGCCGATCACCACGAGCGCGGAGAGCATGACCGCGGCGTTGAGGAATTCCTTGGCGTCGTAGATCACCCAGCCTAAGCCCCAATCCGACGACGCCAGCATCTCGGCGCCGACCACCGCGATCCAGGCGCGCAGGAACGCCTGCCGCAGCCCAGTGATGATGAACGGCGATGCGCCCGGGATGATGACCTTCCAGAACAGCGCATGCTCATTGGCGCCCATGGCACCGGCGGCGCGCAGCCAGAGCTGATTGACCGCGCGCACACCCGACCACGCGTTGAGCACCATCGGGAACAGCGCGGCGTAGAACACGATCAGGATCGACACCGTGTTGCCGAGCCCGAACCACAGGATGAACACCGGCACCCAGGCCAGCGACGGGATCGGCATCAGCGCGCTGACCAGCGGCATGAAGAAATTCTCCAGCGCGCGGACGCGGCCCATCAGGATGCCGAGCGGCAGCCCGATCGCGATCGCCAGCGCGAAGCCGCACAGCATGCGATAGAGCGTCATTGCCGTGTGGCGCAGCATGGTGCCGTCGAGGATCAGCGCCCACAACGTTTCGGCGACTTTCGGCAGCGTCGGCAGCAGCGCGCGCGCGAACAGGCCCAGCGCGCGGTCGCCTCGTAGCAGGCGGCGACGACCAGCACCGCGATGGCGCCGCGCAGGATCGCGTGGGTGCGTCAGAGATGAGGAGGCGCGCGATCATGACTGCATCATCCCCCAGCGCACCACGGTCGAGCGTTCGAGCGGCTCGAACACGAGCTTCTCCAGCGCGAGCCCGATCATGCCGATGACGGCAACGCCGGCGAGCATCACGTCGGTGTTGAGGAATTCGCGCGCGCCGAAGATCAGCCAGCCGAGCCCCCACGGCACGGCGGCGAGCAATTCGACCACCACCAGGATACGCCACGCTTGCGCCAGCCCCAGCCGCAGGCCGGTGAGGATATAGGGCAGCGCGCCCGGCAGGATGACATGCCAGAACAGCCGGCGCTGGTCGGCGCCCATCACCAAGGCCGAGCGCACCCAGATGTCCTTCACCGCCTTCACGCCGGTCCAGGTGTTGAAGATGATCGGAAACGTGGAGACGAAGCCGACCAGGAGGATCGCGGAAAAATTGCCGAGCCCGAACCACAGCATGAACAGCGGCGCATAAGCGATGCCGGGGATCGGCGCGCCGATCGACACCAGCGGGAGGAGATAATCTTGCGCGCGCTTGGAGCGGCCCATGGCGATGCCGATGCTGACGCCGACGATCGCCGCGAACGCGAAGCCGGCGAACAGCCGCGCCAGGGTTTCCGCGGCGTGCCGCGGCAGAATGCCGGCGACGGTGAGCCGCCAGAACGCGGCGGCGATCTCCTCCAGCGTCGGGAACAGCCGCGCCGGGAACACGCCGGCATGCGCGGTGATTTCCCACATCGCGCCGACCACCAGGAACGGAAACGCGATCCGCGCCGCTGCCCACAGCCGGCTCTCGCCGGCCAGCGACCGTCGCGCCGGGACGCACATCAGCGGTGGTGGCGGCGTCGGTCATCCTGGCACCTGGCGCGCCTCGGCCGTTGCGGATCGGGCAAGGGTAGGGGGCTTACCGCGAGGGCGGCAAGCGGGCGGCGGTGGGACCAAGGGAAGCAAGGCGGGCCGTCGCGGCGAAGACGCCGTTGCCATCCCTCATGGTGAGGAGCGCGAAGACGAAGGAGCGTCGGCCGTTTCCATCTCCATCCTGGCGCTGAACAGCCGATTATCCAGCTCTCGGAGTCGTCGGCATACCTCGCGGCCCATGTTCATCTGGATCAGTGCGAACTGCTTCAGATCATGCGAATAGACCTGATGGAGGTTGGCGGCTGAGATGCGGATCGCGGTGCAGTCTTCGAGCGCACGCACGGAGGCGCTCCGCGGACAAAGGTCCATCACTGCCATTTCCCCGAAGCAGTCGCCCTGGTTCATCGTTTGGAGGAGGTAGTCCTGCCCGTGCCAGGATTTCAGCACGGCGGCTTTGCCGGCTTCCAGGACGAACATTGAATCTGCTTGGTCGCCTTCGCGGAAAAAGAACGCGTTCGCTGATACCGATTTCGACCGGGCACAAGCCGAGCAAGAATTGGAGGATGTTTGCCCGAATTCCGCCGAAGATCGGCATGCGCTGCAGGAGTTCGATCCGCGCTTGTTGCATGGCGCACTCCGGAGTCGTCGTGACATGTTCAGCTGCGTACCAGTCTAGCACGTTAGTGTCGGTACCCAATCCGGTGCGCTGTGACCACGATCACAGCGCGTGTCAGCGCGCTCTGCAAAAACGAGTTCAGGTCGCGCAATGTCGCGCCACCTGAACCAAAGGAGTAACTCATGGATACGGCTATCGAATCCAAGGCTGACATCAGGCTGTTGCAGGAAGACGAGGTCAATGTCGTCTCCGGCGGCATCATTCCGTTCATCATAGGTGCCGAGCTGTTTGCGCTCGGCTTTATGGGAGGAGTGGTCGCCTGCAATGTCAAAAACAACCGTCCGTGGTTTGAGTTCTAACGCGCACGCAGGTCTCTGCCAGCGAGGCCAGAGCTCAGGCCATCCTCAGAGGCCGCCCACAAGGCGGCCTCTGTTTTCTGCTGTTGTCATATGATCACCTCGTTGCCGAAGTAGGAAACGCTCGATGTGACGATCGCCTCCTGCAAACGATTTGCAGCGAATGATCGGTGTGCGCGACCGCCGAGCCCTTGTCGGGGAACGACTTATTCGGGAGTGCGGAGCCTGGCTTTTCGGTGTGCCACTATTCTCGAATCAATGGGAGTTTCGGCAGACGGCCTTTTGTGTTCGTTCAATTCACGGAGCAAGGCAAGGATAAAGGGGCTGAGTTTCCCGTAGATGTCCTCGATCGAATTGATTCGGACAGAACGGCTAAAAATTCCGCTCACATCGGTTTTGATCGGCACGCCAATGATCTCGACTTTTTTCTCTGCTTCAATGAAGGCGACGACGTCACGAAAGTGGCGTCCCGTAAAATAGCTGATGTCGTCGCCTTTCTTGCTCATATAGGTTCCGCTGGGGTCGCCGTCGGTCACGACGAACATCACCCGGCGTTTGGCGCGGTTCTTCTTGAGCCGGTCGTAGCACCACATGGTGGCTTCGCCGTCGTAACTGAAATAATGCATCCCCGTGTGCAGGATGGAGCACAGGCGGTGGACGGTCGATAAATTGTGCGGTTCCTCGCGCGTCTTGAAGACGATGTAATGCATCGGACGGTTGCGGCCGATGACATTCGGGACGACCTCGCCTGTGGTCGTATGACCGATAATTTCCGTTGCAACGTCACCCTTGGTCAAAAAGTCACTCAAACGGTCGGCGATCATGTAGGTGAGTTTGTAGCGTTCATCGACCTGCATGGAGCAGGAGACGTCGACCAGAAGGGAGGCGACCGTTTCCTGCTCGTCTTGCGCCTCTTCGATCAATTTCGATTTCAGGTGGGCTGCCGACGGGATCGATGACTTTTTGAGGCAAGTGTCCGAGAACGAGCCCGCCTTCGTCCGCCGGCACCCAGCGCATGGTCGATTTCTTGGCCCACGTTTCCTTGGCGTATTGAAGCCATGCCCGTTGCGCCTTCGTCAGTTCCAGGCCGTGCTGCTCATACAGTTCTTTGATCGAGACAGGGACGGTCCATACGCGAAAGTCCTGGGCCCTGGTCACGCAATCGGTGACGGCAGCCGAAGCAGGGCGGTAGTAATTCAGCGTGGGCGGTGCTCGGCGTTTTGCTTTGCGTTTCTGATGGGACGCGGATTGTTTGCGGCCTGTGCGTGAGGTTTTATTTTTGCGCTTGCTTGTTGCGTCCAGCTGCGCCTCTGCCGGGTTTCCACGGGTCGCGCGGATTTTTTCTTTCATCTCGAGATAGCTCAAGACGGTTTCATCCGGCTCCTCCAGAAGCAATGGAAAAAATCTTGCCACGACGTCATTCAAGTCACTGAGCTCGCCAAAAAAACTGGCGAACTGCTGTCGTTTGCTGTGAAGGCGCCGAATGAGCTTGGCGCGGTCAGGAGGTTGTCCCGATTTTCGAGAAATTCGTTCCTCTGTCAGCAGCGGCTCCAGCGCAGCGGTTGCGGCAGCCAATGCGGGCATGGCTTCGCGCGCGGCGCGCAGCGTGACGAGAAAGGTCTGCAAATCATAATTGACGATGTCGGGATCAGGCGTGTTGAGAAGATAGTGATGCAGAGCGTCGAGATTTTTATGAATGCCGACATAGTCCCAGTATCGGCTTTGAACGAACGCGGCATAGCCAATGACATCGATGCCGGCATCGAGCATATGCGCCTTATCTGAATCGGACGGTCTGATGGCCGCGAGAAATTCCATATCCAGATGGCGTAACGCGATCGCCCGCAAATCATAGAAGGCGTGCTCAGCGTTCGGATGCGACGGAATAGCCGGTAAAAACCCGACAGAGCTGTTACTCTTAAGTCCGGCCAGGCTTCTCAATACGCCTTGTGGATTTGCTGACAGTCGTTTTTTGGCGTCGCCGGGCATAATTTACATGTAAGCCTTCATTCCCCTGAATGCTTGGCTGCTGGGGGGTGGTTCACTGCTGTCTGACTAACCCAAGTCTATTTTTGGTGTCCAACCGCGCCCTCTACAACGTCGACCGCTTCACACCCCGAACGTAAACCGCGTGCCGACATTGGTGGTGACCAATTGCTGCGGCATGCGCCGGCGCATGGTGTCGATGAAGTCGGCGCCGGAGCAGTGCATCGGGATCACCACGTCGGGTTTCAGCTCGGCGAGCTCGGTCACGGTGCGCTCGATATACTCCTGCGGCGCGGTGACGAGATGGAAGCCGCCGATCACGGCGTGCAGCTTGGCGACGCCCGACACCGCCATCGCCTGCTTGATGGTGTTGATCAGCCCGACATGGCCGCATGAGCTGATCACCACGAGGCCGCGGCCCTGCACGATGTAGCAGGTGGCGTGCTCGTCCGGGTGGGTGTCCTTCAGGAGCTTGCCGCGCCGCTCGGTCTCGGTGAAGTGGTCGTACTCGTAGACCATCGAGCCGCCGCTCACCTCTTCGAACGAGGTGCGCTCGATGAAGCCGGTGGTGAAGGCGTGCGAGCAGAGCTCGTGCGGCTCATGGCAGCACACCGGCTGGACGAACTGCGCCGTCAGCATGGTGCGCTCGACCCGGCCCCATGAGATCGGGTCGTCCGGCTTGCCGAGGAACTTCTCGCGGAAGCCGTCTTCGCCGCCGTTATAAAAAGAGAGATCGCTGCGCATGCGCGAGCGGTGCTGCATGATGAAGCCGGTCATGCCGCCGAAATGGTCGCGGTGGGCGTGGCTGAGGATCAGGCCGTCGATCTTGCCGGGATCGATGTCGAGCAGGTCGGCGTTGCGCAGCACGATCTCCGGCGTGTAGCCGAAATCGAGCATGAACTGCGCCTTGGCGCCGGTGCGGGCGGACGCGAGATGCAGCGACAGGCCCCATTCGCAGGCGAGCGAGGTCATCTGCCGGCGCGGCACCTGGCCGACATGCTCGATGCTGACGAACGGATGGGTGTGCTTGGGCAGGAACCGCTCGTAGCGCGAGTCGACGACGACGCGGACCGCGAGCTGATCGACGATCGGTGCGGCGAACGGCTTCTTGGGTGCGAGCTTGTCGTTCATCGGGCGTTCCTCTTGCTGCTTGATCTGTCATCTCCCCAGAGGGAGGCATCGTTGGTGTTGAGCCGCCTTCTTAGCAGCAGGGTGCAGCGGCGGTAGCCCGCATGAGCGCAGCGATATGCGGGATGAATGGCGCGGCTCGCCCCGGATGTCGCGGAGCCTATCATCGGGCCGCGCTTCGCGCGGACCCGCTGGCTCATCCGGGCTACCTGCTACTCGCTTCAGCATGGGCATGGCAGCCATCGCTCCAAGGCGCTGGCCTTGTTTGATAAAGTCGAGGATAAAGCCGTCCCCAGCAGTTCCACAAGCAATGTCTCAGCCTTCCCCCGATAACAGCCCAACCAAGTCCGGCGACATGCGCTCTCGGCTCAAGGCCGTCGCGTCCGTCGGCGTCGCGTTGCTCGCGACCTTCGCGGTCGGGCTGGTCGGCGGCATCATCGCCAACTCCCTGCATTTCCCGCTGCCCTACATGACCGGCTCGCTGTTGATCACGGCCGCGCTCGGGCTCGCCGGCGTGCCGGTGCGCTCGGTGTGGCAGGCGCGCGCCGCCGGGCAATTCGTCACCGGCGCGGCGGTCGGCACCACCTTCACGCCGGCGATCCTGGTGACGATCCTCACGCTGCTGCCGCTGATGGTGCTCGGCGCGCTCGCGTCGATCGCGATCGCCGCTGTCGGCGCGTTGATCCTGATGCGCCTCGTCAGCGTCGATGCCAAGACCGCGCTGCTCGCGGTCATGCCCGGCGGGGTGATCGAGATGGCGAATGTCGCCAAACGCGTCGACGCCGATCCGTTGCCGATCATGGTGCTGCAAACCATGCGGGTGGGATTGACCGTCGGCGCCGCGCCGTTCGTGGTGTCGTGGCTGGCGGAGGCGGGCGAGCGCAATATCGTCGTGCAGGGCGAGGCGATGTCGTGGCTCGCGATGTTGGTGCTGATGGCGGCGTCGTTCGCAGGCGGCTTTGTGCTCAATCGCTTTGCGCTGCCGAATTCATGGTTCCTGGGTTCGTTGTTTGTGATGGCGGCGCTCGGCGCCATGGGCCTCATTCCGGGGCGGGTGCCGGGACCAATCCTGGTGATCGCGCAGGTCATCATCGGGGTGACGATCGGCACGCAATACAAGCACGAGTTCCTGACCCGGCTGCTGCGGCTGTTGCTGGCGTCGCTGGTGACGGTGCCGTTTGCGCTGGTCATGCTGGCGCTGCTGGGCTGGCTCTATGCGCTGATGCTCGGCTTGCCGGTTGCGACGCTGGTGCTGGCGCTGGCGCCCGCCGGCATTGCCGAAATGGCGCTGACCGGCAAAATCCTCGGCCTCGATGCCGCGCTGATCACCGGCTTCCAGATCGTGCGCATCGTGCTGACACTGGGGCTGGCGTCCTGGGCGTGCCGGCGCTTCGAGCGGCTGGTGGAACGGCGGGGATTAAACACGCCCCGCAGCCGCGGTTGAAGCGGCCGCCGCGGTGGCTTAAACGACTGGCGACCCGGACACAGGAGACAGGGATGGCGAATAACACGCAGAAAATCGGCTGGATCGGCATGGGCCGCATGGGATCGGCCATGGCGGAACGGCTGCTCAAGGCGGGCTACGACGTCTCGATCTGGAACCGCACCCGCTCCAAGGCCGAGCCGCTGGCGGCCAAGGGCGGCAAGATCGTCGACAAGCTGGCCGATCTTGCCGGCATGGACGTGGTGTTCTCGATCGTCTCCACCGGCAAGGACCTCAAAGAGGTCTATTTCGGCGAGAATGGGCTCATCACCGGCCGCAATGGCAAGCTGCCCAAGATCTTCGTCGACTGCTCGACCATCGCGGTCGAGGACTCCAAGGACATCCGCGAACAGATCAAGGCGCTCGGCGCCGATTTCGTCGCCGCGCCGATCTCCGGCAATGCCAAGGTGATCAAGGCCGGCAAGCTCTCCGCCGTTTTGTCGGGCGCCGATGCCGCCGCCAAGGCGGTGACGCCGATGATGGAGGCGATCGCGCCGCAGGGCGTCGCCTATGTGGGCGAGGGCGAACTCGCGCGCATCTGCAAGATCGCGCACAACGTGATGCTCGGCGTGGTGATCGAGAACCTGATCGAGATCACGCTGCTCGCCAACAAGATGGGCGTGCCGCGGCAGGCATTCCTCGCCTTCATGAACAACAGCGTGATGGGCTCGATGTTCACCGCCTACAAGGCGCCGGCGCTGGTCAATCTCGACTGGACCACGACCTTCACGCCGGAACTGCTGCGCAAGGACATGGACCTTGGCCTCGAGCTCGGCCGCGACTGGGACGTGCCGATGCCGGTCACTGCCGCCGCCCGCGAGGTGTTGCAGGCGCATTTCGGCGCGGCGATGCTGCAGAAGAACCCGGACGAATATCTGCAAAAGGATTTCGCCGCGATGATGGAAACCATGGCGCTGATGTCCGGCATGAAGCTCGAGAGCGAGAACAAGAACGTCCCGACCGGATTGGAGTAAGGGA
>CAVUIV010000019.1:0-324623 GCA_963741595.1 uncultured Alphaproteobacteria bacterium
CCTCGACGTTCGGGCCGCTGATCGGCGCGGTCACGCTGCTGGTGCTGGAGGAGAGCCTGCCGATACTGATCAAGCTTCTGGCGACGCCATTTGTCGGCGCGGCGGCGACGCGCGCCGCCGAATACTGGCAGATCGTACTCGGCCCGCTGTTCCTGCTGGTGGTGCTGTTTGCACGCGGCGGCATCAACGGCCTGTTGGAAAGCCTGCGCCGTGGCTGATGCGCTGCTGACGATCGACGGCCTGATCAAGCGCTTTGGTGGCGTCACCGCCTCCGACAGCATCGCGCTCGCTGTGCCGGCTGGCGAGCTGCACGCCGTCATCGGTCCCAACGGCGCCGGCAAGACCACGCTGATCGGCAATTGACCGGTGAGATCGCCCCGGATGCCGGCCGTATCCATTTCGCCGGCCACGACATCACCGCGCTGCCGGTCTACGCGCGCAGCCGGCTTGGGCTCGCGCGCTCGTTCCAGATTACGTCGCTGTTCAATGATTTCACCGCGCTCGACAACGTGGCGCTCGCGGTGCAGGCCCACAGCGGTCATTCGTTCCGGTTCTGGCGCGATGCCCGCAACGAGCCGGCGTTGCGCGAACCGGCGCGCGCCATGCTGGCCCGGGTCGGGCTTGCCGGCCGCGAGGATATCGTCGTCGCCAATATGAGCCACGGCGAACATCGCCAGCTCGAAATCGCAATGGCGCTGGCGACCCGTCCGCGCATGCTGCTGCTGGACGAGCCGATGGCCGGCATGGGGCCGGAAGAATCCGTGCGCATGATCGCGCTGTTGCGCGAGCTCAAGCAGGACGTCACGATCCTGTTGATCGAGCACGACATGGACGCGGTGTTCGCGCTGGCGGACCGCATCAGCGTGTTGGTCTATGGCCGGGTGATCGCCACCGACACACCCGCGGCGATCCGCGCCAACCAGGACGTGCGCAGCGCCTATCTCGGCGAGCAGGACGGGCAGGGGGGCGGTCATGTCTGACGCGCTGCTCGCCATCGAAGACGTCGAGACCTGCTACGGACGCAGCCAGGTGCTGTTCGGGATTTCGTTGACGATCGCCGCCGGCGAGATGGTCACGCTGATGGGTCGCAACGGCATGGGCAAGACCACGACCGTGCGCTCGATCATGGGGCTGACCCGCGCGCACGCGGGCGCCATCCGCTTTGCCGGCGAAAGCATCCGCGACTGGCCGTCGTATCGGATCGGCAAGCTCGGGATCGGCCTGGTGCCGGAGGGCCGGCAGGTGTTCCCCAACCTGACCGTGCGCGAGAACCTCGTCGCCACGGCGGCCAACCGCCGCGGCGTGCCGGAGCCGTGGACGCTCGATCGGGTCTGCGCGCTGTTCCCGCGGCTGGCCGAGCGTTTCGACAGCATGGGTCATCAGCTGTCCGGGGGCGAGCAACAGATGCTGGCGATCGGCCGTGCGCTGATGACCAATCCGCGGCTCCTGGTGCTCGACGAAGCGACCGAAGGGCTTGCGCCATTGATGCGCGCGGAGATCTGGCAGTGCCTGAGCCGGTTGAAGGCGGAAGGCCAGTCGATCCTGGTCATCGACAAGAACGTCGAGACGCTGATCCGGATGGCCGACCGCCATTACATGATCGAGCGCGGCCGGGTGGTGTGGAGCGGGACCTCGCCGGCGCTGGCTGCGGCCCCCGACATTCAGCAGCGCTTCCTCGGCGTGTAGTCCCAGCGCCATCCCCGCACGGCAATAACAAACCTTGTGCGTGTTAACGCGATGGCAAGATCGTCGGCGCCTGAGCCGGCAGAATTTCGCCAAATGCACACGAAAGTCCCGTTTCTGAAAGGGTTTAGTAACCGCAATAGCTTCCTATTCGTCAACCACGGACGAGGGAACCGCCATGACGACGCGTCAGGATGCAACGAGTGATACGTCGAACCCGGTCGAGACCGCCATGAAGGTGGTCGCCACCCTGTCGCCCTCGGCTTCCGCAACCGCATCGCCCGCGCAAGCCGCTACGTCGCAGGCTGCTGCGGGGTCGCGCGCCCCCCGGGTTGCATTGATGACGGCGTCGATTGCATTTGCCGGAGCCTTCGGGGCGCTGTCCGGCGCGCTCGGCCTCGCGCTGTTCGAGCGATCGGGGCCCGCGACGCCGCAACTCGAGGCCCTCGACCTGACGTTGGTGCAGGACATGATGGCGAGCCTGCGCACGGAGCTGTCCGCGATCAAGTCCAGCGTCGAGAGCACCAATTCAAACGTCAACGCGCAACTCGCGAAATTTACCGAGCGTCTGGAACGACGCGGCCCAACCGTGGCCTCGACCGCGGCGCAAATCTCAACCCAGGGGCGCGCGTCGGGAGACCCGACCGGGTCGATACGGCCGCAGGCTGCGGCGACCACAGCGGCAGCGACGCCGCAACCGCGCCTGATCGAAGATTGGGTGGTGCGCCGTGTCAGCGGCGGCGTTGCCGTCATCCAGGGCCGCTCCGGGGCGATCGAAGTGGCAACCGGCGATATCGTGCCCGGCATCGGACGGATCGAGTCGATCCGCCGTCAGGGCGGACGCTGGGTCGTCCTCACCAACAGCGGCATGATCACGACGCCGACACCGCGCTGACCCCTCGCGGTCGTCCGCGTTGCAAAAGCCCGGGCCGATGCCCGGGCTTTCTGTTTCGCGACCCGCGTTTCCATGCGACACTGCGCTTCCGGGCTGCACGCGCGTGTTGCGAGGAGGGCAGGCCATGGCCGGACGGTTCCACATCGTGGTTGTTGCCGCTGCGGCGCTTGCCGCCACCGTGCTGGCGGGTTCCGGGCGTGTCGCTGCGCAGATCGCACAGCCGCCGGTGGCCAAGCCGGAAATGCGCGAAAGCTGTCCCGGCCTGATCGCATCGCATCGCCCGCGCATCATCCCGGCGTCGCTGACGATTGCGGCCAGCCCCGATCAAGTCCGGGTCAATTATATCGGTCACTCGACCTTCCTGATCGAGAGCCCGCAAGGCGTGCGCATCGCCACCGACTACAACGATTATGTGAAGCCCGCGGTGTTGCCTGACATCGTCACGATGAATCGCGCGCACTCGACGCACTTCACCAACCAGCCCGATCCGCGCATTCCGCATGTGCTGCGCGGCTGGGGCGCCGCGCCCGACCGGCCGGCGCGGCACGACGTGTCGGTGCGGGATGTGCGCGTGCGCAATGTCCCCACCAACATCCGGACGTGGGTCGACGGGGGCACCGAGCGGCACGGCAATTCGATCTTCGTGTTCGAGGTCGCGCAGCTTTGCATCGGCCATCTTGGCCACCTGCATCACACGCTCACCCAGCAGCAGCTCGACGAGATCGGCCGCCTCGACGTGGTGTTCGCGCCGGTCGACGGCTCGATGACGCTGGATTCCGACGGGATGATCGAGGTGCTGCAATCGCTGAAGGCACCGCTGGTGATGCCGATGCACTATTTCAGCGTTCACACGCTCAATCGATTCTTGAGCCGCGCGCGCGAGCTGACGTGGGACATCGAAACGGCGGCGGTGGCGTCGACCACCATCTCGAAAGCCGACGCTGCCGGCGAAGCCCAAGGTGTTGGTGCTGCCGGGGCGCTGCAGGTTGTTGCAATAGCCTGCTCGTGCGTCACGAGCCGAAGAAGCCGAGATAAATCAGGCCGTAGAGGATCACGACCAGCGCGAGGCTGGCGACCAATACCGCCAGCACCGGTCGATCGAGAAAGCCCTGGCGTGCTTCGACCGCGGATTCGACAGTCCGTCCTTCTTCCTTATGCATGGTGACTCCTTTGTCGAAGACAACGCGTGCGTCTCGGAAGGGTTCCGGACGTGTGGAACCGTCGGCCGAGCGGTCGTATAAGGGACGTGCGTACAAGAGAAGCCTTGGGTTCCATCTGCAAAGAAGAAGACCCTGCCATGCTGAGCCAGGAACAAAACGATCTCATCACCCGCGTCGGCCCCGGCACGCCGGCGGGCACGCTGATGCGGCGCTACTGGCAGCCGGCGGCGCTGGTCGACGAGCTCGCCGGCAACCGGCCGATCAAGCCGACGCGGCTCCTCGGCGAGGACCTCGTCATCTTCAAGGACGAGCAGGGCCGTTATGGCTTGATCGGCCGCTCATGTCCGCACCGCGGCACCGATCTCGCCTTTGGCCGGCTTGAGAACGGCGGCTTGCGTTGCGCGTTCCACGGCTGGCTGTTCGATGTCGACGGTCGCTGCCTGGAGACGCCGGCAGAGCCCGAGGGCAGCCGGATGTGCGACAACATCCGCCAGAAATCCTACCCGGTGGTGGAGAAGAACGGCATCCTGTTCGCCTATATGGGGCCGGGCGAGCCGCCGCCGTTCCCGCATTTCGATTGCTTCGTTGCGCCCGCGACCCACACCTTCGCGTTCAAGGGCCGCATCGATTGCAATTGGCTGCAGTCGCTGGAGGTGGGCATCGATCCCGCGCACACCTCGTTCCTGCATCGGTTCTTTCACGACGACGAGTCCGGCGATGTCTACGGCCGGCTGTTCCGCGACAAGTCGACCGATTTCGAGATGCCGATCACCCGGATCGTGCGCGAGTACACGCGGCCGCAGATCGACGTCGAGCCGACCGACTACGGCCTGCGCATCCTGACGACGCGGCGGTTGAACGACGCCTCGACGCATGTCCGGGTGACCAATCTGTTGTTCCCGCACGCGTTCCACATTCCGCTCAGCCGCGAAATGACCATCACCCAGTGGCACGTGCCGACCGACGACACCACGCACTACTGGTACGCGATCTTCACCAGCTTTGGCGGGCCGGTCGACAAGGACGAGATGCGGCGCCAGCGGCTCGAGCTCTACGAATTGCCCGATTACGTCCCGCGCAAGAACAAGGGCAACAATTACGGCTACGATCCGCACGAGCAGGAACACGAGACCTATACCGGCATGGGCGCGGACATCAACGTGCACGACCAATGGGCCTGCGAGTCGATGGGCGCGATCCAGGACCGCACCAACGAGCACCTCGGGCAATCGGACAAGGGGATCAGCGCCTATCGGCGCATCCTGCGGCGCGCCATCGACGAGGCGGGAAGCGGCGGCACGCCGCTGATGGTGCTGGATGCGCAGTCGGCGCCGAAGCTCACCGGCCCGGCCGCGATCGACGGCATCGGCCCGACCGACGACTGGCAGGGCTATTGGCGGCGGACCGATGAGGCCCGCCGCCAAGGGTCAAGCTGGGCGAACGGATAGGCGTGCGCGTCTCGCGACTGAATAGATTTTAGAATTGGTCATGCCCGGCCTCGTGCCGGGCATCCACGTCTTTGACAGGAAGCAAGACGTGGATGGCCGGGACAAGCCCGGCCATGACGACACATGTTAGGTTGTGGCTCGCGCGAGCGACTACGCCACCAACGGCGGTGCCAGGTAATCCTGGTGATTTCCTTGACGTTCTTGGTGCCGGCGAGCCGCATCACGATCGTCAGGTTGTTGCGCACATGCTCGAGCACGCTGTGCACGCCCTCGGCGCCGCCGAGCGCCAAGCCGTACATGATCGGCCGGCCCATGCCGACCACGGTGGCGCCGAGCGCCAGCGCCTTGAACACATGATCGGCACGCCGCACGCCGGAATCGAACACGATCGGCACGCGGCCATCAACCGCCTGCGCGATGCGCGGCAGCATGGTGATGGTGGCCTGCACGCCGTCGAAGGCGCGGCCGCCGTGGTTGGAGACCCAGACCGCGTCCAGCCCGACCTTGATCGCCATCTGCGCCACCTTCGGCGACATCACGCCCTTGGGCATCACCGCCAGGCCGAACTCCTGCTTGATCCACTCCAGGTCTTTCCAGTCGAGGTCACGTTTGCGGGCGCCTGAGCATTTTCGAGCCGGTGGCGAAGTCCACACCGCGCGGCGTGTTGCCCAGGCCGAGCGACGTCGGCGTCACGAACCCGCTTCGGATGTTCTCCTCGCGCGGATAGGCCCAGACATTGTCGACGGTCGGCGCGATCGCGGTATAGCCGGCGGCCTTGACGCGCTGGATGAGCTCGCGGGTAAAGCCGCGGTCGGTCGGGACATAGAACTGGAACCACTTCGGGCCGGGATTGTGCGACGCGATCTCTTCCAGGCTCAGGTTCGATACCGTGGAGGTCGTCATCAGCGTTCCGGCCGCGGCCGCGCCCCTGGAGGTCGCTGCCTCCTTGTCGACATGGGCACGCCCATGGCTGCCCATCGGCGGAATGAACACCGGCAGCGACAGCTTCGAGCCGAGAATCTCGGTGGTGAGATCGACTTTGGTGACGCCGCTCAGCGCCAGCGGCTCGATCTGCACGCGGCTGAATGCTTCGGTGTTCTCGCGACGCGTCCAGTTGGCGCCGGAGCCGCCGGAGATGTAGCCGAAACCGCCGGAGGGCAGGACTTTCTCCGCCTCGGCTTCGAGATCGAGCAGATTCACGATCTGAAGCTTGCGGTTCAGCTTGCTGCCTTCATAGGGAGTGTTCGGGGGAGGCGGGTTCACGCCCGGCTCGGTCGCCGTTTGCGCGAGCACCGGGCCGTTCGAGGTCACCGTTGCTGCGGCCGCGGCCGCGAGCGTGCTGGACAGCAAAAAGTCGCGTCGATCCATGGAAGTCCCTCCCGTGTGTGCAACAATCCGTGCCTCGCATCGAGGCATCGTTTGCGCTTGAGAGGAATTGTCGGATCAATTCGACAGAAAGTCGAGACGAAAATCCTGTTCGTCATGCCGATGCTGGACAGAGGGCTTATGAGCGAGGGTATCTCCGCGTCATCCGGGCAACCGATAGCGCGTGACCCGGCAATCCAGTGAGCGATGGATGCCGGTCATGCCGCGCATACGCGCGCGTCCGCAATGACGCGGGTGCTTGCTATCCCTTGAAGTCCGGCGAGTTTTCCATCTGCTGCAGATCGGACGCGAGGTATTCCTGGATCGGCAGGTGGATGAACGCGCACCACACCGACGGCTTGTCGGGATCGAGATTGAAATGCTGGTGCTCGACGTCTTTGGGATGCAGCGGCAGCAGCACGAGGTCGCCCTTTTCCCAGTCCAGCCGCTCGCCGTCGACGATCGAGTAGCCCTTGCCCTCGAGCACGTAGATCACCAGGCCGCCCTGGTGACGTGCTTGCCGGACTTGGTGCGGATTTCGTGGGTGAACACGCGCCACATCTGCAACGGCGTGTCCGGATGGGTGATCGGTTCGAGGTAGTAGCGCAGCTTGCCCTGCCGCGACTGGTAACACGGGCGCTCGGACTTGCGCACCACGATCGGACCGGTCTTGTTGCGCTCGAGCAGCTCCGCGCGCGCGCGCATGACGCGCTCGTAGGGATTGTCGCCGAGCGGCGGCCGCTCGCGCTCGCGGGTCCGTTCGATCTCAGCCATTATTTATCTCCCTGTTTCGTTCTCGGCGCGTTGCGCTTCGAGCGCTTCGCGCATGTCGGCCAGGGTCGGCGCCGCGACCTTGGTGAAGTTGGTGCGCTTGATCGCGGCGCGCTTGGCGTCGTCGCACAGCTGCTTGAGCGTCGCGCCCGAATAGCCGTCGGTCAGCGGCGCGAAGGCTCGGCGATGGCCTCGATCGCGCGCGGCATCGTCGGTGCCGCGGGTGCGCAGGCACAGCTCGCAGGATCTGCTTGCGCGCCTCGGCGTCCGGCAGCCCGACCGGGATGTGCACGCCGAAGCGGCCCGGCCGCAGGATCGAGGGGTCGATCAGGTCGATGCGGTTGGTGGCGCCGACGACGATCACGCGCGAGAGCTGCTCGACGCCGTCGAGCTCGGCGAGCAGCTGGCTGACCACGCGGTCGGTGGTCATCGAGCCGGCATGCGGCGCCGCGGATCGGCGCGATCGCTTCGAGCTGGTCGAAGAAGACCACCGTCGGCGCCACCTGGCGCGCGATCCGGAAGATCTGGCGCACGCCTTCCTCGGATTCGCCGAGCCACTTGGTGAAGATTTCCGGCCCGTCGACCGAGATGAAGTTGACGCCGCATTCGTTGGCGAGCGCCTTGGCCAGCAGCG
Source organism: uncultured Alphaproteobacteria bacterium (assembly GCA_963741595.1). Classification (GTDB taxonomy): domain Bacteria; phylum Pseudomonadota; class Alphaproteobacteria; order Rhizobiales; family Xanthobacteraceae; genus VAZQ01. Next base: position 7,957 of record CAVUIV010000019.1, read on the forward strand.
TCTTGCCGGTGCCGGGCGGGCCGTACAAGCAGCGATGCCGACATGCGGCGGCAGGCCGCTCGCGGTCAGGAGCTGCGGGTTGCGCAGCGGCAGCTCGACCGTCTCCTGCAGCCGCCGCTTGACGTCTCCAGCCCGCCGATATCGCTCCACGACACGTCGGGCACGCTGATCAAGGTCTCGCGCAACGCCGAGGGCCGGGTTTGCGCCAGCGCCAGTCTCGAAGTCCTCGCGCTCGACCCGCAAATCCTCGAGCGGAATGCGGAATGCGGCGCGATGGTCCTGCAGATTGCCGGCGCTGCGGCGCAGCCGCGCACAGTCCGGCGTCGCGGCATAATTCCATCAAGTCGGCGCCGAGGAAGCCGTGGGTGCGCTTGGCGATTTCGTCGAGATGGGCCTGCGCGTCGTCCGACAGCGGCATTTCGCGGGTGTGGATCTCCAGGATCTCGCGCCGGCCGGCGACGTCGGGCGGACCGATGAAGATCTCGCGGTCGAACCGGCCGGGCCGGCGGAATGCCGGGATCGACCGCGTCGATGCGGTTGGTGGTGCCGATCACGATCACGCAGTCCACGCGCTTGAGCCCGTCCATCAGCGCCAGCAATTGCGTCACCGTGCGGGTGTCGGCATGCGCGCCGGTCTCGCCGCGCTTGGGCGCCATGGCGTCGAGCTCGTCGATGAAGATGATCGACGGCGCGTGATGGCCGGCCTCGCTGAACATGCGGCGCAGGTTGGCCTCGGTCTCGCCGGTATAGGTGCCGATCACGTCGGGGCCGTTGATGTAATAGAAGCGCGCATCGACCTCGTTGGCGACGGCGCGCGCGAGGTGCGATTTGCCGGCGCCGGGCGGCCCGTACAGGATCAGTCCGCGCGGCGGGTTGATGCCGAGGTGGCGGTAGACCTGCGGGTGCGAGAGCGGAAGCTGCACCAGCTCGCGGATCAGCTTGATCTGCTTGCTGAGGCCGCCGACGTCCTCGAACGTGACGTCGAACGCGCCGTCCGGCACGTGCGCATCGTGATATTGCAGGACGATCTCGGTGGTCTCGTCGACATAGCCGGGGCCGTCCGCGATCTTGCTGGACCTCGTAGGTGGTGCCGGCATGCGACTTGGGGAAGGGCACGTACAGCACCGCGCCGAGGCTGACCGGCGTGCGCGCCTCGCACAGCATCGACTTGATGTGCGGCACGAGATCGTGCGCCATCGACACGTCGACGGCGGGATTAAGCTCGACGCGCTTCGCCGGGCCGACCTTGGCCGGCTCGATGTCGACGGCCTCGTTGAGGTGCGCCTTGAGCGCCTGCCGCACGAAGCGATCGAGCCGCACGATGCCGGTGCCGCGGTCGGCGTCCAACGGCGGATCGAGCCGCACCAGCATGCTGCGGCCGCGGTCGGTCGCGACCCGCACGATGGCATCGGCCGTGACGCCGAGCGCCTCCATCAAGGCGCCGTCGAAGCGGATCGCCAAGCCGCGCGCTGTTGTCCGACTGCCGCTCGCCAGATGATCGACGCTGGCGTGGACGTGGATGCGGCCGCCGTGCGCGTGGGCCGCCGTGCTGATGCGTCGTGGTCGTCCATCCTTGCGGATTACTAGCGCCGGTATTCGGCGCGTCTTCCATCTGCTCGAAGCCGGCAGCCGCGATCGACGAACGGTGCAGTCCGTCCAGTTCGGCTCGGTGGCGACGAATTTCACGGTGACGTTGGGGTCGGTGTTGAAGTGCTGCACGATGATGCCGCGCGGGCGCAGCGGCAGGTTGAGCACATCGCCGGCTTCCCAGGTGTGCTTCACGCCGTCGATCAGCGTGTAGCCCTTGCCTTCCAGGATCAGGATCACCTGGCCGCCCTGGAACTTGATGCGGCCGGAGCGGCTGCCGGGCGGGATCTCCTGCTGGAAGAAGATCATGGTCGACAGCGCGGTGTCCTTGATCGACGGGTGCATGTACCAGCGCATCATGCCCTGCCGGTTGCTCTCGAGCGGCAGCTCGGATTCCTTGATGACCTGAATGCCGGTGCGGATCTGCACGCGCTGCTCGTCGCGGATCGCCAGCAGGTCGTCCCAGTAGTTCTTTTCCGCCAATTTGGCTTTGCGCTCGGGGCTGCCGCGCCGCGTCTTGGTTTCGCCGGTCATGCTTAGAACTCGTTTCCAAATTGCTCGGTGAGCAGGTCGAGCCGGTGCAGCGCGTCGCGGTCGGTGACCAGGAACAGCGTTGCCGTCTCGTCGGCCCGGTGGGTGATCCAGTTGCCATGCGGCAGGCTGAACACGTCGTGGGTTTCCCACGTGAGCGTATCGTCGCCGACGCCGGTGGTGCCGCGGCCCTCGCAGACCAGGCAGACAGCGTTGCTGGTGGTGCGGAAGCGCACGGTCTCGGTGCCCTTGTCGATCTGCACGAGGTAGCAGTCCATCAGCGGCATGGTCGAGCCGCCGGTGATCGGATTGACGTAGCGCACGCGGCGGGAGCCGTCCTTCCAGGTCGGTGCGGCGCGCACCGCATTGCGCGCGTCCTGCCACGGATAGCGGAACACCGGCGAGAACGGCGGGGCGCCGTCGCCGAGGTCGGGCACGATGTTGGGCACCGCGAACGCGCTGTCGCTCGGCGTCGCCGGCAGGTCGTGTGTCGGTCCCGGCTCGAAGCGGTCGGTGCCGAGATAGCGGTGCAGCGGCGCGTCGAGCGCGTCGAGCCAGATGATCGGCCCGCTACCGCGATGGATGTGCTCGTGCCAGGTCCAGCCCGGGGTGATGACGAGATCGCCTTCGTTCATCGGACAGTCCTTGCCGTCGACGATGGTCGAGGCGCCGTTGCCCTCGATCACGAAGCGCAGCGCGTTCATGGTGTGGCGGTGCGGCCGGGCTTTCTCGCCGGGCAGGAGGATCTGCAGCGCGGTGGTGAGATTGGTCGTGGTGCTGCCGACGCCAGCGGCGGTTTCGGGATCGGTAAAGGTGAGGACGCGGCGTTCGATCGCGGCCGGCGTCGCGACCTTCATGGCGTCATCGACCAGCGGCCGGATTTGCTGCCATCGCCAATGGGTCGGTGCCGGTCCGCCCTCGCGCGCCTTGTGCGCCACCGCGCTCTCCCACAGCGGAGACAGATTGGCGGCGCGCCAAGCCTTGCGGATGTCGTCGTAGGATCGATCGCCTGATGCCGGCGGATGGGCTGCACTCATGGTTGTCTCCGGGGACGTTTGTCCCACTATAGCAAATGCGCGCGCTGCGGGTGGCTGGCACGGGAGCCGTCCGGCATCGGGGTTCCGAGGTCGGCCGCCCCGCGGACGCGCGTCGATCACCGCCGTCGCGTCGGCCGGGGCCTCATCGCCGCGCCACGCGACATGGCCGTCCGGCCGCACCAGCACCAGGCGGCGCTCGTAGAGCGTGGCCACCTCCGGATCGGCGAGGGCGATCTCGCGCATCGGCACGCCCTGCGCCTTCGCGGCGTCAAGGAGGCGCGTGGCCTCGGGCGGGTTTGCGCCGAGCCGCAGCATCACATAGCCATCGCCGAACAGGTCGAGCGTCGAGCGATCGCCATCGAGCCAGGCGTGTGGGGCGCGCGTGCCGGGCCGGGTCGAGGGCATGAAGCGCGCCGGGTCGATGTCGAACGGCGGCGTGCCATCGTCCACGCAGATCGGCGAGCCGTCGTAGCAGTAGTGCAGCTTGATGTGCTCCGGCACCGACAGCCAGGCCGGATTGGCTTTCCAGTCGGTCGTGCCCTCGCACCAGCCCGGGATCGACGCGATCGCGTTGAACGATCGCGTCGCCAGCCCGACATTGCGCACTGCGATCGGCCGCCGCTCGATCTCGTAGGAGGCGAGCAGCGCCGGTCCGCCCCAGCCTTCAGCCATGGCGGCGAGCTTCCAGCCAAGGTTGACCGCCTCTTCGAGGCCGGTGTGCATGCCGATGCCGCCGGTCGGCGAGCATTCATGCGCCGACGTCGCCGGCAATGAAGACCCGGTCTTGGCGGTAGCTGTTGGCGACGTAGTCGCGCCGCTCCCACGGCGACACCGACAACATCTCGTAGGCGAACGGGCCGCCGGCGAGCTTTCGCAGCAGGAAATCCGGATCGGCCTTGCTCAGCGGCTCATCGAACACCGTCAGCCGCCACAGCTCCTTGCCGTCGATCGGGATCAACTCGGCCCAGCAGCCGGTCTCGTCGATCACGCGGTAGAACCGCGCCCAGCCTTTGTCGTGGGACTGCGACAGCTCCAGCGAACGGAAGAACAGATTGACGCTGTGTGCAATCGCGCCGATCCCATCGGTGCCGATGCCGAGCGCGTCGCGCACCAGGCCGGACGGGCCGTCGCAGCCGACGAGATACTGCGCGCGCAACGTCCGGGTCGCTCCGGTCGTCATGTCGGTTACCTGCGCGGCAACGCCGTCGGCATCCTGGCGGAACTCGTCGAGCCGGGTGTTGTAGGCGAGCGTCACGCTCGGCAGCGTCCGCACACGGCCGCCGAGGATCGGATCGAAATAGATTTGCGGGCAGGGGCAGGCCGCCTCGGGGGTGAAATCGCGCCGGTCGCGCTCGACATAGGACGGCACCTTGATCCGCAGCAGCTCCTGGCCGCGCATGCTGGCGAGATAGACGAAGTCGCGCGCATGGCTCTCGGGCCAGACCGCAGTCCGGACTTGTCTTCGCCACGCCCCAGTGGCGGCAGAACTCCATGTTGCGCGCGCTGACCATGCTCTGCTTGGGGACATTGATGGCGCCGTCGCGCTTCTCGATCAGGATGCAGTGGACGCCGCGCTGGCCGAGATCGCAGGCAAGCCCAAGGCCCACCGGTCCGGCGCCGACGATGATGACTGCGATCTTGTTGTTGTCATTCATTGCAGACATTGCAGATGCTCTTCCGCCCGGCGGTTCCTCCCGTGGCAACGCACGCGGGCGACCGTCGTACCGCCGACGCTATCCGATTATCCGGCAGGATGAAAATGCCCGCGGCGGCAGGCCGCCCTTGCGGCAAGGGCCTCGCCAAGACGGCAGGCCACGGTAATATTGGTAAACGGCAAGCGCCGCATCGGGAGGACGACATGACGCGGATGATCGTGGCCGCTGTTGCCGGCGGATTTGCCCTCGCGACCATTGGCCAAGCGGCGGCCCAGCCGGCCGATTATTTCGCCGGCAAGACGCTGCGCGTGATTGTCGGTCTTGAAGCGGGCGGCACCGTCGACACCTTCGCGCGGACGTTCTCCGGTTATCTGCGCAAGCACATCCCCGGCAATCCGACCATCATCGTCCAGAACATGCCGGGGGCCGGCGGCAAGACCGCCACCAATCACGTGTTCGAGCGCGCCGCGCCCGATGGCCTGACGATGCTGTACGGCCCATGGGACCCGCTGGCGCAGGCGTTGGGCGACCAGGGGCTACGCGCGCGCTATGAAAAATTCGAATTCCTCGGCGGCACCGGGGACGTCCGCGTGCTTTATGCGCGTCGGGATGCAGTCCCGGGCGGAGCGAAGACGCCGGCCGATATCGTCAAGGCGCCATCCGTCGCGCTTGGCGCGCTCAACAACACCGACATTTCCGGCCTGCTGCCGCACCTTGCGCTGCGCACGCTCGACATCAACCACAAGCTGGTCGTCGGCTATCGCGGCGGCAACGACGTGTTCCTGGCGCTGCAGCGCGGCGAGGTCAACGTCCACTCGACCAGCATCACCACCTTCCGCGGCCGCAACGCGGCCTTCGTGAAGTCGGATGGCATCGGGATCGCTTACCTGGTTCCGGTCGATGGCGATGGGCGCTACGAGACCAGCAAATTCATCGACGAGATGCCGGCGTTTCCGGACCTCTACAAGCAGGTGCGCGGCAAGATGCCGTCAGGCGCCATCTGGGACGCGTTGAACTGGCTCACCAACCAGACCGGCGAACTCACCTTTGTCGGGCTTGCGCCGCCGGCCACACCGCCGGCGCCGCTGGCGATCCTGCGCAAGGCCTATGACGCGGCCGCAAACGATCCGGAGTTCATCGCGGAGTTCCACCAAGCGCTTCGGCATGCCTTACACTTATATCGGTGTCGAGCGCGGCCGCGGCGTATTCCGCTCGCTCGCCGACGTGCAGCCAGGCGTATTGACGACGCTGCGGGCGGCGACGGCGGGGAAACAATAGCGCTGCGAACTAGTGCGGCGGTTCAGAAGTCCGCATCATACTTGCGGCGAGACCAAAATGCGGACTTCTGAACCAAAGCCGCACTATATATTCAAAGAGTTGCTCAGTGTCCTTCAGATTCCGAAGTTCGTATCGGAGGCCGCTGCGAAATAGGACGAACTTCAGGAATCGGGACACTAGGCGTCGACGCTCGCGGCGAGCGCGTTCTGCTCGATGAAGATACGGCGCGGCAGCACGTTGTCGCCCATCAGCTCGTCGAACAGGGTATTGGCCTCGTCGATTTCCTTGACCGTGACCTGCAGCAGCGAGCGCGCATTGGTGTCGAGCGTGGTTTCCCAGAGCTGGCCGGGGTTCATCTCGCCCAAGCCCTTGTAGCGCTGCAACGAGATGCCCTTGCGGCCGGCCGCCATCACCGCGTCGAACAGGCTGACCGGCCCATGGATCGCGGTTTCTTCGTCCTTGCGGCGGAACGTGCCCGGCCTTGGATAGGTCTGTTGGAGCGACACGGCGAATTCATCGAGCTTGCGCGCGTCGGCGGAGCCGAGCAGGGCGTGATCGATGACCGCGACCTCTTTCACGCCGCGCACCGTGCGCTCGAACTGGAATCCTTCGCCCTCGGAGAAGTGCCCCTCCCAGCCGCGCTCGGTCTCCTCGGCCAGCGCATCGAGCCGCTTGGCGATATACGGCGCGGCCGCCGTCGCTTTTTCGAAGTCGCCGAAAATGCCGGAATTGAGTACGCCGAGGATCGCCGCCTGCTCGACCACCGTGCGATTGTAGCGGCTGTGCAGTCCTTGGAGGACATTGCGGATGGTGCGCGCCTGCTCGACCAGCGTTCGCAGGTCCTGGCCGGCCCGGTCCTCGCCGGTCGCCAGGTGCAAGACCGCGTCCTCGATGCCGGTGCCGATCAGGAAGTCTTCCAGCGCGCGCTCGTCCTTGAGGTATTGCTCGGACTTGCCGCGCGACACTTTGTAGAGCGGCGGCTGGGCGATGTAGAGGAGGCCGCGCTCGATGATCTGCGACATCTGCCGATAGAAGAAGGTCAGCAGCAACGTGCGGATGTGCGCGCCGTCGACATCGGCGTCGGTCATGATGATGATCTTGTGATAGCGCAGCTTGTCGGCGTTGAACTCATCGGCGCCGATGCCGGTGCCGAGCGCTGTGATCAGCGTGCCGATCTGCTCCGACGACAGCATCTTGTCGAAACGGGCGCGCTCGACATTGAGGATCTTGCCGCGCAGCGGCAGCACCGCCTGGAATTCGCGGTTGCGGCCCTGCTTGGCGGAGCCGCCGGCGGAATCGCCCTCGACGATGAACAGTTCGGACTTCGCGGGATCGCGCTCCTGGCAATCGGCGAGCTTGCCCGGCAGCGAGGAGATGTCGAGCGCGCCCTTGCGGCGGGTCAGCTCGCGCGCCTTGCGGGCGGCCTCGCGCGCGGCGGCGGCTTCCACCACCTTGCCGACGATGATCTTGGCCTGCTGCGGGTTCTCCTCGAACCAGGCCTTCAGCGCGTCGTTGATCACGCCCTCGACCACCGGGCGCACCTCCGACGAGACCAGCTTGTCCTTGGTCTGCGACGAGAATTTCGGATCGGGCACCTTGCACCGAGAGCACGGCGGTCAGACCTTCGCGGCAATCGTCGCCGGTGAGCGCCACCTTTTCCTTCTTGCGACACGCCGCCCTTTTCGGCATAGCCGGTGACCTGGCGGGTCAGCGCGCCGCGGAAGCCGGCGAGATGGGTGCCGCCGTCGCGCTGCGGGATGTTGTTGGTGAAGCACAGCACGTTCTCGTGGTAGCTGTCGTTCCACCACAGCGCGCATTCGACCGTCGATGCCGTCGCGTCGGTCTTGATCATGATCGGCTTCGGCACCAGCGCGGTCTTGTTGCGGTCGAGATAGCGGACGAATTCCTCGACGCCGCCCTCGTAGCGCATCTCCTCGCGCTTCTCGACCGCGTGGCGCATGTCGGACAGCGCGATCAGGACGCCGGAATTGAGGAAGGCGAGTTCGCGCAGCCGGTGCTCCAGCGTCGCGAAATCGAACTCGGTCTTGGTGAAGGTTTCGGTCGACGGCAGGAACGTGACCTCGGTGCCGCGCTTGCCGTCGGCGTCGCCGACCACCGCGAGCGGGGCGACCGCGTCGCCGTCGCGGAATTCGATGCCATGCGCCTTGCCGTCGCGCCAGATCGTCAGCTTGAGCCAACTCGACAGCGCATTCACGACCGACACGCCGACGCCATGCAAGCCGCCCGACACCTTGTAGGAATTCTGGTCGAATTTCCCGCCGGCATGGAGGTGGGTCATGATGACCTCCGCCGCCGACACGCCTTCGCCCTTGTGGATGTCGGTCGGGATGCCGCGGCCGTTGTCGCGCACGGTGCAGGAGCCATCCGGGTTGAGCGTCACCGTCACTTCCGTGGCATGGCCGGCGAGCGCCTCGTCGATGGCGTTGTCGACGACCTCGTAGACCATGTGATGCAGGCCGGAGCCGTCATCGGTGTCGCCGATATACATGCCGGCCGCTTGCGGACGGCGTCGAGGCCCTTGAGGACCTTGATCGATCCGGCATCGTAGTCGGACGGAGCGCGTTTCTGGCGAGCGGCTTCAGCCATGGGCAAGGGCCTTCGAATCGCGCTGAAAAACGCGCGTTCGAGCGTAGGTTGGTGTGACACGAAATTGGGGGGCCGTACAGGGCCAATTGATGGTTGCTAATATATTGATTTGTCAACAAATTTGAAGGCCGCGCGCGCGAAAAAATTAAGCCCGGAAGCGCCTGCAAATTCGGCCCGAATCAGGGCCGTTGGGCGCAGCTTGCGAAACGCCGGATCGGGTGGGCTTTGAGGGGCTTCGATAGCGCCGATCACGCGCGTGGCGCGACGCGGCCCGGCGTCGACCTGAAACATCTTGCGCGCGCGCTTCGACATCGGCGAAGGCCGCGGGGTCGGCGCCGGTCATGCAGACCTGCGCGCCAAGCGTCTCCAGTTCGCGATAGAGCGCCGTGCGCCGTCCGGGATCGAGATGGGCGACCACTTCGTCGAGCAGCAGCACCGGCGCAAAGCCCGACATCTCGGTGAGCAGTCCGGCATGCGCCAGGACAGGCCGATCAGCAGCGCCTTCTGCTCGCCGGTCGAGGCATCGGACGCCGGGATGTTCTTGGCGGCATAGCACCACCAGCAGGTCGGTGAGGTGCGGGCCGTCGAGCGTGCGGCCGGCGGCGGCGTCGCGTGGGCGGTTGTCGCGCAGTACGCTGCGGTAGCGGTCCTCGATCTCGGCGGCGGGGTGGCTCGGGACGAGTTTTTCCATCCAGCCGTCGAGCGCGATCTCGGCGGCTGGGAACGACGATGCCGGATCGCGACGCCCGGCCAGCGCGCCCTGCAGGCGCGCCACGGTTTCGGCACGCTGCGCGGCGACCGAGACCGCGAGCTCGGCGGTTTCGTGCTCGATCGCGTCGAGCCAATGCGAATCGGGCCGCGGCGTCTCCAACAGCCGGTTGCGCGAGCGCAACGCCCGCTCCAGCGCCGAGACACGGCCGGAATGCTCGGCATCGACCGCCAGCGCCAGCCGGTCCAAAAACCGCCGCCGTTCCGAAGCGGGGCCGTTGAACAGCATGTCCATCGCCGGCACCAGCCAGATCACCCGCAGGTGGTCGGCAAACGCCGTCGCGGAACCGACCGGCTCGCGATCGATACGGCATTTGCGGCTGAACGGCGTGGCCTCGCTGGCGGGCGCGTCGATGCCGGTTCCAAGCGTCGCCAGCCCCAGCGCGCCCTCGACATTGCACGACAGCGCCCAGGAGCCGTCGCCTTCGGCAAATGCCAACTCGTCGAGGGTCGCCCGGCGCAAGCCGCGGCCAGGCGAGAACAGCGAGATGGCCTCGATCAGATTGGTCTTGCCGGCGCCGTTCGGCCCCACCAGCACGACCAGGGGGGCGCCGACATCGATCTGGGCTGCGCGATAGCTGCGGAAATTGGTCAGGGTGAGACGGCGGATGCGGGCTGCGGTCATGGCGGCAATGAGCATCGCTCATAGCCGGTCATGCGCCCGACTACGGTGACGCGGGCATCGATCGGCGGAGCGACAGCCGCGTACCTCAGACCCGCATCGGCATCAGCACATAAAGCGTGCCTTTGGCATCCTTGTCCTCGATCAAGGTGGGCGAGCCCGGATCGGCGAGCCTCAGCACCGCGGCTTCGCTCTCGATTTGCGACGCGATGTCGAGCAGATAACGCGAGTTAAAGCCGATATCGAGCGGCTCCGACGCGTACTCGACCTCGATCTCCTCGGTCGCGCTGCCGGAATCCGGATTGGTGACCGAGAGCACCAGCCGCCCGCTGCTCAGCGAGAGCTTGACCGCGCGGCCGCGCTCGCTCGACACGGTGGAGACGCGATCGACCGCCTGTTCGAACTCCTTCTTGTCGACGACCAGTTCCTTGTCGTTGCCGGAGCGGAATGACGCGGGCATAGTCGGGGAAGGTGCCGTCGATCAGCTTGGAGGTCAGCACCACGTCGCCGATCGTGAAGCGGATTTTCCCCTGCGACAGCTCGATCGACACGTCGGCGTCGGCATCGTCGATCAGCCGCCGCACTTCGCTCACGGTCTTGCGGGGGACGATGATGCCGGGCATGCCGGCGCCGCCCTTGGGCAGCGGGATTTCGACCTGCGCCAGGCGATGGCCGTCGGTCGCGACCGCGCGCAGGGTCTGGGTTTTGCCGCTGCCGGCGGCGTGCAGATAGATGCCGTTGAGGTAGTAGCGCGTCTCTTCGGTCGAGATCGCGAACTGCGCCTTGTCGATCAGGCGCTTGAGGTCCGCGGCCGAGAGCGTGAAGTTGTGGGTCATGTCGCCGGCGGCGAGATCGGGGAAATCGTTCTCCGGCAGGGTCTGCAAGGTGAACCGCGAGCGGCCGGCGCGCAACGTCAGCACGGCGCGGTCGCCGGTGCCCTCGAGCACGACCTGCGTGCCTTCCGGCAGTTTGCGCACGATCTCGTAGAACATATGCGCCGGCACGGTCGTGGAGCCGCCGGGCGACACCTCGGCCGGGATGGTCTCGGTGATCTCAAGGTCGAGGTCGGTGGCCTTGAACGACAGCTTCGAACCCTCCGCCCGGACCAGGACGTTGGCCAGGATGGGGATGGTGTTGCGCCGTTCGACCACGCGATGCACGTGCCCGAGCGACTTCAGCAGAGATGCGCGTTCGACGGTGACCTTCATGGCGGACCCCGTGGGAGTATCACGGTTAGGTGAGGGAATGGGCGACAAAAGTGGCCCGTGGGAGCGCATTTCGCAAGTGAATAGAGGCCCTTTATCCACGCGACTTGGAGCGGCTGCTGGCGCGTGGATTGGGTCGGCAGGGCGCCAACCCGGTCATCCTTGCAGATGTGGCGCCCGACGGCCAATGGCCGCCGGGCGAGGACACGTTAGCGCATGTCCCGGCGATGGGGGAGCCACTTTGTCGAAAAGGGCGGCCGCCACACAATCAAAAACAGCGCGCGCCCCGGGCAATCTCAACTGCGGGATCGGACCACTAGTCCTGAAGCTGGCGTTTCAGGATCTCGATCTCTTCGGCCAGCGAGTTGTCGTTGTTCACCAGGTTCTCGATCTTGCGGACGGCGTGCAGCACGGTGGTGTGGTCTCGGCCGCCGAAGCGCCGGCCGATCTCCGGCAGGGATCGCAGCGTCAGCAGCTTCGCCAGATACATGGCGACCTGGCGGGGACGCACGACATTGGCGGTGCGCCGTGACGAGAGCAGGTCGGCCCTGCTCACATTGTATTGCCGAGCGACGATGCGCTGGATCTCTTCGATCTTGATCCGCTTGGGCTCCTGCGGGCGGATCAGGTCGCGGATCTCGCGCTCGGCCATTTCCAGCGTAATCGGCTGGCTGGTCAGCTTGCTGTGGGCGAGGAGGCGATTGAGCGCGCCCTCGAGGTCGCGGCCGTTATGGGTCACGGTCTTCGCGATGTAGTCCAGCACGGTGCCCGGCACGTCGAAGCCGGGATGGTGCACCTTGGCGGCCGTCACCCGCGTCTTCAGAATTTCAAACCGTAGCTCCTCACCAAGCGTCCCCATCTCGACGACCAGGCCGCCGGCAAGCCGCGAGCGCACGCGCTCGTCCAGCGTCTCAAGTTCCGACGGCGGCCGGTCGGCGGCGATCACCACCTGGCGGCCGGAATCGATCAGCGCATTGAGCGTGTGGCAGAACTCGGCCTGCGTGGACTTCCCCTGCAGGAACTGCAGATCGTCGATGACCAGCACGTCGATCGTGCGCAGGGCTTCCTTGAAGGCCAGCGCGTTTTGCGCGCGCAACGCCGCCACGAAGCCGTACATGAACTTCTCGGCCGTGAGATAGAGCACCTTGCGCTCCGCCGCTGCATTGCCGGCCCAGGCCAGCGATTGCAGCAGATGCGTCTTGCCGAGCCCGACGCCGGCGTGAATGTACAAGGGATTGAACATCACGGGGTCGCCGCGCCGCCCTTGCGCGACTTGCTTGGCGGCGGCGTGTGCGAGCGTATTGGAGCGGCCGACCACGAAGGTCTCGAAGCTGAGACGCGGATCGAGCGGCGAGCCGCCGAGCGCGTCATGCGCAGCCGAGATCGGTGCCGCTGCGCGCGGCGCCTCCATTCCGATCTTGAGCTCGCGCCTGTCCTGGCCGTGCGGCGCGATGTCGGCGATCTTCGGCTTCGGAGGCAGTGGCTTGAGCACCGCGGAGCGGACGGTCAGCTCAACGCGCGCGACCGTCGATAGTTCGTCCTGCCAGCAGGTCAGCAAGCGATCGACATAATGCGACTGCACCCAGCTCTTCAGAAATCGGGTCGGTACCGACAGTCTAACGGTGTCACCTTCGGTGGCTTCAAGCTCCATACGCGCGAACCAGCTATTGAAGATGTCGTCGCCCACATTGGATTTGAGGCGTTCACGCACCCGGTTCCACAATTCTTGATTGGAATGTTCCATTTCGCCGTCTCGGTCCTGGTACGTGGTGATCGGTTAACTCAACTCTGTTCTCTCGACTCGGATTACTTCCAGTCACTCGAAAGTGTGGAACGCAACTCGAACTCGGTGATGGCAGCGTTGAGGATGGCGACAGGGGAGAGCGGCGGCGAAATATCAACCGGCGCTGTGAAAGCAGCTTAACGGCCGGGCGGTGCCGGCCCCCGCACCGCGGAGACGACGTCCGGCCAATGCAGGACGAGGCCACAGACTTCGGCAGTTGGATGACGCAAACGAGAAGAGTTCGAAATCGTCATAGATGCCCCCTTTATCCATCGCGGCCGCAACATCACGATGGCCTTCTGTCATTTCGACCGGTGTGACGGTCGATCCGCTTCTCATGTCCCGTTTCCCATCCATGCGGAACATGAACGTCTTCAATTTTCCGGTTCGCGCATTGCCTCGTTCAACAAGCTAGGCGCAAGTTAGCCGTCCCCTGTTCGAGGCTCCTCGAATTCCGGTTTCGTTTGATTTCGCGCCGGCGGACCCGGCCGCGATGTGCAAAAGAGATAACACGATGCGGCGATGCTGCAAGATTGTGAACGCCGCGCACGCTGCTCCTTTTGGCAGCGAGACGATCCTTCCCGCCGTGATGGCGCTCGGTGATTCTGCAATAACTCGTTGAAAGCTTTTGCGATTACGAACGTCACCGCCGCCGATCGGATTTGCGCAACGCGCAGTCATCGCTTCGCGAGCGGTGCCGACGCGGTCTGCTACGCGGGAGGCAAATCAAACTCCCTAAGACTGCTTTCCCTGTAAAGCGTTCTGGACGCATCTTTTTTTTGATCGGAATCCAGAGGTAACCCCACTTGAAGGAGGTCACCTGAGGTGTTGCAGCGCGCGGATTCGGCGATTCCGGTGCCGCTCGCGTAGCATTTGAATCAGTGCGTGACACTTATGCAACATTTCGGTTCGCTTTCAGCAATACATTGTCTCGTAATGAGCAAATGTAATCCGCGCATTGGCGACGAACACAGTGTGCGACCCGTGGCGCATACCCGTGGCGCATAACGCGCGTTAATAGGACAAATAAAAAAACCCGGCATTGTTGCCGGGTTTTTCCGATCTCCGATTTGGATGGGCGATCAGTTGCCGAGTTTCGCCAATCGCTTGGTGAGCCGCGAGACTTTGCGGCTGGCGGCGTTGTGATGCAGAACGCCCATTTGCGATGCGCGCATAATGACCGGTTCGGCTGCTTGCAGTGCCGCCGCCGCCTTGGCGCGATCGCCGGAAGCCAACGCCTCTTCAACGTTGCCCAGCGTGGTGCGCAGGCGCGAGCGCCGTGACTTGTTGACCGCCGTCCGTCGCGCGATGACTCGCGTCGCCTTTTTGGCTGAACTCGTATTCGCCATGCTGTTCTCTGACCGATGGTGGGGGAGTCGCCGCGCGACCCCGATAAACGACAAGCGGCGGCGAAAGCCCGCCGCCAATTGGCGCGGGTTATAGTCGTGGCCGCCAGGCAAGTCAAAGCCTTAGCCGCCAGGGCGCCAATCAGGCGGCGTTCTTCGCCCGTACGCCGTCGTAACCGGCGGTTACGGCGGCCCGATCGGCCTCCGCAAAGGCCGCCAATGGCGGTTTGACCCGTGCCAGGCTGGCATCGTGGTGAATATGGGCGAGCAGCGCTTTGACGCCCGGGACCAGGGCCTTGCCATCGAACAGCTTGCGGATCGCCACCGCGGCCTCGAGCGCTGCCGGGCTGCCGCCATGGAAAGCGCGCGCGCACAGGTCGGCATTCAGGTTCGCCGTCGCCGAGATGCAGCCGGCGAAGGCGCCGTCGCGCGCCTCCAACAGCACCGCTTCGGTTGATGGGAACACTTTGAATTCCTTGGAGATAGCGGCGGCGTCGCGCGCATAGGCCATGTCGCCGGAGGAATCCTTGAGGCCGGCGATCCGCGCGCCGTGCTTATTAAGAAGTCGGCGGATCAACGTCGCATGCCATGGCAGGCCGGACAACGCAGGATAATGATAGAGATAGAGTGCGATCGGTGTCGCCGCGGTCGATTGCACGATAGTGTCGATATAGGCGGCCAGCCCGTCGTCCGGCACACCTTTATAATAGAACGGCGGCAGCACCAGCGCGCCGGCAAAGCCGAGTTCGGCGGCATGGCGCGTGAGCGCGGCCGCATCGGCGACGGCGGCCGCGCCGGTGCCGACCATCAGCCGGTCGGTCGGGATACCGGCGCCCTTGTAGGCCGACATCACGCGCTTGCGCTGCTCGAGCGAAAACGAGGTGGCTTCCCCGGTGGTGCCGAGGACGTTGAGGCCGTCGCAGCCGTTGTCGAGCAGGAAACGCGCCAGCGTGGTGGCGCGGGCGAGGTCGGGTTCGCCGGCCTCGTCCACCGGCGTGGCGATGGCGGCAATGACGCCGCGCAGCTTGCTCTCACTCATGGGAGATCATCCGCTGACATTGAACGCCGCGAGCGCGGCCATGTTGACGAGCTGGCTGTCATTGGCCGACAGCGGCACGATCTGCACCGGCCGGTCGAGCCCGACCAGCATCGGGCCGATCACGGTGGCGCCGCCCAGCTCCTGCAGCAGCTTGGTGGAGATCGAGGCGGAGTGGAACGCCGGCATGATCAGCACATTGGCCGGTCCGGACAGCCGGCAGAACGGATAGGCTTCGCGCATGTCCATGTTCAGCGCCACGTCGGCCGCCATCTCGCCGTCGTATTCGAAATCGACGCCGTCGCTGGTCGAGAATGCTGCACCGCCTCCTGCACGTGCGCGGCGCGCTCGCCCGGCGGATGGCCGAAGGTCGAGAACGCCAGGAGCGCCAGGCGCGGCTCGTAGCCGAGGCGGCGCGCGACGCCGCGCCGCCTCGACGGCGATTTCGGCCAGCGTCTCGCGCGTCGGGCATTTCGGTCACCGCGGTGTCGGCGACCAGCACGGTGCGGCCGCGTGACGAGCACCAGCGACACGCCCATCACGCGGTGGCCGGGCTTGGGATCGATGCAGCGGCGCACGTCCTCCAGCGCGACCGAGAAGTTGCGCGTGACGCCGGTGACCATGGCGTCGGCGTCGCCGAGCGCCACCATGCAGGCGGCGAAGTGGTTGCGGTCCTGGTTGACCAGGCGCTGGCAGTCGCGCTGCAGATAGCCGTGGCGCTGCAGCCGCTCGTAGAGATAGGCGGCATAGGCGGCGTTGCGCTGCGACAGCGCGCGCATTGATGATCTCGATGCCGCCGCCAAGTTCGACGCCGAGCGCCGGCGGCGGTTTCGCGCACGCGGTCCTCGCGGCCGACCAGCATCGCGGTGCCGAGCCCTTGCTGGACGAAGCTCGCGGCGGCGCGGATCACCTGCTCTTCCTCGCCTTCGGCGAACACCACCCGCTTGGGCTGGCGGCGCAGCCGCTCGAAAACGCGCTGCAGCACGCCGGCGACGGGATCGCGGCGCGAGCGCAGTGCGCGCGATAGGCGTCCATATCGGTGATCGGCTTGCGCGCGACGCCGGTATCCATCGCCGCCTTGGCCACCGCCGGCGGCACGAACGAGATCAGCCGCGGATCGAACGGCACCGGGATGATGTAGTCGGGGCCGATATTTCGGCCGCGCGCCATAGGCGGCGGCCACTTCGTCGGGCACGTCCTCGCGGGCGAGCTGGGCGAGCGCGTGCGCGGCGGCGATCTTCATCTCCATGTTGATGGTGGTCGCGCGCACGTCGAGCGCGCCGCGGAAGATGTAGGGAAAGCCCAGCACGTTGTTGACCTGGTTCGGATAGTCGGAGCGCCCGGTCGCCATGATGGCGTCGTCGCGGACTGCGGCGACCTCCTCCGGCGGTGATCTCCGGATCGGGATTGGCCATGGCGAAGATGATCGGCTTGGCCGCCATCGACTTGACCATCTCCGGGGTGACCGCGCCTTTGACCGACAGGCCGAAGAACGACGTCGGCGCCTTCGAAGGCGTCGGCCAGCGTGCGCGCCTTGGTCTTGACCGCAAAGCGCCGACTTCCACTGGTTCATGCCCTCGGTGCGGCCTTGGTAGATCACGCCCTTGGTGTCGCAAAGGATGAGGTTCTCGCGGCGCGAAGCCGATCGCCTTGAGCAGCTCCAGACAGGCGATGCCGGCGGCGCCGGCGCCGTTGCAGACCAGCTTGGTGGTCTTGACGTCGCGGCCGGTGAGATCGAGCGCATTGATCAGGCCGGCGGCCGCGATGATCGCGGTGCCGTGCTGGTCGTCGTGGAACACCGGGATGTCGAGCAGCTCGCGCAGCCGCTGCTCGATGATGAAGCACTCCGGCGCCTTGATGTCCTCGAGATTGATGCCGCCCCAGCTCTTGCCGAGCAGCTTCACGCAATTGATGAATTCGTCGGGATCTTCGGTCGACACTTCGAGATCGATGGAATCGATGTCGGCGAAGCGCTTGAACAGCACCGCCTTGCCTTCCATCACCGGCTTGGCGGCGAGCGCGCCGAGATTGCCGAGCCCCAGGATGGCGGTGCCGTTGGTGATGACGGCGACGAAATTGCCCTTGGTGGTGTAGTCGTAGGCCTTGCTCTCGTCCTCGGCGATCGCCAGCACCGGCACGGCGACGCCGGGCGAATAGGCAAGCGACAGGTCGCGCTGCGTCGCCATCGGCTTGGTGGCCACGACTTCGAGCTTGCCCGGGCGGCCCTGGCTGTGAAACAGCAGCGCTTCCTGGTCGGTAAATACCGGGCGGCGCCCACGGCCGCCGTTTTTGCCTGACATGTCCACTCCCCGAACGCCCCACCAGACGCAACAAGCAGCGGCCGGATCAGGCGAAACTAGTGTCCTGGTTCCGACGCTTGTATGCCTTCGCAGCACGCACATCTACAAGCGTCGGGACCAAAAGGACACTAGCAACTCTATGATTCTAGTGCGGCTTTGGATTTGACGTTCCTACGACGGATTCGCCGCAACACTGGTAGGAGCGTCAAATCCGCCGCACTAGCGGATGGGGCGCCACCCGCTCAAGGACCGCTGATACCAGGAATGCGCGGCCGGTGCGCGCATCACATGCGCGGAATCGTGAGATCGCGCTGTTTTGCGGCGTTGAACCCGTTGGACAGGAGGAGTAAGCCATCGCCCCTGGCATCACAGTCGGCGCACCGTCCCATGATCCGTTTTCTGCTGCGGTTTGTCGGTATTTTGTCGTTGGCCCTGGCCTTCATCTTCGCCGTCTATGACGGCACCAAGTCGATCGCCGACCAGCGCTGGTACATCACCAAGGTCGCCGAGGTCTGGGCCACCCTCCATGAGGCCAGCCTCGCGCAGATCCGGCCTACGCTGGAAGGGTTGGCGCCCTGGCTGTGGGACCCGCTCGCCAGCCAGGTGCTCAACGCGCCCACCTGCCTGGTGTTGGTCATTGTCGGCACGATCCTGGTGCTGCTCGGCCGTAAGCGTCGCCCGTTGATCGGGTATGCCCGTAACTAGCGACCTCGCGTGGCTGTGATCGCTAGTGGTCCAATTCTAACATTCGCATCCCATTTCCGCGGACTGTTTTGCGAATGTTAGAATTAGAGGACCACTAGCAAGTATAGGCTGCTAGTGGAGTTTAGATTTGACATTCGCATCAAGTACTTGCTGCCAGGTGGGTAGCGAATGTCAAATCCACTCCACTAGGCCGCGGGGCATGGCCAACTGTTGATCCGGCCCCCCCTGCGCTTCGGCCGCGACTGACATTATATTAGGCGCCGTCCCATAGGAGACGTCGCATGTTCATGCTCCGCAAAAAGATCGAGATGCCATCTGCCGCACAGTCGCTGCCGGGGCGGACGACCCCAATTCCGACCGCCGCCACGCATTTCGTCAATCGCCGCGCGCTCAAGGGGCCCTATCCGGAGGGCAGCGAGACCGCGATATTCGGCCTGGGCTGCTTCTGGGGCGCCGAGCGGAAATTCTGGGAGCTGGGTGACGGCATCCACGTCACGGCGGTGGGCTATGCCGCCGGCCACACGCCGAATCCGACCTATGAAGAAGTGTGCTCGGGCCAGACCGGCCACAACGAGGTCGTGCTGGTGGTCTATGACCCCAAAACGATCTCTTACGAGCAACTGCTGAAGACCTTCTGGGAAAGCCACAATCCGACCCAGGGCATGCGCCAGGGCAACGATGTCGGCACCCAATACCGTTCCGGCATCTACGTCAGCAGCGACGCGCAGCGTAAAGCCGCCGAAGCCTCCAAGGCGATGTACGATAAGGAGCTCAAGGACCGCGGCTTCGACGCAATCACCACCGAAATCCTCGACGCCCCGCCGTTCTATTTCGCCGAGGACTATCATCAGCAGTATCTCGCCAAGAACCCGACGGGGTATTGCGGCCTCGGCGGCACCGGCGTGAGCTGCCCGATCGGAATCGCCGCTAGGTCGACGCAGGCCGCGCAGGCGTGATCGAGCAGGCCGCGCAGGCGTGATCGACATGTGTTCCCGCGCGGCCGCTCCACGGTCGCGCGCTTCTTCTCGCTTATTGATGGGTCTCGCACGGTGCCGCCCCGGCGCGCCGAGCGCATTCGCTTTTCGTTGCGGGCTGGTATAACGGCGCGAGCAAGGGACGGTGAGGGCGGGGATGCCGAGGTTCGAGCGGATCATCGAGGCGATTCTGTTTCAGAGCCGTTGGGCGCTGGCGCCGTTTTATCTTGGGCTGGCGTTCTGCCTGGTGCTGATGCTGTTCCACTTCGGACGCGAGCTGCTGCATTTCGTCATCAAGATCCCGACCGCCACCGAGTCCGATGTCATCCTCGGCGTGTTGAGCCTGATCGACCTCACCTTCACCGCTAATCTGGTGCTGATCGTCATCTTCTCGGGCTATGAGAACTTCGTGTCGAAGTTCGAGGCCGGCGACCAGAGCCGCCCGGAATGGATGACCAAGGTCGATTTCGGCGGTCTCAAGCAGAAGCTGATGACGTCGATCGTCGCGATCTCGGCGATCCAGGTGCTTAAAGCATTCATGTACATCGATCAGAGCAGCGCCTCGCCGGACAACGTCAAGATGGCCTGGCTGGTGGGAATCCACGTGCTCTTCCTCGGATCGCTGCTGGTGGTGGTGATCGCGGATCGTATTTCCAGCGACGCCCACGAGTGAGCGCAGGCGCCGCCATGCGGGGCGCCTCACCATCGTGAAGCTTTGTTAACCATATCGGGCGTTAATCCGGCATCGTATCGTTGGGTCCGGATGTGCCATGCGGCTACGCCGCGTTGTTCCCGTTGTGATTGCTGCACTGACCGCCGGATGCATGCACGCCTCCGCGCCGAATGACGCGTCTCTGACGCAAGCCAACACTGCCTCGATCGCCGATCTCGACAGCCTGGCGTATGCCCGGCCGGTCGCGCAGGCGGCGACGACCGATGCGCAGGTCCGGCCGTCGTCGCGTGCCGCGCCGTCAGCCGATGCGATGAACGCGCAGGCGCACGTGGTGCCGGTCGCGATGAAGCCGTCGGCCGCGCCCGCCTACGCGCTCGACACCGGCGATAAGCTGCGCATCGTGGTGTTCGGGCAGGAGGGATTGAGCAATTCCTATCTGGTGGATGCCGCCGGGCAGGTCACCGTGCCGTTGATCGGCGCGGTCGGCGCGCGCGGTCTCACCACCCAGCAATTGGCGCGCGCGGTTGCGGTGAAGCTGCGGGCCGGCTTCATCCGCGAGCCGCATGTCGCGATCGAGGTCGAGACCTACCGGCCGTTCTTTATCCTGGGCGAGGTGACGCTGCCCGGCCAATATGCCTACGTTCCCAACATGACGGTTGAGACCGCGGTCGCGATCGCGGGCGGCTTTACGCCGCGCGCTTATCGTCATGAGGTGAAGATCGATCGGCCGGTGCCGGGCGGCGTGCTGCGCAGCCGCGAGGCGGTGCCGCTGCTGTCGCAGGTGCAGCCGGGCGATACGGTCGTGATCAAAGAACGCTGGTTCTAACCGATCGCACAAAAAAATGTCCCGCGACGCGTTGCGCCTCGCGGGACATTCGATGTAGCCGACAGCGTCGGCTTACTTCTTCACGTGCTTCTTCAAGAAGTCGATGAAGCGCGGCCAGGCGGCCTTCGCCGAGGCTTCATGGTAGCTGCCGCGCTCGTCGCAATGGAAGCCGTGCGGCGCGTCCGGATAAACGTAGATCTCGCTGTCCGTCCGCTTGGCTTTGATCGCTTCGACGTCGGACATCGGGATGCCCTGGTCTTTTTCACCGAAGTGCATCTGCATCGGGACCTTCGGCTTCTCGTCCGCGAATTTGGCGATCTGTCCGCCGTAATACGCGACCGCGCATGTGATGCCGCTCAGCCGGGTCGCGGCCAAGAAGGCAATGCTGCCGCCCATGCAGAAGCCGACGATCGCAACCGGCCCCTCTTTCTTCAACTCGTCGATCGCGGCCTGCGTATCCTTCAGCATCGCATCCCAATTCGGATTGGCGACGAACTTGCGCGCATTGGCGATCTCGTCGGGCGTATAGCCGCACTGGAAATCTTTCTCCGTGCGGTCGAACAGCGCCGGCGCCACCGCGGTGTAGCCCTCCGCCGCCAGCCGATCGCACACCGCGCGGATGTGTTGGTTGACGCCAAAGATTTCTTGAATGACGACCACGCCGCCCTTGGACGGGCCTGCGGGGTCGGCGCGATAGGCGCCCAGTTGATGGCTGTCGCCGGCCGTCAGAGTGAAGTGCTTACCCAAATTAACCTCCTGTCGCGTTCCTCGGGGTCGAAGTGCTGGTGAGAGAAGCGTGCAAATTCGGCCGATTTCACGCCGGTCTGCAAGTAATTGCAATCCGGCCGGAATCCCCACCCTGCCACACCGCCGCTCCATCGATGAACGTCAGATGAACGAAAACACAACGGAAATCAATCGCTTGAACCGGACGCCGAGATGCTTCGACCAATGGTTCGGATGGCCCACATAGAGCCAAGAAAAAGGTCCACGACAATGTTCAAGCAATCTGCGTTCCTCGCCCTCGTCGCGTCGGCTGTTGTCGGCGTTGCAACTCTCGCGTCCTCCGCTGCCGATGCGCGCCCGCATGGCGGCAATGGTGGTCAGCACCGCGTCAGCGGTGGCGGTCACGGTATGCACCGCGCCCACATCCCGCACCGCGCCCACCTGCCGCACCGGGTCCATGGGCATGGTCACCGGGTCCACCTTCCGCACCGGATCCATCACCTTCACCGCCGGCACATCCACGTGCATGGTCACCTGCGCATCCGGCACGTGAACCCCTGCTTCTGGCGCCACGGCTTCCACTGGCACAACCACTGCCACTTCCACATCCGCCGGCATTGGGTTGGAGCCTATCCGGTGTACGCGACGGCTCCGGTTGTCGCACGGACGGTCGCCTCGACCTGCACCTGCTTGGTGAAGGAGTATCTGCCGAACGGTGCGGTGCAGTTCCGCGACGTCTGCACCAATGAATCGGCGGTCAACCCGCCGGCGCAAGCTGCGGATGCCTCGCAGTAACGCGCAAGGACAGTAACAAGAACAATAACAATAAAATCGAAAGCACTGGAGCCCCGGCATCGTCCGGGGCTTCTTGTTGTTACGAGGCGCGCTCAGCGAGCGCGAACGCCTTCGCCAGCAGCTCATAGGAGTGCCGCCGCGCCGCGTGGTCATAGATCATCGTCGTCACCATCACCTCGTCGGCCTTGGTTGCCTCCAGGAGCGGCGTCAGCTTGGCGAGGATGGTGTCCGGCGTTCCCGTGAACAGCCGGGCGCGGCGGTGACGGATGCGGTCGAGATCGACCGGCGTGTAAGGAAAGGCCTGCGCCTCTTCCGGGCTCGCGAGCGGCTGATACTCGCCGCGTGCGCGTCGCACCCAGTTGAGATCAAGCGTCGTCGCCAGGCGGTCGGCCTCGGCATCGCTGTCGGCGCA
This sequence comes from uncultured Alphaproteobacteria bacterium, assembly GCA_963741595.1. Classification (GTDB taxonomy): domain Bacteria; phylum Pseudomonadota; class Alphaproteobacteria; order Rhizobiales; family Xanthobacteraceae; genus VAZQ01. The sequence goes on from CAVUIV010000019.1 coordinate 30,823, forward strand.
GACCGCGGCCACCCCCAGCATCGCATACGGTTTGTCGCGCGCCTGCGACGGCCGGAAATGGTCGCGGTAGCTCAGCATCGCCGCGGCGGCATCGTAGTCGGAGAAATGGTGCGCGAAGGCAAATCCGGCGCCGACCATGCCGGCGAGCTGGGCGCTGTAACCGCTCGAGCCGAGCAGCCAGATCGGCGGCAGCGCGACATCGGCTGGCATCGCGTGCACGTTGCGGAACGGATGGCCCTCCGGATAGGCGTTGCTTTCGAACAAGATCAGCTCCTGGAACCGCTCCAGGAAATCATCCTCGGTCCCGACCTCTTGCCGGCGGCGCAGCGCGAACGATGTCACCGGATCGGTGCCGGGGGCGCGGCCGAGGCCGAGATCGATGCGGCCGGGGAACAGGGCCTCCAGCACCTTGAACCGCTCCGCCACCATCAGTGGCGCGTGATTGGGCAGCATCACGCCGCCGGAGCCGACGCGAATCTGCGTGGTCGCGGCCGCGATCTGGCCGATCATGATCTCGGGCGCCGAGCTTGCCACCGAGGGTAGATTGTGATGCTCCGCCACCCAGTAGCGGTGGAAGCCGAGCCGCTCGGCGAGCCGCGCGAGATCGATCGAATTGCGCAGCGCGGTCGCGCCTGACGAACCGGCTGACACCGGCGAGAGGTCGAGGACGGAGAGCGGAAGGGGTGGCGCAGCCATCCGCTAGTGGTCCAATTCTAACATTCGCATCCCATTTCCGCGGACTGTTTTGCGAATGTTAGAATTAAAGGACCACTAGCAAGTATAGACTGCTAGTGGAGTTTGGATTTGACATTCGCATCGCGTACTTGCTGCCAGATGGGCAGCGAATGTCAAATCCACTCCACTAGAATGGCCCCGGCCGCCGCAGCTGCCAGTCCTTCTTCCAGCCGGTGAGCCGTCCCCGGCGAAACTGCAGGGCGATGCCATGATCGGTCGGATAGAAGCCGGGAATGCCGGCATGGCTGGCGGCGACATAGGTTTCCGACCCGCGGGCGCCGGAACGGTAGACCAGGGGCAGCCCCAGCGCCGCCGAGGCCTGATCCGGGGTCATTCCGAAGGCCAGCGGAACCGTGTTCGCGCGCGGCGCGCCGCACCACGCCAACCAGCACACGCACAGCGATGCTATGGTTGTAGATGCTATGGTCGGTCTCATGTCCGCCATTTTCGGCCCGATTAATCGCCGAAGCAAGGCAGCACACGAGGTCGAGAGAGCTTGTCCATCATTTCCAGCGGCCTGCCGGTGGCGCCAAGTCGTGGCGCCATGTCAGAAACGGCGTCAATCGCGGTCGCTGCTCTTGATGTCGCAGGCAAAAACATTGCGATGCGATTTTCTGTTCAGTTTAATGCCGGTATGACTCGTGATGTTGATGCTGTGAGATGAAATCGACCCATTGCCGACATTGTGGGGCGCCGATCGGAAGATGGGCCGCCGCCTGCGACAATTGCGGCGCGCCCAATCCGGCGCGACGCCGCACTCTGGTGACGGCAGCCGCGCTGTCGGCCCTGCTCGTGGTCGCGGTCGTGGCTGGGGCGGTGCTGCTGACAGGTGGGTCGGCCGAGCGCCGTGGCGCGGCGGTGACCCAGTCACCCGACGGCGACTATGGCTGGCTCGAAGCGGCGATGAAGCAATGCGACCAGCAGGCGGCGCAAGGCCCCAAGGCGGTCCACTATCTGGTCACGCCGTTGGTTGACGAACCGCGCGATGACGTCGGATGGCGGCGGATTTCGATCAACGACATCGGCAACGCGATCCTCATCAATTCGGACGACATGATGGCGGGGCTGCGCCGCAAGGCGCTGCGGATCGGCACCAACGAATACGTCTTTAGTGTTCGCAACGAGAAGACCCGGGACATCCTGACCTGGAAGCCGTCGAGCGGCGTGAGAAAGTTCGTGATCAACGACGCCGAAGATCTTGCCCAGTTCAGGGTTCAGTTCCAATCGAGCGACGTCGCACGCGCCATTAACTGGGGCGCAACCTTTGAGCGGCAGCCTGGCAATTGCTATTGGGTTAACGCAATCTTACGGCATTGACCGTTTGGCCGGCCGTTGGGGCCATCGCCCCCCGGCATCCTTAAAAGTCGAATGACCGACTTATCGGAATTGAAACATGCAGGGTGTTAATTGAGGATAATTGACCGGCCTATAACAGACACGGCGGCAGTCCATGTCCGCGAAGCAGACCGAAAAGCTGATTGAAGACCTGAATATTCTGGTTGTCGACTCCAGCGTATACATGCGCAAGCTCACCCGCATGATGCTGATGAACATCGGCGCCAAGACGATATTGGAGGCCGGCGACGGCGTGGCCGCGCTCGATCTCATCCGCACTGCCAATCCGGACGTGGCCTTGATCGACTGGGAGCTTCCGTTGCTCAGCGGTCCGGAGGTGATCAGGATCGTTCGTTCGCCGAACGTGTTCCCGAAGCCGCATCTTCCGATCATCATGCTGGTGCCGAGCGCGAGCCGCACCCAGGTCGCGGAGGCGTTGAAGCTCGGCGTCCACGAATTCCTGCTCAAGCCGACGTCGCCGCGCGCGTTGCAGGATCGGCTGCTGTCGATCGTGCTGAAGCCGCGTCAGATGGTGCAGGTCGGCAAGCTCTACGTGCCGGAGCCGCGCGGTTCCGGTCCGGGCGAAGTCGACGACGCCACCGACGCCACTGCCGTCCCCACCACCTGATCACCGCGATCGGTCGAAGAACAGCTTGCGGGCGCCGCTCACCGCCAGCGCGAGCGTGATCAGCCACGTCAACACCGCGCCGAACCCGAACGCGATCCGTCCGACGGTCTCGCCGGCCTCGCGCGAGAGCAAGAACATGCCGGTTCCGCTGAACGCGCGTGGACCCGGACCGAACGCGACCCACGATCCGATGCTTGCGAGCGCGGCGGCGGCCGTCAGCCCGAGGGCATAGTAGAACAGGCGCATCCACCAGCTCGCGTTCTTGGGGATTTCGCCGGTCGCGGACACGCCGTGGATCGCGCCGACGGCGATCGAGATGCCCGCCAGCAAGAATGCGATGCCGGCGGCGGACACCAGCCACATCGGGCCATTCACCGAGCGGGGCTTCACCGGCACCACGCCCAAACCGACCAGCAGTAGGAAGAGCCCCATCGCAGCGGCGAGCAGGCCACAGAAAAAGGTGGTGCGAGGTGACGCGGGCGTGCGGTTTCTCATGATCGGGTCAAGGCATGCCGACTGCGATCCGCCCAGTCTGAGCCGCGGTCGTTGCCATTTGGTTGAGATGCCGCCGGCTTGACGCCGCGCCGGCGGTGGCCGATGAAAATCGCCGGGAACGGGGGATAGCGACATGACCGGACGTGCTTTCGCCTGGCCTGACGGCAAGCGCATCGCCGTCACCGTCAACGCCATGCTGGAGACGTGGTCGGAGGGCAAGGCGCCGCCCTACGGCGTGCAGGCGTCGCCGAAGGCCGGCGCCATCGACCACAGCGGCATCGCCTGGGGCAGCTACGGCGGCAAGGTCGGCGTCTGGCGGATCCTCGCGCTGCTCAACCGCCACCGCATCCAAGGCACCTTCTGCGTCAATGCCCGCTGCGCGGAGATTTTCCCCGACGCGGTCGCGGCCATCGTCGAACACGGCCACGACGTCGCCGGCCATGGCTATCTGCAGGACCAATTGCTGACCGCGCTCGAACCCGCGGACGAGCAGGCCGCGATCCGCCGCTCGCTCGATATTCTCGAACGCGCCACCGGCAGCCGTCCGCGTGGCTGGATCAGCCCGGTGACGGCGTTCACCGCGCACACCCGTCAATTTCTCGCCGCCGAGAAGCTCGCTTGGCATGGCGACGCGCGCGATACCGATCTGCCGAGCCTGGTCGAGACCGACGCCGGTCCGATCGTGCAGATCCCGGGCTCGGACTTCACCGACAACCGCGTCATCCGCTCCAGTCCGCAGGACATCTGGGACGTCTACAAGGAAACCTTCGACTATCTGCGCGCGCACGAGTCGCCGGGCTTTCTGGCGTTGTCGATGCATTGTCATTTCGGCGGCCGGCCGATGATCACGGCGGTGTATGAGAAGCTGTTCAGCGACATGCGCCAGCACGACGACGTGTGGTTCTCCTCCTTCGGCGAGATCGCGCGCTGGGTGATGGATCACCAGCGCGACGCCGACACGCACCCGCGGCGTTTGATCAAGAGATAATCGCGGAGGCTCCGATGCCGTTTGCGTCCACTCCCGAATTGCGCGCCGAGGTGCTCGCCGCTTGCCGCGTGCTCACGTTCTTCCGCATCGTCGAGGGCTTCGGGCACGTCAGCGCCCGCGTCGGCGCCGATCGCGTGCTGATCACGCCCCGCCGCGCGCTCGGGCTCGTCACCGAGGCCGAGCTGGTCATGTTAAACTGCGCCCCGGCAAGGAACTCGACATTGACGCTTTGAGCAACCTGATCGACGCTGCGTATCAAGACATCCGACGACGGCTCGCGCAGGCAAATTGATGCAGCCAAATCTATATTGACGAAAGCGACACACCATGACGAAGGCGAAAAGCAACCCGAAGGACGCAACAGGCGGAGCCTCTCCCTCCCGGCTGATCGATGCGCGCATCAAGGAGCTGGGTGATTGGCGGGGCGAGATGCTCGCGCGGGTCCGCGCGCTCATCAAGCAGGCCGATCCCGACGTGGTCGAGGAGTGGAAGTGGCGCGGGGTTCCGGTGTGGGAGCACGACTGGCATCATCTGCACCGGCGAGACCTACAAGGCCGTGGTGAAGCTGACCTTCGCCAAGGGCGCCGCGTTGGAGGATCCCGCACACCTGTTCAATTCCAGCCTCGAGGGCAATGTGAGGCGCGCCATCGATCTCCATGAGGGCGACAAGATCAACGACAAGGCGTTGATGGCGCTCATTCGTGCCGCCGTGGCGTTGAACACGTCGAAGCGCGCCCCGGCTCGCCCCGCCCGCGCTCAGAAGAAACCAAAGCGCGCGAAAGCATGATCCCGAAAAGTGGGAACCGGTTTTCGGAAAAGATCATGCGCAACCAACAAAGCTAGAGCGCAATTGCGATCCGGCCTCAAGCAATCGCGCTCTAAGCCTGCACGTGCTTGCCGACGAAGGCGACCATGCGCTCGAACATGTCGCCGGTCTGCGACAGGTCCGGCGAGCTGCCGGGGTGCTGGCCGCCGGTAAAGTATTCGAGCGCGATGTCGCCGCCGGCCTTGCGGTAGGCCGCGACGAAACGCTGCGGCTCGTTGCCGGGGAAGTCGGACTCCGACGTCCTTGTAGTCGTGCATCGCATCGCCGTGCGCCTGGAACCAGACCGCCGGCGGAGTCTGCACCTTTTCGCCGCGCTCGAGGATGAGCATCGGGCTGCCCTCGGCCATGTTGGCCTCGCTCTGCCAGTAGTCCTCCTGGCGCGGGCCAGCGGCCTTCGCCCACTCGGGTGGGTTACCCGACGCCACCAGCCGCTTGGCGTGCCGGTAGCGGCTGAACGGATTGATCACCGGCCACGACATCACCACGCAGCGAACGCTGGCGTCGTGCGTGGCCGCCGAGCCCGCCGGCAGCGGGATCGCGGCATAGCGCGGATCGTGCGGCCGCATGGCGACCAGCATCGCCTGATGCCCGCCGCTCGACTGGCCCGACAGGCCGACGAGGTCGGGCCTGGTCTTGAGCAGGCGCGCATTGAGCTTGGCCCAGCGCACCGCGTAGTTGATGTCCTGCACCGAGGCGGGATACGGCGCCTCGTTGCCGGAGCGGAAATCGAGCGCGATCGACACGATGCCGTTCGACGCCATGGCCTGGTGGCGGAGCTTTTCGGTGAGCCGGTCCTGCGCGCACCAGGCGCCGCCGTGGCACTCGACCAGCGCCGGAAACGGCCCGTCGCCGCGCGGCGTGTGCACGCGCGCCAGCAGCGGCTTGTCGCCATGGCGGAGGTACTCGACATCGTCCACGTCGATGTCTTGAGGCTTGGCACTCAGCGTCGCCGTGGTCATCGCCCACACCCTTTCACGATTTTTGACGTTGGCGGATCATCGCCCGTCCTGGCGGCAGCGGCAACCATCCGCGCGACGATGTTGGCTTGGGACAGCAGCCTGCGTCCAACGACGCAGGCGGGGGAGGGTGGTACAGCTGGGTGGGTTCGAACCACCGGCCTCCGGTTCCACAGACCGGCGCTCTAGGCCATCTGAGCTACAGCTGCACAAGGTGTCTTTGATCTAAGGCAAGCCGAGGCCGCGCGATGTGATGGCGATCACAGTTTGGGCGAAACAACGCGACGATGCTTGCTTGGGATCGAAAGCGTGCGCCCGACGCGCAGGCGGGGGAGGGTGGTACAGCTGGGTGGGGTCGAACCACCGGCCTCCGGTTCCACAGACCGGCGCTCTAGGCCATCTGAGCTACAGCTGCACAAGGTGTGTTTGGTTTAAGCCAAGCCGTGGCCGCGCGATGTGATGGCGATCACAGTTCGGGCGAAACCTTTCAGTCGCTTCTGATCTTCGCGCCCTAGGCATGGCGTCGCCCCTGTCGCGGCCGACACTTCGGTTTTCCGCTGCGAGGTTGAAATCGCTGGCGCACCCGACAAGATTCGAACTTGTGACCTCTGCCTTCGGAGGGCAGCGCTCTATCCAGCTGAGCTACGGGTGCGGATCAGGGCTTCCATAGCCGAACGCCGCGCCCGCGGCAACGGAGCAGGACGCACGGCCAAGACGCACGGGCCAAGACGCACGGCCAATGCGTCGCCCGCCGCCCCGGGCCAGGGTTTCCCCAGACCGCCAACCGGTGACCGCCGACCGGCGGCGCCCGGGCGCCGCCAGCCGACAGCCATCCCCCGCGAAACTGATCACTGCCGCGGCGCAATCTCAGTTGAGGCTCGCGCTGATGCCGGTGAGCACGCGGTAGTCGGGCTTGGCCTGCAGCCCGTTGTGCTGGTTCACGATCGGCACGCCGACCGAGAGGAAGCCGGAAAACCGATCGACGCCCACACGGACACCGGGCGAGAGATAAAGCGTGGTGCCGCCGGAATTCGGATCGGCGACGCCGGCGACATATTGCTTGTCGTGCCACTCGCCATTGAGCTCGAGCACCAGGTCGAGCGCGAATGGCGCCCGCTTGCTGCGATGCTCGTGATGCGCGTGCTGGTCATGGTCGCGGCAATGGTCGTGGTGGCGGTTCTCCGGCTGCTGGCAGTGCTCGTGCAAGTCGGCGCCATGCGACGGCGGAACGTAGCCGAACAGCCGGTATGAAGCGGCGACGCCGAACAAGAGGCGGTCGCCGAGCACGGTGTCCTGCGTGCCGCGGCCGATCAGCCAATAGAGCGCGCTGGCATCGAACGACCACGGCCCGATGCGTTTGGTGAGCGCGAGGCCGAGCAGGCCGTCCCACGAGCCGGAGCCCGGCTGGAATTCGGCTTCGAACACCTCTCCCACGCGGTCGCGCCGGTCGGTTGAGCCGGTCGGCGCCTTCACGCCGAACAGCACCGCCGCCTCGGTGCCGGCGGTCGAACTTTTGTGGAATCGATATTGCCCGAGCAAGGTGACGTCGCCGAAGCCCGAGGCGTTGCCGCGCGCATTGATGCCGGTCGCGCTCATGCCGCCCATATGCATGCCGCCCATATGGTCGTCACCGTGGGCTTCGCGGATGCCGGAGCGCCGCACGCCCGGCATGCGGATCGCGACCGTCAGGTCGTTGGTAACGCCGTACGCCGCCGACAGCGAGAAGCTGTCGATCGAGCGCATCGAGTGTCCGTGCCGGCCGTCGCTGGCGGCCGCGAGCAGCGTGGCGTCGCTGAGCTCGCCCAGCCGGATGAATTCGTAGCGCACCGCCGTGGTGATCTGGCCTTCATCGAGCGTGCTCGCCGAGCTGGTGTTGATCGGTCCGCCGCTACCGGTGTTGCCGCCGCCGCCGGGGTGATGCGCTTGCGCCGGCGTGATCACGAAAACCATCAGCGCGCTAGTGACCGACAAAGAGGTCATTACCGACTGCGCAAGATACGCACGCATCAAACTGTCTCCCCCACTGCAAACGCCCTCGCAACTGTGAGGCATGGAATGAGACGTCAGTTTGATCGGAACATGCGCGAAGCGCGGCGTGCACGCGGCGGAGCAGAGCGGGTTTACCGCTCGCGCGCATTGATCGAAAACGATTTCGGTAAACCGGTGCGCGCATGCAAGGTGACATGGCACCGGTTGATGCGCGTCATGCTCACGCATCATTCGATCGCCGTCATTCGATGCCGACGCGTCTCTGTGAAATCAAAATGCCGTCGACGCGTCGCGGGCGCGTTTTATTTTTTTCGCGCGTTGATTTTTTTGCGCGCGCGATGGCGGCGGCCGCATTGGAGTCGGATTTTTGCGTCACACGCATTTTGGTGCAGTGTGTTTATATCGGGGGACAGTATGAAGCTGATCTTTGCCACGTGCGTCGTCGCTACCTGTGTCGCGGCAACCGTGCTGGTTGCGAGCAAGGGCGCCGCTCATGATTTCAGTGTGGGCCCGCTCGACATCGCCCATCCCTGGTCACGGCCGACGCCCAACGGCGTCACTGTCGCCGGCGGCTATCTCAGCATCACCAATCGCGGAACGACGCCGGATCGGTTGATCGGCGGCACGTCGCCCGCCGCCAGTCGGATCGAAGTGCATGAGCTCGCCAATGTCGATGGCGTGATGAAGTCGCGCCCGCTCGCGGACGGTCTCGAGATCAAGCCGGGCAAGACCATCGTGTTCAAGCCCGGCTCGCATCGCATCGTGCTGGTCGGGCTGAAGCGGCCGTTCCGGGTCGGTGAGTTGGTCAAGGGCACGCTGACGTTCGAGAAGGCCGGCACGGTCGAGATCGAATACGCCGTCGAGGCCAGTCAGGCCGCGCAAAAGAGCAAGGCGCCCGAGACCGCTGCCGCGCCTGCGGCTGGCGGCGCCAGCCCGGGCGGAACGACCGGGATGAACCACCAGCATCACCAGCACCACCGCTAGTGGTCCAATTTTAACATTCGCATCCCGTTTCCGCGGACTGTTTTGCGAATGTTAGAATGACAAAGGACCACTAGCAAGTAAAGGCTGCTAGTGGAGTTTGGATTTGACATTCGCATCGCGTACTTGCTGCCAGGTGGGTAGCGAATGTCAAATCCACTCCACTAGCCCCACATCCCGGTCGCATTTCGGGCGAAATCGCTGTACTGCTCGGGGTCCGTTCAGCGACCTTGAGGAGCAGCGACCATGGCGAAAGCCGCGAGCGCCGGGGGTGAGACCCGGCGCGAGGGAAAACCTGCAAAACCGGCGTCCGATGCGCCGTTCGACTGGCAGGACCCGCTCGATCTCGAAGGCGAATTGACGTCCGACGAGCGCATGGTGCGCGACACCGCGCACGGCTACGCCCAGGACAAGCTGTTTCCGCGCGTGCTCACCGCCTATCGCGAGGAGCGCTTCGATCGCGAGATCGTCAACGAGATGGGCGCGCTCGGGCTCCTCGGCGCCACCATCCCGGAGGAGTACGGCGGCTCCGGCCTCGGCTACGTCTGCTACGGGCTCATTGCCCGTGAAGTGGAACGTGTCGATTCCGGCTACCGCTCGGTGATGTCGGTGCAGTCGTCGCTGGTGATGCACCCGATCTATGCCTACGGCACCGAGGCGCAGCGCCGCAAATATCTGCCGAAGCTCGCGTCCGGCGAAATGCTCGGCTGCTTCGGCTTGACCGAGCCCGACCACGGCTCCGACCCCGGCTCGATGGCGACGCGGGCCGAGAAGGTCGCCGACGGCTACCGGCTGACCGGCAACAAGATGTGGATCTCGAACGCCCCGGTCGCCGACGTCGCGGTGGTGTGGGCGAAGCTCGACGGCGTCATCCGCGGCTTCCTGGTCGAGCGCGGCACCAAGGGTTTCTCGACGCCGACGATCGAAGGCAAGCTCAGCCTGCGCACCTCGATCACCGGCGAGATCGTGCTCGACGGCGCGGTGGTGCCGGAGGAGAACCTGCTGCCGAATGCGCAGGGTCTCGCCGGCCCGTTCGGCTGCCTCAACAATGCGCGCTACGGCATCGTCTGGGGCGCGATGGGGGCGGCGGAATTCTGCTGGCATCGCGGCGCGGCAATACGTGCTCGACCGCAAGCAGTTCGGCCGGCCGCTCGCCGCCAACCAGCTGATCCAGAAGAAGCTCGCCGACATGCAGACCGAGATCGCGCTCGGCCTCGCCGGCGCGCTGCGGCTTGGCCGGCTGATGGAGGCGGGCAAGGCCGCGCCGCCGATGATCTCGCTGATGAAGCGCAACAACTGCGGCAAGGCGCTCGACATCGCCCGGCTCGCGCGCGACATGCACGGCGGCAACGGCATCTCCGACGAATTCCACGTCATGCGCGTGCTCTGCAATCTCGAAACCGTCAACACCTACGAAGGCACGCACGACATCCACGCGCTGGTGCTCGGCCGCACGCAGACCGGCCTGCAGGCGTTTTTCTAGTGCATGTCTCGCTTATGCTGACGTGCTCTCTCCCGCTCGTCCCCGCGAAAGCGGGGACTCACCGCATTGCCTGCTCACGCACTCGCGAGGTGCGAAGCCGCCGACCCGCGCCCGGGCGCTCGCATTCGTCAGCGACTGAATGGACGCCCTGCACATCGCCTTCCTGCTCGTTGCCGGCATCCTCGGCGGCGCCATTTCCTCAATGGCCGGCGGCGCGGCGATCATCACCTTTCCGGCGCTGCTGGCGACCGGCATCTCGCCGGTGCTGGCGAGCTGTTCGAATTTCGTCGCCCTGGTTCCCGGCAACCTGTTCTCCGGTTTCTATGATCGCAAACAGTTGCCGCCGCTCGGGCGCTCGTTTGCCGGGATGCTCGCGGTCTCGATCGCCGGCGCGCTTCTCGGCGCGACGCTGCTGATGGTGACGCCGGTGCGGGTGTTCTCCGTTCTCATCCCGCTGCTGCTCGGCTTCGCCACCGTCCTGTTCGCCTTTTCCGGCCGCATCGCCGCCTGGCTGCGCACGCGCGCCGAGGCGCGCGGCGCCGGCCCGCACCACTGGGGCAGCATCTCCGCGTGGCTGCTGCCGGTGTCGGTCTATGGCGGCTATTTCGGCGCCGGGCTCGGCGTGCTGGTGCTCGGCCTGACCTCGGTCGGAACTGGCGGCGACTATCGCTCCGCCAATGTCGTCAAAAATTTCGTGGTCGGCATCAACAGCGGGATGGTGGCGCTGTTCTTTGCCGTGAACGGCATGGTGGCTTGGCCGCAGGCGCTCACCATGATGGCTGGCGTCCCGATCGGCGCCTTGCTCGGCTCCCGCATTGCCCGCGTGCTGCCGAACGAGGCCGCGCGCTGGCTGCTGGTGGCCATCGGCGCGGCGCTCACGATCGCGTTCGCGTGGCGCTACTGGTTCTGACTAAAGCTGGTGTCGTTCAGATGGAATTCAGCGTGAGCCGCTTGCTCGGTCACCCTCCCCTAGAGAGGGGGAGGGTCGCCTGCGGAGCCAGAAGCACGGGTTACGCGCGTCTTCGACGCGCTATGGCGAACGCAGGCGGGGTGGGGTGAACACCCATAAACTGACCCCACCCCGCCGCCTTTGTTCACTTCGTTCACTCGGCGTCGACCCTCCCCCTCCAGGGGAGGGTGACGGAGTTTGCCGTCCGCTCTGAATACATTTCAGCGGACTCTGCTTGAGTGCCGCGTGCAAAGAAAAAGGCGGGCGGCATTGCGCCACCCGCCTGCAAGCAGAGCTTCGTCGCGTCAGATCACATATTGCCGCAGCGGCGGATAGCCGTTGAAGCCGACCGACGAATAGGTCGTCGGTATAGGCGCCGGCCGCCTCGATCAGCACCTTGTCGCCGATGGCGAGCGAGACCGGCAGCGGATACGGCGTCTTCTCGTAGAGCACGTCGACCGAGTTGCAGGTCGGGCCGGCGATGATGCAGGGCGCCATCTCGTCGCGGTCCTTGCGGGTGCGGATCGGATAGCGGATCGACTCGTCGATGGTCTCGGCGAGGCCGTGGAACTTGCCGATGTCGAGATAGACCCAGCGCACCTCGTCCTCGGGCGAGCGCTTGGCGATCAGCACCACCTCGGCCTCGATCATGCCGGCGTTGCCGACGAGGCCGCGGCCCGGCTCGACGATGGTGTTCGGGATGTCGTTGCCGAAATGCTTGCGCAGCGAGCGGAAGATCGCCTTGCCGTAGGATTTCGAGCTTCGGCGTCTTGCGCACATAGCTGCGCCGGGAAGCCGCCGCCGAGATTGACCATGGACGAGCGTGATGCCGCGCTCGGCGCAGGCGCGGAAGATCGCCGCCGTCGAGGCGAGCGCGCGGTCCCAGGCCTCGACATTGTGCTGCTGCGAGCCGACATGGAACGAGATGCCGTGCGGCACGAGCCCGAGCTTGTGCGCGTGTTCGAGGATGTCGGCGGCGTAGTCCGGCTCGCAGCCGAACTTGCGCGACAGCGGCCATTCGGCGCCGGTGCCGTCGCAGTGGATGCGGCAGATCACGCGCGCTGCCGGGCGCGGCGCGCGCGACCTTCTCGACCTCGGCCTCGCAGTCGACGGCAAAGAGCGTGACGCCGAGCGCGAAGGCGGCGGCGATCTCGCTCTCCTTCTTGATGGTGTTGCCGTAGGAGATGCGGTCGGGCGTGGCGCCGGCGGCGAGCACGGCCTCGGTTTCGCGCGACCGAGGCGACATCGAAGCAGCAGCCGAGCTCGGCCAGCAGCTTGAGGATTTCCGGCGCCGGATTGGCCTTGACGGCGTAGTAGACCTTGGTGTCGGGCAGCGCCTTGGCGAAGCGACAGATAGTTGTCGCGGACGACGTCGAGGTCGACCACGAGGCAGGGTCCTTCGTCCTTGCGGTTCTTGAGAAATTCGCGGATGCGTGCGGTCATCTCGACCTTGCTCCCTGATCCGGTCAGGCGGCGCAGCCGCCTGCAGGTGAACCTCCTGTGATGCGCGCGAGTCCGCGCATGCGCGAGCCGCTGACATCACGTCGATTGCTGCCTTGGTCCGGATGAGGGAGATCCCGTTCCGCACTGCTGGCAAAGAAGGACAAGCCTTTTCGGTCAGTCCGGCATTGGCGCCGGCGTTACCAAAAAAGCCCGTTCCGTCGTTGCTTTAAGCCGCGTCCCCCGTTGAGAGCGGGGTGCGCCGGTTTCGCCTCCGGCTGCCGATCGCATGAGCAAGGAAGTGCAGTCTCTTCCTTAGGCGGCTGTCCGGCCTCTTGTCCGGATGCCCACCGATCGACACACGGCCACAGGCACGTGCGAAATTGGGCATCCGACGCAATAATCGAATCAGCTGCGAAGTCAACACTTTTGCGCTCGACGCGAGCGCGTCGCAGCGCATGTTCGAGTGGCGCGCTGCGACCTGAGTCGATCCGTCGACGTGCGAATGCGTCGGGATCGCGACGCCGGCGCTGCGCGGTCTGCTCGCGACGTCGCACGTGCGCGCGCGATGCTCAGCGCACCAGCACGTTCTTGAACTGCCAGGGGTCGCTGCGTGTCGAGGTCCTCCGGGAACAGCCCGCCGCGGCCGGCGAGCGGCGTCCAGTCGGTGTAGCGTGCCGAACACCGGCCCGAGATAGGGCCGCTGGATCTCCAGGCAGCGGCGGAAGTCCATCTCGTCGGCCTCGACGATGCCGCGGTCGGGGTTCTCCAGCATCCAGACGATGCCGGCGAGCACCGCCGAGGTCACCTGCAGGCCGGTCGCGTTCTGGTAGGGCGCGAGCTCGCGCGTCTCCTCGATCGAGAGCTGGGAGCCGTACCAGTAGGCGTTCTTGGCGTGGCCGTAGAGCAGCACGCCGAGCTCGTCGATGCCGTCGACGATCTCGTGCTCGTCGAGGATGTGCCAGGTCTGCTGCGCGCTTCCAGGCCGCGCCCGCCATCTCGTGCAGCGACAGCACCGCGTCGTCGCACGGGTGATAGGCGTAGTGGCAGGTCGGCCGGTAGACCGCCTTGCCGCCCTCGCGCAGCGTGAAGTAGTCGGCGATCGAGATCGACTCGTTGTGGGTGACCAGGAAGCCGTGCTGGGCCTGCGCGGTCGGCGTCCAGGAGCGCACCCGCGTGCCGGCGCCCGGCCGCGTCAGGTAGATCGCGGCGTCGCAGCCGAAGTCGTGCCGGTGGCCGTTCGGCGGCAGCGCCTTCTCGTGCGTGCCCCAGCCGAGCTCGGCGGGCTGCAGGCCCTCCGAGACGAAGCCCTCGACCGACCAGGTGTTGACGAACTTGCCGCGCGGCTTGGGGTCGCGCGCGCGCTGGGTGTCGCGCTCGGCGATGTGGATGCCCTTGACGCCGAGCGCGCTGCATCAGCCGCGCCCAGTCCTCGCGGGTCTTCGGCTCGGCGAACTGCGACGCCGGTGTCGCGGGCGACGTCGAGCAGCGCCTGCTTGACCATCCAGGACACCATGCCGGGATTGGCGCCGCAGCAGCTCACCGCCGTGACGCCGCCCGGCCGGCGGCGGCGCACGTCGAGCACGCTCTCGCGCAGCGCGTAGTTCGAGCGCTGCGAGAGCGAGCGCTTGGGGTCGGTGTAGAGGCCCGGCCACGGCTCGACGACGGTGTCGATGTAGAAGGCGTCGAGGTCCTTGCAGAGCTCCATCAGGTCGACCGACGAGGTGTCGACCGACAGGTTGACGATCATGCCGCGGCCCGGGCCCGCCGGTGAGCAGCGGGGTGAGCACCTCGCGGTAGTTGTCCTTGGTGATCGCCGACCTGCATCGAACGCGCAGCTTGCGCTCGTCGAGCAGCGCGCGGTCGGTGTCGACCGGGTCGATCGACCACGAACTTCGAGCGGTCGAAGCGCGATGTGGCGCTCGAGCAGCGGCAGCGTGCCGCGGCCGATCGAGCCGAAGCCGATCATGACGATCGGGCCGTCGAAGCGGGCGTGCAGGGCAGATGGCTCATTGGTCATGCTCCGGTCAATGCGTTCATATCCGTTACTCCAAGGCATGACGGACGGGATCACGCCGCGCGGCGACGCGCGGCGTGCACGATCGCGGCGCGGCAAGCGCCGGCGACCGAGGCGCGGCGAGGTCGGGCTTCGGCGCGAGCGCGCGCCGGTCGGCGCGCGATCGAGCCCGCGCGCGCCGTCGAGCGCGCCGGGCGCGAGTTCGAGCGCGAGCAGCCGGTCGCGCTCGTAGCGGCCCGGCAGCCACAGCGCGCCGGTCTTCTCGGCCGAGAAGCCGAAGCGGCCGTAGTACGGCGCGTCGCCGACCAGCAGCACGGCGCGATGGCCGAGCCGGCCGGCGCCGCGCGAGCGCGTGGCTGCATCAGCGCCGCGCCGATGCCGCGGCTGCGGCAGTCGCGGATGCGACCGCGAGCGGCCCGAGCAGCAGCGCCGGCGCGGCCGGCCCGGCCGACGACGTCCCACAGCCGCACGGTGCCGACGACGCGGCCGTCGCTCGACCGCGACGAACGACAGGCCGTCGGCCGGCAGCGCGGCCTTCGCGCAGGCGCTCGGACGGTCTTGGTGAAGCGGCCGGCGCCGAAGGCCTGGTCGAGCAGCGCCTCGCGCGCGGCGACGTCGCGGAGTGTCTCTTGACGGATCGTGATCATGGCCATCTCTCCCAGCCTCGCTGAGGCGCTGCCGTGCCGATCGGGTTGGGGAGGGGAGCCGGCCTGCAAGCCGGCTCCCGGCGATGCGGTCGTCAGATGTGGATAGGTCTTCAGCGGCGCGAAGCCGTTGAAGGCGACCGACGAGTAGGTCGCCGTGTAGGCGCCGGTGCCCTCGATCAGCACCTTGTCGCCGATCTCCAGGCTGACCGGCAGCGTACGGCGTCTTCTCGTAGAGCACGTCGGCCGAGTCGCAGGTCGGGCCGGCGAGCACGCAGGGCGCCATCGCGTCGCCGTCGCGCGGCGTGCGGATCGGGTAGCGGATCGACTCGTCCATCGTCTCGGCGAGGCCGCCGAACTTGCCGATGTCGAGATAGACCCAGCGCACCTCGTCGCTCGTCGCTCTTCTTGGAGACGAGCACGACCTCGGCCTCGATCACGCCGGCATTGCCGACCATGCCGCGGCCCGGCTCGATGATGGTCTCCGGGATGCGGTTGCCGAAGTGCTTGCGCAGCGCGCGGAAGATCGCCGAGCCGTAGGTCTTCACCGTCGGCACGTTCTTCAGGTACTTGGTCGGGAAGCCGCCGCCGAGATTGACCATCGACAGGTTGATGCCGCGCTCGCCGCACTCGCGGAAGACCGCCGCCGCCGACGCCAGCGCCCGGTCCCAGGCATGCGGGTTGCGCTGCTGCGAGCCGACGTGGAACGAGACGCCATAGGCCTCGAGGCCCGAGCCGGTGGGCGTGCTCGAGCACGTCCGCGGCCATCGCGGGCTCGCAGCCGAACTTGCGCGACAGCGGCCATTCGGCGCCGACGCAGTCGGACAGGATGCGGCAGAACACCTTGCGCGCCGGGCGCGGCGCGGGCGATCTTCTCGACCTCGGCCTTGCAGTCGACGGCGAACAGCCGCACGCCGAGCGCGTAGGCGCGCGCGATGTCGCGCTCCTTCTTGATGGTGTTGCCGTAGGAGATGCGGTCGGCGCGTGGCGCCGGCCGCGAGCACCATCTCGATCTCGGCGACCGAGGCGGTGTCGAAGCAGGAGCCGAGCGCGGCCAGCAGCGCCAGCACCTCCGGCGCCGGGTTCGCCTTCACGGCGTAGAACACGCGGCGTGTCCGGCAGCGCCTTGGCAAAGGTCTGGTAGTTGTCGCGCACGACGTCGAGGTCGACGACGAGGCAGGGCCCGTCGTCGCTCGCGGCGGTTGCGCAGGAATTCGCGGATGCGCGCGGTCATGGCGCTCTCCTCACCCAGGCTCAATGGGCGGCGAGCCGCCGGTTGAGTCAGGCGGATAACCGCCGGCGTCAGCGGGTGAGGACGCTGCGCTGCCGTGCGATGGAGACACGACCGAGCGCGAAGGGCTCTTCACCCGACGATGCTGCCTTGGATTGGAGCGGGAGATCCCGTTCCGCACGGCCGGCAAGGATGGACAAGCCTCTTCGGTGTCCGACCTTTGGAGGGCCGGCGAGACCAAAGAAGCCCGCTCCGTCGTTGCTTTAAGCCGCGTCCCCCGTTGAGAGCGGGGTGCGCCGGTTTCGCCTCCGGCTGCCGGTCACGAGTGCTAAGGAAGAGCAGTTCGCTTCCTCAGGCGGCTGTCCGGCCTCTTGTCCGGATGCCCACCGACCGACACACGGCCACAGGCACGTGCGAAATTGGGCAAGGACGCAAATAAGCGATTCGCCGCGCAGTGCAAGCAAGATTTGCTTTACGCAGCCGTAAACGGCGACATTTTGTCGAGCGTGCGTCGCGAACGTGCGCAGGCAACGCTGCTCAGCGCGCGTCGTGAACGGCTCGACGCGCTGCGCGTGCGCGCATGAACGCGACCATGACGGCGATGCCGCAGAGGAAGAAGACGGCGCCGTGCGCGATGTGACGCCGTATCGGCCCGAGGTCGAACAGGTTGGCGATCGCCCAGCCGCCGGCGAAGGCCGCGCCGAACACCTCGGCGCCGATCAGGATCGCCGCGCTGACCACGGTCGAGCACGTTGTGCCAGAGCGATCGCGGCGGCGCCGGCCGAGATTGGCCGGCGGCATGCTCATGGCGCGTATCTCCGATTGGCCGGGCGCGATCTAGCCGCAAAACGCTGCGGCCGGGATCAAGGCCGCGTGCGTTCCGCTCAGCCCGCGCGCGGCGGGAAGCGAACTCACGCCGCGTCGCGCGGCCTTGGCGTCGAGCAGGCCGGCCTCGACCAGCGCGGCGCGGATGCGCTCGATCTCGGCGCGGCCGAGCTTCACCAGCGGCGGGCGCACCACGGCGCGCGGCAGCCGGCCGAGCAGCACCAGCGCCTCCTTCATGCGGTTGTGCATGTCGGCCCAGGGCTCGGCGTAGAACACCCGCGCGGTCGGGTAGATGCGGTCGTTGAGCGCCTTCGCCGTCGGCGAGGTCGTTGCGCCTGCACCGCGCGGAACAGCTGCGCCTGCAGGTCGGCGATCACGCTGCCGGAGCCGGAGAGGAGCCCGTTGCAGCCGAGCACCAGCGAGGAGAACAGCCAGGCCAGTGGGTCGTGAGCACGTTCACCGGCCGCGGCAGGCTCTGCAGCGTGCGGATGTGCATCTCGTGCTGCGGCACGTTGCCGGCCCAGTCCTTGATCGCGCGGATCGAGCGGCACCTGCTCGAACATCTTCAGGAGCGTGTCGCGCGGATAGCCCTGGCCGGTCGCCAGCGGATACTGGAACACGATGATCGGCAGGTCGGTGGCGTCGGCGATGCGCTTGAAGTGCGCGAGCGCCATCTCCGGCGACTGCTGAGCGTGAACGGCGCCGGCGGGAACACCAGCAGCGCCGAGGCGCCGCCGTCGGCCGCCATGCGGGCGATGCGCGCCGCTTCCAGGCTGCCGTCGGCCCAGATGCCGTTGACGATCGGCAGCTTGCCGCCGATCTCGTCCTGCGCGATCTCGAGCACGCGCCGCTGCTCCTCGAAGGTGCAGGAGGCGACCTCGGTCGAGTGGGCGTTGATGGTGATCGCGGAGATGCCCTCGGTCGCCGCCACGTCGCGCAGATGGCTGCGGAAGCTCTTCTCGTCGATCGAGAGATCGTCGTGGAACGGCAGCAGCACGGCCGGAATGACGCCGTGCGGGACGAAGGTGGCGTGACGGGGCATGGTGCTTCTCCGGGCTTGGCAGCCGGCCGGGCGATCAAACTATGTCATTGCCCGGCGCGGGATCGAGCCACCATATAGCAGCCATGACCGATCAGAGCCATCCGGCCGCCCCAGCCGCCATCCCGCCGAACCCAATCCATTCTTCGAGGCCTGGACCACCGCCGTTCGGGGTGCCGCCGTTCGGCCGCATCACGCCGGAGCATTTCATGCCGGCCTTCGAGCGCGCCTTCGCCGAGCACGACGCCGAGATCGCGGCGATCGCCGCGCAAGCCGACCGCGCCGACCTTCGCCAACACCATCGAGGCGCTGGAGCGCGGCGGCCGGCTGCTCGACCGGGTCGGCGGCGTGTTCTTCGTGCTCGCCGGCGCCGACACCAACGACGCGCTGCTGGCGATCGAGCGCGAGATCGCGCCGCAGCTCGCCGCGCCACTGGAACGGCATCCTGCACGAACGACCGCCTGTTCCGCCGCATCGACGCGCTCATGCGCAGCGCGCGACGCGCTCGGCCTCGACGCCGAGCAGGCGCGCGTGCTGGAGCGCTATCACACATGTTCCGCCGCGCCGGCGCCGCGCTCGACGCCGCGGCGCGAAGACGCGGCTCGCCGAGATCACCGAGCGGCTGGCGACGCTCGGCACCACGTTCAGCCAGAACGTGCTCGCCGACGAGCAGGCCTACACGCTGGTGCTCGACGGCGAGGCCGATCTCGCCGGCCTGCCCGACTTCGTGCGCGCAGGCGGCGCGCGCCGCGGCCGACGAGCGCGGGCTTGCCGGCAAGCACGTCATCACGCTGTCGCGCTCCAGCGTCGAGCCGTTCCTGCAATTCTCCGCCCGGCGCGACCTGCGCGAGAAGGCGTTCCGCGCCTGGATCGCGCGCGGCGACAACGGCGGCGCGACCGACAACAAGGCGATCATCGCCGAGATGGTGGCGCTGCGCGCCGAGCGCGCGCAGGCTGCTCGGCTACGCAGAGCTTCGCCGCACTACCGGCTCGACGACGCCATGGCGAAGACGCCGGCGGCGGTGCGCGACCTGCTCGAACGGGTCTGGGCGCCGGCGCGCGCAGCGCGCGCTCGCCGACCGCGACGCCATGCAGGCGCTGGTGCAGGAGGAGGGCGGCAACTTCAAGCTCGCGCCGTGGGACTGGCGCTACTACGCCGAGAAGCTGCGCAAGCGCCGCTGCGACATCGACGAGAGCGACGGTCAAGCCGTATTTCCAGCTCGACCACATCATCGAGGCGGCGTTCTACACCGCCTACAGGCTGTTCGGGCTGACCGTTCGAGCGCCGCACGGACATCCCGGCCTGGCATCCCGACGTGACGGCCTGGGAGGTGCGCGGCGCCGACGGCCGCCATCTCGGCCTGTTCTTCGGCGACTATTTCGCGCGGCCGTCGAAGCGCAGCGGCGCCTGGATGACCACGCTGCGCGACCAGGAGAAGCTCGCCGGCGACATCCGCCCGCTGGTCGTCAACGTGATGAACTTCAACAAGGGCGGCGAGGGCGAGCCGACGCTGCTGTCGTTCGACGACGCGCGCACGCTGTTCCATGAATTCGGCCACGCGCTGCACGGGCTCCTGTCGGACGTCACCTATCCGACGGTCTCCGGCACCAGCGTGCTGACCGACTTGGTCGAGCTGCCGTCGCAGCTCTACGAGCACTGGCTGGAGCAGCCCGACATCCTGCGCCGCTTCGCCATGCATGCCCGCACCGGCGAGCCGATGCCGGAGGACCTGCTCGCAGCGCCTGATCGCGGCGCGCAACTTCAACCAGGGCTTCGCCACCGTCGAATATCGTCGCCTCCGCGCTGGTCGATCTCGATCCGCATCTGCTCACGGACACGACGGGCTTCGATGTCGGCGCGTTCGAGCAGGCGTCGCTCGCGCGCATCGGCATGCCGGCGGAGATCGTGATGCGCCACCGGCCGCCGCATTTCGCCCATGTGTTCTCCGGCGGCGGCTATGCCTCGGCCTATTACAGCTACATGTGGTCGGAGGTGCTCGACGCCGACGCCTTCGCCGCGTTCGAGGAGACCGGCGACATCTTCGATCCGGCGACGGCGGAGAAGCTGCACGACCACGTCTATGCCGCCGGCGGCACGCGCGATCCGGACGAGGCTCTACACCGCCTTCCGCGGCCGGCTGCCGACGCGCGGACGCGCTGCTCAAGCAGCGCGGCTTCGCCCCGGCGTAGACATGCGACAGCTTCGGTGAGGAGTCGCGGTGCCGTTGTCATTGTGCCCTCTCCCCCTTGTGGGGAGAGGGCTACGCCGATGTGTGCAACAGATTCGAATTGGGTGAGGGGTCGCTTCGTCAGAAGATCTTTTGCGAAGAACCCCTCACCCATTCGAGCTCGTAGCGACGTTCGGAGTTGCCCTCTCCCACAAGGGGCGAGGGCGCATTAACAAGCGCCTCGCACGTGGCACGACGAAGGAGTAATCGATGGACCTCCACACCGCCGGACATCGCCAGGGCGTCGTCTGCGCGCCGCACGCGGCGGCGGCCGAGGCCGGCCGCGCCGTGCTCGCCGAAGGCGGCAATGCGCTCGAGGCCATGGTCGCGATGGCGGCGTCGATCGCCGCGGTCTATCCGCACATGAACGACATCGGCGGCGACGGCTTCTGGCTGGTGCGCGAGCCGTCCGGCCGCGTGCGCGCGCTGATGGCGGCGGGCCGGGCCGGCGAGCTGGCGCGGCTGGAGCTCTATCGCGAGCTACGACGCGATCCCGTCGCGCGGGCCGCTCGCGGCGCTCACGGTGCCGGGCGCGATCGGCGGCTGGATGCTGGCGCTGGAGGCGGCGAAGGCGCTCGGCGGCAAGCTGCCGCTCGGCGTGCTGCTCGAGCCATGCCATCCGCCAAGCCGGCGAGGGCACGCCGGTCGCGCGCAGCCTGGCGGGGCTCACCGCCGCGGTCGCGGACGAACTGAAAGACGTGCCGGGCTTCGCGCCGGTGTTCCTCCTCGACGGCAAGGCGCCGGCCGCCGGGCGCGTGCTGCGCCAGGACGCGCTCGCCGCCACGCTCGATCAGCTCGCCCATGCCGGCCTCGACGATTTCTACCGCGGCGATGTCGCGCGCGAGATCGCCGCCGACCTCGATCGTGCGGGAGCGCCGGTGACGCGCGCCGACCTCGCGCGCCATCAGGCGACGGTCGCCGAGCCGCTGTCGGTCGACGCTCGGCGCCGGCACGCTCTACAATGCGCCGCCGCCGACGCAGGGGCTGGCCTCGCTGATGATCCTGGCGCTGTTCGAGCGGCTCGGCGTCAAGGAGGCGGAGAGCTTCGAGCATGTGCACGGCCTGATCGAGGCGGCCAAGCGCGCGCTGCGCCTGCGCGACCGCGCGATCGCCGATCCCGAACGGATGCCGCAGCCGGCCGATCGCTTTCTCGCCGCCGCGTTCCTCGATGCGGAGGCGGCCGCCATCGACCGCCGCAAGGCCGGGCCGTGGCAGGCGCCATCAGGGCAGGGCGACACGATCTGGATGGGCGCGGCGGACGCGTCGGGCCTCGTCGTCTCCTACATCCAGTCGATCTATTGGGAGTTCGGCTCCGGCGTGGTGCTGCCGCGCACCGGCGTGCTGATGCAGAATCGCGGCACCGCGTTCTCGCTCGATCGTGGCGCACTCAACGTGCTGCAGCCCGGACGGCTGCCGCCGCACACGCTCAATCCGGCGCTCGCCGTTCTGCGTGACGGACGGGTCATGGCCTACGGCACCATGGGCGGCGACGCGCAGCCGCAAATCCAGGCGGCGCTGTTCACCCGCCACGTGCTCTATCGCCAGCCGCTTGAGCAGGCGCTCGACCGGCCGCGCTGGTTCGTCGGCCGGACCTGGGGCTCGGCGCACGGAAACGTGATGCTGGAAGGGCGCTTCGACGGCAACCTGATCGATCGCCTGATATCGGCCGGCCATGAGGTCAACGTGATGGCGGAGCCGTATGCCGGGACCATGGGCCATGCCGGCGCCGTTATCCTGCATCCGAACGGCACGCTCGAAGGCGCGCACGATCCGCGCGCCGACGGCGGCGCAACCGGGCTATAAAAATTCCATACACCAAACCGGCGGTAAGCCGGCGCGAGCGGTTGCAGGGGGCCTCCATTCCGCCGCACTCCATGCTATGTTGCCGCCATGATCAAACAGCTCTCACTCGTTGTCGCGGCTGCGCTTGGCGGCCTGGTCGCGACGCTCGACGCGGCTTCCGCCCACCCGCATGTCTGGGTGACGATGCGCAGCGAACTGGTCTACGCCCCGGATGGCACGATCACCGGCATCCGGCACGCCTGGACCTTCGACGACATGTTCTCGGCGTTCGCGACCCAAGGCATCGACAGCAAGCAGCGCGGCGTGTTCACCCGGCAAGAGCTCGAGCCGCTCGCCAAGACCAATGTCGAATCGCTCAAGGACTTCGACTACTTCACGCTCGCCAGGGCGAACGGCAAGAAGGTCGAGTTTCTCGATCCGTCCAGCGGCTATCTATCTCGACTACAAGGACCAGATCCTGACGCTGCACTTCACGCTGCCGCTCAAGACACCGGTGAAGGCGCAGGACCTGTTGATCGAAGTCTACGACCAGTCGTATTTTGTCGACTTCTCGTTCGAGAAGGACAATCCGGTTGGGCTGGTCGGCGCACCGGCGGGCTGCAAGCTGACGGTGGCGCGTCCGGAGGAGATGGACGCCGCGACGGCGGCGAAACTGTTTCAGATGACGCCGGACCAGAAGCTTGATCCGTCGCAATATCTCGGCGCGCAATTCGCCAACCGCATCCTGGTCAAATGTTCCTGAGCGGCGCCAAAGGGCGTGCAACGCGCCGGCTGGCGATCGCCGGCGTGGCTTTGACGGTCGTGTTGCTGGCGGCCGGCGCGATCGACATCGCGCTGGCGCAGGGCACGCCGTTCGGTGCGCCCAAGGGCGCGACGCCGACATCGTCGGGAACCGGCGTGATCGGCTGGATCATGCTCAAGCAGGCCGAATTCTACAAAAGCCTCTCGGGCGCGATCCGCGCCGCCAAAACCGATAACTCGGCGCTGTGGGTGCTGTTCGGGCTGTCGTTCGGCTATGGCGTCTTCCACGCCGCCGGGCCCGGCCACGGCAAGGCGGTGATTTCGTCTTACGTGGTCGCCAATCGGGAAACCTGGTGGCGCGGCGTGGTGTTGTCGTTTGCCTCGGCGATGGTGCAGGCGGCGGTCGCGGTGGCGGTGGTCGGCATCGCCGCGGTGCTCCTGAACGCCACCGCCGCGACCATGAAGACGACCGTGTACTGGATCGAGGTCGTCAGCTACCTGCTCATCATCGCGATCGGGCTTCGACTGGTCTGGGCGAAGGGGCGCGCGATGCTCGCCACCTTGCGCGATCTGCGGCGGCCGAAGACCGTCGGCGCCGCGGCGACGCCAGCCCACCTGCATGATCATCACGATCATGCGCATCATGACCATGCCCATCACGATCACGCGCATCATGACCATGCGCATCAGGCGCACGATCACGCCATCACGATCATGCACCACGATCACGACCATGCCCACTGCGATCACGACCACGGGTCGGCCTGGAGCCACGCCCATGCGCCGGAGCCGAGCGAACTGGCGGGGTCGGGCGGCTGGCGTCGCGGTCTGACGGCGATCTTTGCCGTCGGCTTGCGGCCATGCTCCGGCGCGATCCTGGTGCTGGTGTTCACGCTGGCGCAGGGGCTGTTCTGGGCCGGTGTGGTCGCGACCTTCGTGATGGGGCTCGGCACCGCGATCATGGTCGCGGCGATCGCCGTGTTCTCGGTGCTCGCCACCAATTGGGCCGAACGCTTCGCCTCGACCCGCGGCGGCGTCGGCATGCTGTTCATGCGCGGCCTCGAAGTCGCCGCGGCGCTCCTGATCACCGCCTTCGGCGCGTTGCTGCTTGATGGGCTACATGGCGAGCGAGCGGCTGTTCGCTTGACGCGCGTTCCCATGCGCTGTTGCGCGAAACTGGTCGGCTATCAGCTGGGCCTGTCTTGCGCTGTCGGTCATCCTCGCGAGATGCGGCTTGAGAGCCTTGGCCAGGTCTGTCGGTCGCGTCAGCGATTGCGAAGAACGGTCGCGATAAAATAGCATGCCGCCAAGTAGGCGTTCGAGATTCCTGATTCCATTGGTCAGTGATGGCTGCGAAACACCGCAGCGTTTTGCGGCGCGCGTAAAATTCAGTTCGTCATACAATGCCAAGAAATAGCGAATTTGCGCAGTCACCATATTGTGCCTCAGGGGCTGCTATCTGCTTGAGAGCTCTTTAGTCGGGTCGTAGTCGTGACATTGCCGGCCATTGACTGTTTGAGGGCAGTCAGTGACCTGCTGCCCTATCCGCCGTCGCGTTAGGGGCGCCAGCCGTTGTCAGTCCGCAGCCGACCGTCGTGTCCGAAATTGTTTCGGCAACTCTCGCAACCCCGTCAACAATCGCGCGATAGTTCTCGCAAGCCACGTGTGACCACCCCAATTGGCAATTGCGGCGCGCCCGGCGCATCTGAGTGATCATGTCGCTGAACTGCCCCAGGTTGAGGTCCTGCCTGCTTCCCTGGACGAAACTCACGATTGCTTCGCTCGCCCTCGTATCCCAGGTGATGCAGGTCGGATCGTTTGGTCGCTCTGAGGCGTTTGCAGCAATGCCGGTGTCGAAATGTCGACCGAACATTTGCCACGCGACTAAAATGACAAGAATCATCGTCACGGCGCCGCCTATTCGGCGCGACCACGTCGAAACGACGATTTGATCGTTGAGGGTGAGCGGAATATGGATGCGTGGTCGCATGACAAATTCTCCGACCAACAACTCGGGATGAAACGATGCGGATGTGGTGTCATTGCCATGTCGGGCAGGGCGGCAATTTCGGAGACGCTCCGTCATTGGCCTTAACCCGCGATAGCAGTGAGAGTTAGAACGAATCCCAACTCTCAGTCGGAAGCTTGCCGCGATGTTGGAGCATCAACTCCATTGGTGAAATCGCCGAAGCCGTCGCGGCGCGCGCCTCTGTCAGCACGTCCGGGGCTCCCGAGCTCGATTTCGACCAGACAAATCCGCTGACGGCTAACAGCAACATTCCGGCAACGACAACTGTGAGCGTCCCGCGCAGACTTTCTTTCCGCAAACATGGCCGATCTCCATTGTCGGGTAGGTCGTCGAAATGAGTTGCGCCTGGAAGGCGAGCGCCGAGGAAGATCGGAATGGGCGTGAGCCTGTACCGCAACAACCGCCGCAAATTGCGCGACGACAAAAGCGGCAAAGGCTATCGCAGGCAGCGTCGATTCCATGACTGTCCCCGTCGCGTGACGGCTCCGTCCATGCCGGAGGGGCATGTGCTGAGGGGACCGGGAGATGGGTCTCGATATTCCCGAAATCGAGCGACCTTTATTTTCTGCCGAGCGGGGAATAAGGTTCTAAAATAAGAGTCAATAAGAGAGTTTGGATGGGGCAAGACGCGGCCGACAAGGCAAAATTTGCCAGCATCGTGGTGCCACATCTGGCTGACGCTTTTGCACTCGCACGCTGGCTCTGCGGCAACCGGGCGGATGCCGACGACGTCATGCAGGAAGCGAGCTTGCGCGCCTACCGCGCGATCAATACTTACTCGGGTGGTAGTGCGCGTTCATGGCTACTAACGATTGTGCGGAATACAGCCTATACTTGGCTCGCCAAAAACAGGTCGGTAGCCTTTGTCTCTCTTGACGGAGTGAATTCTGCCGAGCGCGCACAAATAGAGCAGGCCCAAGGCGTGAATGGCTCGAATGCAGTCAACACCGGAGACGGAATTGATTTCAAGGTTGGACGCAACTCGACTTGAGTCTGCAATCACAGCGCTCCCGATCGAGTTTCGGGAAACGTTTGTGCTGCGAGAGGTGCACGGGTTTGATTATCGGCAGATTGCAGAGATCACGTCTACGCCTTTGGGGACGGTCATGTCTCGGCTGGCGCGCGCCCGCCGTCGCTTGATTGAAGCAGTCGGGGTCGAGCAATCATGACCGTATCGACGCCACCTGGAAATTCGTCTGATGAGCGGGCGCTGCTGGCCCACGCCTATTTTGACGGCGAACTCGATCCTGTAAACGCGTTGGCTGTCGGTCGGCAGGTTGCAGCAGATCCCGTGCTGGCTGCCGAGATCGATCGCATTGATGCGCTGCGTCGTGCCGTTCGTGACAAGTTGCCGATCGGGCCGCTGCCGGACGATCTGCGGGCCAAGATCGAGTCAGCGATCGGACAAACACGAGAGCTTCCGCGCCCCTCATGGCGTGCTCTTGCGGCTTCGGTCGCTCTTGCGGTGGTGGTGGGCAGCGGCGTGACGTGGTCGTCGCTGACGATGCGATCAAACGATCGATTTTCTGAAGCGGTCATGGACGGCCATCTGCGGTCCCTGATGTCACAGCGTCCAACCGATGTTGCTTCCTCCGAAGGTCATACTGTCAGGCCATGGTTTAGTGGCCGCGTGACCCAGGCGCCGACCGTCGTCAATCTCAATCAGGAAGGCTTCCCCTTGCTCGGAGGGCGCGTCGATGTGATCGACACTGAGCCGGTGGCTACCCTCGTCTATGGTCGCCGCAAGCATGTCATCAGTCTGTTTGTTCTGCCGCGCGCATCTCGTGCGGAACGGCCCGCGGCCAGTCAGTCAATCAAGGGATACAATCTCGTTCGATGGACCGCCGGTGATGTCGAATACTGGGCGGTGTCGGACCTCAACTCTGCCGAGCTCGAGACGTTTGCGCGTTTGTTCCGCGGTGCCTCATCGGGTTGATCGCCCGTCTCCTGGGCTCGATCACAACTGCTCGCCTTGGCGGCTATCGGTAGCGGTCTTGAAAGAGGTCAAGAGACCGCTTGGAAAGCGGCAATAATATAAATAGACTTTCAAAAACAAAAATAAGTGCAGGGAGCTGACAATGCCGAGGTTTGCTCGCTGCTGACCAGCGTTCGAGATTATGTCTCCGGAAACGCGGCTTAAAGGGCGAACGAAAATGAAAAAGCCAATCGCGGAATTCATTGGGACGTTTACGCTTGTGTTCTTCGGCTGCGGCGCGGCGGTCATCGCCGGGATGGGAACGGGCCCGACGGCGATTGACGTCCTCGGAATTGCGTTCGCATTCGGACTGGCCATCGTCGCCATGGCTTATGGGATCGGTCCAGTATCCGGTTGCCATGTCAATCCTGCCGTGAGCTTTGGCGTGCTCATCGCAGGCCGCATGACGATGAGTGATTTTATGTCTTACGTGATTGCTCAGGTTCTGGGCGCGCTTGCGGGAGCCGCTGTGCTCTACATCATCCTCTCCGGCAAGTCGGCGGGCTGGACCGGAGGTCTTGGACAGAATGGCTGGGGCCCTGGTTACCTGGGTGAGTACAATCTGCTCTCGGCGTTCATCTTCGAGGTCGTTGCGACCTTTCTGTTCCTGGTCTGCATTCTCGGCGTGACGCAAAAAGGGTCTCCCGCACAATTCGCCGGCTTGGCCATTGGGCTGACGCTGGTGGTGATCCATATCGTCGGGATCAACGTGACGGGCGTATCGGTCAACCCGGCGCGCTCGCTCGGTCCGGCGATCGTCGGCGCGGGTACCAATCCAGGTGCGCTGGGACAGGTGTGGCTGTTCATCATCGCGCCGCTGATTGGCGCGGGGATCGCGGGTGTTCTGTTCAAGTCCGGCGGCGTTCTTGCCGCTGACGACGCTTGACGTAAACGGCCTTTCAAAGCGGGGGCGGCCAAGTCGCGCCGGCGATTGGCGGACCATCGCGCCCGATGCGCGCGCCTACCGCCCAAAATCCTCCGGCTTCAGCTCGATCGGCTGGCCGTGCGGCGTGCGGTCGGCGGCGTGGTCCCACGCATCGCGGTAGCGATGCAACGCATCATGCGTCGCGACGCCCTTTTCGCTGACCAGCCGCTCCAGCGTATTCAGCCAGTGCCGGTAATAGGTCTCGCCGGTGTCGGGATCGCCGGCCGCCTGCGCGCGCTTGATCTCGGCGCCGAGCGTCGCGGCCCATTCGTTCCAGGTGAACAGCCCGCGCTGGTGCAGCGCCAGCGCCATGGCGAAGGCTTGCGCTTCCCACGGTTCGCGGAACACCGGCCCTTCGGCGTCGCAGGGAATGCTCGGCACTTCCGCGGTCGCGCGGCGGGCGGCGGCGGGATCGATGGTGTCAGGCGGGCTCAAGGTACGGGTCCCATGCTTCGATGGACACTGTCAGTGCCGGATCGGCGGCCTCGCCCCACAATTCGCGGCCTTCGAACAGCACGGTGTAGAGCCACTGCGGATCTTCGCCCTTGCCGATCGCGATCGAGTCCGGAAACACGTGGAAGCCGCGCACGCATTCAACGATCCCGACCTTGTCGCGGGCGTAGCGCGGCAGCCGGGTATGGGTGTGCGGATGGATGTTCTTGGTGCGCACGCGGTCGCCGACCTTGAAGCGCGCCGCCCGGGTCGGCTCGCGCGAATAGCTGCCGCGCGACAGCGCATTGTTGACGTTGGCGGCGGGTAGAAAGCGCGGCAACGGCTTGCCCGGACGCAATGCGCGGCCGGCTTTGAGCTCGTCCTCGCCGAGGTAGCCGTACTCGATCAGCAACTGCTCCAGCCGGTACGCCCATTTCTGGTAGTAGGTCTTGGTGAGATAGTCCTGCGGCGGCATCTCTTCGATTTTGGCGCGCGACTTGTCGATGTTCCAAATCTTGGCGTAGCCAAGCGCGCGGTTCATCGCCAGCGCGCGGCCTTCCCATGTGGAATGGAACGGCGGCTCGTTCGGCTCCGGCTGCACCGGCCCGAAGCCTTCCATGCCGCCCATGTCGTGGATGCCGTTCATGACGCCGCGCCCGGCGGCTTCGGCAGGCCGGTGCCGATCATGGAATCGCGGGTGACGAGCTCGGCGAGCTGTTCCTCGCTCCAGCCTTCGGTGCCGGCCGGACGCATCGGCAGCACGATGAAGCGGGTCTCGGCGGTCGAGTCCCAGACGCGGACTTCGGTGTCCGCCGGCAGTGTCACGCCGAAATCCTTGAGCACGCCGCGCGGATCGATGACGGTGCGCGAGCGGTACGGCGCCGATTTGTACCAGGTCGGCGGCAGGCCCAGCACCTCCCACGGATAACAGGAGCACAGCGTGCACACGACCATGTTGTGCCGCTTCGGGGTGTTCTCGACCGCGACCAGGTGATCGCCGACGCGGCTGGCGAAGCCGAGCGCGCCGACCGCCTTGGTGGCGTCGGCAAGCAGCGCCTTCTTGTAGCTCCGGGTCGACCCAGGCTTTGGCCACGGCGCGCGCGCCGTTGTGCGGGCCGATCCGGGTTTCGTAGGCCTCGACGATGGCGTCGAGCGCTTTCGGATCGACATAGCCCTTCTCGGTCAGGATGGTTTCCAGCGCGCGCACGCGCAGCTGCATCTCCGACAGTTCCGAGCCGTGCTCGTGGTCATGGTCGTGATGGTGATCGTGGTCGTGTCCGGCCATGGCAATTGAACTCGCTGTTGTTCTTTTGTGGCATTATTCGCGCAGCGGATGAGTGCATTATCCCCTGCGAGTCGTACGGGGTGTCGAGGGCTGACGGTGAGCACAGCAGCATTGTTCGATCTTTCAGGCCAGGTGGCGCTGGTCACCGGCGCGTCGAGCGGGCTCGGCGTGCGGTTTGCGCAGGTGCTGGCGGAGGCCGGCGCTGCGGTGGCGCTGGTGGCGCGCCGCGCCGACCGGCTCGCGGCGGTGAAAGCGGCCATCGAAAAGAATGGCGGCCGCGCGGTGGCGGTCGCCGCCGACGTACCGACCGCGCCGCCATGGCGCGGCGCCTTCGACGCCGCCGAGCAGGCGTTCGGAACCGTCACGCGTGCTCGTCAACAATGCCGGCGTGGTGGCGTCGGGCCGCGCGGTCGAGTTCAGCGAAGACGCGTGGCGGCGCGTGATCGGCACCAATCTCGACGCGGTGTTTTTCGCGTCGCAGGAGGCGGCGCGGCGCATGCTCGCGGCCGGCAAGGGCGGGGCGATCGTCAATATCGCCTCGATCCTCGGCTTGCGCGCCGCCAGAGGCGTCGCGGCCTATGCGGTGGCGAAGGCCGGCGTGATCCAGCTCACCAAGGCGATGGCGCTCGAACTTGCGTCCAAGGGCATCCGCGTCAACGCCATCGCGCCGGGCTGGATCGTGACCGATCTCAACCGCGACTATCTTGCCGGCGAGCAGGGCGCGGCGATCCAGCGCGAGATTCCGGCCGGCCGCTTCGGCGAGGCGCGCGATCTCGACGGCGCGCTGCTGCTGCTGGCGTCCGACGCCGGCCGCTTCATCACCGGCGCGACCATCGTGGTCGACGGCGGGCAGGTGGTGGCGATGCGCGGGTTGAATGGCTGTCTCTAGCCGTCTGCTTTGGCGAGCGCGCCGCTCGGCGGCGTGGCCGGCCGTTTCGCGTACCAATGGTCGTGCGCGATCATGCCGGCGGTCATCGCGATGCAGAACACGATGACCTGCGGCGACAGCGTCGCGAGGTTCTCCAGCGCCGGGCCCGGGCAGAGGCCGACCAGTCCCCAACCAATGCCGAACAGCGCCGAGCCCGCGATCAGCGGTGTGTCGATCGCTGGTCTTGGTCGAGAAATCGAACTTGGGCGCCAGCACCGGCTGCCGGGCGCTGTTGCGCGAGCATGTAGCCGACGCCCGACACCGCGAGCGCCGCCGCCATCACCACGGCGAGGCTCGGAGTCCCAGGCGCCGAAGATGTCGAGGAAGCCGAGCACCTTCGTCGGCTGCATCATGCCGGAGATCAGGAGGCCGAGGCCGAACACGAAACCGCAAAACAGCGAGGCAACGATGAGCATGGGTCAGCCTCCGATGACATGGCGCATCAGCGCGACGACGATCACGGCCGCGCCCATGAACACCAGCGTCGCGACGATCGAGCGCTTCGACAGCCGCGCCATGCCGCAGATGCCGTGGCCGGAGGTGCAGCCACCGCCGAGCCGTGCACCGAAGCCGACCAGCAGGCCGGCAACGACGATCAATACCCAGCTCGCCGGCATTTGCGGCATCGGCACCGGATAGCCGACGAGCATCGCGGCGACCGGCGCGAGGATCAGCCCGGCGATGAAGGCGATGCGCCAGGCGCGGTCGCCGGTGCCGAGCCCGAGCGTCGCGCCGAGGATGCCGCTGATGCCGGCGATGCGACCGGCGAAGACGCATCAGCATCGCCGAGGCGAGCCCGATCAGCGCGCCGCCGATGGCGGCCGAGAGTGGCGTGAAGTTGGCCATGGTGGATGCCTCCGGGATTCAGGTCTGCGCGATCCGGATCGTCGGTTCGCAGCGGCCGTTGTTCGATCAGGATCACAGCCACAAGGGCGATTCCGAGGCAAGCGGCGACGGCGAAGAACACCCGCCGAAAGGCCTCCACGGCTTCGGCGCTGCCGGGCGGCAACGCGCCGCTCAGGGCGCCGCTCGGAGCCGGCGCAAGCGAGGACGTCACCGCCAGCACCAGCGCGCCGAGGATCGCGATCAGGATGGTGCTGAACAGATTGCGCGAGAAATTCATGGTGCCGAACGCGATGCCGAGATGATGGCGTTCGACCACGTTCTGCACCGCGACCGAGGCCATCGTCGGCGTCGGCCCGAAGCCGGCGCCGATCAGCAGCAGCAGCACTTGGAACGAGACCGGCGTCAGCCGATCCGCCCACAGCGCCAAGAGGATCACCGATCCGATCGCGATCACCAGGCCCGCAATCGGCATCGCCTTGTAGTGTTTGACTCGGCCCACAACCTGGCCGCCGATCCCGGCGCTGATATTGAGGCTCACCATCAGCACGATCAGGCTCAAGCCTGCATCGGTCGGCGACAGCCCGGCGACGCTTTGCAGGTAGATCGGCAGGAAGATGTTCAGCCCGACGATGGCGCTCCATCCGCTGGCATTGGCGAGGGTTGCCCAGCGCACGATCGGATGGCGCAGGATCGCGACCGGGATCAACGGTTCCGGCGCGGTGATGAGCCGCCAGACGAACAGGACGGCGACCCCGGCGGCGGTGGCGAACAGCAGCAGGATCGGCGCCGACGTCCATTCATAGCGCACGCCCGCCAGGTTGAGCGCCAACATGAACGAGACGCTGGCCGCCACGATCAGCACCGCGCCGATCAGGTCGAGCCGGTGCGGCCGCTCATAGCGCGGCAGGCGGCGCAGCAGCGTCGCCACGATGATGAGCGCGGCGAGGTCGAGCGGGAGATTGAGCCAGAAGATCGCCGACCAGTGCAGATAGTCGGACAGGAAGCCGCCGAGCGCGGGGCCGCAAGCCCCCGCCGTGGTGTAGGTGACCGCGAAATAGGCAGAGTACTTGCCGCGTTCCTTCGGCGCCGCCACGTCGCCGAGCACCACCACGGGAATCGAGGTCAGGCCGGCGGCGCCCATCCCCTGCACGATGCGTCCGACAATCAACACCGTCATCGACGGCGCCAGCGCGCAGATCAGCGAGCCGACGAGGTGGATGCCGATGGCAACGCAGAGCGTGAGGCGACGGCCGTGGATGTCGGCGATCTTGCCGTAGAGCGGCGTACAGGCGGTCGACGCCAGCAGAAACACCGTGATCAGCCACGGCAGGTTGTGGATGTCGTTGAGGTCGCGGCCGATGGTCGGCAGCGCGGTCGCGAGGATGGTGTTGTCCATCGCGCCGATCAGCACCGGCAGCATGGCGCCGATGACGATCAGCCTGAGATCTCTGTGGGTCAGCGGTTTCACCGCGGCGCTCGGCGCGTCCATGGCTTATTTCGTGTCGCCCGATTGCAGCGGCTTTTCTTCGATGAGGATGAGCGAGATCAGCGCCACCGTCAGGGTCGCGGCAGTCGCGAAGAAGACGCGCCGATAGGCTTCCGCCGCCAGCGCCGCGTCCTGCGCCAGCGCGCCGCCGAGCTCACCGGGCGCGGCGGCCTTGATCGCGAAGCCCGAGACGATGGCGCCGAACACCGCGACCATCAGTGTCGCGAGCAGGTTGCGGGAGAACGTCATGGTGCCGACCGCAATGCCGAGCTGGTGACGCTCGACCGAATTCTGCACCACCACCTGCGTGATGCTCGTCATCGCGCCGAAGCCGAGCCCGATCACCACCAGCAGGATTTCGAACCAGAGCAGGTTCACGCTGTTCACGTTCCAGGCGAGCACCAGCAGGGCGGAGATCGACACCGCCAGCCCGGCCATCGGCAGCGCCTTGTAGTGGACCACGCGGCCCACCACGTGGCCCGCCGCGCCCGCGCTGACATTGAGCGCGATCATGAAGATGACGAGGGTCAGGCCGGCCGAGGTCGGCGTCAGCCCGATCACGTTCTGCAGATACTGCGGCAGGAAGATGTTGAGCCCGACGATCGACGACCAGCCGAAGGCGTGCGCGCCGGTGGCGAAGCGGACGTCGCGGTTGCGCAGGATCGCGATCGGGATCAGCGGCTCGGGCGCGGTCATGAGCCGGCGCACGAACAGAAACGCTACCGCGGCGGTGAGCGCGAACAGCGCAAGGATCGGAGGTGAGGTCCAAGGATAGCGCACGCCGCCGAGATTGATCGCCAGCATGAACGAGACGCTCGCCATCACGATCAGCACGGCGCCGATCACGTCGAGCTTGTGCGGCCGCTCATGGCGGGGCAGGCGGCGCAGCAGCACGCCGGTCACCGCCAGCGCCGTGAAGCCGAGCAGGATGTTGAACCAGAAGATGGCCGACCAGTGCAGGTGGTCGGAGAAGAATCCGCCGAGCGCCGGGCCGAGCGCGCCGGCCGAGGTGTAGACCACCGCGAAATACGCGTAATAACGGCCGCGCTCCTTGGGCGCGACCACGTCGCCGAGCACGACCGCGCCCATGGTTGAGAGGCCGCCGCCGCCGAGGCCGTGCAGCGCCCGCCCCAGGATCAGCACCAGCATGTTCGGCGCCAGCGCACACACCAGCGATCCCAAGATGTAGATGATGATTGCGATCCGCAGCGTGACGGCGCGGCCGTAGATGTCGGCGATCTTGCCGTAGAGCGGGACCACCGCCGTCGCCGCCAGCAGGTAGGCGGTGATCAGCCACGGCAGGCTGTGGGAGTCGCCGAGGTCGCGGCCGATGGTCGGCAGCGCGGTCGCGAGATTGGTGTTGTCCAGCGACCCCATGAACACCGGCAGCATCATGCCGATGACAATCACCCGCGCCTCCTTGTGCGAGAGCGAGGTCATCGGGGCAGGGGTGGCGCGGGCATCCACGGGGCGTGCGGTCTTCTCTGGCTTGATCTCGGGAGGGCGACGGTGACGTTTTAGAGCAGCGGCTCCCATTCGACCAGCCGCGGCGGTGGATCGAGCCAATGCCGTCAGCGCATGCGGCAACGCAGCAATGGCGGCCGATCTTGACGCGGATCGATGCGCGAGTGGCTGATGCGCATGATCGTCAATAACGCAGAGCGATAGGGGAGTGCCTGCAATGAATTCGTCGTCGCGCCGTCGTCCTTGCTTGCCATCGCGGCTGCGGGCCTCGCCACCGGGGCTGTCGGTGGCGCAGGACGCAAGCCAGTTCCCGAGCCGGAACATTCACATCATCGTCCCGAACGCAGCCGGCGGTGGGCTCGATTTCTTCGCGCGGCTGATCGGCCAGAAGCTGTCGGACCGGATCGGCAGGCCGGTGGTGGTCGAGAACCGGCCCGGCGCCAACGGCAACCTTGCGGCCGGGCAAGTCATGAAGTCGACGCCCGACGGCCACACGCTGCTGTTGGGCTCGATCGGCATGCTGACGGTGAACCCGGTGGTCGTTCCGAACCTGACTTACGATTCGCAGCGCGATTTTGTGCCGATCTCGATGATCGCCAAGTTTCCGCTGATCCTCGCGGTCAACGCCAAGGCGCCGGTCAAGACCGTGCAGGAGCTGGTCGCCTACGCCAAGGCCAATCCGGCCAAGGCCAATGCCGCCGCGTCGGGCCCGATCTTCCAGGTGGTGCAGAAGATGTTCGAGCAGCGCACCGGCACCAAGTTCGAATACATCGCGTTCCGCGCCAATTCGGAGGCGATGCTGGCGTTGATGCGGGGCGACGCGCTGATGTCGCTATCCGACGTCGGGCCGGCGGTCGGCCCGTTGCAGGACGGCCGCGTGCGCGCGCTCGCGGTCACGTCGCCGAAGCGGCTGGCGTCGCACCCCGACGTTCCGACCATGGCGGAATCAGGCTTCAAGGACATGGAGGTCGAGTTCTGGACCGGGCTCTTGGCGCCCGCCAAGACGCCGCCGGCGATCGTCAAAAGATTGCAGGACGAGATCATCGCGATCGTCAAACAGCCGGACGTGGTCGAGAAGCTTGCCTCGCACCAGACCTATCCGGCCGGCAACACGTCGGCGGAATTCGCCAAGATCATCGCGCGCGAACTCGCGCAATGGGCCGACGTGGCAAAGAAGGGCAATATCAAGATTCAGTAATCTCAATCGCGTGCGATCTGTGAGAGTGGCCGCCATAGCGCGTCGAGAGCACGCGCGCTCAACGCGCTTATGGCGGCCTCTCGAGGAGGATGCACGGCCTCCGGTGTTGCCACTGCTCGGGCCGTCGCCCTATCAGAGGCTCGCTTCGCTCGCGCCTCAGCGGTGACGGATCAGCGCACTTCGTCCCACCGCGTGACCGTCACGTCGTCGCCGATCTCGAACCGCATCAGGTCCTCGCCGATCACCAGCGGTCCGTCATAGGTCTGGCGCGTTTCGGCGATCACGTCGTCGAGCGTCGGCGGCGGAATCTGCGCGGTCGTCGGCAGCACCAGATGCGTGTACACCGCAAGCTTCGGCTTTGCCGCCGCGAACACCTGACCCGCCTCGCGCGGCGTGGTGTGGTGGGCGATGATGCGCTGGATATGCGCTTCCTTCATGAGTTCGGGCCGCGCGGTGGCGACCTCGTGGATCAACAGGTCGGCGCCGGTGCCGTGTTTGATGACGTTGGTGTTGTAGCGGGTGTCGCTGGAGAGCACGGCGACGCGCCCGCCATATTCGAAGCGATAGCCATAGGCCGGCTTGATCACGTCGCCGTGGTCGACCTCGAAGGCGATCACCTTGAGCCCGTCTTTCTCGTAGACCACGCCGTCGGCGGTGAACTCCGACACCTCGACCTTGATCCCGTCCGGCGGCAGCTGTTCGTCCACCAGCCGGATCTTGATGTCGGCAGCGTAGGCGCGCTGCAGATTCTCCATCAGCTCCTTGGCGCCGGTCGGGCCGATGACGCGGAACGGCGCCGCGCGCCGGGCGTAGACCGACTTCAGCCAGCCGGTCAGCCACACGTCCGGGATGCCGTTGGTGTGGTCGGAGTGGTAGTGCGTGAGCAACAGCGCATCGAGCGAGCCGATCGGCACGCCGAGCTGGTAGAGCCGGATGGTCGCGCCGCGCCCGGCGTCGATCAGCAGCCGCTGGCCGCCGGCTTCGATCAGGGTCGACGGACCGAACCGGTCCGGCCGCGGGATCGGCGTGCCGGTGCCGAGCAGCGTGATGCGAAAACTGTCTGACATTTACCCCAGCTCCACGATTTCCTGCGGGAAAGCGTGCAGCCGTTCCGCGCCGTTGTCGCCGATCAGGAAGTTGTCGCAGATCCAGGTGTAGGTGTCCTTGGAATGGTACATCGGATGCACCGCGATGTTCATGCGCGCGGCGAGCGGCATCGGTTCGTCGAAGCGCACCAGCGGCCGCTCCACCAGATGATAGCCCTGGCCGTGGCAGTAGAGCCGGTTCTCCTTGGGGCGGCCGTTCTTGGCCATGAAATCGTTGTAGCCATTCCACACGTCGGCACAGGATGCACCGGGCTTGAGCAGTTTGGCGGTGAAGTCCTGCGCCTCGCGCGCAAAGGCGAATTCGTCCTTCATGCTCTGCGTTGCCTTGCCGAGCACGCAGGTGCGGCCGATCTCGCAGAAGAAGCCGCCGGGGCCGGTGGTCTCCACCAACAGCACGAACTGGTCGCCCGCGCGCACGGTGCGGTTCTGCAGATGGCGCGGCTGGATCATCACCGACTGGCCGATCGGCGACGACGCGCCCATCAACAGCCCATATTCCGCGCCGGCGTTGCGGGTGTAGGTCTCCGCCACCGCCGTCACCTCGATGTCGCGCATGCCGGGCTTGATGGCGTCAAAGGCCGCGCGCATGGCGCGATCCTGCAACTGCGCGGTGGCGCGGATCAGCGCGATCTCCTCGTCGCTCTTGATCACCATGATCTGGTCGACCAGCTCGGTGGCGTCGACGAAGCGGGCATTGCCGAGCTTGCCGTGCTTCAAGTGCTCGCCGAGCGCATGCCCCATCGAGCCCTGCGCGATGAGCCCGATGGTGGCGCCGGAATACTCCGCCATCGCCTTGTCGATATTGTCGAGATCGAGCGCGGTGGTGAACGACGCGCCCATGAAATTCGGCGAGGCCAGAAACCGCTTGATGCCGCGCCGCACCGGATCGCCCGCCGGCGGCGCGGCGTCGATGCCGAACGGCCCCGGCGCCACCACGGTCATCAGGTCGTCCTTGGGGAAAATGACTGTGGTCATGGTGCCGTTGCCGGACGGCATGTCGGTGAACCATTTGACATAGCCGCCGGAGAACTCGTTCGAGTTCTGCATCACCAAGACGTCGATCTTCTGCGCCGCCATCGCCGCGCGCACGGCGCTCCAGCGCCGCTCCAATTCGGCGGTCGAGATCGGGCTGATCAGGCGTTCGGCCATGTCGGACATTTGCGCGGGCTCTTTCTGGTTCGTTGGGCTCGGCATCATATGGGCTCGGCTTTTGCGTGTCCCGGCCGAGCGAGCGCCATGAGCACGCCGCCGCGCGTCTGCAACCCGCTGTGGCGCGAGCGAAGAGCCGGGACCCAGTCTGGGTCCCGGGTCTCGTTCCGCTGCGCTCCACTCGCCCGGGACAAGAGGCTTCGCTGCGATGCGCCAAAATGCGTCGCGGCCGCCGTCGCCGACATTTCCTTGCCGGGAACCCGCGCTCCGCGAAATGCCGAGCCGGCTCAACCTGTTAACATTGCCGTGCGCAACCACCCCTATTATGTCTCAGGCGTCGGCGCGCCCCTTGTCCGCATTCGCGTGGCGAGGGCACACTGCCGGCGGAGGCCTTGAGGCGATGGCGCTCAATCACGTCACGCTCGACGACAAATACGACCTGGAGAAGAGCCGGATCTTCGTGACCGGCTTCCAGGCGCTGGTGCGGCTGTGCCTGATGCAGAAGGAGCGCGACCGCCGCGCCGGCCTCAACACCGCGGGCTATGTCACCGGCTATCGCGGCTCGCCGCTCGGCGGCCTCGACCAGCAGTTCCAGCGCGCCCAGCAGTGGCTCGAAAAATCCGACGTCGTGTTCCAGGCCGGCATCAATGAGGAACTCGCCGCCACCGCGGTCTGGGGCACGCAACAGGCGGAGCTGCGCGGCGAGGGCAAATACGACGGCGTGTTCGGCATCTGGTACGGCAAGGGCCCCGGCGTCGACCGTTGCGGCGACGTGTTCCGCCACGCCAATTTCGCCGGCACCTCCAAGCACGGCGGCGTGCTGGCGCTGATGGGCGACGACCACACCGCCGAATCCTCCACCACCGCGCACCAGTCGGAGTTCCATTTCGTCGACCTGATGATCCCGATCCTCAATCCGGCGGGCATTCAGGAGATCATCGACTACGGCCTCTACGGCTGGGCGATGTCGCGCTTCACCGGCGCCTGGACCGCGCTCAAATGCATGCACGAGACGGTCGAGACCACGGCGGTGGTCGACGGCAGCCTCGATCGCGTCAAGATCATCATGCCCGACGACTTCGCGATGCCGGAGGGCGGGCTCAACATCCGCCTCGGCGACACCATCCTCGGCATGGAGGCGCGGCTCACCGACTACAAGCGCGACGCCATGATCGCGTTCGTGCGCGCCAACAAGCTCAACCGCATCATCACCTCGGGCGGCCGCAATCCTCGCGTCGGCGTCATCACGCTCGGCAAGTCCTATCTCGACGTGCGCCAGGCGCTCGACGAGTTGGGCATCGACGAGGTGCGCGCCAACGATCTCGGGCTGCGCATCTACAAGGTCGCCTGTCCTTATCCGCTGAGCCAGCGCGAGCTCGCCGAATTCGCGCAGGGCCTCGAGCTGATCATCGTGGTCGAGGAGAAGCGCTCGCTGATCGAAGTGCAAGTGCGCGAGGAGCTCTACGGCACCCTCAACCAGCCGACCTGCATCGGCAAGAAGGACGAGCGCGGCGACTGGCTGTTCCCGCAGAAGGGCGCGCTCGATCCCAACGACATCGCGATCTGCATCGGCGAGCGGCTGATGGCGCGCGCGCCCAACGAGCAGCTTGCGGCGCAAGTCGCGCGGCTCAAGGACGCGCAGCGCGTTCTCGCCGAGACCGCCGACATCGCCGTGCGCATTCCTTATTTCTGTTCGGGTTGTCCGCACAATTCGTCGACCGTGGTGCCCAAGGGCATGCGCGCTTACGCCGGCATCGGCTGCCATTACATGGTGCAGTGGATGGACCGTTCGACCTCGGGCTTCACCCAGATGGGCGGCGAGGGCGCCAACTGGGTCGGCGAGGCGCCGTTCTCCAAGCGTCCGCACGTGTTCCAGAACATCGGCGACGGCACCTACAATCATTCCGGCTATATGGCGATCCGCGCCGCGATCGCGGCCGGCACCAACATCACCTACAAGGTCCTGTTCAACGACGCGGTCGCGATGACCGGCGGGCAGATGAACGACGGCGGCCTCACGGTGCCGCAAGTTGCACGTCAGGTGGCCGCTGAAGGCGCCAAGCGGGTCGTCGTCGTCACCGACGAGCCGGACAAATATCCCTCCGGCACGCAGTGGCCCGACGGCGTCACGATCCATCACCGCGACGCGCTCGACGCGGTGCAGCGCGAGCTGGCCGCGATCCCGGGCTGCACGGTGCTGATCTACGACCAGACCTGCGCCGCCGAGAAACGCCGCCGCCGGAAGCGCGGCACCTTCCCCGATCCCGACAAGCGCGTGCTCATCAACGAGCTGGTCTGCGAAGGCTGCGGCGATTGCGGCGTGAAGTCGAATTGCGTGTCGGTGCAGCCGCTCGAAACCGAATGGGGCCGCAAGCGCACCATCGACCAGTCGAGCTGCAACAAGGATTTCTCCTGCGTCAAAGGGTTCTGTCCGGCCTTCGTCACCGTCAGCGGCGCGATGCCGAAGAAGGCGGCGCAGACGCAGCTGGCCCGACAGCATGCCGGCGCTGCCCGAGCCGACCTTGCCGACGCTGGGGCTCACCTACGACATCATCATCACCGGCGTCGGCGGCACCGGCGTCGTCACCGTCGGCGCGCTGATCGGCATGGCGGCGCATCTCGAAGGCAAGGGCGTCGGCGTGCTCGACATGGCCGGCCTCGCGCAGAAGGGCGGCGCGGTGCAGAGCCACGTGCGCATCGCCGAGCGTCCGGAGGATATCCACGCCATCCGCGTCGCGGCGCGCGGCGCCGATCTCGTGCTCGGCGGCGACATCGTGGTGGCGGGCAACAAGAAGGTGCTGGCCGCGGTCACGCCCGGCAAGAGCACGGTGGTGGTCAACATCGCCGAGGTGCTGCCCGGCGAGTTCACCCGCAATCCCGATTATTCGCTGCCGACCGAGCGGCTCAAGCGCGCGATCGCGCCGCCGTCGGCGACCGCAATTATTATTTCTTCGATGCCGCGCGGGTCGCCAATGCGGTCGCCGGCCAGTCGATCGCCGCCAACATGGTGATGCTCGGCTATGCCTATCAGGTCGGCGCGCTGCCGCTCGCCGCCGCGTCGATCGAGCGCGCGATCGAACTCAACGGCGAGGCGGTGGCGATGAACACCAATGCGTTCCGCTGGGGCCGGCGCCTCGCCGCCGATCCGGCGGCGCTCGACGCACTGCATATCCCCGCACCCAGCGACGCCACCGACGCCCGCCACCTGTCGCAAGACTTCGACGAGATGCTGGCGCGCCGCGTCGCTTATCTCACCGCCTACCAGAACGCCGCCTATGCCGCGCGTTATCGCGATCGCGTCGAGGGCGCGAGGGCGGCGGAAGCGGCGAAGGCCCCCGGCCAATGCGGGCTCGCCGAGGCGGTGGCGCGCAATCTGTTCAAGCTGATGGCCTACAAGGACGAATACGAAGTCGCGCGGCTCTATGCCGACGGCGCGTTCCTGCGCCAGGCCGCCGCCGAGTTCGACGGCGACCTGCGCTTCACGTTCCATCTGGCGCCGCCGCTGCTGGCGCGGCGCGATCCTGTCAACCGGCGAGCCGCGCAAGATGACGTTCGGGCCGTGGATGCTGCGCGCCTTCGCCCTGTTGGCGCGGCTGAAGGTCCTGCGCGGCACCGCGCTCGATCCGTTCGGCCGCACCGAGGAGCGCCGCGGCGAGCGCAAGCTGATCGCCGACTACGAAACGATGCTCGACGAGATGCTGGCGAAGCTCACGCCCGACAACCACCACCTCGCGGTCGGCATCGCCGCGATCCCGGAGAAGATCCGCGGCTTCGG
Organism: uncultured Alphaproteobacteria bacterium; assembly: GCA_963741595.1. Lineage (GTDB taxonomy): Bacteria > Pseudomonadota > Alphaproteobacteria > Rhizobiales > Xanthobacteraceae > VAZQ01. The sequence continues at coordinate 72,754 of CAVUIV010000019.1, forward strand.
CCACGTCAAGGCGCATCACCTCGCCGCCGCCAAGGCCGATGAAGCGGCGCTGCTCGACCAATTCCGCTCCGGCGCGCCGCACCGGCTCAAGGCGGCGGAGTAGCGGCGGCGTGTGGCGGACTAGCGAAGCGTAATCCGCCGAATCGCACACAGGAGCCGGCGCACGACCCTTCGCTATAGCGCCCCACGAGTTACGTGCTGGCCATTGGCATCATTTACCGGATGCGCTCGATTTTCACTTGAAATCGACATGCAGTGTCGCCCAGGAGAATATTGGTACGAATTTTCGTCTTCCTTGTCCCTCAGGATGACTTGTCGTTCGACGGGTTCATTCACAGCTTGAAAGATGACCCGGCCCATTGGCTTCGGAGTGACATTTCAAACCGCCAGAGCGGACGATCCTTCGCGAACCTCTCCGAAAGAGATGACGGAGCGCCTGCGCATGTCGAGAATTTTGCGCAGACTTGACGACCTCGACCTTGATTGGAGCCACGGTCGCCCCGGAAGGAGATGGCGATTGTGCGGGCCGGTCCGTTGTTTCTGCGGCTGCGCCAATGATCAGCAAGGACAATAAGCAAGCGCGGCGCGCAGAATGCGTCATGAGTGCAAGGCCCGTCTTCGTGGACGACATGGTTCACCTAATGTTGTCGAATGTTGGAAACGTTCCAACCACTCTGTCAAACCATCCACAATTTCAAAGCTATCATTGGCTGATGGCCCTATCAACGCGTCACACGACACTCGCCCGATTTACGTCGGGTACGTGTCGATCCCTCCGCCTCTTGGCGGCACGCCTAAATACCTGACGTGCCAACCACGATGACTTCATTTGTTGAGGCACGAATGGTGACGGAAAGTCCGATGCCTGTTCCGAAGGGATCGACTGCATACGTCGAGATCGTTGTGGCGCCTCTTATTGATGGGTGTGGCGTCGAAATTTCCACTCGTCCGCGGCCAGAAAAGAACATCACGTATGTGTCGGTCGCCGGATCGTAAGGTCCTCCTGTGAACGACACGCCGGGACTGTAGGCCACGCCAACATCGCCGAAATGACCCTCGTTGGTCCAACCATGCGGTGTTGGATGATGAGTTAACTCGAGCTGGCACTGACTTTTGAACCGGCATGATCGCATACGCGAATTGAATCGCCACCGCGATGTCCGCAGCGGCCCATCGGCCGCCTTTTTGAATTGCCGGCGGGGACGCGTGGCTGCCTGGGATTCGTAATGATCGCGTCCATCGGATGGCGGCGTGAACATCCAAGGACGTGCTCGGAGCGCAATGCATTGGGATCGCGCATCAGGCGATCGATTTCGTCAAGAGATTTTCGAAGAAGGGGTCACGGCAAACCATCGGGTGAGAGATCAATCAATCGGATTGATCCTCAGTTCCCGAAGCGTCAATTGTCAAGAATATATTCCTATCACAACCTGTGGCGCCGAACGTCAAACGTTTGGTGTTTGTTATGCGACGCAGACCACTTCGGCATTGCCGCCGACGGGCGCGGCGCGGTTGCGCGTGTGGTGAGCCGATGACGATGTTCGGCGCGCGCAATTTGTGCGCCGCGACGTTTGCTTGCGTGGCGCGCGCAGCCGATCAGCGCACGACCATCGGCTGTCGCGCCGGAGGCGGTGACGGCGATGCGGACCGCGCGCCGGGTTGCGCCGGCCTGCTCGGCAGGATCGGCGCCGCCCACGACGGCGTCGCGGATAATGGTTGATCGGCATGCAGCGTCGCGATGGAGAGCGCCATCTGCTCTTGCTTGGCAGCGAGTTGATCGAGGCTGCGCCGCACGATGGCGAGCTCGCGCGCCACGGGATCCGTTTGCTGCCCCAAGCCCGTTGTCGATGCCATTGCCGCAGGCGACTTCGCCGGCGGGACGGGTAACATCCGGCCGAGCGACGGCGCCAAAGTCTCGACCACCTGCTTGGCTTCATGGCCATGGGACTGCCAGCCGAGCGTGGCGCCGACCCCGATCAGAACCGCAATGCAAAAGCGAACCAGGCCGCGGAAGAGCCGGGCGATGAACGACGGCCGCCGTTGCGGCGGCCGCGCATTGCGCTTGGCAGCGCGATCAGAATCCAGATCGCGGGCGAAATCCCGCTCGTGATGCCGATTGTGCAGCGGCTGGTCTGGCGAGGAATACACTGACACCTCCACGCGCTCGACTTGATTGGCAAGCGATCAGCCGGATTGTTTTTGCTCGGCTGATGAAGGCCGCAACAAGCCATCCCGGTGTGACAGAAGGAAGGCGATAGCGAGTGCAAACCGCGCAACGGCTGAGGTAAAATGTGCCGGTCGCACGGGCCTGATGTCCTGCGGGATGAGGCCGGCATCGCGCTATCGAAGGTTACGATTGCCGATCTTGCGCACGATGGAATGTTGAGGGGAACAAGAAATCACCGGCACCACAGCGGGCCGTTTCCTCAATCCAATACTTGGTTCAAACTGCAAATCGAGCGAACGACATAGGATTGGGGTACGCCTACTCGGTCAAATATTTCGCCGTTCGGGCACCAGATGCGCGTTCTTGAGCCGACCACCTCGCACGTCCCGAAACGAGGTCCCAATGTGCTGATCGGGCTGAGGCACCCGGCGCCGAACTTGACGTCTTTGATCGGCTCGGTCGTCTGTGCAATGGCCGATGGGCCAAATAGCAGCAGTGCCGCAATTGCCGACATGCGCAACATGATTGCACCTCCCAGTGAAGGTCCCCAACTGTGCTTATCCGAGGCACGCCGTTAGGGACGAACATGCCATCTTGGCGAGCGAGCCACGAGGGTTTTGCAAGTCAGCTACAATTCGTTGGTTATCTCGTTCCCTCGACGTCTTGCGCGAGATCGAGTTGATTGAGCAGCCCAAGCAACTTGCTGCGCGCCGCCCGCGCCCCCCGCATGTGGTCGGTGCGAGCGAGCTTTGCCGCAAGCGCCTGTTGCTGGAGAACGAGGACTTCAAGTTCGATGACCGAGCTCATGTGGTTCCTTTGCTGTTCATCTTGAGCGGCTGTAAGGCCCGCTGACTGAATAAATCTTAGCCGGCCTTGGCTGACATCGGTTCAGGATAGATTTCGATGAGAGCACCCTTGCCAACTCTCACCATTTGGATCGCCGTCCTGGCATCCTTGGTCCGAACGTCATAGATCGCCGCTTCAAGCAGGTGACCACCAAGCACTTTGATCCGGCCGCCGAGGAAGCGGGCAACGGCCCCGCCCCGCACCTCGAAAGCTTTATAATTGGCGTCCTGTTCTGGGCTCTGTAGTCGCACCACGAACACCGAACTTCTCCCGGATGACTCGAAAATTTAGCGTCGAGACGGTTCTCTGACTGGCGGGCTCACTGCGCTCACGAGTGAGACCGCCGCTATCCGCTTTCGGATTTCTTCGACTGGTTCTTGTGCTCGTGTGAGCGTTGGCGCTCCCCGCACGTCCATTCGTCGTCGTGCGCCAGCGATTTGTAGGACGCCGCCAAGCAGAAGTGCGCAATTCGATTGTTGCCAGGCGCGGCCTTGCGGCCGCTACGCAGCGCGTTCGCGGCCATCTTGCGAAACGTCTTCGATCTGCTGGCTGGCACGGTCAGAGCTTTCAGCGATCGCGCGGTCTTCTCCGACGATCGACGCCCATTTTGTGGGATCATGCTCATCGAAAAAACTTGATCGTGATTTCGTTGGGGCCCGGCAGCACCGCGGAATGCAGCGCCGTGGTGGCCGCCACCAGCTGCGCGGCGTCGATGGTGATGCCAACATTGCAGTCGGCGCACACGATCCGCTCCTCAGCCTTCAACAGGCCGATCGTCTGCTCCAGCTCGAAGCCGCAGCTCGGGCATTGGAAATGGATCATATTGGCGTCGATTTTGGGCACAAATAAATGATATCACAATATTCGACCGCCGCCCGGTAAATATTTTTCGAGGTTATTGCTTGTATTATTGGGCTTCGAACACGCTCCATAAGCCTGCCCGGAAATATTTTCGGGTCGAATAATGCTGAGATCGGCGCCAATATTGTTGAAATCCGAGCCGAATAAGCCGCAAATCCAGCCTGCTCAGCCCGAGCCGCAGCCTCGTTACATCGGAGCAGCCCCGTTGCATCGGTGGAGCAATCGCGCCGGATGCCGGAGGCTTTCCCCCAGGCGTTCATGCTGGAGGGCGCAGGGCAAACACGGCCTGGCGAAACTCACCTCCGCATGTCTACCTCTTCGGCACCTTCGCCGGCGGGCGCACCGGCCGCTCGTCGGGGATCGAGCCCGTCACCATTCTCGACGAACTCGTTGCCGCGCGCTTGGGCTGCGCGGTGCGCGCGGCGACTTTTGCTTTGGCGGGCGGCGTGTCGACCGATTGCAGATAGGCGGTGAGCGTCTGCGCTGAGGCGGCGCTGCTGGTATAGTGCTGCCGCAAGTAGAGCGACAGCATGAAGCTCAGCCGGCCCTTGGCGAGCCCGCGCGCGCTCTTATGGCAGGTGGCGCAACTGCTCGCGAACAGCTTCGGGCCGGTCAGGTTGCGGTCGAGATTTTCCTGCGCGCGCGCGTCCGGCGCCAAGAGCAGGATGGCACAATAAAGCCAGTACGCACGCAACTGCCGGCATGGCCGAGCCCCCTGAGCGATAACGGTAGTGTCGCGTCTGGTCGAATTTAGGGCAAGCGCCGATCAAGTTGTCATTCCGGCCGAGCCGCGTTTGCGGCGAGGGCCAGAATCGCGTACGCCGCAGCCAACGCGATATGGATGCCGAGCGTCTCGCAGGCATAGGCGCGCGGCCCGGAATGCCGTTCTCAAGGTTATAGGCACTTGCGAGTCCCGGGCAAACCCGATTGCGATGCGTTAGCCGAGCGAAATCGACCCGCACCGCGACGGGAAATGTGCGGCCGCGCTTGTTATGCGGGCTCCTCGGCTGACGGCCGGGTCTGAGAGCAAGCTTGCTGCAGTCACTTCACCACGATCCGCCCTTCGACGCCGGTGGTCACCGTGCCGAGCTTGCGCAGGTAGACCATCACGTCGTTGGCGAGGAGCGGCGCGTCGGAATCGGCAAGCTGCCGCGCGGCGTCGGTGAACATGGTGTAGCCGTCGCCGCCGCGGGCGAGGAAATCGTTGGTCGCGACCGTGTAGAGCTTGGTGTCGTCGAGCGGCACGCCGCCGACCCGGATGGCGGTGACGCGTTCGCCCGGCGGGCGGCTCAGCGTCGCTGCGACAGTCATGCCGGACACCTGCGGAAAGCGGCCGCCGGCCTTCGGCAATTGCGCCAGCCCGTTCTCGATTGCGCGCTTGATCGCGGCGCCGGTGATGGTCACCGTCACCACGCGGTTGCTGAACGGCATTTCCGCCAGCACGTCGCGCCGCGTGATCTTCGTGCCCGGCGGATAGACCCGTCCGGCGCGGATGCCGCCGCCATTGGTGATGGCGACGTCGGCCTTGCTCGTCACCCGCATGGCGTCGGCGATCAGGTTGCCGATCGCGGCCTCGCGCGTGCGCACGGTGGCGTTGCGGCTGTCGAGCTCGACATGGGTGGTGGCGATCGGCACGTCCATCTCGCGCGAGAGCTCGGCCTCGAATTTGGCGACCTCGGCCGCCACCTCCGGGTCCGGCGTCACCGTCGCGGTGTCGATGACGCGGAATTGCGGCCACCAGGTCGCGACGCGGCGGCCGTCCTGGACCTTCACGGAAATGGTCACGTCGATGGCGGTGACGTAGTGGGCGTCGTAGCTCGACTCCACCATGGCGTCGCGCCCGTCGTAGTTGATGAAGAGATCGTGATCGTGCCCGGTCAGGATCAGGTCGACGGCGTGGGTCGCGAACAGATCGTAGTCCTGCCTGCGGTCGGCATGCACCACCGCCAGGATGAAGTCGGCGCCTTCCTTGCGCAGGAGCTCGGCCTGCTCCCTGGCGGTCGCGACCGTCGGCCCGAAACGCAGGTCTTCCGTGCTGGAGACGCGCGGCGTGTCGTCATAGGTCGCGCCGGTGAGCCCGATGCGCACGCCATCGAGCGTCACCATGGCGCGGTCGCGGAAATTCGCCAGCGGCTGGCCGTCCGCGCCGCGCAGGTTGGCGCTGTAGAGCGGAAACGTCGCCTCGGACATCCGCTGGAAGAACACCTGCTTGCCGAAGTCGAACTCGTGGTTGCCCGGCACGAAGATGTCGGGCGCGATCATGTTGGTGAGCGTGATGATGTGGGCGCCGCGGTCGAGCCCGGACATCAGCGACGGCGACAGCGTGTCGCCGGCATGCGCGAAGATCACGTGGCCGCCGCTGGCGCGCGCCTTCTCCCGCTCGCCCTTCACCACCGCGGCGAGCCGCGCGAAGCCGCCGCGCGTCAGGCCGTCCGGCATCGTCTGGTCGCCCATGGTGTAGATGTCGTTGACCAGGATGAAAGTGATCTTCGCGGTGGTGGCCGCGCTCGCCGTCGGCGCGCCGGCGGTTTGCGCCGCCGCCATGTCGGCCGTGCCGCGCGCGAGCAGCACGGCAAGGAGGCCGGCCAGCCGGTGGAACACGGAGCGTCGCGACAGCGAGCGGCGGAACGGTGACATCGGGCCTCGATTTGCAGATGCGGCGCGGTCTTACCACGCATGCAATGGCCGCCGCCATCGCGTATGCTGAAAGCCATGAACAAATCCTCTCCGATCGGCTCCCCGCAGGCGGCGAGCGTCGCCACCGGGCCAGAGTCCGCGTCCCGCGTCGGCGTGCTCGTGGTCAATCTCGGCACGCCGGACGCCGCCGACGCGCCGGGGGTGCGGCGCTATCTCAAGGAATTCCTGTCCGATCCGCGGGTGATCGAGAACCAGGGCTTGCTGTGGCAGCTCGTGCTCAACGGCGTCATCCTGCCGGTGCGGCCGCGCATCAAGGCCAAGGACTACCAGAAGATCTGGAACGTCGAGCGCAACGAATCCCCGCTCAAGACCATCACCCGCGCGCAGGCCGAAAAGCTTGCCGCGATGCTGGCGCCGTCCGCGCCCGGCGTGGTGGTCGACTGGGCGATGCGCTACGGCAACCCGTCGATCGAATCGCGGCTCACCGATCTGGTCGCGCGCGGTTGCGAGCGCATCCTGATCATGCCGCTCTATCCGCAATACTCCGCCGCCACCACGGCGACGGTCTGCGACGAGGTGTTTCGCGTGCTGATGCGTCTGCGCCGCCAGCCGACCATCCGCGTCGCCGCGCCTTATTATGACGACACGGCCTATATCGACGCGCTCGCCACCTCGATCAAGACGGAGCTCGCCGCCTTGCCGTTTCAGCCGGAGGTGATGCTCGCCTCGTTCCACGGCATGCCGGAGGCATATGTCCGCAAGGGCGACCCTTACGAGCAGCAATGCATCGCGACCACGCGATTGCTGCGCACGGCGCTCGGCTATGACGAGGCCAGGCTGATGCTGACGTTCCAGTCGCGTTTCGGCCGCGCCAAATGGCTCGAGCCCTATACCGACAAAACCGTCGAGGCGCTGGCCAAGCGCGGCGTCACATCGCTCGCGGTCGTGACCCCCGGCTTCTCCGCCGACTGCCTGGAGACGCTGGAGGAAATCGCGGTCGAGAATGCCGAGATCTTCCACAAGCACGGCGGCAAGAATTTCGCGGCGATCCCGTGTCTCAACGACAGCGATCCGGGTATGCTGCTGCTTGGAACGGATCGCGCAACGCGAATTGCAGGGTTGGGTTTGAGAACGACAAGAAAAACGCAAGGGAGGAAATCGTGATGGTGAGTTCGTCATTGAAACTACTGGCGGCCTGCGCCGTCGTGGCCGTCACCGCCACCATGGCCGGTGCGCAAGGCGGCTGGTCGAAGAAGGCGCCGATGGCGGCCGCGCTCAACGAAGTCGCGCTGGCGGCGGTCGGCGGCAAGATCCACGTGGTCGGCGGCGGCGTGCTCGGCGTCGCCGGGCCGTATCACCAGGAATACGACATCGCCAAGGACACCTGGCGCGCCCGGGCGATGCTGCCGAAGGGCCTCGACCATATCGGCGTCGCCGTGCTCAACGGCAAGATCTACACCGTCGGCGGTTTCGTCGGCTCGGTGCATCGCGACGGCCAGAACGCGGCCTACGAATACGATCCCGCGAGCGACACCTGGCGCATCCTGCCGCTGATGAAAGCCGGCCGCGGCTCGGTCGGCGTCGCCGCGCTCGGCGGCAAGATCTACGCCGTCGGCGGCCGCAATCCGGACGGCCAGGTGGTCGCCACCCACGAGGTGTTCGATCCCGCCACCAACACCTGGAAGCAACTCGCGCCGCTGCCGAGGGCCCGCGATCACACGGCCACGGTTGCGGCCGACGGCAAGCTGCACGTCATCGGCGGCCGCACTGGCGCATCGACCGACAAGACCGACCAGCACGACATCTACGATCCCGCCACCGACACCTGGACGTCGGGGCCGCCGCTGCCGACACCGCGCAGCGGGCTTGCCGGCACGCTCTACAAGGACATGATCCTGGTGCTCGGCGGCGAGCTGCCGCCCAACACGTTCGCGCAGAACGAGGCCTATAACCCCAAGGCCAAGAGCTGGCGGGCGCTGGCGCCGATGCCGGCCGGCCGCCATGGCACCGGCGCGGCCGTCGGCTGGCGGCAGTGTCTATGTCGCGGCCGGCTCGCTGCGGCCGGGCTCGGCCGGCGTCACCAACGAACTGATCGTATTTACCTTGCCGTGACGACAAAGATGCGACGACGGCGGTGGCTGAACCCGCCGCGGTCGGCGCACGACTAATATTGAATGAGGCGCTTGCGCGTCACGCAATATCGGTGCGCAGCCGTCGCGCGCACCTTGCGTGCGTGCGAACGGTTCTCCACATTGCGCTGAGCTCGCTGCGCTGCTGAGTTTGCTGAAAGGGACCACCCATGTTCGGCTTCGATATTTTCGCGATCGTCTTCGTCGTGCTGGCGATCCTGACGCTGATTGCCGGCGTCAAGACGGTGGCGCCAGGGCTACAACTGGACGGTCGAACGCTTCGGCCGCTACATGCGCACCCTGCCGCCCGGCCTCAACATCATCATCCCGTTCTTCGACCGCATCGGCCGCAAGATGAACATGATGGAGCAGGTGATCGACATCCCGCAGCAGGAGGTCATCACCAAGGACAACGCCACCGTCACGGTCGACGGCGTCGCGTTCTTCCAGGTGTTCGACGCCGCCAAGGCGAGCTACGAGGTCTCCAATCTTCACCAGGCGATCGTCACGCTCAACATGACCAATATCCGCTCGGTCATGGGCGCGATGGACCTCGACCAGGTGCTGTCGCATCGCGACGAGATCAACGAGCGGCTGTTGCGCGTGGTCGACGCCGCGGTGTCGCCGTGGGGCGTCAAGGTCAACCGCATCGAGATCAAGGACATCGTGCCGCCGGCCGATCTGGTCGCGGCGATGGGACGCCAGATGAAGGCGGAGCGCGAGAAGCGCGCGGAGATTCTCGACAGCCGAAGGCCAGCGCCAGTCCGCGATCCTGCAAGCGCCGAAGGCGCAGAAGCAGTCGCAGATCCTCGAGGCCGAGGGCCGGCGCGAAGCCGCGTTCCGCGACGCCGAGGCGCGCGAGCGCACCGCCGAGGCCGAGGCCAAGGCGACCGAGATGGTCAGCGCGGCGGTCGCCCGCGGCGACATCGCGGCGCTCAACTACTTCATCGCCGAAAAATACATCAAGGCGTTCGCGCTAGCTCGCCGAGTTCGCCGAACCAGAAGATGCTGATCCTGCCGATCGAAGCGACCAGCGTGCTCGGCTCGCTCGCCGGCATCGGCGAGATCGCCAAGGCGACGTTCGGCGGCGACCGGTCCGGCGACGGCAAGGCCCCGCCGCCGCGGCGGCCGACCGGTCCGGTCCCGGGCCTGCCGGGAGTCGACATGATGGATAGCGTCTTGTGGTCCTGGATCGTCGCGCTCGGCGCCTGGGACTGGTTCATCGTGGCGGCGGTGTTTCTGGTGCTCGAGCTGCTCGCGCCCGGCGTGTTCATGCTGTGGCTCGGGATCGCGGCGATCCTGGTCGGCGTCATCTCGCTCGCCATCGTGCTGTCGTGGCAGGCGCAGCTGATCGCGTTTGCGGTGTTCGTCGATCGCCTGCATCCCGGCCTGGCGCTATTTCGCGCGCAAGGTCGAAGGCCCGGTCGATCGGCCGTATCTCAACCGCCGCGCCGAAGGCTATGTCGGGCGCGTGTTCACGCTCGAAAAGCCGATCGTCGACGGCGTCGGCACGATCCGCATCGAGGATACGGTGTGGCGCGTGAGCGGGCCCGAGTCTGCCGGCCGGCAGCCGCGTCAAGGTTTCGCGCGCCGACGGCGCCGACCTGGGGGTGGAAGCGGCGTAGCGGCACAAGCGACATTATGGAAAGATCTTGCGTCATGCCCGCGCTTGGCGCGGGCATCCACGTCTTGAATCTCGCATCAACCAAAGACGTGGATGGCCGGGACAGCTCCGGCCATGACGCCAGCGATTGCAGCGCTACGCCACGCCGGCGCGCAACAGGTCGTGCACGTGCACGACGCCGACCGGCTTGCCCTGCATCGGCGACGATCAGCTGCGGTCTTCTGCGAGGCGTTGAGGATTTCCAGCGCCTCGCTGGCGAGCTGGTCCGGCCGCACCGTCTTGGGCTCGCGTGTCATGATCTCCTCGACCGTGCAGGTCGAGCAGGTTGGCGCTCATGTGCCGGCGCAGGTCGCCGTCGGTGATGATGCCCGCGAGCCGCCCGTCGGCGTCGACGATGACCACGCAGCCGAGGCTCTTTGCCGACATCACCACCAGCGCGTCCGACATGCGCGTGCCGAGTCGGCGACCAGCGGAACGTCGTCGCCGCTGCGCATGACGTCGCGCACGAATTTCAGCATCGCGCCGAGCCGGCCGCCCGGATGCAGCTCGGCGAATTTCAGCGCGGTGAAGCCGCGGCTTTCCAAGCAGCGCGATCGCCAGCGCGTCGCCGAGCGCCTGCTGCATCAGCGTCGAGGTGGTGGGCGCGAGATTGTGCGGGCAGGCCTCGCGCGCCTGCGGCAGCACGAGCACGACGTCGGCGGCTTGCGCCAGCGCGCTGTCGGCCTTGGCGGTGATCGCGATCAGCCCGATCCGGAAGCGGCGCGAATAGTCGGTGAGGTCCTTGAGCTCGGCGGTCTCGCCCGACCAGGAGATCGCCATGATCACGTCGTCGGGGGTGATCATGCCGAGGTCGCCGTGGCTGGCCTCGCCGGGGTGCACGAAATAGGCCGGGCGTGCCGGTGGAGGCGAAGGTCGCCGCGATCTTGCGGCCGACATGGCCGGACTTGCCCATGCCGGTGACGATCAGCCGCCCGCGCACGCCGCGGATCATTTCGACCGCGGCCACGAACGCCTGCCCGAGCCCGTCATGGATCGCGGCCGCCAGCGCGTTGACGCCGCCGGCCTCGGCTTCGAGCGTCCGCAGCGCCGAAGCGATCAGGTCGCGGGCGACGTCGCGGGCGGGGGCGGCGATGGGTGTGGGCTTGGCCATGAGCGGCGGGCACGGGCTCCGAAGATCAAGGTGGATCATAGGGATGTACGGGAACGATCTCCAGCGCGCAACCTCCCGTTAACCATATCCCTTTTAGGTTCGTTAACGAAAAGCGCCGGGACCGCGCGGACTGCCCGTCCGGGCGGCCGGCGTCACCTGTAGATGGCTGTGGATAGGTTCGGCTCCCGCAGCCAAACTGTCATGCGGGCAGCGCGCACGGTCGGGACCAGGGGTAACGAGGTGCCGCGCCTTCGCTCAACACCATTCGCTCAAGCGCGCCGCGGGGTGGTGGCTTTGGCGCTCCGCGCCGGGGTGGCTTTGGCGCTCCGCGGCATGATTGCTTCGGCGCTCCGCGCCGGTGCCGCGCTGGCGCTCGCGTTGCTTGCCGCGCTCGTCATTGCGCCGGTCGGAAGCGCGCGCGCGCAAAGCGACGCCGCGCTGTTGAGCGCGCAGCTCGACGGCGATCCGCGCAACCCGCCGCGCTTCCAGAAGGGCCAAGCCGGCAAGGACGCACGCAACCCGGGCGCGGCGGCGGCGACGTCCACCTTCCAATTGGACTCCGGCGCCGGCACCACCGGCTTCGAGTCCTCGGGCCAGCGCAAGAAAAACGACAAGGCCGGGGGCAAGGCAGGCGGCAAGTCCGCTGCAAGTCCGCGAGCAAGGCCGGCAGCAAAACGGCCGCGCGCGCTGCGAGGCCGCACGCCCGCACCGCCGCCCGCACGTCGCGCGGCCCAAGGCAAGGGCGCCTCGCCGTATGACGCGGTGCCGGAAACGCCCGGCGTGCCGAAGCGCCGCCGCCCGCCGCCGCCGGACGACGCGCCGTTCGATCCGCTCGGCATCCAGGTCGGCGCCTTCAATTTCAAGCCCGCGATCGACGTGATTGGCGGCTACGACAACAATCCCGCTCGCACCGCGGCCCGCACGCCGTCTTTGTTCACCGTGATCGCGCCGGAGCTGAAGTTCAAATCGAACTGGTCGCGCCACGAATTCGCCGGCGATCTGCGCGGCGGCTACATCGGCTATCGCGAACTGCCGTCGCAGAACCGGCCCAATGTCGACAGCAAGCTCACCGGCCGCATCGACGTCACCCGTGACACGCGCGTCGATCTCGAAAGCAAATTCCTGGTCGGCACCGACAATCCCGGCAGCCCGAACATCCAGGCCGGCCTCGCCAAGCTGCCGATCTTCACGACCCTCGGCGGCACCGCCGGGCTCGGGCAGCGTTTCAATCGTTTCGACGTCGCGCTCAAGGGCGGCGCCGAGCGCACCGTCTATCAGGACTCGACCTTCACCGACGGCACCACCGCGAGCAACGACGACCGCAACTTCAATCGCTACGGTATGCAGTTGCGCGGCAGCTACGAGCTCACGCCCGGCGTCAAGCCGTTCGTCGAGGTCGGCGGCGACCGGCGCGTGCACGATCTCGATGTCGACGCCTTCGGCTTCCGCCGCAATTCCGACGGGCGCTTCATCAAGGGCGGCACCAGTTTCGAGCTCACCCGCATCGTCACCGGCGATATCGCGGTCGGTTGGCTCACGCGCCGCTACCAGGATGTCACGCTGCCGGAATTTTCCGGGCTCACGTTCGACGCCTCGCTCACCTGGGTGGTGAGCGCGCTCACCACCGCCAAGCTCACCGCCGTCACCCGCGCCGATGAATTGCGCGTGCCCGGCGTATCGGGCATGTTCACGCGCGAGGTCGCGCTGCAGGTCGAGCACGCGTTCCGCCGCTGGCTCACCGCCACCGGCCGCGTGCTCTACGGCAACGACGACTATGTCGGCTCGCCGCGCGACGACAACCGCTACGCGGCCTCGGCGGCGATCACCTACAAGCTCACCCGCGAGCTGTGGCTGAAATCGGAATACCGCCACGAATGGCTGCGCTCGTCGGTGGCGGGTGCGAATTATTCGGCCGATGTGATTTTGGTTGGCGTGCGCGTGCAGCGGTGAGGGGGGCGGTAGCCCGTGATGGGCATAGCGATATGCGTGGCGACCATCTGGCGCGATCAGCATATCGCTGTCGCTCATGCGGGCTACGGCAAGCTGGCGCGACTTTGCCCACGCTGCGATGCTACGCGAAGCCGCAGGGCGCGATAGCCCGTTATTTCAACAACCGCGGCCGTCTCCGACGCCGGCATATCCGGCGGATTGTCGGAGCCGATGTCCGTGAACATCAGGCTGCATCGCAGCGCGATACGTCGCGTCCCGGCCCCACCGCGGGCGCGCCCAATTTCAAATTGGATAGCACCGCGTCGAGCGCGATGTCGGCGCCGTAGTGCTCAGCCAGTCTCGCCAGGCCATAGGCCTTCCGATACCCGCACGGGCAACTCACCCTCAGTTTCACATACGGGTACACCAGCAGGGTCGGGGGCTTGTACATCCACGCGCTCGATCTTGACGAACCAGCAGCGCCAGCACGTGAACGCGCGCCACGTCGACGAATGTCGCCACGGCATCATGTCGGACTGGCATTGGGGGCAGGTGATTTCGGTCATTCGCGATGAGAACAAAACAGGAACTTGCTGTCAATTATTCTCATAGGTTGTGCTAAATTTGGTCCACACGTCAGTGAATTCCCGATGTAAGGTGCCTCGTCGCAACCTAAGCGACAGTGAGGGGCTACAGCAATCTACAGTGAGACGGGGAAATCATGAAACATCTTGTGACAGCGGCGATGGCTGCATTCCTCGGCAGTGTCGGCGGTAGCGCAATCAGCAGACCTTCCGGCCGCGCTCCGGCGCCGACCTATCCGCGGCGCTGTGTCCAACTGGCCGGCTTCTATGTCGGAGCGAATGTTGGCTACGGGACGGCCGGCGCGACCGCCAGCTCGGTGGCTGACCTGATGATGGCGACCTCAAGGTGACCATGTGCCGGCGGACAGATCATTACAACTTGGAATCCGGATGTCGTCTACGGTGTCGAATTCGATGGCAAGTGGGCCGACATCAACCAATCCTAGTCGGGTTCGGGCTGACCTTCACCAACTCGATCGCCTACTTCTTCACGGCGCGCGGGCTTGGGCGTGCGCTGTAGAACATCGTTCTACGGTCCGGGTTTAGCCATGCCAGTTCGGTGCAGATGGGCGGGCGTTGTTGGCGGTGCCCGGAGGCTGGACTGCTGCCGGGCATCGTACGGAAATTTCCGGCGCGCGTACCGAGTAGCGGTTCCAGACCTCGCGCCCGAAAACATCTTCGCAACCCGATCACCTGGAACGTCCACGTTCGCACCTTAAGTTCGGACTGAACTATCGTCGCCGCCTCGGCGCTGCTGCCGCCCTGGATGCTTGACGACGATCGCGGGGCGCCCGGGATATGTCGGGGAATGGGGCAATCGGTGTGATCGTGTAGCCGCCGTTCGCTTGCCGCTGACGATGAATCGATGGGCTTGTCCTTGGACCGAATTCGTCCGCCGCGCATCGGAGCGCGCGATCAGGGCGAACGACACGCCGGCAGCGGTTCAGGTAAGCGCATTCCACGGTGAGTCGAGCAAGGAGTTTAGCCGAAGTTCGTAACCGAAAGGGTTGCTCGACTGCGCGCACTGGCGATGCCATCTCGGCTCTGGTGATGCGTGTACGCGTGCGCCCTGGATCACAGGCCAATCGTATCCGGACGCTGCTCCGGCAACCGCCGGTATCGAGGCGGCGCCAAGCGCGGCAGCCCGACATCAAATCGTCTGCGGATACGCGAAGCGTCGACAACGATCGGATTTACCGCGCTGATCTGATGTTCGGCGCTTCACGTATCAACACGATATCCGCAATCCGTCGCGGATAACGCCTGCGCAAAATTTGACAGCGCGATCGCGTCTCCACTATCGTTCGCCGCGTCCCGTTCGCTTTGAAGGGTGCTCGTCGCGAGGCATCGCATGGGCAGAACGGGATCGGCGTCCTGCGCGCTTGCCTTGCAAGCAGCACCCGGGAGGCCCCGGGAAAACCCGCCCTTCCGCCACTAGGAGCGGAACGCGTAGGAATTCGCCAATGTGACGCACGAAGGGTAAGCCTCACTGGCAACGCCCAATGGTGTCACCCCAGGCGGGCCGGGGCCAACAATCGCCGCGGTGGAGCGCCGAGAGGCGAGCGTCCCGCGTCACGGGACGCGAGGCGCGCGCGTCTTCGAGCGCCTGCGGGCCACCGTCACTGGCCCGCGCAAGGGTGCCGCTGCACCCGAGCGCCTGTCGGCGCTCCGCTCCCCTCGCATGGTGCGAGGGAAATTAGCAAACCTCGGAGGACAAATGCCTCGCGAGAAGGATGATGCTTGTGCATTGGGACTTTCGTGTCCCGGCGCAGCGCGGGACCATCAGCGCGTTGACGCGCGTCTTCGCCGGCGCTCTGGTCATGCGCCTGCAGCGCCGGGACCCCAGGACGTTTCTTCGTCGTCAAACAATGTGGGCCCCGGTAGCTGCGTCGTGACGCGTCGCAAACGCTGCTAGCGCGTCCGGCGCACGCAAGAGCGCGCCTACGAATGGCGATCGCCAGATCATCCGCCCATCAGCCGCTTGATCTCGGCGCGCAGCGCCGGCGCGAGGTCGGGGCGATCGAGCGCGTAGGCGACATTGGCGGTGAGGAAGCCGATCTTGGAGCCGCAATCGAAGCTCTCGCCTTTGAACTTCAGTCCGTAGAAACTCCTGCGTCTTCGCCAGCGTGATCATGGCGTCGGTGAGCTGGATTTCGCCGCCGGCGCCGCGGCTCTGCGAGGCGAGGATGCCGAAGATCTCCGGCTGCAAAATGTAGCGGCCGGTGATGATCAGGTTCGACGGCGCCTTGTCGCGCGGCGGCTTCTCCACCATGTCGGTGACCTTGAACATCGCGCCCTTGGTCTCGCCGACGCCGACGACGCCGTAGCTCGAGATGCGCTCCATCGGCACTTCCTCGACCGCGATCACATTGGCGCGGTCGAGCCCGCGCGCGGCGTCGATCATCTGTGCGAGGCAACTGCGCTCGTGCTTGACCAGCACGTCGGGCAACAACAGCGCGAACGGCTCGTCGCCGACCAGCTCGCGCGCGCACCACACCGCGTGGCCGAGACCGAGCGGTTCCTGCTGGCGCGTGAAGCTCGCGGTGCCGGCGCCCGGCAGGTCGTGCGACAAGCAGTTCGAGGTCCTTGACCCGCTTGCGCTCCTGCAGGGTCATTTCCAGCTCGAACTGACGGTCGAAATGGTCTTCGATCACGGCCTTGTTGCGCCCGGTCACGAAAATGAACTGCTCGATGCCGGCCTGGCGCGCCTCGTCGACGACGTGCTGGATCAACGGCCGGTCGACGACCGGCAGCATCTCCTTCGGCATGGCTTTGGTGGCCGGCAAGAAACGGGTGCCGAGTCCGGCGACGGGAAAGACGGCTTTGCGGATGGGTTTCATGACGCGGCGGGTTCTACACCTTTCATTAACGAGCGGCGCAATGCGCCGCGGCGTGCCTCAATGGCACCGCATCCCTATAGCATGACAAGGCCCGAATCGATGCGCGCGGGGCAGGGCCCGATGACGAGCATGAGCCGATTGCACGGGTTCCTTGCCGCAGTCGCATGTCCTGCTGCAGCCATCATGGTGCCAGCGGCGCTGGTGCCGGCGGCACTCGTATCGGCGCTGGCGTTGATGGCGGCCGCGCCCGCGGCGGCGCAGGACTTCGACGCCATCCGCTCCTGGTTCTCGTCGCCCCGAACCGCGACGGCGACGCCGCCCGCGCAGACGCCCTCGGACGCGCCGCGGGAGTGGAGCGGCACCGACGGCGCCTCCGGCCATCCGCTGATGCAGGCCGGCGCGATCCGCGCCGCGGCCGCGAATTTCCGCACACTGCCTGGAAGGGCTGTGGCCGCTGGCGCAACGCCGCAACGTGCCGCGACCGTTGTTCGATCAGCTTCTGGCCGGCGTCACGCCCGACCTGCGGATCATGGACCTTCTGGATTCGCAGCCCGAGTTCACCAAGGCGGTGTGGGAATATCTCGACATCCTGGTGACCGACACCCGCATCGCCGACGGCCGCGCCATCCTCGCCAAGCATCGTGCGCAGTTCGACGCGATGGAAAAGAGCCACGGCGTCGACCGCCACATCATCGCGGCGATCTGGGGCATCGAGTCGAATTACGGCACGCAGATCGGCGAGCGCTCGGTGATCCGCTCGACCGCGACGCTCGCCTGCGTCGGCCGCCGGCAGGATTACTTCCGCGACGAATTGCTGGCGACGCTGGAGATCGTGGCGCGCGGCGACGTGCGGCCGCACCATCTCAAGGGTTCATGGGCCGGCGCGTTCGGACCGACGCAATTCATGCCGACCGTCTACCGGCGCTTCGCGATCGACGCCGACGGCGACGGTCGGCGCGACGTGGTCGAATCGGTGCCCGACCTGATCGCGTCCACCGCCAACTTCTTCAAGCGCGAAGGCTGGACCGGCGGACAGACCTGGGGCTACGAGGTCGTCGTTCCGAAGGGCTTCGATTTCCTGCTCGCCGACCGCTCGCGGCTGATGACCATGCAGGAGTGGGAGCGCGCCGGCATCCGCCGCGCCGGCGGCAAGCCGTTTCCACGCGGCAGCGACCGCGCCTTCCTGTTGGTGCCGGCCGGCGCGCAGGGGCCGGGCTTCCTGATGCTGCCGAACTTCCGTGTCATCATGAAATACAACCCCGCCGAAGCCTATGCGCTGGCGATCGGCCATCTCGCCGACCGGCTGCGCGGCGGCGAGCCGTTCGCGCAGGCCTGGCCGCGGCACGAGCGCGTGCTGTCGCGCGAGGAGCGGCTCGAATTGCAGCAACTCCTTGCGCGTCATGGTTACGATGTCGGCGAGCCCGACGGGCGTTTTGGGCCGCGGACCCGCAATGCGCTGCGGGCGTTTCAGGCGGCGGCGGGCGCGACCGCCGACGGCTTCGCCACCGCCGCGATCCTCGAACGGCTGCGCAGCCGGTGATGCCGATAGGAGGAAACCGGCAAAATAGCTGTCGAAACCGGGGGTTAGGTCCGGGATGTGGCGTATCTTCCAATTGACATTTTTATCGTAGTAATGGCCCGATAACCCGCGTCGGGATTGTGCCTGGGTGCCGGTTGCGGCGCGCGACGAAGGACCTGGTTTTCGATAGGTCGGAAGTTGATCGATATGGCCCGGCAGCGGACGATGAGCCCCACGACGGAGACCGCGACGCGTTTGCGCCGCCGTCAGGCCGTGCGCGCGCTCGCCCGGGTCGCGGCCGCCGTGCTGATCGGCATCGTGGTCCAGGGCGCGATGCCGGAACCGGCGGTGGCGCAGTTCTGGAACAATCTGTTCGGCGGGCCGCAGCGGCAGCCGCCGCGGCTGATTCCGCAGGGGCAGCCGCAACGCGGGCCGCAAGTCCAGCAGCCGTACAATCCGTTCAGCTCTTTGTTCGGCGCCGGCCCGGAGTTGAAGAAACAGCAACAGACAAAAGATTATTCGCTGGCGCCACCGCCGGCGCGCCGCTCGCCGGAATCGATCGCCTCGATCACCTCGCCGGTGCTGGTGCTCGGCGACGCGATGGCCGACTGGCTCGCCTACGGACTGGAAGACGCGTTCTCAGAACGGCCGGAGTTCGGCATCGTGCGCCGGCACCGCACGTATGCGGGACTGATCCGCTACGATACGCGACGCGATGTGGAGTGGCCGCAGATCGTGCGCGAGGCGATCGCAGCCGAGAAACCCAAGTTCATCGTCATGATGGTCGGCTTCCATGACCGTCAGCCGATCCGCGACCGCGCGCCCGCGCCGCCGCCCGGGCGTGGCGGTGCGCCTGCCGCGGCATCCAGCCCGTCCGCCGATCAAGATCCGGATTCGCCCGAGAGCCGCGCGCGCGCCAGCGCCGACGCGCAAAACGCCGAAATGCGCAAGGCGCAGTCGGCGCCGGCAGCAAACGCCGCGCAAGCGCCGGCGCGCGCTGCGCCGCCGCCGTCCGGTCCGATGGAGTTCCAGAGCGAAGCGTGGCAGGTCGCCTATACCCAGCGGATCGATGCGACCATCGCCGCGCTCAAGAGCGCCAACGTGCCGGTGCTCTGGGTTGGACTGCCGCCGCAACGCATCGCGCGCCAGTCCGCCGACGCGGTCTATCTCAACGAGCTGTTCCGCACCCGCGCCGAGCGCGCCGGCATCGTCTACGTCGATATCTGGGACGGGTTCGTCGACGAGGCCGGCCGTTACGTGGTCCAGGGTCCCGACTTCGAAGGGCAGACCCGGCGGTTGCGCTCCGGCGACGGTCTCTATTTCACGCTCGCGGGCGCCCGCAAGCTCGCGCACTTCGTCGAGCGCGAAATCCTGCGCAGCCTGCATTCGACCCAGACGCCGATTGCGTTGCCGGCGCCCGAGCCGGCGGTGCAGCAACCGGGACGGCCCGGCACTGCGCGTCCGCTGGCTGGCCCGGTGATCCCGCTGACCGTGACGATGGGCGGCGGCAATGAATTGCTCGGCGGCGCCCCGACCCGAACGGGCGGAACCGATCCGTTGGCGACCCGCGTGCTGGTGCGCGGCGAACCGGTGACGGCGCCGGCCGGACGCGCCGACAATTTCGTGTGGCCGCGCAGCGGCAGCGGCGAGACCATCAAGGAGCCCGAGCCCGAGGCCGAAGCGGCACAGGCGCAATCGGAGCCGGCGCCGCAGGTCGCGACCCAGACGCCGCCGCAACAAGCGCCCGCGCCGGTGCAAGCTGCTCCGCAGACCGCGCCGCCGCCGCGACCGCCGCTGCGCACATCGATCCAGACGCCCGGAACGCCGCAGCAGAAGCTGGCGCCGCAACAGAATCAGGTGCCGTCGGCGGGGACGGTGCGTCCCAAGACGCAGACGCCGGCGGTGGCGGATGGCAAACAGCCGGCGCAGCGCAAGGCGCCGCCACCGCGCAACGACAATGCGCCGCGCCCGCCGCTGCCACTGCTGCCGTTTATGCGTTGAGACGTTGATGGCTGCCTAGCGCGGCAGCGTGGTCGAGCCCATCAGGGCGTTGTCGACGGCATGCGCGGTCTGGCGGCCTTCGCGGATCGCCCACACCACCAGCGACTGACCGCGCCGCATGTCGCCGCAGGTGAACACCTTCGGATTGGAACTGCGATAGGCGATGGTGTCGGCCTTGACGTTGCCGCGCGGATCGAGCGCGAGGTCGAGCGATTTGATCATGCCCGCATGCACCGGCGACACGAAGCCCATCGCCAACAACACCAGATCGGCTTTCACGTCGAATTCGGTGCCGGGCAGCGGCTGAAATTTGCCGTCGACGCGCGCGCATGTGAGCTTGGTCACGCTGGCCGTTGTCGCCGGAAAACGCCAGCGTGCCGATCGCGAAGTCGCGCGCGGCGCCTTCCTCGTGGCTCGACGACGTGCGCAGCTTCCACGGCCAATCGGGCCAGGTCAGGAGCTTGTTCTCCTTGTCCGGCGGCTGCGGCATGATCTCGAAATTGGTCACCGACAACGCGCCTTGCCGGATCGAGGTGCCGATGCAGTCGGAGCCGGTGTCGCCGCCGCCGATGACGACGACGTGCTTGCCGGTGGCGAGGATCGGCTCGACGCCGCTCAGTTGCGGCTCGCCCGAGACGCGGCGGTTTTGCTGCGGCAGGAAATCCATCGCGAAATGGATGCCCTTGAGGTCGCGCCCCGGAATCGGCAGGTCGCGCGGGTGCTCGGAACCGCCTGCCAGCACCACCGCGTCGTGGTCGGCGACGAGCTTGCCGGCATCGACGGTCACGCCGACATGGGCGTTGTAATGGAAGGTCACGCCTTCCGCTTCCATCTGCGCCACGCGCTTGTCGACGTGGTGCTTCTCCATCTTGAAGTCGGGAATGCCGTAGCGCATCAGGCCGCCGGCTTTGGCGTACTTCTCGAACACATGCACGTCGTGCCCGGCGCGCGCGAGCTGCTGCGCGCAGGCCATGCCGGCGGGACCGGAACCGACGATCGCGACTTTCTTGCCGGTCTTGCGCGCCGGCGGCTCCGGCTTCAAGCCTTGCGCGATGGCGCGGTCGGCGATCGCGCATTCGATGGTCTTGATGGCGACGGGGTTGTCGTCGATGTTGAGCGTGCACGACGCTTCGCACGGCGCGGGACAAACGCGGCCGGTCACTTCCGGGAAATTGTTGGTCGAATGCAGGTTGCGCGCGGCCTCGTCCCAGTCGCCGCGATAGACGAGATCGTTCCAATCCGGAATCTGGTTGTTGACCGGACAGCCGGTCGGCGCGCCGGTGACGATGTTGGTGCCGTGGCAATACGGCACGCCGCAATCCATGCAGCGCGCGGCCTGCGTCTTGTTGCCGTCCTCGGTGAGCGGCAGCACGAATTCGCGCCAATGCTTGACGCGCTGCTCGACCGGCTCGTAGTCGCGGTCGTCGCGCTCGTACTCGAGAAACCCGGTGATCTTGCCCATCGCGACTACTCGGCCGCCTGCATGGTGCGCGCTTTTTCCAGCTCGGCCAGCGCGCGGCGATATTCGACCGGCATGACCTTGCGGAACATCGGGCAGTAGCGGTTCCAGTCGGCAAGAATCTCGGCCGCGCGCTTGGAGCCGGTCAGCCGCGCGTGCCGCGTGATCAAAAGATGCAGGCGCTCAAGATCGAAACGCGTCATGTCCTCCAGCACCTCGACGCGGCCATGCGTCTCCAGGTCCTGGGAGTGGTGGTAGAGCTTCGCTGCCGCTTCTTCCTCGGCCGGCATCGGTTCGAGTTCGACCATTGCCATGTTGCAGCGGCGTTCGAACGTGCCGTCCTCGTCCAGCACATAGGCGACGCCGCCCGACATGCCGGCGGCGAAATTGCGCCCGGTCTTGCCCAGCACGACGATGATGCCGCCGGTCATGTATTCGCAGCAATGGTCGCCGGCGCCTTCGATCACCGCGATCGCGCCGGAGTTGCGCACCGCGAAGCGTTCGCCGGCGACGCCGCGGAAATAGCACTCGCCCTCGATCGCGCCGTAGAGCACGGTGTTGCCGACGATGATCGACTCTTCCGGCACGATGGCGGCGTCGGCGGTCGGTTTGATGATGATGCGTCCGCCCGACAATCCCTTGCCGACATAGTCGTTGGCGTCGCCTTCGAGCTCGAAGGTGATGCCGCGCGCGAGGAATGCGCCGAAGCTCTGGCCGGCGGTGCCGGTGAACTTCACGTTGACGGTGTCGTGCGGCAGGCCCTCGTGGCCGTAACGCTTGGCGACTTCGCCGGACAGCATCGCGCCGGCGGTGCGGTCGGTGTTGCCGATGGTCGTGACAATGCGCACGGGCGTGCCGCGCTCGAGCGCGGCCTGCGACTGCGCGATCAGGCGACGGTCAAGGACCTTGTCGAGCTTATGATCCTGCGCTTCGTTCCTGAAGATGCTGACGTTCTTGCCGGCGACCGGCTTGTAGAACAGCTTGGAGAAGTCGAGGCCTTTGGCCTTCCAGTGTTCGACCACCTGGCGCTTGTCGAGCATCTGGATTTGCCCGACCATCTCATTGAACGTGCGATAGCCCATCGCCGCCATGATCTCGCGGACCTCTTCGGCGACGAAGAAGAAGAAATTGATCACGTGCTCGGGCTTGCCGATGAAGCGCGCGCGCAGCACCGGATCCTGGGTCGCGACGCCGACCGGGCAGGTGTTGAGGTGGCACTTGCGCATCATGATGCAGCCGGCCGCGATCAGCGGCGCGGTCGAAAAGCCGAACTCGTCGGCGCCGAGCAGCGCGCCCACGACGACGTCGCGTCCGGTGCGGATACCGCCGTCGACCTGAACCGCGATGCGGCTGCGCAGCCGGTTCGCGACCAGCGTCTGGTGGGTCTCGGCGAGGCCAATCTCCCAGGGCGAGCCCGCGTGCTTCAGCGAGGTGAGGGGGCTCGCGCCGGTGCCGCCCTCGAATCCGGAAATCGTCACATGATCGGCGCGGGCCTTGGAGACGCCGGCCGCGACGGTGCCGACACCGACCTCGGAGACGAGCTTCACCGACACCTGGCCGGCGGGATTGACGTTCTTCAGGTCGAAGATGAGCTGCGCCAGGTCTTCGATCGAATAGATGTCGTGGTGCGGCGGCGGCGAGATCAGGCCGACGCCGGGCGTCGAATGGCGCACCTTGGCGATGGTCTTGTCGACCTTGTGGCCGGGCAATTGGCCGCCTTCGCCGGGCTTCGCGCCCTGCGCCATCTTGATCTGCATCATGTCCGAGTTGACGAGATACTCGGCGGTCACGCCGAAGCGGCCGGACGCGACCTGCTTGATCGCCGATCGCATGGAGTCGCCGTTCGGCAGCGGCTTGAAGCGGTCGGATTCCTCGCCGCCTTCGCCGGTGTTCGACTTGCCGCCGATGCGGTTCATCGCGATCGCGAGCGTGGTGTGCGCCTCGCGCGAGATCGAGCCGAACGACATCGCCCCGGTGGCGAAGCGCTTGACGATCTCCTTCGCCGGCTCGACCTCGTCGAGCGGCACCGGCTTGCGGCCTTCGTCCTCGGCGGACTTGAGCCGGAACAGGCCGCGGATGGTCAAAAGCCGCTCGGTCTGCTCGTTGGAGACCTTGGCATAGGCGCGGTACTGCTCGGGCAGATTGGCGCGCACCGCATGTTGGAGCGCGGACACGGTGCCGGCAGTCCAGACGTGCTCTTCGCCGCGGACGCGGAACTGGTATTCGCCGCCGACGTCGAGCGCGTTGCGATAGATCGGTGCGTCGCCGAAAGCGTCGCGATGCCGCCGGACGGTTTCCTCGGCGATCTGCGCCAAGCCGACGCCTTCGATGCGGGTTGCGGTGCCGGCGAAGAATTCGGCCACGAAATCGGACTTGAGCCCGACCGCGTCGAAAATCTGCGCGCCGCAGTAGGATTGATAGGTCGAGATGCCCATCTTGGACATCACCTTGAGGATGCCCTTGTCGACCGCCTTGATGAAACGCTTGACGGCTTCTTTCGGCTCGATCTTCTGCGGCAGCGTGTCCGCCATCGCGATCAGTGTCTCGAACGCAAGGTAGGGATTGATCGCCTCGGCGCCGTAGCCCGCGAGGCAGCAGAAGTGATGCACTTCGCGCGGCTCGCCGGACTCGACGACGAGACCGACCGACGTCCGCAGTCCCTGCCGGATCAGGTGATGATGCACGGCGGCGCAGGCCAGCAGCGACGGAATTGGGATGCGCTCGGCGCTGGCGCGGCGATCGGACAGGATGATGATGTTGATGCCTTCACGCACCGCCGCTTCGGCGCGTGCGCACAGGCGGTCGATCTTGTCGCGCAATCCGTCGGCGCCCCGCTCAGCCGGCCAGGTGGTGTCGATGAAGCGAGACTTGAAGTGGCCGTTGCCGACCTCGGAGATCGAGCGGATCTTTTCGAGGTCCTCATTGGTGAGGATCGGCTGGCGCACTTCCAGGCGCTTCGAGCGCGAGGTGCCGTCGAGATCGAACAGGTTCGGCCGCGGCCCGATGATCGAGACCAGGCTCATCACGATCTCTTCGCGGATCGGATCGATCGGCGGATTCGTCACCTGCGCAAAGTTCTGCTTGAAATAGGTGAACAGCAGCTTCGACTTGTCCGACAGCGCCGAGATCGGCGTGTCGGTCCCCATCGAGCCGATGGCCTCTTCGCCCTGGACCGCCATCGGCGTCATCAGGATCTTGATGTCTTCCTGGGTGTAGCCGAAGGACTGCTGGCGATCGAGCAGCGACAGGTTGGAGATGTTCGCTTTCGTGGCGGCCGGCGGCAGGTCTTCCAGCACGGTCTGCGTGGTATCGAGCCAGTCGCGGTAAGGATGGCTCTTGGCGAGCGTCGACTTGAGCTCTTCGTCGGGAATGAGCCGGCCCTCGTCGAGGTCGACCAGCAGCATCTTGCCGGGCTGGAGCCGCCACTTGGTGACGATGTCCTTCTCCGGGATCGGCAACACGCCCATCTCGGACGCCATGATGATGCGGTCGTCGCGGGTGACGAAATAGCGCGCCGGCCGCAAACCATTGCGATCGAGCGTGGCGCCGATCTGGCGGCCATTGGTGAAAGCGATTGCCGCCGGGCCGTCCCACGGTTCCATCAGCGCGGCATTGTACTCGTAGAAGGAGCGCCGCTCCTCGTCCATGAGCGGATTGCCCGCCCATGCCTCGGGGATCATCATCATCATCGCGTGCGCGAGCGAGTAGCCGCCCTGCACCAGGAATTCGAGCGCGTTGTCGAAGCAGGCGGTGTCGGACTGGCCCTCGTAGGAAATCGGCCACAGCTTGTTGATGTCGTCGCCGAACAGCGGCGATGACACCGACGCTTGCCGTGCCGCCATCCAGTTGTTGTTGCCACGCAGCGTGTTGATCTCGCCGTTGTGCGCGATCATCCGGTAGGGATGCGACAGCGACCAGGTCGGGAACGTGTTGGTGGAGAAGCGCTGGTGCACCAGCGCGAGCGCGCTGTCGAAATCCTTGTCGTGCAGGTCGGGGTAGTAGGTGCCGAGCTGATCGGCAAGGAACATGCCCTTGTAGACGACGGTGCGGCAGGAAATCGACACCGGGTAATAGTTCGACAGCCGCCGCTCGCGGCGCGCATAGATCGCGCTCGAGATCGACTTGCGCAGGATATAGAGCCGGCGCTCGAAATCGTCTTCGTGCTTGATCGACTTGCCGCGGCCGATGAACACCTGCTGGTGCACCGGCTCGGTCGGCTTCACGCTTTCGCCCAGCGTCGAATTGTTGGTCGGCACGTCGCGCCAGCCGAGCAGCACCAGGCCTTCGCGCTTGATGGTTTGTGCATAGATGTCGCGAATGATCTGACGCCAGTCCGGATCGGTCGGCATGAACAGCTGGCCGATCGCATATTCGCCGGGCCGCGGCAGCTTGAAGCCGAGCCGATCGGCTTCCTTGACGAAGAACGCGTGCGGAATCTGCACCAGAATGCCGGCACCGTCACCAGCGCGCGGGTCGGCGCCGACCGCGCCACGGTGTTCGAGATTGCAGAGAATGGCGAGCGCGTCTTCGACCAGCTTGTGCGACTTGCGTCCCTTGATATCGGCGATGAAGCCGACGCCGCAGGCGTCCTTGTCGAGTCTCGGGTCGTAGAGACCTTGCGCCGGCGGCAGCCCGGGATCGGCAGTGTCGCCGAGCGGCGGCTGATGCGAATGCGCGGCGCGTGCGGCGGACGTGATACGCCGCCGCAGGTCTGTCGCGCGCTTCGATGTCGCCCTCGTTCGCATCCTCAGTCTTCCGTCGGTCAAGCCGATGACCATCGGCTCTCGGTCATGCCGGTCGCTCAAGCTCACAGCGCCGTCGCGCTGCGGCCAAAAGCGCCGCCGTTACGGGTCGCATGGACGGCCGGTTTGCCTGCCGCAGGCGGTCAGTGCTTTGGCCGTTCCGGTTTGGCGTTTGCCCCGCGCTCGGCCGCTCCCAGCCTTGCGCCGTCGCGCCCACCAACTGGGACAGCATTGCTGTCCTAACTCACCATGACAAATTTTAGCCACGGACACAAGGGTTCGCCTAATTCTAAATTGCGTGCCATGGTTGGGATTGCGGCCTTGGCGCAGGCCTTGGCCCCTGCGCCGGCGCTGGTGTCGTGGCGTCGGCAGAGTTGGGCGGGACCATCCCGACCTTGATACCGCTTTGTGGCGTTGCCGTCACGCGAACGCCCGAATTTCGGCATCTGCGGTTCTTAAGAATCTGGGGTTCTTAAGACTTGGCGTCACAGGACAGACTTGGCGTCACAGGACGAGCAGTTGGCGTCACAGGACGAGCAGGGAGAGTTGCTCTTGAAAACCAGGATCGCAATCGGCGTCGGCCTCGCCGCTTTGGGTGTTGTTGCGGCGACGTCGGCGCGCGCGCAGACCGCCTATGGCAATCCGCCGGGCGTCGAAGCACCACCGATGGCTCAACCCGGGCTGCCGCCGCGCGATGTTCTGAGGATCGTTCGCGCGTCGGGCCTGACGCCGCTGACCCAACCGGCACGCCAGGGCGCGCACTATGTGGTGCTGGCCTCCGACAATATGGGCGGCCAGCTACGGGTCACGATCGGGGCCGACGGCAGGATTTTGCACGCTGGGCCGGCGCATGATCCCCGCTTCGCCGGCCTTCCGGCGCGCCCGCGTGGCTATGTGCCGGTCGCGCCGCCATATGGCGCTGCGCCAGGGTCGGCGCGCGCTGTTGCGCCGCCGTCTGATCTGAGGGATCCGTCGGCGCCGCTGCCGCGCACCGCCGTGCGAACATCGCCGCCGCGGGCATCGACGACATCGCGGGCACCCGCGGATGCGCCGCAGGCAGGTGACGAGCGCGCCGGACGTCACCGGCTCGGTGCCCACACAGGCGACGCCGACCCCGACGCCCTTGCCGCGTCCGCGGCCGGCGGTTGCGGCGGCTGAGGTGACATCCCCAACGACTCCGGCGGCGCGCCGAAGCGGTTCCCGCGGCGGCAGCCGACGGAACGCCCCGCGGCAAGCCCTCCGGCCGCGGCAGCAAAGCCCGCGCCGGCACAGCCGACGGAAATGATTCCGGTCGCCCCGCTCGATTAAGTCGCGCGATCAGCGGCCCATCGTCAGCATCGAGCAGACATCCAAATGACAGCGCCCCGGCAAGGCCGGGGCGCCAGATCGTTGCAGAAAGCGCGTGGTTACGCGGCCTTCTGCTCAACCACCTTCGGTTGACCATTGCCGATCTTGATTTGGCGCGGCTTCTTGGCCTCGGGGACCTCGCGGACCAAGTCGACGTGCAGGAGACCGTTTTCCAGCGTCGCGCCGTTGACCTGCACGTCGTCGGAAAGCTGGAACACGCGCTCGAACGCGCGCGCTGCGATGCCTTGATAGAGCACTTCGCCGGTGCGCTCGTCAGTGGCCCGCCGTTCACCGCGGATCGTCAGCGTGTTCTCTTTCGCTTCGATCGTGAGGTCGGCTTCGGCGAAGCCCGCTACCGCAACCGAGATGCGATACGCGTTCTCGCCGGTGCGCTCGATATTGTAGGGCGGGTAACCGGGTGCGCCGTCATGGCCGGCCGCCTGATCGAACAGGCTGAACAGCCGGTCGAAGCCGATGGTGGAACGATAGAGGGGAGCAAGATCAAAAGTTCGCATGGCATATCCTCCTGAAAGCGACATGCAGAAGATCCGCCCACGCGGGGCCGGACCTGGGTGAATGTGCATCCCGCAATGGGCCTGCACGTTTCCTGATATGGTGGCGCTTCGACGCCCTTCAAGGGTGGCCATGTATTTGATTTTATTTGTTTTTTGAATTTGATGCGGAACCGGTGCAAATCGCGCGTTTCGAGGGCTCTGGTTCGTTGAGCGGGCTCGACAGACTGCTATAAGGCGATGGCTGTCTGCGGCACCGGCGATCCTAGTGGAGTGGATTTGGCATTCGCTATCCACCTGGCAGCAAGTACGCGATGCGAATGTCAAATCCAAACTCCACTAGCAGCCTATATTTGCTAGTGGTCCTTTGATTTTAACATTCGCAAAATCGTCCGCGGAAATGGGATGCGAATGTTAAAATCGGACCACTAGCGATGACTCTCGTTTCTATTCCCGCCAATCCGGCGCCCGAGGATGCCGTGACTGGCATGCTGAAGACGCCCGATGGCCTGGCATTGCGTTTTGCGCGCTGGCCGCCGCCGCCGGGCCGCAAAGGCACGGTGTGCTTGTTTCCCGGCCGCGCCGAATTCATCGAAAAATATTTCGAGACCGTGCGTGATCTGCGCGCGCGCGGCTTTGCCGTGGCGATGCTCGATTGGCGCGGGCAGGGCGGCTCGCAGCGCCTGCTGCGTAACCCACGCAAGGGTTATGTGCGTCGCTTCGCCGACTACGATATCGACCTCGCGACCTTCATGCGTGAAGTGGTGTTGCCGGATTGTCCGCCGCCGGTGTTCGGGCTCGCGCATTCGATGGGCGCAACGGCGCTGATCCGCGCCGCGCATCAAGGGCATCGCTGGTTCGATCGCATGGTCCTGCTGGCGCCGCTGATCGGGTTGCCCGGTATGCGCCGGTCGCTCGCGACCCGCTTGATCGTCCGCACGATGCGCGCGTTCGGTCTCGGTGGCGCCTATGTGCCTGGCGGCGATGCGTCGGTGATGCAGCAGCGGCCATTCATCGGCAATCTGCTGACCTCCGATCCGGTTCGCTACGCGCGCAACGTCGCCGTGCTCGAAGCCGAGCCGGCGCTCGCGATCGGTTGGCCGACCGTGGCGTGGGCGGATGCGGCCTTCCGGATGATGGGCACGCTGGCGGACCCGGCTTATGCCGCCAAAATCCGTCAGCCGATGCTGATCATCGCCGCCGGCCATGACCAGATCGTATCGACGCTCGCCATCGACGAGTTTTCCGCGCGCCTGCGGACCGGATCGCATCTCATCGTTCCGGGCGCCCGCCACGAATTGCTGATGGAGAGCGATCGTTTCCGCGGCCAGGCGCTGGCGGCGTTCGACGCTTTCGTGCCCGGGACGGCGGCGTTCTGAGGCAACGAGCGAGTAGCCAATGGATCGCGCCAGCAGACCTGGGTGACCCGCTATTTGCTTTTGTTGAGCATGTCGAGCGCGGCGGCGTGCACGCGTTTGTCGCCGGCCGCGACAATGCGGCCGCCCTGCACCGGCGGGCCATTGTCCCAACTGGTGACCACGCCGCCCGCGCCGGTGATGATCGGGATCAGCGGGATGATGTCGTAAGGCTTGAGCTCGGTCTCGATGACGAGGTCGACATGTCCGGCGGCCACCATGCAGTAGGCGTAACAGTCGCCGCCGTAGCGCGAGAGCCGGACCGCCTGTTCGACCTTGCGGAAGGCGGCTCGGTCGGTGTCGTTCATCAGGAGCGGGCTGGTCGTGAACAGCACCGCCTCCGCCAGTGTCGCGCAGGCACGCACGTGCAGATCCCGATCGCCGGCCGGGCCTTTGTAATGCGCCGCCATGCCGTCGCCGCTGAAGCGTTCGCCGATGAACGGCTGGCTCATCGTGCCGAACACCGGCTCGCCGAAGCGGGTCAGCGCGATCAACGTGCCCCAGGCCGGCATGCCCGCGATGAAGGATTTGGTGCCGTCGATCGGGTCGAGCACCCAGACATATTCGGCGTCGGCGCGATCCGGCCCGTATTCCTCGCCGACGATGCCATGGGCGGGGAAGGAGCGGCGAATCAGGGCGCGCATGGCGGCCTCTGCCGCTTGGTCCGCGGCAGTAACCGGGTCGAACTGGCTGCTTCCCTTGTCGGTGATGCTCAGGGTGGTGCGAAAGAACGGCAGGATGGTCTCGCCCGCGACCGCGGCCAGCTCATCCACAAAGGCGGAGAAATCGATCGCGGTCATGGGAGCGAAACGCTGCGACGGAACGCCCCAATCGGGGGCTTCCGGCGGGCCGCCAGCCCTTGGGGGCGACTTAGATGTCGGTATCCATTTGATTTCAAAGCTGGAATTCCTGTCTTGTTCATCGGTTTCAGTCGCAACCGATGTGTGGTTTTAGAAGCACAGCGTTGCATAATCGCATGGATGAATAGGTCAGTATCACTTGCATTTTCCGCTCGGGGAGGCCAGTATATTGCGGTGCGGTAGCGCTTCGGCGTTACCGTCGCCCTCCTTGGGCGTTTCCTCCCTAGACTTGGGCCGCTTGCTTACGCAGGCGGCCCTTTTTCTTGCGCATTACCTGGGTTTCTAGCCCCGCCGGCGGCAAGGTCGTTAATGAGCTCTTGCATTTTGTGCGTCGCGGTGTATCTTATTGCGGTGCGGTAGCGCTTCGGCGTTACCGTCGCCCTCCTTGGGCGTTTCCTCCCTAGACTTGGGCCGCGGGCAACCGCGGCCCTTTTTAGTTCTGGTCGGCTTGTTAGCTCCGATCGGCTTGGTTCCGATCGGCGTGATTGTCCGCGGCAGCGATCATTCCGCCGCCGCCCGATAGGGCCGCAGCTCTTGAATCGGAATCTCGGCCAGCCGGTCTGCCAGCATTTCCAGATCGGCCGCCAGCGTGGCGAAGGATGCGGTGCGCTCGTAGCGCCGTTCGTCCATATAAAGCGCGCGGTTGAACTCGAGCTGGATCGCATGCAGCCCGACCGCCGGGTTGCCGTAGTGCTCGGTGATGAAGCCCCCGGCATAGGGCTTGTTGCGGCTCACCACGTAACCGAGCTCGCGGAAGGTCGCCTCGATGCGTCTCGGCCACGGCGGGGACGCAACTCGTGCCGTAGCGATCGCCCAGCACCACGTCGGCGCGCGGCCGCTCGTCCTTGCTGCCGGCTGACGATGGCATCGAGTGGCAGTCGATCAGCACCGCCGTGCCGAACTCGCCATGGACGCGGGTGAACAGCCGGCGCAGGGCGCGGTGATAGGGCTTGTACAGGCTCTCGATCCGCCGGATGGCGCTATCGATCGGAATCCGCTGGCCGTAGATCTCCTGGGCGTCGCCGACCACACGGGCGATGGTGCCGAGGCCGCCGGCGACCCGCATCGAGCGGGTATTGGCGAAGGACGGCAGGCGGCCGTCGAACATCCGTGGATCGAGCTCGTAGGGCTCCCGATTGACGTCGACATAGCAGCGCGGGAAGTGCGCCCGCATGACCGGATGCCCGCGTTCCACCACGCCGAGGATCAACTCATCGACGAACGAATCCTCCGACCGCCGCAGGGTGGCGACGTCGAGCCGCGACGTGGCCAGGAATTCGCGAGGATAAACGCTGCCGCTGTGGGGCGAGTTGAATACCATCGGCCCGCGGCAATCGGCGGGCTCGATGATTTCGAACGGGGGGTCGAGTTCGTCGCTGGTCTCGCGCATTGACAGAATAGCCTCGATGCGGCCGAAGGCCTTTCGGTCCCCCCTTCGTGTCGTCGTCACTATGCCTCGAAACGCGCACTTGTCCATGGCCGAGGCGCGCGAGTCGAGATATAGTCCAATTCACTCGATATTTACCCGCGACCCGGCTTATGGCTTTCAGAATTCAGTCACGGGGGAAGCCGGCTTTCAATGAGTACAGCAATGTCGAAGATTCTCCTGGCGGAAGACGATACCGACATGCGCCGGTTCCTGGTCAAGGCGCTGCAGAACGCCGGCTACGAGGTGATTTCCTACGACAACGGGCTGTCCGCCTATGAGCGGCTGCGTGAGGAGCCGTTCGAGCTGCTGCTCACCGATATCGTGATGCCCGAGATGGACGGCATCGAGCTGGCGCGGCGCGCCTCCGAGCTCGACCCCGACATCAAGATCATGTTCATCACCGGCTTCGCCGCGGTGGCGCTGAACTCGGACTCGGCGGCGCCCAAGAACGCCAAGGTGCTGTCCAAGCCGGTGCACCTGCGCGACCTGGTCAACGAAGTCCAGAAGATGCTGGCGGCCTGATCCCGCCGGAAAGCGGGCGGCCCGGCGGCTTGCCTCGCCCGGGGGGAGCCGATAAGAGGTTGCCGATCAGAGCATGTCCCGGACAAGCGGACACCGGTTTTCCGAACAAGGACATGCTCAAATAAGACGTTAAAGCGCGATTGCCTCGCAATCACACTTTAAAGGGCGCGTAGCTCAGCGGAAGAGCACTACCTTGACATGGTAGGGGTCACAGGTTCGATCCCTGTCGCGCCCACCATCTCTTCTCTTCGCCGCCTGCGCGGCGCCGACGGGCAAGCCGCTTTTACACGCGCGACAAGCGAAGGCTGTCCGCGCCGCCCGAAAATCTCAGCGCGCCGCGATCAGGACGCCAGCGGTGCCGTCCGCATCGCGTATTGCAGGCGGAGCAGCCGCACATTGGTGGTGAAATCTGCCAGCATGGTCGCGAGATCGTTGGTCTCGCGCGCGAGCTTCAGCGCCTTCTCGATGGAGGCGTTTTGGGTGTTGTACGCAGTAGGCGACATCTCACTATCCCCGATTGGATAGGGCACAGAGTGAGCCTGCTTGGTTGCCATTCTCTTACCAACGCGCGGCATCGACGAAAGACCCGATCGATCACCGTTGGTCTTTCATGCCGCAATCTTGCAAATGGACTACGTCAAATGTTCGACCATCATTCCCTTCGGGAAGATGTCGTCGACCTTGGCGTGACGGTGCGCGATGCCTTGCTCGTGGGTGTAGCGCATGAACTGCGTGAGCGTCGGGCGGTTCTCCTCGATGCCGTAGGGGAACGGATCGCCGTCGAACTGGTCGCGCAGGCGCCGCGCATAGGTCGAGAGCCACGGCAGCGGGTAGCGCGACACCGTCACGTCGGTGAGGCGGCGGACGCTGCGCTCCTTCGATTCCATGAACGCGTTGTAGAGGCTGCCGGCGACCCAAGGATCGCGATCGAGGATCGATTTTTTGATCGCGATCACGTGCATGATCGGCCATACTTTGGTGCGCGCGTAATACTGCTCTTCCATCTCCAGATAATTCGGGAACAGCCGCTCGACGTCGGGATGGCCGCGCATGAAGCAATCGGGCGGGCGCGCCACCAGCGCGCAGTCGATCTCGCCCTTGGCCAGCATGTCGGACAACGACTTGTCCTCGACGCGGGTGAGCTTCACGCCTTTCGGGATCGACAGCTCGACCTTCTCGGCGCGGCCGGCCTGGTTGAGGCCGGCCTGATACCAGTGCACGTCCTTGAGCTTGACGCCGCATTCGTCGCCGAGCCAGCCGCGCATATAGAC
This sequence comes from uncultured Alphaproteobacteria bacterium, assembly GCA_963741595.1. GTDB lineage: Bacteria > Pseudomonadota > Alphaproteobacteria > Rhizobiales > Xanthobacteraceae > VAZQ01. The sequence continues at coordinate 106,598 of CAVUIV010000019.1, forward strand.
CGCGGCGGTGTGCGCCCATTCCGGCGAGCCGACTTTCTTGCCTTTGAGGTCCTTGGCGTTTTTGATCTTGCTCTTCTTGTTGACGAAGAACGCCGAGAACCGGAAATGCCGCGAAGCGACCACCGGCAGCGCCAGGATGTCGGGGTTCTTGCGCGTCACTTGCGCGGCGAATTTGGCGAACGACAATTCGCTGACGTCCCATTCGCGGTTGGCGGTGAAGCGCGCGAAGATTTCGTGCAGCTCCGGCATCAGCCAGGTGTGCTCGATGCCTTCGGCGCGGATATCGCCGGTGCGGAAATCGCGGAAGTGGTCGTAGTCCTGGGTGGCGATCGTCAGGTGCAGCTTTTTCATTTCTTGCGCTCGGTGGTGCCCTTGGGCTGCATCGCGGCTTTCGCCTTCACGACGATCTCAGCGGGGGTGTTCATGAAATCGGCGACGATTTTCTGGATCGCCACGCCGCCGACCGGACCGATGTCGATGCCGGCCTTTTTGCAGTCGGCAAGGAACGCGGGATCCTTCAGCATGCGGTCGAACGCCTGACGCAAGATGGCGACCCGCTCCGCCGGCACGCCGGGCGAGGTCACGAACGGACGGCCGATCACGATGTCGGTGGAGAAGAAGCGCAGGATCTGGCGCTGCTCATCGGTCTTGGCGAAATCGGTGAGGAGCGGCACGGTCGCGAAATCGGGATCGCGGTCGAGCCCGACCTGCGCCAGCAGATTGATCTTGCCGGTCTTGAGCCACTCGGCGTGTTCCGAGGTCAGGCTGTTGAAGTTGTTGCCGGCGCGGCCTTGCACCTCGCCGCGTTCCATCGCGATCGCGATTTCGGTGGTGCTGGCGTAGCCGGTCACCAGCTTGAACTTCGTGCCGACCACGCTGTTCAACACGGTGGGATAAATGACGTTGTAGGAACCGACGCCGGTGCCGCCCATCAGCACCTCGCGTTGCATCGCATCCTGCAGCGTCTTCACGCCGGTGGTGTGCCAGACATACACCGTCGAATTGCTGGAGGAGGTCGACACCAGCCAGTTGAAGTTCGCCGGATTGAACTGGATGCTTTTGCTGCGCTCCAGCACCTGCGCCATCACGAAGATCGGGATGAAAGTGCCGATCGTGGTGCCGTCCTTGGGCGCCTGGTTGAACACATAGTTGGCCGCGCGGATGTGACCGCCCCCGGGCATGTTTTTGGCAACGATCGTCGGATTGCCGGGGATGTGGTTGCCGAGATGGCGCGCGACAATTCGTCCGCTGGCGTCGAGGCCGCCGCCGGCGCCGGTCGAGATGATGAGCTCGACGGTCTTGCCCTTGTAGAAGTCGGCCTGGTTTGCCGATTGCGCCACCGCCGGCCCGGAACCGGCCACCGCAATGGCGAGTCCAAGAAGGGCGAAAGCGGCACGGCCGCCGCTCGGCCAATACAGGTTCATGCTTTCCTCCCCGGAATGCGGCGCGACGTTGCCAACCAAGCCTGCGAGCGTCAAGTCGGCCACGGAACACTCCCCTCATGGTGAGGAGGCGCACCCAAGTCGGCTACAATCGACTTGGGTGAGCTGTCTCGAACCATGAGGCCGGGCCGCCCTCGCCCTTCGAGACGCTCGCACGCAGCCAAGTGTATGCCGGCCCCGCCTGCGATGGCTCGCTCCTCAGGGTGAGGGCGGAGGGATACCAGCTCGCGCATCGGCAGGACTTGTCTTAGGCGCAAGTCCGGCTCACCATCCGCCAAAACCAGCGGCGCCGTCGCGGTGGCGCCGCAACAGCCCAGGAGCTTCGCCCATGCTCACCTCCGTCAGGCCGGCTGCCTCATCCATCCCGTTCGACAGCGAACGTCTCGACCGCTTGATGGAGGAGGCCGGCGTCGACGTGCTGCTCGCGACCTCGAAGCACAACGTGCAATATTTGCTCGGCGGCCACCGCGCATTCTTCTTCGACTACATGGATGCGATGGGCTTGAGCCGCTATCTGCCGATCGTGGTGTATCCGAAGGGGGCGCCCGACAAGGCGGCGTTCTTCGGCCATCGGCTCGAGAACCACCAGCGCGAGGTGAAAACGTTCTGGACGCCGGAGACGAATTGCACGTCGTCCGGTTCGGTCGATGTCGTGAAAAAGGCGGTCGAGCACCTCAAGAAGATCGGGCCGGCGCGCCGCATCGCCGTGGAAATGGCATTCCTGCCGATGGACTCGGCCGCGGCGCTGCGCAGCGCGCTGCCGGAGGCCGAGATCGTCGATGCGCTGTTCGTGCTGGAGCGGTTGCGCGCGCGCAAATCGCCGGCCGAATTGGAGATGGTCAAGATCGCGTCCGAGCGCGTCATCGAGTCGATGCAGGCGGTGATCGCCAAGCACGGCGCGGGCACCACCAAGCAGGAATTGGCGGACGCGCTCAAGGTCGAGGAAACCAATCGCGGGCTGACCTTCGAATACTGCCTGATCGCGGCGGGCGCGAGCCACAACCGCGCCCCGTCCGAACAGCGCTGGGAGGAAGGCGACGTGCTCTCGGTGGATTCCGGCGGCAACTACCACGGCTATATCGGCGATCTCGCGCGCATGGCGATCCTGGGCCAGCCGGACGCGGAGCTGGTCGATCTCCTGGCCGAGATCGAGATGATCCAGCGGGCCGCGATGAAGCCGGCGAAGGCCGGCGTGATGGGCGGCGACATCTATGCGGCGGCCGATGCATTGGTCGCCAAATCGAAGCACCACAATCACATGCACTTCCTGGCGCACGGCATGGGGCTGGTCAGCCACGAGGCGCCGCGTTTGACGGCGACCGGGCCGGTGCCGTACGACGCTTACGATGCGACGCGTCCGCTTGAGACCGGCATGGTGGTCTCGGTGGAGACGACGCTGATGCATCCCAAGCGCGGCTTCATCAAGCTCGAGGACACCATCGCGGTGACCGACGCGGGATACGAGATTTACGGGGAGGGCGCGCGCGGCTGGAATGTCGGCGGCGCCCGCGCAAAGTAGCGGACGGTCGAATGTCGAGAGTATCAATATCCTGCAAATTCGCCGTCCTTGCGCTTGCCGCTGTCGCGTTCACGCAGCAGGCGCGCGGTCAGTCGGCCGCGGAGGATTTCTTCAAGGGCAAGTCGATGTCGCTGATCGTCGGGTACAATCCCGGCGGCAGCTACGACGTTTACTCCCGCCTCGCCGCGCAGCTCCTGCCGAAATATCTGCCCGGCAATCCGACCATCGCGGTCAAGCACATGCCCGGCGTCGGCAGCGTGAAGGCGGCCAACTATCTCTTCACCCAGGCGCCCAAGGACGGCCTTACCATCGGCATGGTCGGCCAGCAGCTTGCGCTCACCCAGGCGCTGCGCGATCCGGCGGTGTCCTACGAGATGCGCAAGTTCGGCTGGCTCGGGCGGTTCACGCCGATCATCGAGGTCTCGCTGACCTGGCACACCTCGCCGACCAAGACGATCGCCGATGCGATGCAGCGCGACACCGTGATGGCCGCGACCAGCGCCGGCGCCACCACTGAAATCATGCCGAGCCTGATGAACAAGCTCGCCGGCACCCGCTTCAAGATCATCAAGGGTTATCCCGGCACCACCGGGACGTTATTGGCGATGGAGCGCGGCGAGACCGAGGGCGCGCATGCCACACTGGAGAACCTGTTGTTCGGGCGACCGACCTGGCTGCGCGACAAGACCGTGAATGTCCTGGTGCAATATGCGCAGAGGCGCCATCCGCAATTCCCGAACGTGCCGGCCATGGTCGAGTTCGGCAAGACTCCGGGAGACAAGCAGGTGCTCAATCTGTTCGGCAGCACCGCTGAAGTCGGCCGCGCGTTGATGACGCCGCCGGACATTCCCGCCGATCGGCTCGCCGTGCTGCGTCGCGCGGTCGCGGCGATGCTGGCCGATCCCGAATTCAAAGCCGAGATGGACAAGCGCAACCTGGAATTCGGTCCGATGTCCGGCGACGACCTGCAAAAGGTGATCGGGCAGACGCTCGAGGTCTCGCCGGATGTCGTGACGCGCTCGATCGAATTGTCGAGGCCACAGTGATGTTTGCGAAGATCAACCACATGGCGATGGTCAGCCCGATCTATCCGATGCTGGCCAATTTCTACGAGGCTTATTTCGGCCTCAAGCGTTCCGGCAAAACCAGCCGGCCGCTCAACGCCGTCACGGTCGGCGACGGTTATGTCGGCCTCAACATCAATCCGTTGCGCGACGGCTATGTCGGCGGGCTCGATCATTTCGGGCTGGTGGTCGACGACATCGACACCGTGCTCAAGCGCGCGCGCGACAAGTTTCCGCAGGCCAATGTCGTCAAGCGGCCGTCCACGCGGCCGTTCGCGAACTACAGCGGCCACGATCCGGACGGCAATGTCTTCGATCTGGCGCAGAAGGATGAGGGCGACAAGCTCGTCGGCGTCTATGCGGAACAGGCGGCAGCCGGCTGGAGCCAGGACCGCTATCTCGCCAAGTTCGCCATTCGCACCATGAACCCGGAGAGATGCGCGGATTTCTATCAATATGTCTTTGAGCTCAAGCCGACGAACCGGAACGGCGGTGCCGGTCATCACCTGACCGACGGCCGCGTCACGCTGTCGATCCTGCCGTGGTCGATCGCGAGTTTTGAGAACATGTCGATCAAGCGGCCCGGCCCGGATCACATCGGCTTCAAGGTCGAGAACATCGAGGCGTTCAAGCAGCACGTCGAGACGACCTCGGGCATGAACCCCTATGTCGCGCCGATGCGGCTCGGTGGCAGCAAGGAGGCGGAGGCGCGCAAGGCGTTCTTCGCCCGCGAGGCCGGCGGCAAATTCCAGATGGCCGATCCCGGCGGCGTTTGGATCGACGTGACGGACGAATGATGCAGTTCGGCGCTTTCGACCATCTCGACCGCAACGATCTGTCGCTCGCTGCGTTTTACGAGGCGCGGCTGCAGATCATCGAGGCCTGCGATCGCTTCGGCTTTTACGCCTATCACATCGCCGAACATCACTCGACGCCGCTCGGGCTGGCGCCGAGCCCGAGCGTTTTTCTCGCCGCGGTCGCGCAGCGCACCAAGCGGCTGCGCTTTGGGCCCATGGTCTATGCGTTGCCGCTCTATCATCCGATCCGGATGATCGAGGAAATCTGCATGCTCGATCAGATGAGCCACGGCCGGCTCGAAATGGGATTCGGCCGCGGCTCGGTGGGAATCGAACTCGACTATTATGGCCAGGACCCGGCGCTGGCCCAGGAGATCTATGCCGAGGCGCTCGAATTGGTCATGAAGGGGCTGACCGAGCCCACGCTCACCTTCCACGGCCGGTTCTTTCACTTCGACAACGTGCCGATGGAGCTCACGCCGTTGCAGAAGCCGTATCCGCCGGTGTGGTACGGGTTGCATGCGCCGGAAAGCGCCAAGCGCGCGGCAGCCAAGGGCCTGCGGGTGATCAGCCTGGATTCCGTTCCCGCCACGCGCACGTCGTTCGATGCGTTCCGTTTGGCCTGGCGCGAGGCTTGGGGCCCCGCGCCACTGCCGCTGATGGGGCTTGGACGCTTCATCGTCGTGGCCGACACCGATGCCGAGGCGCTGGCGCTGGCGCGCCGCGCTTATCCGCTGTGGCAGCAGAACTTCACCTACCTGCACCGCCGGCACAATTACACCGCCGCGCATCCGCGGCCGGTGGATTTCGACGGCATCGTCGAGGTGGGGCAGGGTGTCGCAGGCTCGCCGCGCACGGTGGCGGCGTTCCTGCGCGAGCAGCTCGCCGCGACCGGCAGCAATTATTGTGTTGGACAATTTGCCTTCGGCGACCTGTCGCTCGACGAGACGCAGCGATCGATCGCGCTGTTTGCGCGCGAGGTGATGCCGGCGTTGCAATCAGCGCCAGCACCTGCGGTTTGATCTCGGTCGGGCGGGCCCTATAATCGGCCTGCACCACAATAAAAGCCGGAGGAGCGCCGTGGAATCCACCGTATCCGCCGTCGCGCCAGCGTCGTCCCCAGCGCCCGCATTTGCGATCCGTCCGTTGTCGCCGGCCCTCGGCGCTGAAATCGTCGGTGTCGATCTTCGCGACGACATCAGCGACCCGCTCGCCAAGGCCATGCTCGATGCCTGGCACCAGCATCTGGTGATCCTGCTGCGCGGCCAAGAGTTGAGCGAGGACGATCAGGTTCGGTTTGCCGAGCGCTTCGGGCCGCCGGCCAAGATCCACACCAAGCAGTTTGTCCGCTCGCATCCCGCGGTGATGCTGATTTCCAACATCCGCGAGAACGGCGAAGCGATTGGTGCGTTGCCCGACGGCGAGATGCAGTTCCACTCCGACCAGTGCCACCAGGAAATTCCCGCCAAGGCATCGCTGCTCTACGCCATCGAGGTCCCGCGCGTCGGCGGCAATACGCTGTTTGCCAACGCCTACCTCGCGTATGAGACGCTGCCGGCGGACATCAAGCGCCGTATCGACGGTCGCAAGGCGCTGAATGCCTACGACTACGACACCGCCGCGACCATCCGCAAAGCCGAAGTGCCGGCGGGCGCGCCGTGCTACGCCCATCCGATGGTGCGCATCCACCCCGCGACCGGGCGCAAGGCGCTCTACATCAACCGCCTGATGACGCGGCGGATCGAAGGGCTCGATCCGAAGGAGAGCGAGGAACTGCTGATTTTCCTGTTCGATCATCAGGAGCAGCCGCAATTCATCTACGAGCATGTGTGGCGCCCCGGGGATATCCTGATGTGGGACAACCGCTGCACGCTGCACGCCCGCAGTGATTTCAGCGCCGGCGAACGCCGGCTCTTGCGGCGCGTGACCATTCTGGGCGAGAAACCGGTGTAGTTGCGTTGACGTGGCAGATGTTGGTCGGAGGGTCCTGATGCCTCGAATTCTAAAATGCGGTTCGATGGTCGCCATGCTGGCGGCGACGTTGCTCGCGAGCGGTTCCGCGCAGGCGCAGGACAAGGTCCGCATCGGCAAGTCGGTGCCCAATTCCTGGGCCTTCGCCGCAACCGACGTCGGCGTGCAATCCGGCATCTTCAAGCAGGAAGGCATCGATCTCGCGATTTCGAGCTTCAAGGGCGACGCGCAGATGCAGGCCGGCCTGACCGCCGGCGCGGTCGACGTCGCGCTCGGCTCGGGGCCGGGGCTCGGCTTCCGCGCCAAGGGCGTGCCGGCGATCGGGGTGGCGGCGATGTACGGCGCGCCGTCAAATCTGGCGGTCGTGGTGCTCGCCAAGTCGCCGATCAAGACGGTCGCGGACCTCAAGGGCAAGCGCATCGGGGTCACCACGGGTGGGTCGCTCACCGATTGGCTCAGCCGGGAGCTTGCGCGTCAGCAAGGCTGGGGCAGGGACGGGATGCAGGTCATGCCGCTCGGCTCGATGCAAGCGCGCCTCGCCGCCATGGAGCGCGGCGACCTCGACGCCATGGTGGTGGAGTCGGCGAGCGGCTTCGAACTTGAGGAGTTGAAGCGCGGCCGCCTCGTGATCGACTTCGGCGAGATCGAGAAGAATTTCTACACCCACGTCATCTTCGCGACCGACGCCATGATCGACAAGCGCACCGACGTGCTGCGGCGGTTCCTGCGCGGTTGGTTCAAGACCATCGCGTTCATCCGCGCCAACAAGGATGCCACCGTGAAGATCACCGCGAAGGCGATCGACGTGCGGGAAAGCATCGTCTCGCGAATCTACGACGCGCAGGTCGGTGGCTTCTCCGCCGACGGCGCCTGGAATCCCGCCTCCATCCAAGTGATCAGCAAGTCGCTCAAGGATCTCGGCATCCTCGACTCGCTGCCGGACCCGCGGGCGATCTACAACGACAAATTCGTGCCGGTGAAGTTCTGACGTGAGCACCACGGGCAGTGTCAGCGGCGGCACCGCCGCATCGACTCAGATTGCGGGCGCATCGGCGCCCGCAATCGCCATCGACCATGTCTCCATGATGTTCGCCGGGCGCGACCCGAGCCAGCAGGTGCACGCGCTCGACGACGTCTCGATCGATATCCGCAAAGGCGAATTCGTCTGTCTGCTGGGCCCGTCCGGCTGCGGCAAGAGCACGTTGCTCAGCATTATCGGCGGCATGCTCCAGCAAACCGCGGGAACGGTGGCTGTCAACGGCGCGCCGGTATCGGGGCCGCGTCCCGACGAGATCGCCTACGTGTTCCAGGAGAGCACGCTGTTTCCGTGGTTCACGGTGCTCGAGAATTTTCGCCTGGCGCTGAAGTTTCGCGGCACCGAGGACACGGCGTGGCACGACCGCGCCATGCAGTCGCTGTCGGCGGTCGGTATGGAGCAGTTCGCCAATCACTATCCCAAGCAGCTTTCGATCGGCATGAAGCAGCGGATCAATCTGGCGCGCGGGCTGTGCGTTGGATCGGAGGTGTTGCTGCTCGACGAGCCGTTTGCGGCGCTCGACGAGCAGACCCGCATGGTGCTCGGCGAGGACCTTTCGATCCTGCTGGCGCGGCGCGGCAAGACCATCGTCTTCGTCACCCATTCGCTGGCCGAAGCGGTGTTTCTCGCCGACCGCATCGTGGTGATGACGGCGCGGCCGGGAAAGATCAAAGCCAACATTGCGGTGCCGGAGCCGCATCCGCGCTCGCCCGATTTCATGCTGACCGACGCGTTCCAGGATATCCGCAAGGAACTCTACGGGCTGTTGCGCGACGAGATCCGGCAGACGGTGGCGGCGATGCGCGTGGCTCGCGACGCGCAGGCGTGACGCGATGATTGTGCGGATCAGCATTTTTCTCAAGTCAAAGCGCAGGAGCGTGTCCATTACTGCGCCCTCTCCCCCTTGTGGGGAGAGGGCAAGTGGATCGTTCCGCAAATCGCGATTGGGTGAGGGGTCTCTTCGCAAGATGTCATTGCGAGAATCTCACCCCTCACCCCTTCGGATTTGTCGCTGGGCCACCGACGTTGCCCTCTCCCCACAAGGGGGCGAGGGCACATTAATTGAAACCTCGCGCGCTGCTTTTTTTGACACCGCGTCCGATCCACGCGCAGCTGCAACGGTGCTGCGATGATCGCGCAGGACAAGCTCGTCATCCGCACCATCCAGGTCGGTCTGTTCATGGCGCTGGCCGGCGCCTGGTACATGGCGACCCGGTCCGGCGGCACGTTGAAGCTGTTCCTGCCGGCGCCGGAACTGGTCTGGCGCGAGATCGGCGTGCTGGTGCGCTCCGGCCAGTTGTGGTCGGCGCTGACGGTCACCGTTATCTCGATCGTCCAGGCCTATGCGATCGCGGTGATCGCGGGGACGGCGGTCGGCTTCGTGGTGGCGCGCTCGCGCACGCTGGTGCATCTGTTCGAGCCGGTGTTGTCCGGCATGTTCGCGGTGCCGCTGACGATGTTCTTCCCGCTGTTCGTGCTGTTCTTCGGCATCGGGCCGGAATCCAAGGTCGCCTATGGCGCGACCTACGCCTTCTTTCCAATCGCGCTCAATACCATCGCCGCATTTTCCAATGTCGACGAGCTTTACCTGCGAGCGTCACGCTCGATGGGCGCCTCGACCTGGCAACAGTTCCGCTACGTCTATCTGCCGGCGGCGATGCCGGTCACGCTGACCGGGCTGCGCATCGGCTTCTTCATCTGCATTGCCTCGGTGCTGGGCGGCGAGACGCTCGCCGCCACCGCCGGGGTCGGCCGCGCCACCGCGCTCGCCGCCGAGCTGATGGAGACCGCGCGGCTTTATGCCTGGATCTCGTTCGTGGTCTGCATGTCGGTGATGCTGAACCTGCTCGCGCTCGCGGTCGAGACGCGCAGCGAGCGGGAGTGAGCGGAATGTCGCCCAACGCCATCCGCCTGGTCCGGTTGCTGTTGATCCTCGGCGTCGTGCTGCTGTGGGAATTCTACGCGCGGGCATTCGCGACCTCTTCGCTCGCGGCCGCGCCGAGCCAGGTGCTGGAGCAGCTGTGGCCGAAGGTCCTGGGCGAGCCGCGGGTGCGCCTCGCGATCGGCGTCACGCTGATCGAGCTGGTGGTGGCGTTCGTGATGTCGGTGGTGTTCGGGATGCTGATCGGCGTGCTGGTCGGGCTCTCCGACATCGGCCGCCGCAGCTTTTACCCGATCGTGCTGCTGCTCTATGGCATCCCGCAGGCGATCCTGCTGCCGCTGTTCGTGCTGGTGTTCGGAATCGGCCCCGAGAGCAAGATCGCCTTCGGCTTCAGCCACGGCGTGTTCCCGGTGATCGTCAATACCATTGCCGGCATGCGCAACGTCAGTCCGCTGATGATGCGCGCCGCCGCGTCCATGGGCGCGACGCGGTTTGAGCAATTGCGCTACGTGGTGTTTCCGCACATGGTGACGGCGGTTTTCACCGGGCTGCGGCTGGCAATGACCATGACGCTGCTCGGCGTGCTGCTGGCGGAGTTGTTCGTCTCGCAGGGTGGCATCGGCTCGTTCACGCTGCTCTATGCCGAGACGTTCAATCCGGCAGCGCTGATCGCGCTGATCCTGACGCTGGCATTGCTGGCGATCATGCTCAACGAGTTGGTGCGCATGGTCGAGGCCCGCTATTCGCGCTGGAAGGAATGACGGAGATCGACGTGCCGGTATTCACGGACCGCAGGGCAAGACTGCTGGAGGAGATGGCGGGCGAGGGCCTCGACGTGCTGCTGCTCTACGGCAACGCCTGGCAGAACGACTATCTCCGCTACGCCACCGATTTCGGCATCCTGGAAGGCCAGGCGCTCGTGATCGTCCGCGAGGACGGCATCACGCTCTTTCTCGATAGCGCGCTGGAGGCCGACCGCGCAGCGCTGGAATGCTCCGGCATCGCGGTCGTGCATGCGCCGAACCTGCTCGGCGATGTCGACGACGCGCTGAGCCGGCTGAGCAACCGCCGGATCGGCACCGCGCCGGCGCGCCTGATCCCGCGCAAGCTCGCCGCCCGCGCCAAGGACCTCAACCTCGGCGACCGCACCGCGTTTCTCGATCGCCTGCTGATGGGCAAGCTTGCCTCGGAGGTCGACGCCATCCGCCGCGCCTGCAAGGTCGCCGACGAGGGCTATGCGGTGTTCCGCGACGCGGCGCGCCCCGGCCGCGCCGACTACGAGCTGATCGCGGAGGCCGAGGCATTCTTCCGCTCGAAGGGCGTCGACGACAATTTCCAGATCGTCGGCGTCGGCGGACCGGAGGTGCGCGGCATGGCGCCGCCGAGCGGCAAGCGGCTCAAGGCCGGCGACATGGTCACCACCGAGCTCACGCCCTGCGTCGACGGCTACTACGCGCAGATCTGCCGCACCCTGGTGGTCGGCGAGCCCAATGCCGAGCAGCGCAAAGCCTTTGCGCTCTACCGCGAGGCGATGGAGGCCGGCATCGCCGCGGTGCGCGACGGCGTCACCGCCGCCGACATCGCGCGCGCCGAGAACGAGATCTTCCGGCGCGAAGGGCTCGGCGATTACGTCACCGATCAATACACGCGCGTGCGCGGCCACGGCGTCGGACTGTTCGCCGACACCAAGCCGCACATCCTGGAAGATGTCACCACGCGGATCGACGAGGGCATGACGCTGATCGTGCATCCCAACACCTATCATCCGGTGGTGGGCTATCTGGTGCTCGGCGACGTGGTGGCGGTGACCAAGACCGGCTGCGAGGTCTTCACCAAGACCGCGCGCGAGCTGTTCGGCGTAAGGATTTAAGACATGCGTCGCGGCTTGATGGGATGGAACGCCGAGGAATTGCCGAAGGCCGCGCTCGAGGCGCGCATCGCTCGGCTGCGCGCGGCGATGCAACGCAACGGCTTCGACGCCGCGCTGTTCTACACCAATCTGGTGCAGCCCGCCGCGGTGACCTGGCTCACCGGCTTCACGCCGTATTGGTCGGACGGCATGCTGCTGCTGCCGAAGCAGGGCGCGCCGGTGTTCGCCACCGCGCTGTCGAAGCGGGTCGCCAACTGGATCCGCACCACCGATACGCTGAGCGAGATCGTCAACACGCCGAAGCCGGGCGCCGCCGTCGGCAAGCGGATCGCGGAGGCCGGCTGCAAGCGCGTCGGCGTGCTGGAGCTCGATGCGCTGCCGGCCGGCCTCGATGACGAGATTGTCGGTGCCGCGCCCGGGATTGCATTTGCCGATCTGAGCGGCGTGTTCGCCGAGGTGCGGCGCGGCATTGACGATGCCGAGCGCGGCCTGATCGGGCGCGCCGATGCGATCGCCCGCACCGCGCTCGACCAGATCGACGCGGACAAGGCGGTCGATGCCGGCGCGGTCGCGGGGCAGGTCGAGAAGCAGGCGCGGCTCGGCGGCGCCGAGGAGGCCTATATCGCGGTCGCTGCCAATCTCGACGCCGATCGGCGCCTGATCCGCGTCGCCGGCACGTTGCCGCTTGCCGGGCGCTTCGCGGTGCGTGCGTCGGTGGCCTACAAGGGCGCTTGGGTGCGGCGCATCCGCAGCTTTGCGCACGACGCGGCGGCGCGCCGCGCCTACGCTGCCGCCGACGCCTGGTTGGCGACGGTTGCGACGACGATCGAGCCCGGGAAGCCGTTGGATGAGCAACTTGCCGCCCGCGTGAAGGACCTGCCCGGCGCCGCGCTTCACAAGGTAATGGCGGAAAGCTGCATCGGCAGCTATCCGCTGGCGGCGATCAGCGACGCTCCGCCCGCGGGGAGTTTTCTGGTGCTCACGGTTGAGCTGTCGCTCGATGGCATCCCTTGGCTCGGCGCCGCTCGCCCGACCCCTTTCGATGCGACGGCAGCTCCACCCTCGAGATTCCTTTCGAGCGTCGCGAAGAAGCGCACGCCGCGGCCTGGCATCAGCACCTCGTCCTTCTTGAACGAGACGTGGTTGCGGATGTCGTCGTTGAGCAGGTTGTTGCCGGACACGCCGAGGGTGAGGGAGCGGGCGCCGAAATCGTTCGGCCGCAGCGGCGTGGTGTAGACCAACTCGGCGCTGCAGCAGATTGTAGCCGTCGGTCGGCGGTTTCGCCGGTCGCCGCCACCCGGTTCTGGCCGATGGCGTGCAGCAGGTTGACGCGCGCCAGCCAATGCGCGTCGCGCCAGTACACGCCGCCGCCGACACGCACCGGCGGAATGCGCGGCACGTGACTGCCGTCGGTGAAGGTCGCGCGCACCACGTCGAACTGGTTCTCGATGCCGACCGTGCCGGTCCACGAGCGGCGCGACGTCGAGCTGGCTCTGGAATTCGCCGCCGCGGAACGTCGCGTCGCGTTGCGAATAGACCGCCTGGTTCAACTCGCCGCCGGCGCCGCCGTTGACGGGGTCGTCGCAGGTGTCGATGGTCTCATCGCACGTGAAGCCGGTGAGGTTGCGGAAGATAAAGTTGGAATAGCGGGTGTAGAACGCGGTGGCCTCGAACCGGAACGTCCCGCGCGGCTTTCGGATGCCAATTTCAACGGTGCGGGCGGCTTCGATCTTCAGGTTCGGATTGCCGATGTCGAAGGTCTCGGTCGCCTCGTGGATGCCGCGCGAGAGCAATTCCGGCGCCCGCGGCGCGCGCTCGACATATTGCGCGGTGACGCTGCCGACCAGCCCGAACGGCAAATCCTTCAGGACGCCGATGGCGCCGCTCGCCGGCGTGAAACGCCGATCGCGCTCGATATTGGTGAGCGGATCGACGAACAGGTCCGGCACCGCGCCCTTGACGCGGGATTCCTCGATGCGGCCGGCGACCTGCATCCGCACCGTTTCGCTGAAACGGAATTCGTTGAATAGGAAGCCGGCGACGCTGGTGGTGCGGTTGGGATCGAACAGGCCGCCTTCGGTGCCGGGCGCGGTGAGGCGCTGATGCAGGCCCTGCACACCGAGCGCGGTGGTGAGCGTCGCAAACCGCAGGTCGAACGGCGTGAGCTGCACTTCGACGCGGCCTTCCTGCTCCTTGTTGGTGAAGGTCTGCTGGATGCCGTCGAAGCCGCCTTCGTTGGCGAGCTCGTCGTGCTTGTAGTCGGTGTGTCCGAACCAGAACCGGATCGCGTCGATGCCGCCGGCCTGCGGCCGGTATTCGCCGCGGCTTGCGAGCTTGGTCTGCTCCATGTCGATGCGGGTGTTGGTCTCGGTCGCCTCGAGCCCCGGCACGCGATAGAAGTTCGCGGTGCGGGTCAGCGCCATGCCGACGAAGCCGGCGTCGAACACATACGAGCCGCCGAGCGATTGGCCGTCGGCGCGATAGGATGAATTCGGCTGCCGGCGGTTGAACGGCAAGGTCTGGTCGCGCGGCGGCAGATACGGATAGCGCGGGATGCGATAGTCGTCGCCGCTGCGGCCATAGGCGTCGGCGTGGAACGCGAAATTGCCGGCGCCGGCGTCGAGGATCATCGCCCCTTCACGGCCGCTGTCCGCCGAATTGAAACCGCCGCGGGTCTCGTAGCGCACGCAAGGTGTGTGTGGCGTCGCCTGAGGCGCGCATGGCAGCGCATCCGGAATCCGGTTGTTGGTGGCGTTGACCACGCCGCCGATCGCCTGCGAGCCGAAACGCAGCGTCGCCGGTCCGCGCACCACTTCGACGCGCTCCGCCGCCAAGGGATCGAGCGGCACGGCATGATCTTCGCCGAGCTCGGAGACGCCGCTGGCGCCGATGCCGTTCTCCTGGATGCGCACGCGATAGGTGTCGAGCCCGCGCACGATCGGACGGCTCGCCGCGCCCGGCGCGAAGCTCGATCCGGTGATGCCGGGCTTGGCGAACAGCACGTCGCCGAGCGTGCCGCCCGGCGTGCGCTGCAGCTCGTCGCGGGTCACCACCGTCACGGTGGCGAACTGGTCGGCGACGATCGGCAGCCAGCCGGGCGGCAGCTCGGCGGGGGCCTCGGAGAACGGCGGGCGCGGCCGCGGGGGCCGCGGGGCGCGGGGTGCGCACGATCGGGCTCGGGGCGGTGACGACGATTTCCGGGAGCTGGGTCTGGGCTTGGGCGGAGCCGGGCCCGTACCCAGTCCGCCGACCACCCAAGCCACGATCCCGCCCAGAGCCGCGCCCCGATTCCATCCGTCCATCGCCCCACCCCGATCTGTAATGTTATATTATAACATTACGTCGCGGATCGCGGCTGTCAATGCGCTTCCGAAGGCGGGGAGCGCTGGGAAGCGGGAGTGCTTGGAGGCGGGGTGCTTGGGAGGGAGAATGCTTGGAAGCGGGGGTGAATGGGAGGACGGACCTGCATGGACCGGGCGGAGGTCGCGAATCGGCGCCGCCGCCGCCAGTGCCTGGCTGGCATGGCGCGCGCGTGCGGAAACTCAATTGACGGGGCGGCCCCACCCCCCTAAGTATCGGCCCACATTGAACAACCCCCGACCCCCGCGCCGCGCGGGATCACCGGAGCCCGTCATGAAAGTTCGTAACTCGTTGAAATCGCTGCGCGGCCGCCACCGCAACAACCGGTTGGTGCGTCGCAAGGGCCGGGTCTACGTCATCAACAAGACCAACCGGCGCTTCAAAGCCCGCCAGGGTTGATCGCGACGCTGCGGAGCGTTTCAGACCCCGCCGCGAGATCGTACGAACTTCGGAAATCGGGACACGAGCCTGCCTTGATCGCAGGCTTTGCTCGACCCGGGTGAAACGATAGACTCCGCGCCATGCCTGAGCAATTCCGTGCGCTTCTCGGTTTGACCGCCTTCGCCTGGTGCTGGCTTTGGCCCTGGCCATCGCGCTGGTCGCGCCGTCGCACGCGCAGCAGAGCCCAACGCAGACGCCGGAGTTGCAGCCGCCGCCCGGTGTCGAGCCGCCGCAGCCGGTCGAGCCGCCGGCCGACCTGCCGCGGCCGCAGCGCGGCGATCCCGCACAGAACCTCGATCGCCTGTTTGCCGCGCTCAAGGCCGCGCCCACCCCCGAGAGCGCCAAGTACATCGAGGGCCGCATCTGGGCGGTCTGGGCGGCCGCCGGCGGCGACACCGCGACCTTGCTGATGACCCGCGCGCGCACGGCGATGACGGGCAAGGACTACGATCTCGCGATCAAGCTCCTCACGGCGATCATCGACATCAAGCCGGACTACGTCGAAGCCTGGAACCGGCGCGCGACGCTGTATTTCCACAAGCGCGATTACACGGCGGCGATGGCCGATCTGCGCGCCGTCCTGGCGCGCGAACCCCGGCACTTCGGCGCCTGGGCGGGCATCGGCATGATCCTCAACGACATCGGTGACGAGCGCCGCGCGCTGGCGGCGTTCCGCCGCGCGGTCGACCTTTATCCGCGCATGGAGCGGATTCCCGATCTGGTCAAACGGCTGACCGATACCGTCGACGGCCGCGATATCTGATCGCGACGCGTTCGATTTCGGGATCACGCTCTACACCGCGTAGCCGGCTTCGGAGCCGACGAACGCGATCCGCAGCATGTTGGTGGCGCCCGGGGTGCCGAGCGGCACGCCGGCGACCACGATCACCCGCTGCCCGGCCTTGGCGAAATTGTCCTTGAACGCCAGCCGGCAGGCGCGATCCACCATGTCGTCCTGGTCGTGCGCGTCCTCGGCCACCACGCAATGCACGCCCCAGATCAGCGAGAGCCGCCGCGCGGTCGCGACATTCGGCGAGATCGCCACGATCGGCGAGCGCGGCCGTTCGCGGGCGACGCGCAAGGCGGTGGAGCCGGACGACGTCCAGCAGATCAGCGCCGACAGGTCGAGCGTCTCGGCGATCTGCCGCGCCGCCGCGGCGATCGCGTCGGCGCCGGTCGGCTCGGGATCGGCGCGCTGCGCCTGGATGATGGTCGGGTAGATCGGATCGCTCTCCACCTCCTCGGCGATGCGGTTCATGGTGGTGACCGCCTCGATCGGGAATTTGCCGGCCGCCGATTCCGCCGACAGCATCACCGCGTCGGCGCCTTCGAAGATGGCGGTGGCGACGTCCGACACTTCGGCGCGGGTCGGCACCGGGCTGTTGATCATCGATTCCAGCATCTGGGTCGCGACCACCACCGGCTTGCCGGCGCGGCGCGCCGCGCGCGTCATGTATTTCTGGATGCCCGGCACCCGCTCCAGCGGCATCTCGACGCCGAGATCGCCGCGCGCCACCATCAGCGCGTCCGTGACCTCCAGGATTTCGTCGAGCCGGTGTCACCGCCTGCGGCTTTTCGATCTTGGCCATCACCACCGCGCGGCCGCGCGTGATCTTCTTGGCTTCGGCGATGTCCTCCGGGCGCTGGATGAAGGACAGCGCGACCCAGTCGATGCCGGCGTCAAGCGCGGCTTCGAGATCGGAGCGGTCCTTCGGCGCCAGCGCCGAGAACGGGATCGTGGTGTCCGGAAGGCTCACGCCTTTGCGGTCCGACAAATTGCCGCTGACTTCCACGCGGGTGACGATCTTGCCGGGCGCGACCTCGGTCGCCGTCAGCCGGACCTTGCCGTCGTCGAGCAGCAGCGTGTGGCCGGGCTCGATCGCGGCGAAGATTTCCGGATGTGGCAGGTGAACGCGCTCGCGTTGCCCGGCGCCGGATCGGTATCGAAGATGAAGGTCGTCGCCCTTCGCCAGCGTCACCGGACCGGAGCTGAACTGTCCGACCCGAAGCTTCGGGTCCCTGCAGGTCGACCAAAATTCCGATCGGACGCTCGAACTCGCTTTCCAGCGAGCGGATGGTCAACACCAGCTCGCGCAGCCGGTCGTGCGAGGTATGGCTCATATTGATGCGGAACACGTCGGCGCCGGCGCGGAACAGCGCGGCGATCACGGAACGCTCGGACGACGCGGGCCCGAGCGTGGCGACGATCTTGGTGCGGCGTAGACGGCGCATCAGTTCTTGCGTGCAGGGAACGGCGGCGCCGTGTTCTGCCGTCCCGTGGTTGAAGGGGTTGTCAGCGGCACGCGCGATTGCAGCGGCTGCTGCGGGGCCTGATCCGCCGAATCCGTGAGCTGCACCGTCCAGGACGGCTGCTCGCCGGTGTCGATCTCGAAGAACCCGGTACGGTCATAGCCGCGCGCGAGGCAATCTTCGGTGCTGCGGATGGTGAATTCGCTGCTCACGCGTGCACATGTAGGCGCGGCCGGCCCACTCGCCGCCGCGATCGTAGTCAACGGCGTAGACGTAGTAGTAGCGAGCCGCCAACGTGCCGCGCAGCAGCGTTTCGCAACTGCGGGCGGACAGGTTCCACCAGCCCTCGGTGGTCCAGTGTTCGGTGTCCTTATAGCCGAGCGAAACGCCGACCCGGCTGCCGGTGTTGTTGCAAATGCGGAAATCGGCGGCGGCGCTGTCGGCCTGCAGCACCGACGCGCAGCCAAGCCGCCGACAATGGCCGCGCGGATGCCGCCGACGCGTCGTGTCGGCGGTTCACGTCTCATGCATGCAGCGGATGGTCGGTTGGTCATAAGCGCCGGCAACTCCCCCGGAGCACGTGATATCGCGTGAAGATTCAGGGACTGTCAACGAGGATAGACCGGAAGTCGCTGACGTTGGTGCATGTGGGCCCTGGGAGCAGCAGATCGCCGAGTTTTTCGAAGAATTCGGTCGAATTATTGGCATCGAGATAGGCGGCAGGATCGAGCCCGCGCAGGCCCGCCCGCCGCATTGTCGTCGAAATCAATGAAGGCGCCAGCCGGGTCCCCGGCCTGCCCGCCGCCGCCATCGATGCCGTCGGTGTCGCCGGCCAGGGCGGAAATCCCGGCCGCGCCATCGAGGGCGATCGCCAGCGCCAGCATGTATTCCTGATTCGGCCCGCCACGGCCGTTGCCGCGGATCGTGACCGTCAACTCGCCGCCGGACACGATGACCGCGCGCTTGCCTTGCGCGCGCAGCGCCAGCGCCAATCGCGCATGCTCGGCGGCGACCGCGCGTGCTTCGCCTTCGACCGAGGTGCCGAGCAGGATGCACGCGTAACCGGCGGCGCGCACCGCCGCCTCGACCGTGGCGAACACATGGGAGGGTTGGCACGCCAGGATGAACGATGCGTTGTCGAACGCCGGGGCGCCGGGTTTGGGCGTCTCGTTGGCCGGGTCCGCAAGCGCTTGCATGATCGCCTGCGGCACATCGAGGCGATAGCGCGCGAGCGTGGCCTGCGCATCGGCGAGCGTGGTCGGATCGGCCACCGTCGGTCCGGACCCGATCACCGCCGGGTCGTCGCCCGGCACATCGGAAATGGCGAGCGTGATCGATCGGGCCGGGCTGATGCACTCGGCCAGACGACCACCCTTGATTCGCGAGAGATGCTTGCGCACCGCATTGATCTCGGAGATCGACGCGCCCGACGCCAGCAAAGCGCGCGTGAGCGTTTGCTTTTCGCTGAGCGAAACGCCGTTGGCGGGCGCCACCCAGTTGGCCGAGGCGCCGCCGGATACCAACACCAGGACCAGATCGTCGGCGCTTGCGGATTGGGCGAGTGTCAGCGTCTCGCGGGTTGCGGCCAAGCCCGCCGCATCCGGCACCGGATGGCCGGCTTCGATCACCCGCACATGGCGCGTGGGACGGGCGTAGCCATGGCGCGTGACGGCAAGCCCGCTGATGCGGTCCGCCGGCAGACCGCAGCCATCGACGTAGTGCCGCTCGGCCGCTTCGGCCATCGCAGCGGCGGCCTTGCCCGCCGCGAGCACCAACAGCCGTCCGGATTGCGGCGGAGCCGGCAAATGCGGTGGCAGGCAATGGCTGGGATGCGCGGTGGCCACCGCGGTCTTGAACAAGCCCTCCAGGAAGCCGCGGCCTGACGCTGTCACGATGAAAAAATCCTGTCACGCGGCGGCGCTGGCCGCGGGTTGGCTTGGTGATTGTTCCGCCTGCGAAGGTCACATAGACTTGTTCCAAAGAAAACGACGCAGATCGTGAACCAGGGAGGAATCCAATGGCGGCCATCGCCTTTACGGTCAATGGGCGGCAATCCAAAGTCGACGTGGCGCCCGACACGCCGCTGCTGTGGGTGGTGCGCGAACATCTCAAGCTCGCGGGCACCAAATTCGGCTGCGGCACCGGCCTGTGCGGCGCCTGCACGGTTCATGTCGACGGCAAAGCAGTCCGCTCCTGCCAGGTCACGGCATCGCAGGTGCAGGGCAAACGCGTGACCACCATCGAAGGGTTGTCGCCCAACGCCAGCCATCCGTTGCAGCGGGCGTGGATCGCGGAGCAGGTGCCGCAATGCGGCTACTGCCAGTCCGGGCAGATCATGCAGGCGGCCGAATTGCTGGCGACCAACAAGAAGCCGTCGCGCGAACAGATCGTCGCGCACATGGACGGCAATCTCTGTCGCTGCGGCAGCTATCCCGGGATCGTTCGCGCCATCGAGCGCGCAGTGCGGGGAGCGTGACATGACTCGTCATCACACTGCCGCGGGCAAATTGAATCGCCGCGAGATGATGGCGGGCAGCGCCGGTCTGTCGTTCGCTTTCGCACTCGGTGCGCCCTCGTTGTTCGGCGAGGCGCAGGCGCAATCCGCCGGCCGGCTCAACGCCTATATCGCCATCGCCAAGGATGGCACCGTCACGATCTGGTCGCCGGCGCTGGAAATGGGGCAGGGAGTCAACACCTCGCTGCCGCTGATCATCGCCGAGGAGCTCGACGCCGACTGGTCGAAAGTCCGGGTGCAGCAAGCGCCGGTCGCGGCCGTCTACAATCACCCGATCCTGCAACAGCAGATGGTGGTCGGCAGCCTGACCACGCGCGGCTACTGGATCCCCTGCCGGACCGCGGCGGCGCAGGCGCGCCGTGTGCTGCTCGATGCGGTGGCGGAGCGTTGGAAGGTGCCGGTGAGCGAACTCACCACCGCGGCCGGCGTGGTGAGCCACGCCGCGTCCAAACGCCGGATGGGCTACGGCGAGATCGCGGCTTTTGCGAAGGTCCCGGAGAAGATGCCCGAGATCAAGCCCGATCAACTCAAGCCGGCAAGCCAGTTCCGGCTGATCGGCAAGGACGTGCCGCGGCCGGATGTCGTCGACAAATCCTCCGGCAAGCCGATCTACGCGATGGACGTGCAGGTGCCGGGCATGGTCTACGCCACGCTCGCGCGCGCGCCGGTGCGCGGCTCGGGCCCGACGCTCGTTCAACCGCGATGAGATCAAGAAGCAGCCGGGCATCATCGATGCGGTCGCGCTCGACAACGGCGTCGGCATCATCGGCAGCACGGTCGAAGCGGTGTTTGCCGCGCGCGGCAAGCTGAAGGCGGAATGGCGCGAGGCGCCGGGCTCGAAGGTCAATTCGACCGCGAACCTGCATGAATACCTGGCCCATGTGCGCGATCCCGCGCGCAAGGGCGTGGTCGGCCGCACCAGCGGCGACGCCAACGCGGCGATCGCCGGCGCGGCGAAGGTTCACGCGTCGGAATTCACCAACGACTATGTCTACCACGCGCAGATGGAGCCACATGTCTGCGTCGCCTCGGTCACGTCCAATGGCGTCGAGCTGTGGACCGGCACGCAATGGCAGACCCGCGCGGTCGCCGAGGCGGCCAAGGCCGCGGGCGTCGGCACCGACAAGGTCATGCTGCATCAGATGCAGATGGGCGGCTCGTTCGGCCGCAACATCTTCGTCGAATATGTGATCGACGCGGTGAACCTGTCGAAGGCCGCCGGCAAGCCGGTGAAGATGATCCAGAGCCGCGCCGATGACGTGATGCAGGGCCGGTTCCGGCCGATGTATGCGCAGCGCATCGAGGTCGGTCTCGATGCCGGCGGCAAGGTGGTCGGCTGGCGGCACCGGATCGCGGCCGACACCGTGGTGCCGTATCTCTACGGCCAGGCGCGGATGGATGCCCAGAAGGGAATCGATCATATCGTCTTCGCCGGCGCCGACGTTCCGCATTACGACGTGCCCGCGCATGTCGCGGATCACATCTATGAGGAGCGCGGCGTGCGCACCGCGCCGTGGCGCGGCATCGGCGCCGGTGCGACCAACTTCGCCATCGAGGCTGTGATCGACGAATTGGCGCAGCTCGCCGGTCAGGACCCGCTGGCGTACCGGGTGGCGCTGCTCAAGGACCCGCGCGCCAAGCGCGTGGTCGAAACCGCGGCGAAGATGGCGGACTGGAGCCGCAAGCGCGACGGCACGGCGCTCGGAATCTCGTTCGGCAAGTTGGGACTGCCGCCGATCGGCTTCTCGCTGATCGGAACCGTGGCCGAGGTGTCGCTCGATCGCGCCAGCGGAAAAATCCGCTGCCATAATCTGTGGTGCGCGGCCGATGTCGGGTTGCCGGTACAGCCACGCAATGTGGTGGCGCAAGTCGAGAGCTCGCTGATTTTCGCGCTCGGCAGCGCGCTCAAGGAGCGGATCACGATCCAGGATGGCGTCGTGCAGCAGTCGAACTTCCACGACTACGAGATCCTGCGGATGTCCGAGATTCCGCAGATCGCTGTGGAGGTCATTCGCTCTGGCGATATTCCGCTGCCGGTCGGCGAGCTCGGCATTCCGGGCGTGGTGCCGGCGGTCAGCAACGCGGTGTTCGCGCTGACCGGGCGGCGGTTGCGCAACGCGCCGTTCACGCCCAACCGCGTCAAGGCGGCGCTGGGATAGCGGTTGCCAGGCGCGGCCACGTGGACGGCGTTGAGGCTTCGCGATACCCTTGCCGGCGTGCGGCATGACCCACGCCGGCAAGGGCAGCCCGTGGATCAATGGTTCGGAGGTTGGGCGTGAACTACACCAAGTCCCAGGCGAAAGAGGCCTCGCGCGCAGGGTTTCGCGGCATCTGGGCGGCGATCACCACGCCGTTCACGCCTTCGCTCGAGATCGACGAGGCGGGCCTGCGCGCCAACATGCGCTACCTGACCGGAACGCTCCACGTGGACGGCGTCTTCTGCACCGGCGTGATGGGCGAGTTCTGGTCGCTCACCAAGGAGGAGCGCAAGCGCATCGTCGAGATCGTGGTCGACGAGGCCCGCGGCAAATGCGGGGTGATCGCCCAGACCGGTTGCACGTCCGCGCATGAAACGGTCGAGCTGACGCGGCATGCCGAGACGGCGGGCGCCGACTTCGTGATCATGATGACGCCGTTCTACCCGCATACCGACGAGGCCATGATCTATGATTGGTTTGCGTTCGTGGCCACCCGCGTCAATATCGGCATCTGGTTGTTCGACACGCCTTATTCCGGGCGGCCGGCGATCTCGCCGGCGATGACAGCGCGGCTGGCGCAGATCGAGAATATCTGCGGCGCGAAAATCGCCCGCCCGCTGGCGCATTATCTGGAGGTGCAGCGGCTGTGCGGCGACCAGATCGTGATGAGTTCGCCATCGGAAACCGACTTCCTGATGATGATGCGCGATCATGGCCAGCGGGTGCATCAATCGTCGGCTTCGCCGTATCTGATCCAGACCGCGTCGTGGCAGCCGATGCGCGACTATACCGAGCTCGCCTTGCAAGGCCGGTTCGCGGACGCTGCCGAGATTTCGGAAACGCTCAAGCCGGCGCGCGAGGTCGCGAAGCGGTGGCTGCACGGGCGCTGGCACGACACCCAGGTGCTGCCGATCGCCGCCATCAAGGCATGGTCGGAGATGCTGGGAATGGCGGGCGGGCCGGTGCGCACGCCGCTGTTGCAGATGGCCGACCAGGAACGACGGATGATGCGCGACGAGATCGAAATCGGCGGGCTTGCTGGTCGGTCGGCGTGAAGCGGTGGTCGCGTAAGCGGCGATGAGGGTGGTCATGCCGGTCCGGTTCGTGGCGTTGGTCTTTTCGGCCGTTCTGGCGCTCGGCATTGGCGCGGCGTCGGCTCAGACATTCCCGAGTCAGACCGGTGCGGATCATCGTGCCGATCTCGGCCGGCAGCGTGACCGACATCCTGGCGCGCACATTGGCCGAGAAACTGACCGACGTCTGGCGCCAGCAGGTGATCGTCGAAAATCGTCCCGGCGTGCCCGGCGTCGCCAGCGCCGCCAAGGCGCCGACCGATGGCCACACGCTCATGCTGTTTTCCAATGGGCTCACCGTGCTCGCGGCGCTCAACCGCAACCTGTCGTTCGATCCGGTCAACGATTTTGCGGGTGTCACCAAGGTCGGATCGGTGCCGTTCATTCTGATCGCGCATCCGAGCCTTGGCGCCAATAACGTGAAAGAGCTGATCGCGCTTGCGAAAGCGAAGCCGGGAACGGTCAACATCGCCATTCCTGGCCGCGGCACGGCCGCCTCGATCGCAAGCGAATTGTTCCGGCGCGAGGCCGGCGTCAACATCGTCGCGGTGCCGTACAAAGGCGCGCCGGAAGCGCATACCAGCGTGCTGCGCGGCGACGCCCACGTATTTTTCTCGAACGTGAGCGCGGCAAGCGAGCTCATTCATGCGGGCAAGGTGCGGCCGCTCGCGGTGTCGACGCGGCAGCGGCTTGCCGCCTTCCCCGATATTCCGACGTTGGCGGAAGCGGGGCTGCCGAGCTTCGACTACGACGCCTGGTTCGGCGTGCTGGTGCCGGCTGCGACCCCGCGGGCCGTTGTGGCGACGCTCGATCGCGACCTGTCGGCGATCCTCAAGACCCCCGACATGGGCCAGCGGCTGGCACGGCAGGGCATGGACCTGCGGCTGACCAGCCCGGCGGAATTTGATGCCGAAATTCGTCGGGACGCTGCCCGCTTCGCTCCGCTATTCCGCGATTAAGCCGCGGGTCGGAAACGCGGCGGTCGCGGGAGGGTCCTTCAATCCGCGCACCGCAATGGCTATCTTTGTGGAAGACCCTGTCGCGAGGAATGAGCCATGGACGAGAAAACCCGCACCGAACTCGAAGCCGCCGCGTTCCGGCGCCTGCTTGATCATTTGCGCACGCGCACCGACGTGCAGAACATCGACCTGATGAACCTCGCCGGCTTCTGCCGCAATTGCCTGTCCAACTGGATGAAGGATGCGGCCGACGCCAAAGGCGTGCCGATGAGCAAGGATCAGAGCCGCGAGGCGGTCTACGGCATGCCGTTCGACGAGTGGAAGGCGAAATATCAGAAGGACGCGTCGGCGGAGCAAAAGGCCGCATTCGAAAAGGCAAGCCGCCAGCACTGATTGTCCAACGCTATTGTCCGCCGTTGTGGATGACCGAGCGCCGAAATCCGCTCGGCCTTGACCGTTCACCCCAACTCCCCGTCCTACTAGACTCAGTCCGCTCCTGAGGTTCGCGCCGCGTGCGACGAACGTTGGATTCCAGGAACTCAAGCCGTGCCTTGTTGCGTGGATGGAGAAGTCATCGATGGCGACCGCTACCGCCGAGAACCAAGAAGAGCAGCCCGCAACCCGATTCGCGAAGGATCATCTCAAGGCGTTCGTGGAACGAATCGAACGGCTTGAGGAGGAAAAGAAGGCGCTCTCGGACGACCTTCGCGATGTCTATGCCGAGGCCAAGGCGACCGGCTTTGACGTCAAGGCGCTGCGCACCATCATCCGGATGCGCAAAGAGGACAACGACGAGCGCAAGGAACACGAGGCGATCCTCGAGACCTATCTGCTCGCGCTCGGCATGCTGAACTGACGACGAGTTCAGCATCCCGACGCCATGCCCGCGCCTTCATGGCGCGGGCATTTTTTTGCGCTGCGCATTCGACAGCGAAGCGCCGAAAACCAAGCGCGTCGAAAACGAAGTGTCGAAAATGAAAAGAGCCGCGCTAGCGGCTCCGGGTCGGACATCCTGGTGGCGATCGGTCGTTCGATCA
Organism: uncultured Alphaproteobacteria bacterium; assembly: GCA_963741595.1. Taxonomy (GTDB): domain Bacteria; phylum Pseudomonadota; class Alphaproteobacteria; order Rhizobiales; family Xanthobacteraceae; genus VAZQ01. The sequence goes on from CAVUIV010000019.1 coordinate 132,012, forward strand.
GCGCAGCGCTGCGGTGCGCTGACGGAAGGTGACGGTCGCGACGAACACCACCGCGTTACCGCTTGAACTGTTCGGACGACATGCCGAGATGCGGATCGTCGGAGAACGTCATCATCACGGTGGCGGACGGCTTCTCGAAATGCGGCCGGAGCGCTGCCGGGAGTAGGGCGCGCCGTAAAGCGTGGTGCTCATGAATTCGTGCGCGCTCGGCGATATGATCATCGCGCGCATCCAGGGATCGTTGAAGCGCTCGCCGACCTTGATGCTGGCCGACGTCGGCCGGCTCGGCCGGCTTGCGGGGCGGCCTCGCGTTGCGGAGCCGGCGGCGCCGGGCGGCGCTGCGGGCCTTCGGCGGCGCGCCTCGTTGGCCGGCGTGGCCGGGGCGTAGGCGAGCGCGTCGCCGCGGGTCGCGCGATCCGGCATCGGCCACGGCGCCAGGCTGCCTTGGGCGACGCTGCCGGTGATCGGCGGCTCCACGGCGCGGCGGTGCCGGGTCGCGGGAATGTCGGCGGGCGGCACCGGCCGCTCGGCCGTGTCCAGCCCTGCCAGTAGCCGCGCTGGTTGATGATGTCGTTGGCGGAGAGCGGTCGGCTGCGGAACCAGGTTCGACGACTGCGCCTGGCGCACCGGCTGCGAGGACACCGAGGCGAGATTCGAAGCCTGACGACGGAGCCTCCGAGGCTTCCTGCCGCGGTGCGGGCGCCCGCACCGGCTGGGAGGAGGCGGAGGCCAGATTGAATCCGCCGGCCGCGGGTTCCTGCGTCGTCGTGGGACGCGATTTCGGCATCGGCACGGCCGCAGCTCGCGGTGATCTCCGGGGCGACCGAGGCGGTCACGCGCGCGCGTCGACGCCGGCCGGGCGACGACCTCGGCATCCTCGTCCTCGTCGCGCACGGCGCGCGAGCGCCCGACGGTCGGGCGGGACTTCTGCTTCTGCGCCGAAGCGACGGCGGTGAGCGGGCCCTTCGCCAGGATGCGGGCGAGCTGTGCCTCCGGCATGCGCGGCCAGTGGCGGACGCTGCCGATGTCCATATGCACGAACGGCGCGCCGGAGTCGGATAGAAGCCGACGCCGCCGCGCTGCAGCGCGCAGGCCGGCATCGCGAATCGCCTCGAGCGAAACGCCGGGATGTAGAAGTCGATGGCCTTGCCGAGCATGTGCTGGCTGAACTTGGCGACGCCGCGCGAGCGGCGGCGCAGCATGGCGTTGGTCGCGGGCGAGCGATAGCCGCAGATGACCTGGATCGGCTCCTTGGCGCCGGTCTCGCGATGAACCTCCCACAGCAGATCGATCAGGTGGGGGTCCATCGTGGTCGGTTCGTCGTTGCGCCAGTCGCGCAGGAGCATGGTTGATCTTCTTGAGCGCGTCCTCGTCGTAGCGGCCGTTCACCTTGTAGGTGATGGTGAGGTCTTCCTTGGTGTGGATGTGGTGGAACGAGATGCGTGCGGGTGTCGCCGTTCGGCGGTCGGCGTTCTGCAGCGCATTCGGCGCCGAAAAATGACGAAGCGCGGCGAGCGCTGCACGCAAGCAGCCGGCCCGGAACGCCTTCGAATAGCCGACGATTCTCGTGCGCGCGCTGACCGACACGGCACTAGCGTTCCCGCGCATGAAGTTGCACGCATCAGCGTCCGCCGCGCCACGGCTTGCCGGCCGCGGCGAACATGGCTAACGCAGTCTTAATAGGGATGGGTTAACGCGCGGTAACTTGCGCGCGTACCCCGTCCCCCCCGATGACCGAAACGGCTGACAGCGGGACTATGGCGAAAAGTGGCCAGCGTAAACCTTATGACGGTCCGAATGGTTAACCGATACGGGCGCTGTGGATAGCCGCGGTCAGGCCGACGCCGCGCCGTTCACGCAGGGGCCGCGACGGTCAGCGCGACGCACGCGGCGCCGTGCGGCGACCGGCGCGGCGCTGCCGCCGCCGCCGAACAGCGCCTCGAAGAAGCCGACCGTGCGCGATCCTGGCTGCTCCTTGGCGACGCGCGCGCTTGACGCTGCGTGCGTCGCCACTTTCGTGCGCGCGCTCCTGCGCCGGCTCGACCACGCCGCGCTCGCTCTTGATCGCGCCGCGTGCTGGCTGTCGAGGCCGTAGACGTCGCGGCGCGAACTTGCAGCTTGCCGGCGTCGTCCACGAACGCGGTCTGATAGGTGAGATGGACCGGGATCGGCGCCGGCAGCTGGATGTCCTGCTCGCCGGTGCCGAACATCCGCTTGATGCGCTGCCGCGGTGTAGCCGTCGTTCGGCCGCGCGATGTGACAGCAGCACCTCGGCGTATTTCGCCGGGTCCTGCACCCGCATGCAGCCGTGGCTGTAGGCGCGCGCGTCGTGCGCGAACAGGTGCTTGTCCGGCGTGTCGTGCTGATAGACCAGGAAGCGGTTCGGGAAGTTGAAGCGGATGCGGCCGAGCGCATTGCGCCTCGCCCGGCGGCTGGTAGATGTGCACGCTGCCGTCGCGGTTGTTGCTCGACCTTGAGGCCCATGCGCGCCAGCACCGTCGGATCCTGCTGCAGCGCCGGCAGATATTCGTTGTGCACGATCGACGGCGGCACGTTCCAGGTCGGGTTGACGGTGATGTACTTCATCGTCTCGGTCAGCAGCGGCGTCGGCGTGTCGCGGCTTGCCGACCACGATGCGGGTGTGTCCAGACCTGCGCGCCGTCGTGCATCACCTGAGCGTGAAGTCCGGGATGTTGACCATCGACATGGCGCTTGCCGAGATCGCGCGGATACCAGCGCCAGCGCTCCATGTTGGCGAGGATGGTGTCGATCGGCTGTCGCTGCGGTCGGGCCGTTGAGCGCCTTGAGGTGCGTGCGTGCCGTGCCGATCATGCCGTCCGGGTTCAGTTCGTTGGCCTTCTGGAATTTCTTCACCGCGTCGGCGAGCTTGGCGTCGTATTGAGGTCGGACGCGTCGCCGGCCACGCCGAGCCGCTCGCGCAGCAGCGGCACGCGCGCATCCTCCATCGGGCCGCTTAGCGTCGAGCTTGAGCAGCGGGCCGTCGGCGATCTCGTGCTCGTCGCCGGCGGTCTTGCCGCGCAGCTCCGCGAGCTTCGCCTTGAGCGCCTTGTAGGCCGCGTGCGGCGGGCTGAACTCGTCGAGCGCCGCGCGCGGCATCGCTGGCGTCCGGCGATCTTGGTCAGCACGTCGGCCGGCGTCGGGCGGCGCCTGCGGCAGCTCGATGTTCGTTGCTGATGCGGGTGTAGGGGAAGCGGCCGGCCTGCAGGTGGCGCGCGATAGGTGAGCACGGTCTGCGGTGAGCTTCAGTCGGCCTCGGCCTGCGCGTCCGCGCCGACGTCGCCGGCCAAATTCGGGATCTTGTAGTCGTCGGGATCGAGGCCGTCGGCGTCGACGGCCTTGATGCGGGCGATCGACCGCCTTGGCGCGCGCGTTCTCGACGCGCCTTGTCGAACCAGAGCGGCGCGAAATTGCGCTTCTGATAGAACGCCTCGACCGCCGCGCGCTCCTTCTTGCTGGCGAAGATCGTGTCGGCCTTGGCGGCGAGCAGGTCGCGCATCTTCTCGGCGATCGGCGCGGTCGGCGGGATCGAGCGAGGCCAGCGGATCGGGCACGGCGGCGTCGCCTCGGCGGGCGTCGATGGTCGCGGTTTCGTGCTGGGCGCGGCGTCGGCGCGGCGCGACGGTGTCGGGCGTTGCGGCGGCGGCGGCGAGCGGTTGCTTGCCGGCGCCGGTCGCGGCTTCGGTCTGGGTGCCGAGGCGCTTCGGTCGGCGGCGCCGGCGTCCGATGCGGTCGGCGGCGCGAGCGGCGCCGCGTCGCGGCATGCGGCGACCGCGCGCAGCTCGGCATCGCGGGCGTGTCGGCCTGCGCGCGGGACGGCTGGGGCGGTCAGAACAACCAAGGCGGTAGCGCCGAGCGCAGCGCCAGTTCATCAGGCGGTCGTACCGAAGGCCGCTCATCGCAGAAGTTCTCCCGAATCTATCGCGGAATCCCGCCGAAGGCGCGGTCGTCCGCCGTCACAATCCACCCACGCGTCGCGCGCGAATACAGACTGACAAATTTGCCGCTGTCGTGCAACAGGCAAGCGGCTAATCGTTCGACGGCGAATTTGGCCGATTTTGGCCGCTGTCACCCGGCGATCACGGGCGGTCGTATCGTTTTCGGACGCGCGCTGCTGCAGCCCGAGAGCATCGAGCTTGCGGTAGAGCGTCGAGCGGCCGATCCGCAGCCGGCGCGCGACCTCCGACATCTGCCCGCGATAATGCGCGATCGCGAAGCGGATGACCTCGGCCTCGATCTCTTCCAGCGGGCGCACCTCGCCGTGCGGCGTCGAGCAGCGCCAGCGGCATGCTCCGGGCAGCTGGGGCGCGGTGCTGCGACTTCGGCGCGTGCGCCATCGGCAGCGCCGGACGGCGACCGTTCCGCCGGTGCCGCCGGCACCGTCGTCGGCGACGGCACGCTCGGCGTCGCTGGACACCGCGCTGGCGACGTCGCCGCGACTGGGCGGCGATCTGCGGGAATTCGTCGACGCCGATGCTCGTCGCCTTCGGCCAGCACCACGGCGCGGAACACCGCGTTCTCGAGCTGGCGCACATTGCCGGGCCAGCGATAGCTCGCCGAGCAGCGCCAGCGCCTCGCCGCTGATGCGCGCGGATGCGCTTGCCCTCCTCGGCGGCGAAGCGCGCGAGGAAATGCCGGGCGAGCTCGGGGATGTCCTCGGGGCGCTCGCCCAGCGGCGGCACGCGTGATCGGGAACACGTGCAGCCGGTAGAACAGGTCCTCGCGGAAGCGCCCGTCCTTCACGTCGGCGATCAGGTCGCGGTTGGTGGCCGAGATCAGCCGCACGTCGACCTTGACCGGCTTGCGGGCGCCGACCGGCTCGACCTCGCCCTCCTGGATCGCGCGCAGCAGCTTGACCTGCGCCGCCAGCGGCAGCTCGCCGACCTCGTCGAGGAACAGCGTGCCGCCGATGCGCTTCGACGAACTTGCCGGTGTGGCGCTCGGTCGCGCCGGTGAAGGCGCCCTTCTCGTGCCCGAACAGGATCGATTCGACGAGATTCTCCGGGATCGCCCCGCAATTGACCGCGACGAACGGCTTCGACTCGCGCGCTCGCCGCTGCCGTGGATGGCGCGCGCGATCAGCTCCTTGCCGACGCCCGACTGGCCTTCGATCAGCACCGGGATGTCGGAGCCCGCGGCCTTCTCGGCGTTGCGCAGCACCGCATGCATGCGGGCGCTGCGGGTGACGATGTCCTTGAAGGTCAGCGTGCCGGACCGGCTGCGCTTGATGCGGTTGAACTTCGCTCTCGAGCGCGCTTGGTGGCGAGCGCGTTGCGCAGCGTCACCTGCAGCCGCTCGGCGCCGACCGGCTTGACCACGAAATCGACGGCGCCCGCGCGCATCGCCGACACCACGTTGTCGATGCCGCCATGCGCGGTCTGCACGATCACCGGGATCGCGAGGCCGGCCTCGCGCAGGCGCGCCGAGCACGCCGAGCCCGTCGAGATCGGGCATCACGAGGTCGAGCACCACCGCAGTCGATGCCGGCGGCGTCGGGGCCGGTCAGCAGCGCGGCGGCCGCGTCGCCGCCTTCGGCGACGACCGGCTCGTAGCCGAACTTGCGCGACCATGTTGTCGAGGAGGCGGCGCTGCACCGGATCGTCGTCGACGATGAGAATTCGCTCAACCATACGCGCACCCACTCACTGATGTACCGATTTGGGGCACTGTGCCGGAGCAGGCTTAAGGGCGTGTTAAGCCGCCATACCGCGAACGGGATTGCATGTGAGCCGCTTCTCGATTGAACTGTGCTGCGAAGAGGGGCCACGAAAACACCGAGGGAGGGACCAAATGAGCAAGTCTGCAACACGGCATGGCCGCGCGGTCTTCTGCGGTCCTGTTGCTGGGTCTTTTGGTATCGCTCAATGGCTTGACGTCGTCCGCGTCGGCGCAGTCGGCCGCGCAGACCTCGGCCCAGACTTGGCCGCAGCGGCCGGTCCGGTTCGTTCTGCCGTTCGGCGCCGGCACCGCGACCGACGTCGCCGCGCGGCTGATGTCGGAGAAGCTGTCGGCGCGCTGGGGTCGCCCGATCGTGATCGAGAACCGGCCCGGCGCCGACGGCCTGCTCGCCATCAACGCCTTCATTTCCGCCAATGACGACCACGTGCTGCTCTACGCATCGACGGCATCGTTCATGGCGCATCCCTATACGCTCGACAAAATGCCGTACAATCTCGACCGCGATTTCGCGCCGATTGCGCGCGTCACCGACACCATCTTGTCGGTCGCCGTGCCGTCGTCGCTGAAGGCGGCGACGCTCAAGGACTTCGTCGCGCTCGCCAAGTCTCAGCCGGGCAAGCTGAATGCCGCCGGGGCTGCCGGGGTGCCCGACTTCACCCTCGGCGTATTTCCTGAAAACCGAAAACCTGGACGTGACGCGGGTGCCGTACAAGGACGTCGTGCAGGCGGCGACCGACCTGAGTTCCGGGCAGATCCAGTTCCTGGTGTCGTCGTTTGCGGTGGTGCGCGCGGCGTCGGAGGCGGGCCGCATCCGGGTGCTTGCCGTCGGTGGGCGCGAGCGTTTCTCGTACGCGCCCGACGTTCCGACCGTGCATGAAGCCGGATTTCCGTCGTTGAATGTCGAGACCACCGCGGCGTTCTATGGCCCGCGCGGCATGGCGCGCGAGCTGCGCGAGCGCATCGCGAAAGACGTCATCGCGGTGGTGGCGGACCCCGAGATCACCAAGCGCCTGGTCGCGACCGGGCAGGCGGTGCGCACCGGCGGTCCGGAGGACCTCGCCCAGACGCTGCGCCAGCAAGCCGATCAGGCCGCCATCGTGGCCAAAGCGTTAGGCTTGAAACGCGGACAGTGAGCGCGGGCGGCAATTGTGCCGCTACGCCATGTCGCGCGGATTGGTTGATCCAGCGGGCGGGCGGCACGATATAACCGTCGCAAACACGTCATAATCGCCCGCCACACTTGATCAATTTGGCGCGTGAGCCAGAATCTGGCGAGTGACGTATGGCGTTGCCATCTCCGCCGGTTGTTGTAAGTCCCGCTCCCGAACCGAAACGAATCAATTGCCAATGCCAGCACGATCGAGCCGCACCGCCGCCCGCAAAGCCAAGCCCAAAGCCCACGGTCTAGGTCCCCTGCCGGAATGGGATCTCAGCGCGCTCTACGCCGGGATCGATGATCCGGCGGTGAAGCGCGACCTCGAACGCGCGGACCGCTACAGCATCGCGTTCGCCGAGGACTTCAAGGGCAAGCTCGCGGCGATGACCGACGGGCCCGCCGCCGGCAAGCGGCTCGCCGAAGCGGTGAAGCGCTACGAGCAACTCGACGATCTGCTCGGGCGGCTCGCTTCGTATGCCGGCTTGATCCACGCCCAGAACACGGTCGATCCGGTGCGCGCCAAATTCTATGGCGACGTGCAGGAACGCCTGACCGGCGTCATCGACGCATCTGCTGTTCTTCGTGCTGGAGCTCAACCGTCTCGACGACGCCAAGCTCGAAGCGGCGATGGCCGATCCCGAGCTCGGCTATTACCGTCCGTGGCTCGAGGACATCCGCAAGGACAAGCCGTATCAGCTCGAGGATCGGGTCGAGCAGTTGTTCCACGAAAAGTCGGTGACCGCGTATGCGGCCTGGAACCGGCTGTTCGACGAATCCATTGCGCGACTGCGTTTCAAGATCGGCACCCAATCGCTGGCGATCGAGCCGACGCTCAACCTGCTGCAAGATTCGCGCGAGGAAAAACGCAAAGCGGCGGCGCAGGCGATGGCGGTGACGTTCAAGGAGAACATCCGCCAGTTCACGCACATCACCAACACGCTCGCCAAGGACAAGGAGATTTCCGATCGCTGGCGCGGCTTTGCCGATGTCGCGGATTCCCGGCATCTGTCCAATCGGGTCGAGCCCGAGGTGGTCGACGCGCTGGTGACGGCCGTGCGCGCCGCCTATCCGCGCTTGTCGCATCGCTACTACGCGCTCAAGGCGCGGTGGTTCGGCAAGAAGCGGCTCGCGCATTGGGATCGCAACGCGCCGCTCCCGAAGGTCGCGACTCGCACCATCAGCTGGAGCGAGGCGCAGTCGACGGTGCTCACCGCCTATGGCGCGTTCTCAACCGACATGGCGGCGATCGCGGAGAAATTCTTCGACAGCAACTGGATCGATGCGCCGGTGCGGCCGGGCAAATCGCCCGGCGCCTTCGCCCATCCGACGGTGCCTTCGGCGCATCCTTATGTGCTGCTCAACTATCAGGGCAAGCCGCGCGACGTGATGACGCTCGCGCACGAGCTCGGTCACGGCGTGCATCAGGTGCTGGCGGCGCCGAACGGTCCGTTGATGGCGCCGACGCCGCTGACGCTGGCGGAAACCGCGAGCGTGTTCGGCGAGATGCTCACCTTCCGCCGGCTATTGGCCGGCATCACCGACCGCAAGCAGCGCAAGGCCATGCTCGCCGCCAAGGTCGAGGACATGATCAATACCGTGGTGCGGCAGATCGCGTTCTATACGTTCGAGCACAAGCTCCATACCGAGCGCCGCAAGGGTGAGTTGACCTCGGAGCAGATCGGCGAGCTGTGGATGAGCGTGCAACACGAAAGCCTCGGTCCCGCCATCGATCTTCGGCCCGGCTACGAGACGTTCTGGGCGTACATTCCGCACTTCGTGCACTCGCCGTTCTATGTCTATGCCTATGCGTTCGGCGATTGCCTCGTGAACTCGCTCTATTCGGTGTACGAGCGCTCCAATCAGGGCTTCGCTGACCGCTACCTCAAGATGCTCGCCGCCGGCGGCACCAAGACGCACTCCGAGTTGCTCGCCCCGTTCGGCCTCGATGCCCGCGACCCGAGCTTCTGGCAGGGCGGCCTGAACGTGATCGACGGGATGATCACGGAGCTGGAGGGGCTGTGATAATTGTAATATCAATGGCCTAATGCGCGGTGTAAAACAATCGTTGAACGCCGATGGCGTGAGTGTTATACATTTGTATAACAGAATGGATGACGACAGATGACAGCGCATAAGAAAGTCGAGCCTGATCCGAAAGGCCAAGTCATAGCCACGGTGGAGTTGAAGAAGATTGGTAATTCCGCCGGGGTGATTTTGCCCAAAGAGGTCATGGCGCGACTTCAACTGAGTGTTGGCGACAAATTTTATGCAACCCTCACGCCGGAGGGAGGCATCCGTTTCACGCCGTACGATCCTGATTTCGAGCGCGCGATGGAAGTTGCGCGGCGTGGGATGAAAATCTATCGCAATGCGCTTGCCGAGCTTGCCAAGTGAAAGAGCCGAAGTGGCTGACGACCACCTTGGTCGTCGCTATTCACGACGAGCAGCTCGCGATTCATGGTGGCCTCCCGGGCCTGCGGGACGCGGGGATGCTGGAATCCGCGCTTGACCGGCCGCGCAACAAATGGGCGTACGAAACTGCGGAATTGCCTGAGCTCGCGGCAGCCTATGCGTACGCGATCGCACGCAATCATCCGTTTGCCGACGGCAACAAACGTACGTCGTTGCTCGCGCTCTATACGTTTTTAGGCATCAACGAGATCGACTTCGTCGTCCCGAGGCAAACGCTGCCGCGATGATTTTTTCGCTCGCTGCGGGCGAAGTCAGTGAGGAAAGCCTGGCGCGTTGGATTCGCGACAACTGGCCGAAGACTTGATGAACGCCTTGTTGCGCCAGCTGTGATCCGCTTACGGCGCCGGCACGAGCCGCCATTTGATGTTGATCGCGGCGCGGAACGGGATCGTCTCCGGCGGCGCGAGCTGAACATTGGGCGTTGCCGCCCGCAGCGCAGCCTCGGAGCCGAGGTTCTGCGCCATGCCGTCGAAGATCTCCAGAATCTCGCCGAGCTTGACGCCGGCCGCGTCGGCATAGACTTCGGCCTCGCGTCGCGCGTTCTTCACCGCCGCGCGGCGCGCGTCGTCGATGGCGCGCTCCTCGTTGTTGATGCCGTAGCGGATGGTCCTGACCTCGAACAGGCCGGTCGCCGCGATCAACGACACCGCCTCGTTGAGCGCGTCGAGCTTGTTGACCTTGACCGCAAAGGTGGTCACCGCGCGATATTCGGCCGGCGCGGGCTTTTGCCCTGGCGGTCGTGGCGGTGCCGGACGGCCTTGTTCCAGGCGGAACGATGAGCGCTCGACGCTCACGCCGTGCTTGGCCATTCCGCGCAGCGCCGCCGCCGCCTTCGCGGCACGCTCGGTGTGCTGGCGGGTGGCGATTTCAAGACTGTCCGCGCGCGTCACCAGGTCGGCGAAAAATTCGGCATAGTCCGGCGGGACGTTCACGCGGCCTTCGCCATTGACGGTGATGAACGGCTCGCGTGCCGCGGTTTGGGCATTCGCTCCGCTCGTGAGCATCGCCATGAACACAACAAGTGAAGTTGCCGCGATCCGCATGGCTGCGCCTCCTGGTCGAATTTGTCCGTCACCACGCATGGTCCGGACGCATGGTCCGGACACATGGTCCGGTCTTGGCGCGGCCGTTGTGTGGCGGCCAACGGGCCTCGCTTTCGTCGCGTCGCCGCACTATCTGATGGATCATGACCGACACCGAACGCAACCGCCTCTCCGCCCGCGCGGCCCGCTATGCACGGGTCGGCGCCAATGTCGGTGGCGTCGCGGCGCGCATCGCCGGCGCGCGGTTCTTCGGACTCTCGCTCGATCGTGGACGCAATGCCATGGAGCTGGCGGCGGCACTGGGCGGCCTCAAGGGGCCGATCATGAAGGTGGCGCAGCTCATGGCCACCATCCCGGATGCCCTGCCGGCGGAATATGTCGCCGAGCTGAGCAAGCTGCAAAGCCAAGCGCCGCCGATGGGTTGGGCGTTCGTCAAGCGGCGCATGATCGCCGAACTCGGAACCGATTGGCAGCAGAAGTTCGCGGAGTTTGAACATCACCCGGCGGCGGCCGCGTCGCTCGGCCAGGTGCATCGCGCACGGGTGCATGACGGCTCGGCGGTGGCCTGCAAACTGCAATATCCCGATATGCAGTCGGCGGTCGAAGCCGACCTTCGGCAGCTCAATCTGATTTTCGCCATTCACCGGCGGATGGACCCGGTGATCGACACCACCGAGATCGCCAAGGAGATCGGTGCGCGTCTCCGCGAGGAGCTCGACTATCAGCGCGAGGCCAAGCACGTCGCGCTCTATCGCGCGATGCTCGCCGATAGCGATCTCATCCGCGTGCCGCGGCCGTGGCCGGAGCTGTCGACGGCGCGACTGTTGACGCTCGACTGGCTCGACGGCGAGGGGATGCTCGCACACACCCAGGACGCGCTCGCCATTCGCAACCGGCTGGCGCAGGCGATGTTCACCGCCTGGTGGTTTCCATTCAGCCGGGTCGGCGTGATCCACGGCGATCCGCATCTCGGCAATTATTCGGTGTTCACCCGCGACGGTGAGCCCGGCGGCATCAATCTGCTCGACTACGGCTGCATCCGGATTTTCCCGCCATCGTTCGTCGGCGCGGTGGTCGATCTTTATCACGGCCTCATGGCCAACGATGATGCGCGGATCGTGCATGCCTACGAGACCTGGGGCTTCAAGCGGCTCAGCCGCGCTCTGATCGAAACGCTCAATATTTGGGCACGCTTTATCTACGGTCCGCTGATGGATGATCGCGTGCGGACCATCGCCGATGGCGTCAAGCCCTCGGACTATGGCCGCCGCCAAGCCTATCTGGTCCACACCGCGCTCAAAGAGCAGGGTCCGGTGACGGTGCCGCGGGAGTTCGTGCTGATGGATCGCGCGGCGATCGGACTCGGCTCGGTGTTTCTGCACCTGCGGGCCGAGCTCAACTTCTACCGGCTATTCAACGAGGCGATCGAGGACTTTTCGGTCGAGCGGGTGGCGGCCGAGCAGGCGCGGGCGCTGGCGGCCGCAGGGTTGGACCCGGCCTCCGTCTAAGTGGCTTGCAATCCCGTGCGAAACCGGCTCCGATTGTTGCTCTTGTCCGGTATTTGCGCTAATCCCCGCGCGCTAGTGTGGCGGTTCAGACGTCCGCAATAGTATTTGCGGCGAGTCCGAGTTGCGGACTTCTGAACCTAAGCCACACTAGAAACAACGAGTTGCTAGTGTCCTTCGATTCCGAAGTTCGTATCAGACCCCGCCGCGAGATCGTACGAACTTCGGAATCGGGACACTAGGTAACAAATCGGAGGACGCGATGGCTGACCACGGCCGGGTCGAGTATGCGACCGCGACGGGCAACGACCTGCCCGCGCACGAATCGACCTATAAGAACTTCATTCTGATCGCTTTCGTCGGCAGCGCGCTGGTCATCTCCATCACCATCGGCTTGGCGATCGGCGCGACGACCGGAAACTGGCTGGTCGCGATCCCGATCATCTTTGTGCTGGCGCCGATCGTCGCTGCCCACGGCCTTGCGACCGGCGCCAAGGCGCCGAGCCTGGCGATGGTCGCGCTTTCGCTGCTCGCACTGGCGCTTCTCCGCGGCCCATTGACGGCCTTCCGGCCGTTGCGTTTGCCGTCAAACTGAAGGAGGCGGAGCATGCGCATCGCAGTCGCGCGCGAGGCCGATCCGGCCGAGGATCGGGTCGCGGCAACTCCCGATACCGTCAAAAAAATGAAGGGGCTGGGCGCCGACGTCGTGGTCGAGCCCGGCGCCGGCCTGAAGTCGGGCATTCCCGACGCTGATTTCGTCGCGGCCGGCGCGACGATGACGGCCGACGCTACCAAGGACGCCGACGTGGTGCTCAAGGTGCGCCGCCCGAACGCGATCGATCTCGCCAACTACAAGACGGGCACGATCGTCATCGCCATCATGGATCCCTACGGCAACGACACCGCGCTCAAGGCGATGGCCGAGGCCGGGGTCACCGCCTTCGCGATGGAATTGATGCCGCGCATCACCCGCGCGCAGTCGATGGACGTGCTGTCGAGCCAGGCCAATCTGGCCGGCTACCGCGCCGTCATCGATGCTTCGGCCGAATACGGCCGCGCCCTGCCGATGATGATGACCGCGGCCGGCACCGTTCCGGCCGCCAAGGTGTTCGTGATGGGCGTTGGCGTTGCGGGCCTGCAGGCAATCGCCACCGCGCGGCGCTTGGGCGCGGTGGTGACCGCGACCGACGTGCGTCCGGCGGTGAAGGAGCAGGTGCAGAGCCTCGGCGCGAAATTCATCGCCGTCGAGGACGACGAATTCAAGCAGGCCGAGACCGCCGGCGGCTACGCCAAGGAAATGTCGAAAGAGTATCAGGCCAAGCAGGCCGCGCTGGTCGCCGACCACATCAAGAAACAGGATATCGTCATCACCACCGCATTGATCCCGGGCCGGCCGGCGCCGCGCCTGATCAGCAAGGAAATGGTGGCGTCGATGCGGCCCGGCTCGATCATCGTCGATCTCGCGGTCGAGCGCGGCGGCAATGTCGAAGGCGCGAAGCCCGGCGAGGTGGCGACCGTCGACAGCGTCAAGATTGTCGGACATTTGAACGTGGCCGGGCGTCTCGCCGCCACCGCCTCCGCGCTCTATGCCAAGAATCTCGTCACCTTCCTCGACCTGATGGTCGACAAGGCCACCAAGTCGCTCGCGGTGCCGTGGGACGATGAGATCGTCAAGGCGACCGTGCTCACGCGCGACGGCACCATCGTTCACCCGAGTTTCGCGCCCAAAAGCGCCGCCTGAGGAGCCCGATCATGCCGATCATTGCACCCGCCGGCCTGGCACACGCGGCAGTCGGCGATGTCGTTCTGGCGCAGCTCGATATCATCAAGATCGCCACCGTCGGCGCCGCGCAGGCGGTCGGCGTGGATGCCGTCGATCCGTTCGTCTACCAGTTCTCGATCTTCGCCATGGCGGTGTTCGTCGGCTACTACGTGGTGTGGTCGGTGACGCCGGCGCTGCACACGCCGCTGATGTCGGTGACCAACGCGATCTCGTCGGTGATCGTGGTCGGCGCGCTGTTGTCGGTCGGCGTCACGCTGACCGTGAGCGAGGGCTACCCGATCTTTGCGCGCATCCTCGGCTTCCTGGCCTTGATCATGGCCTCCGTGAACATCTTCGGTGGCTTCCTGGTGACGCAGCGCATGCTCGCCATGTACCAGAAGAAGAAATAGGGGCGCGCCGATGAACGCCAATTTCAGTGCGCTGCTCTATCTCGTCGCCGGCGTCTTGTTCATCCTGGCGCTGCGCGGGCTGTCGAGCCCGGCGACCAGCCGGCAGGGCAACCTGTTCGGCATGATCGGCATGGCGATCGCGATCGGCACCACGCTGGCCTCGCATCCGCCGGCCGGTGTCGGCGCCTGGATCCTGGTGGCGCTCGGTGTTGGTATCGGCGGCGGCATCGGCGCGGTGATCGCGCGGCGGGTGCCGATGACGTCGATGCCGGAGCTGGTCGCGGCGTTCCACTCGCTGGTCGGCATGGCGGCGGTGCTGGTCGCGGCCGGCGCGCTCTATGCGCCCGCCGCTTTCGGCATCGGAACGGTCGGCCACATCCACGGCGCCAGCCTGATCGAGATGTCGCTCGGCACCGCGATCGGCGCCATCACCTTCACCGGCTCGGTGATCGCGTTCCTGAAACTGTCCGGCCGCATGAGCGGCTCACCGATCATCCTGCCGTTCCGCCACCTGATCAATATCGGCCTCGCGGTCGCGATCGTGCTGCTGGTGTGGTGGTTCGCCCGCACCGAGAGCTACTTCGCTTTCTGGCTGCTGGCGCTCGCCTCGTTCGCATTCGGCGTGCTGATCATCGTGCCGATCGGCGGCGCCGACATGCCGGTGGTGATCTCGATGCTCAACTCGTATTCGGGTTGGGCTGCCGCCGGCATCGGCTTCACGCTCGGCAATTCGGCGCTGATCATCACCGGCGCGCTGGTCGGTTCCTCCGGCGCGATCCTGTCCTACATCATGTGCAAGGGCATGAACCGGAGCTTCATCTCGGTGATCCTCGGCGGCTTCGGCGGCGAAGTGGCCGCGGCAGCCGGCGGCGCCGAGCAGCGGCCGGTGAAGATCGGCTCCGCCGAAGACGCCGCCTACATCATGAAGAACGCGTCGAAGGTGATCGTCGTGCCGGGCTACGGCATGGCGGTGGCGCAGGCGCAGCACGCGCTGCGTGAAATGGCCGACCATCTCAAGAAGGAAGGCGTCGAGGTCAAATACGCCATCCATCCGGTCGCCGGCCGCATGCCCGGCCACATGAACGTGCTGCTCGCCGAAGCCAACGTGCCCTACGACGAGGTGTTCGAGCTCGAGGACATCAATTCGGAATTCGCGCAGGCCGACATCGCCTTCGTCATCGGCGCCAACGACGTCACCAATCCGGCCGCGGAAGACGACAAGAGCTCGCCGATCTACGGCATGCCGGTGTTGCAGGTGTGGAAGGCGGGCACCGTGATGTTCATCAAGCGCTCGCTCGCCTCCGGCTATGCCGGCATCGACAATCCGCTGTTCTACCGCGACAACACCATGATGCTGCTCGGCGACGCCAAGAAGATGGCGGAGAGCATCGTCAAGGCGATGTAGCTGCAACGTCGAGGCATAGCTGTCGTTAAGCCCGGAACCAACAAGGGCAACGCAGCGGGGAGGTTGATCGATGTTTTACGCGTCCGCTCAAATTTTTCGCGCCGCACCGGCGGCATTCGTAGCGTTCGCCGCGCTCGCAACGCCCGCCGACGCGCAGACCTATCCGTCGCGTCCCGTCACCATCGTCACGCCGTTCGCGGCCGGCAGCGTCACTGACGCGACCGCGCGCGCGATCGCGGCGCACCTGCAGGAGCGGCTCGGTCAGTCATTCGTCGTGGAGAATCGCGCCGGCGCCGGCGGCATGCTGGCGGCGAGCACGGTGGCGAAGGCGGCGCCCGACGGCCACACGCTGCTGATCACCACCAATTCGACCCACTCCGCCGCGCCCGGGCTGTTCAAGAGCGTGCCTTACGATCCGATCAAGGACTTCACGCCGGTGGCGCGGATCGGCAGCTTTCCGTCGCTGATCGCGGTCCATCCCGGCCAGCCGATCAAGTCGATGCAGGAGCTCGTCGCCCACGCCAAGGCCAATCCCGGCAAGCTCTCGATCGCGCATGGCAACAGCACCGGGCACATCACCATCGAGGCGCTGAAGGCGCGGGCCAAGATCGACATCGCCCGCGTGCCCTATCGCAGCAACCCGGTCGCCATGACCGATCTGATCGCGGGCCATGTTCCGCTGATGGTGCCGGACTTCGGCACCGGCCTGCCGCAACTCAAGGCACAAAAGATCCGCCCGCTCGCCGTGCTCACCAGGGAGCGCAGCGCTACGCTGCCGGATGTTGCCACGCTGCATGAGACGGTGATGCCGAACTTCGATCTGTTGGCATGGGCCGGGATGTTCGCGCCCGCCGGGCTGCCGGCGCCGATCGCGGAGCGCATCTCCGGCGAGCTGCAGACGATGCTGTCGAAGCCGGAGGTCAAGGAGCGGCTGCTCAATGGCGGCGTCGAGGTGTTCTACACCGGCCCGCAAGCGTTCGACGCCTACGTCAAATCCGAACTGGTCAAGTGGACCGGCTTGATCAAGGAAGTCGGCATTCAGCCGGAGTGACGAGATTTGAGGACTGCGCGCGATGTCTGCATTGAAGGGCAAAGCGGACGCTTTCTACTCGGATTGAGTATGTCCGCTTGTGACCCAAAGCGGACGTGCTTTTGCGCGATGTCCTAAGCGTCGGCCTGGACCCCGGTTCTACATCGACGCGTTAAGACCCGCGGCTGTGATCGGTATCGCCCACTTGGCCGTCTCTTCACGGACGAAATTGATGAAATACTCAGGCGACCGGCGTTCCTCCGGGACCAATGTTGCCCCAACTTCGCGCAACTGATCTTCGACTACCGGACTATTCATGGCTTTGATGGTCGCGCCTTGCAACATTCGAACGATTGGGGTGGCGTATCTTGGGTAGAAAAAGGCCGTACCACGTACCTGCATCGAAATTTGCGAGGCCTTCCTCATGCGCGGTCGCGACGCTCGGCAAGACGGCCGAACGCACCTTCGACAACACCGCCACTGCCTTCACCTGTTCTCCTAAGATTTGTGGAATAGCGATAGTGCTTGCTGGGCACCAAGAATCGAGTTGTCCACGAATCAAATGTTGAAATACCTGTTGGCCCCCTCGATAAGGGACATGAGTAATGCTGACCCCGAGGGTCGCGTTCAGAAGAGCACACGCCAGGTGAGTACCCGATCTACACCGGCGGAGCTATATTGCATCTTTGCTTGATTCGCTCTTTGTATACGCCACGAATTCCCGGAAACTGTTTACGGGCAGATCCTTTCTCACAACCAAGATCGTAGGTACCTCCGCGACAAGCGCCACCGGAGCGAAGTCGCTCACGGAATTGTACGGTAGATTCTTATAAAGGGTCGGGGCGTAGGCGTGCGTACCCGCGGTGCCTAACAACAACTGGTAACCGTCAGGCCGAGCTTTCGCTACTCGCATTGCGCCCGTTGTGCCGCCTGCGCCTACAATATTTTCGACGACTATTTGCTGACCGAGCACTTCAGAAATTCGTCGTGCGATAACCCGTGCCATCACATCCGTCGCACCGCCAGCAGCAAACGGCACGACCATAGTTATTGGACGCGAAGGGTTAAGCTTCCGCACTGACGCTGGGAACATTCCCGAAGGCAGCTACAAAGGCGACAGGTAACAACAGCTTTTTCATGTCGACGCCCTCCCCAAACAGCGTACTAGGAGGCTTACTTAGTAGGAAAGTTCTATTTTGTGATATTCATATAGACGGAAAGCTATAGCAAGACCGGGGAAGTAAGTGACAAACTGGGAAGATCGGATCCGGACGGCGCATCCGGATGCGCGATGTTCACATCGCCATGATTGTCGCTGAAGCGGGGAGCATGCTGAAGGCATCTAGCTTGCTCGCCATATCCCAACCTGTTGTATCAAAGGCTATCGCGGATCTTGAACATACAGTTGGAGCCCGTTTATTCGACCGCAATCGAAGAGGCATCGAGTTAACCGACGCCGGACGAGTGTTCTTGCACAGAAGCCAGGCAGCGTTCGGACGAACTGAAGCAGGGCGTAAGCGAAATTGAATTTTTGAATGACCCCACCATAGGAGAGGTTCGAATTGGGGCGAGCACTGCATTAGCCGAAGGCTTAGTTCTCAATGCAATCGAACGCTTTTCCCAGAAGTACCCCCGTGTTGTTTTCGAGATCGTGCAGGGTGGCGCGATGGCTCTCCTGGAGGAATTGCGGGAACGCCGAATAGATGTCGGATTGGCCCTGATCGAGCGGTTTCTGCAATATCCGATCAAGACATGGATTACGAATTTCTGTTCCAAGAACCGTTGATAATAGCCGCAAGCAAAGACCATCCGTTGGCTCGACGCCGGAGCATCACGCTTGCTGATCTTATTGAGGAACGTTGGACATGGCCTCCACGAGGAACATTTATTAACTTTGCTAGTCGTAGACGCCTTTCGCGCGGCGGGCCATCACCCTCCACAGGCGACTGTTTACGTCGAACCGATAAACATGCGTATCCAACTGGCCGCCACCGGTCGGTTTCTGGCGATCGTTCCTTCGTACATCTTGAGAGTTCCAAGCAACCGTCGGCTAGTGAAGGCACTGCCGGTCGAAACTTCCTACTACTCGGCGCTGGATAGGTATGGCCAGAATTCTCGCAAACCGCACCCCAAGTCCAATTGTTCGCGTTTTTTTAGGCTGGGTCCGGGAAATCGCCAAACCCCAATCGAAAAACAGCAGTCGCTAATCGCACGACTGGGGACGAGCTTGCCTTATACCGAGATCCCGCGACGGCGGCTTCTGGCCCGAAGCGGACCTCACGCGATGTCCGCTCACATGTCAGCTTTCAGAGGTAAAGCGGACAATGGGTGTTTATGAGTGCACGCCCTTAAATGGGATCAAGGTCTCGTTTCATTATTTGAGTATGTTTTTTCCGAAACCCGGTTTCCACGAGGAATTAGGATCCATGCGCGCGGTCTTGCGCACGTCAGGGCGCTGCGCAGCAGCAGCGCGACGCTCACGCCCGCCACCGCAACCACCGCGAAGAGCAATGCCGCGCCGCTCCAGCCGAGCGACTCGACCGTGAACGCCATCGCGACCGGACCGGTGAGGTTTCCGATGTTGGACATTTGGTTGATCAGGCCGAGCCCGATCGCCAGCATGATCGAGCTCGGCGCCAATCGTGGCGCGGCCGCATAGACCGATCCCGGAATGAGGCCGGTGAGGCCGAGGCTGAGCGCCGCCAGCGCCGCAACCAGGCCGACCGGCGCGGCCTCGGCGAAGATGCCGAACCCGGCCAAGCCGACGAACGCAAAGGCGCCGGCAAGAATACTCCAGACCGGCACGCCAAGCCGCAGCAGCGCGCCGGCCGACATGTTGCCGACCGCATTCGCCGCAACCGCGAGGGCGCTGATCGTGCCCGCGGCCGCGATCGACAGCCCCATCCGGTCGACCAGCAAGGCCGGGAGCAGTCCTGAGAGCGCCAGGTATTGAAACGTGTAGAGCCCGAAGCCGAACGCCAGCAGCACCAGCCCCGGGGTTGCGAACGCACCGCCGATATTGGCGATCAGCGATGGCGAAGGCGCGGCGGTGGCGTTGCTCTCGTCGATGGGGAGGCGCGCGATCACCAACGCATATCCCAGCGCGATCGCGCCGTTGATCAGCCACAGCGCCTGCCATCCCCATGCCAGCGCCTGTGGTCCGAGCAGCATCGCCAGCAACGCGCCGGTCGGCAGGTGCGCGCCCCACACCGCCATGACCTGATCGAGGTCGCGCGGCGCGCTGACCGCGCGCAGCAGCCGTGGAATCGCCAGCGCGGCGGCGAGCGATCCGCATCCTTCCAACACGCGCGTCGCGATCAGGAGGGCGCCGCTGTCGGCCATCGCGCCCGCGAGGCTGCCGATGCCGGCCGCGGCGAGGCCCGCGATCACGGTGGTGCGGGCGGTGACCAGCGACGAGAGGATCCCCGCCGGCAGCCCGCCGATCGCGCCGACGATGCCGTAGGTGCCGACGATCCACGAGGCCGCCACCAATGTCAGCGCGAGCTCACGCTGCAGGATCGGCACCGCGATCGCGGCCTTGCCGATCTGCAATGCAGTGATCAGGCCGGCGACGATCAGGATAAAGACCGCGCCCCAGCGCGTCTGCTCACGCATGGCGGCGGTCAATCGCCGGTCGGGGAAATGCGGAATTCAACCACCTGCGGCAGCTTGCGCAGGTGCTGCGAGAGCTTCTCGGCGCTCTTGGGATCGCGGCTGCGCAACACCATGCGGTATTCGAACTGTTTGCCGCCGTCGGACAGGCGCGACGACAAATTGGCGATCGAGAACCCGTGCGCCGCCAGCGTCTGGCGCAGCTCGTCTTCCGACATGATCGCGTCGCGCGCAAAGGCGAGCATGTGATGGGCGTAGAATTCGGATGGCAGCTTGCTCTCGACATAGCGGAACACCGAGAGGATCAGCAGCGTCGCGACCGCGCCGAGCACGGCGGCGAGATAAAAGCCGACGCCGACCAGGATGCCGATCGCGGATGTCACCCAGATCGAGGCCGCGGTGGTGAGGCCACGCACGCTCAGGCCTTCCTTGAAGATCACGCCGGCGCCCAGGAAGCCGATTCCGGTCATGATGCCCTGCGCCATGCGCGTGGGATCGGTCTGGATGACGCCGACCGTCACCGCATGCATCCATTGGCCCTGATAGACGGTGACGATCATCAGCAGCGCGGAAGCGACGCAGACCAGCGCGTGGGTGCGGAAGCCGGCCGGGCGGCCGTGGAACGTGCGTTCCATGCCGATTGCGCCGCCGACCAGCACGGCGCCAAACACGCGCAAGGTGATGGTCAGCTCGTCGTGTCCGAACTCCATTCGTTCGCCCCGGTCCCGATCCGTGTTCGCCAAGCCCTGCGAAATCCGACACTACCGAATTGTTAACGGCGTGCAATCTGACAACCGTCCGAAATGTGATGGCCATCACAATCGCATGGGGCGGATACACCTACATATATAGGCGACGGTCGCATCGCGTCGGTGCCCGGTTGAACCAAATCCAGCCAGGCGAAACCAACGGGATGCGACTGTGAACCGACCTGACGTTCTTAACCTGGAGGATACCATGCGTTTGCTTCTTGCCGGCCTTGCCGCCGCGATTGCCATCCTGAGCTTCGATGCCCAACCGGCCAGCGCCCAGCCCGGCGGTACCTCACGGCCCTACTGCCTGCGCGATGGCGTCAACGGCGGTGGCATGTGGGACTGCTCGTACATGTCGATGGAACAGTGCCTCGCGACCGCGCACGGCAACGGTGGCACCTGCACGCCGAACCCGTGGTACCAGGGCCCGCGCCGTCGCTGATACGTCGGCGCTAACTGAAAGCAGATCGCCGACTGAAAGTCTCGTAGTGCCGCGGCAGGGGTCCACAATGGACCGGCCGCGGTGCTTCGCGTTGTTGTGACTAGCGCGCGCGGCTGCGCACATAGGCCCAGAGCTGGTCGAGCTCCTGCGGACTGACGATGCCCTCCCAAGCCGGCATCTGTCCGCGCCCCTCCATCACCATCGTGTTGAATTTCGCCCGGTCGTTTTCGCCAAGCTCGCGCAGATCGGGGATCGCGCCAGCGCTGCGGAGCTTTTCGCCGTGACAGGACTGGCAGTGCTGCTCGTAGACTTCCTCGCCGATCGCGGCTTGATCCTGTGCGGCGGCGTTCGACGTGGCAGCAACAAGTCCGGCAAGGAGCAGCTTTCGCATTTTTGGTGCCTCGATCGTCATTGCCGGGTTTGACCCGGGTATCCATGCGTTTCGCAGGATCTCATTTCGCACGATGATGGATGACCGGGCCGTCGCCCGCCGAAGGCCCGGGATAGTTATCTCCAATTTGAAGCTATGGCCCGCAGGCGGGTCAAGCCCGGCAATGACCAGAGAGGCAGTCACCGCTTCGTCCTTGTCAGGCGGTTTGGCATTTGGTCTAGTTCTTGTTCTTCATCCGCACAGCACAACCGTCACGGTTGTGCTGGAGCAGGAACAACAAACAAACGGGGAGGAATTCATGGTCAAACTCACAGCCTGCCTGACGGCGGTATTGCTGAGCGCGGTTGCGTCGCAGGCCATCGCGCAGGGCACCGGCTTCAAGCCGGTCACCGAGCAGATGCTGGCAAATCCCGATCCTGCCGACTGGCTGATGATCAGTCGCACCTTCGATCAGCACCGTTTCAGTCCGCTCAACCAGATCAACAAAGACAATGTCGGCCAGCTGCGCATGGCCTGGTCGCGCGGCTTGCCGGCGGGCACGCAGGAATCGACGCCGATCGTCTATCGGCGGCGTCATGTACCTGAACGTGCCGGGCGGCAACGTGCAGGCGATCAACGCCACCAACGGCGATCTGATCTGGGAATACGCGCGCGACTATCCGAAGGAGATCAATCCGCGGGCGGGCGCGCAGCAAGAATCTCGGCATCTTCGAGGACATGATCTATTTCGGCGCGCCGGACGGCTTCCTGGTCGCGCTCGATGCGGCCACCGGCAAGGTGCGCTGGGAAACCAAGGTCGACGCCGGCGGCATCACCGCGGGCGGCATCCTGGTCGCCGACGGCAAGGTCATCACCAACCGCACCTGCAGAGATCCGACGCGACGCCTGCTTCATCGCGGCGCACGACGCGAGGACCGGCAAGGAGGTCTGGAAGTTCTACACCACGGCGGCGCCGGGCGAGCCCGGCGGCGACACCTGGGGCAACATGCCGGCCGAGAAGCGCGCCGCCAGTCCGTGGGGCCTGCCCGGCTCCTACGATCCGAAGCGCCGGACGCACCTATTGGGGCGTCGCCAATCCGAATCCCTACACGCGGCTGCGGCGCCATGGCCGCCACGACGGCGTGTCGTTGCAGCGCCCGCCGATGCCTACAGCAACTCGACCGTGGCGATCGACATCGAGACCGGCAAGCTGCGTTGGTACTACCAGGAACTGCCGGGCGACGACTGGGATGCCGACCACAACCAGGAGCGCCTGTTGCTGCGCACGCGCGTCAATCCCGATCCGAAGCACGTGAAATGGATCCAACCGACGTGCCGCGCAACCAGGAGCGCGACGTGGTGGTGACGGTCGGCGAGGGCGGCGGCATGTTCGTGCTCGAGCGCGACACCGGCCAGTTCCTGTGGGCGCATCCGTTCCCCTACGACGATCCGGACATCAACATGAACGACATCAACCTGGAGACCGGGCAGACCCACATCAACGTCGACAAGGTGTTCAAGAAGGACGGCGACAAGATGCTCGGCTGCTTCCACAACACGCGCAGCCTGTGGTCGATCGCCTATCATCCGGGCAAGAACGCGCTCTACATTCCGTTCCAGGATCAATGCTTGGCGATGGTCGCGAACGAAAAGGCCAAGCCGGCTGGGGGCCGCGGACCGGCGTCATGCGTCCGGGCATCGATCCGAACAAGTTCATGAACATCGCCAAGATCGACCTCTCGACCGGCGAGATGGAAATGATCCACTCGCAGCCGCAGCCGGGCCAAGGCTCGGCGCTGGTGACCAACGGCGACCTGGTGTTCTGGGGCGACATGAACCGCCGCTTCCGCGCCTTCGACGCCGACAGCGGCAAGGTGCTTTGGGAGACGGTCGTCGGCGGCATGATCATGACCAGCACGATCACCTATGCGGTCAACGGCAAGCAGTACGTCGCGATCCTGACCGGCGACGGCCAGTCGGTCACGGCCGGTCCGCTCGGCAGTGACCAAGAAGTCGATGGCGCCGCCGGTGCGCGGCCACAACTCGATCGAGGTGTTCGCGCTGCCGGAGAAGTGACGGCTGTGCCCACGATCGGTGATTCTATGCGCCTTGCCGGGCCGCCGCGAGCGGCGGACCCGGCAATCCGTCATTGTTCGTCCAAAGATCGATGCGCGGGTCGCCAGGGCGTTGACGCCCGTCATCAACGGGCTATGCCCCGCGCATGACGAGACCTCATGTCGCGCCGACACGTCTCCAGAACGAGGCCATGTCGCTCTCGGGCACTCTCTTGCCCTGATCGAGCTCGTCCAGAGCTTCCTCGATCGCTTGACGCTCGTCGTCGCTCACGGTGTAGACGCCGCTACGGCGCGCCTCGATTTCGCGGGCGAGTTCAGCAAGCTCTTCCTGGTCCGCTTCCGGCCAGGATGCGACTTGCTGAAGGATATGTTTGCCTGCTGGGCTCATCTTATGAATTCTATCATACTATCGCCTGTTCGCCAGCCCGTGCCCGCATCCGGTGCGGCGTTGCCGGCCCGGAGGCCAGCTTGACGCTCGGCAACGCCTGCGCGATGGCTACGATGCGCATGGCTACGATGCGCTATGGCGGCCACGCCAGGATGATGGCCAAAAATCGAAGCGGAACGAATAGATGCTGAACCCGGACGTCACCGAAACCCGACCCGGCTCCAACGAGCGGCTGCCGGACGTGCGCGACATCATCGACTATGCCGACCGCATCGGCCAGCTCGCGCGCATCGACGGCGCCGACTGGAATCTCGAAATCGGCGTGCTGGCGGAGATCTTCGCGCATTCCAATCCCGGCCGTTCGCCGGCGGTGCTGTTCGACCGCATCAAGGACTATCCGCCCGGCATGCGCATCGTCTCGGGCCTGCACAATTCCTGCCGCCGCGTGGCGTATTCGTTCGGCTTTCCCGACAGCGACGACCCGACCACGATCGTGAAGGCCTATCGCGACCGGATGAAGAACGGCTTCACGCTGATCCCGCCGGTGGCGGTGGCGGGCGGGCCGATCCTCGAAAACGTCGACCGCGATGACGCCGTCGATCTGTTCAAGTTTCCGGTGCCGATGATCCACGAGAAGGATGGCGGCCGCTACATCGGCACTTACTGTGTCGTGATCATGCAGGACCCCGACACCGGCTGGGTCAATCTCGGCACCTATCGCACGGTGGCGCACGACAAGCAGACCGCGGGCGTGTGGATGTCGCCGGGCAAGCACGGCCGGCTGATCCGCGAGAAGTATTTCAAGCAGGGCAAGCCCTGCCCGGTGCTGATCTGCTGCGGCCTCGACCCGGTGCTGTTCCTTGCCGGCAGCCACGAGATCAAGCACGGCACCTCCGAATACGCCTATGCCGGCGGCCATCGCGGCCGCCCCTACGAGACGGTCGCGAGCGAACTCTACGGACTGCCGATGCCGGCGAACGCCGAGATCGTGCTGGAGGGCGAATTCCGTCCCGACGAGACGCGCCCGGAGGGCCCGTTCGGCGAGTTCACCGGCTATTACGCCAGCCACGTGCGCGACGAGCCGGTGGTGAAGGTGCGCCGCGTCTATCACCGCAACGATCCGATCCTGACCATGGCCTCGCCGATGCGGCCGCCGACCGACGTGTCGTTCGCCAAATGCATCGTGCAGTCCGGCATGATCTGGGACGAGATCGAGAGCGCGGGCTTGTCGGGCGTGAAGGGCGTGTGGTGTCACGAAGCCGGCGCGATCCGCATGTTCACCGTCGTGTCGATCGAGCAGCTGCATCCCGGCCACGCCGAGCAGGCGGGCATGCTGGTCGCCACCTGCCACTCCGGCAATTATGCCGGCCGTTGGGTCGTGGTGGTCGACAGCGACATCGATCCGACCAATCTCGAGGATGTCATCTGGGCGATGTCGACGCGTTGCGATCCGGTCGTCGATATCGAATACATCAAACGCGCCTGGTCGACGCCGCTCGATCCGATGCTGCGCGAGCCGCCGTGGGAAAACACCCGCGCCATCGTGAACGCCTGCCGGCCATGGGCCTGGCGCAACGAGTTCCCGGAGGTGGCCTCCGCCAGTCCGGAACGCCGCAAGGCGGTCGAGGAAAAATGGGCGGACGAGATCGCGAAGGCGACGGGGCGGCGCTGACCGTCAGTGCCGATCAAAGCCGCTCAGGGCAGCGGATCGTAGTCCAGGACGTCACATGCCCGGATGGAAGTGGTTCCTGATCGTCTTCGCGACCGGCTATCTCGCGCTGGTGGCGCTGATGTATGTGGCGCAGCGCGCGCTGAGTATTTTCCGGAGCGCTTCGCCACAGCGCCCGCCGATGCCGGCCTCGCCAACGCTGAGGAGGTCATGCTCGACACCGCCGGACGGTGCGCGCGTCATCGTGTGGCATGTCCCGCCGCGCGGCGATCGGCCGGTCTGGCTCTATTTCCACGGCAATGGCGGTGCGCTGCGCTATCGCGTCGACCGTTTCCGCGAACTCACCGCAGCGGGCGACGGGCTGGTCGCGCTCAGCTATCGCGGCTATGGCGGCTCGACCGGCAGCCCGGACGAGCAGGGGCTGATCGCGGATGCGCGCGCGGCCTATGACTTCGCCATCAAGCGCTATCCGGCGGATCGCATCATGCTGTGGGGCGAGTCGCTCGGCTCGGGCGTCGCGGTCGCGCTCGCGGCCGAGCGCAAGGTGGCGCGGATCGTGCTGGAAGCGCCATTCCTGTCGGCGGTCGATATCGCTGCCGGCGTCTACCCGTATCTGCCGGTGCGCTGGCTGATGAAGGATCAGTTTCGCTCCGACCTGCGCATCGCGAAGGTGACCGCGCCGGTGCTGGTCCTGCACGGCGATCGCGACGCCGTGATACCGATCGCGTCCGGCCAGCTGCTCTACAATCTGATCACGGCGCCCAAGCGCTTCGTGCGCGTCGCCGGCGCCGGCCACGAGGATCTGGGAGCGTTTGGCGCGGTGGCGACGGCGCGGAAGTTCGTCGACGAAAAATTCGATTGAAGGCAACGCCGCAAGCTGCACGGCGACATCGCCCAGATCGAGGCTGCCCAAAACGAAAACGCGGGCCGTGAGGCCCGCGTCGACAATCAGAAACTCAATTCAGACGATAACGATCAGAAGCTCGGCCGGCGCGGTGCGCCGCGGCCGCCCGGTCCGGCGCCCGGGACCACCTTCGGCTTCATCGGCAACAGGCCTTCGCGCTGCAGCCGCTTGCGGGCGAGCTTGCGCGCCCGGCGGATCGCTTCCGCCTTCTCGCGGGCCTTCTTTTCGGAGGGCTTTTCGTAGTGGCCGCGAAGCTTCATCTCGCGGAAAATGCCCTCGCGCTGCATCTTTTTCTTGAGCGCCTTGAGGGCCTGGTCGACGTTGTTGTCACGGACGAGAACCTGCACGCAGCGTTCCCTTTCGAATCGAACGGGGTTGAATCCGGGGCGGTGGGGAGAGGCGGGGCCACGCAACACCGCAATTAGCGCGGGCCAATATCAGAAAGGCCTGGAAAAGTCCACCTCGGCGCTATTGCGAGCGGGGACGGCCGGCGTCGTCGACGGCTCCGGGGGCGCCGGCGGCTGCGGCGGCAAATAGGTCCAGACCAGGGCGTAAAGCGCCACCAGGACGGCCAGCCCCAGCATCATGCGGTTGGCCGCGCCGGCGGCGTTCACTTGCAGCTTCTTGGACGCGGCCCCGCCCAGCACGAACCCGCCGGCCAGGATGACCAGCACCGCCGCCGAGATCATGGATTGCAGGAACCAGATCACTGCGCCGGCGATGGTGAGGCCGCCGATCCCGCCGACCACCAGCAACAGGATCATCCCGGGGGTGCCGCGGAACAGTCCCGGCCGCTCATCGGCGCGAAACAGCGCATCGGCCGCGGCCACCGACCAGCCGGCGGCGAACGAAATCAAGAAGCCGAGGATCATCACCATGGTCGGGTCGCGGCGCAGCCGGTCTCTCGGGAGTGGGACCGGTTTATGGCATCCGGAATTCGCCGAGAGCAACGATCTTGGCTCAAAATCCGCGGGGTGCCGGTGATCGCACGGCGGGGCATCCCGCAACGAGGCGGGCGCGGCAACGCCCTTGACACCCGCTCCCTGAAATGAGAATGAGCGTTCATTCTCATATTTTGCACTGCAACATCGGGCTACCACCATGGCGCCGCAAGCTCAAGTCCGACCCAATTGATGGCCAAGTCCGACCGGCGTTCGGACATCCTCGCCGCCGCCCAGCGCTGTTTCGTGCGCTCGGGCTTCCACGGCGCGTCGATGCAGGACATCTGCAACGAAGCCGGGATGAGTCCCGGCAATCTCTACCGCTACTTCCCGTCCAAGGAGGCGCTGATCGCCGGCATCGCCGAGCGCGATCGCGCCGAGGTGGCGCAGGAGTTCGCCAGCGTTGACCTGTCGCGTGGCTTGTTCGCGGTGCTCGAGGGCATGGCCTTCCACTATTTCTCCGAACGGTCGGACGAGCAGGTCAAGCTTTGCACCGAGATCATGTCGGAGGCTCGGCGCAACCCCGAAATTGCGCGCATCTCGTCGGCGTTCGATGCCGACGTGAAGAAATGGCTGGTCGATCTGTTGCGCGCCGGCGCCGAACGCGGCGACATCGCGCGCGATCTCGAATTCGACGCCGTGGCGACCATGCTGATGGTCATCGCCGACGGCGTCTGGTGGCGGCGCGCGCTCGAGCCGGGATTCGATGCCAAGGCGCTGCTGCCGATTTTCATGGATATCACGCGTCACATGTTGGGTGGCGGCACGCATAACCGTGTGCGTGCCAAGGAAGGTGCTGGATGAAAGCAAGTCGTATCGCCGCGGTCGGCATTGTCGCCGCCGCGGGTTTGTGGATCGCGTCCGGACACTTCCTGCCGCACGAGACCGCCGCGAGCCGGGCCTCGGTCCGCAGCGATCCCGCGGCCAAGAAGCCGTTTCGCGTCGCCGTCATCGAGGCGAAGGTGGTGGATCACAGCCGCAAGCTCGTGCTGGCGGGCCGCACCGAGGCCGACCGGCGCGTGACCGTCGCCGCGCGTTCGGGCGGTGTGCTCACCGAAGTGCGCGTCCGCCGCGGCGCCCACGTGAAAGAGGGCGAGATCATCGCGGTGCTCTCCGACGACGCCCGCAAGGCGCAGGTGGCGCAGGCGGAATCGCTGGTGATCCAGCGCCGGACCGAGCTCGATGCCAAGCGCAAGCTGATCGTGTCGGGTGCGGTGCCGAAGCTCGAACTCGTCAATCTCGAAGCGCAGCTTTCGGCAGCCGAGGCCGCGCTGGCCGCTGCCCAAGCCGAGCTCGAGCGCGGATTGGTGCGCGCGCCATTCGGCGGGATCGTGCATGACCTGACCGTCGAAGTCGGCGGCGCCGCGCTGCCGATGATGGGGCGCGAGATCGCGACCATCGTCGCGCTCGATCCGATGCTGGCGGTGGTCGAGGTGTCGGAGCGCCGGCTGGCCGGCCTGCGCGTCGGCGACACCGCGGAGGTCAAGCTCATCACCGGCGAAAAGCAGTCGGGCAAGGTCCGTTTCGTCGCCAAGACCGCGAGCCAGACCACGCGCACCTACCGCGTCGAAGTCGAGCTACCCAATCCTGACGGCTCAATTCCGGACGGCATCTCCGCCGAGGTCGCTATTCCGGTCAAGCCGACGCCGGCGGTGCGGGTGCCGCGCTCCGCGCTCACCATCGCATCGACCGGAGACGTCGGCGTGCGCACGGTCGGCGACGACGGAACTGTCGCCTTCAATCGCGTCACCATCGTCGAAGACGAGCAGACCATCATGTGGGTCGCGGGTCTGCGCGACGGCGCGCGCGTGATCGTGCAGGGCCAGGACTTCGTCCGCGAAGGCCAGACCGTCGAGGCGGTTGCGGCGGTGCAGGCCGCCGCGACAGCGAAAAAGTCAGTCGGCATTGCCGTCATGAGCAAAAGACAAGAGACGTCGGAATGTCCCGCTATATCGACTACGCCATCAATCACGCGCGGCTGACGATCGCGACGCTGGTGTTCCTGCTGGTTGCGGGCGCCGTCGCTTATGTGACGATTCCAAAGGAAGCCGAGCCGGACGTCCGCATCCCGATCATCTACGTGCAGCTGTCTCAGCGCGGCATCAGCCCGGAGGATTCCGAGCGTCTGCTGCTGCGGCCGGTCGAGACCCAGCTCAAGTCGGTCAGCAACGTCAAGGAGATGCGCTCGACCGCCTATCGAGGGCGGCGGCTACGTGCTGCTCGAGTTCGAGGCCGGATTCGATTCCAAGGCGGCGCTTGCCGACGTGCGCGCCAAGGTCGACGACCGCCAAGCGCGACCTGCCGCGCGACGTCGACGAGCCGCAGGTGCAAGAGGTCAACCTTTCGCTCTATCCGGTGCTGGTGGTCGGCGCTGTCCGGCGACGTGCCGGAGCGCACGCTGTTGCGTATTGCGCGCTTCAGCGAAGAACGCCATCGAGCAGGCGCCCGGCGTGCTGTCGGCGGAGCTGCGCGGCGCGCGCGACGAAGCGGTCGAGATCATCGTCGAGCCGATGCTGATGAAGCAGCTATGGCATTTCGCTCGATACGCTCGGCGCAGGTCACGCAGTCGTTCAACACGCTGATCGCCGCCGGCGCGCTCGAAGGCCAGACCGGGCGTTTCGCGGTCAAGGTGCCGGCGCTGATCGAGCGGCCGCAGGACGTTCTGAAGGTGCCGCTGGTCGCGTCGCCGAACGCATCGGTGACGCTCGGCGACGTCGCCCAGATCAAGCCGACCTTCAAGGATCGCGACCTCGATCACCCGGGTCAACGGCCGCCCGGCGATGACCATCGAGGTGTCGAAGCGCACCGGCGCGAACCTGATCGAGGTCGTCGACTGCGGTGAAATACATCATCACGCAGCTGCAGCGGACCTGGCCGGAGGCCGTGCACGTCACCTTCACGCAGGACAAGTCGAAGGTCATCCGCCAGATGCTCGGCGACCTGCAGAATTCGGTCGCGACCGGCGTGCTCCTGGTCGCGGTGATCATCCTGTTCGCGCTCGGATTCCGCGCCTCGCTGTTCATCGGCATCGCGATCCCGGCATCGTTCCTGGCCGGCGTGCTGGGCCTGCAGCTGGTCGGGCTCACCGTCAACATCGTCGTGCTGTTCTCGCTGATCCTCGCGGTCGGCATGCTGGTCGACGACGCCATCATCGTCTCCGAATTCGCCGAGCGGCGCATGGCCGAAGGCATGCCGCCGAAGGAGGCCTATTCGCTCGCCGCCAAGCGCATGTCGGGCCCGGTGATCGCGGCGACGCTCACCCGCATCGCGGCGTTCTCGCCGCTGTTGTTCTGGCCGGGCGTGGTCGGCCAGTTCATGAAGTATCTGCCGATCACATTGATTGCGACGCTGTCAGCATCGTTGGCGGTGGCGCTGTTCTTCACGCCCACGCTTGGCGCTCTGCTCGGCA
This sequence comes from uncultured Alphaproteobacteria bacterium, assembly GCA_963741595.1. Taxonomy (GTDB): domain Bacteria; phylum Pseudomonadota; class Alphaproteobacteria; order Rhizobiales; family Xanthobacteraceae; genus VAZQ01. The sequence continues at coordinate 163,054 of CAVUIV010000019.1, forward strand.
AGGCGGCGCCGGTCGCCCATGACGATCGTGCCAAGGACAACGGCCCCTATATGCGCACGGTGAAGCTCGCCTTGCGCCGTCCCGGCATGACCATGGCGCTCGCCGCGCTGCTCCTGGTCGCGGTGCAGATGGCGTATGGCAAGTTCGGCCGCGGCGTCGAGTTCTTCCCGAACGTCGAGCCCGACTTCGGCCAGGTGATCGTGCATGGACGCGGCAATATCTCGCTCGACGAGAAGGACCGGCTGATTGCCGAGGTCGAGAAGCGCGTGCTCGAATTCCCGGGCCTCGCCACCGTCTATGCCCGCGTCGGCGAACAGCCGCGCGGCATGGGCGAACTCACCGAGGACACCATCGGCGTCATCCAGTTCGAATTCGCGAACTGGCAGACGCGGCGGCCGGGGCACGAGATCATGGATGCGATCCGCGAGCGCACCGCAGACATTCCCGGCATCCAGGTCGAGGTCACGGCGCCGCGCGCCGGTCCGCCGACCGGCAAACCGATCCAGGTGCAGATCGCCGCGCTCGATCCGGCGGCGCTGCCGGCGGCGGCGCGCAAAGTCGCGGCCCTGCTTGCGGCGCGCGACGACATCCGCGATCTCGACGACGGCCAGCCGCTGCCTGGCATCGACTGGACCATCCAGGTCGACAAGGCGGAGGCCGCCAAGTATGGCGCCGGCGTCAACACTGTCGGCGCGGCGGTGCAGCTCGTGACCAACGGCCTCAAGGCGACCGAATACCGCCCCGCCGACAGCGACAAGTCGGTGGACATCCTGGTGCGTTTCCCGCCCGACCGTCGCAGCCTCGATCAGATCGACGAACTGCATATCCAGACCCCGTCCGGGCACGTGCCGATCGGCAATTTCGTGCAGCGCGTGCCGTCGCAGCGCGTGGGCTTCATCCATCGCGTCAATGCCAACCGCGTCACCACAGTCTCGGCGAACGTGGCGGAAGGCGTGCCAGACCGCGCGCGTGCAGCAGGACGTGCAGCAGGCGCTCGCCAGCGCCGATCTCGGCCCCGGCGTGACGTTCAAGCTCAAGGGCGAGGATGAAGAACGCGAAAAGGCGTCGGCATTTCTGCTGAAGGCGTTCGGCACCGCGATCTTCTTGATCTTCGCGATCCTGCTGGCGCAGTTCAACAAGCTGACCTCGGTCGGCCTGGTGCTGACGGCGGTGGTGCTGTCCACCTTCGGCGTGATGCTCGGCATGATGATCATGGGTCAGCCGTTCGGCGTGGTCATGGCCGGCATCGGCGTGATCGCCAATGCGGGCGTCATCGTGAACAACAATATCGTGCTGATCGACACCTACGACCGGCTACGGCGCGAGGGCGTCGCCGCCTATGACGCCATCCTGGAGACCTGCCGCGAGCGCGCCCGGCCGGTGGTGCTGACGGCGGTCACGGCCATCCTCGGCGTGCTGCCGATCGCGTTCGGCGTCAACATCGAGTTCATGACCCGCGAGATCACCGTCGGCGCGCCGGCGACGCAGTGGTGGATCAATCTGTCCACCGCGATCGTGTTCGGCCTGGGATTTGCGACCGTGCTGACCCTGATCGTGACGCCGGCGATGCTGATGGCGATCGAGCACATGCGCGAATGGCGCATCCGGCTCGTGGCCCGGCTGCCGCGCCTGCGCCGCGCGGCGACGTGACCGGCGCCGCGTCGGCTCGGTGCGGCGGAAGCCTGCCGCACGCACTCGGCGCGGCGGTGTAGTCGAAAGCCCCGCTTCCATGATGCCCGTTCCACGCTGCGGTTCATGCAGCGGGACCGCGCGCGCCATGTCGGTCAGATATTCTGTCGGTCAGTTATTCGACAGCCATTGTTTGTGATTCTGAATCCGCAATTGCTTACACCGTCTTTACCATCGCCGATTAATAACGTGCGTGAAGAATCGCGCTGCCGTCCTTTGGAGTCCGAACAATGCTCAATCGCGTTTCGATCAACGCGTTGCTGAAATCCGTCATTCTGGTCCTGTGTGCCAGCCTGGTGATCGTCCTGTCGCTGGGGGCCTGGGGCTCCTGGCAGCGGGTCAGTACCGCCAACCGAATCGCGGCGGTCGCCAATGTGTCGACCGATGTATTCAAGGCACTGCACAATATTCGGTCAGATCGCTCCCGCACCGTCCGCACTGTCCTGGCAGACCGGGTGCATACGCTCGATAGCGCGCAACTGCGAGAATCGCGCGAGGCCAGCGTGCCGGCGCTGAAGTCAGCCTTGGCGACGCTCCGGACCATGTCGTTTCCCGACCAGTCCACCATCGTTTCGGAGTTCGATCAGCGCTTCAACACGTTGATCCGATTGCATGCCGAATCGCTGGCCGCCATCGCGCGGCCAAAGAGCGAGCGTCCGGCCGGGCTCGCCAAAACGATCAACGACGAGATGACCGCCTTCATTGCGTTCCTCGATAAATTCTCGGTCCAGCTGAACCGGCTGGTGAAGCTCGAAGACGGCTTCGTCGATCAATTGATGGAAGTGAAACAGCTCGCGTGGATGGTGCGCGACCGCGGCGGCGACGCTTCGGTCATCGTATCAAACGGGATGTCGGGTCAAGCGCTGCCGCCAGACCCCTGGGTGTACTACACGACCAATCTCGCCAGGATGGAGCAGGCGTGGGAAGCGATGCTGCAGATGGCGGCCGGCTTGCCGATGCCGGCAAAATTCTACGACGCCGTCGAAGTCGCCAAGAAGGAGTTCTTCGGGCGCGACTATACCGAAACGCGAACGAAAATCCTCAAGGAGCTGATCTCGGGCCAAAAGCCCAGCGTGACCGTCCAGCAGTGGTCGCCTGTGACGGTGCCGAAGCTGGCGACGGTGTTGGCTATCTCCGAAGTGGCGCTCGACGTTGCCAAGGAGCACACCGCCAACCAACACGCCATCGCCATGCGCAGCCTTGTCGTCCAACTTGGCTTGCTGCTGGCCGCGATCGCGCTGGCCGCGGGCATGATCCTTTTGGTGGCGCGCCGCGTGATCCAGCCGCTGACGACGATCCAGCAAGCGATGCTCAAGCTCGCAGGCGGCGACTTCAACGTGACCCTGCCCGGGCTCGACCGCCAGGACGAGGTCGGCGCGATCGCCAATGCGGTCGAGAAGTTCAAGGTGCTTGCCGTCGAGAAGGGCCGCGCGGAAGCCGAACAGATCATGCGGCGCCAGCAGGCCGATGCCGAGCTCCAGGCCAAGGCGGCCGGTGAGCGGGCCAAGGAGGCCGAAGAACGGGCCAGGATCGCCGACGAGCAGGCGCGCGCCTTCAACGCGCTCGGCGACGGCTTGGGCCGGCTCTCGGAGGGCGACCTGACCTTCCGCCTCGACGATGATTTCCCCGAGGCCTATCGGGACGTGAAGGACAATTTCAACGTCGCGATCGACCGGCTGTACGAAACGATCCGCGCGATCGCGGAGGCGAGCGGCGCGGTCGCCAATGCGGCGATCGAGATCACGACCAGCACGTCCGACTTGTCGCAACGCACTGAAGAGCAGGCCGCGAGCCTCGAGCGGACCTCCAGCGCGATGGAGGAAATCTCCTCCACGATGAAGAACAACGCCGACAACGCACGCAATGCGAACCAGGTCACCGCCAGCACCCGCGAGCGCGCGGACCGTGGCGGCGACGTGGTCGCGAAAGCAGTGCACGCCATGTCGCGCATCGAGGACTCGTCGACCAAGATCTCCGACATCATCGGCGTGATCGATGAAATTGCCCGGCAGACCAACCTGCTGGCGCTGAACGCGGCGGTCGAAGCCGCGCGCGCCGGCGATGCAGGCCGCGGATTTGCCGTCGTGGCGTCGGAAGTACGCAGCCTCGCCCAGCGTTCCTCCGAGGCGGCCAAGGACATCAAGAGCCTGATCGTCAACAGCTCCACGCAGGTGCAGGAGGGCGTTCAGCTGGTCAACAGCGCGGGCACGTCGCTTGAGGAGATCGTCGGATCGATCAAGGAGGTGGCCACCATCGTCTCCGAGATTGCGTCGACCAGCGCCGAACAGTCGACCGGCATCGATCATGTCAACACCTCGCTCACGCAGATGGACGAGGTGACGCAGCAGAATGCCGCGCTGGTCGAGGAGAACGCCGCAACGGCCAAGGTGCTGGAGCAGCAGTCTCAGGCGATGAGCGAGCGGGTGGCGTTCTTCAAGCTCGGCCACAAGGTCGCGTCGGCGCGCGCCCGCGCAGCCGCCGGCAAGCAGTGGCCAGGCGAAGGGAACTGCTGCCCCGAAGCGGCCGGCCTCGAAGCAGGCGGCCTGAGGATTGATCGGCTGCCCCGGTGGCGATGCGAGTTTGACCTGACTTAGGCCCCGGCTATCCTTCCCGATGGACGATTCGGGAGCACGGCGATCGATGCCGAGAGGCAAGCCTGGGAGGGCGGTTCCAGCCGAGGCGGCGGCGCGGTCACGCATGCGCGCGTCGCAGCGGCGGCAGCCCCCGGATGCGAATACCGACAAGGCGACATCGCGTCCGCGGCAGTCCGATACTGCGCTGCTGGTCGCCGAGGTCGAGCGCCTGGAGCGCGAGCTGGCGCTCGCCCGCAAGCAGGTGGCCGCGCTCGAGGCGCGCGCCGATATCGACCCGCTCACCAATTTGCCCAATCGTCGCGCGTTCGAGCGCGAGCTTGTCCGTTCGCTCGCTTATCTGAAGCGCCATGGCAACAGCGCCGTGATGCTCTATCTCGACCTCGACGATTTCAAGCACATCAATGACGACCACGGGCACGCCGCCGGCGACGATATGCTGCGCGCGGTCGCGCGCGTGCTCGGCCGCCATGTGCGGGAATCGGATGTGGTGGCGCGCATCGGCGGAGACGAGTTCGCGTTGCTGCTCTGGAACTGCGACGAGGCGCACGCGCTCGCCAAAGCGGCAACGCTGGAAGCCGCCATCGGCCGCACCACCGTCGCCCATGGCGGCGCGCTGCTGGCGGTCGGAGCGTCCGTGGGGGCTGCGCCGCTGCTGCCGCTCGATCGGCCAGCCGACGCCATCCGTCGCGCCGATCAGGCGATGTATGCGCGCAAGGCGGCACGGCGCCCACGCGCCCGCGCGATGGTCGCCCGCCGCGGTTAACCGCCGGTCAGAGCCGCGATCTTTGCCATATATCGCCTTTTTTCCAGGTCGGGGCGCATCTGCCACATTTGCAGCGCCCCGCAGATCGGCTATCGGAAAGCCCAAGGGGTGTCCGTGCGAAGGAGATTTTCGATGCTGAAACTGCACCATGTCAGGCGCCTGGCCCTACTCGCTGTTGCCGGCTTCCTGCTGGCGTCAGCACCCGTCCATGCGCAGGACCCCGCGGCCGACTACCCGAACCGGCCGGTTCGGATCATCGTGTCCAATCCCGCCGGCGGCGGCATCGACACCGTCACGCGCATCGTGGCCGACAAGCTGAGCCAGAAGCTCGGTCAGCCGGTCGTGATCGAGAACCGCGGCGGCGCCGGCGGCAACATCGGCAGCGAAGCCGTCTACTCGTCGGCGCCGGATGGCTACACGCTGCTGGCGTCGGTGCCGGCGGCGCTCACCACCAATATCTTTCTCTACAAGAAGCTGAATTTCGATCCGGCCAAGTTCGAGCCGGTGGCGGTGCTCGGCACCTTCCCGAACACGCTGTTGGTCAAGAACGACTTCCCAGCCAAGACGGTGCAGGAGTTCATCGCCTATGTGAAGGCCAATCCCGGCAAGGTGAACTACGCCTCACAGGGCATTGGTACGACGTCGCATCTCACCGCCGAGCTCTACAATTCGCTCGCCGGCGCCAAGATGGTGCACGTTCCCTATCGCGGCACCGCTCCCGCGCTCAACGACATCGTGGCCGGTCACGTCGACCTGATCTTCATGCAACTGTCATCGGCGCTGAAGCTGCATGACGGAAAGCGCGCCCGGATCCTGGCGGTCACCACCAACAAACGTATCCCGGTGCTCAAGGACATGCCCACCATGATCGAGGCTGGCGTTCCGAACTTCGTCTCCGACACCTGGAACGCGATCAGCGCGCCGCCGGGAACGCCAGCGGCGATCGTTGCCAAGCTCAACAAGGCGATCAACGACGCCATGAACGATCCCGAGGTCGAGAAGCGTTTCGCCGAGCTTGAGATCATCAAGGTGGGCGGCAGCCCGGCCGACATGCGCAAGCTCATCCAGGACGACACCAAGAACTGGGGCGAGGTGATCAAGCGCGCCGGGATCAAGGCCGAGTAAGCCTCGCGTTTCGTTACGCGATGATATCGGGCGTGAGCTGGTCTTCGATGAAGGAGATGCGGTCGCGCAGATAGAGTTTGCGCTTCTTCAGCCGTTGGACCTGAACCAAGTCGGCGCCGGGTACGAGGTGGAGCGCCTCGATCGCAGAGTCGAGGTCGCGATGTTCCTGCAGAAGCCGCGCCAGTTGCTCGCGCAACTCACGTTCTTCTTCGGTGGTCGGTGCCATTTGCTCCGCCGAGCAGCCGTCCCCGACGGGGGGCGCTATTTGGAAAGTTATCCCTGATTTGCACCCCATGATTTAAGGCGCGTGGCGAAGTGGTAATGCAATCGGGGGATTGCTGCGTCGCACAACCCAAACGAGCGTCGAAGTTTTGCCGCGGCTGGTGTAGAATTTCAGCCGTCAGGCTCCAATCTGACGCGAGGAGAAAAGCCACATGGCAATTCAGGCGCATCTTGAGGAACTCGAAAGGCGTCACCAGGCGCTCGAAGACGAGATCAATGAGGCGATCGCGCACCCTTCGGCCGACGATCTGAAGGTGGCGGAACTCAAGCGACGCAAATTGCAACTGAAGGATGAAATCGCGCGCCTGCGGCAGGATGCCAGCGTTCACTGACGCGCTACTCGTTTACAATTCGACGGCTAGGCCGCCCGACCGCCGCGTTGCGGTTGGGGCGCCCTGGCCGTTCTTATAAGCCGATCTCGCTCGTTGCGGACCAGGGAGGATGCGATGCCACGCAGGCGGATGACCGCAATGGCGGTCCTTGTCGCGGCCATGATGCCGGTCGCAGCCTCGCCGGGACTGGCCCAGGGATGGCCGGCTCGCACCGTCACCATCGTGGTGCCGTTTCCGCCCGGGGGCGGCGTCGACGTGCTGGCGCGGATCGCGGCCGAGCGGCTTTCCACTGGTATGAAGGCGACCGTCGTGGTCGAGAACCGCCCGGGCGGCGGCGGCACCGTCGGCACCCGCGCCGTCTCCAAGGCCGCTCCCGATGGCTACACGCTGATGATGGCGCATACCGGCACCATCGCGATCAATCCCAGCCTATATGCCAATGCCGGCTATGACCCGCGCAAGGATTTCACCGCGATCGGCATGATCGCCTCGATGCCGGTCGCGCTGATCGCGCATCCGTCGTTTCCGGCCAAGACCGTCGCCGACGTGATCGCCATCGCCAAGAAGGACCCGGGCAAGCTCAATTTCGGCACCTCGGCGATCGGCACCGGCGGCTATCTCACCGCCGAGTATTTCAAATCCGCCGCCAATGTGCAGATGCAGATCGTGCCGTATCGCGGCACGGCGCCGCTGATGAACGATCTGATCGGCGGCCACGTGCCGGTCTCGTTCGGCGTGTTGCCGCCGGCGATGGGCAACCTCCAGAGCGGCAAGTTGCGCGCGATCGCCGTGACCGGATTGCGGCGTTTCAGCCTGTTGCCCGACGTGCCGACGGCCGCGGAATCCGGGCTGCCGGGCTTCGATTCCGTCCTGCTCTACGGCCTGATCGGGCCGCCGGGGATGCCGCGTGACATCGTCGACCGCCTCAACAAGGAATTGCGCGCGATGGCGCAGACCGATCTGGTCAAGCAGCGCGTGCAGGCCGAAGGCGGCGACGTGATGCCCTCGAGCCCCGAGGAATATGCGCAGAGCATCGACCGCGAAGAGACGAAGTGGTCGGCGTTGATCCGCAAGCTCAATCTGCGGGTCGATTGAAAGAGCTAGTGGAGTGGATTTGACATTCGCTACCCACCTGGCAGCAAGTACGCGATGCGAATGTCAAATCCAGACTCCACTCGCGTGCGCGGTTCAGAAGTCCGCATCATTCTCGCTGCGGTCCGGCTTGCGGACTTCTGAACCATAGCCACACGAGATCAGCAAGTCGGCTAGTGTCCATCGATTCCGAAGTTCGAAAACGAAGGTGGCGCTGGAACCAGGCGAAGTTCAGATTCGGCACTAGCGGCCAGCTTGCTAGCGGTCACTGGCGATTCTAACGATTCGCAAACAGTTCGCGGACTGATCACGGCTTGATCGCCATCTTGGCGCGTTCCACGAATTCGCGCGGCGTCGCGTAGAGCTTCGCCACCAAGTCCTGCACCTGCTGACCCGACAACGGCGTGATCGAGATTTTCATCTTCGCGGCGTCGGCCAGGAACTGCGGATCCTTGACGGTGGCGTCAAACGCGGCCCGCAGAATTCTGACTTGCTCCGGCGGCGTGCCCGGCGGGACAATGTAGGAGCGCTGGAACACCTGCTGGCTGATGACCAAGTCGGCGACGCGACGCGCGTTCGGATCCTTGATGAAGGTCGCGATCGTCGGCACGCCCATGTCGGTCAATTCCTGCTGCGGTTCGAGCCCGACCTGCACCAAAATATTGAGCTTCTTGTCACGCAGCCAATCGCCTTTCTGCGATTTGACGCTCGACCAGTCCCAGCCGCACAGCCCGTCCACTTCGCCGCGCTCCATTGCCAGCGCGATATCGACGGTGCCCTTGTAGCCGGTCACGACGTCGAATTTGGTCCCGGCGGTGTGATTGTGCAGATAGGCATAGTCGCGGGTCGCGCCGCCTGCGGAGCTGGCGCCAAGGATGGTCTTGCTCTTCTGTGCAGCGGCGAACGTGTTGATCTTGGAGTTCTGAAAAGTGGTGCAGACGCGGACGCCGGTGTCGGCGGTGCCGATATAGATCACCTTGGTCGGATCGAATTGCGTCATCGGCTTGTCTTCCAGCAACGGACCGATGATCGCGCCGGGCATCATCGCGCCGATGCTGCCGCCATCCTTGGGTGCGACGGTGCTGATATAGATGCCGGCGCGCGTCGAGCCGGCGCCCGGCATGTTCTTCACCACGATCGTCGGGTTGCCCGGGATATGGCGCGCCAAGTGGCGGGCTACGGCACGTGCATAGATATCGTAGCCGCCGCCGGAATCGCCGCCGACAATGAACTCGATGGTCCGGCCGGCATAGTAGTCCTGTCCCGCCGCGGGCGCGGCCAACAGCGCGGCGGCAATCGAACCGACGACAAGACGGGGGAGGGCGGGCGCAAACGGCATCAATCGCTCCTTTGACGTTGCCGTAGACCACTAGAGCATCGATCGGTGGCGGACAACCGGCTCGCCCGCCGCCGCTTGCGGCGTTGCGTCGCTTGCCGGCCGGGTTCCACGGTCGCGCTGGGGCGGCGTTAGGGACGGATTGCCGCGCGGGCCGCCTGCACGATGTTCTTGGGCGTCGCATGGAGCTTCTCGACGATGGCCTGCACCTTGGCGCCCGGCAGCGGCGAAATATCGATGCGCAGCTTGTCGGACTCGGCCAGATACTGCGGGTCGGCCATGGTGGCGTCGAACGCGGTGCGCAGAATCTGACAGCGGCGCGGCCGGCGATTTCCGGCGGCGCGATATAGGAGCGCTGGAACACCTGCTGGCCGATCACCAATTCGACCACCTTGCGGTCTTCCTCGCTTTTGACGTAGTCGAAGACATGCGGGACGCCCATCTTGGTGAGCTCGTCGTTGCGGCTCCAGCGCCGATCTGCAGGATCACGTTGATCTTCTTGTCGCGCAGCCAGTCGGCGCTTCTGCGACTTGACGCTCGACCAGTCCCAGCCGCAGGACCCGACGACCTCGCCGCGCTCCATCGCCAGGCCGATCTGGGTGGTGCCGTCGTAGCCGGAGACGACCTTGTAGGTGGCGCCGGCGACCCGGCGCAGCATGTAGGCATAGTCGTGGGTCGACTCGTTCGGCGACACCGCGCCGAACGGATGTTCCTTGCCGCGCACGTCGTCGAAGCTCTTGATGCTCGGAGGTCGCCCAGCTCACGCAGACGCGCGTGCCGTTGTTGGCGGTGCCGAGATATTGCACCTTGGTCGGGTCGAACAGGGTCTCGGCCTTCTCCTCGAGCAGCGGCCCCATGATCGCGCCCGGCATGATGCCGGCAATGACGGTGCCGTCCTTGGGCGCGATCTTGGCGAGGAAACCGGCGGCCCGCGCGCTGCCGGCGCCCGGCATGTTCTTCACCACGACGTTGGGCTTGCCCGGGATATGGCGGCCGATATGGCGCGCAAGCGCGCGGCCGTAGATGTCGTAGCCGCCGGCGGGCCCGGAGCCGATGATGAGGTCGATGGTGCTGCCGGCGTAATAGTCCTGCGCGACGGCCGGTGCCGAGCAGAGCGCTGCGAACGCGGCGCAGGCGGCAAGCCTCACTCGGTGACTGTTCAGACAAGGCATGGCGGCGCGTCTCCCGTCGGTTCTGTCGTTATGGATTGATCGCGGCGCGGGCGAGATCGATGATCTGCGGCGGCGAGGCAAAGAGATTGCGCACCACCTCCTGCACCTTGGCGCCGGACAATGGCGCGACGTCGATGCGCAGCTTGTCGGCATCGGCCAGGAACTGCGGGTCCTTCATGGTGTCGTCGAACGCCTTGCGCAGAATCGCGAGCTGCGCCGGCGCGGTGCCGGGCGGCGCGATGAAGGAACGGTGGAACACCTGCTGGCTGAGGATCAGCGTGACGACTTTCTTGTTGGTATCGGTCTTGACGTATCGCATCACGTGCGGAACGCCGAGCTTGGTCAGTTCCTCGTTGGGCTCGATCGCGTCCTGCAGCAGCACGTTGACGATCTTGTCCTTGAGCCAGTTCGGCCGCTGCGACTTCAGGCTCGCCCAGTCGAAGCCGCAGAAGCCGTCGATCTCGCCACGCTCGACCGCGAGCGCGAGATCGGGTGTGCCCTTGTAGCCGGTGACCATGTCCCAGGCCGCGCCCGAGGTCTTGCGGTGCATGTAGCCGTAGTCGCGGGTGGAATTCGTTCGACGAGACGCCGCCGAATACCGCCTTCTGCTTGAGGGCGTCGTCGAAGGTCCTGATCTTGGACTTGGCTCCCGAGATGCAGACGCGTGTGCCGTTGTTGACGTTGCCGATGTACATGACCGCGGTCGGATCGAACAGTTTCTCCAACTTGGGGTCGAGCAGCGGGCCGATGACCGCGCCGGGCATGATGTTGGCGATCACGGTGCCGTCCTTGGGCGCCATGTTGGAGAGGAACCCCGCCGCGCGGGCGCTGCCGGCGCCCGGCATGTTCTTCGGCACGATGCTTGGATTGCCCGGGATATGCCGGCCGATGTGGCGCGCCACCACGCGGCCGTAGATGTCGTAGCCGCCGCCGGGCGGTGCGCCGACCAGGAGGTCGATCGACTTGCCGGCGAAGAAATCCTGCGCGGGAGCGGCGGTGGGCGACAGCGCCGCCAGCGCGATCGCTGCGGACACGACAATCGGACGGGCGTAGATGGGCAGCATCGGAGCGTTCTCCCCGGACGTTCTTGGAATGCCCGGAGGCTAGGTGATCCGAGCGCAGGGAACAACAGGCGGCCGCTGCGGCGGTGGGTCGCCGATGAACACGGTTCGCACGGAGGCGTTGTTGCCCCCACGCGCTAATCACTCTTGGCAAAGTTTGCCATTGGCGCTACATTTGTGGCGCTGAATAGGGACATCCGCATGCCTACTCGCAATATCAGTCTGACACCGGAACAGGACGAATTCGTCGAGAAGGTCGTCAAGTCAGGCGAGTATCAAAACGCGAGCGAAGCCGTGCGCGATGCACTACGAGCGCTGCAGCAAAGACGGCGCGAGGACGAGCTCAAGCTCAAGGCGTTACGAACGCATATCAAAGCGGGTGCCGAGGCGCTCAGGCGGGGCGAGTTCGTCGAGGTCGACGACGCGGATCTCGACAACTATCTGGAAGGCTTGGCGCCAGTTGCGGACCGGCGCAAGCGCTAACCAATGGCGCGTTATCGCATTTCGTTGCCGGCGCAGGGAGATGTCAGGCAAATCCTCGCGATCAGCGCCGATCGGTGGGGTGACGACGGACGGCGGCGATACGCTACGCATCTCGCGGCGGCAATGCGGAGAGTGGCTGCACAGCCACACGGACCGAATACGCACCGTCGCGATGATCTGCTTTCAGGCCTCCGCAGTTTTCATGTCCGCCATGTGCGCAGCCCAGACCCATCAGTGAAAGTGAGGGAGCCCGTTCACGTTATTTATTATCGTGCAATTGAAAACCAACTCGTGGAGATCGTGCGCGTCTTGCACGAGCGCACGGAGCCGTCGCGGTACGTTGGCGCTTCGGAGGGCGGCGGATGAGGTGAGGCGTAGCGCATGTCAAAATTCGTTGCCGGGGGGGATCAGTCGCCTCTTTCAGGCGCCGCGCATGACGCCAAGCACCCCGCTGCGGATCAGTTCCAGCGAGATCAGGAACATCAGCGCGTAGGCGATCTTGTAGAACGTCTCGTGCGGCACGCGGCGCACCAGCCAGATGCCGAAGAAATTGGTGGCGATCGCGAGCGGCAGGAGCAGCGCCGAGGTTGCCAGCGTCTCGGCGGTGAATTGGCCGAGTGCAAAATAGGGAACAAGCTTCATCCAGTTCAGCGCCGCAAAGAAGATCAGCGTGGTGCCGACCAGCGTCAGCTTGTCGAGTTTCTGCGGCAGCATGAAAATCTGGAACGGCGGAGCGCCGGCTTGCGCCAGTGTCGAGGTGAAGCCCGTCAGCGTTCCCCAGAACACGCCGGCGGCGGCGCGTGGTTGCTTCGGCTCCGCCGGGATGCGGCCGAGCCAGGTGTAGAGCACGAACGCGACGCCGATGCCGCCCACCATGATGCGGACGTGGGAATCGCTCAGATAGGTGGCGAGAAACCAGGCTGCGCCGACACCAATGAAGCCGCCGACCAGCAGCACTTTGAGATTCCAGGCGCTGTAGTGGCGGCGATAGACGAAGGCCGAGATCGCGTCCTGCACGATCAGGATCGGCTGCACGATCGCCGCCGCTTGCAGCGGCGGGACCGCCAGCGCGATCAGCGGCGTCGAAATCATGCCGATCCCGGAAAACCCGCCCTTGCCGAGCCCGAGAATGGTGATCGCGGGGATCGCCAAGAGATAGAACAGCGGATCGGTGATGACGGACATGTGGGGGCGGGTTCGGGCACGCCGGTGCAGCGGCAGGCGCATATAGGCGCAAGCGGGCTTTGGACACCACCCGTTTCAGCGCATGCCGGTCCTGTGTACCGATTGCATGCATTGCCAAGAACTGGGCCGGCTCCCTCCCCCGCTTGCGGGGGAGGGGTGGGGAGGGGGCTTCAAGAGCCGGTGCGGGCATCCCCTCCCAACCTCCCCCGCAAGCGGGGGAGGAGTCGCCGTGGCGCCACCGGTCGTCCGGCTAACGATGAACTCGCGGGTAAATTTCCGCTACTGCACCGCCGCGGCCTTGCGCAAGCCGTCGATCATCGAGGTCCGCAGCAGCATCTGCAGGGTCCGCTCCGGGTCGGCGGCGATCTCGCGCATCTGCGCCATCACCTGTTTGCGCTGCTCGGCGTCCCAGAGCTGCATGCGGATGCGGTTCTGGTGCGACTGCGCCAGGATTTCGCCGACCGCCACCGGGCGGCGCTGGCGGGTGTAGAGATCGAGCAGATCGTCGCGCTCGCCCTTGAACACACGCACGAGCTTTTCGGCGAGGTTCACCGCGTCATGGATGCCGCCGTTCATGCCGAGCCCGCCGGTCGGCGGCGTGACGTGCGCGGCATCGCCGGCCAGCACGATACGGCCTTGGCGATAGTCCGGCACGATGCGCTGGTGGATCTTGTAGTTGCGCTTTTCCAGCACCTCGTAGGGCTGCGGGCGCGCCAGGATGCCCTGCATGCGCGAACTCGATGATCTCGTCGGTCAGCTCGGTGTCGGGCTCGCCCGGCCGCGGATAGAATGTGCAGCGCCAAGCGTCGCGCAGGCGGAACATGCTGCCGGCGTCGAGTGGCGTCCACGTGTAATTCGCGCCGACCAGTTCCGGGATCGCGTCCTCGAAACGGAACGGCGTCGTGATCAATGTGGTGGAGTGTTCGTAGGTGAAGCCCTCGAGCGGAAATCCGAGCGTGCGCCGCACCATGCTGTGCGCGCCGTCGGCGCCGATCAGGTAGCGCCCTTCGAACTCCTGCGGCTCGCCGTTGACGCTCGCTCGCGCGACGACCTTGTCGTCGTCCTGGCGGACCTCGGTGACCTCGGCATTGAGATGAATATCGATCAGGCCGGTCGCGCGCGCACGCGCGAACAGGATCGGCGCCAGGTGGTACTGCTCGCACTGCAGCCGGTAGGGATGCCGGGTGTGGCCCTTGATCGCCGAGAGATCGAACAGCACGCGCTCCCGCGTGCCGAGATGGATCACCTGCCAGCATTCCGTGATGATGCCGAACTTGATGTAGTCGGCGGCGACGCCGATCTCGTCCAGCATATCCAGCGTCGGCGGATGCACGGTGGAGGCGCGCAGGTCCCGCGGTGTGGTCTGTGAGGTTTCGAGCAGGATTGACGGGATGCCGGACTGGGCCAGGCTGATCGCCGAGACCAGGCCAACGGGGCCGGCCCCGACGATGACGACGCGATTCCGATCGGTCATTGGTACTTTCTTGGTTTTGTCGCACCGGTCTTATCGGGCCAGGTCTTTTCAAGCCACGCATTTTCTCTTCAAGCCACGCCTTTCCGAACCCTGCCTTATTGAACGCTGTGTCCGCGAGCCACGTTTTGCTTCAAATTGTTGGTTTATCCGCAGCCTGCTACTGTGCGCCGGCAGAATGGCAATCTCGGCCGCGCAAGGAAACCTCAAAATCGCGGCGCGTCATCTTGTCTGCACAGGGAGGGATCGATGGAGGCCCGCACCAGCCGCTACCATGACGAGTATGCGCGCTGGCGGCAAAATCCGGACGCCTTCTGGGCGGACGCGGCACGCGACCTCGACTGGTACGAGCCGCCCAAGCGGATTTTCGATCCTGCTGCCGGAGTCTACGGCCGCTGGTTTCCGGACGCCGTCTGCAACACCTGTTGGAACGCGGTCGACCGCCACGTGATGCGCGGACGCGGCGCGCAACCGGCGATCATCTACAATTCGCCGCTCGCGCAAGAGAAACGCATTTTGACCTACGACCTGCTGCTGACCGAGGTGCAGGTGCTGGCGGCGCTCTTGCGCGACTTCGGGGTGGAGAAGGGCGACCGGGTCGTGCTCTACATGCCGATGGTGCCGGAGGCGGTGATCGGCATGCTCGCCTGCGCGCGCATCGGCGCCGTGCATTCGGTGGTGTTCGGCGGCTTTGCCGCGCGCGAGCTGGCGACCCGCATCGACGACGCCAAACCGAAGGTGATCCTGTCGGCAAGCTGCGGGATCGAGCCCGGCCGCATCGTCAAATACAAGCCGTTGCTCGACGAAGCGATTGCGCTGGCGTCGCACAAGCCAGACGCCTGCCTCATCCTGCAGCGGCCGCAGGCCGAGGCGACGATGATCTCCGGTCGCGACCACGATTGGAAAGCGCTGCGCGACAACGCCATCGTGTTCGCCAAGTCGGTGTGGGATTGCGTGCCGCTCGCCGCCACCGACCCGCTCTATATTCTCTACACCTCCGGCACCACCGGGCAGCCGAAGGGCGTGGTGCGCGACAACGGCGGCCACATGGTCGCGCTCAACTGGTCGATGAAGAATGTCTACGGCATGCGTCCGGGCGAAGTGTATTGGGCCGCTTCCGATGTCGGTTGGGTGGTCGGCCACAGCTACATCGTCTACGCGCCGCTGATCTACGGCTGCTCGTCGATCCTCTACGAGGGTAAGCCGGTCGGCACGCCGGACGCCGGCGCGTTCTGGCGGGTGATCTCCGAATATCATTGCGCGACATTGTTCACCGCGCCGACCGCGTTCCGCGCCATCAAGAAGGAAGACCCGCAGGGCAAATTTGTTTCGCAATACGACCTCAAGCAGTTCCGGGCGCTGTTTCTCGCCGGCGAGCGCGCCGATCCCGACACCGTGACCTGGGCGCAAAATCTTCTGGGCGTGCCGGTGATCGACCATTGGTGGCAGACCGAGACCGGCTGGGCGGTGGCCGGCAATCCACTCGGGCTCGGTTTGCTGCCGGCGAAGCCGGGCGCGGCCGGCGTGCCGATGCCGGGCTACGATCTCAAGGTCGTCGACGAGCAATGCAGCGAACTGGCCGCCAACACCATGGGCTCGATCGTGGTCAAGCTGCCGTTGCCGCCGTCCTGCTTGCCGACGCTGTGGCAGCAGGACGCGCGCTTCCAGGAGAGCTATCTCGCGGAGTTCCCGGGCTACTACAAAACATCCGACGCTGGCTTCAAGGACGACGCCGGCTTCGTCTACGTGATGGGCCGCACCGACGACATCATCAACGTCGCGGGGCATCGGCTCTCGACCGGCGGCATGGAAGAGGTGCTGGCCGCGCACCAGGATGTGGCCGAGTGCGCGGTGGTCGGCATCGCCGACGCGCTCAAGGGCGAAGTGCCGACGGGTTTCGTGGTGCTCAAGGCCGGCGTCAATCGTCCGGTGGCGGAGATCGAGCAGGAGTGCTGCGCGCTGATCCGCGAAAAGATCGGCCCGGTGGCCTCGTTCAAGCTCGCCATCGTGGTGGGTCGGCTGCCGAAGACGCGCTCCGGCAAGATTTTGCGCGGCACCATCAAGAAGATCGCCGACGGTCAGCCCTGGACGATGCCGGCAACCATCGACGACCCCGCGATCCTCGATGAGATCGGCACGGCGCTGAAGGGCACGCGGCGTGGGCAGCGCATCAGGCTAAGGCGCTTCCGCGCCTGACGCAGACTCTGATAGTCTTGCAAGACGCGCACAAACACGCGCCGATACTAAGAGCTGACGAAACGATCAGCTCATGACGGGAGGGAATGCGAATGACCGACGGTCTCAAGCTCAAGGTGAATGGACGCGAATGGCCGGTGTCGGCAAGTCCCGACACGCCGTTGCTCTATGTGCTGATGAACGAGCTTCAGTTGCGCGGTCCGCGCTTCGGCTGCGGCTTGGCGCAGTGCGGCTCCTGTTCGGTCCTGGTTGACGGCGTTGAGATGCGGGCCTGCGTCACCCCGGTGTCGAAGGTTGCCGGCAAGTCGGTGACGACACTGGAGGGCCTGCCGTCGCTTTACGCCGAACAGAAGCGATTGCCGCAGCCGCCCGCTCTGCATCCCCTGTCGCAGGCATTCCTCGACCAGCAGGCGCCGCAATGCGGCTATTGCTACAACGGCATGACGATCAAGGCCGCCGAGCTGCTGGCCCAGAATCCCAAACCCACCGAAGCGCAGATCCGCAGCCACATGGACGGGCACATCTGCCGTTGCGGCACCTATCCGCTGATCCTCAAGGCCATCCAGCTTGCCTCCACCCGCATGGCGGGAGACGTGCGATGACCGACATCTCGACCCTCACCACCGACTCGGCCATCTGCACCGAGCTCCGTTCTCCCGCCGCGACCTGTTCAAGGGCGGCGGCGCGCTTCTGGTCGGCTTCAGCCTCGCTGGCGTTCCACAGGCGGCGTCAGCAGCGCGCGGCGACATCGCCGGTCCGCCCGATCCGAATGCGATCGATACCTGGATCGCGGTCCATGCCGACAACACCGCCACCGTCTATTTCGGCAAGTGCGAGCTCGGCCAGGGCAACACCACCGGCATGCTGCAGATCGCGGCCGATGAGCTCGATCTTGCCATGAGCCAGATTTCGGCGGCGCGTCTCGATACCAACGTGACACCGAACCAGGGCGCGACCAGCTCGAGTTCATCGATCGAACGCGGCGGTCCGCAGTTGCGCGCGGCGGCGGCGGAAGCCCGTCGCGCCTTGTTGCTGCTGGCGGCGCGTCGTCTCGGCGTGCAGATCAACAGCTTGGTGGTCGCCGACGGCGTTGTGTCGGTCGAAGGCGAGGGCGGATTCCGCTCGGTCAAATACGGCGAGCTTCTCGGCGACAAACCGTTCAACGTTAAATTCACGGGCACGGCACCGCAGAAGCCGCCGAACCGCTACAGGCTGGTCGGCGCGCGGGTGGCGCGCGTCGACTTGCCGGACAAGATGAGCGGGCGCTACGAGCTGGTTCACCATCTGCGCGTGCCCGGGATGTTGCACGGCCGCGTGGTGCTGCCGCGCGGGCAGCGCGCCTTCGGCGCGGGCGCCAAGCCGCTCAGTGTCGATGAAAGCTCGATCAAGCACATCGCGACGGCGCGGGTGGTGCGCAAAGGCGATTTCGTCGGCGTGGTGGCCGAGAGCGAATGGGATGCAGTCAAAGCCGCGCAAGCGCTCAAGGTGACCTGGCAAGAAGGTCCGGAACTGCCGGGCAATGCCAACCTGTTCGCGCAAATGCGCGCGCAAAAGACGACCGATACCGTGATCGCCAATCGCGGCGACATCGACAAAGGCTTTGCGGGCGCGGCGCATACCCGCTCGTCGGCGTATTTCTGCCCGTATCAGGGCCACCTTCCGTTCGGGCCAAACTGCGCGCTCGCCGATGTGCGGCCCGACGGTGCGTTGGTGCGGTCGTCGACCCAGGACGTCTACAACGCGCGCGAGATGCTGGCGCGGGTTCTTGGCATGCCGCCGGACAAGGTTCGCGTGCAGTACTACGAAGGCTCCGGCACCTATGGGCGAAGCTGCTACGAAGACGCCGCGCAAGCCGCCGCCATCCTGTCGCAGGCGGTCGGACGGCCGGTCCGGGTGCAATACATGCGCTGGGACGAGCATGGTTGGGACAATTATGGTCCTGCTCATCTTGCAGAGGTGCGGGCCGCGGTCGACGCCGACGGCAAGCTCGTCGCCTATGAATATCATGGCTGGCAGCACGGCTGGACCGTCACGTCGACGATCCAGGACATCGCGCTGCAAAAGCCGGGGATTGAACGGGCGTCCGGCTCCGCATCGATCACCGTCAACCCGATGAGCACCGGTTCCATGTACGTGGTGCCGAACCGGCGCGTCATCAGCCACGCCGTGCCGATGGCAAGGCTATCTGCGCGGCGCGGCGCTGCGCTCCCCGCTCGATCTCTCGTTTGCGTTTGCCTCCGAGCAGACCATCGACGAGCTCGCCCATGCGCTGAACATGGACCCATTCGAGTTCCGGCGCCGCAACATCGGGGACAAACGTTGGCTCGGTGTCCTCGAAGCGGCCGCCAACGCGGCCGGTTGGAAGCCGCGCGTGATGGCGTCATCGTTGTCGAGCGACGAGGTGGTGCGCGGGCGCGGCATCGGTCTCGGCACCCATCATGTGTCGTATGGCGCGGCGGTGGCCGACATCGAGGTCAACCGGCGCACCGGCGTGATCGTTGCCACGCACCTCTACGGCGCGATGGATTGCGGCCTCGCCGTCAATCCGGCGCTGGTCGAGACCCAGATCATCGGCCAGATGGTCCAGTCGATCAGCCGCGTACTGAAAGAAGAGGTGCTATTCGATAAGCGCGGCGTCACGAGCCTCGACTGGAACTCCTATCCGGTGCTGCGCTTTGCGGAGCATCCGGCGGTCACCCCCGTGGTGGTGCAGCGCCTCGACGAGCCTTCGACCGGCGCTGGTGAGGAGGTCATGGGCGCGACCGTTGCCGCGATTGCCAACGCTTTCTTCGACGCGACCGGTGCGCGGCTGCGGCAATATCCGATGACGCCCGAGCGGGTGCTGGCCGCACTGGCGGCCAGGACGTGATCGGACGCGCGCGCCGATGACATGCGCGGCGCGGGCATTCTCCGTGCCGTCGTCGTTTGCAGGAGACGATTGGCGCTCGGGGTGTTGTGTCTCGTCAATTTGCCGCGCGGCCGCGGCTTGAAGCGAGCCAGGGGTTGTGGGACGCTTGTCGTAACGGCCGCAGCAGTCGGCCCGCGCAACTGCACCTTCGTGGAGGAAGACCATGTCGCTTCGCACGCGCACAATCGCTGCATTTGCTGCCATCGCTGCGCTTGCCGCGAGCCCAGCCACGGCGCAGCAAAGCGTCGCGGATTTCTACAAAGGCAAGACCGTGGCGCTGCTGCTCGGCACCGGCCCCGGCGGCAGCTACGATCTCTACGCCCGGATCTTCGCCGAACATCTGTCGCGTCATATTCCGGGCAATCCGTCGATCGTGATCGAGCATATGCCGGGTGCGGGCGGCGTCAACGCCGGCAATCATCTGTTCGGTCCCGGACCGCAGGACGGCACCAAGATCCTGCTCTCGCACGCGATCATCATGGCGGAAGTGCTCACTCCGAAGGCGGGCGTACGCTTCCAGTCCGCGAAATTCAACTGGATCGGTACTTACGATGCCATCGCGCATACCATGGCGTTCTGGCACGAGGCGCCGGTGAAAACCGTCGCCGATCTCAAGAAAGTCAACATCATCGTCGGCTCGTTCGCCAAGTCGCATTTCACCTATCAATGGCCGGCGATGATGAAGGATGTGCTCGGGCTCGACTTCAAGCTCATCACCGGTTATCCGACCGGCAGCACCAACAACCTCGCCATGGAGCGCGGCGAAATCCACGGATGGGCGGCGTCGTGGGAAAACCTGATCGGCACGCGACCGCAATGGATCAAGGAAAAGAAGGTCACGCTGCTGATGCAGTTCCTGCTGGAACGCAAGCACCAGATTCCCGACGTGCCGACGCTGCTCGAGCTTGCTCCGCCCGACAAGAAGGACATCGTGGAGTTCATGAGCGCCGTCGACGCCGTTCGGCCGCGGCGTGGTGGTCGGACCCGGCGTGCCGGCCGAGCGCGTCGCCGCGCTGCGCGCCGCTTTCGCAGCGACCATCAAGGACCCGGCGTTCGTCGCGATGGCGCAGAAGCGGCAGGTCGACATCGACTGGCGCGGCCACGAGCACACCATGTCGCTGGTCAAGAAGATCGTCGGCGCCTCGCCGGACTTGATCGCGCGGGTGAAGCGGTCGATCGGACAAGAGGAGTAGGGCCGGGGCGATACCGTAGCGAAGATGGAGCTGGCCATGCTGGATATCGCGCGCGTGTCGGGGCTCGCCGCTTCTGTCGGTCGTGGGTTGCACAACCGCTGACGCGCAAACCCCGGCCGACTTCTACAAGGGCAAGACCATCTCGATCCTGATGGGCACCGGCCCGGGCGGCAGCTACGACCTCTATGGCCGCACCATCGCCGAGCATCTCGGCCGCCACATTCCCGGCCGCCCGACCATCGTCGTCGAGCACATGCCGGGCGCCGGCGGGGTGGTCGCCGGCAATCACATCTACGGCCCGGGCGCGCAGGACGGCAGCAAGATCCTGCTGTCGCACGCGCTGCCGCTGGTCGAGCGGATGTCGCCGCGCGGGGTGCAATTCGAAACCGCCAAGATGCATTGGCTCGGCGCCTACGACGCCATCGCGCAGATGATGGTGCTCTGGCACACGGTGCCGGTGCGCACGCTCGATGAGCTGCGCAGCGGTGACTTCGTGGTCGGCTCTTTCAACAAGACCCACCTCAGCTATCAGTGGGCGATGCTGACCAAGAACGTGCTCGGCACCAACTACAAAGTCACCACCGGCTATCCATCCGGCAACCATCTCAACCTGGCGATGGAACGCGGCGAAATCGCCGGCTGGACGATTTCATGGGAGAATCTGCACGCCGTGAATGCGGCGTGGCTGCGCGACCAGAAAGTCAGGGTGTTTGTGCAATACACCGTCGAGCGCTTGCGCGAGCTGCCCGACGTTCCGACACTCGCGGAGATATCGCCGCCCGACAAACGGCCGATGGCGGAGTTCATCGCTTCGGGCACGCCGTTTGCGCGCGCGCTGGCGGTCGGTCCCGGCGTGCCGAAGGATCGCGTCGCCGCGCTGCGCAAGGCGTTCGACGACTTGATGCAGGACCAGGAGTTCCTGGCCGTCGCCAAGAAGCGCAAGCTCGATATCAACCCGCGCAATGCCGCCGCGACCCACGCGCTACTTGAAAAAATCATCGGCGCATCGCCGCAACTGGTCGCCCAGGTGACAAAGGCGATCGAGTAAGCTGGGGCTCGTCGTCTAGAGTCCCGCCGCCGGCGTTGAGGCTGCGCCATCTGCGGGCACGAAAAGCTGCAGCAGGGCGCGCTTGATCGCCGCCTGGCGGGTCGCCGAGGTAATTTTGTCGCCGAGCAGGTCGGTCACATAGAACACGTCGACCACGCGCTCGCCGAAGGTTGCCACATGCGCCGAGGCGATATTGAGGTTCAGCTTGGAGAGAGTGGCGGTGAGCTCGTAGAGCAGGCCGGGACGGTCGAGGCCGGTGACCTCGACCATGGTGTAGCGGTTGGACCACTGATTGTTGATCATCACGTCGGGCTCGACGGCGAAAGCCTTCAGCCGGCCCTTCGGCGGCGTTCGCTTCGCCACCATCTCCGGCAGCCGCAAGTCGCCCCGCAGTGCCTGCTCGATCGCCGTTGCCACCCGGGTGGCGCGCCGCTCCTCGTCGTCGTCGCGATCGAAGCCGCGGGAGATCGCGATGGTGTCGAGCGCGCGCGCGTCGGTGGTGGTGAAGATCTGCGCGTCGACGATGTTGGTCCCCGTCATCGCGCAGGCGCCGGCGATGATCGACAGCAGCCGCGGATGGTCCGGAGCGTAGACCGTCAACTCCGCGACTCCGCGCGCACGATCGAGATTGATCGCGGTGGCGAGCGATTTGCCGGCGGCTTCCGTCGTCTGCACGAAGCGGGCATGCGCGACCTTGGTCGGCAGATCGACCTTGAGCCAGTAGGCCGGGTAGTGCCGCGCGATATAGGCGTCGATCTGCTCCGGCGCTCCAATCGGAAAGCTGCGCCGCGCAGCTCCGCCTGCGCCATGGCGACGCGCTGGGCGCGGTTGACTTCGGAAAAGCCGCCGGTCAGCACCGGCTCGGTCTCGTAATAGAGCGTGCGGATCAACTGGCGCCTTCCAGCCGTTCCAGACGCCGGGCCCGACGCCCTTGATGTCGGCGATGGTCAGCAGCGTCAGATAGCTTCAGCCGCTCGACCGACTGCACCACCTCGGCAAAGTTCTGGATCGTGACCCGGTCGGACAGGTCGCGCGACTGGGCGACCGTCGACATCACGAGATGCTGTTCGACCAGCCAGGCGACGGTGTCGGTCTCGGCCGGCGAGAGCCCGAAACGCGGGCACAGCCGCCGCGCCACGCGGGCGCCGGCGATGGAATGGTCTTCCATCCGGCCCTTGGCGATATCGTGCAGGAACAGCGCCACATAGAGCAGCGTGCGATGTTCGGCTGGATCGTGCCGCATCAGCTCGGTGGCGAACGGCTGCGTCCTCGGCGCCGGCCCGCCTCGATGTCGGACAGGATGCCGATGCAGCGCAGCAGATGCTCGTCGACCGTATAGTGGTGATACATGTTGAACTGCATCATCGCGACGATCTTGCCGAAGGTGCGCACGAACTTGCCGAGCACGCCGGCCTCGTTCATGCGGCGCAGCACGGTCTCGGCGTCGTTCTTGGAGGTCAGGATTTCGAGGAACAGCCGGTTGGCGTCCGGGTTCTCGCGCAAGGCGTTGTCGATGCAGCCGAGCGAATGCGCGGATGACGCGCATCGCGTCCGGATGGAACGCGAGGTCGTGCTTCTGCGCCAGATGGAAGATGCGGATCAGGTTGACCGGATCGCGCTTGAAGACGCTCGGGTCGGCGACGTTGATGCGGTTGTAGTCGACGACGAAATCCTCGGTCTCGCTGAGCGTGCGCCGCTGCGACGGCCGGAACCGCGCCATCATGCGGTTGAGCACCGGCATCGCCTTGGCCTGGCTGTCCTCGAGCTCGGCGCAGAGGATCGCGGTGAGATCGCCGACGTCCTTGGCGATCAGGAAGTAGTGCTTCATGAAGCGCTCGACGTCGCGCAGGCCGGGATGCGAGGTGTAGCCGAGCCGCACCGCGATCTCGCGCTGGATGTCGAACGACAGCCGCTCCTCGGCGCGGCCGGTCAGGAAGTGCATGTGGCAGCGGACCGCCCACAGGAAATCCTCGCAGCGCCGGAACAGCATGAATTCGTGCGCGATTGAAGACGCCTTTCTCGATCAGCTCCTCGCGGCTCGCGCACCCGGTAGACGTATTTGGCGATCCAGAACAGCGTGTGCAGGTCGCGCAGGCCGCCCTTGCCGTCCTTGACGTTGGGCTCGACCAGATAGCGGGACTGGCCGGCGCGGCGGTGGCGCTCCTCGCGCTCGGCG
Source organism: uncultured Alphaproteobacteria bacterium (assembly GCA_963741595.1). Classification (GTDB taxonomy): domain Bacteria; phylum Pseudomonadota; class Alphaproteobacteria; order Rhizobiales; family Xanthobacteraceae; genus VAZQ01. The sequence continues at coordinate 187,160 of CAVUIV010000019.1, forward strand.
AGCTTGGCCGCGACGAATTCCGGCGCGGTGCCCTGCGTCACCTCCTTGTCGAAACGCACGATCAGTTCGTCGAACAGCTTGCGGTCGCCGAGCAGGTAGCGCGATTCGAGAATGGCGGTGCGGATCGTGATGTCGGCCTTGGCCTGCCGGATGCATTCGTTGACCGAGCGCGTCGCGTGGCCGACCTTCAGGCCCATGTCCCAGAGGCAATAGAGGATGGACTCGGCGACGGATTCGCCCCAGGCGGTCTGCTTGTAGGGCAGCACGAACAAGAGATCGATGTCGGAGCCCGGCGCCAGCAGTCCGCGTCCGTAGCCGCCGGTGGCGACCACGGTCATGCGCTCGGCCTCCGAGCGGTTCTGCGGCGGGATAAAGATGGCGTTCCGCGAGCTCAAACAACAGGCGGATGATTTCGTCGTGCATGCGGCACAGCCGCTCGGCGCAGCGGCCGCCATGGCGATCGCGCAGCAGCAGCTTTTCCGCCGACGGCCCGGCCCTCGGCGAGCGCGGCCTTGAGCCGCTGCGCCACCGCGGTCCGCAACTCGCGCTCGCGTCCGCCGTGCAGCTCGCAGAGCTTGTCGAGGTCGGCCACCAAGGCGTCCGCGTCGATGAGATCGACGGCGGTGGAGGGGCCTGATCGGTCGGGGTGAGCATGGCGAAGGGGATAGCGGAGCCGAGGCCGCCTGTCATCCTCTGCGCCGCCGGCGGCGCCGCCGATGGCCCCCGCGAGGGGCGAAAAAGCGCCGACAATCAACGGTTAACGCGCTGGGTGGCAGGGAGGATGCGGACGGCTCAGTCGACCTTGAGATTGGCATCGCGGATGACCTTCGACCACTTTGCCGTTTCGGCCGCGATGAATGTCTCGAACTGTTCCGGCGAGGATGTCATCACCTCGTAGAGCAGCGGCTCAACGAACCGTTTGCGAAATGCGTCGTCGTTGAACAGCCGTTGCACTTCGGCATTGATCTTGAGCACGGTGTCGCGCGGCGTTCCGGCGGTGGTGAACAGCCCGAACCAGGTCGTTGCTTCGTAGCCGGGCAGGCCGCCTTCGGCGACCGTCGGCACCTCCGGAATGGCCGGCAACCGCTTTGCGCTGCCGATGCCCAGCATCTTCACCAACCCGCCGCGCCAAGGCTGGAGCGCCGAGCTCACCGCCACCGAGATCAATTGGATGTGGCCGGCGACGACGTCATTGAGCGCCGGCGCCATGCCACGATAGTGCACCGGCAAGAGCTTCACCCCCGCCATGCTTTCCAGCAGCGCGACATTGACATGGCTCGGCGGAACCGACGCCGGAGGTGCCGTAGCTGATGGCGCCGGGCTTGTCCTTGGCGAGCGCGATCAATTCGCCCACCCGTGTGGGCGGGAAGCCAGGATGCGCCAGCAGCGCCTGGTTGGCGCGCACCAAGCCGGTGATCGGCGCAAAGTCCTTCACTGATAGGGCAACCGGCTGTGCAGGCTGGATTGATCACGAAGATCGTTTCCGCGCCAAGCATCAGCATGTGGCCGTCGCGCGGCGCCTTGGCGACCTGCGCCGCGCCAATCTGGTGATTGGCGCCGCCGCGATTTTCGATGATCACCTGCTGGCCCCAGGCCTCGCTCAGGCGCTGGCCGACAGCGCGTGCCAAGCTGTCGCTGACGCCGCCCGGTGCCGCCGGAACGATGATCGTGATCGGACGTGTCGGGTAAGCCCACGCGTCGGCCAGCGGCAAGCAATGCCGATCAGGGTCAGCAACGTCCGCCATCCAGCCATGGCCCGTATCCTCGCCCATCTCCTGACGATGGCAGGATCGTAGCAGATGCTCGTCAGTCGCTGCCGGCGGCTTTTGCCTTGAGCCGGTAGAGCGCCTCCAGCGCCTCGCGCGGCGACAGCTCGTCGGGATTCATGGCGGCAAGCGCGGCGATGACGTCTGACAGCGCCGGGTCGATGGCGGACCCGGCGGGTGTCGCCGGCAATGCCGCGAACAGCGGCAGGTCCTCGAACCCGCGTGGCGAGGTGCGGTCATTGGCCTCGAGCTTGGCGAGCACCAGCTTGGCGCGCTCGATGACGCTTGCCGGCAGCCCGGCCAGCTTGGCGACCTGGATGCCGTAGCTGCGGTCGGCGGCGCCCGGCACGACCTCGTGCAGGAACACCACCTCGCCGTGCCATTCCTTGACGCGGACGGTGGCGTTGAACAGTCGCGGCAGTTTGGCGGCCAGCGCCGTCAGCTCGTGGAAATGGGTGGCGAACAACGCGCGGCAGCGATTGGTCTCGTGCAGATGCTCGATCGCCGCCCAGGCGATCGACAGGCCGTCGAAGGTGGCGGTGCCGCGGCCGATTTCGTCGAGGATCACCAGCGCGCGCTCGCCGGCCTGATTGAGGATCGCGGCGGTCTCCACCATCTCGACCATGAAGGTCGAGCGCCCGCGGGCGAGATCGTCGGCGGCGCCGACGCGCGAGAACAGCCGGTCGACCACGCCGATCTGCGCGCTGCGGGCGGGCACGAAGCTGCCCATCTGCGCGAGAATCGCGATCAGCGCGTTCTGGCGCAGGAAGGTGGACTTGCCGGCCATGTTCGGCCCGGTCAGCAGGCAGATGCGGCCGGCCGGCTCGCTGCGGCGGTGGCGACAGATCGCAATCATTGGCCACGAACGGCCCGCCGTCGCGCCAGCAGCGCCTGCTCGACCACCGGATGCCGGCCGCCCGCGATCACGAAGCTCAAGCGAGCCGTCGACCTCGGGCCGCACGTAGCTCTGTTCGACGGCGAGCTGCGCCAGCGCGCCGGCGACGTCGAGCGCGGCCAGCGCTTCGGCCGCGGCTTTGATGGCGTCGGCGGCGCCGGTGACGCTGCGCCGCCAGGCGGTCGAAGGTTTCGAGCTCGATGCCGAGCGCGCGGTCGGCGGCGCTGGCGATCTTGGCTTCGAGCTCGCCCAGCTCGGTGGTGGTGAAGCGCACCTGGCCGGCGAGCGTCTGGCGATGGATGAAGGTGGCGTTGAGCGGCGGCCGCGAACAGCTTGTCGCCATGCTGCGCGGTGACCTCGACGAAATAGCCGAGCACGTTGTTGTGCCGGATCTTGAGCGCACGCACGCCGGTGTCGTCGGCGTAGCGCGCCTGCAGCGCCGCGATCACGCGGCGCGATTCGTCGCGCAGCGCCCGCGCTTCGTCGAGCGCGGCGTCATAGCCGGCGCGCACGAAGCCGCCGTCGCGCTTGAGCAAGCGGCAGCTCGTCGCCGAGCGCGCGCGGTGAGCTCGCGGGCGATCGCGGCGTCGGGCTGGCGCAGCGCCGCGGCGGCGTCGGCCGATCTGCTGCGCGCAGCGGCATCGCTGCGCGCCGAGCGCGCGCAGCAAGCCGCGCGGCGGCGTCGATGCCGTCGCGGATCGCGGCGAGATCGCGCGGGCCGCCGCGGCCGACGACCAGGCGCGACAGCGCGCGGGCGAGATCGGGCGCGCTTTCAGGCTGGCGCGCATCGTCGCCGCGCAGATCGCGCCTCGGCGACGAAGTGCGCCACCGCGTCGAGCCGCTGCGCGATCGCCGCCGGATCGGTCAGCGGCGCCGCCAGCCGCTGCGCCAGCAGCCGCGAGCCGGCCGCCGTCACCGTGCGGTCGATCGCCGACAGCAGCGAGCCGCGCCGCTCGCCGCCGAGCGTGCGGACGAGCTCGAGATTGGCGCGGGTCGCCTGATCGATGGCGAGCGTCGCGCCTGCGGCTTCGCGCATCGGCGGCGACAGCGGCGGCCGCTGGCCGATCTGGGTGCGCTCGACATAGGTGACGCAGGCGGCGGCGGCGGTCAGCTCCAGCCGCGAGAGCGCGCCGAAGGCATCCGATGTCGCCACCGCGAAAAACGACGTCAGCCGCCGCTCGGCGGTCGCGCCGTCGAACACGTCGCGGGTGAGCGGCGTGACCGCCGGCAGCGACCGCAGCATCGGCGCCACGTCCGGATCGGCGTAGAGCGCGTCGGAGACGATGATCTCGCCGGGCTCAATCCGCGCCAGCTCGGCTGGCAAGGCCGGCCGCGCTCGCATTCGGCGATGCGGAACTCGCCGGTCGAAATGTCGATCCAGGCCAGCGCAAAGCGGTCTGGCATCGCCGCTCGACGATGCGCGCGCGCGCGCGATCGCGAGCAGGTAGTTGTTGCGCCGCGCGTCGAGCAGCGTGTCCTCGGTCAGCGTGCCGGGCGTGACCAGGCGCACGACGTCGCGCCGCACGACGCTTTTGGCGCCGCGCTTGCTGCGCCTCGGCGGGATCCTCGGTCTGCTCGCAGACCGCGACGCGGTGGCCGAGCGCGATCAGGCGGTGCAGATATTCGTCGGCGCGGATGACCGGCACGCCGCACATCGGGATGTCGCGGCCGAGATGCTTGCCGCGCTTGGTGAGCACGATGCCGAGCGCGCGCGCGGCGACCTCGGCGTCCTCGAAGAACAGCTCGTAGAAATCGCCCATCCGGTAGAACAGCAGGCAATCCGGATTGGCGGCCTTGATCTCGATGAACTGCTCCATCACCGGCGTCGGCCGCGCCGCGCTTTCGGCGGGCGGACCGGGCTCGGTGTCGGTCGGGGAAGGGGCATCCATGGCGCCGCGACGCTAGCAGATGGTGCGGGCCGATTCATGGGCGGATTCGTGGCGGCCGCCGAGATAGCCACAGCCGCGACGCGGGACGTGGCTGTATCAGCGCGTGGGAGCCTTGCGCTGGGGTTGGAAGATCGTGCGCGCCAACGATTCCGCGCCATTGGCGTAAGGCATGAAATTGATGACCGTGCGGTCCGACGCGACGATCCAGATCGTCTGCGTCCATGGGTTCATGCCGCCATCCACGACATCGGCGAACCGGATCGTCTTGGTCGGACGGAACGGCCGGTGCTGCTCGACCATGTGATCGTTCCAGCGCAATTCACTGGCAAACGATGTGTAGAAGAGGAATGCGGTGCCGGCCGCGAACGCGACGATGAGAAGCTTCAGCACGACCATCTGCGTCGCGGCGTCCGCGCGTGCCGAGCCGACAAAGTAGTAGATCCACAACAACAGCAGCGTCAGGCCGAAGCAGCCAACCAGCCCGAACCATTCCATGGCGCTCGGGGAGAGATAGTGCCAGCCCTCCTGAACGCGCGGTTGCGGCCGTTGCAGATAGGTCAGCGCGGCAAGCGTCAGGGTGACGCCGAAATAGACCGCGACGAGCCGGACGGTTTCGAGCTGGCCGCCATAGACGAAGGTCGATGCGGCGAGCACCACCAGCAACAAGACCAGACTCTGCAAGACGTAGCGCAAATTCTGAAACATCACACACCCGAATTCGCAGCGGGGCGACGGGTGAAGTTAGGGTGCGCCAGATTGAGATTTCGTGTGCGCTTTACGCCGAATTTTCTCGGTTTTTGTCGCTCTTTGCGCCCATTTGTCGGCGTCAAACGTGAGCGAAAGCGCAATTCCGGGGCTCGGCGCCTGCGGGACGGCCCCCGGAATGACAGTGAACGGTCGCCGCGACTACTACTTTACCAGCTTCACGCCGGTGACCTTTTCCAGGTTCTTGTAGTCGATCGCCTCGCGATCGGCCTTGGGGATGTTGAGCGAGTCGAGAATGCGCAGCGTCTCGCGCGGGTACATGGGTGCCGCCTTCCGGATCGAACGGGCAGTCGGACGCGAACACGATCTTCTCGAGCGGGAAGAATTCGAGCCCGCACTTGGTCGCCGGCTCGCCGCCGAACACCGCGGTGTCGGCCCAGAAGTCCTGCTTGAAGTAATCGAGCGGGCGCTTCTTCAGGCCCTTGCGCAGCGCGACGTAGTCCTCTTCCGAGGTGCGCGAGCCCATCACGTCGTTGCCCGGTCCGAGCCGGCCTTCCAGCATCGGCACGATGCCGCCGAAGTGGTGGGTGATGATCTTGAGGTTGGGATGATCGTCCATGATCTTGGAGTACACGAGCCGCATCATCGCGCAGGCGGTCTCGTAGGACCAGCCGAGCGTCCACCAGATCTCGTACAGCGACTTCTTCTCGAACAGGGATAGTCCGGCGTCTCGGCGCCGCGCGCGGGGTGAATCCAGATCGGCTTGCCGAGCTCGTTCATTTTTTTCCAGAACGGGCGAAACTCCGGCGCATCGAGCGGCTTGCCGAGCACGTTGGTGTAGATCTGCACGCCGAGCGCGCCGTTCTTGATCACGCGCTCCGCTTCGGCGGCGCCGGCATCGGGCGCACCAAGCGCCACCTGTCCGACCCAGCCGGGAAAATGATCTTTTTCCTTGTCGCAAAGCTCGACGAAGCCGTCGTTGCAGATGCGGATCATCTCGTCGAGCTGCTGCGGCGTCTTGCAGAAGCTCTCGAACGGCGGCTGCGGATACGACAGGATCTGCTGGTAATCCTTGATGGCCGTCGACGATCTTCTTGCGGACATCGAGATCGTAGAGAGCCGGCAGCGACCGCACGCGCTTGCCCATATCTTTGTAGTCGCCCGCGATCTCCGTCAGCTTGTCGAAGAATTTCTTGGGAAAGAAATGGGTATAGGCGTCGATACGCATGGATGGGGTCTCCGGTGGCTTCTTGCGGCGGTGCTGAGGTTTCGTCTGGCTTGCCAGGGAATGGGAATGTCGAGGGCGTTGTTAGCTTGTCGGCCGGGCTGTGTCCATTGCGTCACGGCATGGCCGGATTGCGGGCGCTTTGCGGACTGGGCGCAAGCTTCGGCTGCGAACGGCCGCGCGCCACCTCGCGGGTGAGCACGACGATGGCGGCCAAGACGCCGGCGACATTGATCCACACCGCGCCGTCGAACATCGCCGGCTGCACCAGCAGCATGAGGGCGACCAGGCCGTAAGCGACGCGATATGATTTCGGTATCGTGGCGCTGAAATAGCCGACGACCGCCAGCGTGCCGATGAGGATGCCCAGCAGCGTGAGCGCAGAGCGAAATCAGGATCGACACGCGGATCGCCCCGCATGATCAGCGCCGGCGAATAGGCGAACAGGAACGGAATGAGGTAGCAGCACCAGCTCATGCGGGTGGCGCTCCAGCCGGTCTTCCATTGGTCGGCGCTTGCGCGATCGTCGCCGCGGCGAAGGCGGCGAGCGCGACCGGCGGCGTCACCATGCCGAGCATGCCGCTGAACAGGACGAACATATGCGCCTGCATCGGCGCGATCGCCGGCCTGCACCAGCGCCGGCGCGGCCAGCGTCGCCGAGGATCACGTAGACGCCGACGGTCGGCAGCGGCAGGCCCGAGGACGAAGGCCGCGAATCGCGGTGATGATGAGCAGCAGCGGCAGGCTGCCGCCGCTGACGCCGAGGAGTTGCTGCGTCAGCGAGAAGGCGACGCCGGTCAGGTTCATCGCGCCGATCAGGATGCCCGCGATCGCCGTGATCGCAATGATGTCGACGACCGCGCCGCCGGACGAGACGATGCGCGGACAGCACTTCGCCGGATGGTCATGCGCCTGCCCTTGTGCGGCACCGACCAGCACCAGCAACGATCAGCACACCGGTCGCCATCAACGCGGCGTATTCCGGCTCCCAGTTCGAGCCAGAGCAGGCCGTCGACCAGCACCACGAAGGGCAGCAGGAAATGCCAGCCCTCGCGCATGCACCTTGCCGCAGCGACGGCAAGCTCGCGCGCGGCGCGCCGAGGATGCCGAGCTTGGCGGATTCGAGATCGACCTGGAAGAACAGCGCCGCGTAGAAGAGGAACGCCGGAATGATCGCCGCGATCATCACCTCGGCATAGGGCACCTGCAGATACTCGGCCATCAGGAAGGCCGCCGCGCCCATCACCGGCGGCGCGATCTGCCCGCCGGTCGAGCCGACCGCCTCGATCGCGCCGGCGATGTGCGGCGGGAAGCCGGCGCGCTTCATCAGCGGGATGGTGATCGTGCCGACGCTCGCGACATTGGCGACCGCGCTGCCCGACACCATGCCGAAGAAGGCCGAGCCGACGACCGCGATCTTGGCCGCGCCGCCGCGGAAGTGCCCCATCAACGCCGCGGCGAGGTCGGCGAAGAAGTCCGAGCCGCCGCAGCGCGTCAGCACCTGGCCCATGATGATGAACGGCACCACCACGATGATCGCGATCTGCAAGGTGTTGCCGAGCAGCGCGTTGGTGTCGATGCCGAGATAGACCATCAGCCGCGTCATCGACGACCGGACCGGCTCGCGAACATCTCCGGCAGCATCCAGCCGAGCAGCGCATGCGCGCAAAGCGCCAGCACGATCAGCACCAGCGCCAGTCCGGTGACCCGCCGGCTCGCCTCGAACACCAGCAAGCACGATGACGGTGGCGACGAGACGCCGCTCCAGGGCCGCGCCACCAGCTCGCGGATCAGTTCGGGATAGCGGATGGCGACGTAGAAGCAGCAGACCAGGGCCGACGCCGCCAGGATGAAATCGATCGCGCCGGCTGGCGGCGTTCTCGTTCGCCGGTTAGCGCTTTGAGCGGCGACCGCTTCCTCGCCGCTCACGCCTCAGGAGAGCGGGAAGCTCAGGAAGGTGAGCGCCAGCGAGAGGCCGAGCACCGCCGCCAGCATCTGCTCGGTGAACAGGCTGATCTGCAGCTGGCCAGGGATGTTGAAGATCCAGGCGACGACGATCACGACGATCGACGCCTGCAGCACGACCATGACCGGTTTTACGAATTCTTGCCGACATGGCCTTCACGATCATTCACCGAGACCGCTAGTGTGGCGGATTTGACGTTCCTACCAGCATTGCCGCGCGTCCGTCGTAGGAACGTCAAATCCAAAGCCACACTGAGAATTAATGAGCTGCTAGTGTCCCTTTGGTTCCGACGCTTGTAAACGCGTGTGCGGCAAAGGGATACAAGCGTCGGAACCAAAGGGACACTAGCGGCGCGGTCACTTCGTCTCGGCGATGCCCTTTTCCTTGTAGTAGGCAACGGAGCCCGGGTGAAACGGCACACCGAAATTGTTGAACAGCCGCGCCGTCTGCATCTGGCGGAACAGCGGCTGGCCCTGGGCGAACGCAGCCTGGTTCTCGGCGATGATTTGGGTGATCGCCTGGACGCGTCGCCGCCGGCGAAGTCGGCGCCGGCGATCGCCGCATAGTCGTAGAACATCGTGAACATCGGCTCCCGCACGCCGGCAAGATTGGGCGCGGGCTTGATTTCTGCGATATAGCCGGTCGGGAATTCCTTCTTCAGCGCCGCAACCGCCGTTGGCGAGTTGTCGAGCGGAATAAAGCGGACGCCACCGACCGACGCATCGACCTCGGCAACCTTGGGCGCGCCGATCGCAAAGACGGCGATGTCGACCCGACCGGCGGCGAGATCGTCGGCGCCGCGCACGACGTTCGGCGCCAGCACCGGCGTCAGGTCCTTGATGCTGAGTCCGCCGGTCGCCAGCATGGCGTCGACCGTCTTGCGCACGATTTCCTGGCTGGCGAGGCCGTAGACGATGCGCTTGCCCTTCATGTCCTTGATCGACTTGATGTCGGAACTGGCGCGTACGAACAAGCCAGCGCGGATCGGAAAGATCACCGCCATCATGCGCAGCTTCGGGTTCGGCTGTTTGGGAAAGGTGCCGACGCCGTGGAATGCGTCATAGACCTCGGCGGTGTTGGCGAAGCTGATATCGATTTCGCCTGAATTCAGCAGCGGGATAATGGTGCTGGTGCCCGACTGCGGCTGGATGCGCGACGGGATTTTTCCGACGTCCTGCATCACTTTGGAAACCGCCGCACCGATCTGATAGGTCAGCGTGCCCTGCGGGCTGGTTCCGATACCGACGAGTTGCGCGGAGGCACTCGTCGCCAATGAGATGGACATGCAGGCAGACAACAAGGCGGTCGCGCCAACCAAGAGCTTTCTCACAGCATTCCTCCCAGAATGAATGTTCAATCAAGTCTAGCTTGGCGACGAAGGACGTTACAACCGGCGCGCCCGGTCGGCGTTGCGGCGAAGGCGCGCGGTTTGCCCGTCACCGTGGCGGTTCCCGCGTGGGCGCACGCCCGTCATGGGCCGCGAAAACGCGCGACCACCTCGTCCGGCATCGCCTGCGCCCGCAGGCCGCCCGGGCGCGCCGGATCGCGCGCGGCCCAGACCCGGGTCTCGTTGCCCTCGACCGCCAACGCGCCAGCAAGCGTCAGGCGATGTTGCAGGCTGAAGCTCGACCGCCCGACTTTGGTGATCGCGCTCTCGATCTCGACGTCATCGCCGAACCGGGTCGGCAGCATGAAAGCGCGCTTGCGTCTCGACCGCCGGGTGGCCGGCAAAGTCGTAGCGCTCGTAGAGCTGGTGCTTGCGCATCCCCAGCGCCTGCTCGATCAACAGCACGGTCGAATGGTCGAACATCTCGAAATAGCGCGGGTAGAAGACAATGCCGGCCGGATCGCAATCCCCCCACTCGATGCGGACGGTGCGGCGGGTGCTGAACATGCAGGGAATCTCTCGCTGAGTCATTGCCGGGCTCGACCCGGCAATCCATCCATTTCGTAAGAAGATGGATGCCCGGGTCAAGCCCGGGCATGACGACCATTATTGACCGTCTATTTGACCCTTCCGGACGTGGCCCGTAAATACACGATTGGATCGAATCGGGACTCAATCGAATGGCGCGTTTCTTGTCGCTTGCCGAGGCCGTGCAAACGACCGTGCGCGACGGCGACACCGTGGCGATGGAGGGGTTCACCCACCTCATCCCCCACGCCGCCGGTCATGAGATCATCCGCCAGCAGCGCAAGCACCTGACCCTGATCCGGATGACGCCGGACCTGATCTACGACCAGCTCATCGGCATGGGCTGCGTCGACAAGGTGGTGTTCTCCTGGGGCGGCAATCCTGGCGTGGGCTCGCTGCACCGGTTTCGCGACGCGGTGGAGAACGGCTGGCCGCAGCCGCTCGCCATCGAGGAGCATTCGCATGCCGCCATGGCCAACGCCTACGAGGCTGGCGCCGCCGGCCTGCCCTTGGCGGTGTTCCGCGGCTACCTCGGGGTCGACCTGCCGAAGGTCAATCCGCGGATCAAGCGAATCACCTGTCCGTTCACCGGCGAAGAGCTTGCGGCCGTGCCGGCGCACCGGCCCGACGTCGCGATCATCCATGCGCTGCGCGCCGATCGCGAAGGCAATGTGCTGCTCGAAGGCATCGTCGGCGTGCAGAAGGAGGCCGTGCTCGCCGCCAAGCGCTCGATCGTGACGGTCGAGGAGGTGGTCGACGATTTCGGTCCGCGCAATCTCAACGCGGTGATCCTGCCGCACTGGACGGTCGGTGCGGTCGCGACCGTGCCGGGCGGCGCCTATCCGTCGTACGCGCAGGGCTACTACAAGCGCGACAACGCCTTCTACATCGCCTGGGACAAGATCGCGCGCGAGCGCGAAACCTTCCTTGCGTGGATGAAGGAGAACGTGCTGGGCAAAGGCCCTGAGGTCTTTGCCGAGCATGCGCGCCGTCTCAACGCCAAGGCTGCCTGAATGGCTGACTACAAGCCCAACGAAATGATGACGGTCGCCGCGGCGCGCGCGCTGCGCAACGAGGATGTCTGCTTCGTCGGCATCGGCATGCCGTCGGCGGCGTCAAACCTGGCGCGGCTCACCCACGCACCAGGCATCACGCTGATCTACGAGTCGGGCACCATCGCCACCAAGCCGGAGGTGCTGCCGCTGTCGATCGGCGACGGCGAATTGTGCGCGACCGCGCTGACCACGGTGTCGGTGCCGGAGATGTTCCGCTATTGGCTGCAGGGCGGCCGCATAACGGTCGGCTTTCTCGGCGGCGCGCAGATCGATCGTTTTGCCAATCTCAACACCACGGTGGTCGGCAGCTACGACAAGCCGAAGGTGCGGCTGCCGGGCGGCGGCGGCGCGCCGGAGATCGCCTCGTCCTGCGGCGAGATCTTCATCATCATGGCGCAGACGAAGCGCAGCTTCGCGGCCAAGCTCGACTTCATCACCTCGATGGGCCACGGTGAGGGCGGCGATCATCGCGGCCGCCTCGGCCTCAAGACCAAGGGGCCGACCAAGCTCGTCACCGATCTCTGCGTCTTCGAACCGGACCCGCAGAGCAAGGAAATGACGGTGACGTCGATTCATCCCGGCGTGACGCGCGACCAGATCAACGACAACACCGGCTGGCCGGTGCACTACGCCGCTAGTGTCGTCGAGACCAAGCCGCCGACGGCGGAGGAGCTCGCCATCCTGCGCGAGCTGCATGCGCGCACCGCGCGGGCCCATGGCACGGCGGCTTAAGGAGTCGATTGTGGCCAGAGCACAAACCTACCTCCGTCATCCTGAGGTGCCCGAGCGAACAGCGGTTTAAGCGCGTCTCGCCGCGCTGTGGCGAGGGCCTCGAAGGATGCACGGCCACCGCAAGTTCAACGGGCCGAGGCCGTCGCCCTTCGAGGCCCGCCTTCGGCGTGCACCTCAGGGTGACGGGTCAGGTTTGTCGCATGCGGCAAGCAAAGGATAATCACGATGCGCGACGTCTTCCTGTGCGACGCTATCCGCACGCCGATCGGCCGCTACGGCGGTGCGCTCGCCAAGGTGCGTGCCGACGATCTTGCCGCCGTGCCGATCAGGGCGCTGGTCAAGCGCAACCCGAACGTGGATTGGGGCGCGCTCGATGAGGTCGTGTTCGGCTGCGCCAACCAGGCCGGCGAAGACAATCGCAACGTCGCGCGCATGGCGGCGCTGCTGGCGGGGCTGCCGGATCATGTTCCCGGCGTTACCGTGAACCGGCTTTGCGCCTCCGGGCTCAATGCGGTCGGCGATGTGGCGCGGGCGATCCGCGCTGGCGAGATCGATTTCGCGATTGCCGGCGGCGTCGAAGTCGATGACGCGGGCGCCGTTCGTCATGGGCAAGGCGGCGGAGGCGTTTTCGCGGTCCGCCGACATCCAGGACACCACCATCGGCTGGCGCTTCATCAATCCGCTGATGAAGCAGCAGTATGGCGTCGACGCGATGCCGGAGACTGCCGAGAACGTCGCCGAGGACTACCAGGTCGCGCGCGCCGACCAGGATGCGTTTGCATTCCGGTCGCAACAGCGCGCCGGCAAGGCGATCGCGTCGGGCTATTTCGCCGAGGAGATCGTGGCGGTCGAGGTGCCGGGCGGACGCGCCGGCCCGGTGACGGTCGACAAGGACGAGCATCCGCGGCCCGACACCACCCTGGACGGTCTCGCCAAGCTCAAGCCGTTCGCGCGCAATCCCGGCACCGTCACCGCCGGCAATGCGTCGGGCGTGAATGACGGCGCCGCCGCCATGATCCTGGCCAGCGAAGCCGCCGCCAAGTGGTATGGCCTGACGCCGCGCGCGCGCGTGCTCGGCATGGCGTCCGCCGCGGTGGCGCCGCGCGTCATGGGCATCGGGCCGGTGCCCTCCACCCGCAAGCTGATGGACCGGCTCAGCCTCAAGATCGGCGATTTCGATTTGATCGAGCTCAATGAAGCCTTCGCGTCGCAGGGACTAGCTTGTCTGCGGCAGCTTGGCGTCCCCGACGACGCCGAGCACGTCAATCCGCATGGCGGCGCCATCGCGCTCGGCCATCCACTCGGCATGTCCGGCGCGCGGCTCGCAATGACCGCGGTGCACGGCCTGCAGAAGCGCGGCGGCAAGCTTGCTCTTGCGACGATGTGCGTCGGCGTGGGGCAGGGCGTGTCGCTGGCATTGGAACGGGTCTAACCATCGCGTCCATGGCCATGGAAGGCGTCATTCGCTTCGTTCTTTCGAACTTCACGCTGACCTTTCTGGTCGTCGGGCTCGTTGCTTCCGGCATCGCGCTCATGCGCGCGCCGAAGCCGCTCACCGCGCCGGTCGTGGTCGAGGCGCTGTTCTCCTGGTTCCTGCTGTTCTCGATCGGCGTGAGCTTCTTCTACAACTTCATCATGCACACGTTCTTCGGCGAAACGGCCGCGCGCTTCATCGGGTGGCAGGACAGTCCGTTCCAGACCGAGGTCGGCTTTGCGAGCCTGGGCTTCTCGGTGGTTGGCTTTCTGGCCTTTCGCCGCAGCTTCGATCTGCGTCTTGCAGCGGTGGTCGGTCCGGCGCTGTTCCTGCTCGGCGCGGCCGGCGGCCATGTGTACCAGATGGCCAGCGCCGGCAATTTTGCGCCCGGCAATGCTGGCATAATCTTCTACACCGACGTCCTGATCCCCGCGCTCGGCTTCCTCTTCCTATGGTTGCAGCGCCGTTTCAAACGGCCAAGCGGCGACAAATCGGCCCAGTGATGATTTGACGAACGGCCGCGCCGTGTTCCATCAAGCGGCGGCCGGAAGCGATGGAGATTCCCCACGTGGCGATGAGTGCAGGCTACATCCCGTTCCACCCGAACCCGTCGAAGCCCAAATACAAGCCGCCGGCGGGCGCGGTGGACACGCATTGCCACGTGTTCGGACCGGAGGCGGTGTTTCCGTTTGCGCCCAAGCGCAAATACACGCCCTGCGACGCGCCGAAGGAGAAGCTGTTCGCGCTGCGCGATTTCCTCGGCTTCGACAAGAACGTGATCGTGCAGGCGACCTGCCACGACACCGACAATCGCGCGCTGGTCGATGCGCTGGTCCATTCCAACGGCAAGGCCAAGGGCATCGCCTTTCTCGGCGAGGACAGCACCGACGCCGAGCTCAAGGAGCTCGACCGCGTCGGCGTCAAGGGCGTGCGCTTCAATTTCATCAAGCGGCTGGTCGATTCGACGCCCAAGGACGTGATGCAGCGCATCGCCACGCGGATCGCCAAGCTCGGCTGGCACATCGTGGTCTATTTCGAGCACGCCGATCTCGACGAGATGGGGTCGTTCCTGACGTCGTTGCCGACCACGCTGGTGTTCGATCACATGGCCTGTCCGGACGTGAAGGCCGGCGTCGACAGCAAGCAGTTCCAGAACTGGCTCAAGGCGCTCGACGCCAACAAGACCTGGATCACCAAGGTCACCTGCCCGGAGCGCTTTACGGTCGCCGGCCCGCCCTATGACGACGTGGTGCCGTTCGCCAAGGCGATCGTGGATCGCTTCCCGGACCGCGTGATCTGGGGCACCGACTGGCCGCATCCCAACATGCCGAAGGAGGCGCCGGACGACGGCGTCATCGTCGACATGATCCCGAAGATTGCGCACCACGCCGGCGCTGCAACAGGCGCTGCTGGTCGACAATCCGATGCGGCTCTATTGGCGTTAGAACCGCTCTCAACTGCCGGAGTGACCCGCGCGATTCGGCAGGTTTGGCGGCGACTTACATTGCAACGGTCGACCGCGTTATATATGTCAGGGCGAAGAAATCGGGACACTGGCCGATCTGGATGGAGCTAAGCCGATGGCGCGCAAGGACACCGCTCGCAAGGAGAAGGAGTACGACGATATCCCCGGCACCGTCGTATTCGACGCGGAACGCTCGCGGCAGGGATTCGGCATCAACATGTTTTGCATGTCGTTGATGAAGGACGAGAACCGCAAGGCCTTCAAGGCGAACGAGGCGGAGTATCTCAAGACGTTCAAGCTCACGCCGGAGCAGACCGAGGCAGTCCTCAAGCGCGACTACAACCGGATGCTCGAGCTCGGCGGCAATATCTATTTCACCGCCAAGCTGGGCGCGACCGACGGCCATTCGTTCCGGCATCTCGCCGCGGTGATGACCGGGTCCACGCAGGATGATTATGCCGCGATGATGCTGGCGGGCGGCCGCTCGGCGGACGGCAATCGCAGCAGGTCCGGACGCAAGACCAAGAGCATCCTGGTGGCCGGCGCCAAGCCGACATCGGCCAAGACGAAACCGGGCAAATCCAAATCAACCGCACGCAGCAAATCGAGGTCGAAACGTGGCTAGGATCATCGCAGGAGTGGCGTCATCGCACGTGCCGGCGATCGGCGCGGCGATCGACAACAAGCAGACCGAGGAGCCGTACTGGAAGCGGGTGTTCTCGGGCTTCGAGAAATCCAAGGAATGGATGGCGAAGGCCAAGCCCGACGTCGCCATCATCGTCTACAACGATCATGCATCGGCGTTTTCCGTGGAGATCGTGCCGACCTTCGCGCTCGGCTGCGCGGCGGAATTCCCGCCGGCCGACGAGGGCTGGGGACCGCGGCCGGTGCCGGTGGTGAAGGGCCATCCCGAACTTGCCTCGCACATCGCGCAATCGGTGATCCTCGACGAATTCGATCTCACCATCTGCAACAAGATGGAGGTCGACCACGGGCTCACCGTGCCGATGAACCTGTTGTTCGGCTCGCCGCAGGAGTGGCCGTGTCCGGTGATGCCGCTCGCGGTCAACGTCGTGCTCTATCCGCCGCCCACCGCGCATCGCTGCTACATGCTCGGCAAGGCGATCCGCAAGGCGGTCGAGTCCTATCCCGAGGATTTGCGGGTGGTGATCTTCGGCACCGGCGGCATGTCGCACCAGATTTCCGGTCCGCGCGCCGGCCTGATCAATTCGAAATTCGACAAGGCCTTCCTCGACAACCTCACCAAGGACCCGAAGAAGCTGACCCGCATCTCGCATGTCGAATTCATGCGCGAGGCCGGCGCCGAGGGCATCGAGATGGTGATGTGGCTGATCATGCGCGGCGCGCTCGACGACAAGGTCGAGGAGACCTACCGGTTCTACACCGTGCCGGCCTCCAACACCGCGGTCGGGCACATCATCCTCGAACCGAAAAAGAAGGCGGCCGGCAAGAGCAAGCGTCCCGCCGCTAAGACTAAAATGAAGCGCGCCGCCGCGCGCGCCAAGACCGCGATCCGTAGGAGCAAGTGACGATGAAGATTTGCGTTGCCGGGCAGGGTGCCTTCGGTCAGAAACATCTCGACGCGCTCAAGCGCATCCAGGGCGTGGAAGTGACGTCGCTGGTTGGCGGCAACCAGGACGCCACCGCCGAGGTCGCCAAGAAATACGGCGTTCCGCACTACACCGGCGATCTCTCCGAGGGCATCAAGCGCGCCGACGCGGTGATCCTCACCACGCCGACCAAGATGCATTTCCGCCAGGGTGAGCAGGTGATGCGCGCCGGCAAGCATGTGCTGGTCGAGATTCCGGTCACCGACTCGGTCGAGGATGCCGAGGCGCTGGTGAAGATCGCCAAGGAAACCGGCGTCACCGCGATGGGCGGCCATGTGCGCCGCTTCAATCCGAGCCATCAATACGTCCACAAGAAGATCGAGAAGGGCGAGCTGAAGATCCAGCAGATGGACGTGCAGACCTATTTCTTCCGGCGCAGGAACATCAATGCGTCGGGCAATCCGCGCAGCTGGACCGATCATCTGCTCTGGCACCACGCCGCCCACACCGTCGACCTGTTCCAGTATCAGGTCGGCGAGACTATTTCCGATTGCTACGCGGTGCAGGGCCCGATCCATCCCGAGCTCAACATCGCGATGGACATGGGCATCGTGGCGCGCACGCCGTCGGGCGCGATGCTGACGCTGTCGCTGTCGTTCAACAATGACGGGCCGCTGGGATCGTTCTTCCGCTACATCTGCGACAACGGCACCTACAAGGCGTTCTACGACGACCTCTCCGACGGCAAGGACAACAAGATCGACGTGTCGAAGGTCGACGTCTCGATGGACGGCATCGAGCTCGAGGACCGCGAGTTCATCGCGGCGATCAAGGAAAAGCGCGAGCCGAACGGCAGCCTTGCGCAACTGCTGCCCTGCATGCACGTGCTCGGCAAGCTGGAAAAGATCATCGATCCGCAGCGCAAGGCGCACGCGTAGCTCGTCGTCTCGTCGTCATCCGGACGGCCCGAAAGCGGCCTGAGCCGGGACGCCTAGGCCGCCTTGTTCGAGCGCTCCCAAGCTCGAGTCGTCGGAGTCGCCGGCGCTCGCTTTCGCTCGGCCGGGACACGTTGAGCCGTGGGCTGCGGCCCACGTCGTTGCGCCATGCCGCTTCAAGTGATTGACGACTTTCCTCCCGCCGCGTTCCGCGCTACCGAAAGGCAAAGCTCAACGGGGAAGGAGCGTCCCATGCAGCGTACCAAGCCACCGTTCCGCGCCGACCATGTCGGCTCGATCCTGCGCTCGGAAGCGATCAAGACCGCCCGCGCCAAGCGCGACAAAGGCGAGCTCGACCGCCGCGCAGCTCAAGGAGGTCGAGGATCGCGAGATCGAAAAGATCGTGCGCAAGCAGGAGGAGGTCGGCCTCAAGCTCGCGACCGACGGCGAGTATCGCCGCTCCTGGTGGCATCTCGATTTCTTCTGGGGCCTCGACGGCGTCGAGAAGATCACCCTGCCGCACGGCATCAAGTTTCACGGGGTCGAGACCCGGCCGGAAGGCCACAAGATCACCGGCAAGGTCGACTTCTCGGCGAGCCATCCGATGCTCGACCATTTCCGCCAGCTGAAGTCGGTCGCGCGCGTGATGCCGAAGATGTGCATCCCGGCGCCGCCGGTGATGCATTTCCGGCTGCCGAAGGACGGCATCCCGAAGGCCATCTATCCCGACATCGACAACTTCTTCGCCGATCTCGGCCAAGCCTATGCCAAGGCGGTCAAGGCTTTCTACGACGCCGGCTGCCGCTATCTGCAGTTCGACGACACGGTGTGGGCCTATCTGTGCGATGCGTCGGAGATGCAGGCGGCGCGCCAGCGCATGCCGATGGCGGACAACCTCCCGCAGATCTATCAGGACGTCATCAACACGGCGCTGCAGGCGAAGCCCGCCGACATGACCATCACCACCCATGTCTGCCGCGGCAATTTCAAATCCACCTGGGTGTCGGAAGGCGGCTATGAGCCGGTCGCCGAACGGCTGCTCGGCGGCGTGAACTTTGACGGCTATTTCCTCGAATACGACAGCGACCGCTCCGGCGGGTTCGAGCCGCTGCGGTTCCTGCCGAAAGGCAACAAGATGGTCGTGCTCGGGCTGGTCACGTCGAAGAGCGGCACGCTGGAGCAGAAGGACGTCGATCAAGCGGCGCATCGAGGAAGCGACCAAATTCGCACCGCTCGAGCAGTTCTGCCTGTCGCCGCAATGCGGCTTCGCCTCGACCGAGGAGGGCAACATCCTGGCCGAAGAGGAGCAGTGGGCGAAGTTCAGGCTGATCGTCGAACTCGCCGACGAGGTCTGGGGCAAGGCCTGATGCTGCTCCCCACGAGTCTGGTCGGCTCCTATCCGCAGCCGGACTGGCTGATCGATCGGGCAAGCCTCGCCAAGCAGATGCCGCCGCGGGTGCGCGCAAGGAGCTGTGGCGCGTCGATCCCGCGTGGCTTGGCGCCGCGCAGGACGATGCCACGCTCATCGCCATCCGCGACCAGGAGCGCGCCGGGCTCGACATCGTCACCGACGGCGAGCAGCGGCGCGAGAGCTATTCCAACCGCTTCGCCACTGCGCTCGACGGCGTCGACCTCGACAACCCCGGCAAGACGCCGAACCGCACCGGCGGCTTCACCATCGTGCCGCGCGTGGTCGGCAAGATCCAACGCCGCGGGCCGGTCGAGGTGCGCGATGTGGAATTCCTGCGCGCCAATACCGATCGCATGATCAAGATGACCGTGCCCGGCCCGTTCACCATGGCGCAGCAATGCGAGGACCACCACTACCGCGATGAGGCGGCGCTGGCGCTCGACTACGCCGCCGCCGTCAATGCCGAGATCAAGGACCTGTTCGCGGCCGGCGCCGACGTGGTGCAGCTCGACGAGCCCTGGCTGCAGGCGCGGCCGGAGCGGGCCAAGGCTTATGGGCTTGCGGCGCTCGAGCGCGCGCTCGACGGCGTCACCGGCACGACCGCCGTGCATCTGTGCTTCGGCTATGCGCAGATGGTGAAATCGAAGCCATCGGGCTATTCGTTCCTGCCGGAGCTTGAGCAATCGCCGGCGCAGCAGATCTCGATCGAGGCGGCGCAGCCGAAGGTCGATCTCGCGGTGCTCCGCGAACTGCCGTCGAAGACCATCATCCTCGGCGTGATCGACCTGTCGGATACTGACCGTCGAAACCCCGCAGGTCGTTGCCGAGCGCATCCGGCGCGCGCTGCCGCACGTCGACGCCGAGCGGATCGTCATTGCGCCGGACTGCGGCATGAAGTACCTGCCGCGCGACGTTGCCTTCGGCAAGATGCGCGCCATGGTCGACGGCGCCGCCATCGTGCGCCACGAATTGACCGGACAACGAGCACAAGCATCATGATGCGAACCAAGCCGCCGTTCCGCGCCGACCATGTCGGCAGCCTGTTGCGCTCCGCGCCGCTCAAGGAGGCGCGCGCCAAGCGCGAAAAGGGCGAGATCACCGCCGAGCAGCTCAAGGCGGTCGAGGACCGCGAGATCGAGGCGGTCATCAAGAAGCAGGAGGCGGTCGGGCTGAAGTCGATCACCGACGGCGAGTATCGCCGCGCGTTCTGGAACTACGATTTCCTCGGGCAAGCTCGACGGCGTCGAGGCCTATCTCGGCGAGCGCAAGATCAGCTTCCAGGGGCGTGCAGCCCAAGCCGATGATGCTGCGCGTCATCGGCAAGCTCGGCGGCTACACGCCGCATCCGATGATCGAGCACTTCAAGTTCGTGCAGGCGCACACCAAGGCGACGCCGAAGATGACGATCCCGTCGCCGTCGTCGCTGCATTTCCGCTACGGCCGCGCGGCGGTGCCGGAGGCGATCTATCCCGACATGGACGATTTCTACCGCGACCTCGGCAAGACCTACCGCAAGGCGGTGCGCGCCTTCGCCGATGCCGGCTGCCGCTACCTGCAGCTCGACGAGGTCAATTTCACCTATCTCTGCGATCCCGAGCTGCGCAAGCACGTCACCGAGCGCGGCGACGATCCGGCGCAACTGCCGCGCGATCTACGCCGGATGATCAACGCGGCGATCTCCGACATTCCCGCCGACATGACGATCACGATGCATCTGTGCCGCGGCAATTTCCAGTCGACCTTCGTGGCCTCCGGCGGCTACGAGCCGGTGGCCGAGATCCTGTTCAACACCATCAAGGTCCACGGCTATTTCATGGAGTACGACAGCGAGCGCGCCGGCGGCTTCGAGCCGCTGCGCTTCGTGCCGAAGGGCAAGACCGTGGTGCTCGGCCTCGTCACCTCCAAGAGCGGCACGCTCGAGAGCAAGGACGAGCTCAAGCGCCGCATCGACGAGGCGGCGAAGTTCGTCGACATCGACCAGCTCTGCCTGTCGCCGCAATGCGGCTTCGCCTCGACCGAGGAAGGCAACATCCTCGCCGAGGAGCGAGCAATGGGCGAAGCTGCGGATGATCGTCGAATTGGCGGAAGAAATCTGGGGTCGCTGACACAATGATGCGCACCAAGCCGCCGTTCCGCGCCGACCACGTCGGCAGCCTGTTGCGTCCGCAGCGCTGCAGGACGCGCGCGCCAAGCGCGACAAGGGCGAGATCACGGCCGCCGAGCTCAAGGCGGTCGAGGACCGCGAGATCGAGGCGCTGATCAGGAAGCAGGAGGCCGTCGGCCTGCAAGTCGGTCACCGACGGCGAATACCGCCGCGCCTCCTGGCAGACCGATTTCCTCTGGGGCGCTCGACGGCGTCGAGATCCTATGTACGGCGAGCGCACGTTCCAGTTCCACGGCGCGGCGTCGCATCCGATCCAGTGCGCGTCAACAAGAAGCTCGGCGGCTACGCGCCGCATCCGATGATCGAGCATTTCAAGTTCGTCGCGGCGCACACCAAGGCGACGCCGAAGATGACGATCCCGTCGCCGTCGACGCTGCACTTCCGCTACGGCCGCAAGGTGGTGCCGGCAAACGATCTATCCGTCGATGGACGAATTCTACCGCGATCTCGGCCAGACCTACACAAGGCGGTGCGCGGCTTCGCCGACGCCGGCTGCCGCTATCTGCAGCTCGACGAGACCAATCTGACCTATGCTGTGCGATCCGAAGCTGCGCCCGCAGGTGACCGCGCGCGGCGACGATCCCGACAAGCTGCCGTTCGTCTATGCCGGCATGATCAACGCGGCGATGTCGGACATCCCGGCCGACATGACCATCACCATGCATCTGTGCCGCGGCAATTTCCGCTCGACCTTCATCAGCGCGGCGGCGGCTACGAGCCGATCGCGGAGATGCTGTTCAACACCATCAAGGTGCACGGCTATTTCATGGAATACGACAGCGCGCGCGCCGGCGGCTTCGAGCCGCTGCGCTTCGTGCCCAAGGGCAAGACCGTGGTGCTCGGGCTCGTCACCACCAAGACCGGCACGCTCGAAAGCAAGGACGAGATCAAGCGCCGCATCGACGAGGCGGCGAAGTTCGTCGACATCGACCAGCTCTGCCTGTCGCCGCAATGCGGCTTCGCCTCGACCGAGGAGGGCAATATCGCTGGCCGAGGACGAGCAGTGGGCGAAGCTGCGGATGATCGTGGAATTGGCGGACGAGGTGTGGGGGCGGTGAGCGGCTGCCACGCGCCGACGTGATCGGCCCTCGCCCGTCGCGGACGGGCATGAACGCCGGCGATCGATGACGTCTCTTCGCCAAGCTCGTGACGAAGCGGCCCACTCACGCTTCATGTGCGACTAGCGAGCAGCCCGAGGGGCGAGGGCACGTAATGCGGGACGAGCGCATGGCCGCAGGCATCGTTTCCGGAAAAGTCGCCATCGTCACCGGCGCCGGCGCGCGGCATCGGCCGCGGCATCGCGCTTGCTGCTGGCGCAGGAGGGCGCGCAAGGTCGTCGTCTGCGACATCGGCGCGAGCCTGCAGGGCGCCGGCACCGACGCCGGCCCGGCGCAGCAGGTGGTCGACGAGATCAAGCAGGCCGGCGGCGAGGCGATCGCCTCCACGCTCTCGATCGCCGAGCCGCAGAACGCCGACGCGATCGTGAAGGCCGCGCTCGACGCCTTCGGCCGCGTCGACATCCTGGTCAACAATGCCGGCATCCTGCGCGACGCGATCTTCCACCGCATGAGCTGGTCGGACTGGCGGACGTGCTCGACGTCCACCTCAACGGCTCGTTCAACATGAGCCGCGCCTGCGCCACGCATTTCCGCGAGCAGAATTCCGGCGCCTTCGTGCACATGACCTCGACCTCGGCGCTGGTCGGCAATTTCGGCCAGGCCAACTACATGGCGGCGAAGTTCGGCATCGTCGGTCTGTCGCGCGGCGATCGCGCTCGACATGCAGCGCTTCAAGGTGCGCTCGAACTGCATCGCGCCGTTCGCCTGGACGCCGCATGATCGATTCGATCCCGGCCGAGACCGAGGAGGAGAAGCGCGCGGGTCGAGCGCTTCCAGCAGATGACGCCGGAGAAGATCGCGCCGCTGGTGGTCTATCTCGGCCTCGGACCGCGCCGACGGCATCACCGGCCAGATTTTCGGCGTGCGCAACAACGAGGTGTTCCTGTTCAACCAGCCGCGCCCGATCCGCACGCATGCATCGCTCCGACGGCTGGACGCCGGAGAAGCTCGACGCGCAGCTCAAGGGCGCGTTCGGGCCGTCGTTCACGCCGCTCGAGCGCTCCGGCGACGTGTTCTCGTGGGACCCGGTGTGATGCGTGATGTGACGATGGCGATCGACTACGACAAGCTGCTGGCGCTGAAAATCCCCGACGTCGAGCACAGCTACGGACCGAAGGACTGCATGCTCTACGCGCTCGGCCTCGGGCTCGGCCACGATCCGATCGACGAGGACGCAGCTCGCCTTCGTCTACGAGAAGAACCTCAAGGTGCTGCCGACCATGGCGGCGGTGATCGGCTATCCCGGCTTCTGGGTGAGGAG
Source organism: uncultured Alphaproteobacteria bacterium (assembly GCA_963741595.1). Lineage (GTDB taxonomy): Bacteria > Pseudomonadota > Alphaproteobacteria > Rhizobiales > Xanthobacteraceae > VAZQ01. The sequence continues at coordinate 210,707 of CAVUIV010000019.1, forward strand.
CTCGACACCGGCATCGACTGGGTCAAGGTGGTGGCCGGCGAGCAGGGCGTCACGCTGCACCGGCCGCTGAGCGCCGCGCGGCACCGTGATCGGCCAGCACGCGCGTCATCGAGATCGTCGACAAGGGCGCCGGGCAAGGGCGCGGTGCGTCTATACCGAGCGCACCATCGACGACAAGGCGACCGGCGAGCTGATCGCGACCGTCGACGCAGACCACGTTCTGCCGCGGCGACGGCGGCTTCGGCGGCCCGCCGCGCGAGCAGCCGCCGGTGCATCCGATCCCGGAGCGCGCGCCCGACCTGGTCTGCGATCTGCCGACGCGGCCGGAGATGGCGCTGATCTATCGGCTCTCAGCGCCGACCCCAATCCGCTGCATGCCGATCCCGACGGTCGCCAAGGCCGCGGGCTTCCCGCGCCCGATCCTGCACGGGCTCGGCGACCTTCGGCGTGGCCGGCCACGCGCTGCTCAAGAGCGTCGTGCGGCTACGATCCGGCGCGAGCTGACGGCGATCGCCGGGCGGTTCTCGGCGCCGGTGTTCCCGGGCGAGACCATCCGCACCGAGATGTGGCGCGACGGCGACGTGGTGAGCTTCCGCGCCCGCGTGGTCGAGCGCGACGTGGTCGCGATCAACAACGGCCGCGCCGAAATCGCGCTATAGTCCGCCGCATGGCTGAACCCGACATCCATCACGACGACCACGCGCCGATCCGCGAATCGGTGCGCGCGCTGTGCGCGGAATTTCCCGGCGAGTACTGGCGCGCGCTCGACCGCGAGCGCGGCTATCCGACCGAATTCGTCGCGGCGCTGACCAAGGCGGGCTTCCTCGCCGCGCTGATCCCGGAGGAATACGGCGGCAGCGGGCTGCCGCTGTCGGCGGCCGCCGCGATCATGGAGGAGATCCACGCCTCCGGCTGCAACGGCGCCGCCTGCCACGCGCAGATGTACACCATGGGCACGCTGCTGCGGCACGGCAGCGCCGCGCAGAAGGAGCGCTATCTGCCCGCGCATCGCCACGGGCGAGTTGCGCCTGCAGGCGTTCGGCGTCACCGAGCCGACCTCCGGCACCGACACGCTGAGCCTGCGCACCACCGCGGTGCGCGACGGCGACACGACTACGTCATCAACGGCCAGAAGATCTGGACCTCGCGCGCCGAGCATTCCGACCTGATGCTGCTGCTGGCGCGCACCACGCCGCGCGAGCAGGTGACGAAGCGCACCGACGGGCTGTCGGTGTTCCTGGTCGACATGCGCGCGGCGCAAGGGCCTGACCATCCGGCCGATCCGCACCATGATGAACCACGCCACCACCGAGATGTTCTTCGACGACATGCGGGTGCCGGCGGAGAACCTGATCGGCGAGGAGGGCAAGGGCTTCCGCTACATCCTGTCCGGCATGAACGCCGAGCGCATCCTGATCGCGTCGGAGTGCATCGGCGACGCCAAATGGTTCATCGACAAGGCGACCGCCTACGCCAAGGAGCGCAGCGTGTTCGGCCGGCCGATCGGGCAGAACCAGGGCGTGCAGTTTCCGATCGCGCGCGCCTATGCGCAGATGCGCGCCGCCGAGCTGATGGTGCGCGAGGCGGCGGCGCTCTACGACGCCGGCCGCGACTGCGGCGCCGAGGCCAACATGGCCAAGCTGCTCGCCGCCGATGCCTCCTGGGCGGCGGCCGAGATGTGCGTGCAGACCCACGGCGGCTTCGGCTTCGCCGAGGAGTTCGACATCGAGCGCAAGTTCCGCGAGACGCGGCTCTACCAGGTGGCGCCGATCTCGACCAACCTGATCCTGTCCTATCTCGCCGAGCACGTGCTCGGACTTGCCGCGGTCGTATTGAGGTCGCATGCCGCTGCCGCTCGAAGGCCTCCTCGTCGTCGCGCTCGAACAGGCGGTGGCGGCGCCGATGTGCACCTGCCGCCTCGCCGATGCCGGCGCGCGCGTGATCAAGATCGAGCGTCCGGAGGGCGATTTCGCGCGCGGCTATGACGACGTCGCGCAACGGCGAGTCGCAGCTATTTCGTCTGGCTCAACCGCGGCAAGGAATCGGTGGTGCTCGATCTCACCAAGGCCGACGACAAGGCGCTGCTCGCCGCCATGCTCGCGAAGGCCGACGTGTTCGTGCAGAACCTCAAGCCCGGCGCGGTCGCCAAGCTCGGCTTCCCGATCGAGCGGCTGCGGCGCGACGCATCCGCGGCTGATCGTCTGCTCGATCTCGGGCTATGGCGAGAGCGGCCCCTACGCGCAGCGCAAGGCCTACGATCTGCTGATCCAGGCCGAGGTCGGGCTCGCCTCGATCACCGGCGGCCCGTCGGAGCCGGCGCGGGTCGGCGTCTCGGTGTGCGACATCGGCGCCGGCATGAACGCCTACGAGGCGATCCTCGAGGCGCTGATCGTGCGCGGGCGCACCGGCGAGGGCGCCGAACTGTCGGTCTCGCTGTTCGACGCCATGGCGGACTGGATGACGATGCCGCTGATGCAGCAGGAAGGCGGCAAGCCGCCCAAGCGCGTCGGCCTCGCCCACACCTCGATCGCGCCCTATGGCGTGTTCAAGAGCCGCGACGGCGTCGATGTCCTGATCTCGATCCAGAGCGACCGCGAGTGGCGCGTGCTGGCGGAAGAAGGTGCTGGGCGACAAGGCGCTCGCCACCGATCCGAACTTCGCCAGCAATGTCGAGCGGGTGAAGCGCCGCGCCGAGACCGACGGCCGGGTCGCCGCGGTGTTCGGCGCGCTCGATGTCGAGCCGCTGATCGCCAAGCTTGCCGCCGCCGACATCGCGTTTGCGCCGCGTCAACGATCCGGCCGGGTTGGCGCAGCATCCGCATCTGCGCCGCATCGCGGTGCAGACGGCAGGTGGCGTCACCAACTATCCGGCGCCGGCCGCGCGCCGCGCCGGCGAGACCCGCCGGTCTACGGTCGCGGTGCCCCGCTCGGCGAGCATACCGGACAGCGGTGCGCGCCGAATTCCGATGACGCGTCAGCTGCCAGCGCTTGATGCATGGCCTAAACCAATCCCAAGTCGGCGAACGCGATCTCATGGTGCTCGCGCCGATTCCGGCGAGAAGCAACAAAACAGCACCTGCCTGAGATGGCCGGGCGCTGCGGCCACGTCCGCCGCCACGGTGCCGACCGCGATGCGCGCCGCGCGTTCGGGCGGAAAGCGATAGACGCCGGTCGAGATCGCCGGAAACGCGATCGAGGTGAGGCGGTGTTCCGCCGCCAGCGCCAGTGCGGTGCTGTAGCAGGACGCCAGCAGGTCATCGTCGTCGCCGGCTCCGCCTCGCCACACCGGTCCCACCGCATGGATCACGTGACGGGCCTTGAGTTGGAAGCCGGGCGTGATCTTCGCCGATCCGGTGTGGCAGCCGCCGAGCGCTCTGCAAGCCTCCAGCAAGGAAGGTCCGGCGGCGCGATGGATCGCGCCATCGACGCCACCGCCGCCCAAGAGCGTCGTGTTGGCGGCGTTGACGATGGCGTCGACGTCCAGCGTGGTGATGTCGGCGACGCAGATATCCAGCCGGATGTCGTCAATCGCTGCACTGACAAGCGAAGGTGCGGCCATGACTTTAGTGGTCCAATTCTAACATTCGCATCCCATTTCCGCGGACTGTTTTGCGAATGTTAGAATCAGACCAGCAAGTATAGGCTGCTAGTGGAGTTTGGATTTGACATTCGCATCACGTACTTGCTGTCAGGTGGGTAGCGAATGTCAAATCCACTCACTAGCCTAGCACGGCGCGGTCTCCGGTGTCGGCAGCGCCGTTGCTGTCGGGCCATTGCGGGCCGGGCTCGAGGTCGATCGTGCTCTTGACCCCGAGATCGTCGAAGTGTTCGTCGAGAAAGCGTTGCGCCGCGACTTGCCCCGCCTGGCGCAGGCGGTCGAGGAACTCGTAATCGTTGTTGAGCTTGCTGCGGTCGTCGAAGTCGGTTCCGGCATCCATGGCGATGCGGTGCAGCCGCAGGCGCCGGTATTGGCCCGGCCCGGTGCCGCGCGGCAGCCCGCCTTCGGTGATCAGCCGCTCCGCCAGCTCCAGCGCCCGCAGCTCCGAGAGCAGCGACGCGTTGAAGGTCAGCTCCTGCAGGCGGGTCATGATATCGCGCGAACTGGTCGGCGCGCCGGCGCGCTCGATCGGGTTGATCTGCACGATCAGCACGTCCTCGGTCGACGTGGCGCGCAGGAACGGCAGCATCGAGGGATTGCCGCTGTAGCCGCCATCCCAATACGGCACGCCGTCGATCTCCACCGCCTGGAACAGGAACGGCAAGCAGGCCGAGGCCATCACCACTTCGGCGGTGATTTCCGGACGCGAGAATACGCGCTGCTGCCCGCTGTGCACGTTGGTCGCGGAAATGAACAGTTCCCGCCGCGTATCGGCGCGGATGCGCGGAAAGTCGACAAAGCGCTCGATCAGGCTCTTGAGTGGATTGATGTTGAGCGGGTTGAGGTTGTAGGGCGACCAGTAGCGCGTCAGCGCGCCGAGCCACGGCGCCGCCGAGCTGTGCCGCGGCACGAAGGCGAACAGCCGTTCGATCGCGTCGCGCTGCGCGTCCGACAATGCGCCGCCGAAACTCGCGGCGCGCCAGAACTCCGCCAGTCGCTTCCGCGCTTCCTCCGCATCGCCGCCGGCGAGGCCGTCGGCCAGCATGACCGCGTTGATGGCGCCAGCCGACGCGCCCGAAATGCTGTCGACCGCCAGCCGCCCGTCGGCCAGGAGCTGATCGAGCACGCCCCAGGTGAATGCGCCGTGGGAACCGCCGCCTTGCAGGGCGAGGTTGACGCATTTGCTCCCCTCGAGCGAATCCGAGGCTCTGCGCCCGTTCGGTGTCGGGCCGCTGCCGGAGGGCGGAGAGCACCTTGTTCAAGGCTGTGGGAATCATCACATCTCTGGGAGGTTCGCGACCGAAAGTCGAAACGAATCAGTGCGATAGTTCAACTATAGCCGATTTTATTGCGTTGCAGTATACAATTGTTGCGACGCATCATTGTTCCGAATGCGGCGCGGGCGGCCTAAGGTAAGGCATGAGCAAGGTTAAGGCGGCGTATGACGGGCATTCAGGGGCCGTGTTTCCGGCTCCGGGGCACGATCACGGCCAATGCACCAGCGACGCCATGGCGGTCGCGGAGGCGCGCTGCAGCGCCCGGGGACAGCGGCTGACGCCGATTCGGCGCGAGGTGCTGGGCGCGTTGCTCGCCAGCCATCAGCCGCTGGGCGCTTACGACATCATTGAGCGGGTTTCGCCATCCGGACCGCGTCCGGCACCGATTACCGTCTATCGGGCGCTGGAGTTCCTGCGCGAGAACGGCCTGGTTCACCGGATCGAAAGCCGCAACGCATTCGTTGCGTGTGTGCACCAACACGCCGCCGGCGATCTCGTGGTGTTCCTGATTTGCGAGCGCTGCGGCATGGTCGGGGAGGCGTCCTCGTCCGACGTTGCGAATACGGTCAAATCCGCCGCGCATGCGGTTGGATTTACGCCGAAATCACCGGTCATCGAAATCAGCGGCATCTGCACGCATTGCGGTAACGGTTAACGTAGCGCGGTTGCTGACATTGACGCCATCGGACGGCTCTGGCACCGACACGGCGCGAAGGCGCGAAGGAGAAGTAGGTCATGACGTCAGCGGGTCCGAAGGAGCGACGCCAGTCGGTGCCGGTCAAGGTCGGCAGCGTGACCGTCGGCGGCGGCGCGCCAGTGGTCGTGCAGTCGATGACCAATACCGACACCGCCGATGTGAACGCCACGGTTGGGCAGGTGGCGGCGCTGGCGCGCGCCGGTTCCGAGATCGTGCGCATCACGGTCGACCGTGACGAAGCCGCCGCCGCGGTGCCGCACATCAAGGAGCGCTTGCTGCAGCAGGGCTGCGAGGTGCCGATCGTCGGCGACTTCCACTATATCGGCCACAAGCTGCTCGCCGATCATCCGGCCTGCGCGGAAGCGCTCGACAAGTATCGCATCAATCCCGGCAATGTCGGCTTCAAGGACAAGAAGGATCGCCAGTTCTCGGCGATCGTCGAGACCGCGATCAAGCACAACAAGCCGGTGCGCATCGGCGCCAATTGGGGCTCGCTCGACCAGGAGCTGCTCACCCACCTGATGGACGAGAATTCGCGCTCCAACGATCCCAAAGGTGCGCGCGAGGTGACGCGCGAGGCGATGATCCAGTCGGCGCTATTGTCCGCGCAACGCGCCGAGGAGATCGGGCTCACGCGCGACCGCATCATCTTGTCCGCCAAGGTCTCGGCGGTGCAGGATCTGATCGCGGTCTATGCCGACCTGGCGCAGCGCTGCGACTACGCGCTGCATCTTGGTTTGACCGAAGCGGGAATGGGTTCCAAGGGCATCGTCGGCTCGGCCGCCGGCATGGGCATCCTGCTGCAGGACGGCATCGGCGACACCATCCGCATCTCGCTCACGCCGGAGCCCGGCGGCGACCGCACGCTGGAAGTCAAGGTCGCGCAGGAACTGTTGCAGACCATGGGCTTCCGCACCTTCGTGCCGCTGGTCGCGGCCTGTCCCGGCTGCGGACGCACCACCTCGACCACGTTCCAGGAGCTGGCGCGCGACATCCAGGGGTTCATCCACACGTCGATGCCGGAGTGGAAGAAGCGCTATCCCGGCGTCGAGACGCTCAACGTCGCGGTGATGGGCTGCATCGTCAACGGCCCGGGCGAGAGCAAGCACGCCGACATCGGCATTTCGTTGCCCGGCACCGGCGAGAGCCCGGCGGCGCCGGTGTTCATCGACGGCAAGAAAGCCATGACGCTGCGCGGCCCGACCGTGTCGGCCGATTTCCAGAAGCTCGTGATCGAGTATATCGACCGCCGCTTCGGCCACGGCGGCGCGGGAAGGACGGCGGCGGAGTAGCGGGTCGCGGGGTTGCCGGCGGGCAAGCTGGATCGTTCGACCGCTTGCGCTCCGCTGGCGCCGCCATACATGGATTCGGCATGACCAACCGCGATTCCCAGGACCCGTCCCGGCCGCGCTCCGAGCCGGAGATCATTCCGCCGGATCATTCCCGCCGGAGTGACCGTTCGCGCATTTTCGTGTCGCTCGACGAGAGCGGCGGGGAGCGCCGCATCTACGTGGCCCAGCCTGGGCCGTTCACGATCATCCTGGCGCTGGCGATCCTGGCGCTGATCGGCGTAGTCGCGCTGATCGTGCTGCTCAGCGTGGCGCTGATCTGGATTCCGGTCTTGATCGTCACTCGTCGCGGCGTTCGTCGCATCGGTGTACTGGCGACGATTCCGGATCTGGCTGGCGCGGCGCTGACCGCCCGGACTGGCGTTAAGTTCTTGCCGCGTTCATCCCTTGAGGAACTCGCCGCCGATGTTCACCATCAGCGACAGCACCGCGACATTGTAGAAGAACGACACCACGCCGTGCGCAACCACGAGGCGGCGGACGCTCTTGCTCGTCACCTGCACGTCCGACACCTGGAACGTCATCCCGATCACGAACGCGAAATAGATGAAATCCCAGTATTCGGGGAGGTCGTCGTCGGGAAACGTCAGCCCGCCTCTATGACCGTCCTTGGCCTCGCCGTAGAATTCGTGCGCGTAGTGGAAGGCGAAGATGACTTGGATGAAGAACCACGACAGGACGACGGTGCTCAGCGCCAGCGTGATGGACAGCGCGCCGGCGCGTTGGCCCGATGCATTGCCCAATTCGACGAAGATCGCTGCCAGGCTCGCGATCGCCGCCGCCACGGTGAGCGCGAGGATGAACGCGCCACCCTCGTCCTCCTCGGCGGCGCTCCGGCGCACGCGGCCCAAATCGAACCGCCCGACAAAGTATGCCGCGACCACCAGATAGAGCCCGACGGCGACGTTCCATGCGAGCAGCGCCCGCGTGATCCGCGGCTCAAGCGGGATGGCAAGGAACAGCACGATGCCGAGCGCCGCCGCTGCGAACAACTTGATATGCGCGCGGACGATCCGCACCGGTTTGGGACGCGGTCTACTCTTGCGTGGCGCGGACGCGGTCATCGCTCGCCGCGCCCCGGCATCGTCATGCTGCGGCCTTCGGCGGCAGGTTGGGAAGCTCGGCCTCGTACACCGGCTCCATCTTCGAAGAGACGCCGTGCTTGGCGATCTCGTCGTCGAACATCCTGCGCACCGCGGTCGATTCGTCGGCGTAGTCGATCTGGTTGCCGCCCAGCCGCCGGCTGATCCATGACAGCGGCACGCCCTGGCTGTTGCGCGGCGAGGAGTGCTTGAAGGCGAGATAGCGCGCCGGGGTGGCGCCGCCGTTGAAGTGCTGGTGGAACCAGGCGTTGGGCGGAACGATCAACGTGCCGTATTTCCAGTCGTAGCGCTTGGGCTCCTCGCCTTCCGGCCACATCAGCGAATAGCCTTCGCCGGTGAGCACGATGACGTGCGCGCCGGGGCCGTGCGCATGCGCCTTCTTGTAGGTGCCGACCGGGAATTGCGAGATGTGGCTCGCAATCGAGCCCTTGGCCATGTTGAAGCGGATGTGGCCGCCGCCGGCGCCGCGCTCCTTGGCGGTGATCAGCGGCAGGTTGATGGCGTCGGCGACGAAATTGGTCTTGAGCAGGAAGCCGTCCTGCTCGCCCTTGGCGGTGAAATAGTCCGGCTCGCCGGAGAAGCGGTTCTTGAAGTCGTAATCGAAGTTGAAGACGAAATCGACGTCCTCATAGAGGTTCATGACCGAGGGGAAGTTGGTCACTGCAACCAGCCGCACCACGTCCTGGCCGGAACCGTTGAAGTGCTGGTACCAGCAGTTCAACGGAATGGCGAAGATCGACCCGGCCTTCCATTCGAAGGTGATGCGCGCGCCGGCATTGTTCCAGACCGTGGTCGAGCCGCGGCCGGACAGCACCATGATCATCTCTTCGAACAGGTGATGGCGCGGCTCGAGCTTCTTGCCGGGCGCGATCTCGCAGACATAGCAGTCGTTGGAGGTGCGCGACGCCTCGTGGTTGATGAACACCCCCTTGGCGCCGTCGCCGCGGCGAGCCCACGGCTTGAGGTCGACGGTGCACAGATTGGGGACATATTGCGCGCTGATGATGTCGAGGCCGTCGTTGCGCACGAATTGCAAGTAGGGCGTGTCTTTCTCGGTTTTGAATTTTTCCGCCAATTCCTTGGAGACGATTGCGTCCTTGGCCACGAATTCCTCCTGGGCAGCTTGTTTCTCGGACGATTTAACAGCGGCGCCCGCCGTGCCGCAATGCCATCGCCAAACTCCGCCCCGGCATCCGGTCGGCGCGGCGCGCGAGCCTTCGTGTCGACGGCTGGCGACCGCCGCAGTTAGGCTCTAAAATCGAGCGCCAAAATATGACAAGGGTCTTCGCGCATGGTCTGGACCGAGCTTCGCCAACGCCTCATCTACGCGGGGATGTCCGCGTTCGTGGCATGGCATACGATTGCCATGGTGATCGCGCCGGCCTCCGACAACAGCGCGCTGGCGCAGGCGTTGCGCCAGGTGTTCGGTCCCTACCTGACCCTGCTGCGGCTCAACAACAAATGGAATTTTTACGCACCCGATGTCGGCCGGGGCCACCAGCTGCGCTACCTGGTCGAAGCCGCCGACGGCACCAGTCAAACATTCATACCCACCGAGGAATGGAACTGGTATCACCCGGGCTACTGGTGGTTCAGAGCCTGGAATGACGCCATCATCGCCTCGCCCGACCGCTATGCGGACACGGTTGTTGCCACGCTGTGCCGCAAGCACGCCGCGTTGCGGCCGGCGGCGATCAGCCTGGTGGTGCTGCGGGAGCAGGCGTTCATGCCGGAGGATCATCTGAGCGGCCGGCACCCCCTCGACGCCGAGTTCGTCGTTGCAAGCATTCTCAAGCGTGGCACATGTCCAAGCTCTTGAGGGTCACGCGTTTTATCGGCGATGGTGTGGGCGGAATCGTCGGGGCCTGGATGCGCTTCTGGTTTTCCAGCGCGCCCACCACGCCCTTGGAAATCACCCGCATTGGCGTCGGCGCCGCGCTCCTGATCAACTACGGGCTGGCGTCACCGCACCTGCTCGAGTTCTGGGGCGGCCAGGGCTGGGTCCCGCTCACGCATATCTTTGACAACGTCGATGGCTGGTCGCACTCGGTCTTCTTCCATCTGACGCAGCACTGGGAATTGGTCCTGTGCCACGCGCTGTACTTGTTCTGCTGCGCGGCGCTGATGCTGGGATGGCGGACCACCTGGGTCAAATGGGTGGTGTTGATCGGACAGATTTCGTACGCGTACCGTAATCCGATCCTGATCTATGGCGTCGACAAGATCCTGAGCTCGCTGCTGCTGATCCTGTGCGTCGCGCCGATCGGGCGCGCCATCAGTCTGGATCGCCTGCGTGCCGTGCGCGCCGCCAAGCGATCGAATCTGGCGGCGGTCGTGCCGCAATTCGCAAGCCCCTGGGCCAATGCGTGCACGAGATTGATGCAGATCCAGATGGCGGTGCTGTTCTTCTACAGCGGCATCGAAAAGATTCGCGGCAACGAGTGGTGGGACGGCGACGCCATCTGGATGGTGTTCTCGACCAACGAGATGTACAATGGCCTGTTGCTGGACCTGTTCGCGCATCAGTACTGGCTGGTCAATGTCGCGACCTACCTGACGGTTCTGATCGAAATCGCCTTTCCGTTTCTGATCTGGCAACGTCTCACCAGGCCCTATCTGCTGGCTGCGGCGATCTTTCTTCATTCGCAGTTCGGCACCTTCATGGGCATGCCGTATTTCTCCTTCGTCATGGTCATGGGTCATATGAGCTTTGTGCGCCCCGAATGGCTGGCCGCGCTTGGCCGGTGGTGGAAGCAGAAGATCGGCGCGATGGAAATGATCTACGACGGGCGGTGCGGCTTTTGCGTCCGCTCGATGGCGTGGTTTCTTGCTTTCGACGGACTGGCGCAGATCAAGGTGCGCGACTTTCGCACCGATCCATCGCCGGTCGTCAGCGATGCGCTGGTCGAGAAAGCGCTTTACCTGGTGTTGCCGGACGGCCGCGCCATGCCGGGGTTCGATGCCTATCGCCACGTGGTGTTGCGCGTCCCGGGGATGTGGTGGCTGGTTCCATTTTTCTATGTGCCGGTGCTGAGCCGGCTGTGCGGTCGTCCGATCTACAATTGGGTCGCCTCCAATCGGTCGTGGCTCTCGACCTTCCGATTCGCAGCGCCGGCTCCGCAGTCGTAGTGGAGCTGCGATGGCGGCACGGTTGTTTGGTTTGCTGCGGGTGGTTGCGGTCGTGGCGCTGGTTCTGGTCTTGCTGCCATACCTGATCGCGCCGCTCTATCGCTTCATCGATCCGGTTTCGACGGTGATGCTGTGGCGCTTCGCCACCCGCCAACGGGTGGAACGCACCGTGGTGCCGCTCGAGCGCATCGCGCCGGCGCTGCCGCGCGCGGTGATTGCGGCCGAGGACGGCAGCTTCTGCACCCATCGCGGGATCGATTGGCGCGGCTTGCGCGAGGCCTTCAACGAAGCCGACGACATCTCCGAGATGCGGGGCGGCTCGACCATCACCCAGCAGGTCGCGAAAAATCTGTTCCTGTGGCAGGGCCGCAGCTACCTGCGCAAAGCGCTGGAACTTCCGCTGGCGCTCTGGATCGATCTGGTGCTGCCCAAGCGGCGCGTGATGGAGATCTATCTCAATATCGCGGAATGGGGCCCGAATGGCCGGTTTGGGGCGGAAGCCGCGGCCCGCCATGCTTTCGGCAAGCCGGCGCGCGAGCTGACGGCGCGCGAGGCGGCCGCGCTGGCGGCGGTGCTGCCAAGCCCCCGGCGTCGCAGCGCGGGCCGGCCCTCGGCGGCGGTCCGACGGCTGGCCGGCATTTACGAATCCCGGGCCGCCCGCACCGGCCCCCGCGGCCTGTATCGACGCCGGCCGCCCATGAAGCCGTTAACGGCCGCCATTTGGGCCGGTGGCGCGGAGACTAGCGCCCGGCCGGTTCATCCTCTATAAGCCCGGCTTTCCAGACAATCGCGACCGGGAAGATCAGGAGTTCAGCCATGGCCGTCCCCAAGAGAAAGACATCGCCGTCCAGGCGCGGCATGCGCCGCTCGGCCGACGCGCTCAAGCGGCCGTCCTATGTCGAGGACAAGGATTCCGGCGAACTGCGCCGCCCGCACCACATCGACCTGAAGACCGGCATGTACAAGGGCCGGCAGGTGCTGAAGGCGAAGACCGAGGCGTAGTGAGTGTGTTCCCTTCAGGCCGGGCTATGATCGTCAGGCTCTGGACGTACCCGCCTGCCGTGCCGGCCCGAACGACCAACGGAGCATCGCCATCATGTATCTGATCGCCTTTCCGCTCCTGCTGCTGCCGTTCGCGCTCTACAACATGGTGGCGTTTCTGCTGGCCATGGACTTCACCACGGTGCTGTTCAGCATTCCGCTGTTGTCGGGGCGGAGCATGGCGGTCAACACCGGCGACCTCCTGGTGCTGTTCGGAGTGATCCTGCTTTATGTCGAGATCCTCAAGGCAACGCGGATGTCCAGCAAGGCGATCATGGATCACGTGTTGTCGTTCGTTTTGTTCATCGCGATGATCGTCGAATTCATCGCGGTGCAGGCTGCCGCCACCTCAACCTTCCTGATCCTGATCGCACTGAGCTTCGTGGACGTCATCGGCGGCTTCACCGTGACGATCCGCACCGCGCAACGCGATATTGCGCTCGATCGCTCGGAGCACATGGTCTCCCAGGGCTGACGTTCCACGGCTGACGTTCGCCGTCGGCGTTGCGTCGAAGCCGCTACATCGAAACAGCGATGGCTTTCTTCGGCCGCTCCTTGCGGGCCGCGGCCGCGTAAACCGTTGCCGCATGGTCGGCGGTGGCGCGGCGGCGGCTTCGCGTCTGCGGCGCGCCCTGCGCGGTTGCGACCAGATGCGCAATGAACGCCGCCGATGGCCTCGGGTTGCGACCGCCCGTGGGTGCGGCGGACGCGGCGCTCGCGACCGGCACCAGGGCCCGTCCCGGTTCCGGAGTTGAATTGTTAACGTCGTCCGCCATCGCACACCTTGGCTGTCGCAGATCGGGACACCCGATCGGCTCTCCCAACGCCATCGCAAGGGCCGTGCCGGCCGCAGCCCATTCACGGGGAATGCCGCAGGTCGTTGCGGTTTCCAATTGGTTAAAGGGTTTTAGGTAGTTTGACCTCCTGTTTCGCAGGTCGCCGGCATCCGGTCGACGCAACCAGCGGGTCAACGGGGGACGCGGTGGCGCGCCATTCTCGGACAGGTGCCGCCCGTAAGGGCAGAACTGGCGCGACACCGGCGCGCCGTGTGGGCCGACGCCGGCCCGCGGGACTCATCGACGCCAACGAAATTCTGGTCTCGACCGGCGCGGTTCCCTACGTCTGGCAGGTCGGCACCGACGAACTCATCTGGGGCCCTAACGCTGCCGCGGCGCTGGACGTTCCCGAACCGGAGCTGCTGGCGAACGGCCGCGCCTATGCCCGGCTGATTGAGCCGCAGGATGGACGCACGCGATTCGACGCCGTGATGAACTCGGGTGCGCAGGACGACGGCGCCGGCGTGCCCTACCAAATGCAATATGCGCTGCGGCCGACGCCGGACTCCGCGCCTTTGCACTGGATCGAGGACACCGGCCGCTGGTTCGCCGGCGCCGACGGCAAGCCGGCGCGCGCGCATGGCATCGTGCGCGTCATCAACGAGCGCCACGAGCAGGAGCAGCAGCTCGCCTATCTGTCGCGGTTCGATGCGCTGACCGGCGAGATGAACCGCTGGCATCTGACCGAGGTGCTTGAACCGCGATCGCTGAAGCGACCAAGCTGCGCGTCCTCCTGCGGCTTCATGCTGGTCGCGATCGACAATCTCGGCGCGCATCAACGAGTCCTACGGCTTCGACGTCGCCGACGAGGTGATCGCGCGCGGTCGCCAAGCGCCTGCGCGCCAAGATGCGCGGCGAGGATCAGCTCGGCCGCTTTTCCGGCAACAAGTTCGGCGTCATCCTGAACAACTGCACGCCCGACGACATGGCGGTCGCGGCCGAGCGGCTGCTGGCCGGCGTGCGCGACGACGTGGTGCAGACCGCGGCCGGGCCGGTCGCCGTGACCGTGACCATCGGCGGCGTCACCGCGCCGCGCCATGCCGCGCAACGTGCACGAAATGCTGGCGCGCGCGCAGGAAGCGCTCGACCGCGCCAAGGCGAAGCGGCGCGGCTCGTTTCAGGTCTATCGGCCGAATGTCGAGCGCGAGGCGCTGCGCCGCGAGAACGTGCGCGCCAGCCGACGAGATCGTCAGCGCGCTGAACGAGCGGCGCATCCTGCTGGCCTTCGAGCCGGTGGTCGAGACGGCGTCGCGCGCAGATCGCCTTCCACGAATGCCTGATGCGCATCCGCCGCGCCGGACGGCAGCCTGCTGGCCGGCCAGCGACGTGATTCCGGTCGCCGAGCGGCTCGGCCTGGTGCGCCTGCTCGATCATCGCGTGCTCGAACTGGTGGTCGGCGAGCTGGCGGCGGCGCCGGACTTCAGCGCCAGCGTCAACGTGTCGCCGGCCTCCACCATCGATCCGGACTGGTGGTCGGCGCTGCGGCGCGCTGCTGCGCGCGCATCCCGGCGTCGGCCGAGCGGCTGATCGTCGAGATCACCGAGACCGCGGCGATCCAGGATATCGACGACACCCGCGGCTTCGTCGCGCGCGTGAAGGATCTCGGCTGCCGCATCGCCATCGACGATTTCGGCGCCGGCTACACGTCGTTCCGCAATCTGCGCAAGCTCGGCGTCGACATCGTCAAGATCGACGGCGCCTTCGTGCAGAACCTGATGCGCTCGGACGACGACCGCGCCTTCGTGCAGACGCTGATCGATCTCGCGCGGCGGCTCGGGCTCGAAGACCGTCGCCGAATGGGTGCAGGACGAGGAGGCGGCCGCGCTGCTCGCGCGACTGGGGCTGCGACTATCTGCAGGGCGCGCTGATCGGGCTGGCCACGGTCGAGCGGCCGTGGGCCGTGCGCGCCGACGCGGTCGCGGCGACGCGGCCTGACGATCTAGGTCTTGTCCTTGTCGCCGAGGCGGTCGAGCCGCTTCTGCATCTCGTCGATCTGGCGCTTGAGCTCGTCGATCTCGCCGTTGCCGTTGCCGGCCGCCGGTCGCTGCGGCCGTTCGGCTTCGGCGCGCCTGCGCCTTGCTCGTCGCGCGCGAACGGCGCGAACATCGCGAAGGTGCGCTCGAACATTTCCATGTTCCGCCGCACCTGCTCTTCCAGCGGCCCGAAGCCGCCGATGCCGAACGCCTGCGACATCTGCTCGCGGAACTTGTCCTGTTCGCGGGTGAGCGAAGTCGATCGACACTTCGAGATAGCGCGGCACCAGCATCTGCATGCTGTCGCCGTAGAAGCGGATGAGCTGGCGCAGGAAGTTGATCGGCAGCAGGTTCTGCGCCTTCCTTGTTCTCCTGCTCGAAGATGATCTGGGCCAGCACCGAGCGGGTGATGTCTTCGCTGGTCTTGGCGTCGTAGACGACGAAATCCTCGCCGGCCTTCACCATGGTGGCGAGGTCTTCGAGCGTCACATAGGTGCTGGTGCCGGTGTTGTAGAGCCGCCGGTTGGCGTATTTCTTGATCGTGATCGGTTCGTCTGGACTTTGGCCATGACTTGTTCGCTCGTCCCGGTGCACGCTTGCCGGCAACGGATCGCACGGCGTCCCGGCCTGGTCATGTAGGCGTCACTCAACAATAAGCGGCTTTCCGCGCGGGCAAGCCACCGTTTTGTGCGATGCGTGCCGCCAACCTGGGCGATCAACGCCTTCCTGCGCAAAGTGCCCGCAGGGCCTATTGACAGGTTTCCAAGGGGCGGCCAGGTAGGACATGGTCGCTGCCAGCGCTATCGTCGGGCGCCAGCGGCGGCCTCGCGCTATCAAGCGACAGGCACCAACCGAGACAAGGAGTTTGAGCATGAAGGACGATATCGTCATCGTCGGCGCGGCCCGCACGCCGGTCGGCGCCTTCAACGGGGCGTTCGCCGCGCTGCCGGCCCATGAACTCGGCAAGGTCGCGATCCAGGAGGCGCTGAAGCGCGCCGGCGTCGAGGGCGGCCGAGGTCTCCGAGGTCATCATGGGCCAGATCCTGACCGCCGGTCAGGGCCAGAACCCGGCGCGGCAGGCCTCGATCGCGCGCCGGCATCCCGGTCGAGAGCCCGGCCTGGGGCGTCAACCAGCTCTGCGGTTCGGGCCTGCGCGCGGTCGCGCTCGGCTATCAGGCGATCCTCAACGGCGACAGCGACATCGTGGTCGCCGGCGGCCAGGAATCGATGAGCATGGCGCCGCACTGCCAGCATCTGCGCAACGGCGTGAAGATGGGCGACTTCGAGATGGTCGACACCATGATCAAGGACGGCCTGTGGGATGCCTTCAACGGCTATCACATGGGCAACACCGCCGAGAACGTCGCCAAGCAGTGGCAGATCACCCGCGAGCAGCAGGACGAATTCGCGGTCGACGTCGCAGAACAAGGCCGAGGCCGCGCAGAAGGCCGGCAAGTTCAAGGACGAGATCGTCGCCGGTCACGATCAAGTCGCCGCAAGGGCGACATCGTCGTCGACACCGACGAATATCCGAAGCCCGGCGCCACGCTCGACATCGATCGCCAAGCTGCGCCCGGCCTTCGACAAGGAAGGCACGGTGACCGCCGCCAACGCCTCGGGCATCAATGACGGCGCCGCCGCGGTGGTGCTGATGAAGGCGAGCGAGGCGCAGAAGCTCGGCAAGACGCCGCTGGCGCGCATCGTGTCCTGGGCGCACGCCGGCGTCGATCCGGCGATCATGGGCACCGGCCCGATCCCGGCCTCGCGCGCGGCGCTCAAGAAGGCCGGCTGGAAGGTCGAGGACCTCGATCTGATCGAGGCCAACGAGGCGTTCGCGGCGCAGGCCTGCGCGGTCAACAAGGATCTCGGCTGGGATACCGGCAAGGTCAACGTCAACGGCGGCGCGATCGCCATCGGCCATCCGATCGGCGCGTCCGGCGCGCGCGTGCTGACCACGCTGCTGTACGAGATGCAGAAGCGCAACGCCAAGAAGGGCCTCGCCACGCTCTGCATCGGCGGCGGCATGGGCATCGCCATGTGCGTGGAGCGGTGAGGGCTCAGCATCTTTAGGCGATCATGTCTGGTCGGTCATGCGCGGGCATAGCCCGTCGAGGACGGGCGTAAACGCTCTGATGACCCGCGCATCCATCGTCTTGCCAAGCTGATGGATTGCCGGGACCGGCGCGGCAATGACGAAATCAGGGCAGGAGGAATTGTTATGGCACGCGTTGCGGTGGTGACGGGCGGAACGCGCGGCATCGGCGCGGCGATCTCCAAGGCGCTGAAGGCGGCCGGCTACAAGGTCGCGGCGAACTACGGCGGCAACGACGAGGCCGCGCAGAAGTTCAAGGCCGAGACCGGCATTCCGGTCTACAAGTGGGACGTGTCGTCCTTCGAGGCCTGCGCCGACGGCCTGAAGCAGGTCGAGGCCGATCTCGGCCCGGTCGAAGTGCTGGTCAACAATGCCGGCATCACCCGCGACACCATGTTCCATCGCATGAAGCCGGAGCAGTGGACCGCGGTGATCAACACCAATCTCGGCTCGCTGTTCAACATGTGCCGGCAGGTGATCGAAGGCATGCGCGAGCGCAAGTTCGGCCGCATCGTCAACATCTCCTCGATCAACGGCCAGAAGGGCCAGATCGGCCAGACCAATTATTCCGCCGCCAAGGCCGGCGAGATCGGCTTCACCAAGGCGCTGGCGCAGGAGAGCGCGCGCGCCGGCATCACCGTGAACGCGATCTGCCCGGGCTACATCGACACCGAGATGGTGCAGGCGGTGCCGCAGGACGTGCTGGAGAAGAACATCCTGCCGCTGATTCCGATCGGCCGGCTCGGCGAGCCGGAGGAGATCGCGCGCTGCGTGGTGTTCCTGGCCTCCGACGATGCCGGGCTGATCACCGGCTCGACGCTGTCGGCCAACGGCGGGCAGTTCATGGCGTAGCGCGAGTGAACGGCGAACCGCGACGCGACATCGGTCAGCAGTGGATCAAGGCCAATGTGGTCGGCGGCGTCATCTATGTCGCGGTGACCTTCATCGCCTATGCCGTTGGCTGGATGCTTGGCGTCAATGAGCCTGGAACGTCCGTCGTGCTCCAGGCTGGCTTCGTTGTGATCGCCACGGCCGCGCTGGCGTTCGGTCTTCTGATTTTTGGCTATCTCGCGGGCGTCGTGCTGCGCACCAAGGTGCCGGCGTTTCCGATGACGGGCTGGCTCGCGCTCTACGGCGTCTCGGGTGTGCTGGTCGGACTGGTCTCGGCGTTCGCGTGGCTGACGCCGGAAACCCCGCCTGACCTCGACCCGGTCGACGCCGACATCGTGGTGGGTCTTGCGGTGGGCGCCGCGATTGCCGGCGCCGCCGGCGGCGGGCTGTTCGGATCGCTGCAGGCGCTCGTTTTGCGGTCGGCCGCGCAGGGGCTCGGGCTGTGGATCGCGTGCAGCAGCCTCGCCGGCACGCTGTTTGTGCTGGTCGTGCCGGTCGTCGTGTACGGGCCGCAATCCGGGTTCGGCAGCGAAGTCGCGATTGAAGGCGTCACCCTGGTGGTAACCATCCTGGCCACCCTCATTCTGCTGCCGGCGGTTTATCGCCTGCGTCCCCGGTGAGTTGCGCGGCCGGCGCCGCTGTGAACCGGGCACGCCTCGGTCCCGACTAATGGCCAATGCCCAAACGGGACGGCAGCGGTGCCCCCGCCGCTGCCGTCCTCAAGAATGGCATTGATTCCAACCCTTTAGGAGGGACTATGATCTCCGCCTCCACCACCATGCCGATGCCGGAAACCGGTCCGTCGGTTAACGCGAATTGGATCAAAGCCAACACCATCGCCGCGGCAATCTACGCGGTGGTTGGCACCTTGACCTTCGTCACCGACAAGCTGCTCGCGGTCAATGATCCCGCGACTGCCATGTCATACCGCGGCATCGCCGCAGCGATTGCGCTCGCCGGCACGATTGTTCCGATCGTCACCTACGCAATGCTGACCGGCGCGGTGCTCGGCGAAAAACTCCCCGCGTTCTCCAAGCGTGGTTGGATCGCGCTGCACGGCTCGATCGGCGCCGTCATGGGAATTGGCTTTGCAGCCCTCACGCTCTTCGGTCCGGTGTCGAACAGCGCGCCGGCGCCGACGCCTCCGCTGTCGGAGCTCATGGTTGGGTTCGGTGTCGTCGTCGTGTTTGCTGCGATTTTCGGCGCGCTGATGGGCGGTCTGCAGGCGTTGGTGCTGCGGAAGGCGGCAACCGGCACTGGCACATGGATTGTCGTGTCCGCGATCGCGACCCCGCTCATGCTGGTGGTTCTGGGCACCGTTGCTTTCGGCTTTGGCAAGACCGATGGCGGCTTTACGGGCGCCCTCGCCATGCAGGTCGCGGCGTTCGCGGTGATGGTTGGCGTTGCGGCCATCATGTTGCCGGCGCTGCACCGGCTGGTGCCGCGCGGCCAATGATCTGCGGCCAATGATCTGACGCCAAACATTGCCGGCGCACGCCCCCTGGGCGTGCGCCGCTTCTTTTGTGGCTCAGCGTCGTGCGCGGCGCTCCGCTTGCGCTAGCCTTTGTTCGCTGCGAGGCCGGGTGACCAGCCCTTGGGCGCAAGCTCAAATCCCTCGAACGCGAAACCGGGCGCGACCGTGCAGCCGACCAGCGTCCAGTCGCCGAGGCTCGCGGCCGCCTGCCAGACATCTGCGGGCACCACCGCTTGCGGGCGTTGGCCGGCGGCGAGGTTCGGACCGAGCGTGACGCACGCGATCGGGCCCGCATCGCCGATCGCGGTTTCAAGCCGCAGCGGGCTGCCGGCGTAGTAGTGCCAGACTTCGCTGGCGTCGACCCGATGCCAGTGCGAGCGTTCGCCGCGGGCGAGCAGGTAGTAGATCGCGGTCGAGGCGGCGCGTCCGCTGCCTTGCGCGTCGCGATACGTTTCCAGAAAGTGACCGCCTTCGGGATGCGGCGTGAGGCCGAGCATCGCGATGATCTCGGCTGCCGACTGCGCCGTTTCATTGAGCATGATCTTGTCCGAAAACTTTTCGGGCACTAGTGGAGTGGATTTGACATTCGCGATTCACCTGGCAGCAAGCACGCGACGCGAATGTCAAATCCAAACTCCACTGGCAGCTTATCATTGCTAGTGGTCCTTCAATTCTAACATTCGCAAAGTCGCCCGCGGAAATGGGATGCGAATGTTAGAATTGGACCACTAGTCTAAAATTTGTTCTTGCGGGTGCGGATCTCGGCGAACACCTCGGCCGCCGTCGCGTCGGCCATGCCCAAGGCCCTCGCGACCTCCGGCACGTCCGCACGCAGGAACGGATTGGCCGCTTTTTCGTCGCCCAGCCGTGAGGGCGCCGTCGGCTGGCCGGCGGCCAGAAGCTGCGTCACTTGCTGCTCGCGCGCCGCCAGCGCCTTGTTGTCGGGCTCGATGGTCTTGGCGAAGCGGATGTTGGCCAGCGTGTATTCATGGCCGCAATAGACCATCGTGTCGTCCGGCAGCGCGCGCAACTTCAGCATCGATTGCCACATCTGCTCCATCGAGCCTTCGATCACGCGACCGCAGCCGATCGAGAACAGGGTGTCGCCGGCGAACACCAGTTTGTCGGCGGCGAAAGTAGAGCGTCGCCGGCGCCGCGGTGTGGCCCGGCGTCTCGATGACGCGCCCGGCGAGGGCGCCGACCTTGACGGTGGCGCCGTCGCGCATCGGTCTCGTCCACGCCCGGAATGGTGCCGGCTTCGCCTTCGGGCGCCACCACGCGACAACGATGGCGGGCCTTGAGCTCCTCGATACCGTCGGTGTGGTCGCGGTGATGGTGCGTCACCAGGATGTCGGTCAGCGTCCAGCCCGTGGCCTTGAGCGCGGCTTCAACCGGCGCCGCCTCCGGGGCGTCGATCGCGGCAGTTCGTCCGCTGTCGGGGTCATGCAGCAGCACGCCGAAATTGTCCTTCAGGCACATGAAGAGCCGCGTCTGGGCAGTCATGGAATCCTCATCATTGACGGGAGCAAGTGGTGGGTAGCGAATGTCAAATCCACTCCACTAGGGTCGCGCGCGAACCGCTCGGCTGTGATCGTTAAGGTAGGCCGGGGAGGGCGAAAACGGAAGTTCGCCACGGTCCGTACCATCGATGGGGGACTGGTCGGGGTTTGCGGCTGAAACCCTTCAAGAACCAAGTCAGAAAGAACCGGCCCTGGAACGCTCCGCGGCCGCGCGCTTGGCGGGCTGGCGTGATAGATTTGGACGTCATGTCCATCGACGTCGTCGACCTACGCAATTTCTACACCCAGCGGCTCGGGGTGGTGGCGCGGCGCTTCATCGGCCGTAGCGTCCGGGCGCGATTCAACCAGACCCGCGGCACGTGCGTGCTGGGCGTCGGCTATGCGACGCCTTATCTCGGCCTGTTCCGAGAAGAAGCCGAGCGCTGCCTCGCCTTCATGCCGGCGGCGCAAGGCGTGGTGAAGTGGCCGTCGCAGCGGCCGAGTCTTGCGGCGTTGGTCGACGAGCTCGAGCTGCCGTTACCGGACGCCTCGGTCGATCGGGTGCTGTTGGTGCACGCGCTGGAGATGGCGCACGACCCCGGCGCGCTGCTGCGCGAGATCTGGCGTGTGTTGGCGGCCGGCGGCCGGCTGCTCGCCGTGGTGCCGAACCGGCGCGGTCTGTGGGCGCGCATGGATACCACGCCGTTCGGACACGGCCGGCCATATTCGCGCAGCCAGATCACGCATCTGCTGCGCGATACCTGGTTCACGCCGGTGGGGTGGAGCGAAGCGCTGTACGTTCCGCCGATCGGACGCGGCTGGTTCCTGCGCTCCGCGGCAGCGTGGGAGCGCGCCGGATCGACGATCTCGGCGCCGTTTGCGGGCGTGCACCTGGTGGAGGCGACCAAGCAGGTCTATCGCGCCATTCCGGCGCGGCGCGAGCGCCGTCGCCTGGTGCCATCGCTGGAGCCGGCGTTGGCGCCGTCACCGCGCACGACGTGCGGAACCTAGATGTTGCTATAGTCCTGCGGCGCGGCGTCGTCGCGCTGACCCTGGAACTCCGGACGCGGGCCGCGATGGCGGCGGCGCCGGCGATGCAGCGGGAAGCGATCGGGCTGGCCGTCATGGCCGTTCGATTCTGGCGCGGCCTGCTGACCGCCGCCGCAGCTTGCGGCTGCCCGCCGGTGATGAATGACGGCAGCCGATCAACATCGCCGCTGTCTCGCACGGCTTGCTGTTGGCGCGGAGCCGGCTGCTGATGTTGCGGAGCCGGCTGCTGATGTTGCGGGAACGGCTGCGCTTCGCGCGGCAGGAACGGCTGCGGCTCGCGCGTTCCGTACGGCGAATCGCCGCCCGCTTGCATGGGCTGCTGGTTGTCGACGCCTTCCTCGTCACCGTCATCGAAGGTGTCGTCGCGCATATCGCTGCGCATATCGGTTTCGGGACGATTGAACTGAGGATTCTGCTGACGGAATTGTTCCTGCGCGGCGGCGATCAGGCGGTTGTAGTGCTCGGCATGCTGATAGTAGTTCTCGGCCGCCACCGGATCTCCCGAGGACTGCGCGTCGCGCGCCAAGCTGAACGTACTTCTCGGCGATGTGAGCCGGATTTCCGCGGATCTTTACGTCGGGTCCGTTCAACTCAAAAACCCGTGACATCGGGTTCTGGCTTTTGCGGTTGTGATGATGATGTTGATTGCTGCCACGACCGCGCATCCGCTTGTTGTTCTGACCGTTTCTCATGACTCGCCTGTTTTTTGACCTCTTGCTTGACGGTTATGACCGTCTTGATTCAACGGACTCCCACCCTTCCAAAAACGCTCACAGCACCACACCCATCGCGCCCGTATCCCATTCGGATGACGTGCGTGCCGATTTGCGGCAAGCCGCAACCATATCTCGTGTCTCGAAATAGCAACGCCTTATCCGCAACCTTCTCTGCGGTGTTGCCCACCTCTCGTCATGCGCAACGCCTCGTCGATAACATATCGCGGGCGGCGCGTAACCGATGAAGCATCTCGATCCCAGAAGGCGAACCTACTGCCGGATATCCGGCTTTAGTGTAATTCGCGCCTTCGCGCCTGTGGCTCTCCGAAGCGTCGCTGCGGGCTCTTACTGGCGCCTGGGATCGATTCCTGCGAGGAACCTAGTCGGTCTTGACCCACAATCCAAGTGCTTTTTTGCGTGGCTGAATTGTGGGAGCGGTATGCCGCTCCTGCAGATTTGAGCCCAAGGGCTATACGAAACCTGACGGCGAGGGCGCGCGGCACTCCCGACAGGTCGCGTCGCGACACGGCGCGCCGGCGCCAGCCCCGCGGCCGCGGTTAAGCCGCATGACCGCATCAAGCTGCCCGGCGCCGAGTTCGAGCACCAACACGCCGCTGCGGCGCCAGCAGCCGTCGCGCGTCGCCGGCGATCGCGCGATAGGCGGCCAGCCCATCCGGCACCGCCGTCGAGCGCCCGGCGCGGATCGAAGCCGCGCACCTCGGGCTGCAAGCCCGCGATGTCGCCGCTCGCCACATAGGGCGGATTGGCAACGACCAGATCGAAGCCGCCGCCGAGCGCCGCGCCATGGTCGCAGGCGACGAACGATGCGCGGGCGGCAAGGCCGAGCGCGGCGGCATTCGGTCGGGCGCAGGCGAGCGCGGCCATGCTGATGTCGGTGCCGACGCCGAGTGCCGCCGGGCAGTTCGCTGAGCAGCGCCAGCAGGAGCGCACCCGAGCCGGTGTCGAGATCGGCGATCGCGCAACGCGCGTGCCGCGGCATCGTCGCCAAGCGCCGCGAGCGCGGCCTCGACCAGCGGTTTCGGTTTCCGGCCGCGGCACCAGCGTGTCGGCGTTGAGCGTGAGCGGCAGGCCCCAGAATTCCTTCTGCCGACGAATGCGCGCGACCGGTTCGCGGGCGAGGCGGCGCTGCGCGAACGCGGCGATCGCGTCGGCTTCTTGCGACGAGAGCCGCCGTTCGGCCTGGGCCGCCAGCGCCGCATGATCGAGCCCCAGCGCATGGCCGACCAGGATGCGCGCGTCGAGCTCCGGCGAGTCGAGGCCGGCGTCGCGGAAGCGCTGGGCAAGCTGGCGCCGCGCCGCCGCAATGGTGCGGCGCGCAGCGGCGGCCGTCATCACGACAACTCCGCCGCCAGCAGCTCCGCCTGATGCTCGGTCACCAGCGCGTCGATGATCTCGCCGAGCGCTTCGCCCTCGATGATCTGCGGCAGCTTGTAGAGCGTGAGATTGATGCGGTGGTCGCTGACGCGGCCTTGCGGAAAATTGTAGGTGCGGATGCGCTCGGAG
This sequence comes from uncultured Alphaproteobacteria bacterium, assembly GCA_963741595.1. GTDB lineage: Bacteria > Pseudomonadota > Alphaproteobacteria > Rhizobiales > Xanthobacteraceae > VAZQ01. Next base: position 234,956 of record CAVUIV010000019.1, read on the forward strand.
CGGTCGCCGGAGCCGACCTGGCCGCGCCGCTCGGCGGCGCGCGCGGCATCGAGCTTCTGGCGTTCGTGATCGTAGAGGCGGGCGCGCAGCATCGCCATCGCCTTGGCGCGGTTGCGGTGCTGGGAGCGGTCCTCCTGCATCTTCACTTCGATGCCGGTGGGAATGTGGAACACGCGGATCGCGCGACTCGGTCTTGTTGACGTGCTGGCCGCCGGCGCCGCTGGCGCGCAGCGTGTCGATCCTGAGGTCGGCCTCGTTGATGACGATGTCGACCTCCTCGGCTTCCGGCAGCACCGCGACCGTCGCGGCCGAGGTGTGGATGCGGCCGGAGGCCTCGGTGTCGGGCACGCGCTGGACGCGATGCACGCCGGATTCGAATTTGAGCTTGGCGAAGGCGCCGCGGCCGCGGATCTCGGCGATGATTTCCTTGTAGCCGCCCATCGAGCCTTCGCTCGCGGACACGACCTCGACCTTCCAGCCCTGCTTGGCGGCGAAGCGCTCGTACATGCGGAACAGGTCGCCGGCGAACAGCGAGGCCTCGTCGCCGCCGGTGCCGGCGCGGATTTCGATGATGACGTTGCGCTCGTCCATCGCGTCCTTGGGCAGCAGCGCGAGCTTGATCTGCTGCTCCAAGCGCGGCGCGCTTCTGCTCCAGCGCCGGCTTCTCCGCCGCCGCCATCTGCGCGCATCTCGGCATCGGTCGTGGGGTCGTCGAGCAGCGCGTCGAGGCCGTCGATCTCCGCGACCACCTCGCGGTAGGCCTTGACCGCGTCGACGACCGGGCTGAGCTCGGCGAATTCGCGCGACAGCCGCACATAGGTCTCGGTCGCGAGCTGGGTCGACAGCTCGCTCTCGATCGCCTTGTGGCGGGTCAGCAGCGCGTCAAGTTTCTGTTCGGGCAGCATGCGTTCGGTTTCGTCCGGTTCGTCGGGCTATTGGAATCGGCGCAAGTGGCGGTGTATGTCAATGGTAACGTCGAGCCGGAAACGATCCCGCCAAGCCCAAGGAGCAGAAAAATGCCCAAGATCAGGCATCTGGCCATCATCTGCATGGACCCGGAAAAACTCGCGAAATTCTACTGCGAGGTCTTCGAGATGAAGGTGGTGGCCCGCAACGGCCGCAACAATGTGTTCCTGACCGACGGCTACATGAACCTGGCGCTGCTCAGCCAGAAGCGCCGAAGGCAAGCCGAACGGCCTGAACCATTTCGGCTTTCATGTCGAGGATTCGGAGGTGATCGCCGAACGGCTGAAGAACTGGGACATTATCGGCCCGTCCGAGCGCCCCGCCGACCGCACCTATGCCGAGCAACGGGCGACCGACCCCGAAGGCAACATGTACGACATCGCCGAGGGCGGCTTCGACCGCGACCTCGCGACGCCCAAGAAGACCAAGGCGCCGGTGGTCGCCTAAGCAAACCCCGCCACCGTACCCCATGCGGCCGGCTCCAAAGGACGTCATGCGGCGATCTCTCGCCATCGTCAGCGCCACCGTCAGCGCGACCATCGCGGCGCTTGCGTTCGCAAGCGACAGCCGGGCGCAGCCGGCGGACGAATTCTTCAAGGGCAAGCAGATCCGCTTCGTGCTCGGCGCGGCTCCGGGGCAGGACTACGACGTCTGGGCGCGCTTCCTGGCCCGCCATCTGCCGCGCCACATTCCCGGCGACGCCGGGCTTTGTGGTCCAGAACATGCCGGGCGCCGGCCACCTGCTCGCGACCAACTGGCTCTACAATATTGCGCCGCGCGACGGCACGGTGTGGGGCAGCGTCAGCCGCAACATTCCGAGCGTCGGGCTGCAGCAGCTGTCCGGCGTGCGGTTCGATCCGCTGAAATTCAATTGGCTCGGCAGTCCGGAGCTCACCAATCGCGGCTGCTTCGCCATGACCAAGAATCCGCGCGTCAAGACGCGCCGCCGATCTGTTCGAGCACGAGCTGGTGGTCGGCGGAACCGGCGCCGGCTCGACGGTGACGGAGACGCCGAAGCTGCTGCGCGGCCTGCTGGGCATGAAGCTGCGGGTCGTCGAGGGCTATGTGAAGCCGCAGGACGCGCAATATCGCGATGGAGACCGGCGAGCTCGACGGGATGTGCTCGACGGTGCAGTCGTTCCGCAACTTCCGGCCGGACTGGATCAAGTCGGGCGTCGCCCGCGTCCTGTTCACGCTCGAACGCGAGCCGGTGCCGTGGACCGGCGCGCCGACGATCTACGAATTCACCAAGACCGACGAGCAGCGCCAGACGCTGGAGTATTTTTCATCCAGCATCGAATACGGCCGCCCGATGCTGCTGCCGCCGGAGGTGCCGGTCGAGCGCGTGCGGATGCTGCGCCGCGCGTTCGAGGCGACCGTGAACGATCCGCAATTCCGCGAGCGAGGCGCAAAAGCTCGGCCTCGAGATCACGCTGCGAACCGGCGAGCAGCTCGAAGCGCTGATCCGCGCGGCCAAGGCCGCGCCGCCCGAGATCATCGAGCGGGTCACCAAGATGATCCAGTCGCCGGCCAATTGAACGGTGACGCCATCTCACATCTGCAGCCCTGCTCGTCCGCGAACGCCTTGAGCCGCTCGCGGATCGGCACGCTGCCGGCCGGGCTGTCGATCAGCGGGTCGATCAGCTTGGCGGCCTTGCCGGCATCGAGGTCGAGCAGCATCGCCTTGACCGGACCGACCGCCGAGGGCGCGAGCGACAGCGAGCGGTAGCCGATCGCGATCAGCGCGAGCGCGCCGAGCGGGTTCGAGGCGAGCTCGCCGCACAGCGTCACCGGCTTGCGCTTGCGCGTTGCCCTTGTCGGCGATCGTCCTGAGGACGCGCAGCATCGGCGCCGACAGCGGATCGAAACGCTCGGCGACGCGCTTGTTGCCGCGGTCGGCCGCGTAGAGGAACTGCAACAGGTCGTTCGAGCCGACCGAGAGGAAGTCGACGCGCTCGATCAGCTCGTCGAGCTGGTAGAGCAGCGACGGCACCTCGACCATGGTGCCGACCTCGACCCGGTCGGGCAGCTTGTGGCCGTGGCGGCGCAGATGCGTCAGCTCGCGCTCGACCAGGCCCTTGGCCTCGTCGAATTCCTCGACCGCCGCGATCATCGGGAACATCACCTTGAGCTCGCGTCCGCCGCGCGGCGCGCAGCAGCGCGCGGATCTGGCGCGCAGCAGGCCGGGGCGGTCGAGCCCGAGCCGGATCGCGCGCCAGCCGAGCGCCGGGTTCTCCTCCTCCTCGTTGCGCATATAGGGCAGCACCTTGTCGCCGCCGATATCGAGCGTGCGGAACGTCACCGGCTTGTCGCCGGCGGCGTCGAGCACGGCGCGGTAGAGCGCGAACTGCTCGGCGGTGCGCGGCAAGGTCGCCGCCACCATGAACTGCAATTCGGTGCGGAACAGGCCGATGCCGGCGGCGCCGGTCTCCTCGATATGCGGCAGGTCGACCGCGAGGCCGGCGTTGAGCAGCAGCGTGATCGGCACGCCGTCCTTGGTGACGCAGGGCTTGTCGCGCAGCGCGAGGTATTGCAGCTGCCGGCGCGCGCGCAGCCGCACGCGCTCGACATAGGCCGCTTCCATGTCGGGCGACGGCCGCACATGCACGTCGCCGGTCGCGCCGTCGACGATGATCGGCGTCGCCGGGATCGGCAACGCCGGTGGCGTTGGCGATCTCGCCGACCGCGGGAATGCCGAGCGCGCGCGCGACGATCGCGACATGCGAATTCGGTCCGCCTTCCTCCAGCACCAGGCCGCGCAGGCGCTTGCGGTCGTATTCGAGCAGCGCCGCCGGCCCCATCGAGCGCGCGACGAGGATCGGCGTTCTCCGGCAGCCGGTCGCGCGCCGGCGCGTAGTCCTGGCCGAGCAGCTGGTGCATCAGCCGGTTCGAGAATTCGTCGAGGTCGTGCAGGCGCTCGCGCAGATAGGGATCGGTCGCGCGCAGCATGCGGGCGCGGGTGTCCGACTGCACGCGCTCGACCGCGGCTTCGGCGGTCAGGCCGGTCATCACCGCTTCGCTCAGGCGGTGCAGCCAGCCGCGGTCGTAGGCGAACATGCGATAGGCTTCGAGCACGTCGCGGTGCTCGCCGCCGTCGGCGACCTCGCCGCGCTCGAGCAGCACGTCGAGATCGGAGCGCATGGTCTCGATCGCGGCTTCGAGCCGCTTCATCTCCTTGTTGACGTCGTCGGCGATGAAATTGGTGATGACGACGCGCGGCTCGTGCAGCACCACGTGGCCGAGCGCGATGCCGTCGTTGAGCGCGGCGCCGGTGAGATGCACCGGCCGGCGCGCCGCCGGCTCCGGCGCGCCGGGCGCGCGCGATCGCGGACAGCTCGCCCGAGGCGATCATCTCCGCGAGCACCATGGCGGTGGTCTGCAGCGCCTCCTCTTCCTCCTCGGAATAGGTGCGCCGCGCCCGGTTCTGCACCACCAGCACGCCGAGCGTATTGCCGGCGCGCAGGATCGGCACGCCGAGGAACGAGTGGTAGATCTCTTCGCCGGTCTCCGGCCGGTAGGAGAAGGCCGGGTGCGTCTGCGCTTCCGAGAGGTTGATCGGGTTGGCTTCGCTGGCGACCAGGCCGACCAGGCCTTCGTCGGCGCGCAGCACGGTCTGGTGCACGGCTTCCGGCTTGAGGCCTTCGGTGGCGTAAAGCTCGAGCGTGCCGTCGACGCGCAGCACGTAGACGGAGCAGACCTCCGCCACCATGTTGGCGGCGATCAGCACCACGATCTTGTCGAGGCGTTCCTGCGCGCTGACCGGCTCCGCCATCACTTCGCGAAGCCGGCGCAACAGCACGCGCGGACCGCCGAGCGCGCCACGCATGGCGTGATCCTTCGGGCGCTTGGCCGGAGCGGGAGGCTCCGGCGCCACTCAATCAGGAAAGCGCGCCCGCGGGGCCGGTCACCCGCGGCCACATCGCACCAAGGCCTATAGCGAATGCGGCATGCAAACCGCAAGCCAGACGGGTGGATGAGGGGCGTGTCGACCCGGCGGGGCGGAGGCTTAGGCTGTTCGATGAATCACTAATCGACAATCGGCGCCCTTTCCGCTATCCGCGACCCTACGCTCGGCGAGCTACGCGTCGAGTCGCCGAAGCGCCGCACGAACGCGACCCATCAATACGGATCCCGCTTGCGCGGAATGAGCGGAGCCTGGCAGGCAATTCAAGCCACTCGCTTAAGCTTTGTCCAGTCCGTAGAGCGGATGCAGCGTGCGCACCGCAAGCTCGGTATAGGCGGCGTCGATCAGCAGCGAGAACTTGATCTCCGACGTGGTGATGGCGCGGATGTTGATGCTGCGCTCGGCCAGCGCCTTGAACGCCTGGGCGGCGACGCCGGCATGGCTGCGCATGCCGATGCCGATCACCGAGACCTTGGCGACGTCGGTCGCGCCGTCGAGCGCGCTCGATAGCCGATCGTGCCTTGCGCCTTGGTCGAGCACGTCGGTCGGCGCGCTGATAGTCGGCGGCCGGCACCGTGAAGGTGAGGTCGGTGGTCGCGCCGTCGGCGGAGACGTTCTGCACGATCATGTCGACATTGATGTTGGCCTCGGCCAGCGGGCCGAAGATCGCGGCGGCGACGCCGGGCTTGTCCTGCACGCGGCGGATCGAGATCTGCGCCTCGTCCTTGGAGAAGGCGATGCCGGTGACGACCTGCTGTTCCACGATCTCCTCCTCGTCGCAAATCAGCGTGCCGGGCGGCGTGCCGTGCGGATCGATGTCCTCGGGCTTGTCGAAGCTCGAGCGCACGAAGATGCGCACCTTGTGCACCATGCCGAGCTCGACCGAGCGCACCTGCAGCACCTTGGCGCCGAGCGAGGCGAGCTCCAGCATTTCCTCGAACGCGATCTTGTCGAGCCGGCGCGCGCGCGGCACCACGCGCGGGTCGGTGGTGTAGACGCCGTCGACGTCGGTGTAGATGTCGCAGCGGTCGGCCTCGATCGCGGCCGCGATCGCCACCGCCGAGGTGTCGGAGCCGCCGCGGCCGAGCGTGGTGATGCGGCCGGTGTCCTTGTGCATGCCCTGGAAGCCGGCGATCACCGCGACCTCCTTGCGCTCCTTGAAGCGCTTGATCGAGCTCGGCGCCGTTGATGTCGAGGATGCGCGCCGAGCCGTGCGCGTTGGAGGTCAGGATCGGCAATTGCCAGCCCTGCCAGGAGCGGGCGTTGATGCCCATGCCCTCGCAGCGCGATCGCCAGCAGCCCGGCGGTGACCTGCTCGCCGGAGGCGACCACCGCGTCGTATTCGCGCGCGTCGTGCAGCGGCGAGGCGTCGCGGCACCAGGCCACCAGCTCGTTGGTCTTGCCGGCCATGGCGGAGACCACCACGGCGACCTCGTGGCCGGCGTCGACCTCGCGCTTGACGTGGCGCGCGACGTTGCGGATGCGGTCGATATCGGCGACCGACGTTCCGCCGAATTTCATCACGAGGCGGGCCATGGCGGACCTGCGGTCTCTCCGGCAGCGACGCAGGGCGGCGCGATCGCTTGCCGCAAGCCGCCGCGCCGAAAAGGCGCGTATACATACCGGCGGGGCCGGGGGCTGCAACCGCGGCCTGCCGGAGAGCGCATCGAATGAGCGAGCAATGGCCGCGAAAGCCGAGGCCGACGATCCGCACCGTCGATGCGGCCGAGGTCGCGCGCTTTTCGCGCGCTGGCCGCCGAATGGTGGGACCCGCGCGGCAAGATGGCGCGTGCTGCACAAGTTCAATCCGGTGCGGCTCGGCTATATCCGCGACCAGGCCGCTGCCGGCGCTTCGGCCGCGACCCCAAGCGGCTCGACTGCCTGTCGGGCCTGCGCATCCTCGACATCGGCTGCGGCGGCGGCATCCTGTCGCGAGCCGCTGGCGCGGCTCGGCGCCGCGGTGGTCGGCGCCGACCCGGCCGACGGCCAATATCGAGGCGGCGCAAGCTGCACGCCGACGCAGAGCGGGCTCGCGATCGACTACCGCGCCACCACCGCCGAGGCGCTGGCCGACGCCGGCGAGCGCTTCGACATCGTGCTGGCCATGGAGGTGGTCGAGCACGTCGCCGACGTCGCGCTGTTCGTCGCGCCGCTGCGCCGAGATGGTGAAGCCCGGCGGGCTGATGATCGCGGCCACGCTCAACCGCACGCTGAAGAGCTTCGCGCTGGCGATCGTCGGCGCCGAATACGTGCTGCGCTGGCTGCCGCGCGGCACCCATCAGCTGGGACAAGTTCGTGACGCCGAACGAGCTCGAGATCGCGATGGAGCAGGCCGGGCTGCGGCGTGATCGACGAGCACCGGCGTGATCTACAATCTGCTCGCCGACCGCTGGCAGCTCTCGACCGACATGGACGTGAACTACATGCGTCGACGGCCGGCAGCAAGGCCGGCGTACGGTCGATGCTGCGACTGCGACACCGGCTGGCTCTGGGTCGCTCTTCACGCATGCATCGCCGCCGCCGCGCCAGACCGTGCGCAACGCCACGCAGCGCGAGCTGACCGCGACGCTCGGCACCGTCGGCGCGACCCATGTGCGCTTCCTGTTCGGGTTTCCGTTCGCGCTGGTGTTTCTCGCCGGCGTGCTGATCGCGACCGGCGCGGCGCTGCCGCGTCCGCCGCTGGTCTTCTGGCCCTGGGTGCTGCGTCGGCGCGCTGCGCGCAGATCGCCGCCACCGCGCTGATGCTGGCCGCCATGAACGACCGCTCGTTCGTGGTGACTATCGCCTACATCAAGACCGAGCCGGTGCAGGCGGCGCTGTTCGGGCTGGTCTTCCTCGGCGACGCGGTGACGCTGCCGATGGCGGCCGCGATCCTGATCGCCACCGCCGGCGTGGTGCTGATGTCGCTCAAGCCCGGCACCGCGCTGGACGTCCGGGCGACGCTGCTCGGGCTCGCCGCCGGCGCGCATGTTCGCGCTGTCGGCGGTCGGCTATCGCGGCGCGATCCTGAGCCTCGGCCTGCCGAGCTATCGTGATGGCCGCGACCTTCACGCTGGCGGTCGGGCCTCGTGCTGCAGGCGGTGCTGCTGTCGCTCTATCTGTGGCTGCGCGATCCGCGACGTGCTGCGCGCGATCGTGCGCGCCTGGCGGCCGTCGCTGTTCGCGGGCTTCATGGGCGCGCTCGCCTCGCAGTTCTGGTTTCTGGCCTTCGCGCTCGCCACCGCCGCCAGCGTGCGCACGCTGGCGCTGGTCGAGGTGCTGTTCGCGCAGGCGATCTCGCGCTTCGTGTTCAAGCAGGCGACGACCGCGCGCGAAGCGCTCGGCATCGTGCTGATCGTGGTCGGCGTGTCGTGCTGCTGTGGGCGCATTGATCTTGCGAGCGTCCCGCCGATCCATCTTTCGAAAGATATTCCGGGTCATACACTTCACCCCGTCTTCGACGGGCTATGCCCGGCAATGACGATATCAGCTCAGTTCCGCTCGTCCGGCAGCACCGGCAGCGGATGGAATTCGATGCCTTCCTCGTGCAGCTCCTTGGCCTCCTCGCGGCGAGGCTTCGCCGTAGATCGAGCGGTGCTCGATCTCGCCGTAGTGCATCTTGCGCGCTTCTTCGGGAAATTTCTGGCCGACATTGTCGGCGTTCTTGGTGAGGTGGTCGCGCAATTCCTTGAGCTTGGCGCGGAACTCGCGCTCCTGCGGCGACATCATCGCGACCGGCGCGCGGTCTCGCCGGCGCCGGTGCCGGCGCCGGCGCGCTCGGGCGGCTTCGGCACGGCGCGGCGCGGCTTGCGCGCGCTTCTTGGCGCCGCGACAGCCGCGGCGCCATGATCGCCTTCTCGACCTTGGCTGGAGCCGCAGACCGGGCAGGTCACCAGCCCGCGCTTGGCCTGCTTGTCGTAGGCCGCGGAATTCTGGAACCAGCTTTCGAAGTCGTGGCCCTTCGTCGCAGACCAGCGCGTAGCGGATCATGCCGGGCCTCCGCACCGCGTGCAGGTGCGCCGGCTCCGCCATCGGCTCGACCATCTCGAAGCGCCGGCCGTGCTGCAGCGACGGAATCCGCGCGCGCGCCGCCGCGACTTCGGCCGGATCGATCTCGGCCATGACCACGCCCGGCTCGGTGCCGCCTTCGGCCAGGATGCGGCCCCACGGATCGACGACGAGCGAATGGCCGAAGGTCTCGCGGCCGTTCTCGTGCTTGCCGCCCTGCGCGGCCGCGAAGCACGAAGCAGCCGTTCTCGATGGCGCGGGCGCGCATCAGCACGTGCCAATGCGCTTCGCCGGTCTGCTGGGTGAAGGCCGACGGGATGGCGAGGAACGACGCGCCGGCCTCGGCCAGCGCGCGGTAGAGCGCGGGAAAGCGCAGGTCGTAGCAGATCGTCAGGCCGAGCCGGCCCCAGGGCAGGTCGGCCACCACGGCGAGCTCGCCGGGCCGGTAGTTGCGCGATTCGCGATAGCTCTCGCCGCCGGCGAGATCGACGTCGAACATGTGGATCTTGTCGTAGCGCGCGACGATCTCGCCCTGCGGATCGATCAGGAACGAGCGGTTGGCGGCCTTGTCGGGCGAGACCTTGATCGCCAGCGAGCCGACGTGCAGATGGATCCGAGCTTGCGCGCCAAGCTCGCGGAAGGCCGCGAGGCTCGCGTCGCTCTCTTCCGGCGCGATCGCGGCGAACAGCCGCTCGCGCTTGATGCTCCATGATGTTGGTCATCTCCGGCGTCTGCACGTAGTCGGCGCCGGCCGTTCTTGGCCTCGCCGATCAGCTTCACGGCGGCGTCGAGATTGGCGCGCGGCGAGCAGGCCCGAGCGCATCTGGACCAGGCCGACGCGTGAAGGTCGCGCGTGCCATGCCGCGTCATGCCTGGCTGCCTGTCGCTGCGGCGAGCAGCGGGTCGAGCTTGCCGGCGCGCTCGAGCGCGTAGAGATCGTCGCAGCCGCCGACATGGGTCGCGCCGATGAAAATCTGCGGCACGGTCATGCGGCCGTTGGCGCGCTCGATCATCTCGCTGCGCCGCTCCGCGATCGCCGCTCACGTCGATCTCGGTGAACGCCACGCCCTTGCGGGTCAGCAGCGCCTTGGCGGCGATGGCAATAGGGGCAATAGCGGGTGGTGTAGATTTCGACTGTGGCTCATGCTGAATCGGTCGCGATTTACTCGACTGCACTTTATATGGGAGCGCGCGCGCGCCGCCACAACCCGGGCGAACACCAGCACGTCGACCTGCGCGGCGCCGGCCCGCAGCAGCGCCCGCGCGCAGGCATCGACGGTGGCGCCGGAGGTCAGCACGTCGTCGACCAGGACCAGCCGGCGGCCGGCGACCTCGGCCTTGCCCTCGGCGGGCACGCGGAAGGCGCCCTGCACGTTCTGCGCGCGCTCCGCCTTGCGACAGCCCGACCTGCTGCGGCGTCGCCTTGACGCGCTTGAGCGCGCCGTGGCGCACCGGCACGCCGCTCGCCTTGGCGATGATCTCGGCCAGCAGCGCCGACTGGTTGAAGCGCCGCGCCCACAGCCGCCGCCAGTGCAGCGGCACCGGCACGAGCGCGTCGGCGTCCGCCAGCAGTTCGCGCCCGGCGCGCGCCATCCAGCGGCCCATGGTGGGCGCGAGGTCGAGCCGGTCGCCGTATTTGAAGGCATGCACGAGCGTGCGCGCGATGTCGTCGTAGCGCACGGCGGCGCGCGCGCGGTGATAGGCCGGCGGATCGGCGATCGCCTCCATCGACAGCACGCCGGGGCCGGGATCGTAGGCGAACGGAATGCCGAGCCGCTCGCAATAGGGCGGCGCGATGAACGAGAGCTTCGACCAGCAGGCCGCGCACAGGCCGGCGCCGCCGACCGGCTCGCGGCAGGACGGCGCAAAGCGGCGGCAGCGCGACATCGACGACGCAGCGCCGAACGTCGGCGCGCAAGGCGCCGGCGAGGCGGCGCAGGCGCGACGGTCGTGCGCCGCCGTGAGGCGGTCGGCTTCCATGCCGGAACGCTAACGCGGCAGCGGTGCCGGCTCAACGCATGAGCCAACCATGACGGCGCATGGGTATTGTGTCACAATAATGCATGTCATCAGCCCCGCTCATCTTCGACCGGAGCTGCTGCGCGCGCGGCGGCGGCGCGCCGCGCGCTCGGCGCCGGCGACTTTCTGCTCGACCGGGTCGCGCGACGATCTGGCCGAGCGGCTGGCGGCGGTGCTGCGGCACTTCGATCTGCGCGGTCGATCTCGGCACGCCGACCGATGCGGTGCGGCGCGCGCTCGCTGCGAGCGGCAAGGTCGGCACCATCATCGCGGCGATCGCTGTGGCCGCCGCCGTCGGCTGGCGCGGATCTGGCGGTCGTCGCCGACGAGGAGGCGCTGCCGTTTCGCGACGGCTCGCTCGATCTCGTGGTGTCGGCGCTGGCGCTGCAATTCGTCAACGATCTGCCCGGCACGCTGATCCAGATCCGCCGCGCGCTCAAGCCCGACGGGCTGCTGCTCGCGGCGCTGCTCGGCGGCGACACGCTGACCGAGTTGCGCCAGGCCTTCGCCGCCGCCGAGAGCCGAGATCGAGGGCGGCGTCTCGCCGCGCGTCGCGCCGTTCGCCGATGTGCGCGACTCGGCGCGCTGCTGCAGCGCGCGGGCTTCGCGCTGCCGGTCACCGACGTCGACCGGGTCACGGTGCGCTACGCCTCGCCGCTCGCGCTGATGCACGATCTGCGCCGCATGGGCGCGACCAATGTGCTGGTCGAGCGCGGCGCACGCCGCTGCGGCGCGCGACGCTGACGCGGATGGCGGAGATCTACGCGCGAGCGCTTCGCCGATCCCGACGGCCGCATGCGCGCGACGTTCGAGATCGTCTGGCTGTCGGGCTGGGCGCCGCATGAGAGCCAGCAGCAGCCGCTGCAGCCGGGCTCGGCGCAACAGCGGCTGGCCGATGCGCTGGGCACGATCGAACAGTCGGCCGGGGAGAAGACGCGACGATGATTAGTTCGATCAGAACAGATTCGACATGCTTGGCGACCAAGTTCGTCGGTGTTGTTGCCAATGGTGTAAACAGTTGCCGCAACGACGGCGCCGATGCCGGCGGCGATCAGCGCATATTCGATCGCGGTCGCGCCGCGCTCGTCGGTGGCGGCGCGCCTGGCCAGCTTGGCGAGATGCATCCGGGCGGCAGCCGTCCGATGCAAACCTGTCGGCGGTGAGTTCTGCGGCACTGTGCGTTCCATGCAGGACTACGGCATCGTCATCACAGCAGTGTCGTCAGATGCGAGATCAGCGGCTCGTCCGCCGGCGGCATCGGATAGTCCCGCAGCCGGTTCGGCCGCACCCAGGCGAGCTTCTGGCCTTCGCGGCGACTGACCGTCCCTTCCCAGCGCCGGCAGACATAGAGCGGCATCAGGAGATGGAAGTCGGCATAGGCGTGGCTGGCGAAGGTCAGCGGCGCGAGACAGGCTTCGTTGACGACGATGCCCAGTTCCTCCTTCAGCTCCCGGATCAGCGTCTCCTCCGGGCGCTCGCCCGGCTCGACCTTGCCGCCGGGAAATTCCCACAGGCCCGCCATCGGCTTGCCGGCCGGCCGCTCGGCGATCAGCACGCGGCCGTCGGCATCGATGAGGGCGCAGGCGGCGACAAGGACGAGCTTGATGCTCACGGGCTTGCCGCTCCCGACCCGGTTAATTCGACCACCGCGAGTGCTCTATGATAGTTCGACCGGCGAGAGGTTTCATGACCGAAACATTTGCCGCCGCCTGCCGCATGCCGCATTGCGCTGGCAGCTGACGCGTCACCGCACGCTAGCATCACGAGCGATAGTCGCCGTTGATCGCGACATATTCCTTGGTGAGGTCGCAGGTCAGCACGCGGTCGCGCCCGCGGCCGAGGCCGAGCGCACCTTGAGCGCGATCTCGGGCTTTTCATCGCCGCCGAGACCGCGGCCTCGTCGTAGACCGGGATCGCGCGCGCCCTTGTGGGCGACGCGGATGCCGCCGAACCAGATCGAGAGCTTGTCGCGGTCGGCGGGCTCGCCGGCCTTGCCGACCGCCATCACCACGCGGCCCCAATTGGCGTCCTCGCCGGCGATCGCGGTCTTCACCAGCGGCGAATTGGCGATCGACATCGCGATCCGGCGCGCCGACGGCTTCGACACCGCGCCCTCGACCATGATCTCGACCAGCTTGCGCGCGCCTTCGCCGTCGCGCGCGACCTGCTCGGCGAGATTGGCGAGCACCGCCTGGAACGCCTTGCGGAATCCCTTGAGCCGCGGGTCGTTCGCCTTGCTGATTTTCGGCGCGCCGGTGCGCCGCGCCGGTCGCGAACGCCAGCAGCGTGTCGGAGGTCGAGGTGTCGCCGTCGATGGTGACGGCGTTGAAGGTGTCGGTGACGCCGTCTTGCAGCAGCGTCTGCAGCGCCGGCGCCGCGATCGGCGCGTCGGTGAAGACGAACGACAGCATGGTCGCCATGTCGGGCGCGATCATGCCGGCGCCCTTGGCGATGCCGTTGATGGTGACGGTGGCCTTGCCGATCCGGGCCTTCGCGGTCGCGACCTTGGGGAAGGTGTCGGTGGTCATGATCGCCTTGGCGGCGTCGAGCCAACCGTCGTCGCGGGCCTCCGCGACCAGCCGATCCATGACGCCGTCGAACGCTTCGGCATTGAGCGGCTCGCCGATCACGCCGGTCGAGGCGAGGAAGACCTCGTCGGCCTTGCAGCCGACGGCCTTGGCCGCGAGCTGGGCGGTGAAGGCGCAGGCGGTGCGGCCGGTCTTGCCGGTGAAGGCGTTGGCGTTGCCGGAATTGACCACCAGCGCGCGCGCCTTGCGGCCCTTGAGCTTGGCGCGGCACCACTCGACCGGCGCGGACGGGCATTTCGATCTGGTGAAAACGCCGGCCACCGCGGTGCCCGGATCGAACGGCACCAGCAGCACATCGGTGCGGTCGTTGTAACGGATGCCGGCCGCGGCGGTCGCAAGGCGCACGCCGGCGATCGCCGGCATGTCGGGGACCGATGCGGGGGCGAGGGGAGAGACTTTGGTGGTCATGTCATGGCCGTGTCATTCAGGGGCGCGAACGAAGCTCGTAGCGCGGACGCTCTAACACCAGCTTCTAGTGTGGCGGTTCAGAAGTCCGCAATAGTATTTGCAGCGAGTCCCAGTTGCGGACTTCTGAACCAAAGCCACACTAGAATCAATGAGCTGCTAGTGTCCTTCGATTCCGAAGTTCGTATCAGACCCCGCCGCGAGATCGTACGAACTTCGGAATCGGGACACTAGCGCCGCGCGCAAGGGCATCTCCGTCGGTGGACTCGCTTCACTTTGGAAAATAGTGTCGCCGCCGCCATGCCAATGAACCCGTGCCCGCCACCTGACCGCAATCCGCGCCCGCCGCGCACGCGGCTGCCGCCAGGCGCCTGTGATACCCACGCCCATATCTGCGGCCCGGCCGCCGCATTTCCCTATGCGAACGAGCGCATCTACACGCCGCCGGATTCGACGCTGGAGGACTATCTGCACCTGCTCGCAACGCTGGGCGTCGATCGCGCCGTGCTGGTGCAGCCGAGCGTCTACGGCACCGATAATCGCGCGCTGCTCGATGCGCTCTCGCGCCACCGGTCGGGGCTACGCGGCGTCGCCGTTATGAAGCCGGAAATTGACCTCTCCGAGCTCCGTGCGCTCCACGACGCCGGCATCCGCGGCGTGCGTTTCAACCTCGTCGACCATACGCGGCGAACGCAATGTGGTGCCCGAAGACATCATACCGGCGTTGGCGAGGATCATCGCACCGTTCGGCTGGCACATCGAATTTCTGGTTAATCTCGACGAGGCGCCGCGCTTTGCCGAGCAGATTTCAGGATTGCCGGTGGATGTCGTGGTCGGGCATCTCGGCTATCCGAAGAGCAGCGCCGGGCCGTGGTCGAGCGCCGGGAGCCTCGACAATTTCCTGCGCCTCTTCGAGACCGGCCGCTGTTGGGTCAAGCTGACCGGGCCATATCGCATCTCGACCGCGCCCGATCTGCCCTACGCCGACGTGACGCCGCTTGCCCGCCGCCTGACAAGCGTCAATCCGCAACGGCTGATCTGGGGCACCGACTGGCCGCATGTTATGAACAAGAAGCCGATGCCGAACGATGGCGACCTGACCGATCTCATTGCCGATTGGCTGCCCGATGCGGCGTTGCGCGAGCGCGTGCTCGTGGCCAATCCAGCCGCGCTCTATGGCTTTGCAGAAGGCGAGAGGCTGCGGACGAAGGCGTGACGCGCCGCTATTTCTTGGCGGGCGGCGGCGCGTCCTTCTTGCCGAGGTGCTCGATCTTGGCCTTTTCGCGCAATTGGCTGATCAATTCGCCCTGGGCGCGGCGGACCACAAAGGTCTCGATCTGGGGACGGACCTTGTCGAACTCCGGCACCGGCCGGTTGCGCCGATCCTCGAGCTTGATGATGTGCCAGCCGAATTGGGTGCGGATCGGGTTCGACACCTGCCCCGGGGACATCTGGAACGCGATGTTGGCGAATTCCGGCACCATCTGTTCCTTGGTGAAATAGTCGAGGTCGCCGCCGTTCTCCTTGCCGGAGGGGTCCTCGGTGAGTTCGCTCGCGAGCGCCGCGAACTCCTCGCCCTTCTTGATGCGCTCGAGCGCGGCCCGCGCGCGCTCTTCGGCTTCCGCCAGCGCTTTCGCATCCTTGGGGTCGGCGCGGAACAGGATATGGCGGGCACGGACTTCTTCGGTCGCGCCCATGGGCCGGATCTGCTCGTCATAGACTTTGCGCAGCGCTTCGTCGCTGGTGCTATCGCGGGCGTGCTTCTGCAACATCACGCCCATCAATAGCTTCCGGCGCAGGAACGCCTCGCGCTGCTTGAACTCGTCGTTGTTTTGCAGGCTGAGCGCCTCGGCGGCTTGGGCGGCGAGTATGACGTCGGCGACGTAGCTGATCAGGTGGTCGCGGCGGACATCGGGCGGGAGTTGTTGGAGTTCGGCGCCGAGATCGTCCTCCGCCATTGCGAGGTGGCTTTCCCGGATATCGGCGCCGTTCACGCGCGCGACCACCGGATCGGACGCCGATCCGCTCGACGACGACGAGCGTGGAGTCCTGCGAACAGCCGACCACCAGCGCCAGCAGCGCCAGGGCGGCCATGGTCGCGACCGCGGTGCGGGTCGGAACGGAAGATTTCGACGGGTTCATGGTGCTGTCCTTAACATCATGCGTACGGTCCCCACCCGACCGCGGAACGGCCGGGACAGTCGCGCAATCGTGTTCCCTTTGCAATGGGAGCCCAAGGGGCGGATTCTGAAAAGAACGTGAGAAAACTCGCCAATTGACAAGGATGTAGGCCACTCTTATGTCTCGGCAAACCGGCTAGGCCGGGCCCCGAGCCGCCATTTGCTCACCGAAAGTCGCCGCAAATCAGGTATGCTGTGGCCACCCCATGAACGCGCGCGCCGTTTGCCGCGACAAAGGTTGGTTTGGCGTTGTCTGATGCGCGGTTTCCGGTCGGCTTGGTAGACTGGCGTTCAGGGTCCTGAAGGGAATTCCAGCATGATTGGCGCGCTCGCCCGCAAGATTTTCGGCTCTTCCAACGAGCGCCGGATCAAGGCCTACCAGCCGCGCGTGGCCCAGATCAACGCGTTGGAAGCGGAGCTTGAAAAGCTCTCCGACGAGGCGTTGCGGGCCCGGACCGTGCAGTTCAGGAAGGAACTGGCGGAGGGCAAGACCCTCGACGACATTCTGGTCCCGGCATTCGCGACCTGTCGCGAAGCCGCCAAGCGAACGCTGGGTCAGCGCCACTTCGACGTGCAGTTGATCGGCGGAATGATCCTGCACGACGGCAGGATCTCGGAGATGAAGACCGGCGAAGGCAAGACCCTGGTCGCCACCCTGCCGGTCTATCTGAACGCGCTGTCGGGCCGCGGCGTCCACGTCGTCACCGTCAACGATTACCTGGCCAAGCGCGACGCCGAGTGGATGGGCGAGATCTACAAGTTCCTCGGCCTCACTGTCGGCATCATCGTGCACGGTCTCGACGACGAGCAGCGCAAGAACGAATACGACTGCGACGTCACCTATGCCACCAACAACGAACTGGGCTTCGACTATCTGCGCGACAACATGAAGTACCGGCTGGAGGACATGGTCCAGCGCGGGCACGTCTACGCGATCGTCGACGAGGTCGAACTCGATCCTGATCGACGAGGCGCGCACGCCGCTGATCATTTCCGGACCGCTCGACGACCGCTCCGAGTTCTACAACACCATCGACACCTACATCCCCAATCTCGACAAGTCCGACTACGAGGTGGACGAGAAGCAGCGCACCGTCGCGCTCACCGAAGCCGGCATGGAAAAAATGGAGCAGAGGCTGCAGGCAGCCAATCTGCTCAAGGGCGATTCACTCTACGACGTCGAGAACGTCTCGACCGTGCACCACGTCAACCAGGCGCTGCGCGCTCACCAGCTGTTCCAGCGCGACAAGGACTACATCGTCCGCAACGGCGAGGTCGTCATCATCGACGAGTTCACCGGCCGCATGATGCCGGGCCGCCGCTACTCCGACGGCTTGCACCAGGCGCTCGAAGCGAAAGAGCACCAGCCGATCCAGCCGGAAAACCAGACGCTGGCCTCGATTACGTTCCAGAACTACTTCCGCATGTACGAGAAGCTCGCCGGCATGACCGGCACGGCGCTGACCGAAGCGGACGAGTTCATCGACATCTACAATCTCGAAGTGCTTGAGGTGCCGACCAACCAGCCGATGGTCCGCATCGACGACGATGACGAGGTCTATCGCACCGCCGGTGAGAAATATCGGGCGATCCTGACGCTGATCAACGACTGCAAGCAGCGCGCGCAGCCGGTGCTGGTCGGCACCACCTCGATCGAGAAGTCGGAGCAGCTCGCCGAAATGTTGCGCAAGGAGGGCTGGGAACAGCACGACTTCTCCGATCCCAACGCCTTTGCGGCGCTGTATTCGGGCGACGACGGCGCGTCCAAGGTCAAGGTATTCGCCATTCTCAATGCGCGCTTCCACGAGCAGGAGGCGCTGATCATCTCGCAGGCCGGCGTGCCGGGCGCGGTGACCATCGCCACCAACATGGCCGGCCGCGGCACCGACATCCAGCTCGGCGGCAATGCCGACATGCGGATTCGCCAGGAGCTCAAGGACGTCACCGACGCCGGCGCGCGCGACGTGCGCATCGCCGAAATCAAGATGCAGATCGCCCGCCTCAAGGAAAAGGCGCTGGGAGCCGGCGGCTTGTTCGTGCTCGGCACCGAGCGGCACGAGAGCCGCCGCATCGACAATCAGTTGCGCGGCCGCTCCGGTCGTCAGGGCGACCCCGGCCATTCCAAGTTCTTCCTGTCGCTGGAAGACGACCTGATGCGCATTTTCGGGTCGGACAAGCTCGACGGCATGCTGCAGCGTCTCGGGCTCAAGGAAAACGAAGCCATCGTCCATTCCTGGATCAACAAGGCGTTGGAAAAGGCGCAGCAGAAGGTCGAGTTCCGCAATTTCGACATCCGCAAGAACCTGTTGAAGTTCGACAACGTCTCCAACGACCAGCGCAAGGTCATCTTCGACCAGCGCGTCGAATGGATGAAGATGGATACGGTCGCCGAGATCGTCGCCGACATGCGTCATGTCGCGGTCGAAGAGCTGGTCTCCAAGCATGTGCCGGAAAACGCCTATCCCGAGCAGTGGGATACCGCCGGGCTCAAGACCGAGCTCGAGCGCGTGCTGGGGCTTAACCTACCGGTCGACGAGTGGGCCAAGGAAGAAGGCATCGCCGACGAGGAGCTACTCACCCGCGTCGAGCGGCGCGCTGACGAGCATATGGCGTCGAAGGTCGCTCAATGGGGCGCCGAGACCATGCGCGCGGTCGAAAAGACCATCCTGATCCAGACGCTCGATCATCTCTGGCGCGAACATATCGTGATGCTCGAACATTTGCGGCAGGTGGTCGGGCTGCGCGGCTATGCGCAACGCGACCCGCTCAACGAATATAAGGCCGAGGCCTACAATCTGTTCGAGGCGATGAGCCAGAACCTGCGCGAACAGGTGACCAGCTATCTCATGCGCATTCAGATCATGGAGCAGCCGGAGCAGAATCCGGATCTGCCCTATATGGAGGCGCACCACATCAACCCGGACAGCGGCGCCGACTACAGCACCGCCGATGCGCCGCTGCAGCCGGCCCTGGTCGGCAACGGATTCGGTGCAGTGCGCGCCGCCGAGCGCAATCCCGCCGATCCGTCGAGCTGGGGCAAGGTGGGCCGCAACGAGGTCTGCCCGTGCGGTTCCGGCAAGAAGTACAAGCACTGCCACGGCCGGTTCGGCTAAGTGAAGCGGACGTCGCATGGCTGAGAAGCTCAACGAAATGAGCGCACGGCTCGCTGAACTCAGCGAGAAGCGTGGCAAACTCGACGCGGCGATCGAAGAGATGATCGGCGATATGGCCGATGTCGCGCCCGAGCAGCGCTCGGCCGGCGACTGGGCGCCCAATGGGCCGAAGACCCGGAAATACCTGGAGCTGACCAACAGCCAGGCGGAGATCGAAGCGGAAATCGTCACGCTGAGCCGCGCGATCGCCGAGTTCGACGACGGGCCGGCCTCGTCGCTGCATTAACGCGACATGCTGACTGAAGCGGTCCTGAAAAGTTATCTGCTCGACATGCCGAGCGGACACATCTTCGATCTCACCTATGAGTTGTTCGCGGGGATGTTTCCGCCGGGTGAGACGAACGCGGATGCCCGCGCGAAGCTTGATGCGCTCGCCGCAGAGTGCAATTGCGAAGTCATCAATAACAAAGCCGAAGGACGGTTCGAGCTGACGCGGCGCTAGAGCCGGCGCGGTTGATTGGGGCCGGTTCGGCTGAAGGATCCGCAGTCCCTCTAAACCTCGGTGTCGCGTGGCGATTGACGGGAAGCCCTCCACGCGGGAGGCTTGCGTCAGCGCACGAGAGCGCATCACGGTCGAGCGGGGCTTAGGCCATGCCTAACCACAGCCGGCGAAGGGGTGACCAAAGTCTCAGGTAAGGACACGACACGCTCTCTCAACAAGCGCACGCACGTTGGAGGATCACGATGTCCATTCCCTGCAAATTCGAGCGCAGCCTGCTTGGCCACGACGAGTACGAGATCGTCGCGAGCACTCACCATCCGGCCATTTACGATGCAGGCCTCGATGACCTGAGATCGCTGCTGAAGCGTCTTCGCGATCTGCGCGACAAGGAGCGCACACTCTCGCGCGGGAAGCGGCGTGAAGCGCGGGGCAAGGGAGCGCCTCGCGGGGCGACATTCCCCGGGACCGCCAAACGTCCCGACAAGAGGAAGCAAGTGTTTGTTTCGGCGCTCAAACGCGTCGGCAAGGAGATTTCCCGCCGAGACAAGCTTGCGGCGCGTGCCGCTCATGTCGAGTTTGCGCATCACGCTCTTGCCCTGCGCCGCGCGGCACAGTTCCCGGCTCGCCCGGCCGCCGGGTACACCGCAGATGAGGGAATGCGCTCTCTGCCCAGCCAGCGCAGACGCACCAAAGTGCCGCCGGCCAAAATCGGCAGTGTCTCGCAGGCGACGCGCAACGCGCAGGCAAGGCGCGACGCCCGCAATTGAGAACGAGCGATGCCGGCGAAGGGGTGACGCAGTTCGGCGAAACCTCGATCCGTCATCCTGAGGTGCGAGCGAAGCTCGCCTCGAAGGATGAACGGCCACGATGTTGTGCAAACACGGTGTTGCGCAAAAAGGGCTTCGCTAATCCGCCCTACGAGAGCGGCGGACTTAGCGCCAGGCGCCGAAGCGATTTTCGAAGCCGGCGGTCGGTGCCGCCGGTTGCGTAGCGCTGATGGTGCTCGGAGCCGATGCCGGCGGCTGTGCCGCGGCGGCCTGCTGCTCCGCCGGCGTAGCCTTCGGCTGCGGTGGCTGGCGCGATTGCTTGCTGGACGGCTTCTTGGTGTCGGCGGGTTTCTTGCCGTTGGTCTGCTTTGACGTCTTGGCCTTCGGCGCCGGAGCCGCCTTGTCGGAGCTGCTCGAGCCGCCAAGCCCGACCAGCCGCGCCATCCGGTCCATCACGCCGCCGCCACTGCTCGATGACGACGCGCTGCTATCGGACGAGAACAGATTGCCGAACAGGCCGCTGCTGCCCGAGGACGGCGGCGACGACTTGGCGGCCGCCGTGCGGCTCTCGCGAGCCTCGTCCGGGTCAGTGCGAACCACCGGCTCGGAGACGCTGCCGGTCGCGGCGCGAGAGGAAGCTGAAGCGAGTGACATCCCTCGCGCGTTCGGTCGGGATCCGGACATTGGCTGGGATCGTGCCGGCCGAGGACGAGATCCTGGCCCGAACGACGCCGTCCTGGTCGACGTGGTGCGACTGCACGGCGGAGAGGAATGTCGGATGCATGCTGCCGTCGGCGAAGCTTCGCACCGCCGGCAGGTTGGTGCCGCGCCGGACCAGATCGGCAACCTGCGCCTCGTCGCGGCGCTGCTTGTCCTGGACTGCGGCGAGCACGTCGTCCGGTGTCGTCATGGCCGGGCAGGTGGCCGAAGGGACGTAGCGGCCGTTGCTCTCGGTGTTGAAGACGTAGCGGCGGTCGCAGACGTCGACCTTTGGCTCCTGGCGGGTGACTTCGAAATGGTCGTAGCCGGTCTTGAGCATTCGCCAGAACGGCGCGTGCGGCGAATTGCGATGCCGCGCCATGTTCTGCGCCGTCATCCGGAACGGGAACGCCTGGATCTGGAACGAGGCTTGGCCGCCGAAGAACAACTCGCGCGCCAGCGCGTAAATTTCCGCGATCTGCTCATCCGTCATCGCGTAGCAGCCGGCCGACGAGCAATCGCCATGGATCATCAGGAACGAGCCGGTGCGGTTGTGCGACCGGTCATAGGCGTTCGGATAGCCCATGTTGATCGAGAGATAGAAGCTGGAGTTCGGATTCATCAGGCTCGGCGTGATCGTGTAGAAGCCTTCCGGCGCCTGGCGGTCGCCTTGCCGAACCTTCGGGCCGAGATCGCCCGACCAGCGGCAGATCGGGTAGGTCTTGAGCAGCGCCATGCGCCCGCTCTTGTCTTCCTTCCACAGCTCGAGCTCGGACTCTTCCTTGAAGATGCGGACGAGGATCGGTGATTCCTTGCCCATGTTCCGGCGCTCGATCTCCGTGATCATTTGCGGAGAGAGCGGCTGGAGCGAGCGCAGGGTCGGAGCGGCGCTGTCGGTGTCGCAACCGCCGAGCGCCACCGCAGCGGCAATGGCCGCGGACGCCAGCAGCGAGCGCACCAGTGGGCGACGATTCAAACCCAAACTCCCCCGACAAAAGGCGATCCCGAGCCTTTGACCGTTAATGGTTATCCCTTGGAAGGGTTGACCGCAAGGCAACGCCGGCCGTTCGGGATCCGACTGAACATGCCGATAGTGAACGAATGGTAAATATTAAGGAAGTGTGTCCCTCCAAACATTGTACCGCGAAGCTCTGATTCCACCCCATTGGTCCAGCAAACACTGGACCACAACTTGGGAGATATCGGGGCAGGGCGGCGAATCCCCAGGGGATTTCCAGACGGTTGCCCCTGGGCCGAGCGTTGCAATCGGCCCCGGACTGTGCCTCGATAGCCAACATGTGCCGAAATGGCACCCGCCGGCGCCGTCCGGCGGCAAAAAATCGCCAGGGATGAAGCCAGGGAGCCGCCAATGGATGCCGGACGTGGAACCGTGCTGGGAACTGCGGTCGTGGCGCTTGCCGGCCTGTTGGCCGGCGCGCCGTCGCAGCCGGGGGCGCAGACCGCCGCAGTCGCGATCGACAATGACGACATCGGCGGGGTTGTCACCGGCCCCAAGGGGCCGGAAGCTGGCGTGTGGGTGATCGCGGAGACCACTGATCTCCCCACCAAATATGCCAAAATCGTCGTCACTGACGACCAGGGCCGCTACGTGCTGCCTGACCTGCCCGCGGCCAAATACAAGGTGTGGGTACGGGGGTATGGACTGGTCAATTCGGCCAAGGTCGACGCCACCCCCGGCCGCCAGCTCAACCTCACCGCTACGGTGGCGCCGAACGAGCGCGCGGCGGCGGAATACTACCCGCCGATCTACTGGTATTCGATGCTGCGCATCCCGGCGAAGACCGAATTTCCCGGCACCGGTCCGCAGGGCAACGGCATCAATCCGACCATGCGATCGCAGGCGCAATGGCTCACCGACGTCAAGTCGCTCGGCTGCATGTCCTGCCACGCGCTCGGCACGCCGGGCACGCGCGCGATCCCGAAGGAGTTCAGCAATTTTGCCAATTCGCGCGACGCCTGGATGCGCCGCATCCAGGCCGGCCAAGCCATGGGTGCAGATGGTCGGCGTGGTGACGCGGCTCGGTCCCGACCGTTCGATCGCGGAATGGGCGAACTGGACCGATCGCGTTGCCGCCGGCGAAACGCCGAAGGCGAAGCCGGTGCGGCCGCAGGGCGTCGAACGCAATGTCGTGCTCACGCTGTGGGATTGGGGCGACCCGAAGACCTACCTGCACGATCTGATCACGACCGACCGGCGCAAGCCGACGGTCAATGCCAATGGCAAGATCTACGGAACGCAGGAGCACAGTTCGGATCTGATCACGGTCCTCGATCCGGTCACGCACACCGCGTCCACGGTCAAGCATCCGGTGCTCGATCCAAAGACGCCATCGACGCGTGAGCTCAATTCGATGACGCCGTCGGCCTATTGGGGCGAGGAGCCGATCTGGACCGCGCAGGCGGACAATCACAACCCGATGATGGATGAGAAGGGGCGGCCCTGGTTCACGGTGCGCGTCCGTCCTCCCATCAACAATCCCGGCTTCTGTCGGCAGGGCTCGGATCATCCGTCGGCCAAGACGTTCCCGCTCAACACCTCGACGCGCCAGACGTCGATGTACGATCCGACGACGGGCAAGTTCACGCTGATCGATCTGTGCTTCCCCACCCATCACCTGATCTTTGGGGAAGACGCCGACAACACGTTGTGGTTCTCCAGCGGTGTCGGCGGGCTCGGCGTGGCCGGCTGGCTCAATCGGCGGATCTTCGACGAGACCGGTGATCAGGCGAAGGCGCAGGGCTGGTCGCCGTTCGTGCTCGATACCAACGGCAATGGTCGGCGCGACGACGGCTGGGTGCAACCCAACCAGCCGGTCGACCCGGCCAAGGACAAGCGCGTCGGCGTGAATTTCTACAGTGTGGTGGTCAATCCGCAGGACAGCTCGGTGTGGGGCCAAGCGTTGAGCCCGTTCCCGAGCTATGTCGTGCGGTTCGATCCGAAGACGCAGCTCTCGGAAATCTATTCGCCGCCGTCACCGGGCTATGGCGGCCGTGGCGGCGACATCGACCGCAACGGTGTGTTCTGGACCTCCTTGGCCAGCGGCCATCTCGGCCAGTTCGATCGCCGCAAGTGCAAGGTGCTCAATGGTCCGACCGCGACCGGCGACCACTGTCCGGAAGGCTGGGCGCTGCATCGCATGCCCGGTCCGAGGTTCGAACAAGGGGTCGACGACGACCAAAGCGTGGAGGCGAGCTATTACACCTGGGTCGACTGGTTCAACGTCGGCGGGCTCGGCGCCAATGTGCCGATTGCCACCGGCAATATGAACTCTTCGTTGCTGGCGCTGGTCGGTGGCAAGTGGATCAATCTGGTGGTGCCGTATCCAATGGGCTTCTTCACCAAGTGGGTGGATGGCCGCATCGACGATCCGAGCGCCGGCTGGAAGGGCAGGGGTCTGTGGACCACCTATTCCAACCGCACCATGTTCCATCTCGAGGGCGGCAAGGAGAACCGCCCGAAGGTGGTGAAGTTCCAGATGCGTCCCGATCCGCTGGCGAAGTGAGACGTGAGGCCTGCGTCCGGTGTTCCGTATCGGCTCGCGTCAGCCGATCGTTCGCCCGATCGCCAGGAACTTCTCCCGCCGCTGCTTGCGCACGGTCGCGCGATCGAGGCCCTTGAATTCGTCGAAGGCACTGGCGATCGCGTCGCTGGCGGCGGCGATCGCGGCTGCCGGATCGCGGTGGGCGCCGCCGACCGGCTCGGTCACGATGGCGTCGATGACGCCGAAGCGCGCGAGATCTTGCGCGGTGATCTTCATGCTGTTGGCCGCTTCCTGCGCCTTGGTGGTGTCGCGCCACAGGATTGAGGCCGCGCCTTCCGGCGAAATCACGCTGTAGAAGGAATGTTCCAGCATCAACACGCGATTGGCGGTGGCGATCGCGATGGCGCCGCCGGAGCCGCCGACGCCGATCACCAGCGCGACGTTGGGCACGCCGAGGTCGAGGCAGCATGCGGTCGAGCGCGCGATCGCCTCGGCTTGGCCGCGCTCCTCGGCGCCGATGCCGGGATAGGCGCCCTCGGTGTCGACCAAGGACAGCACCGGAATGCCGAACCGATCGGCCATCTCCATCAGGCGGACCGCCTTGCGATAACCCTCCGGCCGCGCCATGCCGAAATTGTGCTTGAGGCGGTCCTCGGTGGTCGAGCCCTTCTCGTGCCCGAGCACGCAGACGCTCTCGCCGCGGAAGCGCCCGAAGCCGCCGACGATCGCATCGTCGTCGCCGAACTTGCGATCGCCGGCGAGCGGCACGAAGTCGGTGATCAGGGCGCCAACATAATCGAGGCAGCGGGGCCGCTCATGATGGCGTGCAACCAGCGTCTTTTGCCAGGGCGTGAGGTTCTCGTAGAGCTCCTTCAGCGTCTGCGCCGCCTTGGCCTCCAGCCGCGCGATCTCCTCGCTGATGGCGGTTGCGGTCTCGCCGGTTTGCAGCGGGCGCAGTTCTTCAATCTTGGCCTCGATCTCGGCCACCGGTTTTTCAAAGTCGAGGTAGATGCGCATTCAGCCTCAAAGGGGGCACGGCAGCCGTGCGCTGCCGCGGACGGCCGAAAAAGCCCCCAAGGGCGGGATGAAGTCAAGCGCAGCCAAACGCAGACGGCCGGGCGGGGCCCGGCCGTTGCGGACGGTTGTCGGCGGCTGCGGGTCAGGCGGCGAGATTGCCGAATTTGACCAGGTTCGCGCGCTGTTTGTCGTTGCGCGGCGGCAGTTTGAACAGCCTGGCCGCGGTTCCGCCGAGGATGTTGTGCTTGCCCTTCTCCGACAGGAACGGCAGGTCGTAGATGGTCGACGGCAGGTCGAAATCCCAATGTGGATAATCCGATGCATAGAGCAGCTGGGTTTCCGCATTCATCATCCGGAACGTGCACTCCATGGCCTCGCGGTCTTGGACCTCGATCGGCTGCGTCGAGTAGTACATGTCGCGCATGTAGTCGGACGGCTTCTTTTTGAGCACCGGCGCTTCCGACGGCCGCATCATGTATTCGTGGTCGAGGCGCTGCATGAGGAAGGGAATCCAGGCGAGACCAGCCTCGATCCAGATCACCGGCAGTTTGGGGAAGCGTTCGCCCATGCCGTTGATCACCCAATTGGTGCAATGAAGGATGTTGTAGAACGAGAAGCCGAGCGCGTGCACCGAGAGGAAGCGGTTGCAGGCGCGGAACACCGGCTCGCTCCAGTTCGGACCCGAGTGGAACGACAGCGACAGGTCACGCTCTTCCATCGCCCGATACACCTTCATCAGGGCGTTGTCGTTGACCTGGATGTTGCGAACGGTGGTGACCATGAATCCGGTCACGCCTTTGCGGTGGCCGAAGGTCTCGACATGCCGCAGCGACTGTTCGGGATCGGAGAACGGCAGGCACAGCGAGGAAAAGAACCGCCCGTTGGATTCCGGCAGCACCTTCTCGGTCAGCCAGCGATTGTAGGCCCAGCACAAGTCGGCTTCCATTTCCTTCTGCGGATGCAGCCCGATGTTGAGCATCCCGGTCGGGAACAGGCAGGAATAGTCGACCCCCATCGCGTCCATCCAGCGCTCGCCGAGTTGCACATCGCGGAGCCTGGCGGGATCGGTCTTTTCCGTGCTGCGCAGCGGGTAACGCGTGACGCGGCCGCCCATGTCCTGGGTGAAGCCCGCCTGCGACGGCACCAGCCCGCGACGACCCAACGCGCGTCCGCCGATCGAGAGCTGGCGCAGCACGTCATTCTCCATGAACGGGAGGATCTGGTCGTAGTTCTCGTTTTCGTAGTGATGCGCGTCGCAGTCGACGATCAGCATGTCGTCGTATTTGCGTTGCACCGCCTGCCTGCGCGCATGCGCCAGAAGCTTGCTTGTGTTGAGCTCGTCGACGGTGACGCGTCGGCCGCGTTCTGCCAGCATTTCCATTTGAGCGTTCTCCTGAGGTCCTGTCTTTGTTGGTTGATCGCGTCTGGCTTTATCGGCCGGTCCAGCTCTGCCACATGCCAAGCTCGAACACCGCGAGGTTGACGGCGCGCAGCAATCCGCTGGCGGTGACCATCACGTCGGTCGGGCTGACGCCGGCGCGCTGACCGAACGGCAGCACGTCGTGACCGGCTTCGACCTGTGCGGCATAGGCCTTGCAGCTTGCCGCCATCAGCGCCTGCAACGCTTGCCGGCTCAGCGCATCCGTCCGTCCCGCCGCGAGGTCCTTCTCGATGGCGGCCGCGAGACGTTCGATGTCGGCGGCCAGCGGCGAGGCGACGTCCGGCACGGGTGCGGCGGCGGCGCGGGCCGGCCGGCTCGGTTTGACGGCGGCCTTTGCCTTAGGTGACGACATAGATGTCGTCTCCCTTCTGCACGATTTTGTATTTCCGCAGCTTCAGCTTGCGATCGGAGATGCATTCCCCGGACTTCATGTCGTATTCGTAGCCGTGCCACGGGCAGACGAAATTCATGTCGGTGGGCGAGAAGGCTAGCCCGCGCGAGGTCTTATCCGGGTTCAGCGGCTCCTCGACCTTGGCGATCGTCAAGCCTTCACAGGCCGGACCGCCCTGGTGCAGGCAGAAATTGCTATAGGCGTAGAACTGGTTGTCATGAAAGAAGACGCCGACTTCATTATCGCCGTCGAAAATGATGCGGCGGTCACCGTCCTTGAGCTCGGCGGCCTTGGCGACGAATTTTTCTGGCATGCGCGCAACCTCCCCGTTTCTTGACGGCCTTCATCTGCCGTCGATCGGGAAAACAGTTGCGTGACTGCCGCCGCGCTCGACTTTGATCTAGATCAAATCGTGCAAGCGAGCAAAGGAGCTCTGCAAAAATGCCGCGACATTGCTGCACATGCAAATGATTTGCGACGAATGCAATCGATTTGCGATGCGCTCACACGTCGGGACGTTTGTAGTTCAGGTTGGCGCCGCCCTTTTGCGATTGGAGATAGCCTTCGACGTCGCCGAGCGGGTCCATCACCCGGCGCAGCCGCTGGCCGACCAACTGATCGAGCTGGATCGCCTGCGACAGCGAGAGGTCGCGTCCCATCTGCACGGTGATCTTATGATGCTCCAACGGTGCCAGATGACGCGAGGCGAGGTCGCGCGCGAACGCGACGGTGTGCGCCTCCAGCGCGTCGGCCGGCACCGCCTGGCTGATGATGCCGAGCGCGTCGGCCTCCTTGCCGGTGATGTTCTTGCCGCCGAGCGCGATCAGCGACAGCTTCTTCACCGGCAATCCGGAGTGCATCAGCGTCGCGGTGACGAGTTGCCCGAACGAGCCGCGCAGCACCTCGGGCATGCCGAGCTGGGCGTCCTCCGCCGCGAACACGATGTCGTGGCAATTCATGATGCCGAGCGCGCCGCCCAGGCAATAGCCATGCACCTGCGCGATCATGATGCGCGGGAAAGGCGCGGATGTCTTCCGCGATCTGGATCGTCAGGTTGGGGCGATCCCAGTCGAGCATCGGACCGTTGGAGACTTCGCGCAGGAAGGTGAGGTCGAGCCCCGACGAATAGACCTTGCCGGCGCCGCGGGTGATGACGATTTTGAGTTCCTTGTCGGCGCGGATGATGTCGAGCAATTCCAGGAAAGCGTTGCACAGCGCCCGGTTCCAGCAGTTGCGCTTGTCCGGCCGGTTGAGCGTGATGCGGGCCACGCCGGCGTCGTCGAGCCGCTCCAGATAGAGCTCAGGCCATTGTTTGATTGTCTGCCAGGTGTCCAGTTTTTTAGAAGTGTCGGCCATTGCGTTTCCTCCGCGCGTTGTGGCGGTTGTTATCGCGCGGCGGGATCGGCGGTGTAAAGCGAAGCAGGACGGGGAGACAGCCATCTGCTGCGACTGATTTACTTCGGCCACTCGCCCTTCGGCCAAAGGCCGAAAAGTGTGGATCACACGAAAGACAACGATTAGTTCCATTCCGTTCGCGTCGGGACCTGATGGCGTAGGCAATGATGTAAGGCAGGCCGACTGACGGATTTCTCATAGTGCCTTCGACACGCCCGCGTGCGGCCGATGGCCTGTAGCCCCAAACGATGCGCGGTCAATTCATATGATCGAGGACCTTGTCCGCAGCGGCAGGGTTGTCGGCGGCGATATAGGCAATAAGTTCGTTGCGTCGTCGAGTGCATCCTCCGACGAAACGAAGTCTCTCACGCCTTGCCCTTAGCAACGCGGCGTACCGTTGCCCGCAGACGGCGCATGGCTGCTTTATGCGGAACAACCCGGCCCGTATGCATGTCATCAAGGCCACGCTTGACGCCTTCCACGATTGCAAGCTCCCGCTCGACAAAATTCGTGATCGCCTCGCCCGCAAGGTACGATCGTGTCCGTCGCGTGTGCGCTGCAAGTCGTCCAAGCTGTTTCTTGGTGAAAGCCGTGACTTTTGCGCTGAAATCAGCTAAAATATATAGATGGCAAAGATCAAAGAGCGTCTCACAGCGGAGGAAGTCGCGATAGCGCGTGAGCGGCGCCTCGAGGCCATGCATCTCCAACAGATTGAAGGCAATCCGTCGACGAAGAAGACGACGCTATGTTGAGATGTTCGAACTGCGAGCGATGGAGCCACGAACGGTGCCGGGCCCATATCGTGGAACAAGCTCGCGCCGCTGCGGTAGGCGAGAGGAAGAACCTTGATCAACTGTAAACAAGAAAGGGAATGACTTAAAAGATCATTGGTAGGAAGTTCCTGGCCTTTCCTGTCCTAGCGAGATAGGTGCGCATTACGTCTCCGCCAGCGGGTGCAGGTCGCGCACCAGGCTTTTCAGCCGCTCCTCCAACACATGCGTATAGATCTGCGTGGTCGAGATGTCGGAATGGCCGAGCAGCGTCTGCACGACGCGCAGGTCGGCGCCGTTGTGCAGGAGGTGGCTCGCGAAGGCGTGGCGCAACACGTGCGGGCTCACCTGTTCGGCGCGCAATCCTGCGCCGGCGGCGAGGGTCTTCAGTTCGCGCGCAAAGTGCTGGCGGGTGAGGTGGCCGCTGTCGCCGAACGATGGGAACAGCCATTTCGAGGTGACGACCGCCGATGGTTTGGCCGGTTTGTCGCCGGCTTTGTCGGCGTCCGCGCGTCCGCCCTCGGCCAACAGCGCGCGATACTCCACCATCGCGGTCTTGGCGGCGTCGTTGAGGGGGACCAGGCGCTCCTTGCCGCCCTTGCCGCGCACCACCAGCATGCGCGCATTGCGCTGCGATGCCGACGCTGGCAGCGATACCAGCTCGGACACGCGCAACCCGGTGGCGTAGACCAGTTCGAGCAGCGCGTTGAGGCGCGCCGCCCGCATCCGCTCGCCGCTCGACCGTGCGGAGCCGATCGCCGCGCGGGCGCGCCCAAGCAGACGATCGACTTCCTTGACGCCGAGCACCTTCGGCAAGGTGCGGCCGCGCTTCGGCCCTTCGATGATCGCGGCGGGATCCTCGCCGCGATGCCCTTCCGCGTAAAGAAAGCGATAGAACTGTCGGATCGCCGAGAGCCGCCGAGCCACCGAAGTCGCCGCGAACGATCGTTTGGTGAGCGATTGCAGATAGCCGCGGATGTCGTCGGTCGCGGCGCCCGCCATGGCGGCGCGCGTGCGGGCGAGATAGGCGGAGAAATCGGTCAGGTCGCGCCGGTAGGCGGAAAGCGTGTTCTCGCCGGCGCCACGCTCGGCGGCGAGCATGTCGAGGAACAGCTCGATCAGCGTGTCGTCGGATTGTCGCGCCGGGCGGGCCATCGGCCACGTACCGCTTTCAGTTATTTCTGCTTCGAAAATCGGTCGGGCGGGATCGACACGGTGATCTCGCGTTGCGGCGGTTCGTAGAATTGCACCAAAGCGAGCATGCCGCCGTAAATGGCGCCGGCCACGATGCCGACGAATGCGAGAAATCGGAACAGGCTGGGCATGGCGCGCGCTCGATCCGGTGTGGTCCAGAACCGGGACATCGATTCGGCATTGGAGAGTGAAAAGACTACGCCGCGCGGGTTCTGACAAGAGGGCTCGATCCGCGGGATTGGATGGTCTATTCAGGCGGAGCCGCAACAGCGGGAATTGAGCCATGTCCAATCCACAAGCGACCGATCCGGCGGCGCCGCCTGCGGTTGCACAGCACGGCGACGGTGTCGCAGCCCCCGAGACGGCCATCGTGGCCGCGCTCGGCGCGCGCTCGTTGGTGCTGGTGGGCATGATGGGCGCCGGCAAATCCTCGGTCGGCCGTCGGCTCGCCACCCGGCTCGGCATTCCGTTCGCCGATGCCGACGCCGAAATCGAGAAGGCGGCCGGCATGTCGATCTCCGATATCTTTGCGTCCCGCGGCGAACCCGATTTCCGCGCCGGCGAAGCGCGCGTGATCGTGCGCTTGCTGGACAGCGGCCCGCAGGTGCTGGCGACCGGCGGCGGCGCGTTCATGAACGCCGACACGCGGGCGGCGATCAAGGCCAGGGGCATCTCGATCTGGCTCAATGCCGACTTCGAGGTGCTGATGCGCCGGATCAAGCGCAGGCAAGACCGGCCGCTGCTGCACACCGACGATCCGGCCGCGACCTTGCAGCAGCTCATCGATGCGCGCTATCCGACCTATCGGCTCGCCGATTTCACCGTCCAATCGCGCGACGTGCCGCATGAGAAGATCGTGGACGAGATCATCGCCTTGCTGCAGACGCAGCTGTGCCCGCCCAAGGCTGCGGGCGACGGCGCGACCGGAGGAGCGAGACAATCATGACCGCGCCACTGCGGGGCAGCGATCCCATCGTCGTCGGCGTCGCGCTCGGCGATCGCAGCTATGAGATCGTGATCGGTCGCGGCCAGCTTGCTACGCTCGGCGCGCGGCTTGGCCAATTGCGCCCCGGCGCCAAGGTGGCGATCGTGAGCGACGAGAATGTCGCGGCCCGGCATCTCGACGCCGCCGTCGCCGCCGTGAAAGGCGGTGCGTCGCAGGTTTCGACCATCGTGCTGCCGCCCGGCGAGAGCACCAAATCGTTCACGCGTCTGGCGGCGCTCTGCGACGACCTGATCTCGCATCGGATCGAGCGCGGCGACCTCGTGCTGGCGCTCGGCGGCGGCGTGATCGGCGATCTTGCCGGCTTCGCGGCCGCGATCGTGCGCCGCGGCCTCGACTATGTGCAGGTGCCGACCTCGCTGTTGGCGCAGGTCGATTCCTCGGTCGGCGGCAAGACCGCCATCAACTCGCCGCACGGCAAGAATTTGATCGGCGCGTTCCACCAGCCGGTGCTGGTGATCGCCGATACCGCGCTGCTCGACACCTTGCCGCCGCGCGAATTCCGCGCCGGCTATGCCGAGGTGGCGAAATACGGCCTCCTCGGCGACGCCGCGTTCTTCGCCTGGCTGGAAGCCAATTGGAAGGACGTCTTCGCCGGCGGCCCCGCGCGCGAGCACGCGATCGCGGTGAGCTGCCGCGCCAAGGCTGCGATCGTGGCGCGCGACGAGCGCGAGACCGGCGATCGCATGCTGCTCAACCTCGGCCACACCTTCGGACACGCGCTCGAAGCCGCTGCCGGGTTCTCCGACCGGCTGCTGCACGGCGAGGCGATTGCGATCGGCATGGCGCTGGCGTTCGAATTCTCGGCGCGGCGCTCGCTGTTGCCGCAGGCGGAGGCGGAGCGGGCGATCCGCCACCTGGCGGCGGTCGGGCTGCCCACGCGCATCGATCAGGTTGCCGGCGGCGTGCCGACGCTTGACGAATTGATGGTGCTCATCGCCCAAGACAAGAAGGTGAGTCGTGGCAAGCTGACCTTCATTCTGGCGCGCGGAATCGGCAACGCCTTTGTCGCGACCGACGTCGATGCCGACGAGGTGCGTGCGTTTCTGACTGAAAAACTTAACCAACGATGACCTCTAGACGATGTTGACCGAAGACTGGCTGGCACTGGCCGTTGTTGTCTTGTGTCTCGGCTTCTCGTTCTTCTTCTCCGCGAGCGAGACGTCGCTCACGGCGGTCTCGCGCGCGCGCCTCCTGCGGCTGGAGAAGGCCGGCGACCGGCGGGCCGGGATTGTCGGCGGCCTGCTGGATATCCGGGAGCGCATGATCGGGGCGATCCTCACCGGCAACAACGTCGTCAACATCGCTGCGACGGCGCTGACCACCAGCCTGCTGCTGGCCTGGTTCGGCGAGATCGGCGCGCTCTACGCGACCGCGATCATGACCGTCGTGGTGGTGGTGTTCATGGAAGTGCTGCCCAAGACCCTCGCCATCAACGCGCCGGAGCGGGTCGCGCTCTTGGTTGCCCGCCCGATCGCCTGGACCGTGAGGCTGTTTGGCCCGCTGTTGATCGGGATCGAGGGCCTGGTCCGCTTCATCCTCAAGCTGTTCGGCGTGAAGATGGGAACCGATCAGGCATTCCTGTCGGCGCACGAGGAACTGCGCGGGCAGGTCGATCTGCTGCACCAGGAAGGCAGCGTGGAAAAGCAGGACCGCGACATGTTCGGCGGCTTGCTCGATCTGCGCGACATGGTCGTGTCCGACGTGATGATCCACCGCACCAAGATGATCACCGCCTGCGCCGACGACCCGCCCGAGGATGTCGTCACCGAGGTGCTGGAGTCGCCGGTGACGCGCGTGCCGCTCTGGAGCGGGCGTCCGGAAAACATCATCGGCATCCTGCACGCCAAGGACCTGCTGCGCGCACTGCAGGCGGTCGGTGGCGACCCGACCAAGGTCAATGTCCGCGCGATCACGCGGCTGCCCTGGTTCGTGCCCGACATCCGGCCGCTGTCCGAGCAGCTCAAGGCGTTCCGCCGGCGCAAGACGCCGTTCGCCCTGGTGGTGGACGAATACGGCGAGGTGATGGGGCTGGTGACGCTGGAAGACATCCTCGAGGAAATCGTCGGCGACATCACCGACGAGCACGACATTGTCGTGCCCGGCGTGCGGCCGCAATCCGACGGCTCGGTGAATGTCGATGGCGGCGTGCCGATCCGCGATCTCAACCGCGCCATGGACTGGAACCTGCCGGACCACGAGGCCACCACCATCGCCGGGCTGGTGATCCATGAATCGCGCTCGATTCCCGAGCCCGGGCAGAGCTTCACCTTCCACGGCTTCCGCTTCAACGTGCTGCGCCGCGAGCGCAACCGCATCACCGCGCTGCGCATCACGCCGTTGGCGCGCCGGACGACCAAGGCGGCTTAGTGTGGCGGTTCAGAAGTCCGCAACATTGCTGCGGCGAGTCCGAATTGCGGACTTCTGAACCTAAGCCACACTAGAATCAATGAGTTGCTAGTGTCCTTCGATTCCGAAGTTCGCATACGAGGGTGCTGCGAAATGGTGCGAACTTCGGAATCGGGACACTAGCTCGCCGCGCGCGCGGCCGCGGCATCAAGAGCGTTGGAAACCCTTCCCACCACGGCCTATGATTGCCGGAAATCCACGCTGGCTGGCTTGCCGCGTGTTCATAAGGGGAAACGCCGTGACGATGCTCAACCGACTGGTCGCCGGAATGCTGGCGGTCGCGTTCGCCACCGCTGCGCAGGCGCAGAGCTATCCCGACCGCCCGATCCGCCTGATCGCGCCGTTCCCGGCCGGCGGCCTTGCCGACGTGCTGGCGCGCGCGGTCGGCGACCAGATGACCAAGTCGCTCGGGCAGCCGGTGGTGGTCGAGAACCGCGCCGGCGCCGGCGGCAACACCGGCGCGCTCGCCGTCGCCAACGCCGCGCCGGACGGCTACACGCTGCTGATGTCGTCGGCCGGCATCCTCACCGCCAATCCGTTCCTCTATGCGAAGATGCCGTTCGACGTTGCGACCGCATTCATTCCGATCTCCAACGTCGCCGAAATGTCGATGCTGCTGGTGGTGCATCCGAAGGTCGAAGCGAAGACGCTGAAGGAGTTCGTCGCGCTCGCCAAGGCGCGGCCGGGCAAGATCAACTTCGGCTCGCCCGGCATCGGCACCACCGGCCATCTCGGGCTCGCGATGTTCATGCACGCCGCCGGGGTTAAGATCACCCACGTGCCGTATCGCGGCGCGGCGCCCGCGGTGCAGGATCTGATCGCCGGCCAGATCGACGGCGTGGTCGACAATCCGCCGACGGTGATCTCGCACATCCAGAGCGGCAAGCTGCGCCCGCTGGCGGTGGCGGCGGAGTCGCGCATGGCGCTGCTGCCGGACGTGCCGACCGCCGCTGAAGCGGGCGTCGCCAATTACGAGGCGTCGTCGTGGTTCGGCATCGCCGCGCCCGCCGGGACGCCGGCTCCGATCGTCGAGCGGCTGCACAAGGAGATCGTGGCGGCGCTGCGCAATCCAGCGATGCAGGAGCGCTTCGCCAAGACCGGCGCGCGGCTGGTCGGCAATTCGCCGCAGGAGTTCGCCGCCCAGATCGGCGCCGAGCGCAAGCGCTGGGGCGAAATCATCAAGGCGGCCGGCATCAAGGCGGAGTAGCCATCATGATCGCACGCGTCATCGCCATCGCTTGCGCCTGCATCGCGGCGTCGTCCGCGTTCGCGCAGAGCTATCCGACGCGTCCGGTCAAGGTGGTGGTGCCGTTCGCCGCCGGCGGGCCGCTCGATCTGGTCGGCCGCGCCGTATTTGAGAAACTGTCGGCAAGCCTGAAGCAAACCTTCGTGATGGAGAACCGCACCGGCGCCGGCGGCAATATCGGCACCGAAGCCGCCGCCAAGGCGGCACCCGACGGCCACACCTTGCTGTTCGTGCTGTCTGGGACGTTGACCGCCAATCCGGCGCTGTATCGCAAGCTGCCGTTCAATGTGGAGAAGGACCTGCGGCCGATCTCGCTGTTGGTCGGCAGCAGCCAGATGATGGTCGTGCACCCGTCGGTGCCGGTGAACACGCTGGCCGAGTTCGTCGCCTATGCCAAGAAGCAACCGCTCAACTATGCACACGCTGGCCCGGGCAGTGGCGGACATCTCGCCATGGAATATTTCCGCACCATGGCCGGTTTCGAGGCCGTGCAGGTGCCGTACCGCGGCAATGCTCCGCTGGTGATCGATCTCCTGGCGGGGCAGGTGAAGGTCGGATTCGTCGCCACCGCCGGGGTCATCCAGCACGTTCGCGACGGCAAGCTGAAGGGCCTCGCGATCTCATCGACCCAGCGTTCGCCGTTGGCGCCGAACGTACCGACCGCCGCCGAGGCCGGCTATCCGGACTTCAAGCTGGTGAGCAATTTCGTGCTGCTCGCTCCCGCCGGTCTGCCGGATGCGATCGCCGACCTATTGGAGCGTGAGGTCCGCGCAGTGCTCAAGTCGCCTGATCTACGCGACAAATTCGCCGCCCAAGACATCACGGCTATTGGCTCAACTGCCGCCGAGGCGCGCGAATTCCTGCGCGCCGACACCGCGCTGTGGGCGCGGATCGCGAAGGATGCCAACCTGCGCGTCGATTAGTGTGATGTGAGGCGCACCAGTTGGCGGCGCGCAGCATTTCATGATCAGGGCCGCCACGGGGTGCGCTGGCGTCCGGCGACGCCGTAGAGGTGAACCGGCCGGCTCAACTCCAGTCCATTGATCGTGACTGCGCGCCAAGGTGCCGGGGCTCGATGTGCTTCTCGGAACGATCGCTACCCCCAGATCCGACGCCAGCATGGACATCAGGTCGCTCTCGGAGGTGATCTGATAGCAGTGGTCGACATCGAGGCCGTGACTTGCGCAACAGCGCTGCAGTCGTTTCTGCGTGCTCGCAATAGGTCCGAAGCAACAGGCGCTCGTCGCGCAATTCCTGCAAGCGCGACCGAAGGCCGGTCGCGCAAGGCGATGCTGCGCATTGACCAGCAGGATGAAGTCCTCGGTGAACAGCGGCCAGTGATCGAGGCGATCCCAGCCGTCGCCGAGATCTGAAGCGAATGCCGAGCTCGGCGTCGCCGCTTTTGAGAAGCTCGACAACCTCGGCCGCGGTTCCGCGCAGCAGCCGGCAATCAAGCCGCTCAAACCGGCGCCGCACTTCGTTCAGGTGCGGCATCAGCAGGTTGATGTCGAAGGTGTGCGACAGAGCAAGCCGCAATGAAGCGACCTCGCCCTTCTTCATCGACATCGCCAGTTCGCGCGCGCTGACCGCGCTCTCGTAACATTGCCGGAGCAACGGCAGCATGCGCTCGCCGAGCTCGGTGAGTTGCGCCTGCGGGCGTTCCCGCCGAAACAGATCGCCGCCGAATTCGCCTTCAAGCTGTTTGATCGCTCGCGTCAGCGAGGGCTGACTGACATTGCACTCTTCGGCGCCGCGCGTGAAATTGCAGGTTCTTCGCTACCGCGAGGAAATACCTCACCTGATGCATTTCCATCGGTCAGGCGCCCAAGATCCTTGTCGTCCTATGGATGGCCGCGATCGACCGATCGGAGGCCGGACGACCCCTTATCCGGATTGGCCGCTGCAGTCTATCGACTGGGGTGCGCACGGTCGCAAGCAAGTGACCGGGGTGGGTGCGTGGCCATCACGGTTCATCACGTTGAGTTAACCGCCAGCCCGGCGCCGACCCGGATAGCGGAACGGTATCGGCACGATAGACGCATCGATATTTCAGTTCGGACGCCGCCCGCACGCACCATCACGACCAGCCGAAGTTCACAATCTCGAGAGCGGCCGCTCTCGAGACCAGCCAGCGAGGGTTGTGATGGAAACGATGATCGCTACCAAGACGACGGAATTGACGAGCGTTCCGGCTCGATCGGCCGGTCGGTATGCGCTGAGGCGCGTGATCGCCAAGGACAAGGTGCTCAGCGGCCTTGATGCTGCGCGCACAGTGCGGAAGCGAGGGCGCCTACGCACGCCTGCTCCAGGAGCTCCCGCCGGTGATCGGCAGGATGATCCGCCGGCAGCTGGCCAGCGCCGCGCCGAGCGATCAAGAGGACCTCCTGCAAGAGGTTCTCATCAGCGTCCATACTGCGCGGGCGACCTACGATCCCGCGCGTCCGTTCATTCCCTGGCTCAAGGCCATCGTGGTCAACCGTGCGATCGATTTCTTGCGCCGACAACAGCGCAATGCCAGGGGACAGGCGCTGACCGACGAGATGGCGGCCGATATCGCCGACGATTCGGCGGGCGATGCCGTGATCCGTTACGATGCCGTCGATGCGCTGCAAAAGGCGATCAGAAAGCTTCCTGCCGGCCAACGTTCCGCCATCGAGCTTTTGAAGCTCCGGGAAATGAGCTTGCGGGAGGCCGCCGCCACGACCGGCATGAGCATCGAGTGCGCTCAAGGCGTCGGTGCATCGCGCGGTCCGGGCCTTGCGCGTATCCCTCGCGCCCTATCAGGTCGCATGAATGCCACTGGCACGGGCGCGACGGACGCGATATTGATGACGCCGTTTTCCCCTTCCTGCCGTGCGGCCGGAACCGAAGGGGCTCATCGAAGTTTTCGGTTCGCCGAATGAACGAGACGCAGACACAACGGGAGCTACGGCAGGCATTCGAGCGCCTCAACGAGTCGAACCTGTCATTGGCTGAGCAGCTTGATGCCGCGTCCCGATCCGTCAAGCAGCGGCGGCCGGATTTCGCGGTGGCCATCGATCGCATGGTCGGGCGTCTCAAGGAAGGCGGCGCCGGCGCGCAGGCGCCGCAGGTCGGCGATCCGATGCCGCCGTTCTATCTCCCGGACGAGCGCGGGCACATCGTCAGCCTCGACGATCTCACAGCCCGCGGCCCGGTCGCGGTCACGTTCCATCGCGGGCACTGGTGTCCGTTCTGCCGCATCAGCATCAACGCGCTGGTGCGCGCTCACGACCAAATCGCTTCGGAGGGTGGGCAAATCGTTGCCGTCATGCCGGAACGGCAGCAATTCATCTCCGACCTCAGATCGACGGCGAAGGCCCCGTTTCTGGTCCTGACCGACATGGACAACGGTTATGCGTTGTCGCTCGGTCTGGCGATCTGGGTCGGTGACGAAATGCAGACGATCATCGCGGAACGACACGACCTCGCCAAGTATCAAGGCAATGACGCGTGGGTGCTGCCGATTCCGGCGACGTTCGTGGTGGGCCGGGACGGGCGCATCAAGGCGCGGTTCGTCGATCCCGACTACCGCAAGCGAATGGCGATCGAGGATTTGCTGGCCGCCATGCGAGATTGAACGCGCGGCTATTTTATCTCGTCCGCTGTTAACAACGATGTAAATGAAACACGGCCCCTTCGAAAGAAGGGGCCGTGCTTGCAAGGACGCGTGTCCGACGTCGATGGTTAGCGCGTGCGGTCTGCATACAGCCGCTGATGAAATTCATCAGCGCGCGGCCTTCGTGCTCGTGGTCGACGGTGCTGTACCCGCGCTGCAACGCGAGCGATTGGCAGGCGTCGAAGCTGGCCGGGTTCTGTGCACGCATCTTCGCCATTTCGCCTCGGGTGGATGCGCTCATTTGCGCGCTCGCCGGGACGGCGACGTTGACGGTGGCGAGTAGCGGCAACGAGGACGGCAATCATTCGCATGGTGGTTCTCCCTTGAAGCGGTCGCAGACCATCCGCGATCCAGTGTCCCGGCGATGTCCGGTGGTTCTCGGGGGGCGCTTGGGACGCGCGGACTTTGTCGGGAGGCGGCGTGCGATGGAAATACCGACTGGGCATGATCTCCATTGACGCCGGCTATTCACGCTCGCGTGCTCGCCAATATTCAACAGCGACAGGGCGATCAAGTCACGCTTGCTGCGATCGCAAGCGGTGCGAATTCGACGCACGCGAACTGTGAAGAGGCCAGCGCAACTTTGCGCCGGGTGCCATCGAACTTAAAGGCAGATGAGCAGCAGCGCTCATCACCAGGACCAACCAACCCCCAAAGGAGATCTGCACCATGAACGTCAAGACCAAGCTGATCATCTCCGCCGCGCTCGTTGCGCTGCTCTCTGCGCCGGCTTCGGCGCGCATCGATGGCGATGAAGGCGGCCGCAGCGCCTATCCTCGCTTTGCAAGGAGCGCACTCAGATGACGAGCAGCGGCTTCGTCAGCCCGTCCGCCCATCTCGTCAACCGTCCGTTCCACCAGCGCTAAGGTTCGGGCCGAACGTTCAAGCGAACCAATGACCTGGCGGCGGGCCTTCGGCCCGCCGCCAATCTTTTTGCCGGCCTTGTTCTGCCGAGCGCCTGAACTCGATTCAGCAAAAACGTGATGGCCGTCACAGTCGCGCGCCGGCGGACGGGCGAGGGTTCAGCGTCGGAACTGACCGACATGCAACCGAAGGAGCGCTATCATGGCCCCGAAGGCATCTGACATCCGCGCACTGGCGCCGGACGAACTCGACACCGTCTCGGGTGGTGCAGAACGTCAATACTATCGACTCGAGGTTTTTGGCTACGGCTTGGCGTTGCAATTGGGCAATGACATATGCGTGACCGTCATCACGCCCGACGAGGACAAGATCGTTTGCCTCTGAACCTCTGCGAAATGCGAATCAATGATTCGCTGGTGTCCTTCAATTCCGAAGTTCGTATCGGACCCTGCCGGGAGATCGTACGAACTTCGGATCGGGGCACTACGCTGCTTCCCCCGGCGCCGAGGCGTGGATCGCCAGCGCATGCACGCCGGCGGCAAGCTCGTCCGCCAGCGCGGCATTGACCATGCGATGGCGTTCGAGCCGGCTCTTCCCCTGGAAGGCGTCCGATACGATATAAACCCTGAAATGGGTCTCTCCACCCGGCCGGCTGCCGGCGTGGCCGGCGTGCTGATGGGATTCATCCTCCACGTCGAGGCGCAGGGGGGCGAACGCCGCCGTCAGTTTCTCGGTGATGCGGTCACGGGTGCTCATGATCTTGCGAATAGCCGCTGCCGCACCGCCGGGTCAATGCGCCGCCCGGCGCGATGCGCGATTTGTGAAAGTCAAGACTTGAAGGTTGGTGCGGCGCGCCTGCATAATGATCGGTCATGTCCAGCGACTCGCCACTCTTCGATCGCATCCGGGTCAAGCCCGACAAGGACCGGCGTTTGCGCGCCCAGCATCCGCCGTGCGAGTGGCCGGGCTGCGCCGGCGCCGCGACGCATCGCGCGCCCAAGGGGCGCGACCGCGAGAAAGAATATTGGCGGTTCTGCCTCGACCATGTGCGCGAGTACAACCACTCCTACAATTTCTTTGCCGGCATGAACACCGACGACATCGCGCGCTACCAGCGCGAGGCGGTCGATCGGACATCGCCCGACCTGGAAGATGGGCATGAACGGCGGCAAGCCCACCGGGTCGCTCGCGGGCGGCGCGGTTCGGCCCCGCCTTCGAAGGCGCCGACGATGCGTTCGGCGTGTTCGGCGACGCGCAGAACGCCGACCATTTGCGCCGCCGCGAGACCCGCGTCATCCGCAATGCCGAGCGCAAGGCGCTCGACGCGCTCGGCCTTGAGGGCGTGGCGACCACGGCGGAGATCAAGGTCCGCTTCAAGGAACTGGTGAAGCGCCACCATCCCGATGCCAATGGCGGCGACCGCTCCAGCGAGGATCGGCTGCGCGAGATCATCCAGGCCTACAATTACCTGAAGTCG
This sequence comes from uncultured Alphaproteobacteria bacterium, assembly GCA_963741595.1. Taxonomy (GTDB): domain Bacteria; phylum Pseudomonadota; class Alphaproteobacteria; order Rhizobiales; family Xanthobacteraceae; genus VAZQ01. The sequence goes on from CAVUIV010000019.1 coordinate 276,433, forward strand.
GTCGGCTTCAAGTAAGCGGGCCGATCAGAGAACGGCCGCCGCGGCGGCCAGCTCCAGCGCGATGCAGAGCGCGAGCGGGGCCGCGTAGCCGCCGGTCAGGTCGCGCAGAAGGCCGAGCAGCCCCGGTCCGACCACGCAGGTGAACTGGCCGATCGCCGTCGACAGGCCGACCAGCATGCCGAACGACGCCGCATCGAACTCGCGCTGGATGACCATCGCCGGCAGCGTGATCAGATTGCCGACCGAGAGGCCGAACACCGCGCAGGCCACGAAGAGCAGCGCAACGTCGGTCGTCTGCGTCATCGCGAACAGGGCGCCGGCCTGGCTCGCGACCGACAGCGCGGTGACGCGCCGCGGGTCCAGCCGCGCGATGACGATGCCGAGCAGGACGCGACCCGACGACCGCCATGATGGTCATGACGCCGACCGCCAATCCGGCGCGCGGTCGTCCCATCGCCGGCTCGAGGAACGCGATCTGGTGCACGATGAAACCGATCTGCGCCATCAGCGCCACCGCGAACGGCCCGGCGACGCTCCAGAACGCGGGGCTGCGTAGCGCCGCTGGCTCGGGTCCAGGCCGGACGGCCCGCCGCGGATGGGATGACCGCCGATGCGCACCGGCGGCCGGTCGATCCAGAGCGCCGCGGCCGGCAGCACGATCATCGCGATGATCGCGGCGGCGCCCACCATGGCGCTTGCAAATCCGAACCGCTCGATCGCGATGACGAGCGCGGGCGTGATCAGGATGCCGCCGAAGCTCGCGCCATTGAGCGCCAGGCTGATCGCCAGGCCGCGCTGGCGGTCGAACCACAGGCCGAGAATGGTGGTGATCGCGCCGGTGTGCATCGCCGCCGCGCCGGTCGCCAGCACGAGATAGACGGCATAGAGCTGCCAGGGCGTGGTGACGAAGGCGAGCAGGCGACGGCGGCGCCCATGCAGGCGCCGCCGGTCAGCACGAGCCGGCGCGGGCCGAGCCGTGCGACGGCGTCGCCGATGAAAATGACCAGCGTGGCGCTCAGGAGATAGTAGGCCGAGGCGGCGCCGGAGATCAGCGCCGCCGGCCAGCCGTGCAGGCGTTGCAACTCGACCAGGTAGACGCCGTGGCCGTAGAGCCCAAAGCCCCAGCAGAACACCGCGACGACGAAGCAGGCGGCGACGACGCGCCAGCCGGCATAGCGCGGCGAGGTTTCGTCGGTGGCGATCGGTGCGACGGCGGAGGCGGAGGACATGGTTGGACGTGGCCGGCGTTGCTGGACGACGCCAGCCTGCCACGTTGACCTGCATCCATACTTCGGAAATACTCAAACTATGAAAGAAGGCCCCGACATCTCGCGCATCGCCGCGCTGATCGGCAATCCGGCCAGCGCCAACATGCTGATGGCGCTGATGGCTGGGCCGGCGCTGACCGCGACCGAGCTGGCGCAGGAAGCCGGGTCTGATGCTGTCGACCGCCAGCGGCCATCTCGCCCGGCTCGAAAAGGCGGGGCTGGTCGAGATCGCGCGCCAGGGTCGGCACCGCTACTTCCGCCTGGCCGATCGCGATGTCGCGCGCGCGCTCGAGGGATTGATGCCGGTAGCGGCGCGCGCCGGCCTGATGCGGGTCCGCACCGGCCCGCGCGATCCGGAATTGCGCCGGGCGCGGTCCTGCTACGACCATCTCGCCGGCCATCTGGCGGTGGCGATGTTCGATCGGGCAATCGAGCGCCGGCTGCTGGTTCGCAACGGCGAGGAGCTGCGGCTGACCGCGGCGGGCCGCGCGTTCTTTGCCAAAGCCGGCGTCGATGTCGACGGGCTGGAGCGCGGCCGGCGGGCGGCCTGCCGCTGCTGTCTCGACTGGAGCGAACGCAAGTTTCACATCGGCGGCTCGCTCGGCGCCGCCATCTTCGATCGGATCGTGGCGAATGGCTGGGCGGTGCGCGAATCCAAGTCTCGGATCGTGCGGTTTTCGCCCGCCGGCGAGCGCAAGCTGCAGGCGTGGCTGTCCGGCTAGCGCCGGCCGGTCGCGCGCGGCCGGGCCATGCGGTTCGCGCAGGCCGGCTGCGCGGGCGTTTTTTTCGCGGATCGACTTGAATTTGCGACGGTTTCGCCCGATTGCTAGGCTGCTTCCGGACCGCCGCTGCATTTGCTAAGTTCGCCTGAATTTCCGGCCGCATTCTCGAACAATTCGGGTCTCGCGAGTTCCGAGACCACGGAGGATCAATGACTGTCGCAACACCAGAAGTCGCTGGCCTGCCAGACATGAAAGTGTCGGTCCGCCAGTTGTTTGGGATCGATACCGATCATGGAGGTGCCGGCCTATTCGGAGCCGGACGAATACGTGCCGGAAATCGACCAGGATTACCGCTTCGACCGCCCCACCACGCTCGCGATCCTCGCCGGGTTCGCGCACAACCGCCGGGTCATCGTCTCCGGCTATCACGGCACCGGAAAGTCCACCCATATCGAGCAGGTCGCGGCGCGGCTCAATTGGCCGTGCGTGCGGGTCAATCTGGACAGCCACATCAGCCGTATCGACCTGATCGGCAAGGACGCGATCGTCATTCGCGACGGGCAGCAGGTGACCGAGTTCCGTGACGGCATCCTGCCGTGGGCCTATCAGCACAACGTCGCGCTTTGCTTCGACGAATATGACGCCGGCCGTCCGGACGTGATGTTCGTGATTCAGCGCGTGCTGGAATCGTCCGGCCGGCTGACGCTGCTCGACCAGTCGCGCGTGATCAAGCCGCATCCGGCGTTCCGCCTGTTCGCCACCGCCAACACCATCGGCCTCGGCGACACCTCGGGCCTCTATCACGGCACCCAGCAGATCAACCAGGCGCAGATGGATCGCTGGCAGATCGTGACCACGCTCAATTATCTGCCGCACGACAACGAGGTCGAGATCGTGCTCGCCAAGGCGAAGCACTACCGCACCAACGAGGGCCGCGACATCGTCAACAAGATGGTGCGGGTCGCCGATCTCACCCGCAACGCGTTCATCAACGGCGACATCTCGACCGTGATGAGCCCGCGTACGGTCATCACCTGGGCGGAGAACGCCGACATCTTCAGGGATGTCGGCCATGCCTTCCGGGTCACGTTCCTGTCGCGCTGCGACGAACTGGAGCGGCCGATCATCGCCGAGTTCTATCAACGCTGCTTCGGCGTCGAGCTGCCGGAAAGCTCGGTCAACGTGGCGTTGAGCTGAATTCTTGCCCCGCGCTCGGATACCCTCTCCCCTTGTGGGAGAGGGTGGTCGATCCGAGCGGTGCGAGGAGCGACCGGGTGAGGGGTCGTTTCAATAGCTGAGCAAGCGACCCCTCACCCGGCTCGCTTCGCTCGCCACCCTCTCCCCGCAGGGGGAGAGGGTCACGGAGCGTGTGGCGCTGTGATGTCGTCGAACAGCAAACCGAAGACGCCGAACCGGGAATCGCCGACCGAGCCGTTCAAGCGCGCGGTCACCGGGTGCCTGCGCGCCATCGCGCGCAAGGGCGAGCTTGAGGTGGTGTTCGCGGCGGAGCGGCCCGGCGTGATCAGCGGCAAGGTCCGGCTGCCCGAGCCCGCGCGCAAGCTGTCGGCGCAGGAGGCGGCGATCGTGCGCGGACACGCCGAATTCGATCGCGCTCAAGCTCGCCTGTCACGACCCCACCGTGCATCGCAAGCTGGTGCCGGGCGGACAGACTGCGCGCGCCGTGTTCGAAGCGGTCGAGCAGGCCCGGGTCGAGGCGATCGGCGCGCGTCGGATGTCCGGCGTGGCCAAGAACCTGACGGCGATGCTCGACGACCGCTTCCATCGCGGCAAATTCGACGAAGTCACCGACCGTGCCGACGCGCCGATCGAGGATGCACTGGCGATGCTGGTTCGCGAGCGACTCACCGGGCAGGCGCCGCCGGTCGCAGCCAAGCGGCTGGTCGAGCTGTGGCGGCCGCTGATCGAAGGTCGCGCCGGCAAGGATCTCGATCGGCTCGAGAAGCTGATCGACGATCAGGCGCTGTTCGGCGACGTCGTTCATGATCTGCTGGATTCGCTCGACATGGGCGAAGACCGCACCTCCGATGCCGACGAGGAGGAGGGCGAGGAAGGCGACCAGGATCGCCAGAAGGACGAGACCGGCGAACAGGGCGAGGGCGCCGAAACCGAAGACGCCGAGGCCTCGACCGAGGATTCCGCCGCCGCCGGCGAGGAGATGTCGGATTCGACCACCGAAGCGTCGGACGCGATGACCGCGGAGATGTCCGACGACGCCGAGATGGGCGATAGCGAGGCGCCGGCCGAGGCGAGGCGTCCGGGACGTCGCGGCCAGAACGAACCGCGTGGTCCCGGATTATCGCCCGTTCGTCACCCGTTTCGACGAGACCGTCGACGCCAACGAATTGTGCGAAGCCGAAGAGCTCGACCGTCTGCGCGGCTATCTCGACAAGCAACTCTCCAATCTGCAGGGCGTGGTGGCGCGGCTGGCCAACCGGTTGCAGCGCCGGCTGATGGCGCAGCAAAATCGCGCTTGGGAGTTCGATCTGGAAGAAGGCTTGCTCGACACCGCGCGGCTGCCGCGCGTGGTGATGGACCCGATGCACGCGCTGTCGTTCAAGCGCGAGAAGGACACCACCTTCCGCGACACCGTGGTGACGCTGCTGCTCGACAATTCCGGCTCGATGCGCGGGCGCCCGATCACGGTGGCGGCGACCTGCGCCGATATTCTCGCGCGCACGCTCGAGCGCTGCGGCGTGAAGGTCGAGATTCTCGGCTTCACCACCCGCGCATGGAAGGGCGGGCAGTCGCGCGAATCCTGGCTTGCCGCCGGCAAGCCCGGCAATCCGGGCCGTCTCAACGACATTCGTCACATCATCTACAAATCTGCGGACGCGCCGTGGCGCCGCGCCCGCAAGAACCTCGGCCTGATGATGCGCGAGGGACTGCTGAAGGAGAACATCGACGGCGAGGCGCTCGATTGGGCGCACAAGCGCCTGCTCGCCCGCACCGAGCAGCGCAAGATCCTGATGATGATCTCCGATGGCGCGCCGGTCGACAACTCCACGCTGTCGGTCAATCCCGGCAACTATCTCGAACGTCACCTGCGTTGGGTGATCGAGGACATCGAGACCCGTTCGCCGGTGGAACTGATCGCGATCGGCATCGGTCACGATGTGACGCGCTATTATCGCCGCGCCGTGACGATCGTCGATGCCGAGGAGCTTGGCGGCGCCATGACCGACAAGCTCGCCGAGCTGTTCGACGAACACGCCGCGCAGAGCGAGCGCGCCGGCTCGCGACCGAAACCCAGCGCCTGGTCGCGCGCGTCCGCCCGCTTCCTCGATCCGGCTTCCGGCAGGCCCAGCTAGGCGAACGTGTCATGGCGGTGCCAAGCATTCGAAGCGCCGCTGTTGCGCTCGTCGCCGTGCTGGCGCTGACGCTGCCGGCCGTTGCGCAGCGGCCGGCGAAGAAGAAAATCGAACCTCCTCCACCGCCGGCCGCGATCGAAATCCAGGCGCAGCCGATCGTGTCGTTCGATCATCGCGACAAGGAGCGCCGGCGGTTCGGATCGCTGGAGTTTCGCGGCGGCCTGGTGTTGACCTCGCCGTTCCGGGAGTTCGGGGGCATCTCGTCGATCTCGGTCGCCCCCGACGGGGCGAATTTTATCGCGGCGAGCGACCGTGGCTGGTGGTTGCGTGGGCGCATCGTCTACGGCGGCACGCGCCCGGCAGGCGTCGCCGACGCCGAAATGGCGCCCATGCTGGGACTGGCGCAGCGGCGCTGGTACGATACCGAAGCGATCGCGCGCGATGGCAGCACGGTCTATGTCGGCCTTGAGCGCGTGCACCGGATCGTGCGCTTTAATTTCGGCAGAGACGGATTGTTGGCACGGGCGGAGCCGATCGCAGTGCCCGGGGCGTTTCGATCGTTCCCCAGCAATGGCAGTATCGAGGCACTGGCGTTCGTTCCGCGCAACGTCCCGCTGGGCGGGACCTTGATTGCGATCGCCGAGCGCGGTCGAGACGATGCCGGCAATCACCTTGCGTTCCTGATCGGCGGTCCGCGCCCGGGCCCATTCACGATCAAGCGCATGAACGACTACGACATCAGTGATGCCACCATCCTGCCGGGCGGCGACCTGGTCGTGCTGGAGCGCAAGTTCGGTTGGACCACCGGGCTGTTTGTCCGGATCCGTCGCATCCCGATTGCGGAGCTACGGCCTGGCGCGCTGGTGGATGGTCCGATGCTGTTCGAAGCCGATCTCGGCCAGCAGATCGACAATATGGAAGGGATCAGCGCGCACCGCAGCGGCGGCGAGACGGTATTGACGCTGATCTCCGACGATAATTTCTCGCCGCTTCAGCGCACGCTGCTGCTGCAATTCACGTTGGTGGAGCCGTAGCAGTCGTGCGTGCCGTGAGCGCTGCGCGCTATCCGCTCTCGTGCGCTTTCGACCGGCTATGTCGCTGCTGCGCAGGTCGCTGAACGGCGATTGCAGAAACAATTGATGAAATCTACAATTTCGAGGCTTGTCCTTGCGGCATGCTGAATTTCCAGGGAAGAACCGATGAATATATCAATGAAGATTTTGGCGGTGTTCGTTGGAGTGGCGAGCATCTACGCCGTGCCGACCTCGGTGCGGGCGCAGGACTACCCGAATCGATCGATCACGGTCGTTGTGCCGTTTCCGGCCGGCGGCCCGAGCGACGTGATTGCGCGGATCGTGACCGATCACATGGCGAAGACGCTCGGGCAGGCTTTGGTGATCGAGAACGTTGGCGCCGCCGGAGGCACTGTCGGCAGCGCCCGTGTCGCAGCGGCGGCGCCGGACGGCTACACCTTGCTGGCAGGCAGCATGGGATCGCATGTGGCGGCTCCCGTGCTCACCCCGAACATCAAATACAACTCGCGGAATTTCGCGCCGATCGGACCCACCGCCCACGCACCCGCGGTCATCGTCGCGCGGAAGGATTTTCCGGCCAAGAACCTTGGCGAGTTTGTTGCCTATCTCAAGCAGCACGGCAGCGCCGTGAAGCAGGCGCACGGCGGCATCGGGGCGTCCTCACACATGGCGTGTCTGCTGTTCACGTCTGCGACCAAAGTGAACCCGACGCTGGTCGCCTATCGCGGCAGCGTCCTGGGCATGAACGACATGATCGGCGGTCATGTCGATTTCCTCTGCGAGCAATCCGTCAGCGTGTCGAAGCAAGTCTTGAGCGGCACGATCAAGGCCTATGGCATCTCCGCCACCCAACGGCTGGCCGCTCTCCCTGACGTGCCAACCGCAAAGGAAGCGGGCGTCAACTACCTGATGAGCATCTGGGCCGGCATTTTCGCCCCACGAGGCACGCCGCAGCCGGTCGTGGCCAAGCTCAACAGCGCCCTCGACAAAGCGCTCGACGACGCGTCGGTGCGCAAACGCATCGCCGATCTCGGCGGCTCGATACCTGAGAAAAAGGAGCGTAGTCCGAGTGCGTTCGACGCCTACGTGAAGGCGGAGGCTGCACGCTGGGCGCCCATTCTGAAGGCGGCATCGCAGCCGGCAAAATAAAATCGCTGTCGAGGAATGTTCCGTTGAACCGGAACGCGCAGGGAGCCGCGCTATTTCTCGATCGGGATAGCCGACGATGCTGCCCCATTCGGTCCAGGAGCCGTCGTAGATCTTGACGTTCGGATAGTCGAGGATGTGGGTCAATGCGATCCAGGCAATCGTGGCGCGATGGCTCAGCCGGCAATAGCAGACGATGTCGTCGAATTGTTCCGGCGCAACGCCAGCTCCGGCCAGCACTTGGCGAAGCTCCGCCGGAGACTTGAACAAATCGTCCTCGTTCAACAGTTCCTTGAAGTAGAGATGACGCGCGCCGGGGATGCGCCCGGTCCGCTCAGCGCCATGATCGACTGGAAATGAATATTCCGACACCCGCTTGCCCGTGTATTCCTCCGGCGAGCGCAGATCGAGCAGTAGCCGTTTCGGTTGCCCCAGATTGTCGCGGACGTTGCGGCGACCGACCCGCATCGACGATGTTCCGGTCGGAGGCGGATAGTCGACGGCGGGGAAGCGCGGCACATTGCGCGTCATCGGCCGCCCTTCCATGACCCATTTCCGGCGCCCGCCGTCCAGCAGTCGCAAGTTCGCGTGCCCGGCCATGGTGAAGGCCCAATAGGCGTAGCTGCCGTATTGGACGGGATCGCCATAGAGCACGACGGTCGAACGCGGTCCGATGCCCATGCGGCCGAACAGCTTCGCCATCTCGGCCGGCGTAACGAACTCGCGTTCACTGTCCTGCCAGCAGGCTGATTTCCAATAGACCCACATCGCGCCGGGGACATGTCCCTCGTGGTAGGTCTTGTCGTCGCGAAGTGAACAGATCTCGACGATGCGGAGATTGGGATCGGAGAGATTGTCCTCAAGCCAAGCGGTGCTGACGAGGGGCGGCGAAGACATCGGAAGTTCCTGCTCTACGGGGTTGCCACGATCGGCTGTTGCGAGCTGTCCAATTAGGCGTCGCGCATCTTGACGACAACCTTGATGGCGCCGTCGATACGTTCGCGACTGTACTTGAACGCCGTCGGAACCTCTTTCATTTTGAATGTGTGCGTATGGATCAGTTTGGCGTCGAACCGCCTCTGCGCGACCAGTGCAGCTGCGCGATGCGTGGCGCTTCGACCTTCGCCGCGAATGCCAAAAACGGAAATGTGATTGCGCACCAGCTTTGCGACATCGACCGACACCGGCTCGTTGGCGAAGCCGACCAGGCAGATCTTTCCACCCCGCATCACCATGTCCATGCCGTCGTTCAGGCCGTTGGGATCCCGGAGCATTCCACGACATAGTGGGCGCCCTTACCGTCGGTCAGCCGCTTGACCGCGTCGACCGGGTTTTCGTTTTTGACGTTGATCAGATGATCGGCGCCGAGCTTCCTGCCGAGTTCTAATCGCGAGTCGCGCGTTCCGGTCAAAATCACCGGATGCGCGCCCAGCGCCTTGCCGACGGCGACCGTCAACAGTCCAATCGCGCCCGGTCCAGTCACGACCAGAGTTTGTCCGGCGATCAGACCGCCCAGCGTGTCGAGGGCGTACATCGCGGTGCCGGCGGTGACGATCAGCGTCGCCTCCTCGTCGCCGATGCCGTCCGGCACATGCACCAAGGTATTCACGTTGTTGACGGCGTATTCGGCGAAGCCGCCGTCGGTGGTAAAGCCGTTGGCCCGGTGACCCTTGTTGTGCTCGCCGTAGTTCATTCCATAGTTGAGGCAGGATGTGTACATGCCGGAGCGGCATCGTTCACAACGTCCGCAGCCGAAATGGACTTCCACCGCGACGCGATCGCCGATTGCGAATTCGTCGACGCCGGGTCCGAGCTTGACGACCCTGCCAACGTATTCGTGGCCCGGCGTGAAGTTCTTGTTGAACGGCAAGCCGCCTTGGATCAGGGCCGGCGGCCCTTTCGTGATGATCCGAATGTCACCGTCGCAGAAGGCAATGGCGTCGATGCGCACCAAGACCTCGGCCGGACCCGGTTGCGGGACCGGCTTCTCCGTCAGCCTGAGCTGTCCCGGATCGTCGAGAACCCAGGCTTGCATGGAATTGGGAACGGCGAATTGATTGTCTTGAGTGGTCGTCATGATCGCCCCGGTTGGCAGGCACTAACGCTTGCGTTCGGCGGATGAGGGCCCGAACTGCATCAATGCTGATCAATGTTAGTGGCATCGTGTGTCGGCTGGTAGCCCTGACACCGATACCGGGGGATCTGCGGGTGCGTGACGCACCGCACCGCGTCCGGGGCATGGCGTTGCCATGCTTGCTGACGCAGCGATAAATCGGATCAGGCCTGCAGAGAATAACGTTGTTAGCCGGCCGCGACCGCCGTCTTCTTCTTCTTCGCGATCTGGCGCTTGAGGTCGAGCGCCTTGGGCGACAGCTCCGTATCCTTGGCCTTGGCCAGGAACGCGTCCAGCCCGCCGCGATGATCGACGGATTTGAACGCATTCGCCGAAACCCGCAGCCGCACCGAGCGTCCGAGCGCATCGGATATCAGGGTTACGTTCAGCAGGTTGGGCAGAAACCGCCGCTTGGTCTTGATGTTGGAATGGCTGACCTTGTGGCCCACCTGGGCGCCCTTGCCGGTCAATTCGCAGCGTCGCGACATGACGAAACCCTTGAAATTCGGTGTTCTTGCGAGGGTCGCCGCGGCGGAGGCCATTGGGCGCACAGAAAGCTCGCTTGAAGACCGCGGACGTATAGGAATGGGGGCTTAAGGTCAAGCGAACGGCCTGCAAACGGTTACGGACCCATGCTCGGGAGCCATGCCCGGCTCTGGCCGAGGGGCTGGTCTGCGGGCGAATTGCCTTGATCGGGTCATGATGGCACGGCAAACCGTGGCCGGGGAGCGCATTGCTGGAAATCCTGCTTTCCCCGTCCGTAACAGAAGAGCCGCCCGGAGCAGAAGCCGCGCTCGGCCGGCCGACAGGGCCGCCGCCGGCGATCGGGCGGACCGGCTGTCAAAGCAGAGGCTTGTCGTCGTGATGTCACAGCATCGTCTCCGGCACGTGGCACTCGTTTGCGCAGCCTTCGTCGCAGCATGGGTGGACGGAAGCGGCCTTGCGCAGGCACAGGGCCGTCTCGACGCGCGCTATGACGTGACCCTCGGTGGCGTTCCGTTCGGACGGGGCGCCTGGCAGCTCAATATCGCCGACGATCAATTCACCTCCGCGGTGAGCGGAGCGACCACTGGCTTGCTGCGTTTGTTCAACACCGGTCGCGGCGCCAGCGCATCGCGCGGCTTTGTCAGCAGCGGCGGCGCGCTGAGCGCCTCATCTTATTCGTCGAGCGTCTCGACCAGCAGCAAGTATGACGAGGTCCGGATGCAGCTGAGTGCGGGCTCGGTGAAGGAGTTCTTGGCGGAGCCGCCGAACACGCCGGATCCGCGGCGCGTGCCAATTCAGGACGCCCATCGGCGCGGCGTGCTCGATCCGATGACGGCGGCGATCATTCGCGTTCCCGGCAACGGGGATACCTTTGTGCCGCAGGCCTGCAACCGCAAGCTCGCGGTTTTCGACGGCCGCATGCGCTACGATTTGCAGCTCGCGTTCAAACGGCTCGATCGGGTCAAGGCCGAGAAGGGTTATCAGGGTACCACCGTGGTCTGTGCCGTCTATTTTGCTCCAGTCTCGGGGCATATTCCGGACCGGCCCGTGATCAAGTATCTTGTCGACCTGCGGGAAACCGAGTTGTGGCTGGCGCCGATCGCCGGAACGCGGCTGATGGTGCCCTATCGGGTGACGCTACCCACGCCCTTCGGTCAGGGGGTGTTGGAAGCCCGGCAGTTCCTGACCGCGGCGCAGTCGCCGCGGCTGACCCCGGCCAGCGCCAAATCGCAATAGCGAGCCGGTTAGGCGGGGGTTAATGGCGCAACGAAAATGCATCCGATCGGCTGGGACGCGTTTACTCGATGTAGTGGCCTGGGGGAGGGCTGGTGCGAGATGTGGCAGTGAACGAAATCCGACTGCAGGCGAGTCACCGATTCGGCCGCAATTCGTTCCAAACTCGTTCCACAACTTAACCACAGGCTTTTCCCCCGTCACATTGTGATACAGAAAAGGCTTGCAGCGGCGACGGCCGCTGTCTTCTCCCGGACACCCTATGGCTCTTTCATTCTCTTCGCCGAGCAACCGTGACGCCCGCGCCCGCGGCGCCGGTGTCACCGCGGTGCTTGGACCGACCAACACCGGCAAGACCCATCTCGCGATTGAGCGCATGCTGGCGCATTCGAGCGGCATGATCGGGCTGCCGCTACGGCTCCTGGCCCGCGAGGTCTACAACAAGTGCGTGGAGCGGGTGGGGGCGGAGAACGTCGCCCTCGTCACCGGCGAGGAAAAGATCAAGCCGCCGAACCCCCGGTTCTGGGTGGCGACCGTGGAGGCGATGCCGCGCGATCTCGATGTCGCGTTCGTTGCCATCGATGAGGTCCAGCTCGGCGCCGATCTCGAGCGCGGCCATGTGTTTACCGACCGTATGCTCAACCGGCGCGGCCGCGAGGAGACACTGGTGCTCGGCGCCGCCACCGTGCGGCCGATGGTCGAGCGGCTGTTGCCCGGCGCGCATGTGCTGACGCGCCCGCGGCTGTCGCAGCTCACCTTCGCCGGCGAGAAGAAGCTCACCCGGCTGCCGCGCCGCTCCGCGGTGGTCGCGTTCTCCGCCGAGGAGGTTTACGCGATCGCCGAGTTGATCCGCCGCCAGCGCGGCGGCGCCGCCGTGGTGATGGGCGCGCTGTCGCCGCGCACCCGCAATGCGCAGGTCGCGCTCTATCAGTCCGGCGACGTGGAATACATGGTCGCCACCGACGCGATCGGCATGGGCCTCAATCTCGACGTCGATCACGTGGCGTTTGCGTCCGACCGCAAATTCGACGGCTACCAGTTCCGCAAGCTCAACCCGTCCGAGCTGGCGCAGATCGCCGGCCGTGCCGGTCGCGCCACCCGCGACGGCACCTTCGGCACCACCGGCCGCTGTCCGCCGTTCGAGACCGAGATCGTGCAGGCGCTGGAAAGCCATTCGTTCGAGCCGCTGAAGCAACTGCAGTGGCGCAACACCGCGCTCGATTTCATCTCGGTGGGGGCGTTGCAGGCGTCGCTGTCGGAGGTGCCGAAGGAAAACGGGCTGACGCGCGCGCCGGTGGCGGAAGACATCCTGGTGCTCGACCATGCCTCGCGCGACCACGACGTGCGTGACATGGCGACCACGCCGGAAGCGGTGGCGCGGCTCTGGGAGGTTTGCCAGGTCCCGGACTACCGCAAGATTTCTCCGGCGTCGCACGCCGAATTGGCGATGACGCTGTTCGGTTTCCTGATGCGCGAGGGGCATATCTCAACCGACTGGTTCGCCCGGCAGGTGGACTTGGCCGATCGCGACGATGGCGACATCGACACATTGTCGAACCGCATCGCGCACATCCGCACCTGGACCTTCGCCGCCAACCGGCCGGACTGGCTCCAAGATCCCGAGCACTGGCAGGAGCGCACCCGCGCGGTGGAGGACAAGCTCTCCGATGCGCTGCACGAACGCTTGACCGAACGCTTTGTCGACCGCCGCACCAGCGTGTTGATGCGGCGCATGCGCGAAAACACCGCGCTCGAAACCGATATCGGCAAGACCGGCGAGGTCGTGGTCGAGGGCCACACCATCGGCCGGCTCGACGGCTTCACCTTCACGCCGGCCGCATCGGCGGCCGGTTCTGAAGCCAAGACCTTGGCCGGCGCCGCGCAGAAAGTGCTCGCCAGCGAGATCGACGCGCGCGCCGCCAGGCTCGCGCGTGCCGGCGACGAACAGTTGGTGCTCGCCACCGATGGCATCATCCGCTGGCAAGGTCAGCCGGTCGCCCGGCTGGTCGCCGCCGAAGAGGCGCTCAAGCCGCGGGTGCGTCTCATTGCCGATGAGCAGCTCACCGGCGCGCCGCGCGACAACGTGCAGGCGCGGCTCGATCTCTGGCTCAAGACCCATATCGAGAAGCTGCTCGGTCCGTTGTTCCAACTCGCCAATGCCGAGGACGTGAGCGGGCTGGCGCGCGGTGTCGCCTTCCAGCTCATGGAGTCGCTCGGCGTCATCGAGCGCGGCAAGATCGCCGAGGACGTCAAATCGTTGGATCAGCCGGCGCGCGCCAGTCTGCGCAAATACGGCGTGCGGTTCGGCGCGTACCACATCTATGTGCCGGCGCTGCTCAAGCCGGCGCCGCGGGTCCTGGCGACGCAACTCTACGCGCTCAAGCAGGACGCCTTGGACGGCGCCGGCCTCGAAGCGGTCCGGCAGCTTGCCGCGTCCGGACGGACCTCGATCGTCGCGGACAAGGCCATCCCCAACGACTTGTATCGCGTGGCTGGATTCCGTGTGTGCGGCGAGCGGGCGGTGCGCGTCGACATTCTGGAGCGGCTCGCCGACATCATTCGTCCGGCGCTGGCGTGGCGCGCGGGCGCGCCCGGGCCGAAGCCGGCTGCTGCTGCCGATCGTTTCGGCTTTGTGGTCACCACCGCGATGACGTCGCTCGCCGGTTGCTCGGGCGAAGACTTTGCGTCGGTGCTGCGCGCGCTCGGCTATCGCATGGAGAAGCGGCCGAAGCCGCTGCCGGAACCCGCGGCGGCGCCGGTTGCGGAAGCACTTCCGGCAGAGACCAGTGCGACCGAGGCAGCGACTGCCGAACCCGCGCTCGCAGAGTCGGTGCCCGCAGAGCCGGCGGGTGCGGATGTGGCTGCTGCTGACGCAATGCCTTCTGCCGCCGCGGTCGAAGTGGCGGTGACCGAAAGCGCCGACGCGGTGCCGCTGCTTGTCGAGCCGCCGACGGTGGAGTTCATCGAATCGGTGGCCCTCGTTCCGGCCGAAACGACAGCGCCTGCGGCGGCCGAAACGACAGCGCCTGCGGCGGCCGAAACGACAACGCCTGCGGTAAGCGTCGACGAGTCCGCTGCGGCGCCGGCGCCAACGACTTCCGACGCGGTTGCGCCGGCGATCGATGCCGACGCGGTCGCACCATCCGAAGCGAACGGCGAGCCGGCGGCAGCCGCCGCGCCGGCCGAGCAGGAATTCATCGAGGTCTGGCGTCCGGGCCGTCCGGAGGGGCAGCGTCCGTCGCGGGGGCCACGTCCGCAACGCGATGCGCGTCCGCGCCGCACGCCGCGCCGGCCGCAACCGGTTGCGCCACCGCTCCGGTCGAGGGCGCTGTCGTCGTCGCAGCCGACGCCGCTACGGCAGTTCCCGCCGAAGGTGCTGTTGCGGCCGAGACGCCGGCGCCAGAGACGCCGAAACCATGGCGCCGCGATCATCGCCACGGGCGCGACAACGAGCAACGTGCCGATCGTCCCGACCGTGGGCCACGCCCGCAACGCTCCGAGCGCCCGCAGCGCGACGATCGCAGCGGCGGCCGCCCGAACCGTGGAGACCGTGGCCCGCCGCGCAGCGACCGTCCTGACCGGGATCCCGAGTTGCGTGCGAAATACATCAAGGGACGCGAGGGCCGCGAGGGCCGTGGCGGGGGAGGGCGCGACCAGCAGCCCGATCCCAATTCGCCGTTCGCCAAGCTCGCGGCGCTGAAGGCGGCGCTCGAGTTCGAACAAGGAGCCGAGTTAGGCATTTCGTTCCTTGGACCGGCAGCGCATCGACAAATGGCTGTGGCACGCGCGGGTGGTGCGCACCCGAACCGCCGCCGCCGTCACTTGCCGGTGGCGGTCATGTTCGTCTCAACAGCCAGCGCATCGATGCCGCGAGCCGAACCGTCCGCGCCGGCGACGTCGTGACAGTTGCGCTCGATCGCACGGTGCGGGTGCTGAAAGTCACTGGCTTTGCCGAACGGCGCGGATCGGCCGACGCGGCGGCGGTGCTGTTTGAGGACCTGAGCCCGGTTCCGGTGCGCGCGGAACCGGAGGATGCGCGGGTGGCCGAACGGGAAGCTGGCGCTGGCCGTCCGACCAAGCGCGAGCGCCGCGCCATCGGGCGGTTCACCGGCGAGGGCGATCCTTAACGGCGAACCGGGGTCGCCCCGGGAGCCGCGTCACTTGCCCGGCCGCCTGCCTTGCGGTACCTCACCCCCGCGATATCCGGAGTTTGTGATGACCTACGTCGTCGTCGAAGGCTGCATCAAGTGCAAGTACATGGACTGCGTCGAGGTCTGTCCCGTGGATTGTTTCTACGAGGGCGAGAACATGCTCGTCATTCATCCGGACGAGTGCATCGACTGCGGCGTGTGCGAGCCGGAGTGCCCGATCGAAGCGATCAAGCCGGATACCGAGCCGGGCCTGGAACGTCTCCTCAGCCTCAATGCGGAATTCGCTAAGATTTGGCCGAACATCACGGCAAAAAAGCCTTCCCCTCCGGACTCCAAGGATTGGGAGGGGGTGCCCGACAAGCTCGAAAAGCACTTTTCTCCCAAGCCTGGGGAAGGTGACTAGGGGGTTGCCGGACAACGTCAGGAAGGGGCCTCGCGGGTCCCCCGAGATTAACCACCTGACAATAAATTAATCTCGGAGGGGGGCGAAATACCGGCTTTTCGACGCCATAACGCTTTGATTTTTCCTGAAAATGTGATATATAATCAAAAAACCGATCGAAAAGCTCCGTTTTCGTATCGCTCCCGGTTGGAGCGTATTTTTTCGGGGTCGTTCCGAGGAAACCGTCACCAGAAGGCGTGAGATCCACGTAAGTGCCGTGGCAGGTAAGACGCGTCATCGTTCAAAGAAGGCCCCCGCTGTAACCCGGCGGGTTAAGAAAGCCGGCGCTCGCCGGAGGACCTCGCCCGCCCGCGGCCGTGCTCGCGCCAGGGCGCCCGTGACCAGCCTCCGACGCAAGCCGGAGGCCGAAGGAGCAACCGTCGGAATGACCACCAAGAAGACCACTCAACGGCAAGGCTTCAAGACCAGCGAGTACATCGTTTATCCGGCCCATGGCGTCGGCCAGATCATCGCGATCGAGGAACAAGAGGTTGCCGGCGCGAAGCTTGAGCTGTTCGTCATCAATTTCGTCAAGGACAAGATGACGCTGCGCGTCCCGACCGCGAAGGCGGCCTCCGTGGGCATGCGCAAGTTGGCCGAGGGCACGCTGGTCAAGCGCGCGCTTGAGACGTTGAAGGGTCGCGCCCGGGTCAAGCGCACCATGTGGTCGCGTCGCGCTCAGGAATACGAAGCCAAGATCAACTCTGGCGATATCGTCGCCATTGCCGAGGTGGTGCGCGACCTGTTCCGGTCGGAGTCGCAGCCCGAGCAGTCCTATTCGGAGCGGCAGCTCTACGAAGCCGCGCTGGATCGGCTGTCGCGCGAGATCGCGGCGGTGCAGCGCGTGACCGAGACCGAGGCGATCAAGGAGATCGAAGCGGCTCTCGCCAAGGGTCCGCGCCGCGGCCCGGCCAAGGCTGCCGACGAACTGGTCGAGGACGAGGCCGCTTAAGGCCGTCTGCAACAATTCGATACGAGGCCCGGCCGATCCGCCGGGCCTTTGTCGTTCTGGTTCCAGGCGTTCGGCAGGGGGCGCAAAACCCACGGATCGGCGGCGCGCCCAGCCGCGGGGCTCCATTAACAATAAATGGATGTTATTTCGGCTGATTTCCCGTTTCGCGGGTCAGCACCCTGGCAGAAATATCACGGTCAAGTCATATTTATGCTTCGATTGGGGATAAGGGTACCACCCATCGGGAGAGCTGTGGACGGGGGATAGGGGTTTGACGAAAGCAACTCGATTTGTTGCGTGCCTAGCCATGGTAGGCGTGGGTGCGACCATCGGAACACTCGCCGGTGGGTACAGCGATGCGGCGCGCTCCACGGATGGCGCTGCCGAGCGAACCTCTTCTGCGCGTTCCGCTACCTTTTCGATTGCCGCGGTCGCTGCGCCTCCGCAGACCGCCACCCAGCCTTCCTCTCCTGAAGCCAACACAGCCATTGCCAACCAGCCATTGCCAACGCAGCCGCCGTCAGCACGACCATGATCCCGGTCGCGCGCGCAACGCCGGCGGCACCTCCCGAGCCCGCGCCAGCCTCGGTCATCGCCATGCGCTTCCCGTCCCAGTGGCAGCAGCAGGCCGCGCCGCGCGCGATCGCCCCGAACAATGTGGACCAAGCCGCGACGCAGGCGATGGCCTTTGCGGCCCAACCGCAGCCGGTCGAACCGGTGCGTCCGGCGGCGGCATCCACCTCCGGTTTCCAGCTCGCGAGCGTCGATCCGGCGAGCACGCCCACGAGCATGCCAAAGAGTGTCGCCCGGCCGGCAGCGCCCAAACCCGCGGTGCTGTTCAACGACGCCCAGCTCGTCAGCATCAAGGCGCGGCTCAAGCTCACCCGTGACCAGGAGCAACACTGGCCGCAGGTGGAGCAGGCATTGCGTGCGATCTCGTGGAAGCTCGCAACCCAGCAGAACGGCAAGCGCGTGGTGTCGAGCAATCAGGCCGCCATGATCGATCCCAACAGCGCGGAAGTCGCCAAGCTGAAATCGGCGGCGTTCCCGCTGATCATGAGCATGCGCGAAGATCAGAAGAAGGAAGTGCGCCAGCTCGCCCACACCATGGGGCTGAGGCAGGTCGCGTCGATGTTCTGAGGCGAAGCCGGCCTCATCGGATCAGCAAGGCCCGGCATGATGCCGGGCCTTTGCTTTTTTAAAGGACGTTATGATTTGGACGCCGTGGGCCTCACCCCACCGCCGCCGTGGCGTCGTAGCGATCGATCCAGTTAGCACCGGCAACCCGCATGCTTTACACTTGGTCGATCCACGAACGACAGAACAACACGGGGAGTGCCATGTCGGAGATGAGCGTCACCATCAGCCCGAGCGGCGACCAGAAGGCCGAGCCGGCCGCGCCGCGCGCGCACACCGCCGCTGCCAATGCCAGCGGTCTCGATCTCTGGCTGGAGAAGGTCGAGGCGATGGGCGAGCTCAAGCGCATCACCGCCGAGGTCGACCCCGATCTCGAAGCCGCGACCATCACCTATCTGGTGGCGCTCGAAAAAAGCCCGGTGCTGTTGTTCGAGAACATCAAGGGCCATCCCGGCCACAAGGCGCTCTACAACATGATCGGCTGCAATCTGTCGCGCTTCTGCCTGATGATCGGCGAGGAGCCGGTCGATCATCCGCTCAAGGCGGTGCAGGCGCTGCAGAAGAAGCTCGGCCGCAAGATGGCGCCGAAGGAGGTTGTCGCCCGAGCAGGCGATCAGCAGCCAGAACGTGTTGACCGGCGACGCCATCGACATCCGAAAATTTCCGGCGCAGCGGATGTGGCCGCTCGACGGCGGCCGATATCTCGGCACCGCCGACGCGGTGGTGACCAAGTGCCCGGAGACCGGGCGCATCAATGTCGGCACCTACCGCATGATGATCAAAGGCCCGCGCGAGATCGGCGTCTACACCTCGCCCGGCAAGGACGCGACGCTCGACCGCGAGAAATGGTGGAAGCTTGGCAAGCCGATGCCGATCGCGGCCTGCTACGGCATCGATCCGCTGTTGTTCCTGGTCGCGGCAACGAGCCTGCCGAAGACCGAGTGCGAATACGAATACTATTCCGGCATCGCCGGCGCGCCGATCGAGGTGTTCACCGGCGATGTCACCGGACTGCCGCTGCCGGCGCGCGCCGAGATCGTGCTCGAAGGCTTCCTCTATCCCGACGAGACCTTCGCCGAAGGCCCGTTCGGCGAGTTCACCGGCTATTACGGACGGCCGTCAGGCGCGACGCCCTATATGCGCGTGGAGAAGGTGCGCTATCGCGACAACCCGACGCTGACCTGCGCGCTGATGGCGGACGGTCCGTCGAACGAATGCGGGTTGTTCTGGGCGGCGCTGCGCTCCGCCGGCATCTGGGCCGATCTGCAGAAGCTCGGCGTGCCCGGCATCCAGGGCGTGTGGTCGATCCCGGAAGCCGCCGGCTGGGGCATGACGGTGGTGTCGATCAAGCAGATGTATGCCGGTCACGCGCCGCAGGTGATGGCGCTCGCCGCGCAATGCACCGCCGGCGCTTATTTCGGCAAATACGTGATCGTGGTCGACGAGGACATCGACCCCACCAATGTCGGCCAGGTGCTGTGGGCGATGGCGACGCGCTCGCGGCCGTCGCAATCGATCGACATCCTGCGCGAGACCTGGAGCACCTTCCTCGACCCGAGCCTCAACCCGCCGGAGATCCGGCCGTGGGGCTCGAAGGCGCTGATCAATGCCTGCATGGACTACAAGCACATCAAGACGTTTTCCAAGCGCACCAAGCTGTCGAAGACGACCTACGACAATGTCGTTGCGCGCTGGCAGGAGCTCGGCCTCTCCGGCCAGCCCCCGGCGATCACGGTGTTCGAGGACGAGACGTCATCCGGCGGGATTACGTGAGACGCTCGATGTGCCGCACGCGGTGCCCGCGCAGCGTAGACAAGCTGACGCAGTCCGCACAAGGACGCGTGCGGGGCACCGCAGATGCGGTTACCCGACTTCTTCTGAGTGGCAAAGCGGGTCCCGGTTCTGCATAGCGCGCCGACTTCGTGCGCGCTGCGCTCCGGGACGACGCGAGAGCAAGTCACCGCGTCGGCTGGATGTTCAGCGTCTTGGCGATCTTGGCGATGGTCGCGCGTTGCCGCGCGATCGACTCGGCGAAGTCCTTGGCGGTGCCGAAGCTCGGCTGCTGCGCGGTGGCGTTGAGCCGGTCCTCGACTGCCTTGTCGCGCGACGCCGCGATGATGTCGGCGGCGATGCGGTCGATCAATGCGGCCGGCACGCCCTTGGTGGCGAACAATCCGACATTGCCCTCCATCTCGAGCTCCGGGAAGCCCGCTTCGATGCCGGTCGGGATATCGGGCAGGCTCGACGCGCGCTCGCGGCCGAGCTGCGCCAGCACGGTGATGCGCCCGGCCTCGCGCTGCGGCCGCAGGATCGCGTAGGACGCCGAATAGATCTGCAGGCGGTTCTCGGCCAGGTCGTTCACGGCCTGCACGATGTCCTTGTACGGCACCTTCTGCGTCGTGATCTTGGCGTTGTGCATGAAGTAATCGATCGCCAGCTCGGTGATGCCGGGCACCGCCGCTGAATTGAGCTTGCCGGCTTCGGCGCGGGCGATCTTCACGAACTCGGCCACGGTCTTGATCTTCATCGACGCGGGCACGCCGAGACCAAGGATCGTGCTGGAGAAGCGCGCCGCCGGGACCAGGTCGTTCGGATCGTAGGACAGCTTCTTGTACTGGAACGGGTGCACCGTGAAATTGCCGCTCGGCCCCCACAGGAAGGTGTGGTCGTCATTGGCGGACAACACCGCCTGGATGGCGATGATGCTGTCGCCGCCCGGGCGGTTCTCGATCACACCGGCTGGCCCCAGCGCTTCTGCAGGCGCTCCTGGATCAGCCGCGCGCCGATGTCGGCGCCGGCGCCGGGACCGAACGGGATGATCCAGCGCACCGGCCGTTGCGGCCAGCTCTGCGCCTGCACGTGCGTCGGCGCGACCAGCAGGATGAGGCCGGCCAACAGTGAGGCGGCGAGCCCCGCGCGCCGGAGGATGTTCGTGTGCATGGCGTTCTCCCGTGTGTTCTTTGGAGCATGATCCCGAAACGAGGGAAGGTGCATCACTGCTTCGGCTTGGCGGTTGCCTTATGGATGGTGGCGACCTGTGCCCGCTGCGCCTCGACGGCCGCGGCGAATTCCTCGGGCGTGCCGGGGCGCGGCGCGGTGCCGACCTTGAGCACGCGGGCGCGGAAGTCCGGATCGGCGACGATGGCGCCGACGTCGGTGACGATGCGCCGCCGGACGTCGGCCGGCGTGTCGCGCAAGCCATAGACGCCGGACACGCCTTCGAAGGTGAGGTCGGGATATCCCGCCTCCTTGGCGGTCGGCACGTCAGGCACCTGCGGCGAACGCTCGCGGTTGGTGACGAACAGGAGCTTGGCGGTGCCGGCGCGGTGGTGCGCGACCTGCGTCGGCACGCCGGTGCCGATGACATGCAGGCGTCCCTGGTTGAGGTCCTGATAGGCGGGCGCGAAGTCCCGGTAGGGCACGCTGGCCAATTCGATGCCCGCGTAGCGTTGCAGCGCCAGCAGCACGTAGACCGGCAGTCCGGGCGTCGCGGCGTAGTTCAGCTTGCCCGGCTGCGCCTTCGCGGTCGTCACCAGTTCGGCCAGCGTGTTCACTTTCAACAGCGCCGTGGCCGATACGCCGAGGAAATTGTCGATCACCGGCACCAGCGGGACGAGCTCCGCGGGATCGTAAGGCAGCTTCTCGTGCAAGAGATGATTGAACGTGATGATGCCGGCAAACGAGAACAGGAAGGTGTGATTGTCGCGCGCCGAGAGCATCGCGGTGACTGCCGGAATGCCGTCGGCGCCCTGGCGATTTTCCACCACCACCGGCTGTCCCCATTGCTGCGACAGCCGCTCCGCGATCACGCGCGCCGACAGGTCCATGCCGCTGCCGGGCGGCAGTGGCACGATGAGGCGCACCGTCCGCTGCGGCCAGGTCTGGGCCTGCACGGTTGGCGACGCGGCGATGAGCGAGAGCAGCGCAAGGGCGGTCGCAACTCCAGCGAAGCGGCGGCGATGCATGAACACTCCGAATGGGTCGTTGCCCGGTGCGATCCAGGCCATCGTCGGCCCGAATTTTAGAGGGGCGGATGCCCGGAACAAGCCTGATATAGCGGCACCGCCGCGTCGGCGCGCGCAGGACCGGCAGGACACTTTGCCGCTGGCCGGCACGTTTGCGGTGCGGTGGCTGTCGGCGCTTCACGCCGCTCCACCGCTCATTCCCGCGTAAGCGGGAATTTAGGCCGGGTGGCCCTCGGGGCCGACCTCGTAGCCGGAATCCTCGATCGAGCCGGCGCCCATCCAGCCCCACACCAGCACGACGTCCTCGTTCGAGGTGTTGTTGAAGCCGTGCCAGCAGCCGCGCGGCGAATAGACCACGTCGCCTTCGCCGGAGGGTTCGTCGCCGTGCTCGCCGTAGATATGGCCGTGGCCCTTGAGCACGATGAAGAACTCGTCGCATTTGTGATGCCGGTGCCGCTCGTGGCGGGCGCCGGGTTTCAGCACGGTCCAGCCGACGACGTGGTCGGCGCCGGCGGTCTTCTTGTCGATCAGGAATTGCACCTGCATGTCGACCCAGCCGTCCTTGCGCTTGAGCCCTTCGACCTTCGGCACATCGCGCATATTGGTGCGGTACATCGGCGAGCCTTTCATGCGTTCCTCATCGAGTTTGGCCTTGGTGCCTTTCACCGCCTTGGCGAGGGCGGAGCCGAGTTTCTCGAAGTTCATGTACTGACCTCCCAGGCGTCGATAGACTTGATGCGCGACCACGAAGTCGTTGGCGTCGATGCCAAGGCCGCGGCAGGCATTCATCAGTTCGTTGGCGGCGGCGGCGAGCGGCACCGGGCTGCCGAGCTTGCGGCCGAGATCGAGCGCCAGCACCATGTCCTTCTGTTGCAGCGTCACGTCGGCGAGCGGCACCGCCGGCATCTTGCCCTCCAGGATGAACGGGCCGCGATAGCCGAGCACCGGCGACGCCGCCACGCTCTTGAGGATGGCGTCGACGGCGATCTCGCGCGTGACGCCGCCTTTTTCCGCCAGCGCGACCGCTTCTCCGAAAGCGATGACCTCCACCATCAGCAAGAGGTTGACCGCGATCTTCATCTGCACGGCGAGGCCGTTGGCGCCGATATGCGTCACCTTCGGGCCTATTGCACGCAATACGGGCTCGGCCTTGTCGAACGCCGCCTTGTCGCCGCCGACCATGACCGATGCGCTGCCTTGCGCCAGGGTGACCGGGCTGCCCGAGATCGGCGCGTCGAGCATGGCGAAGCCCTTGCGCGCGAACTCCGCGGCAATTGCGCGGCTGACGTCGGGCGCGATCGTGCTCATGTCGGCATAGACCGCGTCCGGGCGCAGGCCGGCGATCACGCCGTCGTCGCCGAGCGCGACCGAGCGCACCGCCGCGCCATCGGTCACGCAGGAGAATACGATGTCGGAACGCGCCGCCACCTCGCGTGGCGTGTCGGCGAGCGTGAGCCCGCGCTCGACCAGCGGCTTGGCTTTGTCCTTGTTGCGGTTCCAGCCGGTGACCGAATGCCCGGCGGCGATGAGGCGCGGCACGATCCCTTGGCCCATCACGCCAAGCCCGACAAATCCGAGGTTCATGGGTACTCCTTCGATGGTAGCGGCTACCGATCTCGATCCGTCATTGCCTTCGAGGCTCGGCGCTTCACGCCTCGCACCTCAGGGTGACGGATGGAAGTCGGTATCCGCTGTGGGATGGATGATGACCTTGAAACGGAGCGAAGGCTAGGTTCAAGCTGGTCTAACGCAGCGCCCTCACTCAGTGACGATCTTGACCCGATCGCCGGCGCGCACGCGGTCGGAGGGGCCCAGTCCGTTGAGGGTGCGGAAGCGCTCGTCCTTGCGGTCGGTGGCCATGCGGCTGGCGAGCTTCTCCACCGTGTCGCCGTCGCTGACCGGGACGATCCGGATGCGCAGCGGCTTGACCGATGCCGCTTCGGCGGTGGTCATCGGGCGGAAGGTGTTGACGGCGTCGCGGAACGCGCGATCGGCCGCCGGCGTCATTTGCTTGGTCGCGAAAATGAAGCGGTAGGTTTCGCTGTTGAAGCGGATCACGAACAGCCGGAACGACCATTGGTCGCCGACCGCGCGCGCGGTTGCCGACGGGTAGCCGGCGACGGTGAGTTCTTCGACCGTGGTCTTGTCGATGTTCTCGATCCAGCCCGAATTGAGATAGACCGTCAGCGGTTGCTCGGCCGGCACGCGGACAACGTCCATCCGCAGCGCTTGGCCGCCGCCGTCCTTGATGCCGAGCACCGCCTGCGGCGTGCTGTCGAGTGCGAAACCGTCCGGCGCCGTGAACGTCACGCCGAGGCGCGGATGCATGAACCGGCGTCCGCGCGCGTATCCCTCACTCGGGTCCTCGCCGTAGAGCATGCCATCGATGCCGGCGAGATAGGTGTCGCGATCGCGATTGCCGCCGCCGGGGCCGCTGAACTGGCGGGCGTTGATCTGCGCGGTGCGCACCCGCTCCGGCGTCGCCGGATGCGACGACAGGAAATCAGGCATGCGCGCGTCACTGGTGCTCTGGCTCGCCGGACGAAGATCGGCCTGTCGGCCGAGCGAGGACAGGAACCGGACCGCGCCGAACGGGTCGTATCCGGCGCGGGCCGCGATGCCGACGCCGATACCGTCGGCCTCCAGCTCCTGCGAACGCGAAAACGTCGCGAGCGCGATCTTGGATTTGGCCAACGCCAGCGCGTGCACGTCGGGGTCGGCGCCGAAATTGTCGAACACCCGGCCGACCAGCGCGACCTGACGCGCGCGATCCTCGCGCATCGCCGCGTGCTGCGCGATCACGTGCGCCATTTCATGCGACAGCACCGAGGCGAGTTCGGAGGTATCGTTGGCAAGCGAGATCAGTCCGCGCGTCACGTAGAGATTGCCGGTGGGCAGCGCGAAGGCATTGACCGCGGATGAATTCAGGATGGTGACGCGATAGCGCTGATCGGGGCGCTCCGACGCCGCGACCAGCCGTTCGACCGCCTGATTGAGCAAGGGTTCGAGGCGGGCGTCCCGATACGCACCGTTGTAGGACGCAAGAATGCGCTCATGCTCGCGCTGGCTCGCGGCCGATGTCGATGCGCGCTGCGGCACCGGGTCCGGCATATTGACTTGCGGCTGTGACGGATCGGAGGGCGTGAGGCAGCCGCTGAGCAGGAAGCCGAGCGCGAGGCCGGCTGGCGCTCCAAGGCGGCTCCTTCTCGCTGTCTGTCGGCGCGTCGCGTGCACGTCGTCGGTTCTCAGTTTACAAACTCAATCTGCTCGGGGCGGCTCGCTTCGATCTGCGGTCCGGTGCGCACCTCGACCCAGCCCCGGACCCGTAGGCGCTTATTCTCGAACTCCTGGGGGCGAAGGCCGGCGGCCGCGAAATTACGCTCCTGGCGTTTCGATATCGTGACCGTCAGAGCCTGCGACCATCGTCGGCCGAAGTTTGCGTAGATGGTGCCGCCGCTTTCCCGGACCGACAGCACCTTGCCTTCCACCACCGAAAACCGGCCCTGCGCGGCCACCAAACCAGCCAAGTCCCTTGAATCGATTATGGCATATTGGGGGTTGCTCCACAGACCAATCTTTGCGGTCCGCGCAACACGCTCGTGTGACCGCAACTCTGCGGCGCATTCCGCCGACGCGATATCCGCGCCGAGGCGGGCATGGCCGGCGGCCAGCATGGCTTGAACGATCGGTTGCGCGGGCGACTCGCTGGTCACCGTGGCAAATGCCACGGTGCGCCCATACCGATCGGGGATTTGGTGCGCATGACGCAGCGCCAATGTCCGTCCCGCGATCATGGCGGTCAGCGCCGCATGCGCCGCCATGCCGGCGGCGTCCGCGCCGGCCGGAACTTCGGTGGCCGCAAGGCGGATTTCGCGCCCATCGTCGAGCACGAAGCTTCGACCGTCGATGACCTGGACAACACGCCCTTGGAACATTGCATCGGTGCCGCAGTGGAACAACGCGTCGTCAGCGCGAGCGGCAAGCGTCGCACTGGACATGACAACCGCAACAACCACTCGGGCCCACCCCGCCATACCGGCGACGAAACGGGCCGAATAGGGCGCAACTGGGGCGCGCAACCGTATCGTGAAGCAGCGCTGTGATCTCTGTGGATAACGTGGACGCTTGCGGCCGGCGGGCGCCCTTGCTCATATCGGTCGTTGATGGTCCACAAGGCGACGTGGGGAGACAGAGCGATGATTCAGGTGAAGAGGCTCGGGCATGCCACCTTTCAGACACCCGACCTCGAGCGGATCGTGGATTATTGGACCCGGATCATCGGCCTCACCGTGGTCGACAGGGACAAGAAGCGCGCATTTCTGGCCACCAAATACGGCGAGGAGGCGATTGCAGTCGAAGCCGGGGATAGCGCCGGGCTGCTGCGGGCCGCGTACCAGGTGGCGCCCGGCACCGAGCTCGCCGACGTGCAGAAGGCGCTCGCCCAGCACGGCGTGACCAGCGAGTTGCGCAGCGACGTGTCGCCGGGCGTTGCCAAAGCGGTGGTGTTCACCGACCCGAAAAACACGGTGGTCGAGATCTATTCCGACTATCGCTTCGCCAAGCGCGATACCGTCGAGCAGGGCGTCATGCCGCTCAAGTTCGGCCACCTGGCCTACCGCGTGCACGACCCGGTGAAGGTCACGGCCTTCTACACCGATGTGCTCGGCTTCAAGGTGTCGGATTGGATGGGCGACCGCTTCTCATTTTTGCGCTGCGGTCGCGACCACCACACCGTCAACTTCGCGCGCTACGAGGAAGAGCGGCTGCATCACATCGCGTTCGAGGTCTCCGACATGGCCGAGGTGCAGCGCGCCAGCGATTTCCTGGCGCGCAATGACATTCACCTGGTGTGGGGGCCGATCCGCCATCTCGTCGGTCACAACATCGCCGCCTATCATCGCAACCCCGACGATCAGCGCGTCGAAATTTTCGCCGAGATGGACATCATGCGCGATGAGGAGCTCGGCTATTTCGAGCCGCGGCCGTGGCATCAGGATTTCCCACAACGGCCCAAGGTGTGGCCCGCCGACGCGCTGCGCGCCTATTGGGGCTTCGGATCGTTCGGGCAGTTCCCCGGCTATCCGTAAACGCTAGTGATCCAATTCTAACATTCGCATCCCATTTCCGCGGACGGTTTTGCGAATGTTAGAATTAAAGGATCACTAGCAGCCGACGCGCGGCATCATCCGAATACGACAAAAGCCGCCGCGACTTATGCGCGGCGGCTTTGGACGTCCGACCGAAATATCAAACCTTGAGATTTTCCGCGGATTCTTTGCCGCGATTGCTGACGATTTCGTAGGTGACGGATTGTCCCTCGTTGAGCGTGCTGAGGCCGGCGCGCTCGACTGCGGAGATATGGACGAACACGTCCTTGCCGCCGCCTTGAGGTTGAATGAATCCGTAGCCTTTGGTCGGGTTGAACCACTTCACAGTTCCGGTAGGCATCGTCGTCTCCTTGGAAATCTCGCCTGCAGAAACTCTCGCCGAGAGAGCAGAGCACATGGTCCGAGTTTCGGGGAATGACTTGGGAGCACCGCAGTGGGAGGCTAGCAAGGCAGACCAAAACTTGGCTCGCACAGCCTGAACGATTGAGATGGAGAGGTCAATTCAGAATGCGGCCGAACCGCTGCTGCGCGGATGCGGCACGCATGCAGTGCTTTATTTTAAATCAAATGCAGCGATGCATAGTACGAATGGTCATGCTCCATAACGTGGAGAAATCACGCCAGGAACTGCCGTTGGTCCGCCGCGTCGGCCTGCCGCAAGCCGCGTCAGGTGGCTCGCCTGCAGCTCCTGCGCGATGTCGTGCAGCATGGCGTCAAGCGCGTTGCGATCGACGGAATCCGCCCGCATGACCGCCTCGACGATCGGGTCGGAGAGGATCTCGTCGAGCGTCGGCTCGCGCCAGTGGTCGAACGCCTCGCGGATGGGGATCATTGTTCTGCGCGCACGATATTGGGTCATTCTGCCGCAATCCGAATTGGGGTGAGGGGGGCGAACACGTCGAAGGGTTCGTCCGCCGCGGTCGACGGGTTCATCTTCGCGCACGCCGAACCACAGCGCGTAGAGCGCCGGCACCACCAGCAGCGTCAGGATCGTCGCCACCAACAGGCCGCCCATGATGGTGATCGCCATGGGACCCCAGAACAGGCTTCCGGTGAGCGGGATCATGCCCAGGATCGCGGCCAGCGCCGTGAGCACCACCGGGCGGGCCCGCCGCACGGTCGCGTCGATGATCGCGCGGTAGCGGCCGTGGCCGGCCGCGATGTCGTTGTCGATCTGGTCGACCAGGATCACCGTGTTGCGCATGATCATCCCGGCGAGCGCGATCATGCCGAGCAGGGCGACGAAGCCGAATGGCCGGTTCGACAGCAGCAGCGCGCCGGTCGCGCCGACGATGCCGAGCGGCGCGGTGGCGAACACCAGTGCGAGCCGTGAAAAGCTCTGCAGCTGGATCATCAGGATCGCCAGCATCACCACCGCCATGACCGGAAACACCACCGCCAGCGAGGCGTTCGCCTTCTCGCTTTCCTCAATCGCGCCGCCGGTCTCGATGCGATAGCCGTAGGGCAGCGCATCTCTTGATCGGCTGCAGCCGCGGCAGCAGCTCGTTGCTCACGTCGGGCGCCTGCACACCATCGACGATGTCGCCGCGAACCGTCAGCACGAGATCGCGATTGCGGCGCCACAGGATCGGCTCCTCGTATTCGTAGTGGAGCTGCGCGATCTGCGAGAGCGGCACCGCGACGCCGTTGCGGGTGGAAATCGTCAGCGCCGGCAGGCGGCCGAGATCGAGCCGCTCATCGGCTACGGCGCGCGCCACCACGTCGATGCTTTCGATGCCCTCGCGATATTGCGTCACGGTCAGGCCGGTCAGCATGGTTTGCAGCGTCTGCGCGACGTCCTGCGGGGTCAGCCCGAGCGCGCGGGCGCGGTCCTGGTCGACGGCGAGCCGGATCGAACGCGACTGTTCGCCCCAATCGAGATGCGGATCGATGAGCTTGCGATTGTCCGCCATCACCTTGCGCACCTCGTCGGCGATCGCGCGCACCTTCAGCGGATCGGGCCCGACGACGCGGAACTGCACCGGATAGCCGACCGGCGGGCCGAAATTGAAGCGGTCGACCCGCGTGCGCGCTTCCGGCAGCGCGCCGTCGGCGAACGCGCGTTCGAGTCGCGACTTCACGCGCTCGCGTGCCACGAGGTCCTTGGTGACGATGACGATCTGCGCGAAGCTTGTGTTCGGCAGTACCGGATTCAGCCCGAGCCAGAACCGCGGCGCGCCCTGGCCGATATAGCTCGTGTAGGTCGCGATGTCGGGGTCGCCGGCCAGCAGCCGCTCGGCCTTGCGGGCGGCGGCGTCGGTGACGCCGATCGCGCTGCCTTCCGGCAACTGCATTTCGAAGAATAGCTCGGTGCGGCTGGAGGTCGGAAAGAACTGCTGCTGTACCAGCGGGAAAATCGCGAGCGCGCCGGCGAACATCGCGACGGTGGCGGCCACCACCGATTTGCGCCAGCGCAGGCAGAACGCGATCAGGCGTCGCAGCGCGCGGTACACGCGGGTGTCGTAGATCGCGTCGGCGTCGCGATGACGGTGCTGCGCGATGCGCTTGGCGAAGTCCGGAAGCAGCTTCACCCCGAGATAGGGCGTGAACAGGACCGCCACGAACCAGGACGCGACCAGCGCCAGCGCGACGACCCAGAAAATGCCGCCGGCGTATTCGCCGGTGCTGGAATTGGCGAAGCCGACCGGCAGGAAGCCCGCTGCCGTCACCAGCGTGCCGGTCAGCATCGGGAACGCGGTCGAGGTCCAGGCGAAGGTGGCGGCGCGGGCGCGATCGAGGCCCTGTTCCATCTTCACCACCATCATCTCGATGGCGATGATGGCGTCATCGACCAGCAGCCCGAGCGCGATGATCAGCGCACCGAGCGTGATGCGGTGCAGGTCCATGCCCGCCGCGTACATCACGATGAACACGATCGCCAGCACCAGCGGCACCGACAGCGCGACCACGATGCCGGTGCGCCAGCCGAGCGTCAGGAAGCTCACCAGCAGCACGATGCCGAGCGCTTCGAGAAAGACCCGCAGGAACTCGGACACCGAGCCGTCGACGATCTGCGGCTGATCGGCGACCTGGGTGATCTCGACGCCGACCGGCAGCTCGGCGGTGATCGCCTGCATCGCCTGCTTGAGGTTCGCGCCGAGCGTGAGGATGTTGGCGCCGTCCTGCATCGAGACGCCGAGCGCGATCGCCGGCCGGCCGCCCTCCCGCAGGATGAACTGCGGCGGGTCTTCGTAGTCGCGTCGCACCGTCGCGATATCGCCAAGCCGGAACACGCGGCCGTCCGCCTGCACCGGCACGGCGGCAATCGCGTCGGCGCCGCTGAAGGCGCCGGTCACCCGCACATGAACGCGATCGGCGGAGGTGTCGACCGATCCACCGGCGACCACCGCGTTCTGGCGCGCGACGCTGTCGAAGATCTGTTGCGGGGTGACGCCGAGGGTGGCGAGCTTGGCATGGCTGAACTCGATGAAGATGCGTTCCGGGCGCACGCCGATGAGGTCGACCTTGTTGACATGGGTGACGCGCAATAGCTGCTGGCGGAGGTCCTCGGACAACCGCTTGAGCTCGGCCAGGCTCATGCCGTCGGCCGCGATCATGTACAGCGCGGAATAGACGTCGCCGAACTCGTCGTTGAAATTGGGGCCGATCACGCCCGCCGGCAGTTCGCCGCGGATGTCGCCGATCTTCTTGCGCACCTGGTACCACAATTCGCGCACGCGCCGCGGCGGCGTGGTGTCGGACAGCGTGACCTGGATGAACGCGACGCCAGGCTGCGAATAGCTGCTGACGCGATCGAGAAACGGCAGCTCCTGCAGCTTCTTCTCGATCTTGTCGACCACTTGCGTCTGCAACTCGCTGGCGGTCGCGCCCGGCCAGGCGACCTGGACGTTCATGACCTTGATCGTGAACGAGGGGTCCTCGGCGCGGCCGAGCCTGGAATAGGCATAGAGGCCGGCTGCGCCGATCAGCAGGATCAGGAACAGCACCAAAGCCTGATGGGTGATCGCCCATTCCGATAGATTGAAGCGCTTCATGACGTCGCTCCCGCGGTTGGTTTACTGGGCCGCCTCGACGGCGCGGACCTTGAGACCGGGTTCGAGCTTCTGCACGCCGAGCGTGACGATGCGCTCGCCCTCGTTGAGGCCCGCCGTGACCAAGGCCGCGTCGCTGGTGAAGGACACGACGTTGACCGCGCGTGTCCCCAACGCGCCGGTCGCGTCGACCACATAGACCGTCGTCCCGGTGCCGCGATTGAGCACCGCCGCGAGCGGCACGCGGGCGACCGGCGTCTCGT
Source organism: uncultured Alphaproteobacteria bacterium (assembly GCA_963741595.1). Taxonomy (GTDB): domain Bacteria; phylum Pseudomonadota; class Alphaproteobacteria; order Rhizobiales; family Xanthobacteraceae; genus VAZQ01. The sequence continues at coordinate 307,774 of CAVUIV010000019.1, forward strand.
GCACGCGCGCGAGATTGACGGTCGCGGTCATGCCGAAGGCGACGGAGTCGTCGGCGTCGAGGATCGTGAAACGCGCCGCGAAGGTGCGGGTCGCGGGATCGGCTTGCGGCGACAGCTCGCGCAGCTTCGCTTGGAAGCTGCGGTCGCGGTCGGACCACAGCCGCACCGTGGCTTGCGCCCGTTGCGCTTCGGCGAGCCAGGTCTCCGGCAAGGCGACGATCGCTTCCTTTTCGCCGCGATGCGCGAGCCGCGCCACCGGCTGGCCGATCGCGACGACCTGCCCGGCTTCCGCCGGCGTTGCGGTCACGACCGCGTCGGCGTCGGCCTTCAATTCGGAATAGGCCAATTGATTGCGCGCCAGGTCGAGCGCGCGGCGCGCCCGCGTCAGCCGGCCCTCGGCCTCGTCATTGGCGGCCTGCTTGCGGTCGAAGTCGGCGACAGCGGCGTAGCCGCGTGCCTTGAGCGTGGCGTAGCGCTGCAGGTCGGCGGCCGCTTGCGCCAGATTGGAGGTCGCGGCGGTGAGTTCGGCCTCGGCGCTTTCGACCTGCAAGGTCAGGTCTTGCGGATCGAGGCGCGCAATCACGTCGCCGGGGCGCACGCGGTCTCCGACATTGACCAGGCGCGCGACGATCTTGCCGCCGACCCGGAAGCCGAGATCGGTTTCGTAGCGGGCGCGCACGGTGCCGACGAACTCGCGGCTGGCGGCGGCGGTCTCGAACTTGACGCGCTCGACCTGGACCGGCCGTTCCACCTTGGGCGCTGGCGCCGTTTCCGCCTGGCAGCCGGCGAGAAGCAGCGCGGCGGCGAGTGCGGCCAGGAGCGGACGTCCCGCCGCCGGTAAGCGCGACCGGGTCCGGGGCGGGACTTGGTCGGTCTCATATACGGAGCGCTGATGGCTGATGACTGACGAAAATAAGAAATCGTCACAATTTGGGCGTGATGAGGCGGATGGGGACTGGGGCATGGCTGAGCTACTTTCGGGTGATGGCGCGCAGCAAGAAGCGGATGAGCGAGCGTGCCTCGGTTTCGAGGTCTTGGCCTTCCTGGAGGCCCTGGGCGATCAACATCGGGTGACAGAAGCCGATAAACGCCTTCATGATCAAAGCCGGATGTCTCGCGTGGATCGATCCGGTCGAACTCGCCGGCTTCGACTCCATCGCGCAAAATCAACTCGATGGCGGTCCGGATGACCTCCTTATGGGCCATGATGGCGTCCCAGCTCTCTTCCATCGCCACCAGAACAATGTCATTAACTCGCTGCTCTTCCAGCAGATTTTCCTTGTGATAGGCGAAGATTTCGAGCTCGAGCTGCTCCAGGCGCTCAGCGGCAGGCGCCCGCGAACGGGCGATCACCCAGGCCCGCTCGTTGACCTCGCCCAGGCAGCGCTGGCAGATCGCCTGAACGATCGCCGTTTTAGACGGGAAGAACCGATAGACATTGGCCGGCGACATGCCCAGTTCGGACGCGATGTCGGCCACCGCGGTCTTGGCGTAGCCGAGACGGCGGAACAGCGTCTCGGCGGTTTCCATGATCCGCTCGCGGGTATCGTCCGGCTTGGTCTTGGGCTGAGCGTTCATGAATGGGCCAATAAGTGATTACTGACGATTTCTATAATTCATCAGTGAGCGGCTCGTCAAGGGGGTGGGCCGGACGGCGGCGCCTCGGCACGCCCGATTGGGCCGCGGGATCCTATTTGGCTTCCAGGATCGCCTTGTAACGGGCGACCAGGTCGGGCGGGCTCTGCGCCAGACGGGCGATCATGCCCCGAACGGTGGTGCCGTCGAGCGGGCTGACGTCGAGGTCGAGCTTCTTGGCTTCCTGCAGAAACTCTGCGTCCTCGAAGGTTTTCATGAACGCGGTTTGCAGCACCTGCGCGCGATCCTTGGGGACGTTCGGCGGCGCGACATAGGGGTAGGTCACCCGGAACGGCAGCTCGACCAGCTCCAGCAGCGCCCGGTCATGCGGGTTCGTTGCCAGTTCGCGCGCCGTCGGCACGTCCGGCATCTTGCCCCAGCGCGTCTCGCGCCCGAATTGCAGCAGGAAGCGCAGCCGGCCGTCGCGGATGTAGTTGCGATAAGCGCCGACCTGGAGCGGTGCCCAGCCGATCGCGCGGCCGTCGATCTCGCCGCGCTCCATCGCAAGCGACAAGTCGGTCGAGCCCTTGTAGCCGCGGATCAGTTTGAGATTGAGGTTGAGCACCTCCTTGGCGACCAGCACCACGTCGGTGTCGGTGCCGCCGGCGCCGAGTCCGCCGATCAGCGCCGGCCGAATGGCGGGGTCCTTCAGGTCGGCGACGGTCTTGAACGGCGCGTCCCCCATCGTGACCAGGAAATACGCGCTGTCGGCGTAGCTCGATGAGGTGCCGAGCCAGGTGTAGTTCTCGGCCTTGTACTTGGCGGCGGCGATGCCGAGCGTCGGCTGCAGCGGCGTTGAGCGCGACAACACCGCAAACGTCAGCCCGTCCGGTTCGGCCACCGAATACATGTAGTTGGCCGCGGTCAGTCCGCCGGCGCCCTGCATGTTCTTGACGATGATATTGGCGACGCCCGGAATGTATTTCCGCATGTGGCGCGCCAGTGCGCGGGCGGCTGCATCATAGCCGCCGCCGGCCGCATTGCCGACGATCAGCGAGACCGTCTTGCCTTCGTAGAAATTCGGCTGCGCATGCGCCGGGTGACTAAAGATAGAGATACCGGCGACAATCCAGGGCAGACATTGACCAATCCTCGCACGCATCGCTTCACCCGTGTTGTGCGGTTCCTACTTCAGCATGTGCTCGTAGTCGGCGCCCATGACTTCCGTGATCGGCTTGCCATTCTGCAATGCCTTGGCCATCGCCGCTTCGCGTGCGGCGATCGTCTCCGCTGCCTGAAGAATTTTCTCTGCATCGGCCTGCGCCAGGAACACCACGGCGCTGCCGTCTGCCAGGACGTAATCACCGGGAAGGACCGTCACATCGCCGATCGTCACTGGAATGTCGGTGCCGACCTCGACAATGCGGTTACGCGCTGTGCGCGCGGTGGCCGATCGCCCGAACACCGGGAAATCCACCTGACGCGCCTCGTCGACATCCCGCACTGGGCCATCGACGACGACGCCTGCGGCGCCACGCAGCTTCGCGCCCAGCGACAGGATGCCACCCCAGGAGCCGGCGTCGATGCCGGATTTCTGCTCCACCACGATGATCTCGCCCGGCTTGCAGGCTTCGATCGCCGTCGTTCCAAGGTGGCGCGGCGGACCGGACATCGGTGGCGCCTTGTCCTTGGCGACCAGCCGCACGGTGTGGATGCGGCCGGCGATTTTGCGCGCCGAACTGAGCGGCGATATGCCGGTGACGCAGCCGTCAAGTCCCAACTTGTCGAGAGCGTCCGATACCGCGCAGCAATCTAGCCGCATCAGGCGTGCGACGAATTCGTCCTGTACCGATCCCATCGACGGTCACGCCACCAGATTCCCGAACCGTCGAAGATTTTCTTTTTGCTTGTCGTTGCGCGGCGGCAGCTTGAACAGGCGCGCCGCGGTGCCGCCCAAGATGTTGTGCCGGGCCTTCTCGGTGAGGAACGGCAAATCGTAGATCGATGACGGCAGGTCGAAATCCCAGTGTGGATAGTCGGACGCGTAGAGCAGGTGGTTCTCCGCGTCGATCATGCGGAAGGTGCATTCGAGCGCGCCCATGTCGACGGTCTCCATCGGCTGCGAGGCGTAGTACATGTCGCGCATGTAGTCGGACGGCTTCTTCTTCAAGAGCGGATATTCCGACGGCCGCAGCATGAATTCGTGGTCGAGCCGCTGCATCAGGAACGGAATCCAGGCGAGCCCGCCTTCGATCCAGATCACCGGCAGCTTGGGGAAGCGTTCGCCGATGCCGTTGGTGACCCAATTGGTCATGTGCACGATGTTGTAGAACGGGAAGCCGAGCCCGTGCACCGACGCGAAGCGGTTGAGCGACTTGAACACCGGCTCTTGCGGATTGATCGCGGAGTGGAAGCACAGCGGCAGCCCGCGCTCTTCAAGCGCGCGATAGACCTTCATGTAGCGGTTGTGATGCACCGGCTGCGGACGCACCGAGGTGATCAGGAATCCGGTGACGTGCTTGCGTCCGGCGAAGGTTTCGATCTGCCGGATCGCCGCGTCCGGCTCGGACAGCGGCAGGCTCAGCATCGAGTAGAAGCGGCCGTCGGCCTCCGGCAGCGCCTTCTCGGTGAGCCAGCGATTGTAGGCCCAGCACAGCTCGACCTCCATCTCGGGCTCGGGATGCAAACCGATCGCGAGCATCAGGGTCGGGAACAGGCAGGAGTAGTCGACGCTCATGGCGTCCATCCAGCGGTGGCCAAGCTGCACATCGCGCATCTTGCCCTTCTCGGTCTTCTCGGATGAGCGCAGCGGATAGCGCGTGATGCGCCCGCCCATGTCCTGGAACCCGACCGCCATGTTGGGCACCAGGCTGCCACGCCCCTTGGCGCGGCTGGCCAGCGCAAGCTGGCGGATGACGTCGTTCTCGATGAACGGCAGGATGTCGTCCATGCACTCGTTTTCGTAGTGATGGGCGTCGACGTCGACGATCAGCATGTCGTTGAACTTGCGCTGCTGCGCCTGCTTCTTGGCGTGCGCCAGAAGCCTGGTGGTGTTGAGCTCCTCGACGGTGACGCGCCGGCCCCGATCGGCAATGAGTTCCATTTGCGTTTCTCTCCTTGTTTTCTTTGTACTTTGTCGGTCCGGCAGGCGCTGCCGCGTCGCTCAGGATGATCGACTATAGCCCTGCGGCATGGGGTGGCAAAGGTGTGCGCCAGTCCCGATCTCGTGTCCCGGACGCGGCGCAGCGTGCAACGGTGCGCCGCTGATCCGGGACCCAGCTTCCTCGCTACTGAGAGAAGAGAACCGGGGTCCCGGGTCTGCAGTGCAGCACCATGAGCGCGCTCGCGCGCGTCTTCGATGCGCCATGGTGCTGCACTGCGCCCGGGACACGAGAGAGCGGGCTTGGCCTAGTTCCGGTAGCTCGGATCGATGCTGTCGAGCATGCGCAGATAGGCCGGCCAATCGGCGGCGCCGCGGCCGGCGTCGTGCGACTGGTATTGCGCCGCCACCTTTTCGCAGATGTCGCGCGGGATCTCGATCAGCTCCGCGCCGGTGGCTTCCATCCGCAGCTGGATCTCGGCGGCGCTCATCAGATATTTCATCAGCACGAACGCCTCGCGCGCATTCTTGCCGACGGTGAGCAGGCCGTGATTGTGCAGGATCAGCGCGCGGTTGTTGCTGAGCGCCTGCAGGATGCGCGCGCGCTCGCCGAAGTCCTCGGTGATGCCTTCGTAGGGGTGATAGCCGATGCGGTTGTGGAAGCGCATCGCCTGCTGCGACACCATCCGCAGGCCGCTCTTGAGGCCGCAGAGCGCCATGCCGGTCTCGGTATGGACGTGCACCGAGCAGTTGACGTCCGTCCGTCCGGTCAGCACGCCGCCATGCAGCGTGAAGCCGGGGCGGTTGACGCCGGCCGACTCGTCGAGGTCGTCGCGCATGTCGACCTTGACCAGGTTCGACGCCGTCACCTCGGTCCACAGCAATTCGTGGCGCTTCATCAGGAATTTGGTGTCCTCGCCCGGCACCCGCATGGCGCAGTGATTGTAGATGACATCGTCCCAGCCGTAGTGCGCGCACAGCCGGTAGACTGCGGCGAGGTCGACCCGCGCTTGTCGCTCGGCGTCGGACAGGTCGGCAAGGTTGATGGCGGCTTTGGTGGCGATGGTCATGGCGCGTTCCTCACTCATTCGTCGCACGTCATTGCAGTGTAGCACCCGACGCCTTGATGAGCGCGGACCATTTCGGGATCTCGGCCTTGATATAGGCGGCGAGTTGTTCCGGCGTCGTCGGCATCACGTCGAGGCCGAGCCCGGTGAGCTGCTGGTTGGTCGCGGGATCGGTCAGCGTCGCCAGCATGCCCTTGTGAATGGTCGCGAGCACGTCCTTGGGCAGCCCGGCCGGCCCGACCAGCGCGTGCCAGGCGGTCGCCTCGAAATTCGGGATCGCGAGTTCGGCGACCGAGCCGATGTCGGGCAACAGCGCGGTGCGCTTGAGCGTGGTCACCGCGAGCCCGCGCAGCTTGCCGCCCTCCATCTGCGCCTTGGCGGCGGAGACCGACGAAAACATCATTTGCACGTGGCCGGCGATGACATCCTGCAGGGCCGGGCCGGTGCCTTTGTAGGGCACGTGCACGATGTTGATCTTGGCTTCGGCCTTGAGCAGCTCGCCGGCGAGGTGAGGCGAGGAGCCGTGGCCGCCGGATGCGAAGCTGAGTTTGCCGGGATTGGCGCGCGCATGGGCGATCAATTCGGTCAGCGTCTTCGCCGGCAGCGCCGTATTGATCACCAGCACATTGGCTTGCGCGCCCACGAAGGTGATCGGCGTGAAGTCCCGCTCGGCGTCGTATCCGGTGCGCTTATAGAGGCTGGCATTGGCGGCGAGGATGCCGCTATTGGCGAGCAGCAGCGTGTAGCCGTCCGGCGCCGCGCGCGCGACCGTCTCGCCGGCGATGTTGCCACCGGCGCCGGCGCGGTTCTCGATGATCACCGGCTGGCCGAGCACCTGTTCGAGTTTCTTGGCGAAGATGCGCGCCATCACGTCGCTCGGGCCGCCGGGCGCGAAGCCCAGCACCAGCGTGACCGGCCGCGTCGGATAGGCGGAAGCGGAATTGGGCAAGAGCCCACCGGCGAGCGCGAGGCATGCAGCAAGAGCAGCGACAAATCGCATCATTGGCGTTCTCTCCCATTGATGGTGCCGGCATTCTCAAGGCGCCGTTGCAGCGCTACGAGGGTGCGCTTTTTCCGATGCGTGGGCAAGAACCGGCTGTCGGGTGCGGCGCTGCCGCCCGTTGCGTCCGTTGACGCCGGCCACAGAATGAGCGTCATTGCCGGCCTCCCGCCGGTTGTTGCGAGAACAGGAGTTGAGCCATGAAACCCCAGCAGGCGTTGGCCACGGTCGCGGTCGCCGGTCTGGTCTTGTTCGGTGCGGTGGTTGCGGCGTCCGCGCAGGACGGATCGCAGGACTATCCGTCCAAGACCATCACGCTGGTGGTGCCGTTTCCGCCCGGCGGCGGTAATGACGCCATGGGGCGCATCATGGCCGACCGCCTCAGCGCCGGGCTCGGCAAGACCGTCGTGGTCGAGAACCGCGGCGCCGGCGCCGGCATTGTCGGCACCCGCTCGGTGATCAAGGCCGCGCCGGACGGCTACACGCTGATGCTCGGCCACACCGGCAGCATCGGCATCAATCCGACGCTCTATGTGAATGCGGGCTTCGACCCGCGGAAGGATTTCACGCCGCTCGGACTGGTCGCCCAATTGTCGCTGGTGCTGCTGGTGCATCCGTCGGTGCAGGCGAAGGACGTGTCCGGATTGATTGCGCTCGCCAAGGCCAGCCCCGGCAAGTTCAATTTTGCGTCCTCGGCGCTCGGCACCGGCTCACACATGTGCGCGGAGATGTTCCGCCAGGAGGCCGGCATCGACATGAACCTGATCCCCTACAAGGGGTCCGGCCAACTCGTCACCGATCTGGTCGGCGGCCACGTGCAGGCGTCGTTCGCCGCCATCACGCCGTCGTTCGGCAACATCAAATCCGGCAACGTCCGCGCGCTGGCGGTGACCAGTCCGAAGCGCTCGCCGCTGCTGCCGGACGTGCCGACCGTGTCGGAGTCCGGACTGCCGGGTTTCGAGGTCATGCTCAACTACGGCCTGTTGGCGCCGGCCGGCACGCCGAAGGCGATCGTCGACAAGATCAATCAGGCGATGCGGGCCGCCATTGCCAACGAAGAGGTGCGCAAGCGGATCGGCGCCGACGGCGGCGAAGCAATCTCGAGCACGCCGGACGAATACGGCGCGATCGTCAACCGCGACATGACGCGCTGGTCGGCGCTGATCAAGAAACTCAATCTGAAAGTGGAATAATGAAGCGCAGCGACAGCCGCATCCTCACCACCCACACCGGCAGCCTGCCGCGCCCGCCCGATCTGGTGGCGCTTCTCAACAGCAAGGAAATGGGCGAGGCCTACGACCGCGGCGCGTTCGACGCGCGCATCGCGCGCGCGATCGCCGACATCGTGCGGCGGCAGGCCGACGCCGGCATCGATGTGGTCGACGACGGCGAGCACAGCAAGGTCAACTGGATGGCCTATGCGCGGGCACGGCTCTCCGGGCTCGAGGAAATCGACGCGCCGGTGAGCTTTCGCGGCGTGACGCGCAACTCCGCCGAATTCAGCGACGCCTACGAGGACATGAAGGTGATGCTTGCGGCGCGCTCGGGCGCCATCGTGGCGAAGCGCACGGTGCGGCCGAAGGCGCAGATCTGCTCCGGCCCGATCAAATATATCGGGCACGACGAGGTGCGTGCCGACATCGACAACCTGAAGCAGGCGCTCAACGGCGCGACGACGGAGGAGGCGTTCGTCACCGCGATCTCGCCGTCCAATCTCGAGCTCTATTACGAGAACCGCTACTACGCCACCGACGAGGAATACCTCGCGGCGCTCGCCGACGCCATGCACGAGGAATACAAGGCGATCGTCGACGGCGGCTTCCTCCTGCAGATCGACGATCCGCGCATGGCGACGCACTACAATCGCGCCCGCGACGCCACCATCGAGGACTGCCGCAAGTTCATCGCGCTGCGGGTCGAGGCGGTGAACCATGCGCTGCGCGGCATCCCGGCCGATCGCGTGCGCTTCCACACCTGCTACAGCGTCAACATCGCGCCGCGGGTGCACGACTTCGAGCTCAAGCACTTCGCCGACCTGATGCTGAAGATCAACGCCTGCGCCTATCTGATCGAGGGCGCCAATCCGCGCCACGAGCACGAATGGCAGGTCTGGCAGGACCTGAAGCTGCCCGACGACAAGATCCTGGTGCCCGGCGTGGTGTCGCATTGCGTCCACCTGGTCGAGCACCCGGAACTGGTGGCGCAGCGCATCGAGCGCTACGCCGGCGTGGTCGGCCGCGAGCGCGTGATCGCCGGCACCGATTGCGGCTTCGGCACCTCCGGCGCCGGCGACGAGGTGCATCCGGACGTCGCCTGGGCGAAATTGCGCGCCCTGGTCGAGGGCGCGCGCATCGCCAGCCAACGGCTGTGGGGCGGTGAGGCGCTCTCCGCTCGTCCGCGAAAGCGGGGACCCAGATTAGAAAGCAGAGTTGATTCCGCTTGCGCGGGAATGGCGGAGGAGAGAGCCGAGGCGGCTATTTGCGCCGCCACCGCCGCCACCACATCGACCTCGAACATCATGCCGGGACGCGCGAGCTGCACCACGTTGAGCAGCGTATGCGGCGGCAGCGGCTTGCCGGTGAACACCTCGGTCCGGCATTTGCGCATCTCGTCGCGATAGCGGATGTCGGTGACGTAGGTGGTCGCCTTGACGATGTCGGAGACGGTCGCGCCGTGCTCCTTGAGCAGCGCTCCGACCTTTTGCCACGCGAACTGGCATTGCGCGAGGAAGTCGTCCTTGTGGCGGATGGAGCCGTCATCCGGGTCCTCCGACCCGATGCCGGCGAGGTAGATCATCTTCGCCGGCCCGGTGACGGTCACCACTTCGGAAAAGGCGCCCTTGGCGAACTTGCTGTAGTTGAAGTTCTTCTTTTCGAAGGTCTGGGCGCTGGCGGCGTTGGCGGACGACAGCAAAAACACGACGGCGGCGACGCGTAGCATGGGATTTCTCCGTGACAATGAGCGGCACGGCGACACGATAGCCCGCAGGCGGCCGGTCAGGAAGGACGCGGCAAAAGCCGTTGCCAAGGCGCGGCGCATCATCCATTGAAAGGCCAGCGGTCCCGTAGCTCAGCTGGATAGAGCACCGGTTTCCTCAAACTATATTCGGCCGTCCTGCCCTGTGTCCCGCTATCCCACGTGCCACAGCGCGTCTGCCATGGGTGCGCACCCATGCGGCATCAACCCTTCGAAGCTTCGTGCTGTCGCTCGCGCACTTCGCCAAGGTCGCGATCCAGAAAGAAATTGAGGAACGTCCTGATAACGGCAATCACCGCGAGCCGCCGCAAGGGCGTCCCAGCTCGTCGTGATGGAAGTCTCGATGATATCCGCCGCCAGTTGGAACGTAAGTCCGGCCACCAGCCAGTGGGCGTAGCGAAGCCAGATATCGCGCCGCTCATGTCCGGAATGCGATCCAACCACCAGAGGAAGCGATCTGAAAAACGCATCGATCGTGCCCGCGAAGATGATGATCAGCGCCAGGGCATCAATGATCATGATGGCATTGCTCGCTGGCGAAGACGAGCCATTCCTTCATTGAGCCCTCCTGCGAATCGTGCTCGACTCGACCGGGCGGCGACGCCGTTGCCGCCCGGTTGATTGTTCTAGCCGCTCGAGTGCTTGTCGCACCTGCAGTTCCGTCAGGCGCCCTTCGACGCTTCCGTCATCTTCTCGATCACCTGGTCGAGGCTGAAGCTCGCCGACTTCTGTCGCGGCGGGAACTCCTTGAAGGTCGCCAGGAACTCCGCGACGATGGCCTGCGCCGGCACGAGCAGGTAGATGTGCCGGAACATCCAGTCGTAGTAGGTGTTCGACGTGATCTGCGCGTGCTCGTACGGATCCATCCGCAGATTGAAGATGTACGGCGTGCGCAGCACCACGAAGGGTTCCTGCCAGATCTTGAGCGTGCCCTCGACGCGCTGCTCCATGAACAGCATCTTCCAGTTGTCGTAGCGGAGCGCCGCGACGTCGCCGTCGTCGGTGAAGTAGATGAAGCCCTTGCGCGGGCTCTTGGCTTCCTTGCCCGTCAGGTACGGGAGCAGGTTGTAGCCGTCGAGATGCACCTTGAAGGTCTTGTTGCCGATCTTGTGGCCCTTCTTCAGCTTCTCGGCGATGTCGGGCTCGCCGGCCACCGCCAGGATGGTCGGGAACCAGTCCTGGTGGCTGATGATCTCGTTCGACACCGAGCCGGCCTTGATCTTGCCGGGGAAGCGCACCATGCAGGGCACGCGATAGGCGCCCTCCCAGCTCGTGTTCTTCTCGTTCCGGAACGGGGTCGATGCCCGCATCCGGCCAGGTGTTCATGTGCGGCCCGTTGTCGGTGCTGTACTGCACGAACGTGTTGTCGGCGATGCCGAGCTTGTCGAGGAAGTCGAGCATCTCGCCGATGCACTTGTCGTGGTCGATCATCACGTCGTGGTACTCGGACTGCCAGCGGCCGGACTGGCCGCGGCTCTCCGGCTTCACATGCGTCCAGGCGTGCATGTGCGACGTGTTGAACCACACGAAGAACGGCTCGCCGGCGTCGTGGGCGGCCTGGATGAACTTCTTGGCCGCCGCCAGGAATTCATCGTCGCAGGTCTCCATCCGCTTCTTGGTCAGCGGGCCGGTGTTCTCGATCTTCTGGCCGCCCTTGCCGTCCGCCCAGCAGTGCAGCACGCCGCGGGGGCCGATACTTCTTCTTGAAGTTGGGGAAGTCCTTCTCGTTCGGATAGTCGACTTCCTCGGGCTCCTCCTCGGCGTTCAGGTGATAGAGGTTGCCGAAGAACTCGTCGAAGCCGTGCATCGTCGGCAGGTGCTCGTCGCGGTCGCCGAGGTGGTTCTTGCCGAACTGGCCGGTGCGATAGCCAAGCGGCTTGAGCGCCTCGGCGATGGTGATGTCCTCGGCCTTGAGGCCCAGCTCGGCGCCGGGAAGACCCACCTTGGTAGGCCGGTGCGCAGGCCGCACTGCCCGGTGATGAACGACGCGCGGCCGGCGGTGCAGCTCTGCTCCGCGTAGGAGTCGGTGAAGATCATGCCTTCGTTGGCGATGCGGTCGATGTTGGGCGTCCGGTAGCCCATCAGGCCCTTGGTGTAGCAGCTGAGGTTCGACTGACCGATGTCGTCTCCCCACATGACCAGGATGTTCGGTTTCTTGTCTTCGCCATATCGTCATTCCTCTTCCTGTTGTAGACTTTGCGCGGCAATTTTCTTCGTGACTTGCACGTCTGTCTCGTCCTGCGTCCTTCAGCCGAACGGCCCGATCATGGAAAACCATGCTCACGATCGCGGCGACGCCGATCAGCAGCAGGATGACGGCGGTGATCAGCGTCAGCGACGGCGGGAATTGGCTTTCGCCGTGGACGAGGCCGTCGGCAATCATCGCTTCGCGCTGATGACGCAGGTGCAGCATGAATTGCACGTGATAGACGATGCCGCCGACCAGCATCAGGATGCCCAGGCAACCAGCGTGATGCCGAAATTGCGCGGCGCAGCCGGCATGAGCGAGCGTGCCGGCCTCTTTCAGCTTCTCGAAGAACTGAAAGATCGTGAATCCGAAGCTGATCAGCGACAGTGACGTTCGGATGACCGACATCAGCGTGCGATCCGCGCTCATGCGCGTGCGCTGGAACGACATGCCGGTGCGGCGCGACGACAATTCGTCGAGATGTCAGCGTGTATTTGTCCGTGGGGACGGGCTGGTCGGTCATGAATGTCTCGCGTTGTCAAAACAACAGGCTTTTGATTTGCGCCCAGATCACGTTCAGCGGGAACGCCAGCAGCACCACCGGTACGAACGGCAGCAGCATCGCGGCCGCGAGCGGGATCAGGTCCTTGAGGTCGACGGGGACAAATCGGATGGCGTGGACATTCGCCACGACTGCGTAGAGATCGGTGGTGGTGCGGAAAAATCCGGCTTCTCGAGCGCGCTCTGATCGGCTTTCTGAGCGCCCAGCCATTTGCGTTCGAAGGCGTAGCCCAACCTGGTCCGCCAGCGCGTCGTATGCGAGCGTGCCGCGACGCCACGCGTGCATCAGCGGCGCGGTGAAGACCAGGAGCGGCGCTACGAACAGCGCTATCGAGAAACAGCACGAAGCCGATGTTGAAGTAGAGGTACGGCGTCGGCAGCGCGCCGACGGCAAGTACCGAATGTGCCGACCGGCCGGCAGCGATGGCCGCGAGCGCCAGCGCCACGACCGCAAACGCGCGCACGGAATGTCCGAGGAAGCTCAGGCCGCCACACTTGTCCGGATGGGATGCGACGAACCGCAGATCGAGCCGTGAGATCTTCCGAAGCAGCCGCGTCCAAAGCGCGAGCCGCCATATCCAGCCAAGAATCAGGACCAGCAGCAGCGGCAGGCTGACCAGCATGTGCCACCAGCCACTGGGCGAATAGATTGGCGTCACTCCGCCGGAAACGGCCCAGGGGGGTAGATCATCGAGTGGGCGCGATAGCATCGTCGCCAGCACGACGAGATAGGCAAGCGCGATCACGGCAATTTCGACTGGTGCCGACCGCAAGAGTTTGCGCGTCGAGGCCACCGCTTCGTCGAGGCGTCCGCGGTCGTGCTCACCAACGATGCCGCTGCCGGCGAAATGCTTCACGATAGCGTTGAGTTGCGGGGCGCATGTCGCTTCGGCAAGTATCAGCAACGGCGCGGCAACGAGATGAGCGCAGCGTGTAGGCCGACCTCCCAGAGCACTGGGGTGACGTCGTCCAGGCCCAGCCAAGCGCTCTGCACGATCGCGAGCAGAATGAGCGGCGCCCAGCCGACCAGAGCGACCATCAGGGCGCGGCGGTTGATGTTGAGGTTGTCGCCCTTGATCAGCCCAAGCCGCCGCTGCACTCCGATCGGCGGTGCGAGTTCGAAGCGAGGATCTTCGGCTGTCCGGTTCATCGGGACGATTCGCTCGACGGGCGGCGAATGTTCGGAAGCTGCAAGCATCTGGCGCTCCTCACGACACCGAGCTGGCCGATTTGCGCGAGCCACGAGTGCGCGACGCGCTCGATTGGGCCACGCAGCAGCAGGTAGGGGATGAACGCCAGGAGGATGGCGACGATCAGCGCTTCGATCGGATAGAACGTCTTGAATTCGATGAACTGATAGATCCCATCCAACACAATCGCGATCAGCATGACCTTGCCGACCGACGCCAGCCCTTCCCGCAGCCGTGCGCGCCGCTTGTCGGGATCGGACACGACAGTCCGGAAATAGGGTGAGCGACCCGTCCGGGCATCCTGGATGCCGTCGCGCACGGCGAAGATGGTCGACATCACCGGCTGCAGAATGAAGCGCAGCGACAGCGATCCGCTGGGGCGGGTAATCAGATTGTCGAAGAGGGACCGTTGAATTTCGGCCCATCCGATGCCGTGCAGCGCGATTCCTACGACGATCAGAACAACACACAGCCATATGATGAATCGCGGAAGATCAAATCTCATGAGGCTGCATCCGTGTCATGAGTTCGTCGATGTGCGAACGACACACCGAAATCCGATATGGCTGCCAGCCCGGCGCACATCTTTTGGGTGCGTCGGCGCGAAGAAGTGTTCGTGCAGCCCTGCAGAAGCTGGCCGCTCGCGAGTTCGGTTGTGGGGTTGGGGGGGGGGGGATGACCGGCTTCACGAAAGTGTCGGACGTCTCGCCAATCGCAAAGATCGGCTGCCTTCGAGCCATGCGCTGCCTCCTACACTGCTCGATCGATGGTAGCGCCGCGGCTATCGAACAATTCCGATCGAGCGCTCGTGGAGAACTCCTTCAGGAGAGGCCAGGCATTCGGCCGCCGTTGTCGCAGATCCATCGTGATCGTGGGAAAGTCGTACCGAGCACGGTGGCAACGCGATATTGGACCGAGGTCCAATACCGAACGCCTGCAGGGTCACTGTCGACGTTGCTCAAGCTGCACGCGCTGGGCTAGGCCGTCGCGCAGAAGCTGCCAGAATAGATGTAAGCCCGAGGGATCTTTGGGCGCTTCACTCGGTAAACATTCCTAAAGAAGCACTCCCTTTGCTTCGCAAAAATTGAATTGGACAATTCGCCGCTTTGAAATCGGTCGGCGCCTGCTGGAAGTCGATTGCCCATATTTATCGTCGCGGCCGGCTGGCCTATAATGACACGGGGGTCGGCAGCCAGGTTCACAGAAATGGCGCGACACGATCACAGCCATAGCGACAGCGGCGCGCGGGCGTTCAGAGCGTGCGGTGCCCCGCTTCTGCTGATCGTCCTGTTTCCATGGATATCGTCACCGCCCCTAGCCGAAGAAGCGCCGCGGCGCATACTGATGCTGCATGCATTCAATTACACGTTTCCCGCCACAACTGCGGTCGGGGAAGCTGCTCGAAAAAGGCTGCTGGAGCGCTCTTCACAGAAAATCGAAATCGATGCCGATTTTCTTGATCTTGCTCGTGTCACAGACCCTGGGCACGAGCAGCGGATGGCGGACTTCCTGCGCGGCAAATATGGGCGTTCGCCGCCAGACTTGGTGATGACGCTGGGCAGCGCAGCGTTGCCTTTCATAGTCAAGCATCGCGATGCAATTGTGCCCAAGGTGCCTGTCGTTTTTACGACGATTTCGCCGCAGACCTATGATGCCCTACGTCCGCCACCTGACATCACTGAAGTCATTACCGAATTCAATATGGACAAAACGCTCGCACTCGCGGAACGGCTGCAACCGACTGCGGGCCGTCTCTTCGTCATTGCCGGCAGTGGAGCCACCGAGCAGCGCTGGTACCCGGTCGCGCGCAGGATTGTTGAAAGCCGCGAGAGGAAGTTCGACACGACCTATCTGTTTGATCTGCCATACGAGAAGCTCGCCGCCACCCTGTCGCAAGTACCTCGCAATGCAATTGTTATCCTCTTGACCTTCTTTGCCGATAGCGAAGGAAAGACATTTATTCCCGCGCAGATGGCAACCAGGCTGTCTGCCATCTCCCCAGCGCCCGTCTATGCACCTTACGATACTTACATCGGCAACGGCACTGTCGGCGGCTTCGTCGAAACATTCGATCGATGGAATCGCCGCAGCGGACATGGCGCTAGATATCTTGGCGGGTAAAGACCCGGCCACGCTTCCGCCCCGAACCAATCCTGCGCAAGCCTATCGGGTCGATTTCAGGGCGATGCAGCGTTGGGATTTACGCGAAAGCGACCTGCCCCCCGGCACGACCGTGCTGTTCAAGGAACCAGGCATCTGGGAGCAGCATCGCAACCTTGTGCTTGCGGCGCTCGCTATCTTCGCGCTGCAGGCCGCATTTGCCGTTGCGCTGCTGATACAGGGGCACAGAAGGCGGCGAGCGGAAATACTTCTCAAGGAGAGTGAGGACCGCATGACATATACCGCGGCCTCGGCAAATATCGGACTGTGGCACTTCGATCGTCAGACCAACGAACTGTGGGCGACAGAGCATAGTCGTGCCTTGTTTGGTCTGGGAAGCGACGTGCCCCTCACGCGCCGCACGCTCCTGGCGGCCGTCCATCCGGAGGATCGCGAGGGATCGCCTTTCTCTTCCTTTCGGGAGACTTTGAATGCCGACCGGTCCGCCGTCAGGGACGTTCGCGTTGTCCTGCCAGATGACCAAATACGCTGGATCCGTGTTCGGGCTCGGTCGCATCCTGACAATCGTGGCGCGCCGCATCAATTGAGTGGAATTTTTGTCGACATCACGGAGCAGAAAGCCGCGGAAACCGAAGCCGCGCTGCAACGCCAGGAAGTTACGCATTTGATGCGCGTATCCGTGCTCGGCGAACTCTCAGGTGCAATCGCGCACGAAATCAACCAGCCGCTCACGGCGATCCTGTCGAATGCTCAGGCGGCGCTGCACCTGCTCACGCAGGAGTCGCCGGACCTCGACGAAGTTCGCGACACACTTCAGGACATTGTTCACGAGGACAATCGAGCCGACGAGGTCATTCACCAACTCCGCAACCTGCTGAGAAAAGGCGAGAGGAGTTCCGTTTCGGTCGACGTGAATGATCTGGTCCATTCAACGGTTGCGCTGCTCAATAGCGAGTTGATCAATCGCAGGATCAACATCAGGGTCAATTTGGCACACACCCTGCCGGTTACGCTGGGTGATCCGATCCAATTGCAGCAAGTGCTACTCAACCTCATCATGAACGCAATGGAT